>NZ_BAAGUR010000003.1:0-1153092 GCF_054781295.1 Kribbella endophytica
GGTGGGGGTGGGTGGGTAGGTGCTGCTGGTGGGCCGTTGGTGATGGGGGGTAGGTGCTGCTGGTGGGCCGTTGGTGATGGGGTGCGGCTGGGGGCTTTAGGGGGTGCCGGGGATTCTCGCCCACGTCGGTCGCCAGGCGGGCTCCTGCAGCGGGGCGAGGCTCTGGCAGTGGGTGATGATCGCGTCCAGGGCTGGGTGGGGGTTGGTTTTGGGGAGGACCAGCGACAGGGGGTAGGCGATCGTGGGGTTGTGGATCGGGATTCGGCGGAGGTCGTAGGTGGTTGGCCAGAGGTAGCGGTCTCGGGTGCCTATGAGGGTGGCCAGGTCGGCGGAATCGGCCAGGGCGTCTAGGAGGACTTCGGTGCCGAAGTTGGGGCCGGTGGCGTCGATTTTGAGGTCGAAGTCGGTGGCTAGCTGGTCGTAGAAGGTGGACCACTCGGTGTGCGGGGCGATGCCTGGGATCCAGAGGCGGTGGCCGCGGAGGTCGGGTGGGGTGAGGGAGCGGGCTGCGGCTAGGGGGTGTTTGGGGCCTACCAGGAGTTCTAGGGGTAGGTCGAAGGCTCGGACCATGTGGAGCTCCCGGGGTAGGCCAGAGATGATCGTGCGGAAAGATGCGTCGATCTCGCCTGCGGCTACGGCTGCGGCAGCGACTCGGGGGTCGTCTACTCGTAGCGTGACCACGTCCAGGTCCAGCTCGGGGTGGGCTCGCCAGTAGTCGTGCAATACGACGGCTTGCGCGCTGCGCAGGCCCAGTACGTCGATGCGCAGCGCGCGCGAACCCGGCCTGACCGCACCGACAGCGCGTTCGACGCCGGCGACGATGCCTCGGGCGTGCGGCAGGAACGCCTGCCCGTCGAGGGTCAGTTCGACGCCGCGCGCGGTTCGCGCGAAGAGCTGGACGCCGAGTTCGCGTTCCAGCGTGGCGACACGCTTCGAGACCGCCTGCTGCGTCACGCCGAGCTCGTCCGCGGCGTGCTGGAACTGTCCGAGCTCCGCCGCGCGGACGAACGACCGCACCCCTTCGGTATCCACCGCCTCATCGTAGGCAGGCCCAACCGATCGTTGTGGCTCGCCGACGTGACAGTTGTTTGATCCGGCGACAGCACAACCGCTGTGATGCACACGCCCCGCACCTCGGTTGTCGCAAAGGAATCCCGTGCTCACCAAAGACTTCACCAGACTCTGGACGGCGTACGCCGTCAGCACGTACGGCACGTGGATCGCGTTCGGCGCGTTCCCGCTGCTCGCCGTACGGGAACTGCACTCGTCGGCCATCGCCGTCTCGCTCCTGGAGGCCGCCGGCCTCGCGGTCGCCGCGCTCGTCGCGTTCCCGCTCGGGCCGTGGATCGACCACCGCGCCAAACGCCCGGTGATGGTCGCGATGGACCTGGTCCGCTTCCTCGGGATGGCCAGCGTCCCAATCGCCTACCTCGCGGGCGAACTGTCGTACGGCCAGCTGCTCGTCGTCTCGATCGTCTCCGGTACGGCGAACATCGCCTTCGCCGCAGCCTCCGGTGCGTACCTGAAACACCTTGTCCACAAGGACGAACTGCTCGCCGCGAACGGACGGTTCGAGGGTACGAGCTGGACCGCGACCGCACTCGGTCCGCCGCTCGGCGGAGCACTCGTCGGCGCGCTCGGCCCAGTCGTCACCGTTGCCGCGGACGCCTGCAGCTACTTGCTGTCCGCCCTCGCAGTCCTCCGCATCCGCGGCCGCGACCTCGCGCCGCCGACCGGCGTCGAACGCGGCCGCGACGGCGCAACCGGGGCCGCGCCGGCACGAACCCGTGCGGCGGATTCGCGCCGCGCGGACGGGACCCGAAGCGGCTTCGACGACCCGCAGGCGGTCCGGCTCTCGACCGGCCGCCGTCTGACGACCCAGGACTTCCTCAGCGGCTGGCGCCTCATCCTCCGTGACCCGGACCTGCGGCGCCTCTACCTCAACGGCATCACTGTCAGCGGCCTGATCATGGCCGCCACACCACTCCTGGCGGTTCTCCTTCTCGGCGAGTACCACCTCGCAGCCTGGCAGTACGGGCTCGCCTTCGGACTCCCCAGCATCGGCGGCTTCGTCGGCGCCCGCCTCTCCGCGCGCCTCGTGAACCGCTTCGGGCGCCATCGAGTCCTGACCGTCTCCGGCTGGCTGCGCTCGATCTTCCCGCTCGGCCTCGCCTTCACCCATCCGGGAGTCTCTGGACTCGTCACGGTGATCGTCGTCGAGGCCTTGCTGATCACGAGCATGGGCATCTTCAACCCCATCTCCGCCACCGAACGCCTACAGCGCACACCGTCAGATCAGGCCGCGCGCGTCCTCACCGCGTGGAGCGTCAGCAGCAAACTCGCCCAGGCCGTCCTGATGGTGGTCTGGGGATTCCTGGCAACACTCACCAGCCCACTCACCGCGATCACCATCTCCGGCGTCCTGCTGCTCGGGACTCCGCTCCTGCTGCCGAAAGCGCGTCAGGTCCAGCTGGCAACGAAGTAGCCAACCCCGTACGGCGCAGCGTGGTACAGCAGCTCCCCCGTCAGACCGGTCGTTGCCGCCAGCACCTGCCAGGGTGCGCGGCCGGCAGCGTGAAGCTCGGCGGCGAGAGCCGGATCGAGTGCAGCCAGCGTCGTGGTGTCCGCCAGGTGGAGCGCCGCGGCGACGGTGCTGTCGAACAGCTCGGCGCGCGGATGCAGATGGACCGGCGAGTGCTCGCTCCGGCGGGCCGAGCCGTCGCCCATCACGAGGAGCGCCAGCCGATCGTTGCTCTCGGCAAGCTCACGACCCAGCGCGAGACAGTCGGCAGCCAGCGCGTCCGGGGCCAGAGCCAGATACGTGCGAGGCAACGCGGCAGCCTTGGACTGGTTGACCAGCCAGGCGCCAACGGTCAGTGACAAAGGCAAGATCGGCGTACCGGAGCCCACCTGCAGCGAGGCGCCGTACGGCGAGAAGCTGCCGGCGGCGTCAGCGTCGTACCGACCAGCAGTAGAGCCGGTGCCGACGACGACCAGGCTGTCAGCGGTCGCCAGCGCATTGACAGCAGTGAGACAAAAGGCGCGCAGGTCGTCGAGATCCGAAGCAGCACCGCTCGCGACCTCAGGCACGAGCAATGGCGGGTGCGGGCAGACGGCCGCGCTCACGACTGGCACGTCAGGCCTCGCGCAGGTAGCGGAAGAAGAGGTAGCCGTCGTCGCCGGCCAGCGCTGTGTGCAGGACGTACCCGCGCGTCCCGGTCGCAGTCGGGCCGGCGGTGATGCGGCCGGAGCCCGGACCGGCCAGGATCGGCGCCAGCGACAAGCACATCTCGTTGATCAGATCGGCCTCGGTCAACGCGCCCTGCAGATGCGGCCCGCCCTCGGTGAGGATCTGCGGCAGGCCCCGCTCGACAAGCGTGTTGACGACGTCGTGCAGGTCGACCCCGGCGTGCCCGCAGACCACGACATCGGCGACCTTGCCCAGCGCCTCGCGCGCGTCGGCCGGCGAGGCCGGGTGCGTGAAGACGATCGGCCGCACCGGCGCCTCCACGAAGAACGGCGCGGAAGGATCCAGGTCTAGCCGCGACGACACGATCGCGAGCGTCGGGTTCTCCGCCAGACCGTGCTCGACCCGCCACTCACGCCGCGCAGCGCCGAGCCGCAGCGGGCTGTACCCCTCGATCCGCACAGTCCCAGCACCGACCAGTACGACGTCGCTGAGCATCCGCAGCTTGCCGAAGATCTCCTGGTCGGCCGGGCCGGACAGCGCCTTCGACTTGCCGTCGATCTCGACCGCGCCGTCCAGGGTGGTGACGAAGTTGCTGCGCAGGTGCGGCACCGACCGGTCCTCGACCTGGTACGCCGCGATCACCTCCGCCTCGCTGAGGTCGGACAACCGCTGCATCAGGCCAGGCTCCTTCGGGTTCCGGCGGGCTGCTTCGCACCACGCAGTACGGCGATCAGGTCGAGCGCCTGCCGAGCGGCCGGTACGTCGTGCACCCGGAACACCCGGGCTCCGAGCCACGCCGAGACGCTCAGCGCGGCCACCGTACCGGTCCCCCGCTGACCGGGCGGCAGCTCGAGGGTCTCGCCGATGAAGTCCTTGTTCGACACCGCGACCAGGACCGGCCAGCCGGTCGCGACCAGTTCGTCCAGGCGGCGGGTCAGCTCGAGCGACTGCAGCGTGTTCTTGCCGAAGTCGTGGGTCGGGTCGATCACGAGCGCGTCCCGCCGTACGCCGGCCGCGACCGCCTTGTCGGCCAGCGCGGTCGTCGTCCGGATCACGTCGGCGACCACGTCGTCGTACGCCATCCGGTGCGGGTCGGTGCGTGGGGTCAGTCCGCCGACGTGGCTGCAGACCAGCCCGGCACCGGTCGCGGCCGCGGCGGTCGCCATCTCGGGGTCGGCGCCGGCCCAGGTGTCGTTGATCAGGTCCGCGCCGGCCTCGCCGACGCGGCGTGCGACGCCGCTGCGGTAGGTGTCGACGCTGATCACCAGGTCAGGATGGCGAGCACGGATCCCCGCGACGAAGTCGACGGTCCGGCGCAGCTCCTCGGTCTCGCTGACCGGTTCGCCGTACCCGGCCTTGACGCCACCGATGTCGACCAGGTCAGCGCCGTCGGCGACCGCCTGCGCGATCGCGTCGTACGCCTTGTCGGTCGCGTACGTCGCGCCCCGGTCGTAGAAAGAGTCCGGCGTCCGGTTGACGATCGCCATCACCGCGAACTGTCCCGGTCCGAACTCGCGCCGGCCCAGCCGCAGCACGCCCGCCCCCGTCGCCTCGTCCGCCACGACGCCGACTCTAACCGGTGCGTTCCAGGCCGTCGGGGAAACCCGTGACGAGTGAGCCACATATCCTATAGGATCTCTGACAAGCAGTCTTTTGCGTTCCGCCTCCGCACCAAGAACGGGTCCTCTATGCCGCGCTTCACCGAGTTCGAGACGTACGACGTCCGCTTCCCCACCTCGCGGGACCTGGACGGCTCCGACGCGATGAACACCGATCCGGACTACTCCGCGGCGTACCTGATCGTGCGCACCGACGCCGGCGACGGGCTCGAGGGCCACGGCTTCGCGTTCACGATCGGCCGCGGCAACGACGTGCAGACCGCGGCGATCGAGGCGCTGCGCGACCACCTCGTCGGGCTCGACGTCGACGCGACGCTGAACGACCTCGGCGGGTTCTGGAAGTCGCTCGTGCACGACTCGCAGCTGCGCTGGCTGGGCCCGGAGAAGGGCGTCATGCACATGGCGATCGGCGCGGTCGTCAACGCGGTCTGGGACCTGGCCGCCAAGCGCGCCGGCGTCCCGCTCTGGAAGCTGCTGGCTGACCTGACGCCCGAGCAGATCGTCGACCTGGTCGACTTCCGCTACCTGACCGACGCGCTCACCCGCGACGAGGCGCTGGAGATCCTTCGCAAGGCCGAGCCTGGCCGCGCCGAGCGCGAGCAGCAGCTGCGCGAGCGCGGCTACCCGGCGTACACGACGACGCCCGGCTGGCTCGGGTACGACGACGAGAAGCTGGTCCGGCTCTGCCGCGAAGCGGTGGCCGACGGGTTCACCCAGATCAAGCTGAAGGTCGGCGCGAACCTCGACGACGACATCCGCCGGATGCGGCTGGCCCGCGAGGCCGTCGGCCCGGACATCCGGATCGCGATCGACGCCAACCAGCGCTGGGACGTCGCCGACGCGATCGCGTGGGTGCAGGCGCTGGCGCCGTACGACGTGTGGTGGGTCGAGGAGCCGACCAGCCCCGACGACATCCTCGGGCACGCCGCGATCGCGCGCGGGATCGCGCCGATCCGGGTCGCCACCGGTGAGCACGTGCAGAACCGGGTCGTGTTCAAGCAGCTGCTGCAGGCCGGATCGCTGGACTTCGTGCAGATCGACTCCGCCCGGGTCGCGGGCGTGAACGAGAACGTCGCGATCCTGCTGCTGGCCGCGAAGTTCGGCGTACCGGTGTGTCCGCACGCGGGTGGGGTCGGGCTGTGCGAGCTGGTCCAGCACCTGTCGATGTTCGACCTGGTCGCGGTCAGTGGTAGTACGGACCAGCGGGTGATCGAGTACGTCGACCACCTGCACGAACACTTTCTCGACCCGGTGGTGATCGAGGCGGGGCACTACGTCGCGCCGACGCGGGCCGGGTACAGCGCGGAGATGGAGGCCGGCACGTTGCGCGACTTCCGGTTCCCCGCGGGCAAGGTCTGGACCGAATCGAAGGAGCAGTCGAAGTGACGGATTTCGCCGGCCTCAAGGCCGTGGTGACCGGTGGCGCGTCGGGCATCGGCCTGGCCGCCGCCACCCAGCTGGCCGCGCGTGGCGCCGAGGTCGTGGTCTTCGACCTCAAGCCGGACGTGCCCGCGCCGCTGACCGGGATCGCGGCCGACGTCACCGACGACCAGTCCGTACGGGACGCGGTCGCCTCGGCGGCGCTGCGGCTCGGCGGGATCGACATCCTGGTGAACAACGCCGGGATCGGTGCTCAGGGCAACGTCACGGTGAACGACGACGACGAGTGGCACCGGGTCCTCGACGTGAACGTGGTCGGGATCGCGCGGGTGACGCGGGCGGTGCTGCCGTACCTGCGGCGTTCGGCGGCGGCCGCGATCGTCAACACGTGCTCGATCGCCGCGACTGCTGGGCTGCCGAACCGGGCGGTGTACAGCGCCAGCAAGGGCGCCGTACTGGCGTTGACGATGGCGATGGCTGCTGACCACGTGCGTGAGGGTGTGCGGGTGAACTGCGTGAACCCGGGTACGGCGGACACGCCGTGGGTCGGGCGGCTGCTGGACTCGGCTTCGGATCCTGAGGCCGAGCGGGCGGCGTTGGAGGCTCGGCAGCCGATGGGGCGGCTGGTTTCGGCCGACGAGGTTGCGCACGCGATCGTTTATCTGGCGAGCCCGCTGTCCGGTTCGACGACCGGTACGGCGCTGGCTGTGGACGGTGGCATGCAGAATCTGCGGCTGCCTGCGGCGCGCAGCTGAGCGGCGTACTGTCTTGCTCGCTGTGTCCTTCGGCGGAAAGGTGACGTGCTCGTGAAGATCTTCCCCACCGACCTGCGGATCGGTCTGGGTGGCGCTCCCCTGGCCGGGCTGTTCACGCCGATCTCCGACGCCGACGCGGTCGCGACGGTCGAGGCGGCGTGGGAGGAGGGCTGGCGGTTCTACGACACGGCGCCGCACTACGGGCTCGGGCTGGCCGAGGAACGCCTCGGCGCCGGGCTCGCGGGCAAGCCGCGGGACGAGTACACGCTGTCGAGCAAGGTCGGCCGGATCATCTACGAAGAGGACTCTCCGGCCGCCGACGGCGAGGGCTTCGCGGTGACGTCGACGCGGCGCCGCCGGTGGGACTTCAGCCGGGACGGCGTACTGCGCAGCATCGAGGACTCGCTGCGGCGGATCGGGACCGATCGGCTCGACATCGTGTTCGTGCACGACCCGGACGACCACTACGAGGAGGCCGTCGCGACGGCCTTCCCGACGCTGATCGAGCTGCGCGAGCAGGGCGTGATCGGCGCGATCGGGTCGGGGATGAACCAGTCCGCGATGCTGACCCGGTTCGTACGCGAGATCGACGTCGACGTGATCATGCTGGCCGGGCGGTACACGCTGATCGACCCCGACGGGCTGGACGACATCCTGCCGGCGTGCGTCGACAACGACACGCAGGTCCTTGCCGTCGGCGTCTTCAACTCCGGGCTGATGGCGCAGCCGCGGCCGGCGTCGGACGCGACCTTCAACTACGAGCCGGCTTCTCAGCCGCTGGTCGAGAAAGCCAACCGGCTGGCGGATGTGTGCGAGGCGCACGGGATCACGCTGCCGTCGGCCGCGCTGGCGTTCCCGCTGTTCCACCCGGCGGTCGCGGGGATCGCTGTCGGGTGCCGGTCGGCTGCCGAGGTGCACGCGAACGCGGCGCTCTCGCGGGTCGAGGTGCCGGCTGCTTTTTGGTCGGATCTGAAGTCGGCTGGGCTGCTGCGCGAGGACGCGCCGACGTCGGCGTGACGTCGTACGGGCTGAGCTTCGGTACGGCGTACTGAAGCTCAGCTGACCTGGGACGTCGGGGCCGTGAAGGTGTTGCACAGGGCAAGGTTCGGGCGGTCGAACGCGCGGCGCGACCAGAAGCCGTGGTTGCGGGTGCTGCCGTGGTCGCGGGCGCCGGTGTCGGACCGGTCGCCGGTGTTGTTGACGACGTACAGCCACTGGGTGCGCAGCGCGCCGCGGATGCCGTAGCTGGCCTTGTTGGCGCCGAGGAACAGGTTGCCGAAGCAGGACGCCTGCAGCTCCTTGCGCCGCTGCATCTCCAGCTCGAGCGCCGGGCTCGCGGCGTTGTAGCCCAGCCGTCGCGACGCCCTCAGGATCCCGGTCATCTCCTGCACGGCGTGCCCGTACTCGTGGGCCGCCGCGTGCGAGGCGACCGCACGGCTGAACGTCTGCGACTGCTTCCAGTACTGGATGTCCAGGTCGGCCTTCATGTACATCGTGTGGTTCGTCGGGCAGTAGAACGCCAGCGCGTCGATCGCCGTACCGCAGGGCGAGCTGCCGTTGGTGGCGATCGTCAGCAGCCCCGGCGGACGGAACTGATGCCCCGCCGCCGCCACCTGCCGCCGCCACGCGCGATCCAGGCAGGCCTTGAGCGAGCGGTAGTACGCCGTGGAGTTGGCCTGGTTGCCGAGCCCGGCCCTCGACTCCCGGCACCCCACGGACGGCTGCGCGCCGGTCCGGTACAGCTTGTTCGCCGACGCGACCTGCCAGTTCGTCAGCACCGGCGCCGGCTTGGGCGAGGGCTTCGTCGTCGTCGGCTGGGTCGTCGGTCGAGTCGTCGGCGCCTCAGTAGTTGCCTCGGGCACCGTCGGGCTGTCCTCGATGGTCGGCTCGTACGTCGGCTGAGCCGCGGGCGGCGTTGCCGAGGAGTCGTCAGCCTTCCCCGCGAGCGTGAACCCGACACCGAGGACCACAGCCCCCAGCACTGCCAGCCCACCCACCACAGCCAGCACCACGATCCCGGCGCCCCGCCGCTTCTTCGGCGGCGTAGGCATCGGCCCCCAGCCGAACCCGGGCCCCTGCTGCGGCCCCGCGTACTGCCCAGGCGGAGGCCCATAGCTCCCCTGCTGCGGCGGCCCGTAGTTCTGCCCACCCTGCTGATACTGCCCAGCCGGCGGCCCCTGAGGCGGGTATTGCTGCGGCGGATACTGCCCCTGAGGCGGTGGCCCCTGGTTGTACGGCCCCTGCTGCCCTTGGTTCGGCGGGTACTGCCCAGGAGGCCCCCACTGCTGACCAGACAACGCGGCTCCTCCACCCGTAACCCGGCCCCAGTAACCGGTCCCCAAAGCGTAGAAGGACAGAGGGCCAGGGTGCCTGGCTGGCCTACAGACAGGTGGCGCCAGTCGGCATAGGTTCCACGGATGACAACAGATCTCCCGCCGGGGCTCGAACCGTTGGTCAAGCAATACGAGAAGCGCGAGCAACGCCCCGTCACGTACTCGCCCACTTCGTGGGCGAAGGACTGGTCAGACGGCACGAACAGCTACTTGAGCGTTCTCCACGGCGAGCACACCGAGCCAACAGACCGCGGCAGACGAACGGTGGACCGACACCACCTGCTGCTGGCGTGCGAGGGGATGGATCTGGAGGACGAGCTCAGCGTCCTCCAGACCTTCGTGCTGGTGATGGCTTGGGGCGGTGGCACGGGCAGTCGGACGATCTACAACACCCGGCTGGCACTCGCCGATCCTGCCAAAGCTCACAAGATGCTCAGCAGGACGGCGAGAGCCCTCCGAGACGCCGCGGACTCGACCGACCTGGTGGAGATCTACGACGCGTGGCGGCTGCACCGAGTTGGGCGTGCGTTCTTCACCAAGTGGTTCACCTTCGCCGGCTACGTCGAGGAGCGCGACTGGCAGCCGCTGATCCTTGACCGAAGGGTGTTCAGGACACTCAACGACACGCTCGATGTCAGCACCGAGACCCTCGCGGGGGTGAAGTCGCGGGCCTGGAGATATCGCGCGTACGTCGAGGCGATGCACGCGTGGTCAGCCGAGTTCGATCTGACGGCGAGTGAGCTGGAGTGGGTCCTGTTCAGGCACAACGGGGACCCACTCCCCTAGCTCTCATGGTCAGCGGTTGCCTCGGTGGGAGTAGCGGGGGTCGGGCGGGTGGGCGACCACCGGCCACGAGGTGCCGCGGTGGTGGTCGGGTGAGGTTCTCGTCCTCTCACGGGGTGGTTGGAGGGCGGGGTCTTTGCGGATGCAGCGGAGGCTGCCGGCTCTGCGCATGGTTAGAGGGGGTCGATCTCTTGGAGGTGGTTGCCTTCCATGGAGAGCCAGCGGGTGATGCCTAGGTCTCTCAGGAAGGGGAGGTCGTGGCTGGCTATCAGGAGGGCGCCTTGGTAGGACGCCAGGGCTGTTCGGAGTTGGGTGATGCTGGCGAGGTCCAGGTTGTTGGTGGGCTCGTCGAGCATGAGCAGTTGGGGTGGGGGCTCGGCCAGGAGGAGGGCCGCGAGGGTGGCTCGGAAGCGTTCTCCGCCGGAGAGGGTGCTGACGGGCTGGTCGGCGGAGCGGCCTCGGAAGAGGAAGCGGGCGAGGCGGGCCCGGCGGTCGTTGTTGTCGGTGCCGGGGGCAAGGATCGCGAGGTTCTCGGCGATGGAGAGGTGATCGGTCAGCAGGTCGAGGCGTTGGGGTAGGAGGCGCGCGGGGACCAGGGGCAGGCCCTGGCCGGTGATCGCGTGGAGCAGGGTGGACTTGCCGGCACCGTTCGGGCCGGTGAGGGCGATGCGTTCGGGGCCTCGGATCTCCAGGTTCGCGATCACGCCGGTGCGGAGCTCCAGGTCCTGCAGGCGCAACGCGACGCGGCCGTTGGGGATCGCGGTGGCCGGCAGATCCACCCGGATGTGGTCGTCGTCGTGGATCTTCTCCTCGGCCTCGGCCAGCGCGTCCTGCGCCGCCTCGAGGCGTTCGCTGTGCATGCCGAGATGCTTGCCGGCGGAGACCTGCGACGAGCGTTTCATCGCGCCCGCGGCCATCTTCGAGACGCTGCCGCCTTCGAAGGCGCGTCGGCCACCCGCCTGGCGGCGTTCGATCTTCGTCCGCGCCTCGATCAGTTCGCGCTTCTGTCGCTTCACGTCGGACTCGGCCACGCGCATCATCCGTTCGGCCGCGTCCTGCTCGACGGCGACGGCTTCCTCGTACGCCGTGAGGTTGCCGCCGTACCAGGTCAGGTCGCCCTTGCGCAGCTCGCCGATCTGGTCGACGCGGTCGAGCAGCTCGCGGTCGTGGCTGACCACGAGCAGCGCGCCGCGGAACGCCTCCACCGCGTCGTACAGGTGTCTGCGGGCGCGCAGGTCGAGGTTGTTGGTGGGTTCGTCGAGCAGCAGGACGTCGGGGCGGCGGATGAGTTCGGCGGCCAGGCCGAGCAGGATCGTCTCGCCGCCGGACAGTTCGCCGACCGACCGGTCGAGGGTGATCGCGCCGAGGCCGAGCTTGCCGAGCAGCGCCTCGGCGCGTTCCTCGACGTCCCAGTCGTCGCCGACGCGGGCGAAGTTCGCCTCGGTCGCGTCGCCGGACTCGATCGCGCTGATCGCCGTACGGACGTCGGCGATGCCGAGGGCCGCGTCGACGCGTAGGGAGGTGTCGAGGGTGAGGTCCTGGGGCAGGTAGGCGAGCTCGCCGCTGACGCGGATCGCGCCGCGCTGCGGTGTCAGCCGTCCGGCGATCAGCCGCAGCAGCGTCGACTTGCCGGCGCCGTTGCGGCCGACGAGTCCCGAGCGCGCCGGTCCGGCGGCGAAGGACAGGCCGTCGAACAGCACGTCACCGTCGGGCCAGGCGAAAAAGAGGTCGTTGCACGTCAAAGAGACAGTCATCAGGGTGTACTCCGAGATCTCGAACGAGACCGCCCACCGACCGGTGGCGATCAACCGCTGCTGAAGAGAGACCTCAGTAGTTCAACCCGCACCCCTGACATGGACAACAAGGACGTCACCAGGCTAGCGACGCACACGCCACCCCGGCAACGACTTAAAGGCGGAGGAGCCGGGGGCGGGCTGCTGGGGCCGAGGGGCCGGGCCGAGGGGCCGAGGCAGGGCGGGGGGGGTAGGGGGCAGGCCGGAGCCGGGTGGCGCAAGGCGGGGGCGGCAGGGGGCCAGGCCGGGACGGTCAGGGCGGGAGCCCGCAGGCCCGGGGAGCTACGGCGCTTTGCGGAGCCAGGACTCGACGCCGGCTATGTGGGCGGTCATCCAGGCTCGGGCCGCCTCGGCGTCGCGTTGGTCGAGGGCGTCGAGGATGGCGGTGTGTTCGGCGAGGGTGCGTTCGACGGCGCCGGCCTGGGTGACGCCGCGCCAGATGCGGGCGCGTTGGGTGGCGCCGGAGACGCCGTCGAGCAGCGAGCAGACGACGGCGTTGCCGGTGGCTTCGGCGATGCCGCGGTGGAAGCGCAGGTCGTTCTCCACCAGCGCATCGACGTCGGCGGACGGTGACAGGTCGCTGGTGAGGAGGCGCAGGTTGGCGAGTTGCTCGGCCGAGATCCGGGACGCCGCCAACGCGGCGACGCCGGGCTCGAGCAGACGGCGTACCTCGAAGAACTGCAGGACCGAGTCGTCGCGGTGCAGGTCGACCATGAAGCTGAGCGCGTCGAGCAGGTGCGCCGACGTCAGGCTGGTCACGTACGTGCCGTCGCCGTGCCGGACGTCGAGCACGTTGACCAGCGTCAGCGCCTTGACCGCCTCGCGCAGCGAGTTCCGCGACAGGCCCAGCCGGGCGGCCAGATCCGCCTCCTTGGGCAGCCGGTCCCCCGGGCCCAGCTCGCCGGAGGTGATCATCTCCTTGATCTTGACGATCGCCTCATCCGTCAGCGCCATCGGATCAGTATGCCGCCGCACCACCGCCTCCACCCGCACCTACCATCGAGTTGTGGTGACGAGTACCGGATACTCCGGCAAGCCGCTGGCCGGGAAGCTCGGGATCAAGCCCGGGTACGTCGTGCTGCTGGACCGCGCACCGGACGGCTTCGTGATCGAGGGCCTCCCGGACGGCCTCACCCCGCTGACCCGGCCGGGCCGCACCGAGCTGGACGTCACCCTGACCTTCTGCCCGGATCGCCGACGACTGGCCCAACGGCTCCCCCAGCTCCTGGCCAGGACCACCACGAACGGGATGATCTGGGTCGCCTGGCCGAAGCGGTCGTCCGGCGTACCGACGGACCTCGACGAGAACGGCGTTCGCGAGCTGGCGCTGCCGCTCGGCGTCGTGGACGTGAAGGTGTGCGCGGTCGACGTCACCTGGTCCGGGCTGAAGCTGGTCCGGCGGCTGGCCAATCGGTGAGAACTGGACTGATCCGCTGCGTGACGTTGGCCACACTTTTGCGCACGCTCGGTCATCACCCCGGGCAAACGCGCAGTTGCATACAGTGGGCACCCAGGCGTAGCGGGCACTCCGGAAAGGCCGCGTTTCAGCCTCGGAACCCCACCTCTGCAACGCGTCCCGCAGTCCGGCCGACCCGTGAAAGCAGGACGAACGGCGTGGCCACGGGCAACAACGCTGAAACATCCGAAACACAGGTGTTCCAGGGCTCGAACGATCAACCCACGGCGGCGGAACCACTCGACACACTGGTCCGGTGGTCCCGGGCTGTAGATCGGTTGCCGGTGCTATTAGCCTTGCCTCGGGAGCAGCCCCATAACTCCCGTAGTCATAACAGTGGTACCGGACCCGCAATCGGAAGAGGCGAACTGCCCAGTGGCCACCGAGCCATCAGACACAAATCCCCTTGCAGCCTTCGGAGCGAACGAATGGCTGGTCGACGAGATGTACGAGAAGTACCAGCAGGATCCCAAGTCCGTGGACCCCGCCTGGTCGAACTTCTTCAAGGATTACAGCCCGGGTGACGCGAAGCCGGTGAACACCGCCCCGTCCGACGCTCCCCGACCTGATGCGGTGTCCGACAACAAGACCCCCGAAGCCGCCGGCCGCGGTACGGCGGCGACCGCGCCCGCCGCGAGCAAGCCGGCCGCCCAGGCCGCCGCGACGACGCCGGCCCCGGCCGCTCCCGCGACGACGGCGAGCCAGACCCCGAGCGCGACCCAGCCAGCCCAGACGAAGCCCGCAGCAGCGGCCCAGCAGCAGACCGCGCCCGCGGCGAGCGGCGCCCCGACCGGAGGAACGGTGAACCAACCGCCCACAGCGCAGCCCAAGCCCGCTCCCGCGACCAGCACGGACGCGGAGCGCAGGATCCTGCGGGGTGCCCCGGCCCGGACCGCCCAGAACATGGAGATCAGCCTCCAGGTCCCGACGGCGACCAGCGTCCGCCAGGTGCCGGTCAAGCTGCTGATCGACAACCGGATCGTCATCAACAACCACCTCAAGCGCGCTCGCGGTGGCAAGATCTCGTTCACCCACCTGGTCGGCTGGGCGCTGGTCAAGGCGCTCAAGACGCTGCCGGAGATGAACGCGTCGTACGACGAGACCGAGGGCAAGCCGACGCTGGTCCAGCCCGAGCACATCAACCTCGGCCTGGCCATCGACATGCAGAAGCCGGACGGCACCCGCCAGCTGCTGGTGCCGTCGATCAAGGCGACCGAGTCGATGACGTTCGCCGAGTTCTGGATGGCCTACGAGGACATCGTCCGCCGGGCCCGCGACAACAAGCTCGCGCTGCCGGACTTCCAGGGCACCACGATCAGCCTCACGAACCCCGGCACGATCGGCACGCAGCACTCGGTGCCGCGGCTGATGAGCGGCCAGGGCTGCATCATCGGCGTCGGCGCGATGGACTACCCGACCGAGTACCAGGGTGCGGCCGAGGAGACGATGGCCAAGCTCGCGGTCAGCAAGGTCATGACGCTGACCTCGACGTACGACCACCGGATCATCCAGGGCGCGCAGTCGGGCGAGTTCCTGCGCCGCCTGCACCAGCTGCTGCTGGGCGCCGAGGGCTTCTACGACGAGATCTTCCAGAGCCTGCGGATCCCGTACGAGCCGATCCGCTGGGCCGCCGACCTCCCGCACAGCCACGAGGAGGACATCAGCAAGCAGGCCCGGATCCTCGAGCTGATCCACGCCTACCGCGTGCGCGGCCACATCATGGCCGACACCGACCCGCTGGAGTACAAGCAGCGCAGCCACCCCGACCTCGACGTCGCGACCCACGGCCTGACGCTGTGGGACCTGGACCGCGAGTTCGCCACCGGCTCGTTCGGTGCCGCGACCGACCGCCGGTTCATGAAGCTGCGCGAGATCCTCGGCATCCTGCGCGACTCGTACTGCCGCACCACCGGTATCGAGTACATGCACATCCAGGACCCCGAGCAGCGCAAGTGGCTGCAGGAGCGGATCGAGCGGCCGCACACCAAGCCGCCGCGCGAGGAGCAGCTCCGGATCCTGGCCAAGCTGAACGAGGCCGAGGCGTTCGAGACCTTCCTGCAGACCAAGTACGTCGGCCAGAAGCGGTTCTCGCTGGAGGGTGGCGAGACGACCATCCCGCTGCTCGACGAGATCTGCGAGGAGGCCGCCGGCGCCGGGCTCGACGAGGTCGTGATCGGCATGGCGCACCGCGGCCGGCTGAACGTGCTCGCGAACATCGTCGGCAAGTCGTACGGCCAGATCTTCCGCGAGTTCGACGGCAACATCGACCCGCGCACGGTCCAGGGCTCCGGTGACGTCAAGTACCACCTGGGCGCCGAGGGCGAGTTCGTCTCGGAGTTCGGCGACAAGATCAAGGTGTCGGTCGCGGCCAATCCGTCGCACCTGGAGACCGTCGACCCGGTGCTCGAGGGCATCGTCCGGGCCAAGCAGGACATCCTCGACCAGGGCGCCGCGTTCCCGGTGCTGCCGGTCCTCGTCCACGGTGACGCGGCCTTCGCGGGCCAGGGTGTCGTGGCCGAGACGCTGAACCTGTCGCAGCTGCGCGGGTACCGCACCGGCGGCACGATCCACGTGATCGTCAACAACCAGGTCGGGTTCACCACCTCGCCGGCCTCGTCGCGCTCGTCGATGTACTGCACCGACGTCGCGCGGATGGTCCAGGCGCCGATCTTCCACGTGAACGGCGACGACCCCGAGGCCTGTGTCCGCGTGGCCGACCTGGCCTTCGAGTACCGCCAGGCGTTCAACAAGGACGTCGTCATCGACCTCGTCTGCTACCGCCGCCGCGGTCACAACGAGGGCGACGACCCGTCGTTCACCCAGCCGCTGATGTACGACCTGATCGAGCAGAAGCGCTCGGTGCGCAAGCTCTACACCGAGGCCCTGATCGGCCGTGGCGACATCACCGTCGAAGAGGCCGAGCAGGCGATGCGCGACTTCCAGCAGCGGCTGGAGCGCGTGTTCACCGAGGTCCGCGAGGCGAAGAGCCAGCCGGACACCCCGGCGCCGTACGTCACCGTCCCGGTCTACCCGGACAAGCCGGAGGGCCCGGACGCGACCGCGACCACGCCGGAGGTGCTGAAGAAGATCGCCGACGCGTACACCACGCTGCCGGAGGGCTTCACGGCTCACCCGAAGGTGATGCCGCAGCTGCAGCGTCGCGCCGCCGCGATCACGCAGGGCCCGGTCGACTGGGCCAGCGCGGAGATGACGGCGTTCGGTTCGCTGCTGCTGGCCGGTCGCCCGGTCCGGCTCGCCGGTCAGGACAGCCGTCGCGGCACGTTCGTGCAGCGGTTCGCGGCGGTCATCGACCGGGTCAACGGTCAGGACCACGTCCCGCTGCAGAACCTCGACGAGGACCAGGCGAACTTCTACGTCTACGACTCGCTGCTCAGCGAGTACGCCGCACTCGGCTTCGAGTACGGCTACTCGGTGGCCCGGCCGGACGCGCTGACCCTGTGGGAAGCGCAGTTCGGTGACTTCGTGAACGGCGCCCAGTCGATCATCGACGAGTACATCTCGGCCGGTGAGGCGAAGTGGGGCCAGAAGTCCGGTGTCGTGCTGCTGCTGCCGCACGGCTACGAGGGCCAGGGCCCGGACCACTCGTCGGCCCGGATCGAGCGGTTCATGGCGCTGTGCGCCGAGAACGCGATGACGGTCGCGCAGCCGTCGACGCCCGCGTCGTACTTCCACCTGCTGCGTCGCCACACCCTCGGCGAGGAGCACAACCCGCTGATCGTCTTCACGCCGAAGCAGCTGCTGCGGCGTAAGGAAGCGGTGTCGCAGCCCGAGGAGCTGACCAGCGGCACGTTCCGGCCGATCCTCGGCGACGCGGAGGCCGAGGCCACCGCGGCGACCGTCGAGCGGGTCATCCTGTCGTCCGGCCGGATCGCGTACGACCTGTTCGCGGAGCGGAAGAAGACCGAGACCGACAAGATCAGCACCGCGGTGATCCGGGTCGAGCAGCTCTACCCGCTGCCGGCCGAGGAGATCAAGGCGGAGCTCGCGAAGTACCCGAACGCGACCGAGGTCCGCTGGGTGCAGGACGAGCCGGCCAACCAGGGTCCGTGGCCGTTCATGGCGCTGAACCTGACCGAGCACCTGGGCGGCAAGCCGTTCTACCGGGTGTCCCGGCCGGCCATGTCGGCGACGTCGGTGGGCTCGATGGGCGCGCACACCGCCGAGCAGCAGACGCTGCTGAAGCAGGCGTTCAGCTGACGTGTACTTCACCGACCGAGGGATCGAGGAGCTCGAGGGCCGGCGTGGCGAGGAGGATGTCTCGCTGGCCTGGGTGGCCGAACGGCTGCGTGAGTTCGTCGATCTGAACCCCGAGTTCGAGACGCCGATCGAGCGGTTCGCCACCTGGCTGGCCCGCCTCGACGACGAGGACGACTGAGCTGTCGCTTTTGTAGTGTGAGCGAATGCCCTTCGCCGATCACCCCGTACGACGGGTGGCCGCGGCGGAGGGCATTTCGCCGTCCGGGGCCTGGCCGCACACGATCCCCGCGGTCCGGCAGCTGCTGACGGACGGGCTGGACCTCGGGCCTGGGGTCACGTTCCTGGTCGGGGAGAACGGCGCGGGCAAGTCGACGCTGGTGGAGGCTGTGGCGGTCGCCTTCGGGATGTCACCGGAGGGTGGGTCGACCGGCGCGCGGCTGACCACGCGGGCCACCGAGTCATCGCTGTCCGACGACCTTGTGCTGACGCGGGGTGCCGGCGCGCCGAAAGCCGGTTTCTTCCTGCGCGCGGAGACGATGCACAACTTCTACACGTACCTGGAGCAGAACCCGGGCCAGCGCCCGGAACCGGTGTTCCACGAGTTGAGCCACGGCGAGAGTTTCCTGTCGCTGATCGAGGACCGCTTCACCCGCCGCGGCTTCTACTGCCTGGACGAGCCCGAGTCGGCGCTCTCCTTCTCCTCCAGTCTCGCGGTGGTCGGCGTCCTGAAGCAGCTCGCCGACAGCAGGTCCCAGGTACTCTGCGCGACCCACTCCCCCGTGATCGCCGCGCTGCCCGGCGCGACGATCCTCGAGGTCGGCGACTGGGGCATCCGCGAGTCGGCCTGGAACGACCTGGAGCTGGTCCAGAACTGGCGTGCCTACCTGAAGCACCCGGAGCAGTACCTGCGGCACATCCTTTAGGTCGTCCGCCTGCTCAGTGGACGACCACGACCGGCTGGCTCGCCACCTCCGGCTGGAACTCACGCTGCCAGGGCCTGACCACGGCGAGCAGGGTGACCAGGGAGAGGGCCAAGCCGGCGGACATCACCACGGCCATCGCGACCGCGTCGGTGCCGAGGGCGCCGACCAGCGGTGCGGCGACCGCGCCGATACCGAACTGGACAGCGCCCAGCAAGGCCGCCGCCGTACCCGCTGCCTCGCCGTGGCGCGACAGCGCCAGCGCCGGCGCGTTCGGAAGGGCCAGGCTGGCGGCGAAGAGCGCCGCCCAGACTGGGACGAGGATGCCGACCAGGCCGCCCAGGCTCAGGGTCGCGGTCAACAGCAGAGCGACCCCTGCGAGGGCGGCGAGGACCGCGCCCGCGGTGAGCACCTGCTCGGGCTCCCATCGCTTCAGCAGCAGCGGGTTGAGCTGGGTCGCCGCGATCAGCACCACGCCGCCCACACCGAACAGCAGTCCGAAGGTCTGGCTGCTCACGCCGAACTGCTCCTGGAACACGAACGACGCTCCCGCGACGTACCCGAACACGCCGGTCATCGCCAGCCCGGCGACGAGGGTGAGCCCGACGAAGACCCGGTCGCGGACCAGCTGTCCGGCCGTGCGAGCGATCTGCACCAGCCCGAACGGCCGGCGGCTCGCAGGCGGCAGGGTCTCCGGCAGCGTCAGCGCCACCAGAGCCATCAGCAGGACGCCGAGCACGGCCAGTACGACGAACAGCCCCTGCCACGGCAGCACCACCAGCAGGGCGCCGCCGACGGTGGGAGCGAACACCGGCGCGACGCCGATGACGAGCATCAGCCTCGACAGCAGGGTTGCCGCCGCGCGGCCGACGTACAGGTCTCTGACGATCGCCAAGGCGACGACGGACCCAGCGGCAGCACCCACGCCCTGCAGGGTCCGGAAGACCGACAGCGTCTCGACGTTCGGAGAGATCGCGCAGAGGACGGAGGCCAGCACGTGCAGCCCCGCTCCGGCGATCAACGGCAGTCGGCGGCCGGTGGTGTCGGAGAGCGGACCCACCAGCAACTGGCCGAGGGCGAGACCCGCGAAGGTGCCGGTCAGGGTGAACTGGATCGCCGTCTCGGAGGCGGCGAGGTCCGTGGTGATGGTTGGCAGCGCCGGCAGGTACAGGTCGATGGTCAGCGGGCCGAGCGCGACGATGAAGCCGAGCGTCAGCACCAGCCGGATCCGGCCGATCGGGTGAACCGGGCTGTCGGTGACCGGCGAATGCGTGGCAGCGGACGTCGTCGGAGGATCGGAGATCGCCATGAGTTCCTCGTGATCGGCGTGCGAACAGGGCGCGACGTCACTGTCGCCAGCGAGAGTCAACGACCCGCCCCAGCCTGCTATTCCCACAATCCACCCTGTGGACCACAAGCACATGCCCCAAGCCTCCGTGCCGGGCGCGGAGCGGTGCCGGGGGCGGGGATCTGAGCCGCGCGGAGCGCAGGCGGAGGGGCGCGGCTTCCTCCCCCTCCCCGTTCTCGCCCGCGCCGCCGGGGCTGCTGACGGTTGGGGTTAGTCCGCGGGTTCTGCGTGGGGTGGGCGTTTGCGGAGGGGTGGGTCGGGGGCCAGGGAGCCGTCGGGGGCGATGTGTTCGAAGATCTGGTCGACCAGGTTGAGGACGTGGGGGTCGTCGACGGTGTAGATGTGCCGTCGGCCCTCGCGGCGGGCGGTGATGATGCCGGCCAGGCGGAGTTTGCCGAGGTGCTGGCTGGCGGTGGCGATGCTGACTCCGACGCGGTCGGCCAGCGTGCCCACGTCGTACTCGCCCTGGGCCGCCAGCGAGACCAGATGCAGCCGCACGGGGGCGGACAGCATCGCGAAGGTGCCGGCGGCGGATTCCAGCTGCGCCTTCGTCGGTTCGGGGAAGGTCGTCATCTCGCGGTCATTGTGACCGGTCGAGCGGGTCCTGGGGAGACGGCAGGCCGAGGGTGAGCACGGTCTCACACTTTCGCAATTGCGAAAGTATCGAAATGGTGGCAGCCTGGAGGCATGGCAAGAGCTCTCCGCCCCGTGCTGCTCCTCCTCGCCGTGGCGATCCCTGCGGTGGTCCTGCGGCTCACCGGCACACACCCGTTCGCCCCGCTCGGCATCCTGGTCTTCGGCCTCGGTGTCGTCGCCGCGTCGTTCGTCCTGGCCTGGGCCGCCGAGGCCGCGGAGATGGACATCTCCGGCGGGCTGGCGATCGCCCTGCTCGCCGTGATCGCCGTCCTCCCGGAGTACGCGGTCGACCTCTACTTCGCCCACACCGCCGGCAGCAACCCGGAGTACGTCCAGTACGCCGCGGCCAACATGACCGGCTCCAACCGCCTGCTGCTCGGCCTCGGCTGGTCCAGCGTCGTACTGCTCAGCCTGTACGTCGCCAGCAAGCGCAGCGGCCGCACGGTCAAGGCGCTGGTCCTCGACTCGGGCTACAAGCGCGAGCTGGGCTTCCTGCTGATCGCCGGCATCGTCGCCTTCATCATCCCGCTGACCGGCCAGATCCACCTGCTGCTCGGCATCGCACTGCTGGCCTTCTTCGCCTACTACCTGTGGCGCGCCGCGGCCAGCGAGCACGGCGACGAGCCCGACCTGGTCGGCCCGGCCGCGCGGATCGGCGGCCTGCCGAAGGTGCAGCGCCGGATCACCGTGATCGCGATGTTCGCCGCAGCCGCCGCGATCATCCTGTTCTCGGCCGAGCCGTTCGCCGACTCGCTGGTCGAGGGCGGGCACGCGCTGGGCATCGACCAGTTCCTGCTGGTCCAGTGGCTGGCGCCGCTGGCGTCCGAGGCGCCGGAGTTCATCGTCGCGCTGCTGTTCGCCTGGCGCGGCAAGGGCGCGGCCGCGATCGGCCTGCTGATCTCCGCGAAGGTGAACCAGTGGACCCTGCTGATCGGCAGCCTCCCGATCGCGTACGGCATCGGCGGCGGCGGGCCCGCGCTGCAGCTGGACGGGCGCCAGGTCGAGGAGTTCCTGCTGACCGCGACGCAGACGATGCTCGGCATCGCGATCCTGCTGGCGCTGCGCTTCCCGCGCTGGGCCGCCTGGACGCTGCTGGGGCTGTTCGCGGTGCAGTTCGCCGTACCGGGTCAGACCGGGCGGTACGTGATCTCCGCCGTGTACGCCGTACTGGCGATCGCCGCGTTCGTGTACCACCGGCACGAGATCATCCCCACGCTCACCGGGCCGTTCCGGCGGACGAAGAAGAAGGACGACGACCGCGAACTGGTCGGCGTCTGACCCCATCCAACGGAAAGGGCCCGCGGCATGCTGTCCGCGGGCCCTTCGTCCGTTGCTGCTCAGCTGGCCTGCTGCTCCTCGACCGTGACCGCCGGACGACGGCGCTCGGTCGGGCCGGGGCGTCCCCGCCGGCGGCCGTCCAGGAACTTCTCCCCCGCGGCCGTGCCGGTGAACTTGGTCCGCCGGGCCCACGCGCGGCACTCCTCCAGCACCGGGCACGCGGTCAGGCAGATCGCCTGCGCCTTGCGCTGCTCCCACTGGGTCGCGGTCTCGTCGTACGCCGGTGACATGCCGACGCACGCGGCCTTCGACATCCAGCGGTCGGCGGGGTCGGCGATCACCGTCAAGGTCGGCCTCATGGGCACTCCTGCTCGTCGTTCGATCGGGCGGATCGAGGGTGCGGGGGTTTCCCGCGCCACCACCAGCTTGAGCCTGAGTCGTTGCCCCGGTGCGACGCCCATGTTTCCGGCATGAAACGTCACAAGCCAACCGGTGTCACATCAGTGCCGCTGACACCGGCGCTTCCGCGAGCAGCGTGCGGACGGTCTCCTGGGCGCACGCCTTGTTGACGCCGATCCCGCCCTGGGCGCCGCGTTTGATCCAGCCGGTGACGAAGTGGCCGGGCTTGCCGATGACGGCGCCGTTCTCGTTCGGCACGACGCCGCGGAGCTCGTCGAAGGGCAGGCCGGGGATCGGGCGGCCGGTGAAGCCGATCGCCGTGATCAGGGTGTCCGCCGCGATGGTGTCGCCGTCGGCGGTGGTCAGCACGCGACCGTCCCAGGCGACGGGCGTGGTGTTGTAGCGGAAGGTGATGCCCTTGGTGTGCTCGACTTCCCGGTACGCCGAAGCGGTATAAGCAGCAGCCTCTGGACCGCGACGACCCAGGACGACAACCTCAGTGATGTCGGTGGTCGGTACTTGAGAAGAACGGTCGTCCGCGAGCAGGCGACTGCTGCTCTTGTCGGTGGCCGGTACTTGGAAGGCCGGCGCGATGAGCAGGCGGGCGAGGTCGAGGGCGACGTTTCCGTTGCCGACGACAACTGCCCGCGGTCCTTTCAGCTCGGGCCGCCGGGCGCCGGGCCGCTCGTTGTACCAGGCAACGACCTCGTCGGCGGTCACCTCGCTGGGGATCCCCAGCCGGCGGCTTTCATACGCACCTGACGCGTGCACCACCGCGTCGTACTGGCCCTCGAGCTCGACAACACTCACCGACGTGCTCGGCCGCCAGCGGACGCGCGGGTGCTCGACGATCCGCTCGAAGGTCTCGACGATCTGCTTGGTCAGCGGATGATCGGGCGCGACGCCGTACCGAGCCAGACCGCCGACGACCGGGAGCCGGTCGAAGAGCGTGATCTCAGCCGTACTGCGCTGTAGCAGCTCCCGCGTCGCGTACATCCCGGCCGGACCGGCCCCCACGACAGCGACCCGCCGCGGCCCGTCCGACCAACGATCGAAGCGCGGCGCCTCCCAGGTGTCCAGGTCCAGCCCGTCGAGCAGCGGCCGCTCCTTGTAGTACGACGCGTTCAGCTGCACGTCGACCGCAGCCGACCGATCAGCCGGCTTCGCCGCATCCACCGGGCAGATGTCGGCGCACGCACCGCAGTCGATGCACGTCCGCGGATCGATGAACAGCCCGTCGGTCGTCCCGAAGCCCGGCTCCCCCGGCGACGGGTGGATGCAGTTCATCGGGCACACCGCGACGCAGCTCGCGTCCGAGCAGCAGTCCCCGCTGATCGCGTACGTCACGCCGAAGCACCCCCGTCCGTGGAGCGACAACAACCGGCGCGGGGCATGTCAGAGCAACCCGGTACGCCGGTACACCCGCCGCGCGGCCGGCGTCAGCAGGCCGACCTCGGCGAGGAAGTCCATCAGGTTCGCGCAGCTCGACCGCAGCAGCGAGCGGTGGTGCTCGTTGCGCCGGGCCAGGCGGACAGCTTTCTCGACATCAAGCCCCGCGTTCCGGTAGACGGCCGGGCTGACCATGCTGCTGACGATCATGTCCGCGGCGAGCGCGATCACGAGCGCGCTGACCCAGCGCCGTACCGGCCCGGCGGAGGCGATCCGGTCCCGGGTCTCCTCCCGGGCGAACACCATGTGCCGCGACTCCTCGACGACGTGGATGTGGTTCACCGTACGGACCAGCGGCGCGACGCGGCGGTCGCGCATCCAGTCGCGCTGCATGACGTCGAGCACCTCTTCGGCGACCAGGATCGCGGCGTACGCCGTGGCACCGGTCGCGATGGTCTTGAAGCCGCGGCCGAGCTCACGCGCGAGCAGCCCCGGCCGGTACCGGTCGTCGACCAGCCGGGCCGAAGCCTTGGCGAACATGATCGAGTGCCGGCACTCGTCGGCGATCTCGGTCAGCGCCCACTGGAACTCCGCGCTCGCCGGGCTCTCGTCGTACACGTCGCGCAGGATCATCTGCTGCAGGATCAGCTCGAACCAGATCCCGGTCGAGGCGACCGACGCGGCCTCGTGCTTGGTCAGCTCGCGGCGCTGCGGCTCGGTCAGCTCGTCCCAGTACGGCGTGCCGTAGAGCGTGCTCCACTCGGGACTCAGGCCGTAGCCGTCGCCGACGGGGGCGTCCCAGTCGATCTCGGTCTCCGGGTCGCGGGACAGCTGTGCTGCCGAGGCGAGCAGGCGTTGTGCGGTTTCGTCCGTGCCGTGCATGACGCACCTCCGGGAATCGATACATCCTCAATGTAACATGAGTGATGTCTCGTTCCGCAAGAGCTACTGCGCGGCGCGGACCATCCGGATCTCCGGTACGCCGAAGAACTCCTCGTCCACCCGGGCGCCGTCCTCGACGAACCCGTTACGCCGGTAGAAGGCGAGCGCGCGGTCGTTGCCCTCGAGCAGCCAGAGGCTGGCTGCTTCCTTCCCGATCGCGACGTCCAGCAGGCGTTGGCCGAGGCCACTCCCCCACCAGGCCTGCCGGGCGTAGACGGAGTACAGCTCCAGCGGCGTCGGCGCATCGTCGTCGCGTCCGGGGCCGGGTGACGAGAATCCGATCACGCGGTCCTGAATCGGTACGCCCTGCCCCGGGTTGAACGCGAGCCAGCGGACCACGCCGGCCTCGATCGCGCCGGCCCAGCGCTCGGTCCGGCGGCCGATACCGGCTGGGTCGGTCTTCTCCTTCAGCCGCTGCGGCTCCAGCAGGCCGTCGTACGCCTCCTGCCAGCACAGCAGGTGACACCAGGCGCCGGCCTCGGCGTCGTCAACCGTCGCCCGTCGGATCGTGATGTCCGAAGAAGCCGAGGCTGTGGCGCTCGGTTCTTCGGACGTTGCGGGTCCGGCGCTCGGTTCTTCGGACGTTCCGGGGTTCATCTAGACCGTGAAGACGATCTTGCCGAAGACGTCGCCGTCGTTCATCTTCGCGAAGCCCGTGCGGGCGTCGGACAGCGGCAGCGTGGTGTCGATGTGCGGCGAGATGCCGGCGTTCGCCATGAACTGGACCAATTCGGCCAGCTCCTGCCGGGTGCCCATCGTCGAGCCCTGGATCCGCAGCTGGAGGAAGAAGATCCGGTTCAGCTCGGCCGACTTCGGCGCCTGGCCGGAGGTCGCGCCGGAGATCACCACCGTGCCGCCCTGCTTCAGCGACTTCAGCGAGTGCGACCAGGTCGCCTCGCCGACGGTCTCCATCACCGCGTCCACGCGCTCGGGCAACCGCGCGCCCGACTCGAACACATCGTGCGCGCCGATCTCCAGTGCCTTGGCCCGCTTACCCTCGTCTCGGCTGGTCGCCCAGACCCGGATCCCGGCCGCGCGCGCCAGCGTGATCAGCGAGGTCGCGACGCCGCCGCCGGCGCCCTGCACGAGCACGGTGTCGCCCGGCTTCAGCCCGGACTGCGTGAACAGCATCCGGTACGCCGTGAGCCACGCCGTCGGCAGGCACGCAGCCTGCTCGAAGCTCAGCCCGGCCGGCTTCGGTACGACGTTGTGCGCCGGTACGACGACCTTCTCGGCAAGGGTCCCCTGGTGCCGCTCGCTCAGCAGCGAGCGCTTCGGGTCGAGCGTCTCGTCACCCTTCCACGCCGGGTCCGAGATCACCGCGTGCACGACGACCTCGTTGCCGTCCTGGTCGACGCCCGCGGCGTCGCAGCCGAGGATCATCGGCAGGCTCTTCTCGGCCAGCCCGACACCCTTCAGCGACCACAGGTCGTGGTGGTTCAGCGCCGACGCCTTCACGTCGATCGTCACCCACCCGTCCGGAGCCACCGGATCCGGCCGCTCCCCGACCTCGAGCGCGGACACCGGGTCGTCGGCGTTGAACTTGGCGGCGTAGGCAGCAAGCATGAGCCCACCCTAGGCGCTGGTCTGCTGCCCGTCAGTTAGCAACGTCACCGGTTCAGTGCAGGCCGGCATCAGCAGCGGTCACGGCGTACGACGTGAAGCGGACGGTGAGCCCGCTGCGGGTCGGTGCACAACACATCGGGCCTGCCGCTGCTTCGGCACTTGGGTCCAGGGGCGCCAGTCGCACCATCCGCCACGGCTCGTCCTCCACGCGGGCCCGCACGGTCACGGCATCACCCGAGCGACTCACGCGGATGGTCACCTCACGCCCGGCCCAGTCCGCCACCGGCGCCATCGACCAGTCGGACACCCCACGCGTCACCACGGCACCCAACTGCGGCGCCCCGTCGGTGAACTCCACGCCGGCCTTGATCCAGTTCTCCTCGTCGACCCGGATCAGCACGCCCGCCTGGTCGTACAACTCCTCGAACGCGGCAATGAAGCTGACCTCGATCGCTGTGTCCACTCCGAAGTCGGTGAGCAACGCATGCCCGTCATCGTGCACGAACCCGTAGCTGGTCGTCCGCCAGAAGTCGCTACCCTCCCGCGCCGACACCACCAAGTCGTTGCCATCAGCAAGAACACCCTCAGGCGCGTTCAACCAAGCCGCCTCGGACCACTCGATCGCACGCCGGTTCTCCACCCGCAGAACATTAGACCAGGCACAAGAAACCCGCCTGCCGTCCACCAATGGAGTGGGCGACAGGCGGGCACTGATCGAATCAGGCGCGGGCTACGCCGTCCTGGTGGGCGGCTGCGGCTACCGCGGCGGCTACTGCGGGGGCCACTCGCTCGTCGAAGGGGGACGGGATGATGTAGTCGGGACGCAGTTCGTCGTCGGCGATCAGGCCGGCCAGCGCCTCGGCGGCGGCTAGTTTCATGCCTTCGGTGATGCGGCTGGCGTTCGCGTCGAAGGCGCCTCGGAAGATGCCGGGGAAGGCCAGCACGTTGTTGATCTGGTTCGGGAAGTCCGAGCGGCCGGTCGCCACTACGGCGGCGTAGCGGTGGGCGAGGTCGGGGTGGACCTCCGGGTTCGGGTTGGCGAGGGCGAAGATCATCGCGCCGGGGGCCATCCGGGCGATCGCTTCCTCGGGGACCGTGCCACCGGAGACGCCCAGGAAGACGTCGGCGCCGTCGAGCGCATCCACCAACCGGCCGGAGAGCTGTGCGGTGTTGGTGTCCCGCGCCAGGGACAGCTTCACCGGCGAAAGGTCGGCGCGGTCCTCGTGCAGCACGCCCTTGCTGTCGACGACGGCCAGGTCACCCACACCGGCCTGCAGCAGGATTCGCGCGCACGCGACGCCTGCCGCACCAGCGCCGGAGATCACCACGCGGATGTCGGAGATCGACTTGCCGGTCACGCGCAGCGCGTTCCGCAGCGCGGCCAGTACGACGACCGCCGTACCGTGCTGGTCGTCGTGGAAGACCGGGATGTCCAGCCGTTCCTTCAGCCGGCGCTCGATCTCGAAGCAGCGCGGTGCGGAGATGTCCTCCAGGTTGATCCCGCCGAACGTCGGCGCCATCCGCACGACCGTCTCGACGAACTCGTCCACGTCGGTGCAGTCCAGCGCGATCGGCACCGAGTCGACGCCGCCGAACTCCTTGAACAGCAGGGCCTTGCCCTCCATCACCGGCAGCGACGCGGCCGGCCCGATGTCACCCAGCCCCAGTACGGCGGTCCCGTCGGTCACCACGGCGACGACGTTCGACTTCCACGTGTACGTCCGGACCAGCGACGGGTCCTGGTGGATCGCGGTGCAGACCCGGGCCACGCCCGGCGTGTAGGCCATCGACAGGTCGTCGGCGTCGCGGACCTGGATCGACGACGTCACCTCGATCTTGCCGCCGCGGTGCAGCTCGAAGACGGGATCACCGGCGTACGGATCGGACACGGGAGATTCGGACGGAACGGCTTCGGCAACCATGGGGGGACCCTTCATCAGCCCGGCGGACAGCGGGCAGGCGTGCGCGGAGAGTGTGCGTGTGATGGCGGTTCGGAGAGGGTGCTCGAACAACGCCGGTACCAGGGGGTCACCCGTCGCCACGAGTAAACCACAGTGAGCACTGGTCTCATACGTGAGGCCCCCCACACGGCAACAGCGGGGTGACGATCGAGTCTCGGCCCCGGTTACCGGCCGACACGGCGCTGCCTGCTGTGTCAGGATGCGGGAATCCTGACCGGTAACGTCCGGCAGGACGACTACAACCAGTGTCGAGGAGTTTTCGCGATGAACATCGTTCCCACCCTCCGTAAACGTCGTTTCGCGGCCGCCACCGCAACGGTCGCCGCGCTTGCGCTCGCTCTTTCCGCCTGCGGCAGCGACGACTCGGGCAGCGGTGGTAGCGAGGACAAGGCCGCGGCCGCCGGCATCACCTTGGTGAAGCCGGGCAAGCTGACGATCTGCACCCACCTGCCGTACAAGCCGTTCCAGTACAAGGACGGCACCAAGGTGGTCGGGTTCGACGTCGACCTGCTGGACCTGCTGGCCAAGGACCTCGGACTGGAGCAGGAGGTGGTCAACATCGAGTGGGCGCAGGTCACCTCGGGGGCCGCCTTCCAGGCCAAGAAGTGTGACGTCGGCATGGGCGCCATGACGATCACCGACTCGCGCAAGGCCGCGATCAGCATCACCGCGCCGTACATGGACGCCACCCAGGTGCTGCTGACCAAGAAGGACGCGCCGTACAAGTCGCTGGAGGACCTGAAGGGCAAGAAGGTCGGGGTCCAGGCCGACACCACCGGTAAGGACTTCGCCACCGAGCAGGCCAAGAAGATCGGCTTCGAGGTGGTCGTGTTCAACGACCTCGCGCTGCAGGAGAACAACGTCAAGTCCGGTCGCGTCGACGCCGGCATCAACGACAACGGCGTGCTGTACGACTTCGTCAAGGAGAACCCCGACACCGCCGTGGTGGCCGAGTTCGACACCGGCGAGCAGTACGGCTTCGGCGCGCTCAAGGACGGCAGCGGCCCGAAGCTGGTCGAGAAGTTCAACACCCTGCTGACCGCGGCCCAGGGCGACGGCAAGTACAACGAGATCTACAAGAAGTGGTTCGGGGTTGAGCCGAAGAAGTGAGCACACCCAACGACACAGTCGTCCGTAAGGGGCTGAGTCCGCGGCAACGGTCTCAGCGCTCCCGGTACATCCAGTACGGCGTACTGATCGTCCTGGTCCTGGTCGCGGCCTTCTCGGCCGACTGGGGCCAGATCGGCAGCGTCTTCTTCAAGCCGGAGTACATCAAGTCGGCCTTCCAGGACGGCCTGCTGACCGCGCTGGTCAAGACGCTGGAGTACACCGCCGGCGCGTTCGTGATCGGCCTGCTCGGCGGGACGCTGCTGGCGCTGATGCGGCTGTCCAGCGTCGGCCCGTACCGGTGGATCTCGACGGCCTACATCGAGTTCTTCCGTGGTCTGCCGGCGATCGTGGTGTTCATCGCGTTCAGCCTGCTGCCGCTGGCCTTCGAGGGCATGACCATCCCGCTCGACCCGTACGGCACGGTCTGGCTCGCGCTCGGCATCGTCGCGGCCGCGTACATGGCCGAGGTGATCCGGGCCGGCATCCAGGCGGTGCCGAAGGGGCAGGTCGAGGCGGCTCGTTCGCTCGGCATGCCGCCGGGACTCGCGACCCGCAAGATCGTGCTGCCGCAGGCGTTCCGGATCGTGCTGCCGCCGCTGACCAACGACCTGATCCTGCTGGTGAAGGACTCGTCGCTGGTGTTCATCATCGGTACGACGGCGTCGGCGTACGAGCTGACCGGGTTCGGCCGGGACCTGGCCAACACGTACTCGAACCTGACCCCACTGGTCACGGCGGGGTTCTGCTACCTGATCATCACGCTGCCGCTGGGCCTGCTGGTCCGCCGGCTCGAGGCGAAGGCTGCGAGGGCGCGCTGATGGCACTGGTCGAGATCAAGAACCTGCACAAGTCGTTCGGCAGCAACCACGTCCTGCGCGGTATCGACTTCACCGTCGAGCAGGGTGAGGTGGTCTGCGTGATCGGGCCGTCCGGCTCGGGCAAGTCGACGCTGCTGCGCTGCGTCAACCTGCTCGAGGTCCCGCAGGAGGGGCAGGTGATCGTGCGCGGTGAGGACATCACCGACCGCGACTGCCACCTGGACGCGGCCCGGCAAGGCATCGGCATGGTGTTCCAGCAGTTCAACCTGTTCCCGCACCTGTCGGCGCTGGCCAACTGCATGGTCGCCCAGACGACCGTGCTGAAGCGCAAGGCCTCCGAGGCCGAGCAGATCGCCCGGTCGAACCTGTCCCGGGTGGGCCTGGACGACAAGGTCACGGCGTACCCGATGCAGCTGTCCGGTGGGCAGCAGCAGCGGGTCGCGATCGCGCGGGCGCTGTCGATGGACCCGGCGCTGATGCTGTTCGACGAGCCGACGTCGGCGCTCGACCCGGAGCTGGTCGGCGACGTCCTGACGGTGATGCGCAAGCTCGCCCTGGACGGGATGACGATGCTCGTGGTCACCCACGAGATGGCCTTCGCCCGCGAGGTGGCCGACCGGGTCGTCTTCATGGACGGCGGCGTGATCGTCGAGCAGGGCCCGCCGGCCGAGGTGATCGGCAACCCGCAGCAGCAGCGGACGCAGGACTTCCTGCGCCGGGTGCTCAACCCGACCCACGTCGAGCCGACGTAGTCGTTCGCCGTACGACGAACGGCCGGTCCCCTGCCAGGGGACCGGCCGTTGCGCTGTTGTCAGTCCGCCGGTCCGAGCGGCCGGTCACCCGTCGCTGCGGGGGCCGGTTCCTTGAGCTCGACGAAGATCGTGTGCGTCTCGGTGTCGCCGATGTTCTCGCCGTAGTGCTCCTGCGCGCCCAGCCACCGGACCTCACCGGCCGGGAGCTCGACCTCGACCTCCCGGTCGCCGGAGCCGAGCCGACGACGGAACGAGCTCACCGTGTACATGACGCTGTCGGGATGCCGGTGCGGCTGGGTCCGATGACCGGGAGCGTCGCGGTACTCCAGCACGCGAACCCGGTCGTTCTCGAAGATGACCCGGTACGCGTCGGGGTTGGTGGCTACGGGATCGAGGTCCATCCCGCAAAGTAACACGGCTCTCGATCCCGCATCACCGGGTCAGCTCGCGGTCGCGAGCGCGAAGACGTGCAGGCTGCCGGCGGTCGGCAGGGTGACCAGTTCCACCGTCTTGGCCGGGTCCAGCGGGACCGAGTTGGCGAAGAGGCGGTACTGGTACTCGGCGTTGGCGTAGCCGCCGGGGGTGTTGCGGCCGGGCGTGCTGATCACCTGGGTCGCGCCGTGCGCCCCCGCGTCCTGGAAGGACCAGTTCGGGAACCCGAACGAACCGGTCGACGACGTGCCGTCGGCGTACCAGATCGTCACCGTGCCGACCGCGGCCTGGCTGGAGCCGGAGCCGAGCAGGACAAGTCGTTGCCCCTGGCCACTGAACTGGACGGTCTGACCGCCGCCGGCCGCGTTGTCCTTCGTCCCGGGCTGGACGTCCGGCCACGTCAGCGTCGCGCCGAGCGCGGTCAGCGTCGCGCCCGGCGTCACCCCGGCGGCTGCCAGGCGCTGCGCCGAGAAGCTGTTGCCCTCGCCGTCGAAATCGCCCGCGGCGGGCGCCGACTCGTTCGTTACGCCGACGTTGTTGAAGGCCGCGGCCAGGTTCGGCAACGGCGTACCGGAACGCTGGGACCTGGTCCCGAACGCTTCCCCACCGCCGTACGACGCGGTCGCGGTGAAGGTCCGGATCGTGAACCCGGTCCGCGGCGCGGGCACCCGGATCTGGAAGTCGACCACTGCCGACTCCCCCGGCTTCACCGCGTTCTTCACCGAGCGGACCTCCGGCGCGACCGTCCACCCGACCGGTCCCCGGAAGGAGACCGCCAGCTTCGTCAACCGGGCCGGGGAGTTGTTCGTCACCGTCACCTTGACCGTCGAGATCACCGGCCCGGCCAGATCGACCGTCGAGATCCCGACCTCGACCTCACCGGCGGCCGCCTGGGCCTGCTGCGGTGCGGTCAGTCCGGCCGCCAGTACGGCGACCGCGCAGAGCTTCGCGAACAGTTTCATCGTCGTCGTCCTTCCGCGCTCAGCCGACCGGGGGCATGTCGGTCTCGCGGGAGTCGAGGCCGAGACGGAGCTCGGACCAGCGGCCGCGGGTGAAGTCGGGGACGTCGACCGGGCGGCCGTCCCGCTTCAGGGACTCGACGCTCAGTGGCACCGGCGAGCACCAGGCGGCCGAGTCGTAGACGTCGATGTCAGGCACCAGCCCGGCCCGCATCTGCTGCACGATCCGCCACTGCAGGACGTAGTCCATGCCGCCGTGGCCGCCGTTGTTCTCGGCGTCGTCGCCGATCTTCTTCCACAGCCAGTGATCGAACTCCTGCCGGTACGGCGCGAAGTCCCGCCAGCTGTGACCGCTGTGGTCGGGCTCCAGGTAGACCCGCCCGCCGGTCTCGCCGACCGGGACGTAGTCCTCGAAGATGCCGCGGCTGCCCGCCAGGCTGTTGATCCGGCTGTACGGGCGCGGCGAGCTGACGTCGTGCTCGGCCCGGATCACCCGGCCCTTCGCCGTCTCGATCAGGCAGGTGACCAGGTCGCCGTTGACGTACTTCTCGTTCCAGGACGGGTGCGAGCGCGGGATGTTGCGCTCACGGTAGTCGGCCAGGCCCCGCGAAGCCGTCGCGGTGGCCCGCAGCGTGGTCAGCCGGTCACCGCGGTTGATGTCCATCGCCGCCGCGACCGGGGCCAGTCCGTGCATCGCGTAGAAGCTCGCCGTACTGCGGGTGTGCCACTTCCGCCGCCACGCGTCGGTGTAGTAGGTGTCGCTGAACAGCAGTTCCCGCAGGTCGTGCAGGTACCCACCGTGCCCGTTGGTGATCTCGCCGAACACGCCTTCGTGCGCCATCTTGAGCATCGCCAGCTCGTTGCGGCCGTAGCTGCAGTTCTCCATCAGCCACAGGTGCCGGCGGGCCCGCTCGGAGGTGTCGACCAGGTCCCAGAGCTGGGTGAGCTCGGTGGCGATCGGGAGCTCGACGCCGACGTGCTTGCCGCCGAGCAACGCCGCTTTGCCCTGCTCGTAGTGGAACTCCCACGGGGTGGCGATGTAGACGAGGTCGACGTCCCCGCTGCGCACGAGGTTCTTGTACGCCGTGGCCGAACCGCCGTACTCGGTCGGGCGGGGCTTGCCGAGCTGGACGAGCTTGTCGGCGGCCGCCTTGGCCCGGTCGGCGCGGATGTCGCACACCGCGGTGACGACCGCGCCGGGCACGGCGGCCCAGCCGGTCAGCATGCCGGCGCCACGGTTGCCGAGACCGATCAGACCGATCCGGACGGTTCCGTGCTGGGCGAACGGTACGTCGACCATCGAGCGCTGGCCGGGCCCGCGGGCCACGGCGGCACCGGTCGAGGGATCGGTCGAGGCGGCGGCGGTTCCGCCGGCGCCGGCGGCGGCCAGGACGCCGGCGACTCCGGCGCCGAGCACGGTCCGGCGCGAGCTGGTGGGATTCACGGTGAACTCCTGTCGTCGGGCGGGGCGAGGGGACCCGGGAGGCAGGTCCCGCAGAAGTGCGCGATAATGCTCGGTATCCCAGCATGCTCGTCAGCTACGCGCAATACGTCGGAGCGGTCCACAGGAATTCAGGCCCGCCGTGCATTGCCGGGGATCAGCGGGGAAGATGTACGCGGTGGGCCGACCGCCCAAGAGTTCAGCCCGCCAGGGAGGCAGCACAGTGAGCAGCACCGGAACAGCCGCCGAGGTACGCCTCAGCATCCCCGCGGACAGTGCCTACATCGCCGTACCGCGCTCGGTGGTCGGCAACCTCGCGGCCCGCAACGACTTCACCGTCGACGCGATCGACGACCTGCGGATCGCCGTCGACGAGGCCTGCTCGCTGCTGCTCCCCCAGGCCACCGACGGCGTGCTGGAGTGCGTCTTCGCGATCAGCCCGCCGCAGCTGACGGTCCGTACGTCGGCCGCCGTGCCGGCCGGGTGGATGCCGGACACCGACTCGTTCGGGTGGACCGTGCTGACCGCGCTGGTGGAGTCGGCCGGCGCGGAGACCGTGGACGGCCGCCTGACCATCACCGTGACGGCGACCGCCACCGCCGCGGAGAAGGCGTGACCGACGAGAGATCCCTGGGCGAACCCCAGGAACCCACCGACCTACGCACCCGGACCGCCGAACTCTTCGCCGCACTGCGGGGCGCCCCGGCAGGCGACCCGACACACACGCTGGCCCGCGACGGCCTGGTCTCGCTGCACATGCCGCTGGTCGAGCACCTGGCCCGCCGGTTCCGCAACCGCGGTGAGCCGTACGACGACCTGGTGCAGGTCGCGACGATCGGGCTGATCAAGGCGGTCGACCGGTTCGACCTCGAGCGCGGGGTCGAGTTCTCGACGTACGCGACGCCGACGATCCTCGGCGAGATCAAGCGGTACTTCCGCGACAAGGGCTGGGCGATCCGCGTCCCGCGCCGGCTGCAGGAGCTGCGGCTGTCGCTGACCGCGGCGACCGCCGAGCTGACCCAGGAGCTCGGCCGGGCGCCCACGGTGGCGGAGCTGTCGACCCGCCTGGAGCTCGCGCCGGACCTGGTGATCGAGGGACTGGAGTCGGCGAACGCGTACAACACGCTGTCGCTGGACGCCCCGGATCAGAACGAGGCCGACGCGACCACCGTGCTCGACGGGCTCGGTGGCGAGGACGAGGCGCTGGAGAGCGTGGAGTACCGGGAGTCCCTGAAGCCGCTGCTGGCCCAGCTGGATACCCGCGAGAAGCGGATCCTGACCCTGCGGTTCTTCCGGGGCATGACGCAGTCCCAGATCGCCGAGGAGATCGGCATCTCGCAGATGCACGTCTCCCGGCTGCTGGCCCGCACCCTGACCGAACTAAGGGCAGGCTTGCTTAAGGAATAGGGGTTTCAGAGCACCGGTGGGTGGTCGGCGTCGTCGCGGAGGGCCTCGGTCGAGGCCTTCTGGAAGATCGCGACCAGCACGCCGACGGCCGCGATCGCGAGCACGACCGAGATCGCCCTGGTCGAGCCGCCCCAGAAGCTGTAGGCCATCAGGACCTGGATCAGCTGGGTGAACACCGCCGGCCCCCGGCTCCACGTCGACGCGCGGGACAGGCCGCGCGCGACGAGCAGCAGGCCGCCGCCGTACGCGATCAGGAACAGGGTCGTGGTCAGCCCGAGCACCAACCGTCCGGAGTCGAGCGTTAACGCTTCGGCAAATCCGAGAACGACGACCACAAGCCCTTCCGCAGCGACCACAGCCGCGGCTAACTTGAGCGGACGCGGTGCGGCTGCAGAGGAATCGGTCGGCACACCGCAAGCCTACGCGGCGGAGGTTCGGGCGGATCGGCGCGGTTTGCCGGTACGGCGGAACGTCCGTCGCGTGGCAACTCGACGCCCCGGCGGACTGCTGTGAGGAGCAGTCCGGCGCAGGGCACGTCGTGCCTGGGCCCACCCCTGCCCCAGGTGCGGTGATGGGTCGGAGAGCCTTTCCCCACAGGGATTCCAGGTTTTGCGTAACCCCGAGGCTGTTCGATCGGTTACTTGCAGTGAACGGGTGATCGCAGCTCGAACCCCGCGTTCGGATAACGGACGTGACGGTCCGTTCTGCACCGGTTCGGAGTGTAAAGGAAGCGTTGTGATCGGATCGACAAGTCCATAACCCTTGTTTCGCCAGCGCGAGATTGGGAACATGGTGTCGTTCGTGAAAACGTTCACAACGCTTCGCACCACCCCCCGTGCGATTACTTCACCGCTGATCGGGCACCTACCAGCCTTCAGTGGAATCAACTACCGAGAGAGATGGGATCCGCCATGGATTGGCGCCACCGGGCCGTTTGCCTCGATGAGGACCCGGAACTGTTCTTCCCCATCGGCAACACCGGGCCCGCGATCATGCAGATCGAGGAGGCCAAGCAGGTGTGCCGTCGTTGCGACGTGCGTGAGCAGTGCCTCGCCTGGGCACTGGAAGCCGGCCAGGACCACGGTGTCTGGGGCGGCCTGAGCGAGGACGAGCGTCGTGCGCTGAAGCGCCGCAACGCCCGCGCCCGCATCCGTACCGCCTGACGCAGCTACACGATGGGGCCCCGCGGGATCCGCGGGGCCTTTTGATTTCCAGGCGATCAGCCTTCCAGCAGGTTGCCCCAGGCACCCGACGTTGCCTGCGAAGAACTATGGGTGAGCACCAACAGTTGATGCCCCCCACGGTTGTTCACAGCCAACGAACTCAGTCCTTGATCGGCAGATCCAGCGTCACCGTCGTACCGGGGCCCGAGGTCCGGGCCTGGAAGTCGAGGGTGCCGTCGAGCTCGCCGAGGACCAGCGTGCGCACGATCGACAGGCCGAGGTTGCCCGAGGTCTCCGAGTCGAAGTCGGCAGGCAAGCCTTTGCCGTCGTCGGTGATGATCACGTGCAGGCGGCCGACCGACCGGTTCGCCTCCAGTTCGATCGTGCCGGCGGCGTCTTCGCCGTCACGGGCGCCGAAGGCGTGCTCGACCGAGTTCTGCATCAGCTCGGTCAGCACCATCGCCAGCGGAGTAGCGACTTCGGAGTCCAGTACGCCGAAGCTCCCGCTGCGCCGGATCTCCACCTGCGTGGCGACCGTCGACACGTCGGCCACCATCGCCGCCACCCGGTCCGCGACGTCGTCGAAGTCCACGTGCTCGTCGAACGACTCCGACAGCGTCTCGTGCACGATCGCGATCGACCCGACCCGGCGCACCGCCTCGGCCAGCGCCGCCTGCCCTTCGGGCACCGTGATGCGCCGGCCCTGCATCCGGAGTAACGCGGCGACGGTCTGCAAGTTGTTCTTCACACGATGGTGAATCTCCCGGATGGTCGCCTCCTTGGTGACCAGCTCCCGCTCCCGGCTGCGCAGCTCGGTCACGTCCCGGAGCAGGATCAGCGCGCCCACGTGCTCACCGCCGGCCCGCAGCGGGATCGCGCGCAGGAACAGCGTCGCGTCGGCGTTCTCGATCTCGAGCTCCTTGGCGGCCCGGCCGGTCAGGACCGAAGCCAGCACGTCGTCGACCTTGTGCCCGGTGTGCAGCAGTTCGCCGGTAACGTCCTTGAGCCGGCTGCCGACCAGATCGGTGACCAGTCCCATTCTTCGGTACGCCGACAACGCGTTCGGGCTCGCGAACGTCACCATTCCGTGCCGATCGACCCGGATGCACCCGTCCCCGACCCGGGGCGTGGTGGACAGCAGCCGCTCCCCGCCGTACGGGAAGATGCCGTCGGTGATCATCCGGGCCAGGTCGGTCGCGCTCTGCAGGTAGGCGATCTCCAGCCGCGACGGCGTCCGGACGCCGAGCAGGTTGGTGTTGCGGGCGATCACCGCGATCACCCGGTCGCCACGGCGGACCGGGATCGTCTCGACCCGGACCGGGACGTCGTCGCGCCACTCCGGGTCGCCCTCGCGGCAGATCCGGCCGCCGTCGTAGGCCTGGTCCAGCAGCGGCCGCCGGTCGCGCGGGATGAAGCTGCCGACGATGTCGTCCAGGTACGCCGTCGGCCCGGTGGTCGGGCGCATCTGCGCACCGGCCCAGAAACCGAGGCCTTCGGTGTCGGGCAGCCAGAGCACCAGGTCGGCGAAGGACAGGTCGGCCAGCATCTGCCAGTCGGAGACCAGCAGCTGCAGCCGGTCCAGGTCGGCGGAGTCCAGGGTCGTGTGGTTGCGGGCCACGTCACTCAGCGAGGGCACGTCGTCGAGCCTAGTCGCTGGGCCCGGCTCGACAGATTTGCGCATTGGGTGTTGATTGATCTGTGCCGAACCAGATCACAAGTGAAAGGATGGCTCGGTGGAGTCGACGTCGTACTGGCAGGACGTGATGGCCGCGGACTATGCGGTACCGCACGACCGTGGGCTGAGCGACCTCACCGAGGAGCTCGTCCGTGGCCTGGCCAGCACGAACCCGCAGATCCGCGACGCCCTGGCCTACCCGACGCTCGCCACCTGGCTCGAGCGCGGCGTGTACGACGACCTCCTGCCCGGTTTCGGTGACGGCCTCTGCGCCGGGCTGAACTACGGGCTCGGCGAGGACGGCACCGACACGGTCTTCCGGCGCTCGTTCACCGCGCTGACGCTGGCCGAAGTGATCCACCGCGACAACGCCGAGTTCCTGGTGCACGACGAGGTCGTGATGCGCTGGGGCGACCGGCTGGCCACCTGGCTGCTGCGCGAGCGTGACCTGCGCGGGTACGTCGCCGACTGCGGCTGGGCGCACGCCGTCGCGCACGGCGCCGACGCGATCGGCGCGCTGGCCCGCTCCCGGCACTGCGACGCCGGGGTGCTGCGCGCGCTGCTCGACGTACTGGCCGACCGGATCGTCAAGGACACCCAGTACCGCTGGGTGCACGAGGAGCACGACCGGGTCGCGCACGCGGTGATGACGATCCTGCACCGCAACATGCTGACCAGCGACGAGCTGGAACGGTGGCTGAAGCCCGTGGCGGCGACAGCGGCACAGCAGCCGATGATGCACGAGACGCTGCCGGAGTGGCCGACGCCGAACGTGTTCAACGCCCGCGGCGTGCTGCACGTCCTGCTCAGCCAGCTCGCGATCGGCGTGAAGGGCTTCCCGATCCCCGGCGACGACGACCTGTTCGGCCGGCCGATCGAGTCCCGCGCCGACCTGCTGCTGATGGTCACCGAGGCCGTCCGCGCCTCCCAGCCGTACATCTACCGGCCGGCGCCGTCCTCGAGCTAACCCTCCTTCGCGACGGCGACCGCCGCGATGACCGCACGGTGGTCGGTCCCGTCGAGTTCGTACGTCTTGAACCGGCTCGGCTCCACCCCGGCGCCGGCGACGACGTGGTCGATCTGCGTCCGCGCGAACGCCGGCCGGTGGGCCGGCCACGTCCCCTGCAGCCCCTCCCCCACGGCCGGCCCGACGCTGCGGCAGTTCTTGCCCAGCGCGTCCCGGAAGTCCGCGTGATCGGCGGTCGCGTTGAAGTCACCGGCGACGATCGTCGGTACGTCGGACGAGCACCACTTCCGCAGTACGACGAGATCCTGCTTCCACGTCGTCACCTCCGACGGCAGCGGCGGGTACCCGTGGTAGGCGATCAGCCGCAGCTTGCCGAGCGTCCCGCCGGTCACCACGATGTGCCCGAAACGTGTCGTCGTCTGCTGTACGACGCCCGCTTTGTCCGGCTCAGGCTTGCCGGTCTGCGGCTCCGTGCTTCCCACCGAGGCGTTCACCCGGCCCGGATCGAGCGTGTCCGCGGTGAACTCGACCTTGCCGAGCGTGGCCGACACCAGCACGCTGGTCGCGCTCTCCGGCGCGGAGTTGGCCTGGACCGTGTACCCGTTGTAACCAAGGCCCTTGAGCTCCTCCTGGATCCGCTCCCGTACGTCGACCTGGGCCTCGGGCAACGACACGAGGTCCGGGTGCTGCGTCCGGATCAGTTTGCCGACCTGCTCCGGGTCGGCACCGCCGCCGAGCACGTTCGCGACCATCACGGTCAGTGCCCGCGACCCGGGCTCGGGCGGGTTCGGGTCGGAGATCGCCCGCGGCGCGGTCAGCGCGGCGCCGGTCAGCACGAGCAGCACGACGAGGGCTGACGCCAGCCGCCAGTTCCGTCGTACGAGCATCACGAGGGCCAGCAGCAGCACCAGCGCGAGCAGCTGCGGCCGGAACGCGACCAGCTGCGGGAAGGGCGTCACCTCGTCCAGCCCGAACAGCTCGGGATAGAGCGGTACGGCAACCACCAGCAGGAAGAGGGTGGACAGCACGACCGTGCGAACCCGCCAGGCGGTTTCGTTGTCCATCGGTGGCCCCCTACATCTAGTGCCTGTCTATCAACGAACGGTAGCGTTCACCGTTGCGCCAGCCTGTGTCCCCGAGGAGGTAGCAGTGTCCAAGCTGTCCGCGGTGAGACCCGCGTACTGGATCGCCGGCGTTCTGCTGGCGGCTTCAGTCGTGGTTCCTCTCCTGGTCTCCACCTATGCCAAGGACGAACCCCGGTTGTGGGGCTTCCCGTTCTTCTACTGGTACCAGCTGCTGTGGGTGTTCATCTCGGCGATCACCGTGAGCATCTCGTACTGGCTGGTGATGGGTGTGGAGAAGAAACGACGTGCCGCTGAGGGTCTGGGCGGCGTCAAGGAGGGCGACCGGTGAACGACGTCGACTGGGTCCAGCTGATCATCGTCGTGGTGATCTTCGCCGCGGTGACCGTGATGGGGTTCATGGCGGCCCGCTGGCGCCGGACCGGAGAGCTGGACAGCCTGGACGAGTGGGGCCTGGGCGGGCGGGGCTTCGGCACCTTCATCACCTGGTTCCTGCTCGGCGGGGACCTCTACACGGCGTACACGTTCGTTGCGGTCCCCGCTGCGATGTACGCGACGGGTGCGATCAGCGGCTTCTTCGCCGTTCCCTACACGATCGTGGTTTACCCGATCATCTTCGTGTTCATGTCTCGGCTGTGGTCCGTCTCGCACCGCAACGGCTACGTGACGCCCGCGGACTTCGTCGGCGGCCGGTACGGGAGCCGGGGACTGTCGCTCGCGGTGGCAGTGACCGGCATCCTCGCGACGATGCCGTACATCGCGCTGCAACTGGTCGGCATGCAGGCCGTCTTCGAGGTGATGGGCCTCGGCGGCGACAACCTGCTGGCCAAGGACCTGCCGCTGCTGATCGCGTTCGCCGTGCTCGCGGCGTACACCTACTCCTCGGGCCTGCGGGCGCCGGCGATGATCGCGTTCGTCAAGGACGGGCTGATCTACCTGGTGATCGGCGCCGCGATCCTCTACCTGCCGGGCCAGCTCGGCGGCTGGGACAGCATCTTCGACGCGGCCCAGACCAAGATGGAGACGGTGTCACCGACGACCGGTCAGGCGGTCGGCGCGTTCATCCCGGGTGAGGGCGGCTACTCGTCGTACTGGACGCTCGCGCTCGGTTCGGCGATGGCGCTGTTCATGTACCCGCACTCGGTCACCGCCGTCCTGTCGACCAAGAACCGCAACGTCGTACGACGGAACGCGGCGATCCTGCCGGCGTACTCGCTGCTGCTCGGCCTGCTCGCGCTGCTCGGCTTCATGGCGATCAAGGCGAACGTCAACATCAAGGGCCTCGACGGCCTGGCGAACCCGCAGCTGGCGATCCCGCGGCTGTTCGACCAGGAGTTCCCGTCCTGGTTCGCCGGCATCGCCTTCGCGGCGATCGCGGTCGGCGCGCTGGTGCCGGCGGCGATCATGTCGATCGCGGCGGCGAACCTGTTCACCCGCAACATCTACCGCGACTTCCTGAAGCCGGATGCGACGCCTGCTCAGGAGGCCAAGGTCTCCAAGCTCGCCTCGCTGCTGGTGAAGTTCGGCGCACTGGTGTTCGTGCTCGGGATGGACAAGACGATCTCGCTGAACCTGCAGCTGCTCGGCGGGATCTGGATCCTGCAGACCTTCCCGGCGATCGTGGTCGGCCTGTTCACCCGGTGGTTCCACCGCTGGGCGCTGCTGGCCGGCTGGGCGGTCGGCATGATCTGGGGCACGATCAACGCGTACAACGTGGTGAACCCGGCGACCGGCAAGCACTTCGGCGGTTCGCTGGCGATGATCCCGTTCACCGAGACCAAGGCCTACATCGGCCTGACCGCGTTCGGGCTCAACCTGATCGTGGTCGTCGTCCTGACGCTCGTGCTGCGGGCGCTGAAGGTGGCTGAGGGCAAGGACTCGACGCACAAGACCGACTACCTGGCCGACGCCGGGGACCCGGGCGTGAAGGACCTGGACGAGCTGCTGGAAGGGGACGGGACCGGCCCGGCGGCCGCGAAACCCTGACCTCGTTGACGTCTGCGACGGGCGGTCTCTCCTTGGGAGGGGCCGCCCGTCACGCTTTGCGGTTATGTCGACACGCTCGGGAGTTCGGTGGTGCCCGGAATCGGGCAACCCGCGGGGCAGAATCGCGAGGGTGCTGCTGGTCCTCCTCGTTCTGGTGCTGGCCGCCGGGGCGGCGTTGCTCACCGGTGGCCGCCTGGTCTCCCTCGCCGACAACGGCCTGTCCGGCCTGCACTGGCTCGTGGCCGCGGCGACCGGTCAGCTGCTCGGCTCGGTCACCGGTGGCATCGCGTACCCGGTCGGCCTGCTCGGCTCGGCGGTCTGCATCGCGGTGTTCCTGCGCCAGAACCTGCGCCGGCCGGGTGTCGCCCTGCTCGCGCTGGGGTTTGCGGCCAACGCGCTGGTCGTCGTACTGAACGGGGCGATGCCTGTCTCCCGCGAAGCCCTCGCGCAGGCTGGTCTGCGGTCGTTCGTCGAGGACCCCCGCCACGAGCTGTCGAGCCCTTCCACGCTGCTCCCCTGGCTCGGCGACGTCGTACCGGTCGCTCTTCCCTGGGTCGGTCAGGCTGTCAGCCCCGGCGACCTCCTGATCGCGGCCGGAGCCGGTCTCCTCCTGTACGCCGGCCTGGGCGGCACCGGTCGCGTCCCGACCGACTCGACCCCGACGTGGGCCGACCTAGAAGCGGAAGCCGCGCCCGACCACCCGGCGCAGTGACTCCACGACCACCGGGTCGTACTCCGCGCCGATCCCCAGCCCGATCGACTCCATCGCCTTCTCCGGCGACTGCCCCGACCCCTCGCCGACCAGCTGCTCGTACGCCAGCGCGACGTTGACGATCCCGCTCTCGACCGGGATCTGCGAGTTGTTCGCCCGCCCCTGCCGGTAGGGATCGTTGGAGTGCCGAACGATCTCGGCCACATGGTCCAGTACGCCGGACCGCTCGATGACCGAGGCCCCGATCTCCGCCGCCCGCTGCCGCTCCGCCCTGTTCCGCAACAACGAAGCGCCCCCCGGACTGGGATCCGCCAGCGCGAGCTGCCCCACGCCCGACAGCAAAGCGGCGTACTCCAGGGCCTCCATCCGATCCGGCTTCAACCCCAGATCGTTCCCCAGTGCGACCGCGAGCGCCGCCGTACGAGCGTTCTGGCCAGGACTGCTGAACCCGGCGATCTCAGTACTCCGAGCCATCGACCGGACGGTCGTCCGATACGTCCTTTGCGCCGAAGCGAACCGCCGGAAGGCGAACTGCGTCAGCAGCAGCGGTACGACAACCAACGGCGGCGCCCACAACCCCAGCAGCGACGTCCCGGCCGCCAGGATGACGCCGCCGAGGCCCATCGCCATCCCGATCTGGCCCATCACGATCAGCTCGTCCCGCAGCGACGCGGGGAACGGCTTGTTGAACTGCTCGGTCGCCTGCCCCGCACCGACCAGCGCGTCGACGAGCCCCGCGGTCAGTACGCCGAGCAGCATCGCCAGGACCAGCGGGACCGCGTGCCGCCAGGAGCCGTTCCAGGACAGGTCGGCCGGGACCACGGCGGAGAACACCGCGGCCGCGCAGGCCACCGAGAGGACCCGGCGGTTGGAGACGACGATGTCCCAGCGCAGGCCCGCGATCGCGCGCGGTGCGACGCCGATCATGGTCGCGACCGAGGTGACCGCGATGATCTGCGCGACGTCCGGCGGGACACCCACCGACGGTCCCCGCAGCATCGCGTACCCCAGTGCGGCACTGGTCGCGATCGGCGCGCGGTTGCGACTGCGGTCGACCTTGAACTGCACCATCTCGCCGATCGCGATCAGGAAGCCGAACGCGAGCACGAACGACCACTCGGTCACCCCGTTGCGTGCGGTGACCAGCAGCGCGGCGAAGCCGAGACCGAGGCCGGCCAGGGCGATCACCACTCCGCTGCCGAGCTTGCGGTCCAGGCCCTCGGCGTCCGTCGTCGCCATCAGGCGAGACCCGCGGCCGAGCCGGAGGCGCCGCCGCCGCTTCCGAGACTCAGGTCGTCGTGGTCGATGTTCGCCTTCACGCTGGCGTCCGGCGCCGGCTGCTCGACCTCGGGGGCCTTCCAGCCCTCGCTCTTGATCACCGCGACGAACGCGTCGACCAGGCGCGGGTCGAAGTGCGTGTACTTGTCCTGGACAAGGATCGCGAGCGTTTCCTCGATGCTGCGGGCCGGCCGGTACGAGCGGGTCGAGGTCAGGCAGTCGAACGCGTCGACGATGCCGATGATCCGGGCGAAGTACGGGATGTTCTCACCGCTCAGTCCGGCCGGGTACCCGGTGCCGTCGTACTTCTCGTGATGATGCAGCACCGCGGACTTCACTTCCTCGAGGAACGGGATGTTGCCGATCAGCTCGACACCCCGCGCGGGGTGGAGCCGGATCGCGTCCATCTCGGAGTCGTCCAGCCGGCCTGGCTTCTGGATGATGCTGGTCGGTACGCCGACCTTGCCGACGTCGTGCAGCAGCCCCGCGTGCTCGAGGGCGGTCTGGCGGTCGTCGCTCAGCCGCAGCCGACGGCCCAGCATGCCGACGCCCTCACTGACCCGTTCGGAATGACCGCGGGTATAGAGGTCCTTGGTCTCGATCACCTGGATGAAAGCACGCATCGTTGCCGCCTGCGCACTCTTCTCCACCTCGTACTGCGAAAGCGCCCACCGGGCGAACAGCAACGGTACGAGGACCACGAGGCCGGCCAGCGGGCCGAGGCCACCGAGCCAGAGCACGGCGAGCAGCAGGCCGAGGAAGCTGTAGCCGGCCATCGGCAGGAAGGTCTGCAGAACGACCTGACGCAGGAAGTCGAGCGGACTCGTCTTGCCCTCGATCCAGATCACCAGGCTGACCAGTGCGGCGTTCGTCACGTGCTGGGCGATCGTGGCCGCCAGCATCGCGAAGATCGCGCGCGACTCGTGCTCCAGTGCCTCGAGACCGATCGGACCGCCCGCCAGCGTGTAGGCCACGCCGCCGGCCGCCGTGGCGAGGATGCGTTGAGCGCCGTTGAAGACACGACGGATCATCGGGATCTTGCGCCGTACCTGCGGCAGATAGGCGACGGCGGAGGCGAACACCGCCGCCCAGGGGCCGGCAATCACGTAAACCGTCATCAGCACGACGGAATCGAGGGAGGCCAGATAGTTCGGCGCGACCGAGAATCGGAGAAATCCGCCGATGAGCATGAGCAGACACAGTGCGAACAGCGTCCAAAGGTCGGTTAGCCGCCCGACGGCCAGACCGAGAATCACGAGGGAGAGAAGCGTCGCCAGAGAAACGAAAACGCGAAGCGCGTGCCGTCTCACGACTCGACCACCTGCTTCTCGCCCGGAGCGTCGGCTCACCAGTCCCAGTAGTCGTTCATGATAGGTCACCTCCGTACAGCGGTCGCGGTCTTGCGCGTAGGTCAGGTACGCACAGGGGGCAGACAGCACATCGCTGACTAGTCATAAGTTTGCTCATCAGGCGCGCCGCGAAACACTGTAGGGCAGCGCCTGACTCGCCGCACCGTGCTCGGGAACCTGTGTGGTATGAGAGACTGTGACTCTTTGCAGTTGTTACAAGGAGGCTTCAGATGGGCAAGACCGGCCGCAAGCGCCGCGCACGCAAGAAGAAGGGCGCCAACCACGGTAAGCGCCCGAACGCCTGAGTTCAGGCGACTACGCACAGCAAGGACCCCGGCGAATAACCGGGGTCTTTGCAATTTGGTCACATGTTTCGACAAGACCAGCATTAGCAGAGGTCCTGTATTCGGAGCGTCTGGATCCGGCTACTGAACGCTATAATTCAAACAGCTGTTTAGAGTCGCGTCCAGATCCCGGGGCGCCGGTGCGGCCCTGTGGACGACGTCGGCGCGACGTCGGTCCCGGCTCCTACAGTGAGGTCTGTCGATCGCGGTTGTATACCGCGGACCGCGGGGCGCGACCGGGAGGTGGACAGACTTGGCATCCGAACCGACGCTCGGCGACCTGCTGCGCGAGTTCCGGATCGCCGCCAACCTCACCCAGGGAGCGCTCGCCGAGAAGGCCGGGCTGAGCGAGCAGGCCGTCAGCCTGCTGGAGCGTGGCACCCGCCGTCGTCCCCGCCCGAGTACGGTGCACGCCCTGGCCGAGGCGCTCGCGCTGGATCCCTCCGACGAGGACACGCTGAGCCGCGCGGCCCGCGGGCAGGTCGGTCGTGCCGCGCCCGCACCGGCGCCCGGTCATGCCGAGCCGACTTCCGCCGTACCACGGCAACTGCCGCCGACCCTGGCCGACTTCACGGGCCGTGCGGCCGAGGTCGAGGCTCTGTCGGACGTCCTGACCAAAGATGCCGCAGGCACCGTTCGGATGGCGGCCGTCACTGGCATGGGCGGCGTCGGCAAGACCTCGCTGGCGATCCACGTAGCCCACCTGACCGCCGACTCCTACCCGGACGGCCATCTGTACCTGGACCTGCGCGGCTACGGCCCGGGTGAGCCCGTCCAGCCGGCCGAGGCGATCAGCCATCTGCTGCGCTCGCTCGGGATCGACGCCATCACGATCCCCGAGGGGACTGAGGAGGCCGCCGCGCTCTACCGGTCGCGGATCGCCGGACGGCGCGTGCTGGTGCTGCTCGACAACGCGAACGGTGCCGCGCAGATCAGGCCGTTGCTGCCCGGCGTACCGGGCACTGGGGTGCTGGTGACGAGCCGCCGCGGTCTGACAGCCTTGCCCGGCTTCTTCCAGGTGAGTCTGGAGCCGTTGTCGGAGCAGGACTCGTTCACCTTGCTGAGCAGGATTGCCGGCGACGAACGCATCGGCGCCGAAGCACCCGCGGCCCGCGCGATCGCCCAGCTGACCGGGCGGCTGCCTCTCGCCGTACGGCTGATCGGTGCTCGGCTCGCGGCCAGGCCGAGCTGGCCTGTCGAGCACGTCGTGAACCAGCTCCAGGACGAACGGCGTCGGCTCGACGAGCTCGGCACCGGCCAGTCCGGCGTCCGGTCCAACATCGCCGCTTCGGTCGAGTTCCTGGCCGGCAGCGACGACGCCCTCGACCGTCGCGCGGCCGCGGCACTCGACCTGCTCGGCCTGCCCAACGGCAGCGAGCTGATCACGTCGAGCACGGCCCGGCTGCTCGACGAGAGCGAGGACGACACCGAGCAGATGCTGGAGCGGCTGGTCGACCTCAACCTGCTGATCTCGCTCGGCCCCGGGCACTACCGGCTGCACGACCTCATCCGTGCCTACGCCCGCGAACGCGCGTACCAGGTCCTGTCCGACGGCGCCCGAGCCGACGCGCTCGCCCGCGTCCTGACCTTCTACACCGGGATGGCCTGGCGCTGCCAGCAGTTGACGCACGGCGCCAGTCAGCGTCTGACGCTGGCCGGCGACAGCCTCCGTACGGCGCCCGCGCAGACCGACGTCAACGCGGCCCTGCAGTGGATCGACGACGAACGGGCGAGCATCACCGAGGCGTTCCAGCAGGCACGTCGTACGCCGGCTCTCCGCCCGTTGATCCCCGAGCTCGCGATGGCCCTGTTCGGGTACCACGAGCACCGGACGTTGTGGGGCGGCATGCGTACGCTCTGCCGGGCCGGCCTGGAGATCGCCGAGGAGCAGGGCTTCGGCCGCCTCGCGGCTTGGCTGGAGCACGACCTGGCGATCCCGGACGCCGAGCACGGTCAGCTGACGGAGTCGCTGATCCATCTGCGACGAAGCTTGCTGAAGTTCCAGGCCATCGGCGACGTGGCCGGCCAGGCCCGCTGCTCGACGTCCCTGAGCCACATCCTCGAGCAGCTCGGCCAGCTGGACGAGGCGGTCGTGCTGGCTGAAGAGGCCCTCACCCTGAGCCAGGAGCTCGGCGACGAGAACCTCGAAGGCGTCAGCTACGTTGCGCTCGGCACCCTTTACCACCGCCGCGGCGCCGAGGTGCAGGCCGACCGCGCCTTCGTCCGCGCGATCGCCCTGGCCACCATGAACGGCAGCACCCGATCGATCGCCAAGCGGTACCAGGTCGCCGGCCAGTCCTACGCCCGCGCCGGCCACACCGACCAGGCCCTCGAGTTCCTGACCAAGAGCATCGAGGTCTACCAACAGGTCGCCGACGAGCAAGGCCAGTCCGAAAGCCACCGCGACCTCGCCGCCCTCTACCTGGCCCGCGGCGACCTCGCCACAGCACGAACGCACGTCGACACCGGCCTCCGCTTCGCCCGTGCCTACAACAACCTCCAGCGCGAAGGCGAGCTGCTGATCGAACTAGGCAAACTCGCCCAAGCCGCCAACGATGTCGACCAGGCCCGCACCCACTGGCAACACGCCGCCTCGCTACTGCACTCCCCACCCCACCACGAAGAAGCCACCGCCCTAACCCTCCTCAAATCCGTCGAACCAGCACCGCCGAGCCCGTCGTGACCCCTACCTTCGGTCACCTCCTCCGCACCTACCGCCTCGCCGCCGACCTCACACAGTCCCACCTCGCCGAGCTCGCCGGCGTCAGCGAACAAGCCATCAGCCTCCTCGAACGAGGCCTCCGCAACCGCCCGCGTCGCGAAACGGTGCACGCCCTGGTCACCGCGCTGAAGCTGCAGCCCGAGGACGCCGAAGCGTTGCTCACCGCAGCCCAGGTGCGGCCCGCGCCGACGCAACCGCTGCCAACTGCTCCCGCTGCGACCAGCGTCCCCTGGCAGCTCCCACCGACCGTTGCCGACTTCACCGCCCGCACCGCGGAGCTCACCGCCGTACTGTCCGCCCTCCGCACCGGCGGCAGCGCGAGCCCACTGGTCACCGTCACCGGCATGGGCGGCGTCGGCAAGACCGCCCTCGCTGTCCACGCAGGCCATCTCACCGCCGACCACTTCCCCGACGGCCAGCTGTACGTGAAGCTCCGCGGCTACGACGAGGGCGCCGCGCTCACGCCCGCCGAGGCACTCGGCCAACTGCTTCGCTCGCTGGACGTACGGCACGACGCGATCCCCAGCAACGTCGACGAGATGGCGACGATGTACCGGTCCCGGTTGGCCGGCCGCAGGATGCTCGTCCTGCTGGACGACGCGAACTCGGTCAGCCAAGTGGCGCCCTTACTGCCGGGCGATCCGCACTGCGCGACCATCGTGACCAGCCGGCGGTTCCTGGCGACGTTGCCGGGCAACCTGATCGTCAGACTGTCGCCGTTCACCGACGACGATGCAGTGGCCCTGCTGTCGAGGCTGGCCGGCGAGCAACGCGTTGCCGCCGAGAGCAAGACCGCGCTGAGGATCGCCGAGCTGACCGGCCACCTCCCGCTCGCCCTGCGGCTGGTCGGCGCCCGGTTGGGCGCGCGACCGCACTGGCACCTCGAGGATGTCGCCGAGCAGCTCGCCGACGAGCATCGCCGGCTGGACGAGCTCGGGCTCGACCACACCGGGGTCCGCGCGAGTTTCACCGGTTCGCTGGACCAACTGCTCGCCGATGCGCAGCCGGCCGATCGCGACGCGGCCAGGATGTTCGACCTGCTCAGCCTGACCGAGACCACGGAGATCTCGTTGCCGTTGGCCTCTCGGCTGATCGAGCGCGACGCCGCCGAGACCGAGCGGCTGCTGGAGCGACTGGTCGACCTGCATCTGCTCGACTCGCTCGGCCCTCGCCGGTACCGCGTTCACGATCTCCTGCGGACGTACGCCGGTGAGCGCCTCGGTGTGCCCGTACGTCGTACAGAACGCGACCAGGCCATCGAGCGCGGCCTGATGTTCTACGCGGCCGCGGCCTGGCGGGTGCAGCACATCACGCATCCCTGGAGCACTCGCGAACCGGCCGAACACCTGGACGAGGCCGGGGTCCCGGAGTTCGAGGACCTGGCCGCCGCGCTCGGCTGGGTCGACGCGGAGATCGACTCGATGATCGACCTGTACCGCCGCAGCCGATCGGTCCCGAGCCTGCAGCAGCGGTTCGGGCCGCTGCTCGCGCTCGGCCTGTTCGGCTATCTGGAGGGCCGCGCGGACTGGAGCACGATGCGGGTGGTCTTCGACCTCGGCTTGGAGGCCGCCGACCCGGCACGGGATCCGGTGACCACCGGCTGGCTGGAGCACGACCGCGCGATTCCCGAGGTCGAGCAGGGCGACTTCGCGGACTGTCGGGCGCGGATGCTGCGCGCCTTCAGGCTGTTCGAGCACGCCGGTGATCCGATCGCGCTGGCGCGGTGTGCCGCCGACCTCAGTTACATCCACGAACGGCTCGACCTCGTGAGCGAGGCGATCGAGTGGGGTGAGCGCGGCCTGGCGCTGGCCACCCAGGTCGGGAACACCCAGATCCTCGGCACCAGCCACATGGCCCTGGGCCGGCTCTACAACCGGGTCGGGCGAACCGAGGAAGCCGCGGCCGCCTTCTCGACAGGCTTCGGGCTGACGGAGGGCAGCCGGTCGCTCGAAGCGCGCCGCCGGGTCCTCGCCGCCGCGAGCTACCTCGACCGCGGCGACCACCAGCAGGCGGTCGACCATCTCCTGGTGGCTCGGGACCACTTCCGGTCGCTCAACCAGCCGACCGGGCTCGCGGCCGCGCTGGAGTTCCTCGCCAAGGCGCAGACCGCGTTGGGACGTTCGAGCGAGGCACGCGAATCTGCTCGGGAAGCGCTTCAGCAGGCCGAGAGCACCAACGACACCTTTCGGCAGGCGAACGTGCTCGGCGTACTGGCGGCCGCGGAAGAGGCCGACGGCAACCATGCCGAGGCCGATGGGCTGCGGCGGCGGGCGATCAGGATCTTCGAGGCGGACAACCTTCCGCAGGCCGCGGAGGGTCTGCGGAAGTTGCTGGACGGCTGAACGCCGTACCGGGAAACACAACGACCGCCGCACCAGGAGGTGCAGCGGTCGGTGGTGGTGCGGGGCCTGGGTCAGTCCGGGGTGGTGGTTTCTACTCGGACTTCGGTCAGGCGGAGGAGGATCTTGGCGCGGAGGGCGTCGGGGGCCTGGTCGTCGCCGCAGGAGCGGTGGACCAGTTTCTTGATGCAGCGTTCGAGGTCGTACTGGTCGAGGCAGGGAGCGCACTCTTCCAGGTGGGTGCGGATCTCGTCGCTGCTGGCGTCTTCGAGCTCGTTGTCGATGAAGACGTACACGCGCTGCAGGATCTCGCTGCAGTCGACGTCGTGGTGCTCGCCGCAGCTCACGACTCCTCCTCGGTCTCTGCGCTGTCGGCCGCGGGGATCAGGCCGCGGTCCCGGGCGTAGTCGGCCAGCAGCTCGCGCAGCTGGCGCCGGCCGCGGTGCAGCCGTGACATCACGGTGCCGACCGGAGTCCCCATGATCTCCGCGATCTCCTTGTAAGCAAACCCCTCGACGTCGGCCAGGTAGACCGCCAGGCGGAAGTCCTCCGGGATCGACTGCAGGGCCGACTTCACGTCGGAGTCGGGCAGGTGCTCCAGTGCGACCGCTTCGGCCGACTTCAGGCCGCCGGGAGTGTGCGACTCGGCAGCGGTCAGCTGCCAGTCCTCGATCTCCTCGGTCGGCGACTGCGTGGGTTGACGCTGTCGCTTGCGGTAGCCGTTGATGAAGGTGTTGGTCAGGATCCGGTACAGCCACGCCTTCAGGTTGGTGCCGGGCGTGAACTGGTGGAACGAGCTGTACGCCTTCGCGAAGGTGTCCTGGACCAGGTCCTCGGCGTCGGCCGGATTACGGGTCATCCGCATCGCCGCGGCGTACATCTGGTCGAGGAAAGGCAGCGCCTCGCGCTCGAAGCGCTCGGTCCGCTGCTCGGGAGTCTCGGTGGTCGTCGGAGTCGGCATCGTGATCGAGAATACCGGGGCGACGCCAGAACTCCGCGCTCTGTCCAGGCTCGTTACCGTCATGTCTGGTAGAACACACCCCGCGAGCGGGTCATTCCCGTCAGCCGGAGACTTCCCGGGACACCCATTCGAAGACCGCTTCGACCAGGACTTCGTAGGACTCGGCCTGCGTCAGTTCGGCCCGTTTCGGCACCTTGAAGCTGTGGTCGGCGTCCGGTACGACGGCCATCTCGGTCAGCGGCGGGAACTCCTCCGGCGTACCGAACGGGTCCTTCTCCCCCTGTACGACGAGCGTCGGCAGCCCGGCCGCCTGGAGCTCGTCGACGCGTGTCTTGTCCGGCTTGCCCGGCGGGTGCAGCGGGAACGACAGCGCCAGTACGCCGGAAGCGCCCAGCCCGGTCGCCGTACGGCAGGCCACCCGCGCGCCGGCGGACCGGCCGCCCAGCACCAAAGGCGTGCGGATCCGGAGCTGGCCGATGATCGCGATCCACGACTCGTCCAGGATCTTCGGCGCCGGCGCGAGCTTGCGCCCGGCCCGGCGCCAGGGCTGCTCGATCAGGAACACGTTGATGTCCTGCTTCGGCAGCCGGGCCGCGAGCGCGGTCAGGTCCCCGGCCTCGATCCCGCCTCCGGCGCCGTGACCGAGAGCCAGGGTCGCCACCGGCCGCCGGGCCCGGTGCGCCACGATCCGCGCCTCACCGTGCGGCGTCGCCACAATCCGTTCGTCGGTCACGGGGCTCATCCTGTCACTCCTGCGCCCCGACCACCGTCGGCCACACCCGGCGCGGCCCGACACTTCGGTACGCCGGCCGAATACACCCACCAGGTCAGAACAAGCAGTCGCCGAGCGGAGCGCTCGCTGCCCAACGAGGGGGACGCACGGCGGCGGACGGGGAGCGGCGGTCAGAACAGCGGGTTGTCCTCGGCCTGGGTCGGCGGGCCGGGCTGGTCGGCCGGGTCCTCGCCGTCCGGGGGCAGCGGGTCGACCAGGTGCGGACCGTTGTTCTTCACCGAGCTGACCGCCTTCGACACGGCGTACGCCTCCAGCCGCCCAGGCGCCGCGGGAACAAGCAGTTCCAGCAGCTCGTCGGGGTCGGACGAATGCGGGTCGAGCCACGCGTCGTACCGGTCGCGCTCGACCAGCAGTGGCATCCGGTCGTGGATCTGGCCCAGGTCGTCGGTCGCCGAGGTGGTGAGCACCGTGCAGGTCCACAGCCAGGCCGCGTCGGAGTCGGCGTCGGCGACCGACCTGTCGCGCCAGATCTCGTACAGCCCGGCCATCGCGAGCACGCCGCCGTCGGCCGGGCGGATGAAGTACGGCTGCTTGACCGGCTTGCCGTTCTTCTTCTGCTCGGTCTCGTACCACTCGTAGTACCCGTCGGCGGGCAGCAGGCAGCGCCGGGTCGCGAACGCCTTCTTGAAGGCGGGCTTCTCGGCGACGGTCTCCATCCGGGCGTTGATCAGCCGGCTGCCGATCGAGGTGTCCTTGGCCCAGGACGGCACCAGCCCCCACTTGACCGTGGTCAGCTTGCGCACGACCTCGTCGGGCTGCTCACGGTTCTTCCGCTCGACCACGGCGATCACCGGGTCGGTCGGCGCCACGTTGAAGTTGTCCGGCAGCTCCTGCACGGACTCCTTCACGTTGCCCGCGGCGATCTCGAACTCGACCACCAGGTCGGAGGGGTCCCGGCTGCTCGCGTAACGACCACACATGGAGGTCAGCTTATCGACCGGCACCGACAGTTCGCCGTACGACGGAACGCGCGGCGGCGGTGGATCGCCTACCCCGTGATAGGCGATCCACCGCCTGCTCGATGCGCCCGGGCATCCCCCTGTTGACGTCCGGGCGCAAGCTCTAGCTCCGTGTCAGTTCGTCGAGCAGCCGCACAGCCATCGCATCAGTGGCCGGCAGGCCTTCGATCCAGATCCGGGCCAGCTGCGGCTCGTCGGTGTCCAGCCGCCACTGGGTGATCAGCGCTCGGACCGTCGCGACCTGGTCCGGCAGGTTCGGCTCGCGATCGACGAGCGCCGCCGCGCGGTGTGTGCCGAGGCGACCCAGTACGTCACCGCCGGCGAAGACGATCCGCAGGCACTCCGCGACGTCGACGAGCCGGAGCTCGCGGTCGAACGGCGTGGTGCCGGGCGCGGTGAGCGGCTCGACCACCACCAGTGCGTGGGTCGCTGGTACGGAAGTTCCACGGAGATCGGCCTCCCGGTAGATCTCGCCGAGGCGGGACCGCAGGTGCGCCAGGCTGGACAGCCCGGTCAGCGGGTCCTCGCAACTCAGTGAGTGCAGGTAGATGAGGGATGCTTCGGCCCAGCTGGAACTGAGTGCGCGTACCGCGGCGAAAGCCGGCTCGCCCCCGGCGATCGAGCGGTACAACGCACTCAGCCCATCGAGTGCCTCGAGCAGCGAGACTCCGTCGGCCGCCAAACGGCGTCCGACCTCGTCGCTCGCAGGCACGACGTCGGCCCCGTCCTGGAGCGCCTCCGCAATCGCGAGGTAGGCACTCCGGTCGAGACCAGCTGTGCCGTGCGGCTCCCTCCTTCCGCACGGTTGCTCTGCTGACGACGCTTCCGGCCGGTCCCGGGCGAGCGACCCCGCCAGGTTCGGACCACGCAGCGAGTCGAACCGCCGGCGGATGTCCGCGTACAGCGACATGACCCTCCTCAACGCAGTCCTTCAGCCTCCCGACCAGGTGGCCGGAAGCGTCGTTCTGAGGAAGAGACAGTGCGATGACGGGTTCATGACGCAGATTTCAGAACTTTTTTCTCGTAACCTCGGACCGGTCGCCGTCGTCAGGAAAGGTGCGCCGATCCTTCCCATCTGGGAGTCTTGACCTCGGCAACTAAGTGACAGACGGTGACCACGCAATGACAGCAGGGGGAGCAGCCTCGATGGAGGAAGTACCGAGCGACGCGGAGCTGATCGCGCGCGTGCGTTCGGGCGACCTCGAGGCGTACGGCGAGTTGTTCGCGCGGCACCACCACGCGGCCGAGCGGATGGCCCGGCAGCTGGTCCCCGCCAACGACGCCGACGACCTGGCCAGCGACGCCTTCGCCAAGGTGCTCGATGCCCTGCGCAACGGCGGCGGCCCGGACGTCTCCTTCCGCGCGTACCTGCTGACCACGGTCCGCCGGGTGCACGTCGACCGGATCCGCGCCGGCCGCAAGGTCACCTCCACCGACGACATCGCGGCGTACGAGCGGGAACCGCAGGGGTTCGACGACCCGACGGTGACCGGCTTCGAGAGCGGCGCGGCGGCGAAGGCGTTCGCCTCGCTGCCTGAGCGCTGGCAGGCCGTGCTGTGGCACACCGAGGTCGAGGGCGAGAAGCCCGCGGCCATCGCTCCCCTGCTCGGCCTGACCGCCAACGGCGTCTCCGCACTGGCCTACCGGGCCCGCGAGGGTCTGCGGCAGGCATACCTGCAGCAGCACCTGGCCGACGTCGCCGGGGACCGCTGCCGCTGGACCACCGAGCGCCTGGGCGCCTACGTCCGCGGCGGCCTCACCAAGCGCGAGAACCGGAACGTCCGCGAGCACCTGGACGACTGTGCCAAGTGCACCGCGGTCTACCTCGAGCTGGTCGAGGTCAACAGCGCACTCCCGGCACTGCTCGCTCCGGCCCTGCTGGGCACGGCCGGCCTGGGCTACCTGGCCGCCGCCTCGGGCGTCAAGGTCGGACTGGTCGGGTTCTTCGCCGCCGGCTGGCAGAAGGCCACCGAGAACAGCACCCGTACGGCGCTCAGCGCCGGCGGGGCGGTCGTGGTCGTGGTGGCCGCGGTGATGGCCGCGCTCGCACTGACCGGTGGTGAGACGCCGCCGGCCGCGATCGATCAGCCGTCTGCCCAGCCGACCCAGCAGCCGCCGCCGCCTCCCCCGCCGCCCGTGCCCCCGACGGTCAAGCCGCCGACGCAGAAGCCGCCGGAGACCCAGCCGACGCAACCGGAGCCGACTCAGCCCGAGCCGACGCAGCCGGACCCGACCACGGCGCCCACCACCGCGCCGACGAGCCAGCCGACCACTCCGCGGCCGACACCGCCGGAGCCGACCACACCGATCCTGGACGAGGGCCTGCTGACCATCAGCCTGCCCACCGGCGGCGGCAGCCCCTCTACCGGAGGCCCTGGCGGGGGCAGCCCAGCGGCGTACGGGCCGTGGACGCGGAGCGTGGCCGAGCGAGAGGCCGGGCTGCGCGCGACGGTCTCCATCAAGGTCCCGGCGAACAACACCAACCCGGTCGTCATCGGCATCAAGTTCGGCAACGCCCTGCAGTGGCCGCTGACCGGCAACCCGGCCGGCTGGACCTGCACCAAGGCCGCCGACGGCAAGAGCGGTAGCTGCACGGCCGTCGACCCGGCGGCCCCTCCGACGCTCCCGATGGTCTTCACCGAGCCCACCGGCGGCGCCGTGGCCGACCGGACGTTCACCGTCTCCGGCAAATCCGGCCGTCTGTACGACGACGACTCCGCGACGCTGACCGCTCCCCCGCGCCTCGACGAGAGCCTGCTGAAGCTGGCCGTCCGCAAGACCGACCCGGACCGCTACTTCCGCACGATCACCGTGGCCCCCGGCACCGACCGGACCGGCGTCACGCTGAAGCTCACGTACGGCGCGTCGCTGGAGTGGCCGCTGGCCGCCAACCCGACCGGCTGGAAGTGCATCCAGGCCGCCAGGACCTGTACGTCGACCACGCCGACCAAGCCGGCTCCACTGCCCGCCGACTTCGCCGTACCGGACGGTGGGTCTGCTGCGGCCCGCACGTACACGGTGACCGCGACGGCCGGGCTGCTGCACGACACCGACTCCGAGACGCTGGCACCGGTCCGGCTGGACGAGTCGCTGCTGCGGATCCTCACCCCGGACCCGCACGACGACCCGAACCCGTTCGTCTACAACAGGTTCCTGGACCTGAGCGGCACGACCGGTCCGGTCACGCTGGAGATCTCCTGGGGCAAGAACGTCAGTCTGGTCAGCTACATCTCCAAGGGCTGGACCTGCTCGCGCTCGACCGACGTACGGCGGGCGACCTGTTCGACGGACCACTACACGAAGTTCCTGAACACCGAGTGGGCCGCGTGGCCGGGCTCCGGGATCAAGAACCAGATCACCGTCAAGGCGGTCACACCGGGCCGGTACGACACCGACACCGCACAGATCCCGCCGACTCCGCACAGCAAGCGCTGAAACCGGTTTGGCGTCGTCCCTGCCGGGCTCTACGCTGGACCACGTTCGCGCTGACGGAACCGAGTAGCGCCGGACACCTGTGCTTCAGAGAGTCGCCGGTAGCTGCGAAGGCGACGCACAGGCCCGGTCGTGAAGACACTCCCGAGCGAATGCACGAGCAAGAGGCCGGACTGGGCAGACCAGGCCGGTGAAGGTGTGGTGGCACCGCGAGTTCCCCTTCGCCCACACCTCCGGGGTTCGAGTAATCCGACGGAGGTGAAACAGCGATGCGCATTCTCAACCACGAGATCCCCTCAGCAGTAGGCCAGACCGTCACGGTGGCCGGCTGGGTGCACCGAAGACGACGGCTGGCAGCGGTCAGCTTCCTGGTCCTGCGGGACCGGTCCGGCCTGAGCCAGGTCGTCGTCAAGGCACCGCAGACCCAGGCCCAGCTGGACGGACTCGGTGAGGAGACCGTCGTCCAGGTGACCGGTACGGTCGCCGCCAACCCGCAGGCGCCCGGTGGGGCCGAGCTGGTCGACCCAGTGATCGTCCCGCTGACCGAACCGGCCAAGACGCCGCCGATCGAGCTGTGGCGTCCCACGGTCGGTGCTGGTCTGCCGGTCCTGCTGGACAACGCACCGGTGGCCCTGCGCCACCCGGCGGTCCGGGCCGGCTGGGAGGTTGCTGCGGCCGCGCTGCACGGGTTCCGCAGCACGCTGGACGGTCTGGACTTCACCGAGATCCAGACGCCGAAGATCGTCGGTACGGCTACCGAGTCGGGCGCCAACGTGTTCGCGCTCGACTACTTCGGCGGTCCGGCGTACCTGGCGCAGTCGCCGCAGTTCTACAAGCAGACGATGGTCGGCGTGTTCGAGCGGGTCTACGAGGTCGGTCCGGTGTTCCGGGCCGAGCCGCACGACACCGTCCGGCACCTGGCCGAGTACGTGTCGCTGGACGCGGAGTTCGGCTTCATCGGCGACCACCGCGACGTACTGGCCGTGCTGCGCGACGTACTGGCGGGCATGCTCGCGTCAGTCGGGTCCAGAGCCGGTACGGCGCTGGAGCGGATCGGGGTGGAGCTGCCGGAGATCCCGGTCGACGTACCGGTGCTGCACTTCTCGGAGGCGCTCAAGCTGGCAGGAGCGGACCCGAGTGAGCCCGACCTGTCGCCTGCCGACGAGCGGGCTCTCGGCGAGTGGGCGCTGAAGGAGCACGGCAGCGACTTCGTGGCCGTCGAGGGCTACCCGATGGTGAAGCGGCCGTTCTACACGCATCCGCAGCCGTCGGACCCCACCTGGTCGAACTCGTTCGACCTGCTGTTCCGTGGGGTCGAGCTGGTCACCGGTGGGCAGCGTCTACACCGCTACAGCGACTACGTGGCCGCGCTGGAGGCCAAGGGCGAGTCCGCCGAGGCACCGGCGTACAGCTCCTACCTGCAGGCGTTCCAGCACGGCATGCCGCCGCACGGAGGCTTCGCCATCGGGCTGGAGCGCTTCGTGGCCCGTCTGACCGGTGCGGAGAACGTCCGGGAGGTCACGCTGTTCCCGCGGGACCTACACCGGCTCACTCCGTGAGCTAGCTCCACGCGTCGCCCATCACCTCTCGACAGGTAGCTGGTACTCGAGAGGTGGTGGGCGGCTTGGTCGGTGCATGATGTGCGCCATGAGTGCTGACGTGGAGCGGGCGGTGCTGGCGGCGCTGGACGACGACCTGATCGTCGAGGAGCTGCGGGAGCTGGTGCGGATCCCGAGTGTGGACGGGACCGCCGAGGAGAACGTGGCCCAGGAGTGGGTTGCCGGGCGGCTGGACGGGCTCGGGATGACGGTGGACCACTGGCAGCTGGATCTGCCGGCGGTGACCTCGGATCCTGCGTTCCCGGGGATGGAAGTTCCGCGCAGTGACGCGTGGGGCTGCGTGGGGACGCTCGGTGAGGGCGTGCCGGGGCTGATCTTCAACGGGCACGTGGACGTCGTACCGCCGGGTGATCTGACCCAGTGGCCGGACGGCGACCCGTACTCGGCGCGGGTCAGCGACGGCATCATGTGGGGCCGTGGGACCTGCGACATGAAGAGCGGGATCGCGGCGTTCCTCGGCGCGGTGCGCGCGGTTGTTGCTTCGGGCATCGAGTTGCGGCGGCCGCTGGCCGTGCACACGGTGGTCGGCGAGGAGGACGGCGGGCTCGGTGCGTTCGCGACCCTGCGCCGCGGGCACAGCGGCGCGGCCTGCGTGATCGCCGAGCCGACCGCGGGCACGGTGATCCCCGCGAACGCCGGCTCGCTCACCTTCCGGCTGGAGGTCGCAGGGCACGCCGCACACGGCTCGACCCGGACCAGCGGGGTCAGCGCGATCGAGAAGTTCGAGCTGGTGCACGCGGCGCTGCGCGAGCTGGAGGCGTCGCGGAACCGTGCCCCTCATCCGTTGCTCGAGCACCTCGACCTGGCCTACCCCCTGTCGGTCGGCACGATCCACTCCGGCGACTGGGCGAGCACTGTGCCCGACCTGCTGGTGGCCGAGGGCCGGTACGGCGTACGGCTGGGTGAGCCGGTCGAGGACGCGCTCACAGCTCTGGAAGAGGCAGTCGCTGCCGCCTGCGAGAAGGACGACTGGCTGCGGGACCACCCGGTGAAGGTGACCTGGCCCGGTGGCGTGTTCGCCTCCGGACTGCTGCCGGAGGGCGACCCACTGCTCGACGACACACTGCGGGCTGTGGTGGACGCGGGTGCTGGTGCTCCGGAGGTCAGGGGTGGGCCGTACGGGTCTGACCTGCGGCAGTACGCGGCAGCCGGCGTACCGACGTTGCAGTACGGACCCGGTGATGTCCGCGTGGCCCACGCCTCCAACGAGCACGTTGCCCTGGCCGAGGTGCTGCACTGCGCGCGGGTCTACGCGCTGCTCGCCGTACGCCGCTGCGCCTAGTGGTACAAAGACGCCATGGAACCGCTGCGTGGGCGCTCGGCCGAGTTGGGCCGGCTGCTGGAGGCCATGCGCGCAGCGGACCAAGGCACTGCTTCGCTGACCGTCGTCACTGGTGAGCCGGGCATCGGGAAGTCGGCTCTGGTGCACGCGGCGGTCGAGCAGGCTGAGCGGCACGGGTTCGTGGTGGCCACGGCGGCCGCACACCAGACGGACAACATCAGTCCGCTCTCCTCACTCGCTCCGGCACTCCGGGCGGGCAAGGATCCGCTGATCGGGACCGAGCACTTCCTGGAGCTGGCTGCGCTCAACACTCAGCCGCTGTGGCTCGCTGAGCGACTGGCTGACCTCATCGGTCAGCGGCTCGCGGGCACGTCCGCTCTGTTGGTACTGGACGATGCACAGTGGTCCGACCCGCTCACTGGGTTCGTACTGCGGGTGGTGATCTCGCGGCTGGCCGACACCCAGGTCATGTGGCTGCTGGCGACTCGTCCTGCGCCAGGCGGTGTCACCGACCAGGTCGTTGATGCTCTGGGTGACCAGCTCCCCGTACACCACATCCAGCTGGCTCCGCTGGACACCGAGGCGGTGCTGCAGATCGCGGCGGACCGGCTGAACAAGCCTGTCGACGCTGCAATGACAGTCCGGCTCGGCGGCGCCCAGGGCGTTCCGTTTCTGGTCGAGCAGGTTGTCGCGGGGCTCTACCTGGCCGACGGGTCGCCGCAGGGCCCGCTGCCCGACGGGCTGGTCGAGGGCGTACGCCGACGGACGGCTGGGACGACCGAGCTGTGCCGGTCGCTGCTGCGGACGGCCGCTGTCTTCGGCAGCGAGTTCCGGCTGCAGGACGTTGCTGCGCTGATGGCCGAGGGTGTTGCTCGGCTGGCTGAGCCGCTGGACGAGGCGATCCGGGCTGGACTGCTGGCGGACAGCGGGGCCCACCTGACGTTCCGGCACGAGTTGCTGCGGGCCGCCGTACTGGCTGATGTGCCGCCGTCTGCCCAGCGGGCGCTGCACTCGGCGATCGCTGACCAGCTGCTGCTGACCGAGCAGGGCGCTTCGGCTGCTGCTCCGCACATCCTTGCTACAGCGGCTGTCGGGGACTTGGCCGCCATCAGCACGCTCCGCTCGGCTGCGCGCGATCTGCTCGTCACCATGTCGATCACGGCGTTGTCGGTGATCCAGGAGACGTTCCAGCTGACTCCGGCCGACCAGCCCATCCGCGGCGAGGTCGGTGCGGATGTGGTCGAGATCCTCGTGGTCGCCCACCAGTACGACGCCGCGCGGGCGTTCGCTGACGACCTGGTGGGTGGGACACCGCTCTACCAGGGTCCGGTGACCCCTGAGCTGATTGCTCGGGTCCGGCTGCTGCTGGCACCGCACGAGTGGGCAACCGGTGCGCTGGACACCTCCCGCCTCACAGTCGGCGGCTCACCACAGCCCTTGGCAGACCGCCTCAGTGCCTACCAAGTACTAGCCGGCGCAGCCGAGCCTTTCGAGACAGATGACCCGGTGACAAGCGCACTGCTTCAGCTCGCCCAGGCCGAGGAGGCGGCAGCCGAAGGCCGCTTCGCCGACGCTGCAGCTGCGTACGCCGCCGCGCGCTCAGCCGCGACATCCAGCGAGGTCGGCACACCACCGGCGGCACGCGTCGAGCTGGCCGAGCTGTTCTGCCTCGCTCAAGCAGGCGAACCGGCCGCCGCTCTCCAGCGGGTCTCCGACGGCTTTCCCGGCGACTCCTGGCTGGCGCCGCAGCTCGCCGTACTGCGGGCTCAGCTGGAGCTTGCTGTCGGCAACCTCCCCGCGGCGCGGGAAGCCGCTAAGGCGAGCCTCCGCTGGTCCGCCGAGTTCCACGACCCGTCCACCGAACCGATGGCCCGCCAGGTCCTCGCTCTGATCGCGCTGCTCCAGGGAGACCTTTCCGCCGCCCGTAAAGTCCCCGACGAGCCGGTCCGCGCTCTGCTCGCGATGGCCGACGGTGACTCGGCCGCGGCTCAGCGCCTCCTGGCGACGCCGCTGGACCACCCGATCCGGCTGGAGCTCCTGCTCCACGCGGTTACCCACTCCCCCGACACCGCGCAGACTGCCGCCGAGCTCTTGGCCGACCAGGCAGCGACTGCACCGGCCGTAGCCTCCACCGGTGCCGCCCAGCTGGTTGCTGCCGCCAACGAGCGTGACCTGACTGCCCTGACCGAGGCTGTCGAGCAACTGCGCAGCGGACAGCGCCCACTGCTCGTGGCGGCAGCCGAGGAGCTGCACGGCCGGGTAGAGCTCGAGCACGGCGACCGCAGTACGGGCATCGCCGCGCTGGAGCGTGCGCTCGACTCCTACACCCAGCTCGGCGCCACGGCGTTCGCCGTACCGGTGCAGGCGGTGCTGCAGGCGGCAGGAGTACGTCGGCGCCGCTGGTCCGCCGTACCGACACGGCCAGAGTCCGGCTGGGAGGCGCTGACGCCGATGGAGCGCAAGGTCGCGCTGCTCGTCGCGGACGGCCACACCAACCGGTCGGCGGCCGAGGAGCTGGTGCTGTCGGCCAGCACGGTCGGCACCCATCTGCGGAACGTGTTCAGCAAGCTCGAGGTCAACTCGCGCGTCCAGCTCACCCGGCTCGTGCTCCAGCGCTTCACCTCTCCCCCGAACGCATGAGTTTTGGGTGCACGCCCGCCCGTCGTCGCTGCTGACGAGGGCTGAGAGTTCCCGTTTTCGGTCGATCCGGCGAACCACCCCGGAGCGGTTTTCTAGGGGCACAAGGAAAACCGCGAACACGAACCGAGGACGAGACAATGAGCGAGAAGAACCCCACCGCGCTGCTGGTGCACGGCGCCTTCGCCGACGGCGGCAGCTGGGCCGGCGTGATCGCCGAGCTGGAGAACCGCGGCATCAAGGCGATCGCCGTACCGAACGACCTGTCCGGAGCGGCCGCCGACGGCCGCAAGGTGGCGGCGCTGGCCCGGGAGATCGACGGCCCGGTCGTGCTCGTCGGTCACTCGTACGGCGGTGCGGTGATCACCGCGGCCGCCAACGACGCCGACAACGTCACCGCGCTGGTCTACGTGACCGCGTTCGCGCTGGACGAGGGCGAGGGCATCCTGGAGTACCTCGGCAACTTCCCGGCCAACGAGCTCGGCACCTCGCTCGCGCCGCACCAGTTCGGCGAGGAGACCTACCTGAGCATCGCCGAGGACAAGTTCGCGAAGATCTTCGCCGCGGACGTCCCGGCCGGACAGGCCCTGGTGATGGGTCGCTCGCAGCGGCCGGTCGCGGGCGCCGCCTTCCACGAGAAGTCGGGCCCCGCGAGCTGGAAGCGGCTGCCGAGCTACTTCCTGGTCGCCACCGCCGACAACGCGATCCCGGTCGAGGCGCAGCGCGCGATGGCCGAGCGGGCCGGCGCGAAGGTCACCGAGGTCGACGGTTCGCACGCGGTCGCGGTCTCGCAGCCGCTGGCCGTCGCCGAGTTCGTCGCGAGCGCGGTCGAGGCAGGTGCGGACAAGTGAGCACCCGTCGCCGCTTCCTCGGCACCGTCGCCGGTGTCGCCTCCGCCGCCCTGCTGACCGTCGGCGTCACCACCGCCGCCGCCCGTCCCGCTGAGGTCGCCGGTCACTCCGGCCCGAAGCCGACCGTCGTCCTGCTGCACGGAGCGTTCGCGGACGGCTCCAGCTGGAACGAGGTCTCCGAACGCCTCCAGCGCGACGGCTACAAGGTCGTCGTACCGGCTGTGCCGCTGCGCAGCATCGCGGGTGACACGGAGTACCTGTCCGGCGTACTGGCCGGGATCCCGGGTCCGAAGGTGCTCGTCGGTCACTCGTACGGCGGTGCGCTGGTCAGCCAGCTGGCCGACACCCCTGGGGTCAAGTCGCTGGTGTACGTCGCGGCGTTCATCCCGCAGGCCGGCGAGACCATCGGCGACCTGAACGCGAAGTACCCCGGCAGCCAGATCGGCCCGGACACCACCAACCTCATCACGTACCCCGGTGGTGCCGACCTGATCATGAAGCCCGAGTCCTTCCGCCAGGTCTTCGCCGCCGACCTCCCCCGCAAGCAGGCCGCTCTGCTCGGCGCCTCCCAGCGCCCGGTCGCGGCAGCGGTCTTCGCCGAGAAGGTCCTCAAGACGGCACCCGCGGGTCTCCCCAAGTACGCCGTCGTCGCCACCGGCGACAAGGCCATCCCGCCCGCCGGCGAGCGCTTCATGGCGCAGCGAGCCCACGCCACCACCATCGAGGTCAACGGCTCCCACCTGGTAGCCCTCTCCCAGCCCGAGAAAGTCACCAACCTGATCGAACGCGCAGCGCGCTGAACACCTCCCGTGGGGTGGACCTGTCCCAGGTCCACCCCACGGGAATACCCACCTCAAGTGAAGTAGTTGTTGTTGTTCATGCGTATTGATGTCTGGTCCGATGTCGTCTGCCCCTGGTGCTACATCGGCAAGCGCCGCCTCGAGGAAGCGCTCGCGACCTCCGGCGAGCAGGCCGAGGTCGTCTACCACAGCTTCCAGCTCGACCCCGAAGCCACCAGCGACGACCCCCGCGACCTCGCCACCCGCCTCGGCGAGAAGTACGGCCGCGGCCGCGAGTGGGGTCTGCGGGCCAACGACCACGTGACCGGCGTGGCCCGCGAGGTCGGCCTCGACTTCAACTTCGACGTCGCCAAGTCCGCGAACACCGTCGACGCCCACCGCCTCCTCCACCTCGCCCGCGAGCTCGGCTCCTCGGGTGAGGTCCCCGCCGACACCCAGGCCCGGCTCAAGGAGCGCCTGCTGAAGGCGTACTTCACCGACGGCCTCCCGGTCGGCGACCACGCCACGCTCACCCAGCTCGCCACCGAGATCGGTCTCCCGGCCGACCGCGTCGCCGAGGTTCTCGCGAGTACGGCGTACGAGCAGGAAGTGGCAGCCGACCAGGCCCAGGCCCTCGCGTACGGCGCGAACGGCGTCCCGTTCTTCGTCATCGACGAGAAGTACGGCGTCAGCGGCGCCCAGCCGACCGAGGTCTTCACCGAAGCGCTGCGCCGAGCCGCCGCCGACCGCAAGCCGGTGACGCTCATCACCACCCCCGGCAGCACCGACGACGCCGCCTGCGGCCCGGACGGCTGCCCGATCTGAGGGTTGGGCGCGAGACACACGGGTACCTGGAGCCCAGATCGCTTGCCGGACGATGTAAGAAGGAGCCATGACTGTCGTGCGCGCACTGGCCAGGCCGTTGCTGTCCGTTCTCTTCGTCGTGCAAGGCGCGAACCAGCTGCGCAACCCGGAGCCGCTGGTTCCGAAGGCGCAGCCGGTCACCGACCGCCTGGTGCCGCTGGTCAAGCGGGTCGCCCCGCCGCAGGTCGGCGACCGAATCCCTGACACGACAGCCAACCTCGTCCGCCTGAACGGCGCCGCCCAGGTGATCGGCGGCCTCGCACTGGCGAGCGGCAAGGGCCGTCGCCTCGGCGCCGGCCTGCTGGCCGCCTCACTCGTACCGACGACGATGGCCGGGCACCCGTTCTGGCTGGAGAAGGACAAGCAGGCCAAGCAGGCCCAGCGCGTCCAGTTCATGAAGAACCTCGGACTGATGGGCGGCCTCCTGCTGGCGGCGGTCGACACCGAGGGCCAGCCGGGTCTGGTCTGGCGCGCGTCGCACGGCGCGAAGGCGGCCAAGCGGGAGACCAAGCGCGGCGCGAAGCTCGCCAAGCGCGAGACCAAGCAGCTCGCGAAGACCGCGCGTCGCGAGGCGAAGCTCGCTGCACAGACCGCACGGGCCGAGCTGCCGTTCATCTGAGTTCTATGGACAACCGGCACCTGGTTCAGGTGCCGGTTTTCTGCTGTCCAGAGCCCTGTGGACAGAGCGCGACGTCGTACGGCGGGCATGCCCTAGGCTCTTGAGCGACATCAGGTTTCGCTTGAGGAGTGTTATGGGGACGTCAGAGGGCTGGCCGGCACCGCGCCCGGCCGGTGCTGTCAGCGGCCGGGTCACCGTGCCGGGGTCGAAGTCGATCAGCAACCGTGCGCTGATCCTCGCCGCACTCGCGGACGGGCCCTCCACTCTCTCCGGCCTGCTCGCCGCCCGCGACACCGCGCTGATGAAGGCCGCGCTGGTCTCGCTCGGCGTCGGCATCAGCGAGCGCGACGGCCTCGTCACCGTCACGCCCGGCTCGCTCAAGGGCCCGGCTGACGTCGACTGCGGCCTGGCCGGCACCGTGATGCGTTTCGTCCCGCCGGTGGCCGCGCTGGCCGACGGCATCATCTCCTTCGACGGCGACCCGTACGCCCGTGAGCGCCCGATGAACGTCATCCTCGGCGCCCTGCGCACGCTCGGCGTCGAGATCGACGATCACGGCACCGGCCGGATGCCGTACGCCGTGAACGGCTCCGGCGCGGTCCGCGGCGGCGAGGTCACGCTCGACGCGTCCGGCTCGTCGCAGTTCGTCTCCGCGTTGCTGCTGGCCGGTGCGCGGTACGACGCAGGCGTCGACCTGCGTCACGACGGCAAGCCGGTGCCGTCGCAGCCGCACCTGGACATGTCGGTGGCGATGCTGCGCGAGCGTGGCGTCGCGGTCGACGACAGCGAGCCGAACCGCTGGATCGTTGCCCCCGGCCCGATTCGCGCGCTGGACACCGTGATCGAGCCCGACCTGTCGAACGCCGCGCCCTTCCTGGCCGCGGCCGTTGTCACCGGCGGGTCGGTGACCGTGACCGGGTGGCCGACGTCGACGACCCAGCCGGGTGGACAGCTGCCGGAGCTGCTGTCGCGCTTCGGCGCCGAGGTCTCGCTGGCCGACGGTGAGCTGACGGTCCGCGGGACCGGCCGGATCTCGGCGGTCGACCTGGACCTGAGCGAGGTCGGTGAGCTGTCGCCGGTGCTGGCGGCGATCGCCGTACTGGCCGACGGGCCGTCGTACTTCCGTGGCATCGCGCACCTGCGCAACCACGAGACGGACCGGCTGGCGGCGCTGGAGACCGAGTTCAACGCGCTCGGGAGCGACGTGACTCAGACACCTGACGGGCTGGAATTCCGCCCGAAGCCCTTGCACGGTGGACTTTTCGGCACGTACCACGACCACCGGATGGCGCACGCCGCCGCGGTGGTCGGACTGGCCGTCGACGGGATCGAGATCGAGAACATCGGCACCACCGCGAAGACGCTGCCGGAGTTCCCCGAGCTGTGGTCCGCGTTGGTCGGATGAGCACGCACGTGGGACTGCCTGCCGAGGTCGCGGACCTTGCGCACCCGGGCGACACTGTGTCGGGGGCCGAGGCCTGATGTCGCGGTACGACGAGGAAGCCAAGTACGACCGGCCCAAGCGCCGGACCCGGCCGCGGACCAAGGACCGGCCGACGTACGACGACGCTGTCACCGGGTTCGTGATCACCCGCGACCGCGGGCGGTACACGACCTGGGTCGGTGAGGGCGATCGCGTCGTGACCGCGATGAAGGCCCGCCAACTCGGCCGCAAGGGCGTCATCGTCGGCGACCGCGTCAAACTCGACGGCGACGCGACCGGGGACGAAGGCACGCTGGCCCGGATCGTCGAGGTCCTCCCGCGCACCACCCTGCTCCGCCGCTCGGCCGACGACGACGATCCCGTCGAGCGCCCGCTGGTCGCGAACGCGGATCAGTTGGTGATCGTGGTCTCCGTCGCCAACCCCGAGCCACGCACCCGGCTGATCGACCGCTTCCTCGTCGCGGCGTACGACGCCGGCATGCGCCCGCTCCTCTGCCTCACCAAGACCGATCTGGCCGACCCCGAACCACTCCTCTCGACGTACCGCCCGCTAGGCGTCGAGTCGGTCGCCACCCAGCAAGGCGGCAACCTCGACGACCTGAAGGAACAGCTCCGCGATCACACGTCGGTCATGGTCGGCCACTCCGGCGTCGGCAAGTCCACCCTCGTCAACGCCCTGGTCCCCGGCACCAACCGAGCCATCGGCGTCGTCAACGACAACACCGGCCGAGGCCGCCACACCTCCACCAGCGCCCTCCTCCTCCGACTTCCCGAAGGCGGCTGGATCGTGGACACCCCCGGCATCCGCTCCTTCGGCCTGGCCCACGTCCAAGCGGACCAACTCATCCACGCCTTCGCCGACCTGGCCGCCGAAACCACCAACTGCCCCCGAGCCTGCGGCCACTCCGAGTCAGACCCCGGCTGCGCCCTCGACGAAGCAGTAGCCGAAGGCCGCATCGAAGCCGAACGAGTAGCCTCCTTCCGCCGCCTGCTGGCCAGCCGAGAGGGCCGCCCCGACCCCGCCTGAGACAGATCTTGTGAGGCTAGCCTTACCTAAGGCTAGAATACGAGTATGCGCATCGGTCTCGTCCCGCTCGACCTCCACCTCCGGCACAGCAGTTGCCTTCGGCAAGGGGTAGCCCGATGACCGCCGTCGTGATGTGCACCGTGACCGCCGTACGGCGGACCAGCCCGTCGTTCCTCACCATCACGCTCGCCGGCTGCGAGACCTTGGAGACCGGTGGGTTCGACCAGCGGATCAAGATCCTGCTCGCCCAACCCGGTCAGCCCGAGCCCGTCCTCCCGCCGGCCGACAACTGGTACGGCGCCTACCGCGAGATGGCCGACGACGTCCGCCCGATCATGCGCACGTTCACCATCCGGGCCCAGCGCGGCGCGGAGATCGACATCGAGTTCGCCCTGCACGGCGACGCCGGCCCGGCGTCGGCCTGGGCGCAGTCCGCCGTACCGGGCAGCCGGCTCGGCATCATCGGGCCCGAGATCAGCAACGCCCCGAAGGCGTACCAGTACGCGCCGGACTCGCCCGACTGGCAGCTGCTCGTCGGCGACGACACCGCCGTACCGGCACTCGCGTCGATCATCGAGTCCCTCCCCGCCGGCACCGTCGCGCGCGCGTTCGTCCAAGTCCCGCACGCCGCCGACGTCCGCGAGTTCGACACCGCGGCGGACCTCGAGATCGCCTGGTGCGTCGGCACCGGCCTCGCCGACGCTGTCCGCGAGGCCAAGCTTCCGGACGGTACGCCGTACGCGTGGGTGGCGGGCGAGGCCGGCATCGTGCGCGACATCCGCCGCCACCTCACCGGCACGCTCGAGTGGGACAGCAAGCCGCACTACTTCGGCGGCTACTGGAAGTCCGGCCAGTCGGAGGGCTAGCTACTTCGGGGGCAGCTGTCCGTCCCACACAGCCTTCGCGCCGGCGTCGCCGGTCCGAATCGTCTGGTAGATCACCAGTACGCCGACCACAACCACAGCCGCGCTCAGCACCCATTCGAGCGGTTGGCTCTTGGTTGCCTTGGCACCCTTCCCGCTCGCCAACGCCGAAGGCCCGGCCAGCAGCAGGAACGCGACCACCACGAGCACCGCGAACCCGACCACGAACCAGAACAGCAGATCCCCGCGGTCCTGGTGCAACTTCACCGCCGGCTCCAGCTCCGGGATCGCCGCCAGGAACGCTTCGCCGCTCTCCTTGGCGACGAACGCCACCACCAGCCCGGCCAGCCCGAGCAGCAGCGCCGGCCACCGCAGCAGCCACCGCCACTTCGGCATCACCGCGAACACGATCGCCGTCAGCGCCGCCACCGGCAGCACCACCACGGCGGCGTGAATCACCAGCACATGCAGAGGAAGATCCCCGAAGCGCTCGAACATGACGACTCCCGTGGCTCGGCCGAAGTGAACTAACACTAACTGCACGTTCAACCACCCAAAACGGTTCAATCAGCCTAGTCCTTCACCTGCCGTACGACGCCCACCCGCGCCCTCCCGCTCGCCGGCGCGGCGGAGGCAGGGACGGCGCACAGCGGGCAACCCAAGACCCATCAGTTCGTCGTACGGCGGACCGTCCACCCACCGGTGAGCCCCGCGCAGGTAGCCTTCCGGCATGCCTTCGCACACGGACGACCTGCGGCTTGCGCACATCCTGGCTGATGACGCGGACTCGACCACGATGGATCGGTACAAGGCGCTCGACCTGCACGTCGCCACGAAGCCGGATCTGACGCCGGTGAGCGACGCGGACCGCCGCGTCGAGGACGTCATGCGCAAGACGCTCTCGCGGGCGCGGCCCCGGGACGCGTTCGTGGGGGAAGAGGAAGGCACCACCGGCTGGGGTCCCCGGCGCTGGGTCGTCGACCCGATCGACGGGACCAAGAACTACATCCGCGGCGTCCCGGTCTGGGCGACGCTGATCAGCTTGATGATCGAGGACCAGGTCGTCGTCGGGGTGGTGTCCGCGCCGGCGCTGCAGCGGCGGTGGTGGGCGTCGTACGGCGACGGCGCCTGGACCGGCCGCGCGCTGATGTCCGCGCAGCCGTGTCGTGTGAGTGACGTGAGCAAGATCGAGGACGCTTCGCTGTCGTACTCGTCGCTCAAGGGCTGGGACAAGCTCGGCAAGCGCGACCAGTGGGCCGACCTGATGGACGACGCCTGGCGCACGCGCGCGTACGGCGACTTCTGGTCGTACATGCTCGTGGCCGAAGGGGCCGTCGACATCGCGGCCGAGCCGGAGCTCAACCTGTACGACATGGCCGCGCTGTCGATCATCGTCGACGAGGCCGGCGGCAAGTTCACCTCCGTCGACGGAGAGCCAGGCCCGAACGGCGCCAACGCCGTCGCCACCAACGGCCGCCTCCACGAAGAAGTCCTCAACCGCCTGTCCGGCAAGGAGAACTAAGCACCAGGCGGCGGCGCCGTCGACTCCCGGAAGATCAGCCGGTTGATCGTCCGATCAGCCGGCTCCGGAGCCGGCTCACCGCTGATCTCCGCCAGCAGCCGCAGGATTGCGTCCCGCCCCTGCGCCTCCCGGTCCACCGCGACGGTCGACAACGACGGCGTAGCGAACTTTCCCATCACCTCGTCGTCCCACCCGAAGACACTCACGTCGCCGGGCACCGACCACCCGCGCGACAGCGCGCCCCGAACCACTCCCATCGCGACCACATCGTTGGCCGCGACGACAGCAGTCACCCCGCAATCACCATCAAGCGCGGTGATCGCGTCGAAGCCCGACTGCGCAGTCCAGTCACCGTCGTACACCCCGACAGACTCCAGTCCGAGCCGCGCGATCGCCTCCAGGTAGACAGCCTTCCGATTCCGCGCCGACGCGAAGTCCTGGTCACCCGCCACGTGGAAGAACGACCGATGCCCCAGCGACGCCAGGTACTCGACGATCTCCACGATCTCCGACGCTGCCGCGAGCTCGCCGAGCCCGCGCAGCTTGTCGTCGTACGTCTCACTCTCGACGATCGGTACCTGCTGCAGCCGCTTGCTCTTCAGCCCGGTCGGTGAGATCGCCAGGATCCCCTCGACCTGACCCGACCGCGCCAGATCCTCGATCCGTGCCGACCGCGCCCGCTGGCCACCTTCGACACTGACCACCTCGACCTGATACCCCGCGCGATGCGCCGTCTCGGACGCCGCCGCAAGCAGGCGACCCGGAAAGTGCGGCCCAGCAGCGAGCACGATCGCGAGCCGGTTGGTCCGCCGCGTCCGCATCGAGCGGGCCACCAGATTCGGCCGGTAGTCCAGCGACTTGACCGCGAACTCGACCTTGATCCGGGTCTTCGGCTTCAGGCTGTCCGCGTCCTGCAGATAGCGCGACACGGTCGTGTGCGAGACCCCCGCCAACCGTGCCACCTGATGGATCGTCGCCGGCCGTTTCGGCTCCACGTCAACCACCTTCCCCTCCGCAGCCCCGGCTGCGGCACACACGTTAGCCGATCCCCACGACCACCGCAGCAGAATCTACAACGATTGACCTGGAGCCTGTCCGATAGCGGAACAAGGGGTTGACACCCCCAGACGGCTGCGGTTAGCTACCGGATCAGAAGTGGATCGATCACATTTTATTGATTGACCCCGGGAGCGCCTATGAGCGATGCCGCCCGCAGCCGAAAACTTTCCTTTCGCGAGCGTTTACGACGAGATTATCCTGTCCTCTTGCTGGCTATTCCCGGCATGTTGGTCATCTTCGCCTTCCAGTACTACCCGCTGTGGGGCAACGTCATTGCCTTCCAGGACTACCAGCCGTACCTCGGTGTCGGCCAGAGTCTGTGGTCGGGCGTGGAGAACTTCACCACCGTCTTCAACGGCGACCCGGAGTTCCTCAACGCGGTCAAGAACACGCTGGTCCTGACGCTGATCCAGACCGTCATCGTCTTCCCGGCGCCGATCGTGGTCGCGCTGGTCCTGCACAGCCTGCTGTCGAACCGGCTGCGGCAGATCGTCCAGACGATCATCTACGTCCCGCACTTCATGTCCTGGGTGATCGTGGTCGCCGTCTTCCAGCAGGTCCTGGGCGGCACCGGCATGATCAACAACTGGTTGCGGGCCCACGGCTACGACCCGCTGAACATCATCGGCAACGCCGACGCGTTCCGTGGTCTGCTCACCTCACAGGTGATGTGGAAGGACACCGGCTGGGCGACGATCCTGTTCCTGGCCGTGCTGTCGCAGATCGACAAGTCCCTGTACGAGGCGTCCGCCGCGGACGGCGCCGGACGGTGGCGGCAGACCTGGCACGTGACGCTGCCCGGCCTGAAACCGATCATCATCCTGCTGCTGATCCTCAAGCTCGGCGACTCGCTCACGGTCGGTTTCGAGCAGATCATCCTGCAGCAGCAGGGCGTCGGAGTCGATGCGAGCGAAGTGCTCGACACCTACGTCTACAACAACGGGATCATCGGCGGCGACTGGGGCGTGGCCGCCGCGGTCGGCCTGGTGAAGAGCGTCGTCGCGCTGACGCTCGTCCTGCTGGCCAACAAGTTCGCGCACCGCCTGGGCGAGGAAGGGGTGTACCGCGGATGAGCAACAAGATCCTCGTCGGTGGAATGCCGATGCCCGGCTGGCCCGAGCGCATCATCAAGGCCGTCTTCCTCACCGTGATCTGCGCGGTGGTCGTACTGCCCTTCGTGGGTGTCATCTCGACCAGCCTCGCGACGCCGAAGCAGGTCATCGAGGCCGGCGGGTTCGTGATGCTGCCGACGCACGGGTTCGACCTGTCGGCGTACAAGTCGATCCTGTCCGGCGGGACGGTGACGCAGGCCCTTCTGGTGAGCGCCTTCATCACCGCCGTCGGTACGACGATCGCGCTGTTCCTCACCTGCACCCTCGGCTGGGCACTGAGCCGGCGCGGCACGTTCGGCAACAAGCAGTTGCTGCTGCTCGTCCTGGTCAGCCTGCTGTTCAACCCCGGCCTGATCCCGACGTACCTGGTGGTCCAGCAGTTCGGTCTGCTGGACAGCCTGTGGGCCGTGATCCTGCCGATCTCGGTCAGCGCGTTCAACGTGATCGTCGTCCGCGCGTACTTCGTCGGGCTCCCTGGTGAGGTGCTCGACTCGGCCCGGATCGACGGCGCGTCGGAGTGGAAACTCTTCTGGCACATCGGCCTGCCGCTGTCGAAGGCGGTGGTCGCCGTGGTCGGCCTGTTCTACGGCGTCGGCTACTGGAACAGCTTCTTCGGCGCCCTGCTCTACCTGAACGACGCCAGCAAATGGCCGTTGCAACTCGTCCTGCGCACGTACGTCGTGAACGGCGTCGAAATCGGCGCCCAGGACCTCGGTGGCGCGAGTGAGGCGCTACCACCCCAGACGTCGATCCAAATGGCGATTCTGATGATTTCCATCATTCCCATTCTGTGCGTCTATCCCTTCGTCCAGCGGCATTTCGCCAAGGGCGTCCTGACCGGCGCCGTCAAGGGCTGACACGAGAAAGGCAGAACCATGAACACTGGTGATTCACGGCTCAGCCGCCGGGCCTTGCTGGGCGGCGTCGGGGCCCTCGGTCTGACCGGCGTCGTCGGCGCCTGCTCCAACGAGGGCCGCGGTGGCGCCGCCGGAAAGAACGGCAACGCACCGCAGTCCCAGGTCCGGCCGGCGTACGTGCCGTACACGGGCGTCAAGCCGGACCTGGCCGGTGCCGACTACAAGATCCCGGACGCGTTCACGCGCTACCCGGCCAACCCGGTCCGGGCCATCACGACGCCGCCGGGCGACGGCAAGCCGATCGAGGTGCTGACCTTCACCAACACCCCGATCCCGCCGAAGCTCGAGCAGAACCGCTTCTGGCAGGAGTTCAACAAGCGGGTCGGCTCGCCGGTCTCGGTGAGTCTGACGCCGTCGGTGGACTACACCCAGAAGTTCGCCACCTCGGTCGCGGGCGACCGGCTCGGCGACATCTTCATGGTCGGCGGCGTACCGCAGGTCCCGAGCCTGCTGGAGGCCAAGGCCGCGGACCTGACCCCGCACCTGTCCGGCGACAAGATCAAGAAGTACCCGTTCCTGGCGAACCTGCCCGAGGTGCACTGGAACTCCTGCATCTTCGGCAACAAGATCTACGCCGTACCGGTCCCCCGCGGAGCGATCAGCTCCCAGGCCCTCTACACCCGCGCGGACATCCTCGAGAAGCAAGGCGTCGACGCCGAGCTCAAGAGCCCCGACGACTTCCTCGAGCTGTGCAAGGCGCTGACGGACCGCCGGCAGAACCGGTTCGCGCTGGCGACCTCACCGACGCCGTTCGTCCGGAACATGTTCGACATGCCGAACACCTGGAGCGAGGACGGCAAGAAGGTCGTCAGCTACTACGAGCACGACGCCCACGGCGACGTCTTCGAGATCCTGCGCAAGCTCTGGACGTCGGGCTACATCCACCCCGACGCGTTCTCGGGCCAGAATCAGGACATGAAGGTCAGGTTCGGCAACGGCTCCAGCCCGCTGGTCGTCGACACGTTCAGCGGCTGGCCGAGCTACCTGCAGACCGCGGTCAACCCCGAGGCGCGGATCGGCATCATCGCGCCGCCCAAGCACGACGGCTCGGGACAGGGCAAGATCTGGCTGGGTGCTCCCAACCTCAGTACGACGGCGATCAGCAAGAAGGCCGAGGGCCGGATCGAGACGATGCTGGCCTACCTGAACTTCCTGGCGGCGCCGTTCGGGACCCAGGAGTACCTGTTCCGCAAGTTCGGTCTGCCGGCCCTGCACCACCGGGTCGTCGACGGCAACCCCGTGCTCACCGACCGCGGTTTCAGCGAGACCCAGCTCGGTCTGATGTACACGGCCGACGGACCGTGGACGATCTTCCTGCCGGAGAAGGAGGGCAACAGCCAGGCGGAGTTCGAGGCGATGAAGAAGACCTGCCCGGACGCCTTGGCCAACCCGGTCGCCGGTCTGTACTCCGAGACCAACGTCCGCAAGGGCCCGCAGCTGACCGCCGACATGGACCAGGTCACCAGCGACATCATTCAAGGACGCAAACCGGTCTCGGCCTGGGCCGATGCGGTCAAGAAGTGGAAGAGCGGCGGTGGGGACAAGATCGCCGAGGAGTACGCCGAAGCACTCGAAGCATCGCGTTGACGCGAAAGGAAGACCTTTGACATCCACGCAACCTGTCAGGTTCGCCGCGGTCGGACTCGACCACGCGCATATTCACGGCCAGATCGCCGGGCTGATCAAGGCCGGCGGAGAGTTCGTCGCGATGGCCACCGACGACCCGTCGTCGGGCGTCGCCAACCAGGTCCGCGAGCGGTACCCCGACGTACCGTACGTCGACAACGCTGACGAGCTGATCGCCCGCGACGACCTCGATCTGATCGTCACCGCCGCGATCCCGGACCGCCGCGGACCGATCGCCGTCGCCGCACTGCGGTCCGGCAAGGACGTCGTCGCCGACAAGCCCGGCTGTGTCAGCCACGACCAGCTCGAGGAGATCGAGAAGGCGGTCGCCGAGACCGGCCGGTTCTGGTCGGTGACGTTCTCCGAGCGCTTCGAGGTCGCGTCGGCGATCAAGGCCGGCCAACTGGTCCGCGAGGGCCGGATCGGGACCGTCGTCCAGACCATCGGCCTCGGCCCGCACCGGATCGGTGACCGCGGCCACCTCGGCGGCAACGCCGGGCGCCCGGACTGGTTCTACGAGAAGGAGCGCTACGGCGGCATCCTGGCCGACATCGCCTCGCACCAGATCGACCAGTTCCTCTGGTACACCGACTCGCGCACGGCCGAGGTGGTGACGAGCTCGGTCGGGAACTTCGCCAACCCGGACAAGCCCGGTCTGCAGGACTTCGGCGACCTGCTGCTGCGCAGCGACCACGCCCAGGGCTACATCCGGGTCGACTGGTACACCCCGGCCGGCCTCGGGACCTGGGGCGACGGCCGGCTGATGATCCTCGGCACCGAGGGCTACATCGAGCTGCGCAAGTACGTCGACATCGCCGGCCGCGACGGCGGCAACCACCTGTTCGTCGTCGACGGGGAGAAGACCGAGTACATCGACTGCTCCGACGTCGAGCTGACCTACTTCCCCGATCTCATCCGCGACGTCCGGGAGCGGACCACGACGGCGGCGCCGCAGGAGCACACCTTCGAGACCATGCGGCTCGCGCTGACCGCGCAGCAGAACGCCGCCGTACGAGGAGCCGCCCAGTGACAGCCAACCTGAAGGTCGCGGTGGTCGGTGCCGGAGGCATAAGTCGCCGGCATGCCGAAGCCTTCGCCAGTACAGGCCGTACGACGCTGGTCGGCGTCGCCGACATCGTCGCCGAGAACGCGCAGGCGCTGGCCGACAAGCACGGGTCGAAGCCGTTCAAGAGTGTGACGGAACTGCTGGCCGCGGCCGATCCCGACCTGGTCACGGTGACGACGCCGCCGGGCAGCCACGCCGAGATCGCGATCGAGGTGCTGGCGGCCGGGAAGTCCGTCCTGCTGGAGAAGCCGCCGGTGCTCAGCCTGGCCGAGATGGACGCGGTCGCCGAGGCCGAGGTGTCCAGCGAAGGCTCGGTGTACGTCGTCTTCCAGCACCGGCACGGTTCCGGGGCTGTTCGCGCGGCCGAGCTCCTGGCCGACGGCGCCCTGGGCGCTCCGCAGGTCGCGGTCTGCGAGACGTTGTGGTTCCGGCCGCGGCCGTACTTCGACCCGGAGTGGCGCGGGACGTGGGTCGGTGAGGGTGGTGGTCCGACGCTGGGCCACGGCATTCACCAGATCGACCTGCTGCTGCACCTGCTCGGACCGTGGCGCACGATCAACGCCACCGCCGTACGGCTGGATCGTCCGGTCGAGTTCGAGGACGTGTCGATGGCGTCGGTGATCTTCGAGAGCAACGCGGTGGCGAGCGTGATCAACAGCCTGCTCTCGCCGCAGGAGCTCAGCCGGATCCGGATCGACACCACCGGAGGGTCGCTGGAGGTCAACCACCTGTACGGCTACAAGGACGCCGACTGGAAGTTCACTCCGGCGCCCGACGCGGCTGACACGTGGGCGTCGTCCGCAGGTGAGGACGTTGCCAGCAGCCACGAAGCCCAGCTCGGGCGGCTGGTCGACGACCTGCTGGCCGGCCGGACCCACGAGACCACCCTGGCCAGCACCCGGCCGACGATGGAGTTCGTCACCGCCCTGTACGCGTCCGCCCTGACCGGGCAGTCCGTACGCCGTGCCGACCTGGTCCCCGGCCACCCGTTCTACCAAGCACTCAACGGCGGGATCGACCAAGCGAAGCTCAGCGAGTCCTTCGCGCCGTGACAAGCTGAGTGGCCCCTCGCTCGGGCGGGGCGAGGGGTCACCAGGCGCAGCGGAAGCCCAGGTTGCCGGCACTGCTGGTCGGGTCGTTGGAGGAGCGCGCCGCTACCCGGTAGCGGTTGCAGTAGGAGTGGTGGCACAGGTACGAGCCGCCACGCATGGCACGGTTCTCGTTCCAGGCGTCGCCGGTCCACTCCCAGACGTTGCCGACCACCTCGTACAGGCCGTAGCCGTTCGGCGGGTAGGTCCGGACCGGCGCCGTACCGCGGTGTCCGTCGTCCAGGGTGTTCTTGACCGGGAACGTACCCTGCCAGATGTTGCACAGGTGCTGGCCCTCCGGCGTGAGGTCGTCGCCCCAGGGGAACCGCTTCTGCTCCAGCCCGCCGCGCGCAGCACGCTCCCACTCGGGCTCACTCGGCAGGCGACCTCCGGCCCACGTGCAGAAGGCCACGGCATCCGACCAGGAGACGTGGACGACCGGGTGATCGGACCGGTCGGTCAGATCTGAGTCCGGCCCTTCGGGGTGGTCCCAGGTCGCGCCGGAGACCCCGCACCACCATGGGGTCGCCTCCGGACGCTCACTGACCTTCCGTACGGCGGCCGGAAGGAACCCGGCGAACACGAAGCTCCAGCCGAAGTGCTCAGCCTCGGTCACGTGCCCGGTCGCCTCGACGAACTCGGCGAACTGCACGTTGGTCACCGCGGTGACCCCGATGGCGTAGCTGTCCACCGCCACCTTCCGGATCGGCCCTTCACCGTCCGCGGGAAAGCCGTCGGCGTCCTCGGTCCCCATCAGGAAGGCGCCGGCCTCGATCCGCACCCGCTCCAGCGCCGACTCCCCCGAAGCGACCACAGGCACAGGCCGCCGTACAGGGCCGCTGGATGAGCGCCGCGGGCTGCAGCAGCTGTCCTCAGCCACAGTCGTCTCCTCAGGTCAGGTCGAAGGTGAGCAGCGTGATGCTGTGCGCCGGGAAGTCGTACGCGCCGTCCACCAACTCGATCTCACCATGGTTGCGAAGGGCCACTCGATCCGGGGTCGAGAGGGTGTTGCAGGCCAGCAGGTCCTCGACGTCGGCGCCGAGCGTCCGCACCGACACCCGCGGCGGCAGCGCTCCACCGTCGAGCGACAGCGCCGCGGAGACGGCGTCCGACGCGTGGCGGTTGATGACGGCCAGGCGGAGAGACCGGCCGTCATCGGTCTGGGTGGCGGACACGTCCAGGTCGGGAACGGTCGCCGTACGGGTCCGGAAGTCCCCCGCATGGTCCCGCTCATCACCCTGCCGTACGGCGGCCAACCGCGACGGTCCGGAGACGTCAGCCGCGAGCGCGACCGGGCCGAGGTGGTTCTGGTACAGGTCCCACACGTGGTACGTCGCGGCCGCGACAGCTCCACCCGGACGGGCCACCACGACTCCGTTGGCGTTCAGCAGGTTGACCGTGTTGGCCATTGTCACCGGCACCGCCGCACCCGACAACCGGTGCAGGGCATGGAAGACCCCGGCGTAGAAGAGCGCGTCCGCCAGTGTCCGGGGATCCCATCGATTGACCCGGTGCTGCCGCGACGTGTCGAGCCCGTCCACCTCACGCTCGACGGTCCCACCGTCGTCCGACGGCTGAGGCGCAGGCCAGCTGTCCGGCTCGACGTGCCGGATGTTCCACTCGTCCAGCGCCAGCCCGAGCGACAGCCCCCGCGGGGCGGCCAGAGACGCGACCAGCTCGGAGTAGGCCGTCATCTGCTGCTCGAAGTACAGCGACTGGGCGACGATCGCGTCGTACTCCCGGACGCCGTCCACCAGCTGGGTGGTTGCCCCGTACAAGTGAAACGAGAGGTAGTCGAGCTGGGAGCCGACACCGTCGAGCACCGCCGCCGTCCACCCCTGCCGGTCGTCGGTCAGCCCGACGCCGACGAACTTCAGCGACGGGTCAACCGACCGCATGAAGCGCGCGTGCTCGGACGCATCGGCCGCGTAGGCCGCCGCCGTGCGATGCCCCAGCTGCCACCGGCCGTAGACCTCGTTGCCCAGGCCCCAGTACTTCACGCCGTACGGCGCCGGGTGCCCGTTCGCCGCGCGTTGCCGCGTGAACGCGGTGTCACCGCCGTAGTTCGTGTACTCGACCCAGCGCACCGCCTCGTCCACGTCCCGGCAACTGTGCGCCAGATACGGCTCGGTCCCCACCTCGTCGCACCAGGCCAGGAACTCGTCCGTCCCGAAGTGGTTGCTCTCCTCCAGACCCCACGCCAGTTCCAGCCGCCGCGGCCGGTCCGCGCGCGGACCGAGACCGTCCTCGAAGTGGTACGGCGACGTGAAGTTCCCGCCCGGCCACCGCACGATCGGCAGCCCGAGCGTTCGGCACAGCTCGGCCACGTCCCGGCGCAGCCCGTTCCGGGCCCCGGGACCGTCGTCGGCCAGCGGCGATCCCTCGTCGAACACCCCGCCCTCGATGTTGCCGAAGAACGCGGACTCGAGGAAGTGCCCGTAGATCATCGGGTCGATACTGCTGCGCTGGTTGCGGTGGATGTCGATGCGGGCGGTCACAGGGTCTCCTCGTCCAGAGCGCTGAGCGCGGTGTCGTAGGTCTTCGCGCCGACTTCGAACATCGACGTCATCCAGTGGTAGAAGTTGTCGCCGCGGTCGCGCAGGATCGCGTACAGCCGGCCCATCAGCTCGCGGCGGACCTCGGCCAGCTCCGGGTGCGAGTACCGGTTCTGCAGTTCGTGCGGATCGGCGCGCAGGTCGTAGAGCTCGTTCTGGTCGGCGGGATTCACCACGAGCTTGTAGTCGGGTGTCCGGATCATCCGCTGTGGATACGGGAAGTGGTGCCCGTGGAACTCGGCGACCACCTCGGCCGGCCAGTCGGCAGGCCGGTGCCCGGCCACCAGCGGCAGCAACGAGCGGCCCTGGTAGTGCTCCGGCACCTCGACCTCCGCCAGCTCCAGGAACGTCGGCGTCAGGTCGGTCAGCGTCGCGAAGCCGTCTTCGACCACTCCGGGCGGAGCGCCGGGAATCCTGGCCAGCAAGGGAATCCGGTAGATGTCGTCGTACATGGCCGGGCCCTTGTCGTGCAGCCGGTGCGCCCCGGTGAACTCCCCGTGGTCAGCCGTGAAGAACACCGCGGTCTCATCGGTCAGCCCCAGCGCCTCGAGCTCGGCGAGAATCCGTCCGACCTGCTCGTCGATCAGCGACACGTACCCCCAGTACGCCGCGATCAGCTCGCGCCACTTGTCCGGGCCGACGCTGTCGTACGTCCAGTGCGACGAGTAGTGCTGCTGGACCCGAGGCTTGTCGGCGAAGGTCTCGGACACCGAGACCGGCAGCTCGACGTCGTCCGCGGAGTACCTGAAGTAGTACGCCGAGGGCAACAGGTACGGAAGGTGTGGCCCGAACCAGTTGCACCCCAGATAGAAGGGCCGGCCATCCTCGGCGTACCGGCGGAGCTGCTCGATGGTCCGCTCCGCCAGGAAGTACTCGAAGGTCGCCTCGACGGGTTGGTCGAGAATGCCGGCCAGCAGATTGCCTGGTTCCCCGTTGGCGAAGGTCCCTCGCACCGGCGAGTGGACGGCGAACGGTGGATAGCCTCCGTCCTCCAGGTAACGCAGGTAGTCCGGGTGCTGCACCGCGTTGCCCCAGCCGGCGTAGTGCTCCCCGTCGTACCCGAAGTCGGCCGGCCCTTTCTCCTTCCCCACATGCCACTTGCCGACATGGCCGAGCTGGTACCCCGCCTCACCCAGGTACGACGCGAAGGGTGGAAACGTGTCGTCCAGCTCTTCGCGGTACCCGACGTTGCGCTCGTAGTTGGCCAGCAGCGTGTGCCGGTACGGCAGGACGCCGGTCTGCAGCGTCGCCCGGGACGGCGTACAGATCGCGGTCGGTGTGAAGCCGCTCGTGAACAACGTGCCGCCGGCCGCCAGGGAGTCCAGAGCAGGCGTCTCGCACACCTCGTTGCCGTAGCAGCCGAGGGTGTCCAGGCGGTGCTGGTCGGTCATCAGGAGCAGGATGTTCGACGGCACTCGGCCTCCAGGAGGTAGGGGATGTCTCATCAGAGAAGGTACGGAGAATCGGCCACGATCGACGGACCGAAGAGCGACCTGTGGACAGTCACTGCTTCACGGCACCGGCCAGGCTCTCGACGAACTGCCGTTGCAGGACGACGAACACCGCGACCACCGGTGCGAGCGACAGCACCGCGGCCGCCGCCATCCCTGCCCAGTCGGTGTCGTTCTCCCCGACGAAGGCGGACATCCCGACCGCGAGCGTGCGCAACTCCGGATGGCTGAGCGTGAAGACCAGGGGCAGCAAGTAGGCGTTCCAGGCGGCCAGGAACTGCAGGATGAACACGCTGACCGTGATCGGTTTGGCCAGCGGCAGCATGATCCGGAAGAACACCGTCAGCGGCCCGGCGCCGTCCATCCGCGCCGACTCCTCCAGATCCTTCGGGATGGTCCGGAAGAACCCGGCGTACAGCAGGGTCGCGGCCGCGTGACCACCCGCGCCGAGGCCGAGGACCACGCCCAGGTGCGAGTTGAGCAGCCCCAGCTGGTCGGTCAGCTGGGTGACCGGGATGATCGTGTACCCCTCGGGCAGGAAGAAGGTGACCAGGAAGATCCCGATCAGCACCTTCTTGCCCACGAAGTCGTACCGGCCGAGCACGTACCCGGCCAGCGCGCTGCGGATGATCACCAGCGCGACGGTGCCGAGCGTGATCAGCACCGTGTTCAGCATGTACGACGAGAAGCCGACCTCGGACCAGGCCCGGCTGTAGTTCTCCCAGACCGGCGCCTCGGGCAACAGGTCCAGCCCTTTGCCGAAGATCTCCGGGTTGGTCTTCAGCGACCCCGAGACCAGCCACAGGAACGGGTAGATCCAGACCGCGCAGAGCAGTGCGAGCCCGGTCCCGATCAGCCACCGCGAGCTCCTCGTCCCGGTCATGCCATCGCCCTTCGCGCGGCCCGGACGCCGAGCGCCTGGACGACCGCCAGCACCATCGTCAGCAACCCGAACAGCACCGCGGCCGCCGACGCGTAGCCGAGCTGCGGCACGGTCGCGCCGAACGCCGTCCGGTAGATGTAGACCTCGACGACCTCCGACGAGAACGCCGGACCGCCGCCGGTCAGCGTGACCACCAGGTCGAAGACGTTCAGCGCCCCGACCATGTCGATCAGCGTGATCACCACCAGGAAGGGGATCAGCAGCGGCAGCGTGATGTGCCGGAACTCCTTCCAGTTCCCCGCGCCGTCCATCCGCGCCGCCTCGTACAGCTCGCTCGGGATCGTCTGCAACGCGGCCAGCCAGTAGATCAGCGTGATGCCGAGCCACTTCCACACCCAGACACCGATCACGCTGTACAGCGACAGCCCGGACGAGCCGAGGAAGTCGACCGGGCTGTCCACCAGTGCCGCCTTCACGAGCGCCAGGTTGACCGGGCCGCCGGCGTCCAGGATCAGCGTGAACACGACGCCGACGATCGCGCCGGTGGTCACGACCGGCAGGAACAGCAGCGTCCGGAAGAGTCCGCGGAACGGCGTGCTGCGACGGTTCAGCACGATCGCGAGCAGCAGGGCCAGTCCGACCCGCAGCGGGACGGCCAGCGCGAGGAAGACCAGCGAGTTGGCGAACGAGTTCCAGAACAGGTCGTCGGCCCACAGCAGCTCGAAGTTCGTGAGCCCGACGAAGGTCCCGACGTCAGCGAAGCCCGGCCAGTCCAGGAACGCGTACCACCAGCTCGCGACCAGCGGGTAGACCGTGTAGAGCCCGTAGCCGACCACCGTCGGCAGCAGGAACAGGTAGATCCACCAGTCGTCCCGCATCCGCCGCCAGGCCGAAGGCCGCGGCGGCCGGGCCTTCCCTCCCGGCGCCCGCGCCTGCCGGGGCGGGGCCGTGCTGGTCGTCGTCACTTGTACTGGTCCTGGGTGTAGTCCTTGCCCGGCTGCCAGTTGTCGAAGACCCAGTCGGACTCGGCGACCTCGGCGCCCTTCTTCTTCGCCGCCTCGATCGCGCGCCCGCGCTCGGCGGTCGCCTTCTCGGCGTACTGCTTCAGCGCCGTCCGGTAGTCCTTGGTCGACCCGGTCAGCACCGCCTGCACGATCTCGCCCGGATCCGGGTGCACGTCCCGCGTCTCGGCGAGCACCTTCGCGACGGCCTGGTTGCCGACCTCCGGCACCGGTCCGATCCGCACGTCCTGCTGGAAGAACTCGACGTTCTTCTTGTACGCCGGGTGCACCTTCGCGTTCCCCACCGAGTCGATCAGGATGGGCGGCTGGTCCATCCGGGTCGCCAGCTGGGCGGCGAACTCCGGCGTGGTCAGCTGGGCCATCAGGTCGGCCGCGACCTTCGGGTTCTTGGCCTGGTCCGACACGAAGAAGGAGCCGGGCGCCGGTGCGACGTACACGGTCCCGCGCTGCGTCGACGGCGCCGGGATCTGCCAGGCGCCGATCCCCCGCTCGACGGCCGGCGACTCCTCGACCATCAGCCCGCCGATGAACCAGGGTCCCCACGGGAACAGGGCGGCTTCCCCGGCGGCCCAGCGAGCGCGGGCGTCCCGTGGGCCGAGCGACGACGACGCCGGGTGCAGAACGCCGTCGCGTTGCAACGAGAGCAGGAACTCCATCGCCTGGAAGAACGGCTCGGTCGCGACGACGATCTCGCCGGTCTTCCAGTCGGTCTGCCCGGGCGCACCGGCCATCTGGGCCAACGCGTTCAGCTTGCCGGCCAGGTAGTCGGTGTCCTTCATCGGCAGCACCAGGCCGTGTACGTTGTCCGGCGTCTTCTGATCGATCGTCCGCACGGCGGCCCGGTACGCGTCCCAGGTCGGCGGCGACAGCTCGGGGTCGAGCCCGGCCTGCTCGACCAACCGCGTGTTCACCCAACTCGTCGAGTCGTGCCACTGGCCGCTGAACACCGGGAACGTGTAGACCTTGCCGTCGAAGCGATGGATCCCGTCGTACAGGTAGTCCTTCACCGGGCTGTTCGCCAGGTCGACGAAATCTCCGATCGGCTGGAACCAGCCGTTGGTGACGAGTGCCGCGGTACTGCCGGTCAGGCCGGCCGTGGAGTGGACGTCGGGCAACTGGTTGCTGCGTCGCGCCAGTTGCAGGGCCTGGGCGAGGTCGGCCGGGTCGAGCTGGCGACGCTGCACCGTGACGTTGCCGTGCTTGGCCTTGTAGTCGACGAACAGCTTCTGCTCGAACAGCTCGGTCAGCGGGCGGAACTGGTCCCACCAGGTGAGTGTGACCGGGCCGGCCGCCGTGTCACCGGGATCGGCGCCGGCGTTCTGAGTGCTCTTGCCGCCGCCCGTACAGGCGTTCAGCAGCGGTACTCCGAGTGCGAGCCCGCCGAGGGTGCTCAGCACCTGGCGGCGGGACGGGCGGGGATTGGTCGAGGTGCTCATGGCGAGTGCCTCCTCAGGGCAGGGCTCAGCCGATGTCGTGGACGCGGTCCCGGGATCCGGGGCCGACGGCGGCCGGGTAACCGGCCAGCAAGGCGGAACGACGCAGTACGAGGGCAATGCCGCCGCGGGCCGCGTCGTCGTGGCCCAGGGTGGCGGGGACGATCTCCAGTCCCTGCCGTACCTGGCTGTGGGTGTGCTTGCGCACGGTGGCGCGGATCGGGTCGAGCAGCGACGCACCGGCCTCGGCCAGCTCACCGCCGATCACGACCGTCTCGGGATTGACCGTGTTGCAGGCCGCTGCGAGCACCTGCCCGACCCGAGCGCCCGCAGTGGCGATCACCTCGCGGACCCGCTCGTCGCCGGCCGCCAGCAGCTCCAGCACTTCGTCGAAGGACCGGACGCCGCACTGCTCGAGTACGGCGCCGAGTGACACGTACCGCTCCAGGCAGCCCGTGCCACCGCAGGGGCAGCGCGGCCACTCCGGATCGACGCTGACATGCCCCAGCTCCCCCGCCGCACCCCCGGCGCCGGAGAACAGGTGGCCGTCGAGCACGAGCCCGCTGCCCACGCCGTACGACAGCCGCAGGTACAGCACGTTCCGCAGGCCGGCACCGGCACCCCAGATGGTTTCGCCCAACCCGGCCAGCCGGGTGTTGTTGTCGACGTACACCGGTACGCCGAACCGCTCGGCCAGCCCGTCCCGGACCAACTGCGCCCGGCTGCTCCGACTCGCGTGGCCAACGGGCCCGACCACGCCGACTCCGACTCCGGAGAGCGCGGAGAGGGAGACTTGATGCCGGGCCGCGAGCGACTCGGCCAGGGAGATCGCCAGCTCCAGCCGGCGGGCCCAGGACGTGCGTTCGGAGCAGGCGATCCCTGTCGTCCCGACGATTTCGTGCGCGACGTTGGCGACGGTGACCTGGACGGCCCGGTGCCCCAGATCCATCCCGAGCGCCAGACCGCCCGCCGGGTTGAGCGTCAGCACGGTGACCGGGCGCCCCCGTCCTCGGCTCGTGCCGTCATCGGCCGCGGTCTCGGTCAGTGCTTCGGTGGCCAGCAGGTCCTGGACGATCGACGACAAGGTGGCGCGGGACAGACCGGTCTGCTCGGCGAGCTGGGCGCGGGTCATCGCGCCCTGCGTCCGCAGCACGGCGAGCACCCGCTCCTCGTGGGTCTCGCGGAGCAGGCGCAGCGGTCCGGCGGTGTCCTTGGCCATGCGCCGACTCTCCGGGGTGCCGCCGGTTTCTGTCAAGAGCCCGGATTTAATCGTCGCCGATTAATTCCGAAGCCTTGACGTAAAACAGGAGCGTTGCTCAGACTGGCCTGCATGACGCGTCCCAACGTCCTGCTGCTCTGCACCGATCAGCAACGCTTCAGCGCTTTGGGGGCTTACGGCAACGACGAGGTCGACACCCCGAACCTGGACCGTCTCGCGGCGCAGGGCGTGCTGTTCGACCAGTGCTACGTGCAGAACCCGGTCTGCGCGCCCTCGCGGGCCAGTCTGATGACCGGACGCTACGTGCACGCGCACGGTCTCTGGGCGAACGGCGTCGGCCTGCCTGCCGAGGAGCGCTTGTTCAGCCGCGACCTCGCCGACGCCGGCTACGACTGCGGCCTGGTGGGCAAGTTCCACCTGAGCTCCTGCTTCGGCGGCCGCGAGGAGCAGCGGCAGGACGACGGCTTCCGCGTCTACCGCTGGGCGCACGACCCGTACCCGGGCTCGTCCGAGAACGAGTACCACCGCTGGCTGCGGACGGTCCGGCCCGACCTGTTCGACGGCAAGGCTTCGATCGACTTCGACAGCCTCCCGACCGAGCTGCACTACAGCCGCTGGATCGGCAACCAGACCGTCGACTTCCTCACCCGGGACCGACACGACGGTGAGCCGTTCTTCTTCGTCGCGAACTTCTTCGACCCGCACCACGGCTTCGGCGCCCCCGAGGAGTACCTCCAGCGGTACCGCGACCGCGATCTCACCCGGCCCGTCACGCGGGACGGCGAGCTGACCACCAAGCCGCCGATCCAGACCGAGGCGTCCCACCACTCGTACGCCGGTCACGCGCGCGGCTACACGTCGTACTCGGACGACGAACTGCAGGAGGTCAAGGCGGCGTACTACGCGATGGTGACGCTGGTCGACGACGAGGTCGGCCGGATCCTCGAGGCACTGGACGCGACCGGGCTGGCCGACGACACCTTGGTGATCTTCACCAGCGACCACGGCGAAATGTTGGGTGATCACCAACTAATGCTCAAAGGCCCGATGATGTACGAGCAGGCGGTCCGCGTCCCCCTGCTGATGCGTTGGCCGCACGGCGACCTGCCCGCCGGGACGCGCTGCACCGAGCTGGTGCAGTGGATCGACCTGTCGAGCACGATCCTCGCCGCGACCGGTACGCCGACGCAGCCGCGGCAGCAGGGCATGGACCTGTTGCCGCTGGCCCGCGGGACCGGCCGGGCTCGCGGCTGGGCGCTGAGCGAGTACCGCGACAGCGGCCACCCGTACGACGACGCCGTACACCTGACGATGCTCCGGCGTGATCACTGGAAGCTCGTGGTCCAGCACGCAGATCCAGTCACCGGCACCGCCCGCACCGGTGAGCTGTACGACCTGGAGAGCGACCCAGCCGAGCTGGACAACCTGTGGACCTCCGCAGACCACCAGCAGGTCCGGACCGAGCTGCAGGAGTTCCTGCTCGACGTACTGGTGGCCGCTGAGGACAGGAGCCAGGTCCGCGAGGCGCCCTGGTGAGTCAGAGTGGCGGCTCCGCGGCGATGTAGGCGTCGACGGCGGTGGTGAAGTCCCGGCCGGCAGGTGGCAGCGAGTGGTACCAGGCCGCACCGAGCCGGCAGATCTCCCACAGGCGGTTGAGGTCCTGAGTGGTCGACTGGTACGGGAACGCCGTCCCGCCGAAGGGCGGCATCCGCAGCCCGAACTGGCCAGTGGCGAGCAGCTGCGCCGACTCGTCGTACAGGCGGACCTCACCGATGCCGTTGGTGCGGTCGAGGCCGACGGCGAAGTCCTGCACGTCGACGGTGGCGAGGTCGCGGTAGCCCTCGAAGCGGAGCGGGTCGCTGGGCGAGTCGTAGACGAACAGCGCCAGCACCAGCACCGGGTACGTCGGGTAGGACCGGTACGCCGAAACCAGCAGACTGTCCCCAGCCGTGACGGCTCTGGCCAACTCAGCTCCCTCACGCGCCGTCAGCCCGGCCAGCTTGACCAGCACGGTCGGCGTGCCCTGCACGTCCAGCACGAACGGCGACATCGGCACCATCGTTCGCGCGAGGTCGTCGCAACTGCTGAGCCGCATCACCACCCCGTGCTCACCCGCCGGCCGCTCCGGCATCCCCGGCCTCACCCGCGGGAGCCCGAGCTCCGCCAGATCGAACGCTTCCCGTCGCTTCCTCGAGAACAGTCCCATCGCACCATCGAACACCAGCCGCGCTGTCAGCGCCGTCCGTTGCACGAACCGGCCAATCTCAGCGCGCTCGCCGCCGCAGCAACTTCTTCAACCCGTACGTCGACTGGAACAGCAACGCGATCCCGCACACCGCGATGACCACGAACAGCACGGTCTGACTCGTCCTCAGTCCCCCACCGACCAGCTCGATCCCGCTCCACACCAGCAGCAGCCCGGCCGCCGCCAGCGTCAGGTACCCGGTCCCCAGGTTCCGCGGCGTGAACTGCCACCACGGCTCGTCCTCCGGCCACACCCGCTTCGAAGTCATCCCAGTTCCTTCCCAAGAGCAGCTCCCCATCGGAGCCGACCCTTCGAAACTAGGTCCGCGGACCCGACCGGCGCCTCGACCACCCGGACGAACTCCACCGGGCACCTCGTACTTTCGGCCAAGGCCGTCGCGCCGGCTCACGCGGTCACCCAAGGTGACGAAACGGACCATGGTTCCAGCGGGCGGGACAAGCGACGGTCACCGCGCGCAGTCTGCCAGACCTGCCGCAGACGGCTCCGAACCGCTACCGTGGGGTCTTGGGCTGTCGATTCAGCAGGAGGCTCCGTGAAGATCAACGACGTATTGCGCGGTAAAGGCAACCAGGTCGTCACCATCTCCCCCGAAGCCACCGTCACCGAGCTGCTCGCGCTGCTCGCCGAGCACAACGTCGGCGCGCTCGTGGTCAGTCAGGACGGCACCAGCGTGGCCGGCATCGTGTCCGAACGGGACGTGGTCCGGCTCCTCAACGGCACTCCGGACGCGGGCGAGGTCCGGGTCAGCGCGATCATGACGTCACCGGTGCACACCTGCACCCCCGACGACCTGATCGACAACCTGATGCGGATGATGACCGACCGCAGGATCCGGCACGTCCCGGTCGTCGTCGACGACCAGCTCACCGGCATCGTCAGCATCGGCGACGTCGTCAAGTCCCGCATCGGCGAGCTCGAGTTCGAGAAGGAACAACTCTCCAACTACATCGCCGGCTGACCCCAGCCCGCCCGCCGTACCAGCGCTGCACCCGTACGCCGGTACGCCGCGCCAGCACGCCCCCGGAGGCCGGTCCCGCCCCACGCGAGACCGGCCCGTCCGTGCTGCGAACCCCCACGGCTACAGTCCCGCCATGCACCCAACCGACCCGCCGCCCGGGCCGCCGCAGAGTCCCGGCACCGAGCCGGTCCCGCGCCAACCGCTGCCCAAGTACGGCGAAGCGACCGCGCCGCAGTCCGGGCGGATCGCCCTGGGCCCGTCCGAGCAGCCCTACTACGGTCCCCCGCCGTACGGCTACCCCGGCCAGGAGCCTCCGCCGAACCAGAAGACCAGCACCGTCGCGACCCTCGCGCTGGTGTTCGGGGCGATCGGCGCGATCCCGGTGGCGATCGTCCTGGGCATCGTCGCGCTGGCCCGGATCCCGAGCACCCGGCAGAAGGGCAAAGGACTGGCGATCGCCGGCATCGCGCTGGCCTGTGTGTGGGTGGTCGTCTTCGTACTGATCGGCCTCGACGCCGGCTCCGATCCCGTACGGGACGCGTCCGGCCAGGTGACCACGAAGGCCGCCGTACCGCACCAGGACCTTCGCGTCGGCGACTGCGTGGCCCGTGTCGACGAAGGCGCTGTCCGCGACCTCGAGGTCCGGCCGTGCTCCGGGCCGAACGGGGGCAGGGTGTTCGCCGTGTTCGAGCTCCCGGCCGGCACGTTCCCTGGCGAGGAGCCGGTCCAGACCACCGCCCAGAACGGCTGTGGTGACCGCTGGTTGGAGCAGGGCGGGAAGGGGACCGATCCGGTGAGCATCGTCACAATGTTCCCCGTCGAAGCCAGCTGGAAGCTGGGCGACCACCGCGTCACCTGCCTGCTGACACCCCAGTGACAGTTGCCGAGGGCCCCGGTCGCAGCACACGCGACCGGGGCCCTCGTCACGAACTCAGTACCGCGTCACCGCCGCCCACGCGTCGACGATGCCGTTGCCGTAGAAGCCGTTGAACGAGCGGGTTCCCTCGCACAGTGCGTCGAACTCGGGCGTGCGGCCCTCGTTCGCGTACGAGACCAGCGGCGGGTTCGGGCAAGCCCGCTCCTGCGCCGAGCCGAGCAGGATGCTGCGCACCCGGTCCGGGTTCAGGCCGAAGGAGTTGCCCTTGCCGTTCTTGCCGTACTCGCTGACGATCAGCGCGGCCACGCCGGTCGCGTGCGGCGACGCCATCGACGTCCCCTGCAACCAGTTGTAGTACCCGCACTTGGTGTAGTCCGTCACGCCGGCCTTGCACTGCTTCTGCACGCCACCCGCGATCCCCGCCGCGGTGATGTTGCCGTCGGCATCGACCAGCCCGCCGGCCTGCAGCGTGTTGACCGGGTACGTCGACAGGATCAGGTTCTCGTTCACCCGGTGGTTCGGCGTACCGAAGTAGTCACGGAACCAGCCACCCGGCGCCGACACCTCGGCCTGCTCCACGCCGTAGTTGGAGTAGTCCGCCTTGTTGCCCGACGGACCGAGCGCGGACACGCCGATCACGTGCGGGCCCTCGACCGGCAGGTCGACACAGGTCGCGTTGTCGATCACCCGCTCGTACGGCGGGACGTCGCCGAAGTCCGGGCTGCTGATGTCGTTGCGCGGCTTGCCCAGGTCCTCGTGGTTGTTGCCGAGCGAACCGACCAGCGTGACGTCCCGGTTGTGCGCGTAGTTCAGCGCGCGCTGCATCGCCCGGATCGTCGACCGCTGCTCGAGCTGGGCCTCCGGGCTGTCGGCCGGGTTGGCCGTGCAGTTGTAGAGCCACGGGTCGACGTAGAACGACATGTTGACCACGTCGAGCCCGACGTCACCGGCGTAGGTGAGCGCGTCGAGCACCGGGTTGAGGAAGACGAAGCCGCTGTCCTGGCCGCCGCGGATCTCGACCAGCGTCACGTTCGGCGCGACGCCGGAGACGCCGAGACCGTTGACCGCGGCACCGATCGTGCCGGCCACGTGGGTGCCGTGCCCGCTGTCGTCCCAGCCGACCGGGTCGACACAGCCGCGGAACTCGCACGGCCCGTCGATCTCCGGCAGGTCCACGGCGAAGTTGCGGGACAGCTTCCAGTCGAAGTTCGGCGCGATGTCGGGGTTCCGGGCGTCGATTCCGGAGTCCAGGACGCCGACCTTGACCTGCTTCTTGCCCGGCTGCACCTTGCGGGCCAGGTCCGACCGGACCATCTTCAGGCCCCACAGCTGGGCGTCCAGCGGATCCATGCCCTTGGCACTCTTCGCCGCCGCCTTCGCCTTCTTCACGGCGGCGCCGAGGTTCTCCTGCTCGATCTGGACCGGCTTGACCCGCGGCAGCTGCCCGATCGGACGGCTCCTCGCGGCACCTTCGACCGCGGCCGACGCCGACACCTGGGTGGCGAACCCGGACGCCGCCGCCTTCACGGTGATCGTGCCCAGGTTGGTGTTCTCCTTGACCACCTCGCCACCGGCGGCCTTCACCGCGGCCAGCGCGGCGGCCCGGTCGGCCCCCTGCTCGACCAGTACGACGTACTCCGTGCTGCCCCCGGTCGCCTGGGCCCCGGCGATCACCGGAACGGCCAGGCCGGCGGCGATCAGTGCGAACGCACCAGATGCCGCGTACAACGATCTGCGGACGTCTCTCACGAGCGGATCCCCTCCCTGAAGTGAGTGTGACGGCCACAACGTAAATCAGCCGTGCGGACTCCGGGAGGGGGCCGACGTTGTCAGGTTTTCGAAGCAAACGATTGAACACGTCCCGCCGACCTCGAACCAAGTACCGAGCACCGATCGGGGGCCGGTACTTGTGAGGTGTCGACGGGCGGCGTTCAGCCGGAAGTCGACGTCGACGACGCGAACACCACGAACAGCAGCACCATCGCGAGCGCGAACAGGATGCACAGGATCAGCAGCACCGTGCCGATGATTCCGGCGATCCGGCCGCCGACAGCCATGCCGCGGTTGTTGTAGACGCCGGGCGCCGCGTCGATCTCGTCGATGGCCTGGTTGCCCTTCCACCACGCGAACGGCGACAGGATCAGCAGGCCGGTGATGAACGGCAGCAGCCCGAGCACCAGCGCGACCGTCGCGTTGGAGTTGTCCCGCAGGACGCCGTACGCCGGTTGGTCGGGAAAGCCGGGCTGCAGCGGGTAGTTGCCGTACCCCTGCTGCTGTTGATGCCCTTGCCCGTACTGCGGACCCTGCTGCTGTTGGTAGGGCGGCTGGTCCTGGGGTCGCTCGTCGAACGACATGGCGTGCTCCTCTGCTCAGGGCCGATTGGTCCTGAGCAGAGGATGCCAGTACTTCAGCTCAGTCCGTCAGCTCAGTTCCGTCACGTCGCCCAGCCCGGAGAGCTGGTCGCGAACGTCCTTGGCTTCCCCTACGACGACGACCAGCAGCCCGTTGGTTCCCACGTACCGGCGGTACGCCTCGGTCGCGCTCTCGGCGGTGGTCGCGGCGATCTGGGCCAGGTAGGTGTCGGCGAAGTCCAGCGGTACGCCGGCGGCGATGTTGCTGCCGACCTGCTGGGCGATCGAGTCGGCCTGCTCGTAGCGCAGCGGCGCGGTCCGGATCAGGTTGTCCTTGGACTCCCCGACCTCCTTCTCGGTCAGCCCGTCGCGGGCCTCCCGCAGGATCCGCAGCGCGTCGGTGATCGCGGCGCCGGTCACCTCGGTGCGGACCGAGCCGCCGAGGCTGAACGTGCCGCCCTTGCGCGGCGCGGTGAAGCTCGACCGGGTGCCGTAGGTGTAGCCCTTCTCCTCGCGCAGCACGGTGTCGACGCGCGAGGTGATGGTGCCGCCGACAACATGGTTCGCGACCGCGGCCGCACCCCAGATGTCCTCGCGGCGGTCCGGGCCCGGGCAGCCGATCAGCAGCTGGCTCTGGACCGAGCCCGGCCGGTCGACGAGCACGATCCGGTCGCCGACGACGTACAGCGGCTCCGGAGTCTCCAGGGCGGGACCGGCTTCGGACGTCCAGTCGCCGAACGCGTCGTCCACGATGCCGGCCACGTCGACGCCGGTCGCGTCCCCGGCGAACAGGATCTGGGCGCGGGCCGGACCGACGTTGTCGCGGTAGAACTTGGCGACCTCGACGTTGGTGAGCGGGCGGATCGTGTCCGGCCGACCGGCGGTCGGACGGGAGCGGCGCATGCTCGGGTCGAAGAGGTTCGCGGAGAACGCCTCGCGGGCGCGGTAGCCGGCGTTGGCGCGCTCCTGGTTGATCTCGCCGAGCCGGATCGTCACGTGCCGGCCGACGTCGGCGGTGTTGAACGCGGGCCGGGTGACCGCCTCCGCGAGCAGCTTCACCGCGGGCGCGAGCTGCGACGTCGGCACGGAGATCTCGACGTGCAGCGCGTCGGAGCTGACGTCCACGCCGTACGCCGCGCCGTGACGCTCGAGCGCCGCGGCGAAGTCGTTGGCCGAGTGGAACTCGGTGCCCTCGTCGAGCGTGCGGGACATGATCGTCGCGACACCTTCGAGCTCACGCGGCTCGGCGAACAGCGGGAGCGCGATCGTGACGCGCACAGTCGCGACGTACTGGCCGGGCCGGTCGAACACGTGCACCGGCGTACCGGCGCGGGTGTTGGTGGTGGTCGAGACCGGGAACGTCCACGGCCCCGGCGGGGCGACGACGGGCGGCGTGGTCAGGGCCTGGCTGCTCATTCCTGCTCCCCTGCTTCGGTTCCGGCCTGTTCGTCGGAGCTCTTGCGGTACGTGACCTGGACCCGGCCGTCGGCGCGGATCCACTCGGCCGCGGCCTGCTGGACCTGCTCGACGGTGACCGCGCGCAGCTGGTCGATCCGGGTGTTGATCCGGTCCGGGTCGCCGAACAGCAACGTGTGGTGGGAGATCTCATCGGCCCGGCCTGAACAGGTCGCCAGCTGCTCCAGCCAGTCCCGCTCGGCCTGCGCCTGCACGGTGGCCAGCTCGTCCTCGGTGATCCCGTCGGCCACGAGCTTCTCCACCTCCTCGAGCAGCGCGTCCTCGACCTTCTGCAGGTCGACGCCGTCCGACGCGATCCCGGTCAGCGTCCCAAACGACACTCCACCGATCAGCGGCAGCGCCCCACCGGACACCGACTGCGCGATCTGCTCGTCACGGACCAGCCGCCGGTTCAACCGGCCGCTCTGCCCGGCCGCCAGTACGTCGAGCGCGAGCGCGGCCGCGTCCAGCTCGGGCGTCCCGTCGACGGGCAGCCGGAACATCATCGTGATCAGGTCCGACGGCACGTCCTCGACGACGTCGTCCCGGGCAACACCCTGCATCGGGCCGATCGTCCCGTCCGGCGCGGCCGGCGGCTGCGGGATCGCCGGCAGGTGGCCGAAGTACCGCTTGACCGCCGCGAACGTGTCCTCTTCGTTGACATCGCCAACGATCGTCAGGACCGCGTTGTTCGGCCCGTAGTACTTGCGGAAGAAGGCGTGCACGTCCTCCACCGACGCGGCGTCGAGGTCCTCCATCGAGCCGATCGTCATGTGCGCGTACGGGTGCCCCTGCGGGAAGGCCAGCCGGACCAGCCGCTCGTACGAGTCGCCGTACGGGCGGTTGTCGTAGCTCTGCCGCTTCTCTTCCTTCACGACGTCGCGCTGGTTGTCCAGGTTCTCCTGGTTCACCGCGTCGAGCAGGTACCCCATCCGGTCCGCCTCGAGCCACAGCGCGAGATCGAGCCCGCCACTCGGCAGCGACTCGAAGTAGTTGGTCCGGTCGAAGAAGGTGGACGCGTTCAGGCTCGCCCCCGCCGACTCCAGCAGCCCGAAGTGGTCACCGGACTTCACGTTCCGCGACCCCTGGAACATCAGGTGCTCGAACAGGTGCGCGAAGCCGGTCAGGCCCGGCGGCTCGTGCCGCGACCCCACGTCGTACCAAAGATTCACAGCAACGATCGGCACCGCGCGGTCGATACTCACAACCACACGCAACCCGTTGTCCAGAGTCTGCTCAGCGAGCGGATACGTCAGCGGCATACAGCCAACCTACCTGCCCGCCGAGCTGCTCCGGCGTCCCGTTCGCCCGAGGCGGAAACCCCGGGCGAACGGCCACGGGGATCAGCCCTTGATCGCTCCACCCAGGGCGAAGGCGCCGCCGAGTTTGCGGCTCAGGAGCAGGTAGAGCATCAGCACCGGGAAGGTGTAGATCAGCGAGTACGCCGCCAGCTGGCCGTAGTTCGGTTCGCCGTACTGGCCGAAGAACGTGAAGATGCTGACCGAGGCGGGCAGGCGTTCGGGCGACAGCAGCAGCATGAAGGGGACGAAGAAGTTTCCCCACATGCCGATGAAGGTGAAGATCAGGACGACGGCGATGCCGGGCCACATCAGCGGGAGCACGATCCGGCGCAGCGCCTGCATGTTGCTGGCGCCGTCCACCCAGGCGGCCTCCTCGAGCGAGATCGGGACGCCGTCCATGAAGGTCTTGGTCAGCCAGATCGCGAACGGCAGCGAGCTGGTGGCCAGGAACATGATCGTGCCGCCGAGGGTGTCGACCAGGTTGAGCTGGACGAACAGCCCGTAGACCGGCACCATCACCGCGGTGATCGGCAGCCCGGTGCAGAACAGCACCGTCAGCAGGAACGGCCGGTTGAAGCGCGTCTTGAAGCGGGACAGCGGATACGCCGCGAGAACGGCGCAGACCATCGTCAGCAACGCCGCGCCGCCGCACAGCACGATGCCGTTGAGCACCGGCCGGTACGTCGTGTCGGTGTTCAGCACCGCCTTGAAGTTGCCCAGCGTCGGGTCCGTCGGGAACTCGACCCGCAACCCGGCGGTCCGGTTGATCGAGGCGAACAGCACCCACAGCAGCGGCAGCACGAACAGCACACCGATCCCCAGCAGCACCAGGTTCGAGGTGAGCTTGCTGACGCGGTCCCGGGCAATCATGCGGCCTCCGTATTCAAACCACGCAGGTAGATCAGCGAGAAGACCGCGCCGATCGCCAGCATCACCAGGGCGATCGCGGTGCCGTAGCCGATCTGGGAGAAGCTGAATGCCTGCTCGTACATGTACAGCGGCAGCGTCTGGCTCTTCGTACCAGGCCCGCCGCGGGTCATCGCGTAGATCAGGCCGAAGACGCTCAGCGTCTGCAGCGTGATCAGCATCAGGTTGGTCATGATGGCTCGGCTGATCATCGGCAGCGTCACCCAGATCAGCCGCCGCAGCCCGGCCGCGCCGTCCATCTCGGCCGACTCCTCGATCTCCTTCGGCACCTCACTGAGCGCCGCGGAGTAGACCAGCATCGAGAACGCCGTACCGCGCCAGATGTTCGCGATCGAGACGGCGATGATCGGTGCCGCGTACAACCAGTCCTGGCCGGGCAGCCCGACCTTGTGCAGGATCACGTTCAGCGTGCCCTCGTCGTTGAAGAACGCGCTGAGCAGGTACGCCGCGACGACCTCGGGCAGAACCCACGCGCCGATCACCGCGGTGCCGACGAAGTTGCGGACCAGCTTGGTGGAGCGCCGCATCAGCAGCGCCAGGCCGAGCCCGAGGGTGTTCTGGCCGATGATCGCGGAGATCAGCGTGAAGACGAGCGTGAGCCAGATCGAGTTGGTGAACGCGCTGCTGCCGAAGGCCTTGCGGAAGTTGTCCAGGCCGACGAACTGCACGTTGTTGGCACCGGTCCCGGTGAGCGCCATGTTCGTGAACGCGGCGTACACGCAGTAGATGATCGGGCCGGCCAGGAAGACCACCATCAGCCCGATGGCCGGGGCCAACGGCAACATCTTCACGACTTGAGCGGCCCGCGGCCGCCCGTTCCGACCGGTCGGGAGACCGGTCGGAGCGGGGGCTGCTGCCGTGGTAGCAACAGTCACAGGAACAGTCCTTCGTCAGGGGAGGGTGGGGCCGGTGCTACTGGCCTTGACTCTGACTGGTGGTCTTGTCCTTGCTGACGATGCTTTCGACCGCCTCGTCGTAGTTCTTGGCCGCCTCGTCCGGCGACGACTGACCCGTCATCACCGCTTCCATCGCGGTGATGATCTCGTTGGAGACCTTCGGGTACTCCGGCAGCGCCGGCCGGTAGACGGTCACGCCGACCAGGTCGGTGAAGAACTGGGTGGACTTGGCCGAGGTCTTGTAGCCCTCGTCCGCGGCGACGTCCTTGCGGACCGCGATCTGCGCACCGTCGGTGGCGTACTTGGTCGCGTTCTTCTGCGTCTGCAGGGTCTTGATGAAGTTCCACGCGGCGTCCGGGGACTTCGACTTGGCCGGGATCGCCCAGGTCCAGCCGCCGGAGAGGCTGACCTTGCCCTTGCCGCCGCCGTCCTGGGTCGGCATCGCGGTCTGGCCGAGCACCTCGGACCACTGCGGCCACGGCTTGGCGCCGGTCTTCTGCCAGTTGTTGTAGAGCCAGGAGCCGTCGAGCGCGATCGCCAGCTTGCCGTTCGGGAGCAGGTCGCTGCCGACCTTGTTGCCCCAGTTCGGGTCCAGGGACTGCTTGGGCTGCGGCGCGATGCCCTCGTCGAAGATCGTCTTGACGAAGTTCAGCGAGTCCTTGAAGCCCTGGCTGCCGACGACCCACTTCTGCTGGTCGAAGTTGTACAGGGTGTCCTTGGTGCCGTAGAGCAGCATCTCCATGCCCTGCATGGCGGACGCCTCACCCATCGGCTTGCCCGAGTAGACGTTCAGCGGGATGACGCCGGGGACCTTCTGCTTGATCGCGCGGGCCGCGGTGAGGACCTCGTCCCAGTTCTTCGGCTGCCAGTCGGCGGGAAGCCCGGCCTTGGCGAAGATCTGCTTGTTGTACCAGAGGGCCCGAGTGTCGGTGCCGTCCGGTACGCCGTACACCTTGCCGTCGGCACCCTTGGCCGCGCCCTTGGCGGTGTCCTGGAACTGACCCCAGTCCGCCCAGTCCTTGATGTAGTCGTCCAGCGGCTTCAGGTACCCCGCGGTGATGTCGGAGTTGATCAGGAAGGTGTCCTCGTAGACGATGTCCGGCGCGGTGTTGGCCGAGCGCATCATCAACTGGAGCTTGGTGTAGTAGTCGTTCTCGCTCGCCACGATCGGCACGATCTCGACCTTCGAGCCGGGGTTGGCCGCCTCGTACTCGGACTTGGCGCCGGTGAGGAAGTTCTTCATCACCGTGCCGGGGCCCCACTGCTGGTAGGCGATCTTGATGTTCGCCGGGCCGGAGCTGGAACCGCCTGCTTCCGGCGTCTTGGTCGTCGATCCCTGACTGCAGGCCGAGACCCCCAGCAGGAGTGCGCCGACGGCGAGAACACCCGCCGTCTTGAAACCGTTCTTCATGACCATTACGTCCACCTTCGGGCAATCGTTGTCATCCCGGTACCACCGCTCAAACCCCGTGGGCTTTCCCGCGACGGTAGGAGGCGTAGACCAGTGAAGTCAATGGTTGACAGACAACGTTGTCGCGGCGTGGCGGGACGTAAGCGGTGACCGACGAGTAACGATCCGGTCACCGCTTTGGCCGTCCTTCAGACGGTAACGGGCGACCCCTGGTGACGAGCCTGTACGACGCGCCGGGAGCGCGCGGCACCGAGTCCGCACAGCGCCAGACCGAGCACCAGCCAGCCCGCGAGCACCGCGAGCGACTGACCCGCGCCGGCTCCGTCGAAGAAGCTGACCGAGCGCAACGCCGTACCGGCCGCTCCTGGCGGGAGGAACTGGCCGAGCGCTCCCCACCCGGTCGGCAGCATCTCCGGCGCGCTCGTCATGCCGGACAACGGGTTGCCGAGCAGCATCATCGTCGCCGAGCCGAGCCCGAGTCCCGCCGTACCGAGCAGCCACTCGAGACCCAGCAGGGTCAGGCTGATCGCTCCGATCGACATCGCGATCACGCCGGCGTTCGCCCAGTAACTGCCCTCGAACGACCCGAGCCAGAACTGCAGGACCGCGGTCAGGGCCAGCGCACCCGCCACAGCGAACCCCAGAGCACCGAGGACTCGACTCGCACCCGCCTTGGCAAAGTTGGTCAGCGCCGCGGCGGCGAGGATCCCGCCCAGGACGAGCGGCAGCGCACCCGCCGCCAGGCCCGCACCACGCGGATCGTCAGCAGGCAAAGGAACTACGTCGGTCACCTTGGGCGCGGCGGCCGGGTTCTGCGCCGCCAGTTTGCCTGCCACCTGCGTCAGCAGTTGCGACACGACCGGACCGGCGGCCGACGCCGTCAGCACCTCGGGCGCGGCCTGGTCCAGCACGATCGCGCCGTACACGTCACGGTCCTTGATCGCCTGTACGGCGGACTCGCGGTCGGCGACCGGTTCGATGGCGAAACCGCCGGGCATCGCCTGCTCCAGCGCGGCGGTGACCTGCCCGACCGCCGACTGCGGCCCGGCCACGGCCAGTGGGACGTCGCGCGGTTCGGACCGCGCCGCCGGCCAGGCGAACGCGATCAGCAGGACCGTCAGCAGCACAGTGAGCAAGGTGACGACGGCGATCACCGGAGGACGCCGACGCTCGGCGGTGTCGGGTGTGGACATGAGCAAACACTCCCTAAAACGAATGACCGTTCTTTATAGTGTCGAGGGTGCGCTCCGACGCGCCGAGTTGTCAAGAACGGACATTCGTTTTAAGTTCGCCGTATGCCCAAGGTCACTGTCGAGCACCGACTGGCGCGGCGCGCCCAGATCGTCGCCGCCGCCCGGCACTGCGTGATCGAGCAGGGCTTCCACAAGACGACGATGGCCGACGTGATCCGCGAGTCTGGTCTGTCGGCGGGCGCCGTCTACGGGTACTTCCGGAGCAAGGACGAGATCGTCGCGGCGATCGCCGACGAAGCGCTGAGCGCGGTCGGCGAGCTCTTCCAGGACATCCTGGCCATGCCCGACCCACTCTCCCTGGGCCAGGCGATGCGCAAGGTGCTGAACCACGTCGTCGAGATCGCCGAGCGGCCCGGCGGCGACGTCACCCGGGTGGCCCTGCAGGCCTGGGCCGAAGCGGTGCACAACCCGGCGATCGCGGTCATCGCCGCGGCGAAGTGGACGCCGCTCCGTTCGAACTTCGCCGCGATCGTCCGGCGCGCGCAAGCCGGCGGCACGATCGCAGCCGACGCCGACCCCGAGCACGTCGCGCAGGCGTTGTTCGGTCTGCTTCCAGGGTTCCTGATGCAGCGCCTCCTGCTCGGCGACGTCACCGCCGACTCCTACGCCGACGGCATCGACGCCCTGCTCGGATCGACTCCCCGAAGGAAGAACCGGTGAAGCGACAGGTGGACCTCGCGGGGATCAACACCCTGCTGGACCGGGCCGGCATCGCGCCGCACGAGCTGACAGCCCACGACGAGCTGACCGAGGGCACCTACAACACCGTCTACCGGCTGACCGTCGGCGAACGGCAACTCGTCCTCAAGGTCGCACCGGATCCGTCCTCCCCCGGGCTCTCGCACGAGCAGGCGCTGATCCGGACCGAGACCGAGTTCTACCAGGCCGCGCGCGGCAAGGCGCCGGTGCCGGAGGTCGTGTACGCCGACGCCGAGGTGCTGCTGATGACCGCGTTGCCAGGGACAACGATGCGGGGGCTCACGGCCACCGATCGCGCGTCGTACCGGCGGGAACTGGGCGCGATCGTGCGCAACCTGCACGAGGTGGTCGGTGCTGACGGGTTCGGCTATCCGCAGCGTGGGCTGGTGTCGACGTGGGCTGTCGCGTTCCAGCGGATGCTGGACGACGTACTGGCCGACGCCGAGCGCTACGAGGTCGAGCTGCCGTCCGGGGTGTCGCGGGAGCTGGCACTGGATCGCGTCGAGCTGCTGAACACAGTGCGGACACCGCGGCTGGTCCACTTCGACCTGTGGGACGGCAACATCCTCGTCGACGGCGGCCGGATCAGCGGGCTGATCGACGGGGAGCGCGCGTTCTGGGGCGATCCGGTCGCGGAGTTCGTGTCGCTGACCCTGTTCAGTGCGGTCGACGACGAGCTGCTGGCCGGGTACGGCGGCGACATCGACCGCGAGCGGCTGTCGCTGTACCGGGTGTACCTGTACCTGATCATGCTGGTCGAGCGCACACCCCGCGGTGACGACGACGAGGGCATGCTGAAGCTGATCCTGAGCCATCTCACGAAGGAGTTGGCGGCCCTCGGCGCCACCTCACCTCGCTGACTCCCCTACCTGCTGGGGTAGGCCTAGCACCACTCAGATCGGCGGCTCAGCTCCCTGGGGCGAACGGCCGGAACTTCATAGCGTTCTCGGTATGAAGCGCAAGCAGGAATCAGTCCAGAGAACGTCGAACTCCGTCGTGCTGAACGACGTCCGCCGGGTCTACGGCAAAGGCGCCGGCGCGGTCGTCGCGCTCGACGGGATCAGCATCAGCTTCGCCCGGGGCACCTTCACCGCGGTGATGGGCCCGTCCGGGTCCGGCAAGAGCACCTTCCTGCACTGCGCCGCCGGGCTCGACCGGCCGACGTCCGGGACCGTGTCCATTGACGACCAGCCGCTGGCCGGACTGAGCGAGCGCCGGCTGACCGAGCTGCGCCGGGAGCGGATCGGGTTCGTCTTCCAGTCGTTCAACCTGCTGCCCGCGCTCACCGTCTGGCAGAACGTCACGCTGCCGCAGGAGCTCGACGGACGCCGTACGAACCGCGCCGCGGTCGCCGAGGTCCTCGAGCGGGTCGGCCTCGCGGACCGGCACAAGCACCGCCCGGGCGAACTGTCCGGTGGTCAGCAGCAGCGCGTCGCCATCGCCCGCGCGCTGGTCGCGCGGCCCGCCGTCATCTTCGCGGACGAGCCGACCGGCGCGCTGGACACGCAGACCGCCGCCGACGTACTCGACCTGCTCCGCGAGCCGGTCCGCAGCCAGGGCCAGACCGTCGTCATGGTCACCCACGACCCCGTCGCCGCGTCGTACGCCGATCAGGTCGTGTTCCTCGCCGACGGCCAGCTCGCCGGCAGCATCCTCGCTCCCACCGCCGAGCAGGTCGCCGAACGCCTCACCCACCTCGGCGCCCGTGCCCGCAGTCTGGCGGTCTCGCGATGATGAAGCTCGCTGTCCGCACCCTGCGCTTCCGCAAGGGCGGGTTCATCGCCACCTTCGTCGCCGTCGTTTTCGGCACCGCCATCGTCCTGGCCTGCGGCGGCCTGATGGAGACCGGCATCCGCTCCAACGTCCCCGCCGAGCGGCTCGCCTCCGCCGAGATCCTGGTCACCGGCAACCAGAGCCACCCGCGCCCCGGCGCCGAGGACCCGACGCCCCTGCGCGAGCAGGTCGGCGTCCCGGCCGACGCCGCCGCCAAGATCCGCGCCGTCGACGGCGTCACCGAGGTCATCGGCGACCTCACCTTCGCCACTCCCGTTCAAACCGCCGGCAGCTTCGTGCCGGCCGAAGGTCACTCCTGGACCTCCGCGCGCCTCGCGCCGTACAAGCTGGTGTCCGGTACGCCGCCTGCTGCTCCTGGCGACGTCGTCCTCGACAGCTCCACCGCTCGTACTGCCAGCGTCCGCGTCGGCTCCCGCATCACCCTGCTCACCAACGGCGAACCGACCACCTACACCGTCCGCGGCATCGCCGACGGCCCCGCCGGCCACACCTTCTTCTCCTCCCCCGAGGCCACCCGCCTGGCCGCGACGCCCGGCCGCTTCTCGAGCCTCGGCGTACTGGTTGCCCCCGGCAAGGACCTCGACACGGTCAAGGATGCGATCGAGGACGTCGCCGGCGACCTCACCCTGCACACCGGCGCCGACCGCGGCCTCGCCGAACACCCGGAGGCGTCGCAGTCCCGCGAAGCCCTGATCGCCGTCGCCGGCTCCTTCGGCGGCATCGCCACGATCACGATGATGTTCGTCGTCGCGTCCACCCTGGCCCTGTCCGCGCAGCACCGCGAACGCGAGTTCGCCCTGCTCCGCAGCATCGGCACCACGCCCGGCCAGGTCCGCCGGATGATCCTCGGCGAGTCCTTGCTGGTCTCGATCCCGGCCGTCCTGATCGGGCTCTTCCCCGGCATCTGGCTCGGCCGCTTCCTGTTCGACCAGCTCGCCGAGAACGGCGTCTCCTCGCCGGTTCTGGAGTTCCACCAGGGCTGGATCCCGTTCGCCGCCGGCGCGGGCGCCGCCGTACTGGCCGCCATCGGCGCCGCCCTGATCGCGGCCCGCAAGTCGGCCCGGATCAAGCCGGTCGAGGCCCTCGTCGAGGCCGGCCTGCAGCGCAAGTGGTTCACCTGGACCCGCCTGATCCTCGGCGTGCTCTCGCTGGGCGGAGCGATCGCGCTGGCTATCGTCACCGTCGCGGTGATGACCGGTCCGCTCGCCGCCGCGACCGCCGGCCCCGCCGTCCTGTGCTGGGCGATCGGCATCACGCTGCTCGGCCCGTTCTGGACCAAGCTCGTCCTGGCTCTGATCCGCTGGCCCTTGTACGCCGTGAGCCGCGTCAACGGCCGCCTCGCGATCATCAACGTGACGGCGCGTTCGGTGGCGATGTCCGCCGCGGTGATGCCGGTGATGCTCGCGGTCGGGATCTCGACGGCCAACATCTACATGCAGACCACGCAGGTGCACGCCTCCGAGCAGGCCTTCACGAAGGACCTCAAGGCGGACGGCGTACTGGGATCCGTCACCGGAACCGGGCTGCCCGCGTCGCTGCTGCCGGCGGTCCGCGAGGTACCGGGCGTCGCCAGCGCTTCGGCGTACGTGACCAGCTACGGCGCGGTCGACGAGCCGCGGAACGCACCCTTCGACGAGGACGGCGCGCCCCTGCTGGGCGTCAGTGCTCAGGGCAAGGACGGCGCCGCGCCGGTCCGGGTCACCTCGGGATCACTCGAAGGCCTGACCGGTACGACGGTCGCGGTGCCGGACCGCCTGGTCGAGAAGACCGGCCGTGGGATCGGTTCGACGATCAAGCTGACGCTCGGCGACGGAACTCCCGTCGAGCTGCGGGTGATCGCGACCGTCGCCGCCGAGCGCGGGTACGAGACTCTCGTCCTGCCGGCCGATCTGCTCGCCGCGCACACCACCGACCGGCTAGCTCCGCAGATCCTCGTTCGCTACGCCTCCGGCGCGAATCCTGCTCCGGCGCTGGCCAAGCTGGCCGACACGCACCCCGGCGTACAGGTATCAGGGCGGGAAGCCCTGATCGCCGGGAACAGCGAAGATCTGCAGACACAGGCGTGGGTCAACTACATGCTCGTCGGTCTGCTGATCGGCTACACGGCGGTCTCGGTGGTCAACACCCTGGCCTCGTCGACGATCCGTCGGCGCCGTGAGTTCGCGCTGCAGCGCCTGACCGGCTCGACCCGCGGCCAGGTCCTGCGAATGCTGACCACGGAAAGCACGCTGGTCATCGCCGCCGGAGTCCTCCTCGGCACGGCCGTCGCACTGGCAACGCTGATCCCCTTCGCCGCCACGGTCTCCGGCTCCGGGGTCCCGCACGGACCTTGGTGGATCTACCTGGCAATCGTCGCCGCGGCCGCCGGCCTGACGTACCTGTCCACCCTCATCCCTGCCACCGGCGTACTCCGTACCAGCCCTGCCGAAACAACTTCCCGGCCTGACTGAGAAGAGGCCAGAACCTGGCCGCTACTGGGAGGAGAGTCTTGCTCCACGAGACTCTCCTCTTCGTCGTTAGGACCCCACGATGACCCCCAGCAGCACCCCGGCCGACAACTCGACCTCCGGCGCCACGGCGGGCACCGGCGCCACGGCGGGCATCGCCTCCACTCCCGCCGGTTACACCACCCTCGCCCCCTGGGTTGTCACCGAGGAGACCGCAGCCCTGCTGGCCTTCGTCACCACCGTCTTCGACGGCGAGGAGCTCGCCCGCATCGAGACCGAGGACGGCCTCATCGGCCACGCCGAGATCCGCGTCGGCGACACCGTCCTGCTCGCCTTCGACCGCCGCCCCGACTGGCCCGCGATGCCGTCCCTGCTCCGCATCTTCGTCGCCGACGCAGACAAGGCCTTCGCCCGCGCCGTCGAGTCCGGCGCCCGAATCGTCACCGAACTCTCCACCGCCGCCTGGGGCGACCGAGGCGGCCGCATCCGCGACCCGTGGGGCAACATCTGGTGGGTCGTCTCCCACGTCGAGGACGTCCCCGCCGAAGAGGTCGGCGCCCGCATGTCCGACCCTCAGTACGCCGAAGCCATGCAGGTCGCCCAAGCAACTTTCGACGCCGAAATGACCGGCGCCGCCACCGGCCGCTCCTCCCGCCCTGTCCTCTAGCGGTCTGTCCTGTAGCGGTCAGCCGCCGGCCCCGGGCAGACCCTGCCACGATCGCGTCGGTCGGTGGACGGACCGGTGGCGCTGCAAGGTGACTCGCCGATTCGGTTGCTGACGGCGGCAGGTCAGTTCTGCCCTTCGCGGACGTCTTTCCCCTGTTCTGCGAACGCCTTGAAGTCCTCCAAGTGCTGTTGCGACTGCTTGTGGAAGGCGCTGGGCATGAGAAGCCCCATCAGCCGCATCAACAGACCGCTGAACCGGTACTCGCTCTCCTGCTCCCAGTGCGTCGTCTCCGGATCGACCTCGGTCAGCCGATCGCGGGTGACGCTCCACAGGCCCGCGCCGACGATCTCGCGGTCGAAGTGAACGACGATCTCTCGGGGGATCCCGTCCAGGTCTGCCGGTTCCCGGCGGGTGATCGTTTCGGTGACTTCCATCTCCCGCTGCCCCGACTGCATCACGACCCGCGACCTGGTACCGAGTTGTCCATGGACCCCACTCACCGGTTCGTGCACCACCAGGCCCCGCAGCCACTTCGGCAGGTGTGCCGGGTCGGCGAGCAGCTGAGCCACCCTCTCCCGCGGCAGGGCGATCTCGATCGAGTTCGTGGTCTTCACGGCGCGGATTCCTTCGACGGGTGGGAGAACGTGTCAGAGATCGTAGCGGGCTCCGCTTATATAAGCCATGTCTAATCTCCGGTCGGCGCTCACCCCAGGCCCAGGCGCCTACTGCTCCGGCTCCGGCTCGGCTCGGCTGGCGCCTACTGCTCCGGCTCCGGCTCGGCTCGGCTGGCGCCTACTGCTCCGGCTCCGGCGTCGGCTCGGCTCGGCTCGGCTCGGCTCGGCGAGCGCCTACTGCGCCGGTGTCGGCTCGGCGATCGGTTGCAGCGCGATCGTTGTCGCCTGGACGATGCCCGCGTTCTGTCGGATCCACGTCGACAGCACGACCTGCAGATCCTCCAGATCGCGCTCCTCGAGAATCACCCCCGGCACCGGCACGCTCGCCCCCAACTCCGCCAGCACGGGCCGCAGGTGCTGATCGGCGAGCAGCTTGTGCGAAGGCGCCGCCGACACCGTCACCGGCACCACCACCGCCCCGGCCAGCGCCTCCGGCCGCAGTACATCGAGGAAGCTCTTCAGCAACCCCGTGTAGCTCCCCTTGTAGACCGGCGTAGCAACGACAACGAGCGACGCCGACGACACCAGATCGATCGCGTTCTCCAGGGCGGCGCGCTGCTCGTCCGAGGCCGCGTCCCCCTGGAAGATCGCCGGCGCGAACGTCACCAGATCGACCAGATCGTTCAGCCGGTACGGCGTACCGAGCTCGGAGCTGAGCAGTTCCGCGACGGACGCGGCGGCGGCCGCCGTACGGGAGCCCGCACGCGGGTTGCCGACGACAGTGACCACGGACTGCGGCCAGACCGGCGGATCGGGAACGACGCGCGGTTCGAAAGCGGCTGAGGGCATCGGGGATCTCTCCAGCGGTTCGGCAGTGAGGTCCCGAGCGTAACCAAAGTCGAGCGGCCTACTTGACTTTCTCAGGATCCGAACGATTCGCCTTCACCTTGACAACCACGAACCACGCCACCGCGCCCACCGCGGCCGCGATCACGACGTACTGGAAGACGCCGACCGACGACTCCACCACGTGCCACTTCTCTCCGAGCGCGTAGCCCGCGATGATCAGCGCCGAGTTCCACACCAGGCTGCCGAACGCGGTCAGCCCGAGGAACAACGGCACCGACATCCGTTCCACCCCGGCCGGCACCGAGATCAGGCTGCGCACCACCGGCACCACCCGCCCGATCAGCACCGCCTTCGGACCGTGCCTGGCGAACCACTGCTCGGCCTTGTCGACGTCCTCGATCTTCATCAACGGCAGGCGGGCGGCCAGCGCCCTGGTCCGGTCGCGGCCGAGCACCGCACCCACGCCGTACAACGCGAGCGCGCCGACGACCGAGCCGAGCGTGGTGAACAGGATCGCGCTGATCAGTCCGAGATCACCGCGGTTGGCGGCAAAGCCGGCCAGCGGCAGGATCACCTCGCTGGGCAGCGGTGGAAACAGGTTCTCCAGCGCCACCGCGAGGCCCGCGCCCGGCGCCCCCAGCTTCTCCATCATGTCGATGGCCCACCCGGCCACCCCACCGGTCGGTTCCTGCGTCGCTTGCAGCGCGGTCATCATCACCTGGTTCGTCGAGTTCATGGCGTCGACGTTAGGTCCGCGAAACCTGCTCGCGCCCTGTGGTCGACCGTCGTAATTGCTCGGCTTTTCCACAGTACAGAACTGTGGAAAACCACAGTCTCTGCTCGTCCTGTGCCCACTAGCCTTGTGCGCATGCAGGCCATCGATCCGCGTCCCAGCAAGCCGTTCGGGCACTCCATGCCGTCCGGTAGCAGCACCACGCTGCCCGGGCGGAGCGTGCGGACCCTCGCGGGCGTCGCCCTCGGCGCCCTGCTGGCCGTTGCCGAGCTGGCCTTCCTGCTGGTCTTCGCCCTCGGCCTGATCCCGATCGTCGCCGTCCCTCGCTCGCGGCTGGCGGTGATCCGGTTCACCCATCGTTGCGCCCGGCAACTCGTCACCCTCGAGCAGCGCCGCCTCGCCCGGTTCCACGACGTCGGCGACCTCGGCCCGTACGCCGACCGCCAAGCCTTCGGGTACGTCGCCCGCCGCTGGCCGCTCGGCCTGCTCGGCGGACTGGTCCTCCTGCTGCTCGTCTTCGGACTGGTGGTCGCCGGGTCGATGCTGTCGGCGTGGATCTTCGGCGGCACCTGGGGCTTCATCGAGGAGGACGGCGGCGCGGTCAGTTCGGCGACGGTCGCCGTCGCCGCGATCCCCGGCCTGGTGCTGCTCTACCTGAACGTGATGGGCATCGCCGGCGTCAGCCAGCTCGACGTCGCCCTGGCCCGCCACCACCTGACGCCGTCGGCCGAGGACGTGCTGGCTCAGCGGGTCTCCGAGCTGACCCTGAGCCGGGCAGAGGTCGTCCAGGTGGTGAACGACGAACGCCGCCGGATCGAGCGCGACCTGCACGACGGCGTCCAGCAACGCCTGGTCGCGCTGGGCCTGCTGCTCAGCCGCGCTCGCCGGTCCCGCGACCCGGAGCGCGCGGCCGACCTGGTCAGCCAGGCCCACGCCGAGTCCGAGCAGGCGCTGGCCGACCTGCGCGACGTCGCCTGGCGCGTCTACCCGACCGTGCTCGACCAGCTGGGCCTGCAGGACGTCGTCAGCCTTCTTGCCGAACGCTCCAGCATTCCGGTCACGTTGACGTACGACCTGCCCGTCCGCCCACCGGCGCCGGTCGAAACAGCCGTGTACTTCGTCATCTCCGAAGCGCTCACCAACGCCACCAAGCACTCCGGCGCCCAACGCATCAGGATCACTGTCCAGGCAGCGGTTCCTGCAACGCCGTTCGGCTTCACTCCCACGGCAGAGGCGACCGCGGTCGTCGTCACCGTCACGGACGACGGCCGCGGCGGCGCCGATCCTCGCGGGCGCGGACTCACCGGCCTGGCCGGCCGCGTCGCCGCGTACGACGGGACCTTCGTCATCGACAGCCCGCCCGGCGGGCCCACCACGATCCGAGCGGAGCTGCCATGCGAGTGATGCTGGCCGACGACAACGTCCTGCTGCTCAAGGGAATGGTCCTGCTCCTCGAGGAGGAAGGCCACGAGGTCCCCGCCGCGGTCGGCGACGGCGACTCCCTGGTCGCCGCCATCCGCGCCGCCGTCGAGGCCGGGAACGCCCCGGACATCGTTGTCGTCGACGTCCGCATGCCCCCGACCCACACCGACGAGGGCCTCCGCGCCGCCCTCACCATCCGCACCGAGTGGCCCGAGGTCGGCGTCCTCGTCCTGTCCCAGTACGTCGAGAAGGCCTACGCCACCCAACTCATCACCTCCGGCCAGGAAGGCTTCGGCTACCTGCTCAAGGACCGCGTCATGCGCGTCGACGAGTTCCTGGAAGCCCTCGACCGCGTAGGCGCCGGCGGCGTCGCCTTCGACCCCGACGTCGTCCGCCAACTCCTGGCCCGCACCACCCACACCGACCCGCTCAGCAAACTCACCCCGCGCGAACGCGAAGTCCTCGCCACCATGGCCGAAGGCCACAACAACCGAGGCATCGCCAACAAACTCTTCATCTCCCAGAGCGCCGTAGAAAAACACGTCTACGCCATCTTCGACAAACTAGCCATCCACGACGACCCCACCTACAACCGCCGAAGCCTAGCCATCGCCAAGTACCTCACCAACTAGCCCACAGCCCGGCCGAGCTCCACCCGGTTCCCACAGCAACCGACCCTCCAGCCAACACGAGCACCCGCCGCATTCGCCCACCAGCTGGCCCGGGTCGACGACCGCACGGTGCTGGCCGAGCAGGAGCGCGTCCCGTCAGGTGATGATCGTGCCGCGGGCCCCGCAGTACGTAACGCCACCTGGCCGGCCCAGTCCGTCCCCGACCCACTGCTACCAAAGCTCCACGCCCTGACCAAGTCCCCAAAGGACCACTCACCGTCCACGACTGCCCTGCGTGCGCACCCTCGGGCCGACCTACAGCCGGCACCTGCGCCAGCAACTCGCACCTGAAGCCCGGCGGTCCGTGAGCAGGCAGCGGCCGCGTGCGCTGAGCAAGCAATGGCCGCGCGTGGTGAGCAGGCAATGGCCGGAGCGATCGGCGACCGGGTGGTGGCCGGGCGATCAGCGACCGGTTGCAGGGCACAGTGCGCCGCAGTGGCTGCCTGCGTGAGCGGACCAGTGCCCGGACGCCGTGACCGCCGGGTGGCCGGGCGCGGTGAACGGGCACTGGCTGGGCGATCGGTGAGTGGGTGAGGGCGGGCAGGGCCCGGCGATCAGTGGCTGGTGGCTGGGCGATCAACGGCCGGTCCGCCACGACCTACGCGAGCTTTGGGCCGAGGTGGAGGCCGCCGCTGGTGTCGAGGGTTTGGCCGGTGATCCAGCGGGACTGGTCGGAGGCTAGCCAGGCGATGACGTCGGCGATGTCTTCGGCCTGGCCTAGGCGGGCCAGGGCGGTGAGGTTGGTGATGAAGTCCGTGAGGCCGGTGAAGGCCTCGGCGTTGTCGGCGGTGCGGGTTGCGCCGGGGGCGACGGCGTTGACGGTGATGCCGCGAGGGCCCAGCTCCTGGGCGAGCGTGCGGGTCATCACCTCCAAAGCACCCTTGGTCATCGCGAACGACGTCTGCGTCGGGTTCGCCATTCGGGTCGCGACCGAGGACACGTTGATGATTCGGCCGCCGTCGACCAGCAGCGGAAGCGCCTGCTGGACAAGGAAGTACGGCGCTTTCACGTTCACCGCGAACAACCGGTCGAACTGCTCCGGCGTATCCGTCGCCATCGGCCCCGCCGGCAACGCCGCCGCATTGTTGACCAACACATCGAGCCGACCGTCAGCCTCCCGTCGTACAGCGTCGACCAGCTTTCCCGCTCCCCCATCACGACCGAGCTCAGCCTGCACCGCCACCGCCGTACCGCCGGCTCGCTCAACCCGAGCGACCGTCTCCTTCGCCTCCGCCTCATGCCCGTTGTAGTGCACGACGACGTGCAGACCGTCCGCCGCCAACCGCTCGGCCACCGCCCGCCCGATCCCCCGCGACGCTCCAGTCACCAGCGCGACTCTCCGGTTCATCGAATCCCCTTAAGTGGTAGTTACTAACACTTTGATACTGTCTACCACATGTCAAGTCTTCGTGAACGCCGCAAGGTCGAGACCCGGCAGGTGCTGCAGCGCCAGGCGATCCGGCTGTTCCAGCGCGACGGGTACGACGCGACCACGATGAACGCGGTCGCCGAAGCGGCCGGCGTCTCCGCGATGACCGTGTACCGGCACTTCCCCACCAAGGAGGACCTCGTCATCTGGGACGAGTACACGCCGGTCAGCCTCGACGCCCTCGTCAACAGTCCCGCCGACGATCCACTCGTACGCCGAATCGGCCACGCCCTCATCGAGACCGCGGCCGCGGCCAGCACTCCCAACCACCGCGACCTGCTGCTCGCCCGCCTCCAACTGATGGTCGACGTCCCAGCCCTCCGCGCCCGGCACCTCGACAACCAGTACGCCACCCAGAACGCCATCGTCACCGCGATCTGCGGCGACGACCCTGATCCGGATCACGAGTTCCAGACCCGCGCGATCTCCGGCGCCTGCCTGGGCGCAACCCACATCGCCCTCGTTCACTGGGCCCGCACCGACGGCAAGCAACACCTCCCCACGCTGATCCGCGAAGCCCTGGCCGCCACGTTCCCGGCGGACTTCACCTGAGACCGGCCGACCCGCCATCGCCCGAAATCCATTCGGCATCGACCGGGCACCCACCTAGGCTCGGCGCGTGCAGTACACCGACGACGTCATCCCCGAGCATGTCCGCGCCCTCGGCCACCAGCACCCCGAGCTCCTCGCGATCGGCATGCAGGGCGCCGTCTTCCGCCTCAGCGATCGCCGCGTCGCGAAAGTCTGGTTCCACGCACCCCGCGCCGAACTCGAACGCCTGCAGAACCTGTACGCCGAGATCCGGCTCCCGTTCCACACCCCGGAGATCCTCGAGATCCACCAAGGCCCACGCTGGCTCGTCACCATCGAAGCCGAACTCCCCGGCCGCCCGCTGCACGAGCTCGCACCCGAGTTCGGCACCACCGACTGGTCCGCAGCCCGCGACTGCGTCGTCACCGTCCTCACGGCGCTCGCCAACACCCCCGCCCCACCAGCCCTCTTCGCCATGACCGTCCTCGACGAACCCGACCCGTTTCGCTACGGCACTCCGGCCGATCCGGCCGAAGCCGAGTCGCAGCGTCCGCACCACAGCAGCACCGCCTGGCTCGACGCGCTCTCCAGCCTTCTCACCCGCCGCATCGCGACGTACGGCGATCAGCTCGACCGCCTCATCGACAAGTTCGACACCAAACTCGATTGCCTGCAGCAACGTCTTCACGCGATCACACCGGCGAGGGACACCCAGCTCATCCACGGCGACGTCACCGCCGGCAACATCCTCGTCGACGACCAACTCCAACCGGTCAGCGTCCTCGACTTCGGCCTGCTCAGCATGGCCGGCGACCCGGTGTTCGACGGCGCCAGCGCCGCGGCGCTCTACGCGCTCTGGTCACCGGACACCCGCGCCATCGAAGCCGACTTCGACGCCGCGCTCATCGCCCGCCTCAGCTACGCCGCCGACGACCTGCTGACCTACCGCGCGATCCACGCGCTGCTGATCGGCAACGCCCACGACGCCGACCCGTTCGACCGCGACTCCGGCGTACCGCTGACTGCGAAGCTCCTCAACGACCCGCAGTACACCGCGTTCCTCACCTGAGCCGAGCAGTCACGTCCGTGCACCCGGAGCGGCCGCACGGGCGTATATTCCTCGTATGGCAACTACGTTCGAGGTGCTCGCTGAGCCGCGGCGGCGGGAGATCCTCGATCTGTTGCGGGCCGGGGAGCGCCCGGTGGGCGAACTGGTGGACGCGCTCGAGCTGAGCCAGCCGGCGGTGTCCAAGCACTTGAAGGTACTGCGGGATGCCGGGCTGGTGGAGGTTCGGCAGGATGCGCAGCGACGGTGGTACCGGCTGCGGCCGGCGCCGTTGGCCGAGATCGACGCCTGGCTGGAGCCTTATCGCGACCTGTGGCGCGGGCGGTTGGACGCGCTCGAGGCTCACCTCGACAAGATGGACTGACACCGCCCGCCGCATCCGACGAAGGATGCAGCGGGCGGAGCCGGGCAGTGCGGACTAGTGCGCTTCGGCGAGGTCGAAGACGTTGCCTTCGGGGTCGGCGAGGGTGATCCAGTGGGTGCCGTACTCGTTGAACTCGGCCTGCCGCTTGGCGCCGAGGGCGACGATGCGGTCGACGTCGGCGGCCCAGTCGGAGCTGCCGAGGTCGACGTGCAGGCGATTCTTGACGCCGGTCGGCTTCTCGGGGACCTGGAGGAACATCATCGACGGCCCACCGGCCGAGGCGCGGTTCACGGTGGCCATGAATTCGTTGCTGCCGGCATCGACCTCGGTCTGGAAGACCTGGGCCCAGAAGGCGGCCTGGGCCTGGACGTCGGTGCAGTCGACGGCGAGCTGCTCGAAGGTGACGGGCATGGTTCAGCCTTTCGTTGGTTGCGATCAGTGCAGCGTGGGGATCCGCTGGATCGGCCAGCAGATCTCGGTCCGGTAAGTGGTCGGGTCGGCGGTCTCGCCCGGCCCGACGACGTACAGCTCGCGGATCGATCCGGGAGCGATCGCGCAGTGCTCAGCGACGTGGCTGCCGAGGGCGCCGTACGTGCGGTCGAAGTCGGTGAACGGCCCGGCGTGCACGGTCACCGCGAAGTAGCCGGCCGGGAGATCGACGAGCTCGACACCCTCGTACGGCGCTTGCCCGGGCGCGACGGGCAGGAAGCCGACGACCTCGCCGACGTCGTCGGTGAAGAACTCGTCGCTGTACGTCGCTCCGGCCGTGGCCGTGATGCCGAGCTCTCCGCCGATCGCGCCGAGGCGGGTGAAGGTCGTCTCGCACCAGGCGTCGATTTGGTCGCGGGCGACCCGGTCGGTGACGGCGTAGGCGCGGAAGGCGGGGACGAAGCGGTACTCGACCGCGAGCTGCGTCGGCTGGAGAGTGAGCATCGAGCGGAGCGACGCGACGACCTCCTGGGTGCGGATCAGCTCGCGCTCCATCTGGTCGAGGTGGAGGCGCAACGTCTGGTCGCGGGTCGCGAGGTCGGGGGCGTCGATCACCTCCCGGACCTGCGCGAGCGGCATCTGCAGCTCACGCAGCCGGCGGATCAGCTGAGCGGTCGGCACCTGCGTGACCTCGTACCGGCGGTAGCCGGAGCTCGGGTCGATCGCGGCGGGCGCGAGCAGTTCGATGTCGTGGTAGTGGTGCAGCGTCTTCACGCTCAGATGCGTGAGCCGGGAGAACTCCCCGATGGTCACCGAAGCCGTCATGCATCAAACCTTGCACCCTCCGGCGACCGGAGGGTCAACAACAGACCGACCGCGACCCCGGGGGCGCGGGGCGCGGTCGGTCGGGCGGGGTCCCCGTGCGGACCCCACGACTAGAGGGCTAGACGTTCCACTTCTGGTTCGCGGCCCCGGTGCAGGACCAGATCTGCAGCGGTGTCGCGTTCGCCGAGTTGTTCCCGGTCACGTCCAAGCACTTGTTCGCCGCGGGATTCACCAGATCCTTCCCGCCGGTGTAGTTCCACTGCTGAGCAGCCGACCCGTTGCACGTGTACAGCTGCACCCGAGAGCCGTCCGCCGTACCAGCGCTGGCAACGTCCAGGCACTTGCCGAGCGCCCGAACAGTCCCGTCACCAGGACGCGTCCACTGCTGAGCGGTCGAGCCGTTGCAGTCATAAAGCTGTACGCCGGTGCCGTCCGCCGAGTTCGCGCCGGCGACATCGATGCACTTCCCGGCCAGCCCGGTGATCTGACCACCGGTCCCACCACCACCGCCGCTCTGCGTCCCCGACCACGTGAAGGTCGCCGAGGTCTTGGTCGGCAGCGTGTACACGAACGACTGCGACCCCCAGTTCACCCGCACCGACTGCGAGCTGCCCGTCGTGTTGAACGCGATCAGCGCCTTCGAGCCGTCCGGGTTCTTCCACGCGACGTTCTTCACCGAGGCGTTCGCGTTCGACTCGATCCGCGCCGCCCCCGGCTTCACGAACTTCGTCAGGTGACCCATCGTGTAGTACTCGACGGTCTTGTCGACCTGCCCGGCCCGCGCCCCACCGCGCTGGACGGTGATCAGCCCGGTGCACACGTTGCAGCCGGCACCGACGTACGGGAGCATGTTCTGATCCTGGCCGAGGCTCCACTTCACCCAGGACTTGCTCCAGTTGCGGGTGTAGTCGATCAGGTTGTTCATGTCCTCGACCTGCTGGTTCGCGATCCAGGTACCGCCCGAGTGCTCGGTCATGTAGTGGTTCACGGCCGGGTACTGGTTGTGCACCGTGGTCTGCAAGTTCACGTCACCGCCGTACCCGTGCCACGCGATCCCACCGAACAGCGGGTCGTTGCGCAGCCCGGCATCGGCGAGCGGGACCGAACCGAGGTCGTTGTAGTTGCCCCAGTTGTAGTCCAGCACCATCACCTTGGTGGTGATCCCGGCCGCGCGGAACGCCGGCAGCAGGTGGTTCTTGGTGAAGTTCAGCAGGCCGGCGCCGTTCCAGTTCATCGACGCGTAGCCGGTGTTGTCGTTGCCGCAGCAGGTCGGCTCGTTCTGCACCGACACGTAGTCGATGTGGTTGCCCTGGGCCTCGTTCTGCTGCACGTACTTCACGAAGTACTGCGCGTACAGCGGGTAGTACTCGGCCTTCAGCCAGCCGCGGTTGGTGAACTTGTTGTTGTCCTTCATCCAGGCCGGCGCGCTCCACGGCGCGCCCTTCACCTTCAGCGCCGGGTTCAGCTGCTTGGCCTGCTTGGTCAGCGGTACGACGTCGGCGAGGTCGTGGTTGATGGTGAAGTCGTTCAGGTCGCAGCAGGTGTCGTCGTACGAGTAGTTGAACCGGGCCAGGTCGGACGCACCCATCGGGTTACGCGTGAAGGCCAGGCCGATCCCGTTGACCGGGTCGAACAGGTCCTTCATCACCTGGTTGCGGGTCGCGGCGGTGATCGTGTTGCTGCTGTTCAGCAGCCACGCGGCGCTGTCGGTGAACGACGCGCCACCGCCTTCGAAGGTCTGGTACGACGTATTCTCGTTGACCGTGACGGTCTGGTTGGCCGTGCCTCCGGCCGGGCCGAAGTTCACCGGCGCCTGCTGCTGCAGGCCGCGAGTCACGTTGCGACCGCCGGCGTCGTTGGTGGTGGTCAGCCAGACATTGACCTGCTCGCCGGCGGCGTGGGCAGGCTGCGGGTTGCCGAGGCTCAGGCCGGTGGCGACCACCGAGAGGGCCGCGAATCCCGCCAGGGCGGGGAGCAGGCGTCGTCGTCCAGGGCGGGCACGACGAAGGGTGCGGGGCATGGGCGGATCTCCCTCTTGCTCAAGGGCTCACAGGGGAACGAAAAGGAACCCCGGGTCCGGCGTCTGCCCGCGCCGCAACTGGTGGTCATCAGCAGGTAACCATCGGTGCGCACCGGAGTCAATGCCGTGCCGCCGCTTTTTTCACACCTTGTATTTACGTGTGGTCTTGACGTGGGAGCGTTCTCACAGTTAGCTCCCTCCCAGCGATTCCTTGTCTCGTTCCGTCCCGCCCCCGCCCCCACGCCGGCCGGACCGCCCCGTTCGGCCGCGCGAGAAATGAGGCACGCATGAGGTTCCCGCGTTCCCGGTTCCGGGCCGCCGCCCTGCTCACCGCAGGCGCCGCTCTGCTCGGCACCGCCGTACTCCAGTCCCCCGCCGACGCCCGTACGCCGGGCGACAGCGCCGCTCAGGCGATGGCCCCGCAGGCCACCATCTGGGAGGACAACTTCGACGGCCCGTCCGGCCAGGGCCCCGACCAGAGCAAGTGGCGCTTCGACATCGGAGGCGGCGGCTGGGGGAACAACGAACGGCAGTACTACACCAACTCGACCCGCAACGCCGCGCTCGACGGCGGTGGCAACCTGGTGATCACCGCGCGCCGCGAGAGCGGCGGCTTCCAGTGCCACTACGGCACCTGCGAGTACACCTCGGCCCGGCTGCTCACCGCGCAGACGTTCACCCAGACCTACGGCCGCTTCGAGGCCCGGATCAAGATCCCCGGCACGCAGGGGGTCTGGCCGGCGTTCTGGATGCTCGGCGGCGGCAACTGGCCGAACGACGGCGAGATCGACATCATGGAGAACATCGGCCGCGAGCCGAACACCGTGCACGGCACGCTGCACGGCCCGGGCTACTCGGGCGAGGGCGGCATCGGCGCGGCGTACCAGTCGCCGAACGGTCAGCCGTTCCGCAACGACTTCCACACCTACGCGGTCGACTGGGCGCCGGACTCGATCACCTGGACGGTCGACGGCGTGCAGTACCAGCGCCGGACCCCGGCTGACCTCGGCGGTCGCCAGTGGGTCTACAACCACCCGTTCTTCATGATCATGAACGTCGCGGTCGGCGGCTACTGGCCCGGCTACCCCGACGGCAGCACGGTGATGCCGCAGTCGATGGTCGTCGACTACGTCCGGGTCTCCACCCTGGGCAGCAGCGGCGGCACCGGCAGCCAGATCACCGGGCTGGCCGGCAAGTGCCTGGACGTCGCCGGCGCGAACGCGGCCGACGGCACCACCGTCCAGCTCTACGACTGCAACGGCAGCAACGCGCAGAAGTGGACCCGGCCGGGCGACGGCACGATCCGTGCCCTGGGCAAGTGCCTGGACGTCGCGAACGCCGGAGTTGCCGACGGCACGCGCGTACAGATTGCTACCTGCAACGGTAATGCGGCCCAGCAGTGGACGTACTCCGGAGCAAGGGACCTGGTGAACCCACGGGCGAACAAGTGTCTCGATGTCACCGGCAACAACTCGGCGAACGCCACTCCGACGCAGATCTGGACCTGCGGCGGCGGCGCCAACCAGAAGTGGACCGTCTGATCTCCAACGTCTGAAGGGCCAGGCCGCACCGGCCTGGCCCTTCGGCTATTCCAGCAACAACCCGGCCGCCCGCTCGGCGATCGCGTAGACCGTCGCGACAGTGTTGGCCGACGGCAACGACGGCATCACCGAGGCGTCCGCGACCCGCAGCCCTTCGATCCCGACGACCCGCAGTTCGGTGTCCACCACAGCCGCGTCGTCGTCACCGATCGCACAGGTCCCGACCGGATGGCAGTACGACGTCAGCGTGCGTCCGACGTACTCGCGCAGGTCGGTCACCAACGGCCCCGGCGCGATCTCGGTCGGGCCCCAACTGGCCAGCGCCGGCGCGGCACCGATCTCCCGGGCCAGTGCGATGCCGCGCAGCATCGTGGTCAGGTCGCGTTCGTCGGCGAAGTAGTTCGGGTCGATCAGCGGCGCCGCGGTCGGCACGCTGCTCGCGAGCCGGACCGTGCCGCGGCTGAACGGGCGCATCACCGACGGCCGGATGGTGAAGCCGTACTTCGGCGCGCCGGTCGGGACCTGCGGGACATGCGTGACGACGAACTGCAGGTCGGGTCCGGCGGCCGCAGGATCGGTCTGGACCAGCCCGACCAGCTCGGCGTTGTTGTTCCGCCCGGCAGGGACCTCCTTGGTCGTGCCGTAGACCACCCCGGCGATCGGGTGATCGCGCAGATTCGACCCGACACCCGGACGGTCCGCGCGGACGGCGATGCCGAGCCCGTGCAGGTGATCGGCGGGTCCGACGCCCGACAGCATCAGCAGCTTCGGCGATCCGATCGCGCCGGCGGTGAGCACGACCTCGCGGGAACAGTCGACCGACAGCAGTGCGCCGTACGTGCTGTACCGGACGCCGACCGCCCGGCCCTTCACGATCCGTACGTCGTGCACGACCGCGCCGGTGACGACCTGGAGGTTGCGCCGGGCAAGGACTTCCGGCGTCAGGTAGCCGTCAGCGGCACTCTGCCGGACCCCGGCGACGATGTTGAGATCGGTCCACCCGAAACCCGTCTCCAGTCCCCCGCTGATGTCGGAGGCGGCCCCGTGGCCCACCTGAACGGCCGCCTCCAGAACCGACGCGAGCACCGGGTTCGGCGGATCCGCCGGCCCGACCACCACCGGACCGCTCTGACCGCGCAGCTGCGGATCACGGCCGGCGGCCGTCTCGCTGCGCTGGAAGTACGGCAGCAGATCGTTGAAGCCCCAACCCTTGGCGCCGGCCTCGGCCCAGTCGTCGTAGCTGGACCGATGCCCGCGCAGGAAGAGCATCGCGTTGATCGCCGACGAGCCGCCGAGACCACGGCCGCGCGGCAGCGGCGTCGCTGTACCGGTACTGGCTTGGACGACGGTGCTGTCGCCCCAGTTGAAGGCGGTCTGGCGCAGCAGGTAGTGATCCTGCGGTACGGCGACCAGCGGGTGCGGCTCGCGAGCGCCCGCTTCCAGCAGCAGGACCCGTATGTCGGGCCGCTCGGACAGGCGTGCCGCGAGCACACTGCCCGCCGTACCGCCGCCGACCACGATGTAGTCGTACGTCATCAGCCGCGCCCGATCAGGTCGGCGGCGCGTTCCGCGATCGCGTAGACGGTCGCGTTGGTGTTGGCCGAGGGCAACGACGGGATGACCGAGCCGTCGGCGATCCGCAGGCCTTCGATGCCGTGGACACGCAGGTCCAGGTCGACGACGGCGAGCTCGTCGGTGCCGAGCTTGCAGGTGCCGACCGGGTGGCAGTACGAGATCATCGTGGCCCGCAGGTACGCCGCCAGGCCCGCGTCGTCGTCCAGGTCCACACCGGGCGCGATCTCCGCGTCGCGCCAGCCGTCGAGCGCCTTCGCCGCGCCGATCTCGCGGGCCAGGCGGAGCCCGGTCACCATCGTCCGTACGTCGTACTCGTCGGCGAAGTAGTTCGGGTCGAGGAGCGGCGCCGTACCGGCGGTCGGGCCAGCCAGCCGAACGGTCCCACGACTGCGCGGGAGCATCACCGACGGGCGGATGGTGAACCCGTTGTCGGGAGCACCTTGATAACCGCCGTGCTCAGCGACCTGAGCCACGTCGACGAAGAGCAACTGCAGATCCGGGGCACCGAGCGAAGGATCGGTGCGGATCAGCCCCAGAACGTCGGCGTGGTTGAAGTTGTTGTGGGCAACGGACCGCGACGCGCTGAACGCGACGGCACCGGTCGGGTGGTCGTGGAAGTTGCCGCCGACACCAGGCAGATCGAGTACGACGTCCACGCCGACCTCGCGCAAGTGCTCCTGCGGCCCGACGCCGGACAGCATCAGCAACTGCGCCGTACCGATCGAGCCCGCGGTCAGGACCACCTCACGGCTGCAGCGCACCGGCGCCGGGTCAGCGCCGGCGATCGAGTACTCGACGCCGACGCATCGGCCGTCACGGATCAGGAGCTTGTGCGCCAACGCGTCGGTGACGATCTCGAGGTTGGCCCGGCCGCGGACCTCCGGAGTCAGGTAGGCGTCGGCGGAACTCTGGCGCCGACCCTCGTAGATGTTCTGGTCCGAGGCGCCGAAGCCCTCCTCGACACCGCTGGTGATGTCGTTCGCGAGCGGGTAACCGACCTCGAGCGCCGCATTGAGGCAGGCGGCGAGCACCGGATTGACCGGGTCCGCGGGGGCAACGTGGAGCGGACCGTCGGTACCGCGCAGCTCGGGATCGCGGCCCGGGGCGGTCTCACTGCGGCGGAAGTACGGCAGCAGGTCGTCGAAACCCCAACTCTTGCCCCAGGCGTCGTAGCTCGACCGGTGACCGCGGACGTACGACATCGCGTTGATCGCCGACCCACCGCCCAGACCGCGGCCGCGCGGCAGCGGGACCGGCGTACCGGTTCCCGGCTGGACGACGGTGAGCTCGCCCCAGGACATCGAGCTGGTCAGCAGGGCCGGCCAGGCCGGCGGGATCGCGGCCTCGGGCAGCGCCTCCGCGGCGCCGGCTTCCAGCAGCAGCACCCGGGCCGCGCCGCTCTCCGACAGTCGCGCGGCCAGCACGCAGCCCGCCGTACCGCCGCCGACGACGATGTAGTCGTAGTCACTCACGTCAGTCCCCTTGTGGATGTTTCCAGTGATAACACTCTTAGGTATACCACCGTGAACGAAACACCAGGGGCCAGTTCTTGTTATCGTCGATAACATGCCAACCAGCACCCGCGCGAGCACCCGGGACCGGATCGTCCGCGCCGCGACCGACCTGCTCGCCGACGGCGGCCGCGCCGCGGTCTCCACCCGCTCGGTCAGTACGGTGGCCGGGGTCCAGCCGCCGACGATCTACCGGATCTTCGGCGACATGGACGGTCTGCTCGACGCCGTCGCGACCCAGGCCTTCGAGGACTACCTGCGCGACAAGCGCGACCTCGGCGAGACCGACGACCCGCTCGACGACCTGCGCCGGTCCTGGGACCTGCACGTCGACTTCGGCCTGTCGAAGCCGATGTTCTACACGCTCGTGTACGGCGGTCCTGCCGACGACAAGGCGTCGACCCTGCGCGCCGAAGCGATCGAACGTCTGCACGGCATGATCGCCCGCGTGGCCGCCGTCGGCCGCCTGACGATGAGCGTCGAACGAGCCGCCGCACTGATGCATGCCAACGGCATCGGTCTCGTGCTGTCGCAGATCGTCCTTCCGCCCGCGGACCGCGATCCCGAGCTGTCCGCCGTCGCTCGGGAGGCCGTGCTCCGCACCATCACCAGCGGCAAAACCCCAGGCCGCAAGGACATCCCGTCGCAGGCGACCAGGCTGCGAGTTGCTTTGAGCAACCAAACCGAGAGCCCACTCAGCGCCTCCGAGCAGGCCCTGCTCGACGACTGGCTCCGACGCCTCGCAGACACCAACTGACCGCGCCCTTCGCAGGACGCGGTCAGTTGAGAGAACTCAGACGCGGTGGGACTTGACCAGCTCGGCGTACGTCTTGCCGCTGGTCTTCATCACGCGCTTGCCGGTCGGGTAGTCGACGTAGGCGAGGCCGAAGCGCGGGGCGTAGCCGTAGGCCCACTCGAAGTTGTCCATCAGCGACCAGGCGAAGTAGCCGGCCAGCGGAGCGCCCTGCTGCACGGCGCGAACACAGGCCGCGAGGTGCCCTTCGAGGTACGCCGTCCGCTGGGTGTCGTCGACACTGAAGGCGTCGTCCGGCTGGTCGACCCAGGCCGAGCCGTTCTCGGTGATGTAGATCTTCTCGGCGCCGTACTCCTTGGCCAGGCGCAGGATCAGCTCCTCCAGGCCGGCCGGGTGGATCTCCCAGTCGAGCATGGTGTGCTCGGCGTTCGGGCCGGGGACCTGGCTGAAGCCGAGCACGGGCACGGTGTCGTCGGCCTTGATGATCTGGCGGAAGTAGTAGTTCAGGCCGATGAAGTCGGTCGGCGCGGCGATGATGTCGAGGTCACCCGGCTGCTCGGGCAGCTCCACGCCGTACGTCTCGACCATGTCGGCCGGGAAGCCGCGCCCCGACGTCGGGTCGAGCCACCAGCGGTTGATGTGCCCGTCGGCGATCGTCGACGCGCGGATGTCCTCGGCGCTCTGGCTGGCCGGCTCGCAGCCGCTCAGGTTCACGACCAGGCCGACCGACGGCGGCTCGGGGCACGATTCGCGCAGCGCCTGCACGCCGAGACCGTGCGCCAGCAGCAGGTTGTACGACGCGCGCACGGCGATCGCCGGGTCGGTGATCCCGGGCGCCATCCGGCCTTCCCAGTGGCCGATCCAGGCCGAGCAGAGCGGCTCGTTCAGCGTCACCCAGTCGCGCACGCGATCGCCGAGCCTCGCGCCGACGACCGCGGCGTACTCGGCGAACCGGTACGCCGTGTCGCGGTTGTCCCAGCCGCCGAGCTCCTGCAGCGCCTGCGGCAGATCCCAGTGGTACAAGGTGACGAACGGCTTGATGCCTTCGGCAAGCAAGTCGTCGACTATCCGGTCGTAGTACGCCAGACCGGCCTCGTTGACGGCACCGGAGCCGGTCGGGATCACCCGCGGCCAGGCGATCGAGAACCGGTACGCGTCGACGCCGAGCTGCTTGATCAGCGCGAGATCCTCGGGCCAGCGGTGGTACGAGTCGCAGGCCACGTCACCGGTGTCACCGTTGTCGATCGCGCCGGGAACCCGGCAGAACGTGTCCCAGATCGACGGCAGCCGGCCGTCGGCGTCGACAGCGCCTTCGATCTGGTACGCCGAGGTGGCGGTACCCCAGACAAAGTCCTGCCGAAGCGGGGAGAGCTCGACCATCGGTGACCCCCAAAGGGTGGGAAGGCGGTTTCTTCAAAGCATAGTTGAAGTCCTGAACCTCGCGCAGCGAGTTCAGGTTCCGGAACCTCAGGGATCAGCTGGCAGCGAGCCGTTTCGCGCTGCCGCCCTCACGCAGCAAACGCAGGACCGGAAGTGTCGCCGCACCCAGAGCAACCGCATCTCGACCCAGCTCGCAGAGCTCGATCGTCACCTGGGCGTACGGGCGATGCAGCGCATGCTTGCCAACCGCTTCACGCAGCTCAGGCAGGTAGCGCTCCCCCAGCAGCAGGCCCGACCAACCGCCCAGCACGATCCGCTCGGGGTTGACCAGGTTGACCAGATTCGCGAACCCCGCCCCCAGATACCCGATCGTGTCCTCGACGACCTTCGCGGCGATCTCCGACGAACCCACCGCGGCCAGCAGCGAGATGAACTCGGCTTCCTCGTCGTCGGACCGCGGGGCCGGCCCACCAGCAAGCCGATACCGATCGAGCACACCGTCAGCCCCGACGTACGCCTCGAGGCACCCTTCAGCACCACACCGGCACCGGCGGCCGCCGTACATGATCGTCGTGTGGCCCCACTCGCCCGCGCTGCTGCGCGTGCCGCGGTAGCTCGTCCCACCAGTCACCAAAGCAGCACCAACGCCGGAGCCAACCAGCGCCACAACGGCATCCGTCGCACCGCGCCCAGCACCGAACCACATCTCGGCCTGGCCCAACGTGTTCGCGCCGTTGTCCACCTGGATCGGGATCTCGGTCCCCGCCGCGAGCATCGCGCCCAGCGGAACCGCGTCCCAGCCAAGCGTCTGCGCATGCACGACAGCATCCGCAGGCCCCTCGACCACGCCAGCGACAGCAACTCCCAGCCCCAGCACACGTTCAGCCGGTACGCCGGCCTGCGTAATCACCGCGTCGAGGCCCTGCAGCACGTACTTGACCGCCAGCTCCGGCGCGGGTTTCGGCGTCTCGATCGGGTAGACCACGGTCGCGAGCACCGACATCGCCAGGTCGAAGAGCTCAACCCTGACCCGCGTCTCGCCGACCTCGGCGCCGACGACGTACCCGAAGGACGGCGCGACCCGCAGCAGCACGCGCGGCCGGCCGCCGTCGGACTCGACCGACCCGGCCTCCTCGACGATGCCCTCTTCGAGCAGCTCGCCGACCAGGTTGCTCACACTGGCCGCGCTCAGCGACGTCTCGTGGCCCAACTCGTAGCGGCTCAGCGGTCCCTGCCGGTAGATGCTGGTCAGGATCACCGACCGGTTGGACCGCCGCATGTCGCGCACAGTCGTCCGGCGTCCGTCCATGGTGTTCTCGACCCGCCCTCTGCACCCGCTGCCAGGCCACCACGGCGGCCACTGAGATCAATCGCTCCCCGCAGTCCATCATGCCGCAGCGCCGGGTCGCCAGCCCTGAGCCCGGCCGCGCGCCGGACTTCTTACAAATCGTGAACTTAGTCCTGGTTTCGTTATCGCGTCGTGATTGACGTGACCTGGCCCACTCCGCTTCACTCTACGGAACCGCTTCCGAAACCGGTTCCGAACACACCGTTCACGAATCGGCAACAAACCGCCCCGCACCACCCCACCGCCCGAGGGGAGCTGTGAATGTCGATCACGATCGCCGATGTCGCGGCCCGTGCCGGAGTCAGCAAGACGACCGTCTCGCGGGTTCTGAACGGCAAGGGCGAACTCGACCTGCGGACCGCCGAACGGGTCCGCCAGGTGATCGACGAGCTCGGGTACGTGCCCAGCGCCCGGGCCGTCGGCCTGGCCCGCGGCCGGACCCGGATCGTCGGCATGCTGGTCCCCTCGCTCACCTGGCCCTGGATGGGCGAGGTGCTGCAAGGCGCTGTCGACGTCGTCGAGACCGAGGGCTACGGCCTGCTGCTGTTCACCTGCAACCGGGGTGAGGAGTCGATGCAGCAGTTCGCCTCGCAGGTCTCGGCGCAGTCGTTCGACGGCCTGCTGGTGATCGAGCCGGAAGGCACGCTCGCCTACATCGAGCAGTTGCACTCGCGTGGCCTGCCGGTCGTCCTGATCGACGACCGGGCCAAGCAACCCGTGTTCCCGTCCGTCGCCACCACCAACCGGGCCGGAGGTGAGGCCGCCGCCCGGCACCTGCTGGAGCTCGGTCGCCGCCGCCCGCTGGTGATCACCGGCGTGGACTGGTTCGGCTGTACGCAAGAACGCCTGGACGGTTTCCGCGACACCTACGCGGCGGCCGGTCTCGAGCTGGACCCACGGCTCGTCTTCGAAGGCGATTTCACCCACTCCAGCGGTCGCCGCGGCGTCCAGCAGGCGCTCGAGGCCGGTACGAAGTTCGACGCGATCTTCGCGCACAACGATCTGTCCGCCGGCGGTGCCATCCAGGCCGTCCGGGAGACCGGGCGGAACGTGCCGAACGACGTGTCGGTGGTCGGCTTCGACGACATCCCGTACGCCCAGCACACCGAACCGCCGTTGACCACGGTGCATCAGCCGATGCGCCAGATGGGCCAGACGGCGGCCCGGATGCTGATGGACTACTTCGGCGGCAAGCCGCTGCCGGAGGCTCCCCAGGTGCTGCCCACGACGCTGATCGTGCGCAGCTCGACCGCCCCCGCCCGCCCCTCGTAGAGCTCCGGTGGCGAGGTAGCTGCCCCTGCTTCGCCACCGGCAACCCCTCAGCACCGCCGATATCGATCTGTTAAGCCGTGCGCTCTTTCCATGAGAGCGCTTTCACGGCACGATGCGTGCCCAAACGCACCACCGACAGTCATTCGACCGTCATCCGCCAGCAGTGGACGAACACAGGAGGAACGATGCGAGCACGACGCTCAGTCGCGCTGGCCCTCGCGGGCCTGCTCGCGGCAGCACTGGCTGCCTGCAGCAACGGGGACACGAACAACTCGAACGCCAGCTCCGGCGGCGGCGCCACGGTGCTCAACGTGGGCATGCCGAACGGCCCGCAGACGGAGAACCACAACCCGTTCCTCGGTTCGTCCTCGGGCGCCTCGCTCGGGTACCGGTGGATGATCTACGAGCCGCTGGTGATGATCAACGCGCTCAAGCCGCAGGAGAAGGGCAAGCCCTGGCTCGCCACCGACTTCGTCTGGGCGGACAACTTCAAGAAGGTCACCTTCACGATCCGCGACGGTGTCACCTGGTCCGACGGCAAGCCGATGACCGCCGAGGACGTGGCCTACTCCTTCCAGCTCCGCAAGGACAACGAGGGGCTGAACCAGGACGCGATCCCGTACGGCACGATCACCCAGACCGGGAACAAGGTCGACCTGACCTTCCCCCGGTCGCAGTTCGTCAACCAGAACAAGATCCTCGGCGTCTTCGTGATCCCCAAGGCCCAGTGGTCGGCGTTCAAGGACCCGAGCCAGGACACCGTCAAGGACCCGATCGGCACCGGCCCGTACAAGCTGAAGTCGTTCACCCCGCAGACCACCACGCTGGAGCTGCGCGACAAGTACTGGCAGGAGCTCCCGAAGGTCAAGGAGCTGCGCTACACGTCGTACAACGACAACAACGCGCAGACCACCGCGCTGGCCAACGGCGCCTCGGAGTGGAGCTTCGTCTTCGTCCCGAACGTGAAGACGGTCTTCCAGGCCAAGGACGAGAAGAACCACAAGGTCTGGGCGCCGGGCACGCTGGGCATCCACGGTCTGTGGATCAACACCACGGTGAAGCCGTTCGACAACCCGGCGCTGCGCCGGGCGATGGACAAGGTGATCAACCGCGACGACATCTTCACCCAGGCCGAGGCCGGGTACTTCTACCCGAAGATCGAGTCGGTCACCGGCATCCCCGCCGGCGTCGGTGAGTCCTACATCGCGCCGGAGTTCAAGGACAAGAAGCACGCCGTCGACGTCGAGGGCGCCAAGGCCGAGCTGGCCGCGGCCGGCTTCAAGCTCGAGGGCGAGACGCTGAAGGACCAGAGCGGCAAGCCGGTCACGATCACGCTGACCAACCCGGCCGGCTGGTCGGACTACGTCACCAGCCTCGAGATCATCAAGGACAACCTGTCCCAGATCGGGATCAAGGCCACCGTCGACAAGGCCAACCAGGACGCGTGGTTCAAGGCGTTCGACGAGGGCAACTTCCAGGCCGGGATGCACTGGACCAACGGCGGCGCGACGCCGTACGACATCTACCAGAACATCATGGACGGCAAGATCCTGAAGCCGGTCGGCAAGGGTGGTGTCAGCGGCAACTACGGCCGTTACAACAACCCGGAGGCGACCAAGGCGCTGGACGCGTACGCCAACGCGGCCGACGACGCGGCCCGCTCGGCGGCGCTGAACACGCTGCAGAAGATCATGGTCGAGCAGATGCCGATCATCCCGACCGGCGCCTCGAACATCGGTGCGCTGTACAGCACCAAGAACTGGGTCGGGTGGCCGGACGACACCAACCCGTACGGGCCGGCCCAGCCGACCCAGCAGAACGCGCTGGAGATCGTCCTCAAGCTCAAGCCCGCAGGGGCCTGACACCCCGCCGCGGCCGGGAGCTCTCCACCTGGGGCTCCCGGCCGCGGTTCCCTGTGCCCACCGAGCGAGGAGTCGGAAATGACGGCGACGCCAGCAGCACCACCGACCACGACCGACGACGTGGTCCTCGAGGCCGAGAACCTCACCAAACACTTCCCCGTACGCCGGGGCCTGCGCGACCTGTTCACCCGTGAGCGCAAGGCCGTGCACGCGGTGGACGACATCCAGCTGACGCTGCGCCGCGGGCGGGTCACCGCCCTGGTCGGCGAGTCCGGCTCCGGCAAGTCCACGGTCGCCCGGTTGATGGCGCAGCTGTACAAGCGCACCGACGGCGACATCCGGCTGCACGGCGACTCGATCACCGTGCACGGCGGCCGCGCGTTCCGCGCCTACTGCCGCCGCGTGCAGATGATCTTCCAGGACCCGTTCGCCTCGCTGAACCCGGTGCACACCGTGCGCTACCACCTGACCCGCGCGCTGAAGATCCACGGCCGCGCCGGCAGCGGCAGCGCCGAGCTGGAGAAGAACCTGAACGACCTGCTGCTGCGGGTCCAGCTGACCCCGCCGGAGCGCTACCTGGACAAGTTCCCGCACGAACTGTCCGGCGGCCAGCGCCAGCGGGTGTCGATCGCCCGCGCGCTCGGCGCGAATCCCGAGGTGCTGCTGGCCGACGAGCCGGTCTCGATGCTCGACGTGTCCATCCGGCTCGGCGTACTGAACCTGCTGCGGGACCTGAAGGAACGGCTCAACCTGGCCATCCTCTACATCACCCACGACATCGCCTCGGCCCGGTACTTCGCCGACGAGACCTTGGTGATGTACGCCGGCCGGATGGTCGAGGGCGGCGACTCCGAGACCGTCACGCAGCACCCGGCCCACCCGTACACGCGGCTGCTGATCGAGAGCGCGCCCGACCCCGACCGCCTGGACCGGGTCGGTGACGCCAAGGACGCGCCCGAGGACGAGGCCGGCGGTGAGCCGCCGAGCCTGATCGCGCCGCCGACCGGTTGCCGGTTCCACCCGCGCTGCATCCACGCGATGCCGAAGTGCTCCACCGACCTGCCGCCCCGGTTCGAGCTGCCGGTGGTCGACAGCGGCCAGGCCCACTGGGCGGCCTGCTGGCTCTACGAGGAAGGAGCGGCGAAGTGAAGTTCCTGCTGCAACGGATCGCCTTCTACCTGTTCACCGCCTGGGCGGCGATCACGATCAACTTCTTCATCCCGCGGATGATCCCCGGTGACCCGGTCACCTCGCTGATCAACAAGTTCCAAGGCCAGATGAGCACCGAGGCGATCAACTCGCTGTACGTGCTGTTCGGCCTGGATAAGAACGCGAGCCTGTGGAGCCAGTACGTCGACTACTGGGGTCAGGTGTTCAAGGGCGACCTCGGGTTGTCGTTCACCTTCTTCCCGACACCGGTCTCGGAGATCCTCGGCCAGAGCCTGCCGTGGACGATCGCGCTGGTCGGCATCACGACGCTCGCGAGCTTCATCATCGGCACGGGCCTCGGCGTACTGGCCGGATGGCGGCGCGGGTCCTGGCTGGACGGCCTGCTCCCGGTGACCACGTTCCTGTCGTCGATCCCGTACTTCTGGCTCGGCCTGATCGCGATCACGCTGCTGGCCGGCGCGGGCAGCTTCTTCCCGTCGTCGGGCGGGTACGAGCCGGGCCTGGTACCGAACTGGGACAGCGTGTTCATCGGCAGCGCCGTACAGCACAGCCTGCTGCCGGCGCTCACGATCCTGATCTCGTCGGTCAGCGGCTGGATCCTCAGCATGCGCAACATGATGGTGACCGTCGCGTCGGAGGACTACATCACCGTCGCCCACGCCAAGGGCCTGTCCGAGCGTCGAGTGATGCTCAGCTACGCCGCCCGCAACGCGTTGCTGCCGAACGTGTCCGGTTTCGCGCTGTCGCTCGGCTTCATCGTCGGCGGCACGCTGCTGGTGGAGATCGTCTTCTCGTACCCCGGCATCGGCTACAACCTTTTCCAGGCGGTCGGCGCGAAGGACTACCCGTTGATGCAGGGCGTCTTCCTGGTGATCACGATCTCGGTCCTGGTCGCCAACCTGATCGCCGACATCGCGTACCTGCTGCTCGACCCGCGCACCCGCAAGGAGGGCTGACCGATGTCCGCACCCACCAGCACCATCACCGCGGTCACGCCCGACGGCCCGGAGGTAGCGGCCGCTCCGGTCAAGCGCCAACGGCTGCGGTTCGTCGCGAACCCGAAGGCCGCGACCGGGCTCGTCATCCTGGGCTTCTTCTGCCTGATCGCGATCATCGGTCCGTGGATCGCGCCGTACGACCCGTCCGCGCGCAGCGCCGACCTGATCCAGCCGCCGTCGGGCAAGCACTGGTTCGGCACCACGCACCTGGGCCAGGACATCCTGTCGCAGATCCTCGTCGGCACCCGGGGCGTGATGTTCGTCGGTCTGCTGGCCGGCATCGTCGCGACCGCCCTGTCGGTCCTGATCGGCGTCAGCTCGGGCTTCCTCGGCGGTGCCGCCGACGAGGGGCTGTCCGCGCTGTCGAACGTCTTCCTGGTCATCCCGGCGCTGCCGCTGATCATCATCGTGGCCTCCACCATCCCGGGCGCGGGTGACCTGATGGTTGCCCTCGTCATCGGTTTGACGTCGTGGGCGTGGGGTGCGCGAGTACTACGAGCGCAGACGCTGTCGCTGCGGCGGCGGGACTACGTCGAGGCCGCCCGCGCGACCGGTGAGAGCACCTGGCGGATCATCACCGTCGAGATCCTGCCGAACCTGACCGCGATCATCGCGTCGGGCTTCGTCGGAACGGTGATCTTCGCGGTGATGTCGGAGATCACGCTGGCCTTCATCGGCATCTCGACGATCTCGGAGTGGAACTGGGGCACGATCCTGTTCTGGGCGCAGAGCCAGCAGGCGCTCGCCCAGGGCGCGTGGTGGTGGTTCGTCCCGGCCGGCCTCGCGATCGCCGTACTGGGCACGGCGCTGTCGCTGATCAACTTCGGCATCGACGAGTTCGTCAGCCCGCGGCTGCGCAGCAGCGGGCACACCCGGGTGAAGACCAAGGACGGCCACACGGTCCGGATGAAGGTCGGGTTCACCCCGGTGCTGAACACCTCCGACAGGAAGGCCCCGGTCACGCCGGTGGTCCGCGCCGACGAAGCGAAGGGCACGGTCTGATGGCGAAGCAACCAGTCCTGGAGATCAAGGACTTCAACGTCGACTACGGGCTGGGCGACCAGGCCGTCCGCGCGGTCCGCGACGTCACGCTGACCCTGCACCGCGGTGAGGTGCTCGGCCTGGCCGGCGAGAGCGGTTCCGGCAAGTCGACGCTCGCGTACGGCGTGACACGGCTGCTCCCGCCGCCCGGTGTGATCAGCGGCGGCTCGGTCATCTACCACCCGCCGGGCGACCAGCCGTACGACGTGATGGCGCTGTCCCCGGCCGAGCTGCGCAAGTTCCGCTGGGCCGAGACGTCGATCGTGTTCCAGGGCGCGATGAACTCGCTCAACCCGGTGCACAAGGTCTCCACCCAGATGCTCGACGTGATCCGCGCGCACGAGCCGCAGCTCAGCTCCGAGGCCCGCTGGTCCCGGGCCAAGGACATGCTCAAGCTGGTCGGCATCTCCGCGGACCGGATGGACGCCTACCCGCACCAGCTGTCCGGCGGCATGCGGCAGCGGGTGATGATCGGGATGGCGCTCGTGCTCGAGCCGCAGGTCGTGATCATGGACGAGCCGACCACCGCGCTGGACGTGGTGATGCAGCGCCAGATCCTGGCCCAGCTGGTCGAGCTGCGCGAGCGGCTCGGGTTCTCGGTGCTGTTCATCACCCACGACCTGTCGTTGCTGGTCGAGTTCTCCGACCGGATCGCGATCATGTACGGCGGCCGGATCGTCGAGGAAGCCAGGTCGGCCGATCTCTACAAGGACTCCCTGCACCCGTACAGCGAAGGACTGCTGAAGTCCTTCCCGGCGCTGCGCGGCCCGCGCCGGGAGCTGAGCGGAATCCCGGGCTCGCCGCCCGACCTGCGCGGCATGCCCAGCGGCTGCGCGTTCCACCCACGCTGCCCGCACGCGTTCGACCGCTGCTCGACGGAGATCCCCGTCCTCGGCGTCCCGGAGGCCAGGAACGACCCGAACCGCCAGGTGGCCTGCTGGCTGCCCGGCCGGGTCCCCGTCGCCTAACTTCTTCCCCGAAGGGAGTCAGTACGGCGTTCCGCGCCGGCCCACCGGCTGGGCGCGGACCGCCGCACGTCCACCATGAACACATCTGCTGCCCCCACCACCTCCGAGGCGGACCTTGCGGCGCGACTGCCGAGCGGCTTCCGCTGGGGTGTCGCCACCTCGGCGTACCAGATCGAGGGCGCCGTCGACGTCGACGGCCGGACCCCCTCGATCTGGGACACCTTCTGCCGGGTCCCCGGCGCCGTGCACGACGGCGACCACGGTGACGTCGCCTGCGAGCACTACACCCGGATGCCCGCTGATGTTGCCCTGATCAAGGATCTCGGGATGGACACCTACCGGTTCTCGGTGTCCTGGTCACGGGTCCAGCCGCACGGCACCGGCGGGGTCAACCCGGCCGGGATGGCGTTCTACGACCGGCTGGTCGACGAACTTCTTGCCCAAGGCATCGACCCGTGGGTGACGCTGTACCACTGGGACCTGCCGCAGGAGCTCGAGGACGCGGGCGGCTGGCCTGCGCGCGACACGGCGTACCGGTTCGCGGACTACTCGATGCTGGTGTTCGACGCGTTGAGCGACCGGGTCGACACGTGGACGACGCTGAACGAGCCGTGGTGCTCGGCGATGCTCGGGTACGCGTACGGCGCGCACGCGCCCGGCAAGCGCGACTACCCGGCCGCCGTCTCCGCCGTGCACCACCTGCTGCTCGGGCACGGTCTCGCGACCGAGCGGATGCGCGAGGCCGCGCCGCGCAAGCTCGACATCGGGATCACGCTGAACGCCGCCACGGCGTACCCGGCCTCGGACCTGGAGCCCGACCTCGAGGCCGCTCGCCGGGCCGACGGGATGGGTGCGCGGCTGTACCTGGATCCTTTGGTGCACGGGCGTTATCCCGCGGACGTGGTCGCCGACCTGGCTGCTCAAGGCATCGAAATCCCTGTCCAGGATGGTGACCTGGCGACGATCTCCGCGCCGATCGATGTCCTGGGCATCAACTACTACTTCAGCCAGATGTTCACCGGCTTCGCCGAGGACGGCAGCACGGTCGACGCCTCCGGTCTCCCGGTCAGCCGGACCCTGCCGCTGAACCGCCCGCGCACCGCGATGGACTGGGAGATCGTCCCCGAGGGCTTTACCGACCTGCTGGTCCGGATCAGCAAGGACTACCCCGGCCTCCCGATGGTGATCACCGAGAACGGCTCGGCCTTCGACGACGAACCGGATGCTTCTGGTTTCGTCGCCGACGAGGGCCGTACGGCGTACTTCACCACCCACCTGGCCGCCGTGGCCGACGCGATCGACCAGGGCGCCGACATCCGCGGCTACCTGGCCTGGTCCCTGCTCGACAACTTCGAATGGGCCTACGGCTACGAGAAGCGCTTCGGCATCGTCCGCGTCGACTACGACACCCAGGAGCGCACCCCCAAGCAGTCGGCGCTGTACTTGCGAGATCTGGCGCAGCAGCACCGCTCGCGCTGATCCTCGGGGAGCCTGTCGGTCGGCTCCGGGTGCTTCGGCTGCTTCGGCTTCGGGTGGAGCCCGCGTCCTCTGGCGGTGGACGCGGGCTCCTGCCGTCTACGATCCTCGGGTGCCGACGCCACCCGAGATCGCGCTCCGGCACATCCCGTTCATCACCGGCCAGGCTGGAGGAGCGCCTGGACGGTGGACCGGCGGAACCAGGCGACCAGCGCGGCGACCACCAGCAGGGCGAGCGGCACCGCCGGGGAGACGCCGAACACGAACGCGTTGGTGATCACCGCGCCGGCCATCAGCCCGGCCAGCCCGAGCGCGGCGAGCCCGCACAGCCGGGGAACCAGCACGCCGAGCGCCCCGGCGATCTCGAGCATGCCGACGGCGTACCGCAGCCACTGCCCGGCGCCGAGCTCCCCGAACATCGCGACCATCTGCTCGTTGCCGGCCAGCTTCATGATCCCCGCCGCGGCGAACTCGAACGTGAGGACCAGCCGCAGGATCCAGAGCCCGATCGTGCCCGGCTGGATCTTCCACGTCCTGACCGTCGTACCGATGCTGCTCATGATCTCTCCTCGGTTCGGTGATTCGGTACTCCGAGGATCGACCGACCGCGCGGTGACGGCATCCGTGCTCACCACTGATTCCGGCTGCTCCTATCGTTTCCCCATGGACCTGAAGGCCGAGCTCCACGAGTCCCTCCGCGCCGCCCGAACCACCAACCTCCAGAAAGCCGCCGGGCTGTCCGAGTACGACCTCCGCCGCCCTCTGACCCCCTCCGGCACCAACGTCCTAGGCGTCCTGAAACACCTCGGCGGCATGGAGTACGGCTACCTCGGCGAAGCCTTCGGCCGCGGCCTCGACCGCGAGATCCCCGGCGACGAGGACCTCGCGGGCGCCGCCGACCTGTGGGCCCGCCCCGACGAGACTTCGTCGTACGTCCTCGACTGGTACCACCAGTCCTGCACCAACGCCGACGAAACCATCGCGCTCCACGACCTCGACTCCCCCGGCCGAGTCGAACACTTCACCCCAGGCCACCAGACCACCACCCTCTCCGCAATGATCCTCCGAGTCCTCACCGAAGAACTCCGCCACGGCGGCCACCTCGACATCCTCCGAGAACAAATCGACGGCACCACCAGCCCGAGCAACACCCCGATCGACCCCACCGAGCACCTCACAAAGATCCAAGCGGCGGCGGCCCCGTTCGCGCCGCCTCAATCTCCCAAGTAGTCGTTGACGGTTTCGATCATCGTCGGGACGCGTTCGTCGTAGACGCCGTGGGCTCGGCGGTCGACCGTCTTCAGGGTCGAGTTGGGGAGTTTGCGGTGGAGGCTCTCGGCCCAGCTGAGCGGGATGTTGTCGCGCTCGGCCTCGACGATCAGCATCGGGGTGTTGTTGCTGACGGCAAGGGATGGTTCGGTGGTGTGCTGGGTCCAGTAGGCGCACGGGAGGAAGGTTGTCGCAAACAACGGCTGAGTGCTCCTGGTCTGCTGAACGTCCCGCCAGTACGTCGCTGGGCTCTTCGGCCAGCCGGTGTCGTTGCAGGTGAAGGCGATCGACGCGGCGACGAACTGGGAGAACATGGGCGCGCGGCCGTAGTACTGATCAAGCCAGCCCTTGAGTTCTGGCGTCGGCGGGGTGTTGCGGAGCAGGGTGCTGACGTTGCGCGCCATCAGGTCGCGGTCGCTCTCGTCGCCGAGCGCTGACTGGAGCAACCAGGGCAGGACTGCGGAGTCGATCTTGTGGCCGGCGATCGTCAGGTCACGCTTCATCAGTCGACTCACCGCCGTACGGATCTGCTGACCGCTTCCGCCGAGGTGGTACTTGTCGTCCCGCCAGGCAGCCCAAGCCGCCCACTCGTCGAAGGCTGCTTCGGCGCGCTCGCCGGTGGCGAGATGGTGGTACTCGGATCCTTCGACATCGGTGACGCTGTCGACGACCATGCGGTCGACCTTGTCCGAGAAGAGCTGGCTGTAGACGACCCCGAGGTCGGCGCCCCAGGAAACGCCGTAGTAGTTCAGCTTGGTCTCCTTGAGCGCTTTCCGTACAAGGTCCAGGTCACGAGCGACGTTGCGAATGCTCGCGTACTGGAGTCCTTCGGGGCAGCTCCGTACGAAGGCCTTTGCCCGGCGGGCGGACTCCGCGAAGTCGGTGCGGTTGAGGGACGAGCGGAAGACGTCAGCCAGACGGACATCCCCACAGGCGGCCGGCGCACTCCGCCCAACGAAGCGAGGATCAAAGCCGATCAGGTCGTACTGCTTCGCGACGTCCCTGAGCAGAGGACGCAGGGCCAAGGGGTAGTCGAGCCCGGAGCCGCCGGGTCCGCCGGGATTCACCACCAGTACGCCGCGCCGCTTCGCCGGGTCGGCGCGCAGCCGAGAGATCGCGATGTCGATGGTCTGCCCGTTCGGCTGCAGATGATCAACAGGCACACGGACCGAGCTGCAGGACGCCCCCGCCTCATCGAGTGCCTTCCCCTGGTCGTCGTCGCTGCCACTCTGGCATTCCCGCCAGACCAAGTCGGCGACATCTGCCGCAACGGGCCACGCCTCCGCCACAACATTTGCCCCAGGCAACAACAAGAACGCCGCCAGCACCGCCACAATTCGCATATCCAGACGCTAGGCGCCCTACGACGCCCGGTCCGGAGCGCTGGCGCCCGACCCCGGGTAGCTCCCGCGCTACCCGGGTCGGCTAGCCAGCCCGCCGCCTGAAGCGGGCGACAACACGCGCACCACCTAACCGGGGCGGGAGCAGGCGCGCAGGGAGCACCCGCGACTCGTCGCGGCTGGCCACAACCGAACGGTCGCGCCGGGGCTCGCACCTGAACCGCAGGCACCCCCGTGCACCACCAAGTGGTCAACCGCGCGCCAGCGCGCACAAGAAGCGGCGGCAGCCGCGCACTGAAGCGCGCGACAGCACGCGCACTCACCAAAAGGGCGGGCGGGAGCACGCACCGCAGTGAGCGCCAGCGAACGGAGGGGCGCGCGTGGGAGAGGCGCTAGTCGGCGAGCAGGCGTTGGGCCATGGACAGGTCGGTGATGAGGATGTTGATCCAGCCGCCCAGCAACGCCGCGCGGATGGCGGAGTGTTTGCGGTCGCCGCCGGCTACGCCGATGCGGCGGGGGACGGCCAGCAGCTCCTTCGCGGTCACGCCGATGACGCGTTGGTCGAACGTCGAGCGGACGTGCTTGCCTTCCTCGTCGAAGAAGCGGAAGCAGACGTCGCCGACGGCGCCCAGGCGGCGGAGTTCGTCCTGATCGGCGACAGCGACGGCGTTTCCGCTGCGCTGCAACAAGGGCGACGGCTCCAGGCTGCCGATTCCGACCAGGGCGTCGGTGAGCTGACTCCAGGTGCCGAGGACCTCGCGGACGGAGACGTCGTTCATCATCGCGCGGCGTACGGCGGGAGTACCGACCAAGCCTGGAGCAGGCAGGTAGACGGGCATCGCGCCGGTCAGCTCGGCGAAGCGGGCGGTCAACCGCGTCGCCTGCATCTGAACGGCGGCGTCGCCGAGCCCGCCGACGATCTGCACGACCTTCTCCGCGACCGGCACGCTCTTGCGGGGCATGCGGTCGACGGCGCTGATCAGGGTCTCGCTCCAGGACGAGATGCCGATCAGGTGTCCGCCGGTGAGCGTCATGTCGAGGTACGCCGCAGCGCCCGACCCCAGCGCGGGGAGGACGTCCTCGTCCACACCCGCCGACAATCCACCCGGTCCCACAGACAGACCGCCCGTGTCGACAACCACCGCATCCCGCAGCCCGTAGCGCCCCTGCAGTTCGTCCTCGAGATCGCTGTGCACCCCGCTCGGCATCGTGACGACGGTGTGCACGATCCCCACCTCGACCGCCTGCTTGAGCATCCGCGACACCCGGGCCTGGGACAGGTTGAGCTCGGTGGCGATGCGCGGTTGCCGGATGCCCTTCTCGTGGTACATCCGCGCCACTTTCGCCAGCAGCCGCAGCTCGTCCAGCCCCGGCTGACGTACGCCACGGTTCGCGCTCATGCGAAGCCCCCTTCGATCAGGACTGGACTATAGGCAGATGTAGACCCGCGGCGCGCCACCCGCATCGGGCAGCGGGTCCTGCGGCGTGTCCCGTCGCCCGGTCGCCACCACCGATCCGTCGCGCGGATCGACGATCCGGTACGACAGCGGCACCGAGTCGTCGAACACCATCACCGGCCCACCGTGCTCGCGATACACGATCAGCAACCCGTCAGCACCGCGCAGCGCCCGCCCCGAGATCACCCGCGTCCAGTCCGGCTCCAGGTCCGCAATCGGCAACCCGGCCAGCACGCGCCCCACCAGCCCGACGTACGTCGACCCCTCGAAATCCACAGCGTCCCGCCACCCGGCATCCGGCGCGATGAAGAACGACGAATGCCCCGGCTCCGACCCGTGCAGCCGCCACTGCCACAGACTCCCCGCGCCGTACACGACCCCCATCGTCCCGCCCGCGCACAGGTTGCTCCACGCCTCGTGTCCCTGCCACCACCCCTCGGCCACGTCGAGACCGCCGTGCTTCTCGTACGTCGGTTCGCCGTTCGCCACACCCCGTACGGGCTCGTTCCGCCACATGTCGGCCACCCGCTCGGCCACGTGCTCCCCGGTGTGCCCGGTCTGGCACCACTGGAAGTCCAGCCACTCCGCATCCTGATGCGCCGCCGCACGGATGTGCGGCCGGTAGTGAATCCCCGTCGGCTGGCCGTAGCAGTCGACCGCATGCACCTCCGCTCCCCCGGCCGCCACCTGCGGCTCCAGCCCGGTCCCGTCCCCACCGACCAGATAGATCGCCGGCTGCGCGCCGTACCGCGCGACCAGGTACCGGCAGTACGTCGCATACTCCTCAGCCGGTACGACGGTGCCCGCGACTCCCAGCCCCTTCCACCCGAACCCCTGGAACACCGGCTGCAGCACCGGCACCAGCCCGTGCTCGACGAGCACCGCGAGCAGCTGATCCAGGTACTGGAAGTACTCCGCCCGAGGCTGCAACAGATGCCCCGACGGCAGATCCTCGAACCCGACGTCGAACCCCTCGTCCGCCGTCCGGTCCCGCGGCCCGACCGCGCCCATGTCCGGCTGCACGGACATCAGCAGTACGGCGTTGAAGCCCTTCGCCTGACGATCGGCGGCGTACTCGCGCACCTGAGAAACCGTCGCCCGCCACGGGAGCGCCCACGCCGTGTCGGCGACCAGAAGAGCTGGAGTCCCGTCGGCGTGCACCAGACTCCGCCCGCCAGGAGACATCTGCCAGAACCCGTGGGCGTAGAACGGATTTGTTTCGCCGGCTGGTACTTGCTGGGCGTCGAGCACGCCTGAGGACGAGCCGAAGACCCATCGCCACTCACCGGCCAGCGGCGGTGCGAACCGCACCCGCCACCTCTGCCCAGCCCCGGCACCGGGCTCGCCGACGCCCTCCCCGGCCCCGGAGCCGTCCTCGCCCTCCCCGGCCCCGGAACCGTCCCAGAAAGCCGGCCGCCGCACCCTCACCCCGCTCTCGTGCTCGAACTCCGCCCACACCTCCGCCCCGTAAACCGACTCCAAAGAAGCCGAGAGCTCGACCGACCGCCAAACGGATGAGATGGACATGACACTCCCGGAGCCAGAAGAGACGGATACACTGACGGTTGAATCTGCAAGATCACACACGTGCTCTGGGGTCGGTGAAATTCCGAGCCGGCGGTGACAGTCCGCGACCCGTACCTCCGCAAGGAGGTCCGGTTGACCTGGTGGAACTCCGGGACCGACGGTGAAAGTCCGGATGGGAAGACGCACGTGGCAGACTCCGCGATGCCTGTCCGGCGCGCGCCCACGAGGCGCGCCTGTAAAAACAGACTCGCGGAGCTTGTCGTTGCCCCCGGAGTGCCAGGCCGAGAGGACAGCGACTGTGAGCACCGTGGCGAGCACCACCCGCCTGGACACCATCGACCACGCGATCGCCGAGATCGGGCGTGGACGCCCGGTCGTGGTGGTCGACGACGAGGACCGCGAGAACGAGGGCGACCTGACCTTCGCCGCGAGCCTGGCGACGCCGGAGCTGATGGCGCTGCTGGTCCGCTACACCAGCGGGTACGTCTGCGCGCCGGCCGCGCCCGAGGTGCTCGACCGGCTCGAGCTGCCGCTGATGGTCCCGAACAACCAGGACAGTCTGCGTACGGCGTACACGATCTCGGTCGACGCGAGCACCGGCGTCGGGACCGGCATCTCGGCCGCCGACCGGGCCCGGACCGTCAACGTGCTCGCCGACGCGACGGCGCAGCCCACTGACCTGATCCGGCCCGGCCACATCCTCCCGCTCCGCGCGGTCGCGGGCGGCGTCCGGCAGCGTCCCGGTCACACCGAGGCCACCGTCGAGCTGGTCCAGCTGGCCGGACTGCCGCCGGTCGGGGTGATCGGCGAGCTGATGAACGACGACGGCACGCTGATGACCGGCGCCGACCTGCGCACGTTCGCCGACACCCATGACTTCGCGATGGTCTCGATCGCCGACCTGGTCACTTACCTCGGCTGACCAGCGCGCGGGCGGCACCAGCGATGCCGTCCGCGGACAGCCCGTACCGGTCCAGCAAGTACGCCGCGGAGCCGGTCGGCGCGAACTCGGGGATCCCGAGGATCGACACCCGCGCCGGATGATGCTGTACGACGGTCTCCGCGACCGCGCCGCCGAGCCCGCCCCCGGTGACGCCCTCCTCCGCGGTCACGATGCCGGCCGTCTCCCGCGCGGCCGCGACCACGGCGTCGGTGTCGAGCGGTTTCACCGTCGGCATCGACAGCACCCTGGCCGAGATCCCCTCCGTCGCCAGCTGCTCGGCCGCGGCCAGCGCCCGCCAGAGCACCGTGCCGTTGCTGATCAGCGTCACGTCGTCGCCGGCCCGGACGGTGATCGCCTTGCCCAGCTCGAACGTGTAGTCGTCGGCGTAGATCTGCGGCACGCTCATCCGGCTGACCCGGATGAACACCGGCCCGTCGGACGCGGCCGCCCAGCGCAGCGCCGCAGCGGTCTCGATCGGGTCGGCCGGCACGATGATCGTCATCCCGGAGATCGCCCGCAGCCAGGCGATGTCCTCGATCGAGTGGTGCGTCGGGCCCAGTTCGCCGTACGCGACGCCCGGGCTCATACCGCACAGCTTCACGTTGGTGTGCGAGTACGCGACGTCCGCCTTGATCTGCTCCAGCGCGCGCCCGGTGAGGAAGCAGGACGCCGCCGACACGAACGGGATCCGGCCGCCGTTGGCCAGCCCGGAGGCGACGCCGACCATGTCCTGCTCGGCGATGCCGACGTTGATCAGCCGGTCCGGGAACGCCTTGCGGAAGCTGTTCAGCTTGCTCGACCCGACCGAGTCGTTGACGACGCCGACGATCCGGTGGTCCGCGTGGGCCAGCTCGGCGAGCGTCTCGACGTAGGCGTCCCGGCAGTCGTACCGCGGGCGGTCCGCGATCGAGGTGTCGACGACTGTCATTCCAGCTCCTTCGAGTAGCCGGGAGCAACGGCGGACAGCTCGGTCAGCGCCTGCTGGAACTCCGCGGCGTCGGGCACCCGGTGGTGCCAGGCGACGTTGTTGCTCATGAACGAGATCGGGTGGCCCTTGTGCGTGTGGGCGATCACGAAGGTCGGCTTGCCCGGCCGGAACGGTACGGCGGACAACACGTCCAGCAGCTCGCCGTGGTCGTGCCCGTTCACCTCGACCACCGCGAACCCGAACGCCGCCGCCTTCTCCGGCAAGGGATCGAGGTCGTTGGTCTCCTTGGTGGTCGCGCCCTGCTGCAGCCGGTTGCGGTCGACGATCACGGTCAGCCGGTCGAGCTGGTACTGCGAGGCCGCCATCATCGCCTCCCAGTTGCTGCCCTCCTGCAACTCGCCGTCGCCGACCAGCACGTACGTACGACGCAACGACACGTCGAGCTTCGCCGACAACGCGTGCCCGACCGCGACCGGCAGGCCGTGCCCGAGCGGGCCGGTGTTGGCCTCGACGCCGGCGACCTTGCGCCGGTTCGGGTGCCCGTTCAGCGCCGACAGCGGCTTCAGGAACGTCGCCAGCTCCTCGACCGGCATGAACCCGAAGGCCGCGAGCGTCGTGTAGAGCGCACCCGCGACGTGCCCCTTGCTGAGGATGAACCGGTCGCGCTCCGGATCGGCGACCCGGTCCGGAGCGACGTCCAGCACCGCGCCGTACAAGGTCGCGAGGATGTCGATCGACGAGAAGTCCCCGCCGATGTGCCCGGCGCCGGCGTGGTGGACCAGCTTGAGGTCCTGGACCCGGATCTGCCGGGCGGCCTCGGCGATGTGCGCGACCTGCGCCGAGCGGCTGCTGTGGATCGGCAGCCGCCCGAGCACGGGCATCGTCGTGTGCTCGACCGTCAGCGTCATGTCAGCTCTGCCATCGACGAGAGCAGCACCTTCTGGACCAGCTTCTGCGCGGCGAGCGCGTCGTGCGACGCCTGCGCGGCGGCCAGCGCCTCCTCGTCCAGTACGTCGAGCGCGTGGTGCACCGCCTTGAGGAACCGGATCGCCTGCTTGGCCGCCTCGACGCTGTCCTCGCGGAACGGGAACTGGTCGAGCTGCCAGACGCCCTCCCAGTTGTTGCGGCGCAGGGTGTGGAAGAACTCGAACGTCTCGACCAGGTGCACCGAGCCGACCACCATGTCGTCGTCCCAGCCGCGCAGGTTGTCGTTCACGTCGATCGCGAACAGCCGTCCGTAGTCGATCGCCAGCTGCGCCGCGTCGGCCGGCGTCTCCTGCCCGTACAGGGAGTGCCCGAAGTCGAGCAGGATGCCCAGGTTGGGCAGGCCGATCTTCTCGATGCCGAGCAGCGTGCGGGCGACGTTCGGGAAGATGATCTTGACCCGCGGCTCGCGCGGCTTGTACTCGATCACGAAGTTGATGTCCGGGTGCGCCGAGACCAGCTCGGTCAGCCCGTCCAGCGCGAGCTTCCAGATGTCGTGGTAGTTCACCTGGAACGGGTAGTCCCAACCGTCCTGCCCGGGCCACAGCTTCACGTACGAGCAGCCCATGTCCTTGGCCAGCTCGGTTGCCTGGTGCAACAGTTCGAGCGCCTGCTTCCGGACGCCGGGGTCCGGGTTGGTGATCGAGCCCTTGACGAAGTCGCGGGTGTAGATCTCCGGCGTGATCGCGATCGCCTTCAGGTTGTTGCGGGCCAGCGCGGCCTTCACCTCGTCGAGCGTCCCGTCGTACCCGGCGAACGGCCAGTTCAGGTCGACCACGGACAGGTCGCCGACGGCGCCCGCGCGGTCGATCTGCTCCAGCAGCCCGACCGGCGGGCCGTAGCCGTCGGTCGCGTAACGGTCCTTGTACGTCGCGAAGTGCCAGATACCCGCGCCGAAGACCGGCATCTCGGTCATGGTGTTCTCCTCCATATGTTGGTCAGCCCTTGGTGGCGCCGGCGGTCAGGCCGCCGACGATCCAGCGCTGGAGCAAGGTGTACGCGATCAGGATCGGGACGACGGCGATCAGGATGCCCGCCGCCAGACCGGTGTTGTTGTTGGCGAACTGGCCCTGGAAGTTCAGCAGGCCGACCGGGATGGTCTTGTTCGCGTCGGAGTTGAGCAGGATCAGCGCGAACAGGAACTCGTTCCAGGTCGCGACCGCGTCGAGGATCGCGACCGTCACCAGGGCCGGCAGCGACAGCGGCAGGATCATCGTGAAGAACACCCGCCAGTCGCCGGCGCCGTCGACCTTGGCCGCCTCGATGATCTCGTCCGGGATCTGCCGGAAGAACGACTGCAGCACCAGCACCTCGAACGGGATGCCGAAGGCCAGGTACGGCCCGATCAGCCCGAACAGGCTGTCGGTCGCGCCCGCCGAGCGCAGCATGATGAAGACCGGCACGATCGCGATGTAGATCGGGATGGTCAGCCCGAGGAACACGGTGAACATCACCGTCTTGCGGAACTTCATCCGCAGCTTGGCCAGCGCGAACCCGAGCATCGCCGAGATCAGCACGCCGAGCGGCACCTTGATCAGCGCCAGCAACGCGCTGTTCTTGTACGTCGTGGCGAAGTTGCCGATCCCCCACGCGTCGCTGAAGTTCGACCAGGTGAACTGGTCCGGCCACGACAGCGGCCCGTTGCCGACGAAGTCCGCCAGCGGCCGGACCGCGGTGATCACCAGCAGCGCCAGCGGCGAGATCCAGAAGATCGCCGCCACCGCGAGCACCAGCGTGATGACCAGGCCTTTGCGGCCTCGCGGCGGCTTGTTCGACGGCGCGGTCTCCTCGGTGACGAGCGGCGGCTCGACCCGGACCGGTGCGATCGAGGTCATGTCGCCTCCTTCGTCTGCGAGCGGACGTACGGGATGCCGACGGCAACGGCTACGAGCGTGATCACGACCGCGATCGCGGTGCCGTACCCGGCTTGGTAGTACTGGAAGACGTTGAAGTACATCCACGTCCCCATCACCTGCGTCGACGTACCAGGCCCGCCGTACGTCATCGCGTAGATCATGTCGAAGACCTTGAACGAGTCGATCAGCGACAGCGCGAGCACGATGTAGTGCGCCGGTCTGAGGCTCGGCATCGTGATGTGCCAGAACTGTTGCCATCGGCCCGCACCATCGACGGTCGCCGCCTCGTACAGCTCGTTCGGAATCCCTTGCAGGGCGGCCAGGTAGAGCAGCATCGGAAAGCCTGTGCGCAACCAGATCGCCGGCACCATCACGGCCCACAGTGCGGTCGAGTCCTGGCCGAGCCACGGTTGCGCCAGGCCGTCGAGCCCGATCATCTTCAGCGCCGAGTTGATCGCGCCGTACTGCGGGTTGTAGAGCCAGCCCCAGATGCTCGCGATCGACACCAGCGGCAGCACGGCCGGCGTGTAGAAGATCAGCCGCAGGATCGGTTTGCCGTGCACCTTGCCGTTCAGTGCGATCGCCAACGCCAGGCCGACGACGGTCGGGACGGCGATCGTCACCACGGTCCAGATCAGGTTGTTCCGGACCGCGGTGCCCACGACCGGGTCGCTCGCCAGCTTGGTGTAGTTGTCCAGACCGACGAAGTCGTACGTCGCGCTCAGGCCGTCCCAGTTGGTCAGGCTGAAGAACAGGGACGAGATCGCCGGGTACACCAGGAACCCGACGTACACGATCACCGCGGGCAGGGCGAACAGCCAGGGCGACCAGCGACCGCCCTTGCCGGGCTTCACCGAGGCGGGCTTGGACAGCGCGACGACGGCCACGGAATCAGCCCTTGGCCCAGGCGGAGACGATCTCCTGCATCTTCTTGGCCGCGGCCTCGGGCGTCACGGATCCCTGCAGCAGATCGCTCTGCACGCTGAAGTACTGATCGGCCTCCTTCTTCGGGAAGGCCTGGTCCTGGATCGTGTAGAACGGGTTGACCGCGTACTTCTGCGACCACTCGGCCGCCAGCGGCAGCGCCTTCGGGTCCGGCTCGGCGCCCTTCACCGTCGAGGCGGTGATCTGCATCGCCTTCTGGGCCTCGGGCTGGAGAATGAAGTCGATCAGCGCCGCGGCCTTGTCGGCGTTGCCGGACTTGGCGTTGATCATGTAACCCTCGACGAAGCCCGAGTGCCGGGCCGGCTTCTGGTCGGTCGGCAGCTCGAAGGTCCCGAACGCGGTGGACGGCTTCTTGGCCGACAGGATCGCCTGCGCCTCGGTCCACGGACCGGTGATCGTGTACGCCGTCTTGCCCTGCACGTACCCGGGCTCGATGTCGGCCGGGTCGAGCCCGAGCGCGCCCTGCGGCAGCCACTTCTTGTCCTGCCATTTCTTGAACAGCGCGAATGCCTCGACCACCTCGGGCCGGTCCCAGCTCTCGGCGCCGGTCAGCAGCTTGTCGTGCAGCTCCGGCCCGGCGGTGTGCTCGAGCAGGTACTCGAACAGCCGCATCACGTGCCAGCCGTACTTGCCACCGGTCGCGAGCGGCGTGACACCGACCGCGACGAGCTTCTCGTTGAGCGTCTCCAGCTCGGCGTACGTGGTCGGCGGGGCACTCACGCCGGCCTTGGCGAACAGCGACTTGTTGTACCAGGCACCGATCCCGAGCGCGATGAACGGGACGCCGGTCTTCACGCCGTCGAAGGTCATCCCGCTGATCGCCGCGGTGTTGATCTTCGAGTCCCAGCCGTACTTCGAGTAGTACGGCGACAGGTCGAGCGCCTGCTTCGCCTTCGCGAACGGGCTGCCGATCTGGCCGCCCCAGATCCGCCAGACGTCCGGGCCCTTGCCGCCGAGCAGCTCGGTGCGCAGCTTGTCCGGGTACACGGCCGCACCCGAACCGGGCAGGCTGTCGACGGTGGTCGTCGTCCCGTTCTGCTCGTCGAACTTCTTCACCTGGGCCTTCAGCAGGCCGATCGTCGAGTCGTCCTCGTAGGTGAACAGGCGCAGGTTGTTCGAGGCCGCGGCCGTGTCGCCGCCGCCGGACGTCGTACCGGCGCCGGTGCAGGCGGACAGCCCGGCGCCGAGCGCGGCGGCGGAGGTGAGGCCGAGGAATCCCCGGCGGGTGTAGGTCATGACTGGCTCCTTTGGCGGGCGAAGCGGCGGATCTTGGCGAACATGTCCTCCAGCAGGAAGCGGACGTCGATCTGTTCGCAGACGTGGATCGGGTTGTCGGTGCCGGGCAGGTACCAGCCGTCGACGCCGAAGCGCGGCGCCGGCTGGACCCGCAGGTCCCCGCTGCGGGGGAAGAGCATCAGCGCGATCGCGGGCGAGTCGCCGAGGGAGCGGGACTCGATGGGCTCGCCGTGGTGGATCGCGTTCCACTCGTGCAACTGCTCGATCAGGTACTTGCCGAGCGGACCGGCGTCGCCGATCTTCTCGTCGAGCTCGGCGTAACTGACCGAAACCTTGGTGTAGACATCGCTGGTCACCTGCCAGACCGTCATCCCCGAGCCGAACACGACGTTCGCGGCGTGGATGTCGTTGGACAGGTTGAACTCCATGCCCGGGTACGACGTGTAGCCGTTGTACCCGCGGCCCCCGATCCAGATCACCACGACGTCGCGGTTCACGATGTCGGGGTCGAGCAGGATCGCCGACGCCATGTTGGTCAGTGGGCCGAGGAACGAGACGAACAGCGGATCGTCCTTCGAGGCCAGCTTCGACTCCTCGATGATCAACTGGGCGCCGGGCGAGTCCAGCGGGGTCTGCTCGTCCGGGATACCGGTCGGCGCCCCGTTCGCGACCGGGACCTTGCCGGTCAGGTCCATCAGGTCCAGCAGCAGGTCGATCTCCTCGCGGGACTCCTCCATGCTGCGGTCCGACCGCCGGGTGCCGAAGTGGGCGGCGATCAGGCCCCGCACGTCGAAGGTCGGCGACAACAGCCCGTGCACGATCGCGAACTGGTCGTCGGCCTCGTTCTTGGCGTCGGTGTCGATGATCACCCGGCGTCGGCTCGGCTTCACGGCTGCCACCTTCTTTGAATAGAAATTCACTAGTGCATAGCCTGTCGCCATGAGTGTCGCCACGACGCTAGAGTCCCGTCAAGAGCTCGGTTGAAAGTTGTCGGACTGTGGGAGGTCGGCCGGATGGTCAGTGCGGTGCTCGCGATCGACCAGGGCACGACCAACACCAAGGCGGTGCTGGTCGACGAGTCCGGTGCCGTGCTGGCGCGCCGTACGGTGCCGGTCGGTTTGTCGACACCACGAGCGGGATGGGTCGAGCAGGACGCCAACGATCTGTGGGCCAGCGTGGTGTCCGCGATCCCGTTGACGTCGGCCGACGTCGTCGGCATCGCGCTGTCGACCCAGCGCGAATCGGTCGTCGCCTGGGACCGCAGTACCGGCGCGGCCGCTGGTCCGGCGATCGGTTGGCAGGACGTCCGTACGTCGTCGTGGTGCTCCGCGTTGCCTGCCGGCGTCGACGAGCTCGTACGCCGTCGTACCGGACTCCGGGTGGACGCGATGTTCTCGGCGCCGAAGCTGCGGTGGTTGCTGACGCACTCGCCCGCGAACCAAGTCGGAACGATCGACTCGTGGCTCGTCGACCGACTCACTGGTGGCCGAGAGCACCTGATCGAGGCGGGCAATGCCTCACGCACTCTGCTCTACGACATCCGCGAACTCGGGTGGTCCGCCGAACTGCTGGAGGCCTTCGACATTCCGTTGTCGGTTCTCCCCGAGGTCCGATCCTCGAACGCGGGCTTCGGCATGACCTCCGGCGTCCCCGGGCTCCGCGACGGCATCCCGATCGTCTCGGTGCTGGCCGACTCGCACGCTGCGATGTACGGGCAGGGCTGTGTGCGCGCCGGCCTGGTGAAGGCGACGTACGGGACCGGCTCGTCGGTGATGACTCCGGTCGAGTCCTTCGCGGCGGACGGGTGCACGCTGGCGTGGCTGACCGAGCGTCCGACGTACGCGCTCGAGGGCAACATCGTCTCGTCGGGTGCTGCTCTCGCGTGGACCGCTTCGCTGCTGGGGCTTGCTGATGTCGGTGCTCTGGTGGAGCTCGCCTCGACGGTGTCTTCTGCTGAGGGCGTCACGTTGGTCCCGGCCTTTGCCGGGCTAGGGGCTCCGCACTGGGATCGCGAGGCGCGGGCGGCGCTGGCCGGCATGGGCAGCTCGACCACGCGGGCCCACATTGCGCGCGCTGCGGTGGATGCGGTCGCTCATCAGATCTGCGACATCACCGAGACGCTTCCGGTCCTGCAGCGCCTGCGCGCCGACGGCGGCGGCACCGTCTCCACGCTCCTGATGCAGACCCAGGCTGACCTCCTCGGCCATCCGGTCGAGGTCGCCGACGTTCCCGAGCTCTCCGCCCTCGGCGCCGCGGAACTCGCCTGGGCCGCTCTGGGGCAACCAACCGGTTGGGCGGAACGCCGTACGTACCGAACCTTCGAGCCGGCCATCGACGGCGCCGCGCGCGACGACCGCCGCGCCGAGTGGGCCGCGGCGGTCGCCTCCGTCACAGCTGGGGCGAGCGGCGCCAGTACAGGCCGACGCTGACGGCGATCAGCGTGGTCAGGAAGAACTCCAGCCACAGGCCGGTCGAGCTGAGGGCCGGGACCAGTTCCTCGGTCAGGTTCCAGGCTGCGTGCAGGAGGATCGCCGCCCAGACCCCGCCGCGGAGTCGCTCGGAGACGAACAGGATGGTGAAGGTCAGCGGGAACAGGCCCAGGAAGAACAGCAGGCCTTCCAGGCTGACCAGCCCCTTGTCGTACTGGCCGGTGCCCTCGAGGAAGAACAGCGGCACGTGCCACAGTCCCCACGCGACACCGATGATGCCGGTCACCGCGAGCCGGCTGTAGAACCGCCGAAGCCTCGGCTGCAGGTATCCCCGCCACCCGAACTCCTCGGCCACCGGCCCGGCGAGCAACGTGTACGCCAATGCTCCGAGCGGGCCGCCAGCACCGGCGATTACCGACGAAGCGTGCTGCGGAATGCCGTCGACCCCCAGGAGCAGCGCCGCCACGATCGGCGGAGCAGCCCCGAGGACCACCGCGGCGATGGGCCAATGCCACGACCAGGTGACCTGCCGGGGCATCCGATCGCTCCCCCGATACCGGAGCCACATCACCAACGCGGCCAGCGAAGGCCCGCTCGCCGCCAGTCCGAAGACCAGCGACCCGACCCCTTCGTCGACGTTCGCGCCGGTCAGCCCGAGCACCGCCCACGGCACCCAGGTCAGCGCCAGGCAGATCCAGAAGAACAACGGCACCCGTCGCTGCAGCATCCTCTCGTCGCCAACCGCCACGGCCTCAGTCGTCGCCACCACGGCCCCCAGCCAAGTCTCTCGTCGAACTCATGCCTGAATCCTGGCGGCATTTCGGCCGTTCGATCAGGGGCCCAGCCCGCCGATCCATGGTGGTGCTAGACCCACCATGGATCGGCCGGCTTCTACCCGCGGGAGGTGACTCGGGTCAGGGGTGCCGGAGTGAGAGTGCGGTGGGACCTCAGGTAGTCGGCGAAGGTCTCGTGGTCGGTGTTGTTACGTACCGGGTTGGTCGCGGCCTTGAAGGCCGGGTAGCCGTCGGCGCCGATCACTGTGTAGGCCAGCGCGGCGACGCGGTAGGTCTTGGCCGGGTCGAGCGCGGCGCCGTTGATCCGGACGTCAGCCGGCGCGACGCGGTCGCCGATTGGCCGGCTGGCGTCGTACACGTAGCTCGTGTTGCCGGAGACGGCTAAGGGTACGAACTTCACGGTGCCGTTGGGCTGCGGCTGCCACTGCTGCTCGAGTACGGCGTCCAACTGCGCGCCGGTGAGGCTGACGGTGAGGACCGGGTTGCCGTAGCCGTAGGCGTCCCAGGACTCGCCGAGCAGGACCCGGCCGGGTGCGTCATTGGACTTGTTGCTTTGCGCAACCAGCAGGTCGCCGCGCAGCGCCGTACTTCCGACCGCGGGCTGAGCGGCGATCAGGCCTAGGTCGGCGGGGCCGTTCCGGCGCGCGGTCCACAGATGCACATCAGCGGCCAGGTCGGCGAAGGTGCTCTCACCGGCGGCGTTCGGCGTACGGGTGAAGTCGCCGGTGATCGTCGCGACGGGCTCGGCGTACTTGCGATCCCCCGCGGCCGTCCAGTAGTCGACGATCTTCTGGATCTTCGGGTCCGGGGCGACGTCCCGGGTGACCGCGTGATTGACCGAGGTCGTTGCCGGCCGCAACACCTCGCCGGTCCGCCGGTCGAGCTGCAGGTTGATCTCGTTGATCAGGCGTCCGTGGTTCGCCGCCTCGACGACCGGCCGCGGATTGCCCGCCGGGTCCGGCAGCGAGCAGTTGAACGCCGCGTGCCAGTGCCCGGTGACGATCGCGTCGATCGCCGGACTGACCTGCCGCGCGAGATCGATCGCGGGGCCTGTCGGGTTCACGCAGTTGTCGTACGTCGCCGACGCGTCCGTCCCACCGTCGTGCAGGTTGAGCACGATCGCCTTCACCCCGCGCCTCGTCAGCTCCGCCGCCGCCGCATCCGCCGCCGCGACCGGGTCGAGCGCCCGCAGTTCCGGCTGGTACGACGTGGAGCCGACCGGCGTGTCCGGCACGGTCATCCCGATGAACCCGACCGGGTACGACCTGCCGTGATCCCGCACCCACCGAATCGTGTACGGCGCGACGATCGTCTTCCCGCGCCGGTCCACGATGTTCGCCGACTGGAACGCGAAGTCGGCGCCCCGGAACCTGCGGCCCGTGGAGTCGGTGAAGCAACTGTCCACCCCGACCCTCCCGAAACACTTCCCCTTCTCCATGTGATCCACCAGAAAGCTCTTCGACACGTCGAGCTCGTGGTTCCCCACCGACGAGAACTCGACCCCGAGCGCGTTCAGCACCTCAACGGTCGGCTCGTCCGCATGCACATCCACCTCGAACGGCCACCCCGAGAAGTTGTCCCCGTCGGTGAAGAAGACCGAGTTGTCCTTCCCAGCCCGAATCGCCTTCAGATGAGTAGCCAGGTACGCCGCCCCACCCACCACGATCGCCTCCCCGTCCGGCCCGGCGATCGTCCCCCCATCAGCCACCGAAGGCGGCCGCAAATACCCATGAAAGTCAGTAATCGAAACCAACTGCACCGGTACCGGCGTACTCACGGCACCAGCCGGCTGAGTCAAAGCTCCAGCGGCCAGACCAACCGCCACCACAGCGGCCAACGAACGAACTCTGCGCATAAGTGTCTCCAAATGGGCGAGGGCAAGCACTTACCAGCACCAGGAGACTGCCCGATTCCGAACGCGATGTCACTACCTCACGGCAATCCCGCAAACTCCGCAGGAATCTGTCGACTGCGTGCAGGGCCGCCGCCGCAGGGCTGATCTGGACTCGCCGTGGGCCCGCGCGGCGACCTTTCGCGCCGGTACGGTGCCGCTCGTGCCGATGCAGACCCTGATGACCGGACCCGCCTGGGTCTCCTACGCGCAGATCTACGTGGAGAGCTCCGACGATCCGATGCCGGAGCTGAGCGAGTGCTTCGGCGGCCAGCAGAACGGCCTCTGCGGCGCCGCCGTCCCCGGCACGCTGTTCCTGATCACCGGCCTCCACACCGGCAACGTCGGCTTCGCCGTCGAACTCCACGACGAGGAACCGCCACTCGACGACACCTGGGAGGAGATCGTCGAAGCGTCGTACCGGCCGGCCGGCGAGGTCGCCCTCAACGGCTGGGGCGGCGAAGGCCGCTGGCCGCTGGCGCTGGACCCGATCGACTACCGCGTCCGCTACTCCGGCTGGGGCATGGACACCGGCCACCAGTCCGCAGGGCCAATGGACGACGAGCCACTGGTCGATCGCTACCTACTCCAGTTCTGGCCGGCACCCCCGGCGCCCGATCGCGTCCTCAAGCAGACCAGCGCGCAGGCGGCGTACTGGCACGGCTTCGCCCGCGAAACTCCGCCACGCCCGACACCCGAACAACGCGCAGAACAGCAGCAAGAGCGCGAACGCCAACGGGAGAACGAGCAGCAGGCCGCAAACCTGGCCGCGTGGGGAGGAACACTCCCGAGCGAACGCCTGCAGGAGATCTGGAAGGCGTTCCACCTGGCGAGCGACTACCGCCCCCTTCTGGACGCCGCCGACGCGGCGACGCCGGACACCCAGTGGGCCATCGCCCGCTGGATCACCCGCAGCATGTGCGTCGAGTCCGGCCTCATCCAGTACGACTGGATCGCAGCAGCCCTCGACCGCCTCGAGAACGGCCACGAGGACAAGTGGTCGATCCTCCAGATCCCAGTGGAAGCCTTCAACCCACCCCTCACCGAAGGCGCCCGCTTCACCGCCGGCGGCTACACCAACACCCCCGACCTCGCCGGCCAGGCGACCGCGATCTTCTCCACCTTCTTCTATGACGACCCATTGAGAGCAGTAGTCGACGCCCTGTGGATCGCCAGAGACGTCTACGGCCCAGACCGAGCCCAGGTCTTCCTGGATGATTTGTGGCGGGACTTCCCGATGCTTCAGCTTCGCCGCCGATGACGGCGTCAGAGCTCCAGCCGCAAGCATCGGAGCGAGTTCCCACGAACGGAGCCGGTTGCGTGGGTCGTGGCCGGAACTTTCCTACGGGCAGGGGTGGTTTGGTTGCAGGAAAGTGCAGGGGGTGGCTGGTGCCCAAAGGGTTGAAGATCTGATCAAATGGCAGGTAGTGGTGGCCGGTGTTCCCGCGAAGTCACCGGCCACCACGCCCACTGAGCGCCGGACTTCGGGCCCGGCGTTCAGTGCTGTTCGGGGACCCGGGGTGGAGAGCTGCGGTGGCGCCCGGGCTTGAGGGTTTTGGCTGAGGCGGGGCCCGGCTAGAGAGTGACGACCGAGGATGTCGTGCGGCTGGTTCGGGCTGCTTCGGTGATGGTGACGATGTCGAGGATCTGGTCCGCGGGGACGGTTGGGTGGTTGGCTCGGGCCGCTGTGACCAGGGCGGTCAGGAGGCCGGTCAGCATGGCGGGTGAGGCTTCGATGTGGAAGTTGGACGCCGTTGCGTCGGCGCAGGTGAGGGTGCCCTCGGTCAGGGGGCTCCAGGTGGGGTCGCCGGTGAGGGTTGCTTGGCGGCCTTCTGGCCAGGTGAGGGTGACGGGGTGATCGGGGCGGGCGTCGACCGTGGTGCAGCCGGGGCCTAGGGCGGCGACGGCCAGGTCGACGAGGTGGACGCCGTACCAGTCGAGGACGGGATGGCCGGGTTGTTCGGGGAGTGGACCGGACAGGTTCACGTCGACAATCTGACGGCCGCGGAGAGCATCCAGCGCCGTACGGAACGACGGGGTGAAGCGTTTGGGTGAGCCGGCCAGGACGGTGGTGCCGTACTGCGCGGCCAGGTCGAGCATGTGCTGCGCGTCGGCACGGGTGAGGGCGAAGCGGGTGTCGACGTACACAGGCTTGCCGGCGGCAACTACTCGGGCGAAGTACGCCGGATGCGTGCGGGCGTCCGAGGCAACGATCAGTACGACGTCGCAGACAGCCGCGACCTCCTCCGGGCTGTCGCAGAAGACGACCCCGAGCTCGATCAGCCGCTGATGCCCCGCGTCGATGCGGTCCCTGGACGGCGGGAAGTCTGCGGAGACCTCACCGCGCCACGCGTGCGTCACCACAGCACCAGACACCTGTACGCCGAGCAGCTCCGTGAACGACGGCGCGTGCGACGAGTCGACCCCGATCAACCCGGCCCGCAGCGGCACAGCCGTCATCCTTCACCACCCCGAAGCAGCACAACCGCCCCTTCACCACCCCGGAAGAGCACAGCCGCGCCCAGCGGCACGGTCGTCATCCCTTCACCGCGCCCGACATGATCCCCGCGACGATGTGCCGCTGCAGCACGACGAAGATCACCAAGCACGGCACGAGCGTCACCAAAGTCGCCGCCATCACGTTCGCCGTCGACGCGGTCTCGGTGTTGAGCGAGGCCAGCCCAACAGTCAGCGTCCGCGCCGCCTCCGACTGGCCGACGACGAGCGGCCAGAGCAGGTCGTTCCAGTGCCACAGGAACACGAAGATCGCCAGCGTCGCGAGGATCGGCCGGATCAGCGGCAGCACGATCGCGGCGAACGTCCGCCACTCCCCCGCGCCGTCGATCCGCGCCGCGTCGAAGAGGTCGTCGGGCAGGTCCTTGACGAACTGGCGGATCAGGAACACCGCCTGCGCATTGGCCAGCGTCGGCAGGATCAGCCCCCACAGCGTGTCGACTCCACCCAGCCGCGAGATCAGCACAAACGTCGGGATCAGCGTCGCCTGCATCGGCACCATCAGCGTGGCGATGATTGTCCACAGCACCAAGTTCGCGCCCGGGAACCGCTTGCGGGCCAGGGCGTACCCGGCCATTGCCGCCGTCAGCAGTACGACGACCACCGAGACCGTTGAATAGATCAACGAGTTCAGGAACCACCGCGGGAAGGCACTGACCGAGAACACCCTGGCCAGGTTGTCGAAGGTCAACGCCCGCGGCCACGCGTACGGGATCGTCGGGGTGTCGACCGGCGACAACGCGAGCACGATCACGAACAGCAGCGGTACGACGGTGAACAGCGACAGCGCCGCGACCACACTCGTCCGGACGACCTGAGGTCGAGAGCCGGCCATCACAGCTCCTTCCCGGCGAACCGCCGCTGCACCAGCGACAGCGCCAGTACGACGACGAACAGCACGATCCCGATCGCGGACGCGTACCCGAAGTCGAAGAACTTGAAGCCCTCGTCGTACAGCAGGTAGATGAGACTCAGACTCGCGCGGTTCGGCCCGCCACCGGTCATCACGTAGATCGTGTCGAACACCTGGAACGCGACGATGGTCTCGATCACCAGCACGAAGAACGTGACCGGCCGCAGCATCGGGAAGGTGATCTGCCAGAACGCCCGCCACGGCCCGGCGCCGTCCATCCGCGCGGCCTCGTGGATCTCGGCCGGCTGGCTCTTCAGCCCGGCGAGGAAGATCAGCATCGAGTACCCGAAGCCCTTCCAGACCGCGACCACCGCGAGCGAGGCGAGCACGAGCAGCTGGTCACCGGTCACGAACCCGATCGGTTGCCCGCCGGCCTTGGCGATCATCGCGTTGATCGGCCCGTCGGAGGCGAAGATCCAGGTCCAGATGATGCCCGCCATCACGAACGACGTCAGGTACGGCACGAACAGCAGCGACCGGAACAGCCCGACGAACAGCTTCAGCCGGTCGAGCAGCACCGCGCCGGCCAGTGACACCGCGAGGATCAGCGGCACGAAGATCACCGCGTACACCAGCGACACCCGCAGACTCGCCCAGAACGCGTCGTCGGCCACCAGCTCGGCGTAGTTCTCGCCGCCGGTGAAGGTGACCTCGCCATTGAGCCGGTACGTCGTGAGGCTCATCGCCCCCGCACCGAGGATGGGCAGGATCTTGAACGCGGCGAAGATCACCAGCGTCGGCGCGACGAACAGCCAGCCGGCCAGCGCCTCCCGGCGGCGGCTCGCCGTACGGGCGCGGTCGTCCGTACGGCGGGCCGCCGTACGGGCGCGGTCGGTCAGGACCAGGGCCATGATCGCTCCTCGCATGAGAGGTGGTCAGGAGTTCTTCAGCACCGACCGGGCCTCGACCGCCGCCTGCCCGAGCGCGTCCTGAGGACTGAGGTCGCCGCGCAGCGCGGCCTGGATCTTCGGTGCGAGCACGGCCATCACCTGGCGCGATGCGGGCGAAGCCTCGCCGGGGTTGGCGACCTGCAACGCCTTCACCAGCTGGGCGACGTCCGGGTCGGCGGTGTCGACCTTCACATCCGTACGGGTCGGCAGCGCGCCGGTCTTGGCGATCAGCGCGGACTGCACCTCGGCGGACGTCAGGTACCGCAGCGCCTCGTTCGCGGCGTCCTTGCCGTCGGACTTGGTGATCGAGGTCAGCGCGAGCAACCCGGGATTGCCGTACGTCGCCTGCACCTTCCCGGTCAGCGGCGGGCCGAAGGCAACGTTCTTCGCCCCGAGCGCGCGGCGCAGCTGCTTCAGGTCGTTCAGCGACGACGTCATCCGCACCGCGACCTTGCCCTGGGCAACGGGTTGCCCTTCGACGCCCGGCCCGCTGGTCGCGGCGTCGCGGGGCAGACCGCCGGCTGCGTTCAGGTCGACCAGGAACTGCAGTGCGGCCACGCCCTCGGCCGAGTCGAACGCGACGTCGGAGCCGTCCTCGGTGAACACCCGGCCGCCCGCCTGCCACAGCAACGGGTAGAAGGTCAGGTTGAGCGTCTGCTCGGGCGAACCGGCGTAATCGGTGACCGCGATCTTCTTCTTGGCCAGCACCGGCGCGGCCGCGGCCAGCTGAGCCCAGGTCGTCGGCAGCGGCAGCCCGGCGTCGGCGAAGATCTTCGTGTTGTACGCCGTCGTACTGACGTTCTGGAACAGCGGTACGCCGTACAGCTCGCCGTCGATGGTCGCGGCCTTCAGCGGACCGGGCAGGAAGTCGTCGCGCTTCAGCCCGTCGCCCACCGGCTCCAGCCCCTTGATCCGCTGGTACGTCGACGCCATGTCGGGCGTCACCAGCACGATGTCCGGACCCTTGCCCGCGGCAAGCGCCGCGCCCAGTTGCGCGTCCCGCTTGTCGAAGGTCTGCAGCTGAACGGTCAGGTCGATGTCGGGATGGGCGGTGTCGAAGTCCTGCTCGACCTTGCGCCAGAAGGCCTGGCTCTCCTGCGGATCGGTGATCACCGGGTACATCCACAGGGTGATCGCCTGCTTGCCCCCGTCGCTCCCCGACCCACCACAGGCGGTCAGCGTGACGGCCAGAGCCATGGCGGCGGCGAGGAGCCGGAACGGTGTGCGCTTCATGCGATCTCTTTTCCCCTGCTCGGGTGAAGGGTGACGGAACTGACCGGGTGCCGCGACGCGGCTTCGAGGGTCGCCAGTACGGCGGCGTGCCGCGGGGTGATCGGGCGGGCCGAGAGCAACGGATCGTCCTCCCGCCGCATCCAGTCGAGCAACTGCGCAGCAAGTGAGTCGAAGATGGCCGCGGCCTCGCCAGACCTTCCGGCGGCGAGGTCGTACAGCTCGTCGGGATCGGTGCGCAGGTCGTACAGCTCGAAGGCCTGGCTGGTCTCGACGGCGGGTTGCGGCATGAACCGAGGGCGAGTCCGGCGCTGCCAGGACTGCGTGGGATCCATCGCCCGCGGGGCGTTGCCGAAGTTGGCGATCAGCTTGTGCGTTGCCGTGCGCACCGACCGCTTCGGATCGGCGTACACGTGATGGTTCTGCTGACCGAAGGCCGGCCGCTCGGAATCGGATCCCCCCGTGAGACTCGTTCCGACCAGTTCCTCAGGTTGCTCGATACCGACGAGGTCGAGCAGGGTCGGGACCACGTCGACGTGCTGAACCACGGACGAGATCCGGCGACCGGTCCAACCAGCGCGACCCGGCACCCTGACGATCAGAGCCACGCCAAGGCCGGAGTCGTAAAGCGTGCACTTGGCGCCCGGCAGCGCGAGCCCGTGGTCGGTCGTGAAGATCACCACGGTGCTCTCGGCGAGGCCGACGGCGTCGAGATGCGCCAGTACGGCGCCAACGCCTTCATCCATGTACCGCACAGCCCCTTGCAGCTCCGCGATCTCTTCCCGAGCCGCCGCATCGTCGTGCAGGTACGCCGGAACGGTCACGCCGCGGCTGTCGTCCGCCGAGACGCCCTCGCCGAGAAACCCCATCACCTGCGAGGAATCCGGCCCGACCGTCCGGTGCGGTTCGTGGAACCCGACCTGCAGGTAGAACGGCCGCCCGTCCGCAGCAGCGCGGTCGAGAGCAGCCCGGGTGTTCGCCACGACGGCGTCGCGCGAGTGATCGGTGTCCACGGCATCGAACCCGAGCCGCGCCGCCACCAACCCATCGCTGAGCACCCGCGACTCGTGGTGCACCCCGATCAGCTCGGTGCGATAACCGTTATCCCGAAGGCGATTCGCGAGATGCAACGACGGATCGGCGAGGTCCCAGCTGAACGGATCGTGCGTCAACCCCAGTACGCCGTTGCGCTGCGGATAGGTCCCCGTGAACAGCGAGGCCCGAGCCGGGCTGCAGGTGGGCGAGGCCGCGAACGCCTGCTCGAACAGCACGCCCTCGCCGGCCAACGCGTCGACGGACGGCGTACTGACCGTCTCGACGCCGTAGCAGCCGAGGAATCTGCCCAGGTCATGGCAGTGCAGCAGCAGGATGTTGGTCATGCCATCCGCTCCGACTCCGCCTGGCTCACGGCGTACTGCAGCGGCTCGCCCGCGAGGTGGCGACGGATCTCGGCCACCACGATCTCGCCCGCCCGCCGGCGCGACTGTGCGGTCGCGCCGCCGAGGTGTGGAGTGAGCAGGACATTGGGCAAGGCTCGCCAACGGTCGTCGACCGGCAACGGCTCGGCGTCGAACACGTCGAGCGCGGCATCCAGGCGACCGGCCGCAACCTCGACGTACAAGGCGTCCAGGTCGAGGATCGACGGACGCGCTGTGTTCACGATCAGACCGCCGTCGCGGATCAGCCGCAACTGCTCGGCGCCGATCAGCCCGTGGGTCTCGTCGGTGGCCGGCGCGTGGATCGCGACGACATCACTGACGGCCAGGAGCTCCGGCAACGTCGTGACCGCGGCGGCGAGCGGATCGCCAACCTCGACGTACGGGTCGTAGATCGCGATCTCCGCACCGAGCGCCTGGCACAGCTCGACGTAGCGGCGTCCGGTGCGAGAGGCACCGACGACACCGATCCGTGCGCCCGCGATCTCCTGCGCCCGGGGCACGGATCGAGCCGTCGCCCAGTCGGCGCCGGACCGCAGCGCGTTGTCCAAGCGGTGCACCCGCCGCAGCAGCGCGAGTGTGAAGGTCAGGGACAGCTCGGCCACCGCCGAGGACATCGCCGCACCGGCCTGCGACACCGGGATCCCGGTGCGCCAGAAGTCCTCGCTGACCAGAGCGCGGAGCGAGGACGCGGAGTGCATCACCAACTGCAGGCGCGGCGCCAGCGCCAGCCGGCGGGCGTCGAGTCGCGGGAAGCCCCAGCCGGTCACGACGGCGTCCGCCGTACCGAGGACGGCGGCGAAATCGGACTCGGCCGCGACGTCGGACGGCTCGCGCCACTCGACGGACGCCAATTCTTCCAGGGCTGCCCGGGTGGACGGCGGGAAGAAGGCGTCCGACTCCGGCTGCGGCACGCACACGACCAGCTTCATGCCCGACAAGCTAGGCCGCCAGGATTATTTCTGTCAACAGCTAAAATAAACCTGCTAGGCTTCGACCACTCGTCGTCACCGACTTCCAGACTGGAGTTGCCCGTGGAGTCTCCCGCCCCGGCGCGGCCGCTGTTCCGGCCCGGCAGCAAGACTCTCATCCGCGAGATCAACGAGGCACTCGTCCTGGACGTCGTCCGGACGGAGGCGCCGGTCTCGCGCGCGGCCGTCGCGACCCGGACCGGCCTGAGCCCGGCCACGGTCACCGGGATCGTCGGCCGGCTCGTCGAGTCCGGCTACCTGATCGAGACCGAGATCGTGCAGGGCGCCCGCGGACGTCCGGCCCGCCAGTTGCAGCTGGGCAACGACCGCATCTTCGCCGCCGGTCTGCGCGTCGACCGGGACCGGCTCTTCGCGGTGATGGTCGACCTGCGCGGCGAGGTCGTCCACACCGAGCAGGTCGAGCTGCCCGACACGACACCGACGCGGATCAGCGACGTCGTGGCTCGAGTGGTCGCCGACCTCGGATCCCTGCGTCCTGGCGCCGATCTACTCGGGGTCGGCGTCGCGATCTCCGGCGTGGTCAACAGCGCGGGCGGCGTGGTCCGCCACAGCGGCCTGCTCGGTTGGGAGAACGTCGCCCTCGCACCGATGATCGAGAAGGCGACCGGCCTGCCTGTCGTCGTCGACAGCTACGTGAACTGCCTCGCCCAGGGCATGCTGCTGTTCGGGCGGGAGCGCCGCGACCGCGACCTGCTGGTCTTCAACATCGGCGCCAGCCTGGGCGTCTCGGTCGTGGTCGGCGGCCGGTTGCACCGCGGCGCCGACGGCGCGGCCGGCAGCTTCGCCCACACCCGTACGACGGGCGAGGCCGAGCATCGCCGTTGCCACTGCGGCGCCGAGGACTGCGTCGAGGCGTACGGCGGCGGCTGGAGCATCCACCGCCGGCTCTCCGAGGGCGCGGACCGGGAGACCGTCGTGGCCGATGCCGCCGAACGGCTCGGCGTCGGCGTCGCCAACCTCGCGAAGATCGTCGGCCCGGAAGCGGTCGTCCTCGCCTGCACGGCCGACCTGCGCGAGCTCGGGCTCGACGAGCCGCTCGCGGCCGCCGTACGGCGTGAGTACTCGCACCACTACACGCCGATTCCTGATCTCCAGGTCGTCACAGCCTCGCCGGAATCCGTGGCGACCGGCGCCGGGCACGCCTCGCTGGCACGGCTGTTCGCGGCGAACGGTGCCCCGGTCTGACCCGGGGCACCGTCGACTCAGTAGTCGGTGACCGCGATGTCGCGGTGGTAGACCACGACGTCCGGGCCTCCGGTCGGCAAGCCACTGCCCGGCCGCCACTCGGAGCGGTAGAGGCCGGTCTGGAAGTGCGGTGACCACTGCTGGTGGTAGTTGTTCGCGCCGTTCTCCCGCAGTACTTCGGTGCCGTCGCGGGTGATCACGAGCAGCCCGTCGCTGTCCGGCGTCGACCACGTGATGTCGAAGACCCACTTGGTCCACCGCCCGAACGAGTCGGTCAGCGACCCGAGCGGGAACTGCTGCTTCGTCGCCGTCGTCGGCCCGGTGAGCCGAGCCAGATCCAGCTGCCAGGACGACTGGTACGCGTTCAGCGCGAGCGGTGGATAGGTGCTGGTGCCGTCCGAGAACTTGTAGCCGTGCCACTGGGCCAGGATCGTCCCGCGGTCGAAGATCACCCAGTTCGCCGGCAGGAAGATCGACAGCTCGTAGACGTACCGGCCCCACGCGAACTGGTCCTTGCCGAGCTCGGACCGGAACGAGACGCCGTCGTTCGGCAGCACGAACCGCGCGACCTTGTCGGCCGCGTCCGTCGGACTCGGTACGACGGCCTGGCTGCCGTTGCCCTCGACCGCCTCGGCGTCCCAGGCTCCGAAGTTCCCGGTCTCGAAGCCGTCCCGGAAGATCACCGTGCCGGCGTCCGCGCGGGCGGCGCCGACCAGGTGCGGCGCCGCCGCGGCAGCAGCGAGTCCGGACAGTACGGCGCGCCGGCCGAAGCGATGGTCGCCCATCAGCAGTCGACCTCGATCCGGATCAGGTTGCGGCCCCGGATCGCGTAGAAGGTGCCGCGCTCGTCGAGGGCCGAGCGCGGGATGCCGTACCACTCCGCGTTCAGCGTCACCAGGTCGGTCCGTGCGTAGGTCTTCGGGTCGAACCGGAAGAACGCCTTGCTCGAGGTCGCGTACGCCTGCCCCTTGCTGACCAGCAGCGTGCCGTAGTTCGGCACGACCGGTCCGTGATTCGCCGTGTGCACGATCTTGCGGGTGCGCAGGTCGATCACGAAGAAGTCGCCGCGGTGGCACATGACGTACAGACGTCCGCCGAGGACGGCCAGCCCGGTCACGCCGGTGCCCTTGGCCTGCGGGTCGAGCCGCCACAGCTCCTTGCGGCGCTGGGGATCCCACGCCACCACCGTGCCGCCGGTGTTGCCGACGTTCTGCCCGCCGAGGTACGCGATCCCGTCGTGCACGGTCACGGCCCGGACCATCTGCGTCGCGTCGATCGGGTTGATCGCGGCCGTCGTCGCGCGGGTCCGGGGATCGAACGTCAGCAGCGATCCGCCGCTCTGGGTGTCGGACTGGATGCCGACCAGCGCCAGCCGGTGCCGGTCGTCCCAGACGATCTGATGTGGTCGGTTCTGAGCCGACGGCAACGGCGCGACCGTGCGCGGCCACTGCCCGTCTCGCCGCGGGTTGTAGGCGAGGATCCCGATCTGGTTGTACTGCGCGAAGTACCCGACGCCGTCGCGGATCAGGACGTCCTTGGCCTCGCTCTGCGCCAGGATCCGGGTCTGCTTGCCGCTGCGCAGGTCGTGGTACATCACCGAGTTCGTCCCACCGACGTAGACCCCACCGGCGCCGGCCGCCACCGACATCGCCAACTGCGGACCCGTCGGCGCTCCCCCGGCGATCAGGTCGTGGGTCTTGGAGGTGCCGGTGGCCGGATCGACCTCGAAGACCAGGCCGAACGCCGACACCACCATCACCTTGCCGGCCCGGATCCACAGCCCCCAGATCTCACCGAACTGCGCGCCCGCGACGGTCACCTCCCGGAACTTGCCGGTGGCAACGGTCAGCTCGATCAGCGCGCCGCCGTTGAAGTAGATCTTGTCGCCCAGCACCCGCGGCAGCCGCAGGAACGGCCGGTCACTCTGCAGCAGCCGGTACGACGTCGGGTCGGCCAGGTCGACGATCGCGACCGCGGCGCCGTCCTTCGTGGTCGAGCAGACGTAGAGCGAGTCGCCCTCGATCATCAGGTCGCGCACCTCGACCGCGTCGGCGAACTCGGCCGGCAGGATCGAGGTGTACTCGTTCGTCGCGCGGTCGAGGACGAACAGACCGGCCTTGCTGCTGGTCGGCGTGGCGCCGAGCGAGGCGCCGGTCCCGACGTACACGCGGTCCTCGGTCGCCAGCAGGCAGCGGATCATCGGCGCGAGCGGGTCCGGGCCGGGGACGGTGGTCAGCTCACCCGTTGCCCCGTCGTACCGGCGTAGGCTCGGGTTCTTCTCCTGCCCGCCGAAGTAGAGGACGTTGTCGGGAGCCATCGTGATCGCGTACGGCCCCAGGCCGGGGATCGAGGCCAGGTCCTCCTTCGGCGCGTCCGGCGCGGACAGGTCGAGGCGGATGAACCCGGGGGCGGCCTGACCACGCTCGTCGATCGCGGCGTACAGGTACTTGCCCTGCGGATCGGCGGCCAGCAACTGGGTGCTGATGCCCGGTCCCGCGGTGACACTGGTGACCTTGTCGGTGGTCAGGTCGAAGCCGACGATGCGCATTGGGTCGATGTTGCGGGACGCGACGTAGACCCGGTCGCCGACCGGGATGCCTGCCGCCAGCGAGAAGTTGGTGACGCCGGGCCCGAGGTCGGTGACCTCGACGCGCGGAGCCGTGGTGGTCGCCGCTGCGGCGGTCCCCACGCGGGCCGCCGCGACCGCGATGCCGGCGGCAGCGCCCAGTTGCAGCGCCTGCCGCCGGCCGATCAGTGGTGCTGAGGTCATGACGTCAGGCCTTCCTGTCGGGCTCGACGGGCGGTCGAGCTTTCCAGGGAACCTAAAGTCGTGATTTTATTTTGTCAATGGCCGAACTAATGCTCGTTGAGCATCGACCGATGCTCAGCCGTTCCAGCCACTGCCCTGCTTGACGCGGGTGCCGAGGCCGTTCGCCTTGCCGGGGTACACGTACATGTCGCCGCCGGTGTTCGCGACCGTGATCAGGTCCGGGATGGCGTCGCCGGTCAGGTCGCCGAAGCCGGTCAGCGAGCGCATGCCGTTCCAGCCGCCGGTGCCGATCTCGACGCGGGAGGTACCACCGGCGTACGTCAGGCCCTTGTAGAGCCAGAGCTTGCCGGTGCTCGAGTCGACGGCGGCGAAGTCGGGCTTGCCGTCGCGCGAGAGGTCGCCGATCGCGGCGAGCTTGGTCATCTTCTGCCAGCTGGTGCCGAGCTGCTTGCGCGCGGCCAGGCCGTTCAGCTTGCCCGGGTAGACCCAGAGCTTGCCGGTCGACTTCTCGATCGTCACCAGGTCCGGCTTCGCGTCGCCGGTGATGTTGCCGATGCCGACCAGGTCACGCATGCCGGTCCAGCCGGAGTTGCCGATCAGCAGCCGGGTGGTGCCGGCCAGCGACGGGCCGCGGTACAGCCACAGCTTGCCGGTGGACTTCTCGACCGCCGCGACGTCGGCCTTGCCGTCACCGGTCAGGTCGCCGACGCCGGTCAGCTCGGTCATGCCGTTCCAGCTGGTCCCGATCTTGACCGCGTTCGCGCCGCCCTCGAACGAGCCCTTGCCGTTGTTCGTGTAGCGGTAGAGATCGCCGGTCGGCCGGTGCACCGCGATCATGTCCGGCAGGCCGTCACCGGTCAGGTCGCCGGCGTTGGTCAGGTCCGCGTCGGAGTGCCCGGCGACGTACGAGAGTCCGTAGCTCTGCATCGCCGCGTTCAGCGTCGACGCCGCGATCGTGTGGGTGCCGCCGGTCGGCTTCCACGGGTCCCAGACGGTCAGCGTCTTCGCGGTCTGGTCGTAGCCGTAGACGAGGATCGCGTGCCCGAAGTGGCCGCTGAGGCCCTTGTTCCAGGGCAGCTTCTCCATCCAGACGCCGATCATCGGCGCGCGCTTCAGCGTGCCGATGTCGTACGCCGCCCAGTTCAGCAGGTTGGTCGCGTTGCCGGTGGTGTCGCTGCTCCAGATCGAGTACCCGAGCGGGTTCACGTACTTGTTGACCACCGGCATCGAGGTCCGGTTGTAGGTCCCCTCGGTGGTCGTGCCCATTTCCTTGGCCAGCGTCTGCTGGGTGACGTTCACGCCGTACGTCGCGAGCGTGACCTGGCTCGAGGCGGGGACGCAGAAGTAGTTGGTGCTCTGGTAGACGCCCTTGATCGAGAGCTTCCCGGAGGTCGGCGCGACGGCGACCGCGCGGGCGAGCTGCTGCGCCGACTGGGGGCGCGGGGCAACGGCCGGACCGGAGCTGGACCGTCCGACAACCTTCGGCGCGAGCGCTTCGGCCTCCGCAGCAGTCAGCGGTACGGAGCCGGCGACGGGCGGAAGGCTTGAAGCAGCCGGGCCGGCGGGAGCGCCGGTGTCCGCGGTCGCCACGTGGACGACTCCACCGACGACGAGTCCGATGCTGACGACAGCAGCAGTGCCGAGCTTCCAGCGGTGACGCAGTTTCATGCAGGGGTCCTCACGACGTACAGGCGGATGAAGCGAGAACAACCCAAGCACGACGAAGGGGCAGACCGGCGTTCGGTCCGCCCCTCCGGGGATGGCTGATTCAGGACATGGCGTCCATCAGCAGGTGGCGGTCGGGGCCGCCCAGTCGGCGCGGTCGTTGTAGCCGCCGTCGCCGGCGTCGCCGACGACCAGGTCGAGCACGCGGACGCCGGTCAGGTCGACGTCGACCTGCTTCGGGTCGTCGCGGCCGACGGTGCCGCTGTCGTACAGAACCTTGCCGTCACCAACGACCTGGAAGGTGGACGTGCCACCGTCCGGACCGACGTTGCGGACGGCGTCGTCGATGCCGACGGTCGCGGTGAACCGGCTGCACTGCTGCCCGACGTAGTACCGGACCAGCGACGGCGAGGCGACGCCGATGCCCGTCTCGTACGTCTGGCCGACCAGGCTGATCGGCGACCCGCCGCCGACGGACTGGTCGACGGTCGGCGTCATCCAGCCGGACGTCGCGGTGATCCAGTCGTGGTGCGACAGCTGCGCGGTGCCCGACGGCGGCTCTGGCGCGACCACGACCGGCGAGACCGTGGTCTGGTTCTGCCCGCCGTACCCGATCGCCTCGTACGACGTACGCGCCGTCAGCGCGGCGTTACCCGGCGCCGCGCCCGCCGGCAGCTTCGCGGTGAACGCGAACGTGAACTGCTGACCCGGCGCGACCAGGACCGGCGGCTTGGTCAACGACTTGATCGTCCACCCGGTGCCACCGGCAAGCGTCGCGGCCGGCTTCAGGACGGGCAGGATCCCGTCGTTGCGAACGGCAACCTCGACCCGGAGCTCGTCGCCACCGGCAACCACCGGTGCGGCGTCGGCGGGCTGCGTCGCGTTGCCGACCTTGGTCACCGTCGGGATCCCGGCGGTGACGTGCGGGACGCCCGGCAGACCGCGGGCCGGCTCGACCCGGAACAGCGCCGTACCGTGCGCCGGAACCGCGGCGCTGATCGTGCCCGCGCTCTCGGTGACCTTGTTGGTCCACGCGTTCTTCAGCGTGAAGCGACCGCCACCAAGCCCAACGGCCTTAGCCGTAGTGGTCAGCGTCTTCGCGCTGTCGCCACGGTTCAGCAGGACGACCGCGCGACCACCGTCGGCGAGCCGCTTGACCCACGTCTCCGTCGTACCGGCCGCACCGACGCGCACGGCCTGGACGACCGCCTTGTCCTGGTTGATCGCGAGCACGTCAGGATCGGTCAGCGTCGCGATCGACGTGGCGCTCAGCTTGCGGACGTCGCTGCCGATGATCAGCGGTGCCGCGGCGACGGCCCACAGCGTCATCTGGCTGCGGAACTCCTCGTCGGACATGCCCAGCTCCGGCGCGAGGTAGTCGGGATCGTTGAAGGCGCCGGGCCGGACGACCTCCGGGTGCCGGGCGTTCGCGTCGTAGTTGCGCAGGACGTCCTTGTACTTGATGTCGAACACGAAGCCGACGTCGGTGTAGGTCCGCCACGACTGCGCGATGTCCGGCGCGTAGGTCCAGGAGTTGATCGACTGCTGCGACTCGGGGTAGTTGCCCCAGTCCGGCGAGGTGACCGGGTTGCACAGGTTGAAGATCATCGGGCGCTTGCTCGCGTTGTTGCGCAGCGCCTTGGCGAACTCGGTGAACGCGGTCTTCGGGTCGAGGTCGGCGGCGATCCCGCAGAGGAAGTCGACCTTCACGGCGTCGAAGCCCAGCGCGGCGAACTGGTCGGCGTCGTGCTGGTAGTAGCCGCCGCCGCTGCCCAGACCGCACTTGCCCGGGATGAACGGACCGGCGTCGGTGTAGATGCCGGCCTTCAGGCCCTTGCCGTGGATGTAGTCGACCAGCGACTTCAGGCCGCTGGGGAACTTGGCCGGGTTGGCGACCAGGTCGCCCTCAGGACTGCGGGACTGGTCGGCCTGCCAGCCGCCGTCCAGCCAGACGATGTCGTAGCCGGCCTTGGCGAGCCCACGGCTCACGATCGAGTCGGCGACGGACTTGACGGTGTCCTCGGTGAAGTCACCACCGAGACCGAAGTACGTGTTCCAGCCCTGGTACGGCGTGGGGCTGAGCACCGGGGCCGCCGCGGCGGCAGGCACTGCCGCGGCGGGAACGGTCGCGGTCACGAGCGAAGCGGACACCAGGGCCGCCGCGATCAGACCGCCGAGCAGAGCGGAAAGTCGTTTCACGCTGTCTTCCTTTGCTGCCTAGTGATGACGGGCGGGTCAGTCGAGGGGTTCGACGACCAGGCAGTGCGAGTCGGCGCCCTCGGGGCTGACACCGACCTCCAGCAGGTAGCTCCCCGGGTGGATCTCTTCGCCCACCCGGTAGTTCTTCGACGGGTCCAGACCGGCCAGCCGGACCCGGCGAGGGCGGGTCGGCAGGGTGCCGCGGACGTTGGTGTCGCCTGTGTCCCAGAGGAAGACGATCGACTGATCCGCACCGTTGTACTGCAGACCTTGGTCCAGGAAGTAGACGGTGCCGTGGGCAACTGTTTCGCGGATCTGCCGGTACTCGAGGACGTGGCGGCGGGCGGTGGTGAGTTGTTCGTCAGACCATCGCGAGAGGTCCGCGCCGATGCCGAGGCCGCCGGCCATCGCGACGTGGAAGCGGAAGTCGAGCGACCGCTCGCGGCCGTCGTGGGTGCCCTCGGCATCGGTCACCCACGAGCTCATCAGGTGCGGCGACCAGCCGGTCAGGAACCCACGCTGGATCTTCAGCCGGTCCAGCGGTGCCGTGTTGTCGCTCGGCCAGAGCGTGTCGACCCGCGCGGCCATGCCGAGATCGACGCGCGCGCCACCGCCCGCGCAGCCCTCGACGAACACCCGCGGGTGCTGCTCGCGCAGCCGGTCGAGGATCTTGTACAGGTTCGCCACCACGAGCCCGTCGAGATCACGCCGCCGGTCCCCCGCGTCCAGCCGGGCCCGGTTCGCGTCCCACTTCAGGTACGTGATGTCGTACGACGTCAGCAGGGAATCGAGCGTCTGCCAGATCCACTCCGTCACGTCGTCCCGGCTCAGGTCCAGCAGCCACTGGTTCCGGATCTGCACCGGCTCGCGGCCCGCGGTCCGCAGTACCCACTCGGGATGCTTCGCCGCCAGCTCGGAGCCAGGACTGATCGCCTCCGGCTCGACCCACAGCCCGAAGTCCAGCCCCAGCTCACCCAGGTCGCCGATGAACGTGTCGAGCCCGCGCGGGAAGACGGCCGGATCGACCTCCCAGTCCCCCAGCGCCGAGCGGTCGTCGTTCCGCCCGACGAACCAGCCGTCGTCGACGACGAACAGCTCAGCCCCGACGTCAGCCGCTCGCTGCGCCAGCTCCAACTGGTGCTCGGCCCGGATGTCGAACTCGGTCGCGAACCAGGAGTTGTACAGCACCCGCCGCGGCAGGTCCCGCGCCAACGACCGCTGGTAGGCGTGGAAGACCCGGGCCAGCCCGTCGGGACCTTCGGTACTGCAACCGCCGACGGCCACCGGGGAGACCCAGGACGCTCCCGGGGCAAGGGCGAGGCCGAAGCTGGACGGAGCCCGGCCCGCCTGGATCCGGGTCTGCCCGGTGGTGTCGACGTCCGCGCTCAACCGCCAGTCTCCGGACCACGCCAGCTGAACGCCGTACGTGGTACCGGCCGGATCGCCGGCGTCGCTCACGGACAGGAACGGTGAGTACGAGTGGCCGGTGATGCCCTGCCGACTGTCGACGGTGAACCGCCCACGCCGCAGGGTCACCGACTCCTGCTGGAACTCGCTGTTCCACTCGCCCCACAGCGACCGGATCACCGCGCCCTCGGACGTCGGGATCACGAACCCGGCCGAGTCGTGCTCGTGCAGCCGCAGCTCGTCGGGGCCGTCGTTGTGCACGGCAACCCACCGCTCGACGACGTCCAGATCAGCCGGCATCCGGTAGTGCAGGACGACGCGCACCGACCGCAGCGGGTCGGCGAACGTCAGCTCCAGCTCGTCCTCGTCCTGGACGGCGTCGACGAACACCGGCCGGCACTCGTCACTCCCGTCCGGACCGCTCACGACCAGCTCGGTCGGACTCGTGTAGCGCACACCTCGTACGGCGTACTCGAGCGGCTCGATGTCGGCCCGCGGCAGGAAGTGCTCGGTCCCGACCGGCTCGGTCACCGATGGGCCGTCGGCAACGGCTTCCGGGCCCCAGGCAACGAGCGACGCCCACTGACCGTGCTCCGGTACAGCCACGACGTACGCCGTACTGGCGCCATGCAACGTCCATCGGGTCACTTGACCGCTCCGATCGCCAGCCCACCGACGAAGTGCTTCTGGAACCGCAGGAACACCGCGACCGTCGGCACCGCCGCGATCACCGTGCCGGCCGCGATCACGTTCCACGACGAGACGAACAGCCCCTGCAGCCCGAGCAGCGCCGGCGTGACCGGCATCTTGTCGCCGGACCGGATCACCGTGATCGACCAGAGCAGGTCGTTGAAGATCCACGTGAACGACAGTGCGCCGAGGGCGGCCAGTGCGGGCCGGGTCAGCGGCAGGATCACGCTCAGGAAGATCTTGCCCGGACCGGCGCCGTCGATCGTCGCGGCCTCCTGGATCTCCTTCGGCAGGTCACGCATGAAGCCGTGCAGCACGAAGGTGTAGAAGCCCAGCCCGAAGCCGACGTGCACGGCGATCAGCGCGATCAACGTGTCGTAGTACCCGATCAGCTCGACGAACCGCGAGATCGGGATCAGCAGGATCTGCGGCGGCAGCAGGTTGCCCATCAGCATCAGCATCAGGACGGTCCGGCGGAAGGGGATGTTGTACCGGGCCAGTCCGTACGCCGCGATCGAGGCGAGTCCGAGACTCAACAGCACCGCCGGGATGGTGACCAGCAGACTGTTGACCAGGGCCCGGAACTCCTCCGCGTCCTGCCAGGCCTGCACGTACGTCGAGAACGTGAACGAGTGCGGCAGCGAGCCGAGCCCGTTGGCCGCGACGTCGTCGAAGCTGCGGAACGAGATCACGATCACCCAGAGGATCGGCGCGACCCACAGCAACGAGACCAGGCCCATCGACAGGTGGTACCCGCCGGTCTTCAGACGGTTGCTCATGTCTCCTCCCGGAAGGCACGGATCAGGTAGCCGAGGATGACCGCGAGCGCGAGCAGGAAGATCACCACGGCGATCGCGGAGGCGTAGCCCAGCTGAGTGGACTGGAACGCGGTCGAGTACATGTACGTGCTGAGCAGCTCCGAGGAGTGGTACGGGCCGCCCTTGGTCATCGACCAGACGATGTCGAACGACCGCAGCGAGTCGATCACGATCACCGACAGCACGACCGAGTTCACGCCCTTGAGCTGCGGGATCGTCACGTACCGGGTGCGTTGCCAGGCCGACGCGCCGTCCACCCGGGCCGCTTCGTACAGCGCCGGGTCGACCGCTTTCAGACCGGCCAGGTAGAGCACCATCACGTAGCCGATCTGCCGCCAGAGCGCGGGCAGGATCACGGCGTACAGAGCGGTGTCGGGATCGGCCAGCCACGGTCGGACCAGGTCGCCGAGACCGACGCCGCGCAGGACCGAGTCGACCAGACCGTCCGGCTGGTAGAAGACCCGCCAGATCAGCGCGGTGACGACCAGCGAGAAGACGACCGGCGTGAACAGCGCGGCCCGGTAGATGCCGACGCCGCGGCGTTCCTTCTGCAGCAGCAGGGCCATCCCGAAGCCGCCGGCGACGCTGAGGCCGCCGAACAGGACGAGCCAGATCGCGGTGTTCTTCAGCGCCGTACGGAAGATCGGGTCCGAGACCATGGCGTGGAAGTTGCCGAGGCCGACGAACGACGGGGCGGACAGGCCGTCCCAGTTGGTCAGGGACAGCCAGAACCCTTGCAGGGCAGGCCAGAACACCCAGACCGCCTCGACCGCGAACGGCACGAAGACGAAGGCGAGGATCAGCGGCGAGACCCCCAGCGACCGGCGCTTGGCCGACCGCCGGGAGGTCTTCACCTCGATGGCTGAAGCAGTCACGCCTTGAAAACCTTCGTCGCCGCGGCCTGCCAGTCCTTGAGGATCTGGTCGAGCTGGTCAGGCTTGTCCATGAACTTGGTCAGCGCCGCGTCGGCGGTCGGCTGCAGCGCGTCGCTGGAGTCGCGGTTGAAGAACTGGGTCAGCTCGGCCGCGCCCTCGAGCATCGCCTTGCCCTTGCGCACGTACGGCGTGTCCGCGAACTTGCCGTCCGGGTTGGCCGGCAGCACGGTGCCCGACGAGTTGTCGATGTAGATGTTCTGCGCCTCGGCCGTGGCCATCCAGGTCAGGAACTTCTTCACCGCCTCCGGGTCCTTGGCCTTCTTGCTGGCGAAGTAGCCGTCGGTCGGTGCCTCCTCGGCGACCGGCACGTTCGGGTCGATGATCGGGAACTGGAAGAAGTCGATGTCGTCGAGCGCGTCCTTCGGGGCGCTGTCGGCGAAGAACGTGCCGATCAGGAACATCCCGGTCTTGCCTCCCAGCAGCGCCGAGGTCGCCTCCTGGAACGGGAACGACTTGCCCTTGGGATCGAAGTACGGGAGCACCTCGCGCCACTTGGTGAAGACCGCCTTCACCTTCGGGTCGGTGAAGTCGCCCTTGCCGGCCAGCAGGTCGCGGTGGAACGGCGCGCCGTTGATCCGGATGTTCAGGTAGTCGAACCAGGCCGACGCCACCCACGGGGTGTCGCCCAGGCCGATGCCGATCGCCGGCACGCCCTGGGCCTGGATCTTCTTGCAGACCTCGAGGAACTCGGCCCAGGTCTTCGGCGGCGTGACGCCCCACTTGGCGAAGTTCGACTTGCGGTAGTGCACGCCCCACCAGTAGTTGCTGGTCGGCACGAAGACCTTCTGGCCGGCCGCGCTGGTGGACAGCGTCTGCAGCGACTTGGGGTAGTTGCCCATCGTGTCCCAGACGCTGGTGATGTCGAGCAGCAGGTCCTTCTCGGCGTACGAGTTGGCCACCGAACCGGCGTACCAGGTGTACAGGTCCGGCGGGTTGGCCGAGGTCAGGTACGTCGGCAGCTGGGTCCGGAAGATCTCCGAGGCCACCGTGTTCAGCTTGACCGTGCTGCCGCCGGTCTTGTTGTAGGCCTCGACCAGCTTCTCCATCGCGACCTTGGCCTGCTCGGCCGACAGGTTCGACTGCAGCGCGAGCTCACCGGTCGCGGAACCGCCGCCGCTGCCGCCGCCCGAGGTCGAAGTGGCGCACCCGGGCACCAGGGCCGCGGCCCCGAGTACTCCGAGACCCTTGAGGAACGTCCGCCGATCAGGTGCCATCACTGCTCCAGTGCGCTGAGTGGTCCGTTGTGCTTGCTGCGGACGATCTTGCGGCGGCGATGTCGAGGGTGTCAATATTAATTCGTAAATTATTGAGAAACCGGTTGACGCGAAGCGCTGCTCGCGGTCAACTAATGCAACGTGCATCGTCGAAAGGAACACTTACGTGCAGGTGATCGTGGTGACCGGCGCTGCTACAGGGATCGGTGCGGCCTGTGTGGAGCGCCTGCTCACGGACGGCGACGCCGTCGTCCAGGTGGACCTCCAGCCGTGCAAGGAGATCCCAGGTCGCGCGATCGCCGTGGTCGGTGACGTCTCGGCGCCCGACACGTGGGCCGAGGTGCTGTCCCGCGGGCGCGACGAGCTCGGACCGATCAGCGGGCTGGTCAGCAACGCGTACACGGTCGACGTCCGGCCGGCGCACGAGCTTGCGCCGGCATCGTGGCAGCGACAGCTCGACGTGAACCTGACTGCTGCGTTCCTCGGCTTTCGGACTCTGTACGACGACTTGGCGGCCGCTGAGGGTTCGGTGGTGCTGGTGTCGTCGGTGCACGCGGTCGCGGGGATCCCCGGCCACCCGGCATACGCGGCCACGAAGGGCGCGCTGGTCGCGCTCGGTCGGCAGTTGGCCGTCGAGTACGGCGGGTCGATCCGGGTGAACACCGTGCTTCCCGGCCCGGTCGACACGGCCGCCTGGGACCGGGTCAGTGCCGAGGGCAAGGAGCAGAGTGCCCGGGCGACCGCGATCGGACGGCTCGGCCGGCCCGACGAGGTCGCGGCGGCGATCGCGTTCCTGCTGTCGGACCAGGCGTCGTTCGTGACCGCGGCGACCCTCGCGGTCGACGGCGGCTGGACGGCGAAGAAGGATTCGGCGTGAGCAGGCGTGCAGTGGGTATGACGACGATGACCAGGGTGATGGGGAGAGCGGCGTGACGGGGATTCAGCGAGGGATGTCGCGGGGACTGCACGGGCAGATCGTCGAGGTGATGGCGCAGCGCATCCTGTCGGGGCAAATCGCCGAGGGCGCGACGATCAACGTGCCCGACCTGCAGGCCGATCTCGGCGTCAGCCTGACCGCCGTACGGGAAGCCCTGAAGGTGCTGACCGCGAAGGGGCTGGTCGACGCGCGGCAGAAGCGCGGCACGTTCGTCCGGCCGCGCTCGGACTGGAACCTGCTCGACGCCGACATGATCCGCTGGCACTTCGACGACGACGTACGGCCCGAGCTGCTCGAGGAGCTGCACGAGGTCCGCGGCATCGTCGAGCCGGCCGCGGCGCGACTGGCCGCGATCCGTGCCGACGACGCCAATCTGGCCGCGCTCGACACCGCGCTGGCCGCGATGGCCTCGGCGACCGACGACATCTCCGCGGCCGAGGCCGACGTGGCCTTCCACAAGGCGCTGCTGGCGTCGACCGGTAACGAGCTGCTGACCAAGATGGAGGTCATCATGGAGACCGGTCTGGCCGGCCGTGACCGGTTGGTGCACAAGGCGAAACCGTCCGACGACCCGGTCCCGAGTCACCAGCGGGTGGTCGAGGCCGTCCGCGCCGGCGATCCCGAGGGCGCCGAACTGGCGATGCGGGAGCTGCTGGCGAAGGCCGCCGAGGACCTGTCCGACGTACGGAAGAAGCCTGGCACCGCTCGGGGTCGCAGGTGAAGATCGAGCGGATCGAGACGTTCCTGGTCCCGCCGCGCTGGCTGTTCTGCCGGATCGAGACCAGCGACGGCGTCGTCGGCTGGGGCGAACCGGTGGTCGAGGGCCGCGCCGAGGTCGTGCGGACCGCGATCGAGGTGCTGTCGGAGTACCTGATCGGCCAGGACCCGCTGCAGATCGAGCGGCACTGGCAGATCCTGAGCAAGGGCGGCTTCTACCGCGGCGGACCGGTGCTGAGCAGCGCGGTCGCGGGCCTGGACCACGCGCTGTGGGACATCGCGGGCAAGGTGTACGGCGCTCCGGTGTCATCGCTGCTCGGCGGCCGGGTGCGGGACCGGGCGCGGGTGTACGCGTGGGTCGGTGGTGACGAGCCGGGCGAGATCGCGGAGCAGGTCGCCGAGCAGGTCGCGGCCGGGATGACCGCGGTGAAGATGAACGCGAGCGGACTGATCCAGCCGTCGCCGTCGCGGGCCGACATCGTCGGGATCGTGGATCGGTTGGCGGCCGCGCGGTCGGTGCTCGGGGATTCGCTGGATGTCGCGATCGATCTGCACGGGCGGGTCGGGGTCGCTGGGGCTCGGCGGATTCTGCATGCGGTCGAGGATCTGCACCCGTTGTTCGTCGAGGAGCCGGTGCTGCCTGAGCATCTCCGTCATCTGCCGTCGATCGTGGATGGATCGACGGTGCCGATCGCCTTGGGCGAACGGCTTTACAGCCGGTCGGAGTTCTTGCCTGCCTTGGATGCTGGGGTTGCTGTGGTGCAGCCGGATGTGTCGCATGCGGGTGGGATCTCGGAGCTGCGGCGGATCGCTTCGCTGGCGGAGTCGCATGGTGCGTTGTTCGCACCGCACTGCCCGCTGGGGCCGATCTCGCTGGCGGCGTCGTTGCAGGTTTCGTTCGCTACGCCGAACTTCCTGATCCAGGAGCAGAGTCGCGGGATTCATTACAACGTGGCGAACGATCTCACGTCGTACGTGGTGGACCCGGCGCCGTTCACGTGGGTGGACGGGCATGCGGAGTACAACCCGCTGCCGGGGCTGGGGATCACGGTCGACGAGGCCGCCGTACGGGCTGCTGATCAGAAGGGTCACGCCTGGCGTAACCCCCTGTGGGCGCACGAGGACGGGTCCTTCGCCGAATGGTGAGCGCGACCGTTGGCGTCGACCTGACGGACGGTGGCCGGTGGAACTCCTTGCAGCTCGCCGGTCGCGAGTGGCTGTGGTCGGGGCCGGGGCTGGTGTCCGGGCCTCGGACCGGGGATGTCGCCTTCACCGATGCCGGTGGGCTGGACGAGTGCTTTCCGACCGTCCGCGGCACGCCTGACCATGGCGGGTTGTGGAACCAGGTGTGGAGCGCGGACGGCGAGTGGGATGTGGTTCGGTGGGGCGAGGCGGAGCTGCGCCGCCGGATGAACGGCGGCGAGCGCCCGGTGGATGTCGTCGGCGGGCCGGCGGGTGTCGTCTGGGCGGACTATTTGTTGACGGCTCCGGCGGGTTACCGGTTTGTGTGGGCGGCGCATGCGTTGCTCGACTGTGCTGTGGGTGCGTCTGTTCGTGTTCCGGAGGGGACCGGTTGCCGGCTCTATCCGGATGCCGGTCCTTGGGTCGCGGGTGCTTGGTCTGCTTCCCTGGGGACCTACGGGCCGACTGATGGGACCGCTGTTGGGGCTGTTCTCTCTTGCTCGTCTGCCGCTGTTCGCGATCGTGGGCTGGAGCTGACCTTCGACTTGAGTTGCCCTGGGCAACCTGTTTCGACGGCCCTGTGGCGCAACCTCGGCGGGTTCCCGGAGGGCGCGCCGTACCGGAGCCTGGGCGTGGAGCCGATGCTCGGGCGGGTGTTCGGGCTGGACGAGGCCGGGCCAGGTGATGCCGCCGTGGTGCCTGCCGGCGGCGAGCTGGCCTGGCGGCTGGTTGTGTCCGCCAGGCCGGTGTGATGTCAGCCGAGCGGCAGGTCGAGTACGGCGTTCGGGACCGTGGCGACGTTGCTCGTACGGATGCTGCCGATCTCGGCGACCGTGAGCGCGCGCTTGTAGATCCGGACCTCGTCGAGCGAGCCGTCGAGATGGTGCGCGCCGTCGAGCCGCTGACCGACGTACATCTTGAACGGACGTCCCGGGCTGATCGACCCAGTGGGCGCCGACGTACTGGCGACCTGGGCACCGTCGACCCACAAGCTCAGGGCGCCGGCCTTCCGTTGCAGCGCGACGTGATGCCAGGCGTTGTCGTTGTAGGCCTTCGTCGAGGCGACCGCCGCCGTGCTGCCGTTGACGGTGATCAGTCCGCGGATGCGCTGGTCGGCCGGCTCGGCGCGCAGCCAGAACTGCGAGAACTCGTTGATCCCGTAGCCCCAGAAGATCGCCTGCGGCGCCGTGCTCGCGCCGTACTTGAGCCAGGTCATCGCGGTGAAGTCACCCGAGCCGAGCGCGAGCGATTCGGCGTACGGGAGCTGGATCGCGTCGTCGCTGCCGTCGAGATCGCGGGCCTGACCGAACTTGCCCGCGACAGCCGTCGTACCGCCGCGCAGGTAGCTGTTGTTGCCCAACCCGGAGACGTCCGGTGTGGTCGTCCCGCTCGCACCGTCCGGGTGGCCGATGTCGGTCTCGGTGAACCGCGCGAACCGGACCTGATCCCGCGCGTCGACCGTCCCGCCCTCGTACAGCAAGCCGATCTCGCCGGTGTCGAGGACCGCCATGTCCGAGTAGCCGGACCAGTCGCTGGTGATGCGCGTGCCCTGGGCAACGGTCTGCCAGGTCTTGCCCTCGTCGAAGCTCGACCTAATGGTCAGGTACCGGCGCCGCTCGGGATCAGCAGGCGAGGCGAACAGGATCCGGTTGTACTTCGCGCCCTGATCCGTTGCTCTGAGTCTTTGCAGCGAGCCCTGCACGGTCGGCGTGGTCAGACCGAGGATCGACGTGTACGGCGCTGCGTAGGTCTGCCCACCGTCGTTGCTGACGGCAAAGGCACGACTGTTGCCTCCGCTACCACCGTTGTTGCGGGCACCGGCATAGATGCCGCCATCAACCTTCTCCACGACGCTGATCTCCTGCGGCACCAGCGCATCCGACCGCAGATCGGTCGCGCCCTTGTGCCAGGTGTCGCCGCTGTCGTCGCTGTAGACGAGCTGCCCGGCATGCTTGCCGCCGACGTCGTAGTTCGTCCCGGCCACCAGCCGACCCTTGTGCGTGCCGCGCGTCAACTGGATCCCGTGCACCGGCCCGGTCGCGTACCAGCCCCAGCTGGGGTCGTCGATCTGCGCACCGATGCTGCGCGCCTTGCTGAACGTCAGCCCGTCGTCCTCGCTGAACTGCACGTACGGCGTCCGCGGGCGGTCGGTTCCGGTCCCCGGATCCATCGTCGTGAGCAGCACGATCCGGCCGGTTTCGTAGTCGACGATCGGCGTCGGATTGCCGCGGGTCGCGACGGCGTTCGGGTCTGTGTCGGTGCCGGAGAGGACGATCTTCTGCGCCGACCAGGTGCGGCCGTCGTCGGTGGAGCGACGCATCACCAGGTCGATCTCCTGGGAGTCGGCGCAGTAGGTCCGGCGGGCCTCGGCGAAGGCGAGCAGGGTGCCGGCCTTGGTGCGGACGATGGCGGGGATGCGGTAGCAGCCGTAGCCGGCGCCGCCTTTGTCGAACAGTACGGTCTGGGTGATCGCGGTTGGTTGGTTGACTGCCTGGGGCTGGGTCGCTTGGGATTGGGCGGTCGCTTGGGTTTGGGTCAGTACGGCCGGGAGCAGCAGCGTGACGGCGAGGAGGCGGAGGGATTTGGGCACGGGATGTCCTGCCTTCCGGGTGAACGGAAAGTAAACAACGGGGCGGATGCCTACTTGGGTAACTTTTCTCCAGTTATCTGACAACTGCAAGACCCTGGACCGGATCAACTAGCGTTTGAGCTTTGGAGGACACATGGATCTGCTGGCCGAACTGCGGCGCCGGAAGGTGCTCGCGATCATCCGCGCGGACGGACCGGACCGCGCCCTGGACTGCATCCGGACGCTCGTCGGCGCCGGGATCAACACCCTCGAGGTCTCACTGACCACCCCCGGCGGCGCCGAGGCGATCGCGAAGGCGCGATCGGAGTTCGACCCGTCGGTGCTGATCGGCGCCGGTACGGTCGTCACCGCCGCCCAGGCCGACGAGGTCGCCGCCGCGCGCGCGGGCTTCGTCGTCACGCCCGCGATCACCCAAGGCGCCCACCGCAGCGTCGAACTCGGCCTGCCGCTGCTCTGCGGTGCCCTCACCCCCACCGAGGTCGTCGCCGCCCTGGACCTGGGCGCTCTAGCGGTGAAGATCTTCCCCGCCAAGGTCTACGGCCCCAGCTACTTCCGCGAGCTCCGCGCGCCTCTCCCCCACGCCCCACTCATCGCCGTCGGCGGAGTAGACGCCGCCATCACCCCGGAGTACCTCGCCGCCGGCGCCCTGGCGGTCGGCGTAGGTTCCCCACTCCTAGGCGACGCCGGCACCGGCGGCTCCCAGCAGGAGTTGGCCACCCGAGCCAAGGACTTCCTCAAGGCGGTCGCCGATGCCTGAGGTTCTCACTCTGGGGGAAACGATGGTCTCCCTTCGGACCCGGGCAGCCATGCGGCTCGGCGGGGAAGCCCATCTGTCGATCGCCGGCTCCGAGAGCAACGTCGCCATCGGACTCGCCCGCCTCGGACACCAGGCCGCCTGGCTCGGTGCCGTCGGCAACGACGAACCCGGTCGCCTGATCCACCGCACCCTGCGCGCCGAGGGCGTCAGTACGTCGTACGTTCGCTTCTCCGACACCGACTTCACCGGGTTCATCGCGTTCGACCAGCCCGCGCACGACATCACCCGCGTCAGCTACCACCGCCGCGGCTCGGCCGGCTCCACGCTCACCCCCGACGAGTGCACCACGGCGATCACCAGCGCGGCCCCGAAGCTGCTCCACCTGACCGGCATCACCCCCGCCCTCTCGGACACCGCCCGCGCCGCCACGCTCGCCGCCGCCAAGGCCGCGACCGGCGTACAGGTCTCCCTGGACGTCAACTACCGCGGTCGCCTCTGGTCCCGCACCGAAGCAGCTGCTTGCCTCAAGCAACTACTCCCCCACGTCCACACCGTCTTCGCCTCCGAGGACGAGCTCGACCTCCTCACCGACGCCACCGACCCGGTCGCCGCCCTACTCGAAAGCGGCATCACCGAGGTCGTCGTCACCGCCGGCGGCAAAGGCGCCTGGTCCCACACCCCCGACGGCACCCTCCACCAGCCGGCCCTCCCCGTCACCGTCGTCGACAGCATCGGCGCCGGCGACGCCTTCGTCTCCGGCTACCTGTCGGCCACCCTCGACAACCTCACCCCCGACCAACGCCTCACCCGAGCCACCACCTCAGGAGCCTTCTGCGTCGGCGGCTACGGCGACTGGGAGTCCCTCCCCACCCGCGAAGACCTGACCCTCATCACCCACACCCACGGCACCGCCCTCCGCTAACCCACCCCAACCAGCAGCCCCCAGCAAGCGGTCGCATGGCGCCTCCAGGTCGGCATGCACCTGCACCTGCACCAGCACCAGCACCAGCACCAGCACCAGCACCAGCACCAGCAAGCCTCCCCTCCACCGCCACCCTGAGCACTCACCAGCCGCATCCGCTCGCCCCCGCCGACCGGACGGTGCATCACGCGCGACCTCACGACAGGACAGCTAACACCCGAGCCGAGCCCCGGCCAGCTGCCGACTGCACTCCAACCTCACGACCGCCCCCGCACATCGCGCCACTCGTCGAACTAGGCGTCAGTCAACAAGCCTCCACCGACGGCCGCACCGAGCGGCGCAACGCACGGCGGGCTGGCACCGTGTCGGGTGCCAGGCAGCAAGCGGCGAGGCGAGCCCGCAAGCGAGGCCGGGTGTCGACTTGCGGGCGGCGCACCCCACGGCAGGCGGCAGGCGGCGGGCGGCGGGCGGCGGGCGAGGAATGTGCCGGTGCCGATGCCAGGCGCTGGTGCCGGTCGCCGGGGTGCGAGGTGCCGGATGCCGCGCGCCGTGCCGGGCGCCAGGTGGGGGATGCGGGGACCCCAGTGGCCGGGGAGCCGGGCGCGGGTGCCGGGCACAGGCACCCGGTGTGCGGAGAGCCGGACGGCCGGGCAGCAGCAGCGCCGCCCTGCGATTACCCAGGCTCGCTAGGCGCGGGGCTGGGCGGTGGAGGGGTTTACGCGCCCGGCGCCGGCTGCGGGAGGGGGCGGGCTGCGGTGGGTTGTAGGCCGTCGAAGGTGAGGGCCAGGTAGCGCTGCCAGATCTCCGGGGAGTCCGGGAGGGCGGGAGCGGCGGTCTGGTAGATGCCGGCCAGGAGGAGCATCACGTCCTGGCCGGTGATGTCGTTGCGTACGGCGCCTGCTTGGCGGGCGCGGTCGACGAGGGCCTCGACGGCCTCCTCGAGGCGGGCGATCTTCTTTCGGAGCACGGGGTGCTGGCGTACGGCGGCGCCTGCGGCTACGTCACAGAACGCCTGGTTGTGGACCTGGAGATCGATGCCTGCGGTCATGAAGGCGCGGAGGGCTTCGGCGGCGTCGTCGGCCTGAAGTAGGTCCTCGGTTTTGGCGACGAGGTCGTCGACCATCTCGTCGACGATCGCCGCGACCAACTCGTCCTTGTTCGCGAAGTGCCGGAAGACCGTGCCTTTGCCCAGGCCGGCGCTCGTCGCGATCTCGGCCACCGTCGCCTCGGTGCCGCGGACGGCGAACACGTCGCGCGCCGCGGTCATCAGCTGCGCGCGGCTGCGTACGGCGTCCGCCCGTTGCGGTCGATCCACTCTCTCCACGGCTCCAGCATACCTAAGTTGACCAAGCGGTCCGGTTAGGTATGCTGAAGCTAAACGGACCGCTTGGTCAGGTTAATCAGGAGAGGACAAGCAATGCAGTCACTGGAAGGCAAGGTCGCGCTCGTCACCGGAGCTTCGTCGGGCATCGGCGCAGCCGTCGCCACGGCCCTGGCGGCCGCCGGAGCGAACGTCGTCGCGGGCGCACGCCGTACGGACCGCCTGGCCGAGTTGGCCGGTGCAACCGCGGCCGGCCAAGCGGACCGCGTAGACGCCGACGTCGCGCCCAGGGCCACCCTCGGCGAGATCTACCCCGTCAAGCTCGACGTCACCGACGAGCAGTCCGTCCGGGACGCCGTCGCCGCCACGGTCGAGCGGTTCGGGCGGCTCGACATCGTGGTGAACAACGCCGGCGTGATGCTGGTCGGCGCGGTCCAGACCGCCGACACCAGCGAGTGGAACCGCATGGTCCAGACCAACCTGCTCGGCAGCATGTACGTCGCGCACGCCGCGCTCCCCTACCTGCTGGAGAGCAAGGGCACGATCATCCAGACGTCCTCGACCTCGGGCCGCTCGGCATCAGCAGGCAACGGCGCGTACGCCGCGACCAAGTTCGGCATCAACGCCTTCACCGAGGCCCTCCGCCAGGAGGTCACCGCGCAAGGCGTTCGCGTCGTGCAGATCGCCCCCGGCATGGTCGACACCGAACTCGCCACCCACGTCACTGACCCGGCAATCCTGGAGATGGCCGCAAAGCTCTACGCCTCGGTCCGCACCCTCCGCCCCGAGGACATCGCCGAGGCTGTTCTGTACGCCGTCAACCAGCCACCCCACGTCGCCGTGAACGAGATCCTCATCCGCCCGACCGACCAGGTCGCTTAGGGGGCGAGCCCATCCGGCACGGTCACCTGGATTTCGCGCCGGTACTTGTTGGCGCCGGGCACCGCCGACGGACCCCTGATGCCGAGCCCCGCCGACCGACCCCAGGGGCCGAGCCCAGCCGACGTCCCCTGGTGACGAACTCAGCCGAGGGGCTCTCCTGGCGCCGGATCCTCAGCAGGGAACAGGATCGGGCTCAGCAAATAGCGCTGGCGGTCGGCGGTGGCCTCGTTCGACAGCGCCGGCAGGATCGCGGCGCGCATGCCCTCGATCAGCGCGTTCAGCTCGTCGGGGCTCAGCCAGACAGCATGCTGGCGATACCCCACCAGATCCTCGACGGGGTTCGCCTGCTCGCGGTCGAGGTAGAGGTTGAACTCGGCAACCAGCACAGCCATCGCCGCAGCGAACCCCTGCCGGTGATCGTCCGCCGTCAGCGACGCGATCATCGCGGGGTCGATCGACGCCCGATCCGCTCGCAACCGGTACAACCGCTCGACCGCCCCGCGGACCCGGCGCTCCTCGGCCACCTCGAGCACTCCCCCGTCGGCGAGCAGCTCGACATGCCGGTACAGCGTCGCCTTCGACACGTCGGGGATGTACCCAGCCAGCTCAGCGGTCGTCAGTACGCGCCCACCCCGCAGCGCGTGCACCACCCGGAGCCGCACCGGATGCCCGAGCAGTTCCAACGGACCCATGGCCCGACGATCTCACGCCGTGCTACCTTTCTCAAACATTGAGAAAGGTAGCGAGACGATGACCTGGTCCCCACCGGAGTACGCCAATCCGTTGCGCTTCGAGGAGGCGGACGTCGCCCTCGACGTCGACGACCGCCCGACGCAGGGCACGCTGACACTTCCGTACGGCGGCAGCCGTGTTGGCGCCGTCCTGCTGACCGGCGGTGGCCCGTTCGACCGCGACGAGACCAGCGGACCGAACAAGCCGATGAAGGACCTCGCCTGGGGCCTGGCGAGCCGGGGCGTCGCCGTCCTGCGGTACGACAAGCCCAGCTTCACCTACCCCGACCTCTTCACCCAGCCGGGCTTCACGATGACGCAGGAGTACGTCCCGCACGCGGTCGCGGCCGTTCGCACCCTGAGCGAGTACGTCGACCAGGTCTTCCTCATCGGCCACAGCATGGGCGGCAAGGTCGCCCCGAAGGTCGCGGCCGCGGAGCCGGGAGTCGCCGGACTGGTGATCATGGCCGGCGACACCCAGCCGATGCACCACGCCGCCGTACGGGTGATGAAGCACCTCGCGACGATCGACCCGGCGATGGTTCCGGCCGAGCTCGTCGAGAAGTTCGAGCGCCAGGCGGCCGTCGTCGACAGTCCGGACCTGTCACCGGAGACGACGGACCTGCCGTTCGGTGCACCCGGTTCGTACTGGCTGGACCTTCGCGAGTACGACGCGGTCGCCACCGCCGCGAAGCTCGACGTACCGATCCTGATCCTGCAGGGCGGCCGCGACTACCAGGTCACCGTCGCCGACGACCTGCCCGGCTGGCAAAACGGCCTGGCCGACCATCCCGCCACGACGATCGAGATCCTGGCCGCCGACAACCACCAGTTCATCGCCGGGATCGGCGCCTCGACCCCGGCCGACTACGAACTCGAGGGCCACGTGGATCCCGTGGCCCTCGGCACCATTCTCGATTGGTTGCCAGCAGCAACCAGCTGATCAGATCAGGTCGGCCTGAGCCTCGATCTCCTGCTGGGGGTCGAGCGGGAGGACGATCTTGAAGACCGTGGTGCCCGGCTCGGACTCCACCCGCAGGTCGCCGTGGTGCTTCTTGACCACGATCCGCCAGGAGATGTCGAGGCCGAGGCCAGTACCCTCGCCGATCGGCTTGGTGGTGAAGAACGGCTCGAAGATCCGCCGCTTGATCTCGGCAGGGATGCCCGGGCCGGTGTCGCCGATCTCGACCACCGCGTAGTGCCCGTCGCGACGGGTGCGCAGCGTCAGTGTGCCGGAGCCTTTCATCGCGCCGACGGCGTTGTCGATGATGTTGGTCCAGACCTGGTTCAGCTCCGCGGCGTACGCCGGGATCGCGGGCAGCTCGGGGTCGAAGTCCTTCACGACCTGGATGCCCTGCAGCTTGCCCGACATCATCACCAGCGTCGACTTCAGCAGCTCACGCAGATCGACCACCTGGAACGGCGCCCGGTCGATCTGCGAGTACTGCTTCGCGGCACCGACCAGCGTCGAGATCCGGGTCACCGAGTCGTCGATCTCGTTCATCAGCGACTCGGTGTCGACCGTGTACATCAGCCAACGGACAGCGCCTTCGAGGTAGTCCGGGCCGACCGCGGTCAGCACGTTCTCCATCCACGGCACGTCCAGGCCGGCCGCGGCCAGCACCGGCGCGACGTCCCAGCTCGCCCGGACGTCGTGGTCGTCGAGCCAGTCCGCCAAGGTGTCCTCGGCATCGGACAGCTCCAGCGGCGAGACCTCCTTGCCGACGGTCTTGGCCAGCCGCTCGACCGCGGCCTCCTGCAGCTCGACGATCTCGTGCAGCTTGGTCGCGTCCAGCGTGCCGTCGGCCAGCATGCCCAGCTTCGACCGCATCCCGGCCACGCGCTGCCGCAACGTCGCCGAAGCCCGTACGGCGGCCGCCGCCGGGTTGTTCAGCTCGTGCGTCAGACCCGCCGACAACGAACCGAGCGCCAGCAGCCGCTCCCGTTCTCCCATCGTCTCGTTGGTCCGCCGCATGCCCTGGACGAACCCGTCGATCAGGTGCACCGCCATCGGGAACCACTGGTTCATCATCGTGGCCATCGTCTCGGCGGTGATCACGAAGAACGTCGACGGCTCGAGCACCCGCATGGTCGCGTTGTACGACTTGCGCTCGTCGGCGCCGAGGAACGCGGTCACCGCACCGGCGTACACGCCGCGCTGGGTGCTGCGGTTGATCTCGACCTCTTCGCCGTGCGACAGCTTGCACATCCGCAGCCCACCGGTCAGCAGGATGTAGCAGCAGACCGCTTCGTCGCCCTCGGTGAAGACGACGCCGTCCTCGTACGACTCGACGGTCCCCTCGCGCGCCAGCCAGGACAGCTGCTCGTCGGTCAGGCTCTCGAACAGGAACAGCGTGCGCAGCTCGTCGTTGCTGATCCGCTGCGACTCGGGCACAGCCTCCGCGCTCATCGAACCGTCTCCTTCGTCACAGCATCTCCAGGTATCGGTGCACCAAGGTCACGGCCATGGCTCCGTCGCCGACCGCCGAGGCGACCCGTTTGACCGACTCGGCCCGGACGTCGCCCGCCGCGAACACGCCCGGCATGGACGTCTCCAGGTGGTACGGCTCCCGCTCCAGCGACCAGCCCGCCGGCTTCCCGTGCAGGTCGGGACCGGTCAGCACGAACCCCCGGTCGTCGCGCTGCAGGTTGCCCGGCAGCCAGTCGGTCCGGGGTGCGGCGCCGATGAACACGAACAACCACTCCGAGTTCACCTCCCGCGTCTCTCCGGTCGAGCTGTTCTGCAGGGTCAGCACCTCGAGGTGGTCCGACCCCTTGCAGGAGACCACCTGCGTGCAGGTGTGCACCTCGATGTTGTCGATGGCGTCGATCTGGTTGATCAGGTACGACGACATGGTCGCCTCGAGCGATGGCCCTCTGACCAGCATATGCACGCGCTTCGCATGGTTGCTGAAGTAGACCGCGGCCTGACCGGCCGAGTTCGCCCCGCCGATGATGTAGATCTCCTGGCCGACGCAGCTCGGGCCCTCGGTGGTCGCGGAACCGTAGTAGATCCCGCGGCCGCACAGGTCCTCGACTCCCGGCGCCTGGAGCGTCCGGTACGCGACGCCGGTCGCGAGGATCACCGAGTGCGCGGAGATCTCGCTGCCGTCGGAGAACGTCAGCCGCCGCGCGGAGCCGAGCGTGTCCAGCCCGACCACCTGACGGGCCGTCAGCAGCTCGGCGCCGAAGCGGACCGCCTGCCGCCGGGCCCGGTCGGTCAGCTGCGCGCCGGACACCCCGTCGGGGAAGCCCAGGTAGTTCTCGATCCGGCTGGACTGGCCGGCCTGGCCACCGGTCGCCAGCTGCTCGACCAGGACAGTCCGCAGCCCCTCGCTGGCGCCGTACACGGCTGCACCGAGTCCGGCGGGCCCACCGCCGACCACGACGAGGTCGTAGAAGGCCTCCGCCGGTGAGGTGGACAGTCCGACCTTGGCGGCCAGCTCGGCCTCGGTCGGCGCGACCATGACCGTGCCGTCCGAGGTGATCACGACCGGAAGGGTCGCGCCGTCCACACCGGCGGCCTCGAGCAGCCGCTTGCTCTCGTCGTCGTCCACGCCGTACCAGCGGTAGGGCACGGCGTTGCGGGCCAGGAAGTCACGGGCCGCGAACGACGGCGCCGACCAGCGGTGGCCGATCACCCGGGTCTCGTCGGTGGACGGCTCCGGGGTCGACTTCCACAGGTCCAGCATCGAGTCGACCACCGGGTAGAGCTTCTCTTCCGGCGGGTTCCACGGCTTGAGCAGGTAGTGGTCGAGGTCGACGACGTTGATCGCCTGGATCGCCGCGTCGGTATCGGCGTACGCCGTCAGCAGCACCCGGCGGGCGAGCGGGAACAGGTCCATCGCCTGCTCCAGGAACTCGATGCCGGTCATCTGGGGCATCCGGTAGTCGGCCAGCAGCAGCGCGACCGGCTCGCCGCGCAGCTTCAGCTCGCGCAGCGCTTCGAGCGCCTGCATACCGGTCTCGGCCCGGACGATCCGGTGCTCCTCGCCGTACCGGCGGCGAAGGTCACGGGCAATCGACCGGGACACCCCGGGATCGTCGTCCACGGTGATGATCACCGGGCGGGAAGTCGACGCTGTCATGCCTCTTTCATACCAGCGCCCGGCCAACTGTGGGAGCGATTCCTCCACAGGCTGACCGGGCGCCGGGATGTCACCGGGTCACGGCAGCGCCGCGAGGTACGGCGCGTGGCTGTTCTGGAACTCCCAGTTGTAGTACTTGTCCCAGTTGATCGACCACGTCATCAGGCCCCGGAACGACGGGCTGGCGCCGCCGCGCAGGCTGTAGCCGCCGCAGTTCTGGCCCTTGACCAGACAGTCGAGCGCCTGGTGAACGGCCGCGGGGGCGGTGTGGCCGTTCCCGGCGCTGACGGCGGCCGGCAGGCCGAAGGCGATCTGGTCCTCGCGCAGACCCGGGAAGGTCTGGCCGGTGGTCGAGACCGGGAAGCCGGCCTTGATCATGTCGGTCATCGCGATGTGGAAATCCGCGCCGCCCATGGTGTGGTACTGGTTGTCCAGACCCATCACCGGACCCGAGTTGTAGTCCTGGACGTGCAGGACGGTCAGCGCGTCGCGCAGTGCGTGGATCACCGGCAGGTACGAGCCGGTCCGGTTGTCGCCCGTGCCGTTGCCGCCGTAGAACTGGTAGCCGACCTGGACGAAGAACGTCTCCGGGGCCATCGTCAGCACGAAGTTCGCGCCGTACCGGGCCTTGAGGGTCTTCAGCGCCGAGATCAGGTTGACCACGACCGGGGTGGTCGGGCTGCGGAAGTTCGTGTCGCCGGGGTTCAGGTAGAGCGAGTGGCCCTCGAAGTCGACGTCCAGACCGTCCAGGCCCCAGCGGTCGATGATCGAACCGACCGAGCTCACGAACGCGTCGCGGGCCGCCGTCGTCGTCAACTGGACCTGGCCGTTCTGGCCGCCGATCGAGAGCAGGACCTTCTTGCCGGCGGCCTGCTTGGCCTTGATCGCGGCCAGGAACTCGGCGTCGCTCTCGACGTTCGGGCACTCCGCGACCGGGCAGCGGTTGAACCGGATGTCGCCCGACGTCACCGAGGTCGGCTCGCCGAAGGACAGGTTGATGATGTTCCACTGCGCCGGGATGTCGGCCATCCGGACGTAGCCGGACCCGTTGGCGAAGCTGGCGTGCAGGTAGCCGATCAGCGCGTGCTTGGGCAGTCCGGTGCTGGCGCAGCCGGTAGTGGTTGCACTGGCCAGACTGCTCTTGGCCGACTCGCCTTGAGCGTTATACGCCGCAACCGAGTAGCTGTGGCTAGTGCATGCACTGAGCCCGTCGACCGTCGTGCTGGTGCCCGTGACTGTCTTGACCACGCTGGAGCCCTCGTAGACGCGGTAGCCAGTCACCGTGCCGGTGGAGGCTCCCCAGGTCAGGCCGATCGCGCTGTTGGTGGTGCTGGTGACCGACGGCGTGCCGGGCACGCTGGGAGCGCCCTGAGTCGGCGGGGTGCCGCCGGGACCGTCCAGACTCACGTCGTCCGCCTGGTACGCCGGTTGGCCGTACCAGCCGTGCAGGTAGATCTGCGCGGAGGTCTGCGAGGCCGACGTGGTGAAGGAGACCGTCAGCTGGGTGTAGCCGGAGGCCGACGGCGTCCAGGTGGAGGCGCCGCCGGTCACGCCCAGGTAGACGTAGGAGCCGCGGACCCAGGCCGACAGCGTGTACGCCGTACTGGGCTGTACGGCGACCGCCTGGCTGCACTGGCCAGTGTCGGAGCTCGTCACTCCGCCCTGCAGGGCGTGACTGCCGGTCCGGACCGGGCTGGAGACCACTGAGCCGCCGGAGCAGGTCCAGCCACTCAGTGAGCCGCTCTCGAAGCCGGGGTTGGTCAGGATGTTGGCTGCTTGGGCGGGGGACGCGACCACGAGTCCGCTCACGACGAGCAGAAGGACCGCAAACAATCGGGAGCGCATGAATAAAGTAGAGAGCTTTCAGAAGTAGGGCGTCAATGCGCCACGGTTGTCGGCTTACCGACGCTGTCCGGTTGCCGACGGGTCACTGGCGGTTTCCCGTCAGTGGCTACATGCAGCCAAAACCGTGTGCCGGGCGGCAAGGATTGGCAGGATCTCGCCGACCAAGCCGCACCCTTGGAGGCATTGCGTGAACCACCTGTCCCTGCGTCGCCGGACCGCTTTGATCGCGGCCGCCGTCCTCACCTCGGCCGCGTTCGCCGCACCCGCCGGCAACGCTGCACTCACCGATCCGTCACCCGGATCGGCCGCTCCTGACAACCTGTCCAGCGCGCTGCAGCTCCCGAAGTTCGCGCCTGGCAAGTACGTCGTGACGCTTGCCGACAAGCCGCTGGCGACCTACTCCGGTGGCGTCTCCGGCCTGAAGGCCACGAAGCCCGCCAAGGGCAAGAAGGTCGACGCCGCCGGCCCCGACGCGAAGCGCTACGGCACCTACCTGCAGGGCCGCCACAACCAGATCGCGGCCAAGGTCGGCGCGACGGCGTCCCGGCACTACACGACCGCGATCAACGCGTTCCGGGCCGACCTCACCGGCCAGCAGGCCGCGGCCCTCGCCAAGACGCCCGGCGTACTGGCTGTCACTCCGGACCAGCTGCACAAGACGCTGGACGACAAGAAGCCCGCGGACTTCCTCAAGCTGTCCGGCAACGCCGGTGTGTGGAAGGCCCTCGGCGGCAACGCCGAAGCCGGCAAGGGCGTCGTCGTCGGCGTCGTCGACACGGGCATCTGGCCCGAGAGCGCCTCGGTGTCCGGCCCCAAGCTCGGCAGCAAGCCGACCGCGGCCGACCCGTACAAGCCGTACCGCTCCGGCGACAGCATCGTGATGCACAAGGCCGACGGCAACGACTTCACCGGTTCGTGCCAGGCCGGCGAGGACTTCACCGCCGACCTGTGCAACACCAAGCTGATCAGCGCCAAGTTCTTCGGCGACGGCTGGCTCGGCGCCACGCCGCCCGAGGCCCGCGACGACTGGGCCTCGCCGCGTGACGGTGGCGGCCACGGCACGCACACCGCGACCACCGCGGCCGGCCGGGCCGGCGTGGACGTCGCCGAGAGCGGCATCAACTTCGGCACCATCTCCGGGGTCGCGCCGGCCGCCAAGATCGCCGTCTACAAGGCGTTGTGGACCGGCAAGAACGACGTCGGCTCGGGCGGTTACACCTCCGACATCCTGGCCGCGATCGACCAGGCCGTCGCCGACGGCGTCGACGTGATCAACTACTCGGTCGGCTCGATGTTCGAGTCCTCGCACGTCGACCCGGTCCAGCTGGCGTTCCTGTCGGCCGCGTCGGCCGGCATCTTCGTCTCGGCCGCCGGCGGCAACTCCGGCCCGTACGAGTCGACGCTGGACAACACCTCCCCGTGGGTGACCACGGTCGCGGCCAGCACCGTCGCGCCGTACGAGTCGACTGTTGTCCTGGGCAACGGTGAGAAGTACGCCGGGCTCAGCACCAGCCTGGCCGGCTCGCTGTCCAGCAAGCCTCTCGTCACCGGGGCAGCCGCGAAGACCACGGCCAGCACCGAGTACGACGGTTCGCAGTGCCTGCCGAACACGCTCGACTCCGCACTGGTGGCCGGCAAGGTCGTGGTCTGCGACCGCGGCGTCGGCGCTCGTGTCGACAAGTCGGCCGAGGTCAAGCGCGCCGGCGGTGTCGGCATGGTCCTGCTCAACCTCACCGATCAGGACATGGTCGCCGACTCGCACTCGGTCCCGACCATCCACCTGAACACGCCTGGCTCGCTGTCGGTCAAGACGTACGCCGGTACGCCGGGCGCCACCGTTCAGTTCGTCCAGGGCAACCAGACCTCGGTCAAGACGGCGTACCCGCAGATCGCGGACTTCTCCTCGCGCGGCCCGTCCCTGTCCAGCAACGGCAACCTGCTCAAGCCGGACCTCGCCGCACCGGGTGTGAACGTGCTCGCCGCGGTCGCTCCCCCGTCGAACGACGGTCACAGCTTCGCCTTCTACTCGGGGACGTCGATGGCCGCTCCGCACATCGCCGGCCTGGCCGCGCTCTACCTGGCCAAGCACCCCGACTGGACGCCGATGATGGTCAAGTCGGCGCTGATGACGACCACCAGCGACGTCAAGAAGGCCGACGGCTCGGTCAACAACGACCCGTTCGCCCGCGGCGCCGGTGAGGTCCAGCCGTCGAAGATGCTCTCCCCCGGCCTGGTCTACGACTCCGGTGACGCCGATTGGCTCGGCTACCTGGAAGGCAACGGCGTCGACACCGGCACCGGCGTACCGGCGATTGCCCCGAGCAACTACAACACGCCGTCGATCGCGGTCGGCCAACTGGTCGGCACGCAGACGATCACCCGCCGGGTGACCGCGGTGACCGGTGGCCTCTACCGGGCGACCGTGTCGGTGCCGGGCATGAAGGCCGTCGTCACGCCGTCGATCCTGAACCTGCAGGCCGGCCAGACCAAGTCCTTCACGGTCAAGCTCACGCTGGACAGCGGTCTGTCGAACGTCTCCACCAACGGCTGGCTCACCTGGTCGGGCGCCAACACGTCCGTCCGCAGCCCGATCGTGGTCAAGCCAACGTCTGCCGTCACGCCGACCGAGGTGAAGGGTTCCGGTGCTTCCGGCAGCGCGTCCTTCGAGGCCACGGCCGGTACGTCGGGCCTGCCGATCAAGGCGTACGGCGTGGTCTCCGCGCCTGCCGTCCCCGGGTCCGTCCCGGCCGGCGCCGCTGACGCCGACCTGCCGAACTACCCGGTCACCGTCACGGCCGCCACCAAGGCCGTGCAGTGGAACATCAAGACGGTCGACCCGGCCGGCAGCATCTGGCTCGTGCTCTACAAGGTCGTGAACGGCCAGATGCAGGCGCTGTCCTTCCAGGGCGACGGATCCAACCAGGCCTCGGCCACGCTGTCCGCGCCGGAGCCCGGCGTGTGGGGTGTCCTCGCGATCACCCTGACCAACCCGCCCGGCGCCGACACCACGGCGTACACGATGCAGACCAATGTGGTCACCGGCGGCAGCTCGCTCGCGGTGACGCCGACGAAGGCACCTGCGGCGGGCAAGCCGTTCCAGGTCACGGCCTCGTGGTCGGGACTGCCGACCGACCAGCGCTCCACCGGTTTCGTCGAGTTCCCGAACCGGGCCGGGACTGTCGTCACGATCAACTGAAAACTGCGGCGGGCCCGGTCTTTGGTGACCGGGCCCGCTGTGTTTACCGCCAGGTACTGCGGTCGGACGGACCGCCTGGCACCGGCTCGAAGACCACTTCGTCCTCCGGTACTGCTTTTCCTTCTTCATCGATGAAGCCCACCGAGACCAACCCTCCGTTGGCCGTGTCCCGCCGGAGCACGGTCGGCCCATCAGCTCGCGGGACGTGCTGATCACCCCACTGCTGCAGCGCGGCCAGGACCAGCTTGAGATCCTCGCCCGCCTCGGTCAGGTGGTACGACGACCGCACGCGCTCACCCTCGTCGCGGTAGTCCCGCTTCTCGAGGATGCCGCCCTCGACCAGCGCGATCAGCCGGCTGGTCAGGATGTTCGGCGCGATCCCCAGCACCTGGCGGAACTCCGCGAACTTGGTCGACCCGAAGTGCGCCTCGCGCACGATCAGGAAAGCCCAGCGATCGCCCACGATGTCCACCGCGCGGGCGATCGAGCAGTTCGGCACCGGCCGGACCTTGGTCTGCGGGCTCATCTCTTGCCTAACTCCTTTGCAGGGTGGACTTCTGCAGCGCGGACTTCTGCTGCGCGGACTTCTGCTGCGCGGACTTCTGCAGTGCCGGTACGACGCCGGCGACGGTGAGCACGAGCAGGCCCAGCGTGCCGATCACGATCGTGCCGAGCAGCAACGCCGTACCGAGTCCGGACGCCGTCGCCACGATACCGAGCGCCAGCGCGATGGCGCCTTGCAAGATGTAGGCGACCAGGTAGACCGCGGCGATCGTCCCGCCACGGTGGTGGGCCGGGGCCTGCGCGTTGATCAGGCCGAGTCCGCCGGAGAACAGCAGGCCGTACGCGATGCCGGCCAGCCCGGTGGTGACCAGGAAGATCGACAGCGAGTGCGCGCGGGCCGAGTACTCGAGCAGAGCCAGGGCGCCGAGCGTGATCACGGCACCGACGAGGACCAGTCGACGCGGCGGGAAGCGGCGCGCGACGATCGCAGTCAGGCCGATCATCGCCGACGTGATCGACAGGATCAGGCCGATGGTGAAGACGTTCTTGGTGCCGATCAGCTGCTGGGCGATCTGGGCGCCGAGCGCCAGGAAGACCGAGCCGAACGCGTACGCCGTGGTGACAGCGGCGGCGGCTCCGGCGTACAGGGTGCGGATGCCTTGCGGTACGGCGATCGGGCGCGGGCGCCACTTGCCGCGGCTCTCGTCCTTGGTGTGGCGAGGGAGGCGCCAGATGAAGCCGAGCAGGCCGACGATCACCGCGAGCAGGACCCAGAAGTCGAGGTGCAGCGGGAGCGGCGCGTACTGGATCAGGCCGCCACCGACGATCGTCGCGAGCGCGAGCCCGGCGGCTGTCGCGGCGGTGACCACCGAGGAGGCGCGGGACGCCTTGCCTTCGGCGCTGAACTCGACCGCTGCGGCGGTGGCCGCGGTCAGGGCCATGCCGACACCGGCGCCCATCAGCGCGCGGCCGGCGTACACCCAGCTGACCGACGGTGCGACCGCGAAGAGCAGCACTCCGGCGAGCATCGCGCCGACGCCGTACAGCATGGTCGCGCGGCGGCCGATGTAGTCGGACAGCTGACCGAAGACGAGCAGGAACGCGACCAGGACGACCGGGTAGACGGCGAAGATCGCGGTCGTGGCGGTTGGGGTCAGGTGCCACGTCTTGGCGTAGAGCGGGTACGCCGTGGTGGGGGCCGCGCTGGTCCACAGGCTGATCGCGGCGACCGCGGCGGCGGTCCAGAAGCTGGCCCGGCGGCTGAGGGGCTTGGCTTTTCGCCGGTGCGCGAGGGTGGCGGGGAGTTCGAGAGTGGTCATGCTCAGCTGAACACCCCTCGATAGCAAAATGCTACCCAGGCTGCCGAGTGAGCTGCGTCACTCAGATCCAGCGACGCCGAGCAGCCTGTACGCCGGCCTGGAAGCGGGTCTGCGCGCCGAGCGACTCCATCAGCGCGCGCACGCGACGCTGCGTCGTCCGCGGGCTGATCCGCAGCCGGCGGCTGATCATGTCGTCGGTCGCACCGCCGGCGAGCAGCAGCAGGATGTCGCGGTCGTGCGGCCGCAGCCCGTGGAAGTCGCCGTCGAACGGCAGCGCGGGCATCGGGATCGCCAGCGCCCAGAGCATCTCGAACGTCGCGATCAGCCCTTCGAGCAGTCCGGACGAGCGGATCAGCAGGTGCTGCTCGGACGGCGACCGCTTGGTCAGGCCGATCAGCGCGGTGTCGTCGTCGCCGACCGCCATCTTCAGCGGGATCTGGGCCAGCACCCGGCTGCGCTCCCCCGCCGCCTGCAGCTCGGGCAGCACGCCCATGATGTCTTCGCTCTCGAACACCTCGGTGCCGTAGATCGCGCGGTAGCCGATGCCCGCCTTGAGTCGCTCCAGCTCCAGCGCCTGCTGGGTCGACGGCGGCGTCACGTACGGCGGGCGGTCGAGCACGCGAACCTCGCGGACCGCGTCCTCCTGCAGCTGCTCGTACGCCCGCAGCAGGGTCGGTCCGTCCTCGATCAGCTCCACCTGATTGCCGGTGAGCACCGGCTTGCCGCGCGACCCCCGCAGCTCGTCGGCCACACTGCGCAGCCTGGCCAACTGCTCGTCGAGCTCGTCCAGCGGATCGGTGCGAACCGGCGCCGGCCCCTCCACCTGTTCCTGCACCCCACCACTCCAGATTTCGTGCACGATTCTGTTCTGACAGCTCAGAGTAGACCGCGGGCGCGACGAGCTGACAGCGTTGTCTCGTCAGAAGCCACACTCCAGGCACGGCCAGCACCCGCCGCAGCGCACGCACCGGCCGTCCACTCCAGGAGCCGGCAGGTACGGCAGCGGCCGCCGTACGGGCTCGTCGGCCTGACCACGCAGGGGCTCTTCCTCCTGTACGTCGGGTGGCCGGGGCTGCTCGCTCCACCGCACCTCGGTGCTGCCGGCCCGGCCGTGTCCGGCGAGCAACGCGTCCAGTCCGCCCGACCACACCGAGACAGCGGTCCCCTGCCCGCACCACCGCACGGCCACCACCCCATCCCCCCACAGCACCCCTTCCGCCACCGCGCCACCACCGTCGGACCGCACCAGCCAGAAGGCCCGCGGCGGCCCCTGCTGTGACATCCCCCGTGTCATCCCCTGCCGGTCCACACCACCAAGTCTCACCACCGCCCACTTACCCTACCAGGTGTGATCTGTGGGCTCTCCGAACAGCCCACAGCCCCCAGCTCCTCGGGTGTGCTCGCTGTGCCCACTTTCTGTCGGTAGACCCTTGTAGCGTTCGGACACGCACCGCAACCACCGGGCGTGAGCAGTGGGGGGAGGACCTGTGGCCGAGACAGCACTGGAACCGTTCGGCGTCCAGCTGAGGAGGTGCCGCCAGGCAGCCGCCCTGAGCCTGCGCCAACTGGCAACCCGCGTCGGCTACGACCACAGCTACCTCTCCCAGGTGGAACGAGGCCGCCGCCCGGGCTCCGCCCACCTGGCCCACCTGTGCGACCGGGAGCTGGCCGGTGCCGGCACGCTCACCCAAGCCTTCCAGCGGGACCGTCAGGCCCGGCCGCTCCCCGCAGTACAAGGTGGGCAGCTGCTGGAGGCTGTGCGGCACGGCGTGACCGAAGCGTTCGTACGGTCGTCGGCGGGAGCCGAGTGGTCGACGGTGACTGCTGCCTACGCGAGTGCCTTCAGCCTCACGCCGGCTGCGGACCTGCTGCCTGAGCTGACCGTCGACCTCGAGCTCCTGCACCGTGCGGCCGGCTCCGACGCAGCTGAGCTCGCCGTTCCTGCCGCTGAGTTCGCCGTACTGATCGCACTGACGCTCTCTTCCTCGGGCAGGTCCCGCGCCGCCGAGCGCTGGTGGCGGACCGCCCGTGCGACCGCCGACAGTTCTGGCTCGGGTCGGATCGCCAGCCAGGCAAGGAGCTGGCAGGTGATCAGCACGACCGACTCCGGTGGGGCCGAGCTGCTGGAGTTGGGAGTCGACGCGCTCACCCTGGCCGAGCACCCACGGGACCAGGCTCGCGCTCTTGCTGCGCAGGCTCGGCTGCTGGCTGTGCTCGGTCGACCTGAGGAGGCTCGGCAGGCGGTGCGCTTGCTGCCGGGCGGGATCGACAGCTCGGGCTCGGTGTTCGGCTGGACGGCGTACGAGCCGCCCAGCATGGAGAGCTTCGTGCACACCGTGCTGGGGGACACGGCGTCGGCGTACGTGGCGTTGGACCGGGCGCTCGGGCTGTGCCCGGCTGAGCGGCGCCGCGAGGGGGCTGAGCTTCGGCTGTTGCTGGCGGAGTGCCTGGTGGTGGACGGCGACGTCTCGACCGGGTTGGCGATGGCGATGCGGACCCTGGTCGAGCTGGAGGACCAGTGGCACAGCCCGGCCTTGTACGACGCGGGCGGCCGAGTGCTGGCCGCCGTACAGGGCAAGGAGCTGACCAGGCCGGCAGTGCGGGACTACCGGGAGCTCCTGCGGCGTCGACCGTTCGCGGGTCGGAGTGTGGGCAGCGGGTCGAGCGCCGGGGAGGAGCAGGGGTAGCGTGCCGAGAGTGACGACAGCAGACGGTGCAGTGGCAGTGACAGACGCGTGGGAGTTCCAGCTGGAGCTGCGGAGCGATCCGGCCAGCACGGCGGCCCGGACGGCGGTGCTGGACAAACCCGGCTTCGGTCAGGCCTTCACCGACCACATGGTGCTGGCGAACTGGTCGGCGGACCGCGGCTGGTTCGACCAGAAGGTCACGGCGTACGCACCGCTCAAGGTGAGCCCGGCGGCCGCCGTACTGCACTACGCGCAGGAGATCTTCGAAGGGCTGAAGGCGTACCGGCACGAGGACGGCTCGGTCTGGTCGTTCCGGCCGGAGCTGAACGCGGCCCGCTTCCGCCGGAGCGCGCGGCGGCTCGCGCTGCCGCAGGTGGAGGAGCAGGACTTCATCGCCGCACTGCGCGCGCTGCTGACCGTCGACGAGGCCTGGGTGCCGGCGACGGGCTCCGGTGAGAGCAGCCTGTACCTGCGGCCGTACATGATCGCCACCGAGGCCGCACTGAGTGTGCGCCCGGCCAACGAGGTGCTGTTCGGCGTGATCGCGTCACCGGCCGGTGCGTACTTCGAGACCGGCCCCAAGCCGGTGTCGATCTGGTTGACCACCTCGTCGATCCGCGCGACTCCCGGCGGCACGGGCGCGGCCAAGTGCGGCGGGAACTACGCCGCCAGCCTCGCCGCGCTGGCCGAAGCGGTCGCCAACGGCTGCGACCAGGTCGCCTTCGTCGACGCGGTCGAGCGCCGATGGCTGGAGGAGATCGGCAGCATGAACCTGTTCTTCGTGCACTCCGACGGCTCGATCGTCACGCCCGAGCTGTCCGGCTCGATCCTCGAGGGCGTCACCCGGACGTCGGTGATCGACCTGGCCCGCGACCTCGGCCACACGGTCGTCGAGCGCCGCGTCTCCGCCGACGAGTGGCGCGACGGCGTCCGCTCCGGCGACATCACCGAGGTCTTCGCCTCCGGTACGGCGGCCGTCATCACCCCGATCGGCCGTCTCGCCTGGCCCGACGACGAGGTCGTCATCGGCGACCACACGGTCAACCACGGCGTCGGCCCGATCACCGCCACGCTCCGCAAGACTCTTCTCAACCTCCAGTACGGCCGGATCCCCGACGACCGGAGCTGGCTGACCCGCCTGGTCTGAGCGGGGGCGGGTCCGGGGACTTTGAACAGGTCATCGGGGGCTTGAACAGGCTATTTGTTGTTCACGGTCCCGGGTGGGTGTTCGAGGTCCCGGGTAGACGTCCGCTGGGTGGTGCGTGCTCGTTGTCCCCTCCGGCGGTTAGGTTGGCCGTATGGCGGAGTCCTCAGCGGGGTCCACGGGTGCGGCCAGGAAGAAGGCTGCCAAGAGCAAGTCGCCGGCGATCGAGCTCGAGGTCGGGGAGCGGACGGTGCGGATCTCGAATCCGGACCGGATCTACTTCCCGGCGCGCGGCGAAACCAAGCTCGACCTGGTGAAGTACTACCTGTCGGTCGACGACGGGATCGTGCGCGCGCTGCGGGAACGGCCGTGCATGATGCACCGGTTCCCCGAGGGCGTCGCGGGCGAGAAGGTGCACCAGAAGCGGCTGCCGCACGGTGCGCCGGACTGGATGGAGACCGTGCGGGTGAAGTTCCCGCGCTACAACCGGACCGCCGACGAGCTGTGCGTCACCGAGGTCGCGCACGTCGCCTGGGCGGTGCAGATGTCGACCGTCGAGTTCCACCCGTGGAACAGCCGCCGCGCCGACACCGAGAAGCCCGACGAGTGGCGGATCGACCTCGACCCGATGCCGGACTGCCCGTTCGACCGCGTACGACGGGTCGCGCACGTGACCCACGAGCTGCTCGACGAGCTCGGCGCGGTCGGCTACCCGAAGACCTCCGGCGGCTCCGGCCTGCACGTGTACGTCCGGATCAAGCCCGAGCACGGCTTCACCGACGTACGGCGTGCTGCGCTCGCGTTCGCCCGCGAGGTGGAACGACGGGCGCCGGAGGACGTCACGACGACGTGGTGGCGCAAGGACCGTGACCCTCGAAAATTGTTCGTGGACTTCAACCAGAACGCACGGGATCACACGATCGCCGCGGCGTACTCGGTCCGCGGTAACCCCGAGGGAACCGTCTCGACGCCGATCCGCTGGGACGAGCTCGACGACGTCGAACCACGCGAGTTCACCATCGCCACGGTCCCGGCGCGGTTCGCCGAGCTCGGTGACCTGCACGAGACGATCGACGACAACCCGTACACGCTGGACACGCTGCTTGAGTGGGCCGACCGCGACGAACGGGAAGGCGCGGAGGAACCGCCGCCGCCAGAGGAGTAGCAGTCAGCTTCCTGCAAATCCGTGGTGCAGCAGATCGGTGAGTAGATCGATCGCTTCCTCGTCCGCGATCGTGCGGCCGGCCGCTGCGTTGACGACCAGCCACTGGTAGGCGAAGCCTTCCAGCAGCGCGTTCATCGCGGAGATGTGCGGGGTCGGGTCGGCGGGCGGCGTCGGCAGGTGGGCGAAGTGCTCGACCATGTGCGCCCGGTCGTCGTCCATCAACTGCTGCAGCCGCAGGCCGAGCGCGGGGTCAACCATCGCGGCCTGCTTGAGCGCAACCATCTCCGGTAGGTGTGCCCGGTAGAAACCCCAGAACGCGGCCACGTGCCACCGGATCGACGAGCGCTGGCTGAAGTCCGCGGAGTGCGTCGCATCCTCGATCACCGCCTCGTCGGCGGTCGCCAGCATGTCGGTCAGCAGCGCTTCGAGCAGCTCTTCCTTGCCCGCGAAGTGGTTGTAGAACGAGCCGGTCGCCCGCCCGGCCGCCGCGGTGATGTCGGTGATCTTGGTGTTCAGGTACCCGCGCTCGGCGAACACCTGACGCGCGGCCTGCTTCAGCGCGGCCTCGGTCCCGGCCGCCTTCTCCTGGCGACTTCCCGTCAGCACCACGACCACCTCCTTGACAGCGAAGCCTAGCGACGTCCACACTGAATCCAGATTCAGTGAATCATAATTCAGTGAAATGGAGAAGGTCATGAACGTACTGATCGCCGGCGCCGGACCGACCGGGCTGACGCTGGCCATCGACCTGGCCCGCCGCGGGATCGCGGTGCGGCTGGTCGACCAGGCGACGGAGTACTTCGAGGGATCGCGCGGCGACGGCCTGCAGCCGCGGACGATGGAGGTGTTCGAGGACCTCGGCGTGCTCGACGAGGTGATGGCCCAGGGCATTCCGATGCCCGCGATGAAGGTGATCATCGACGGCCAGTTCGTCCAGGAACGCCGGATGGCGCCGGTCGTCGAGCCGACCCCGGACGCGCCGTACCCGAACGCGCGGATGCTCGGCCAGTCCCGGATCGAGGCGATCCTGCGCGCCAAGCTCGCGTCGTACGGCGTGCAGGTGGAGCTCGGCACGGCGCTGCAGGACTTCACCCAGACCCCGGACGCGGTGACCGCGACGCTCTCCACCGGCGAGAGCGTGACCGTCGACTACCTGGTCGGCGCGGACGGCGGCCGCAGCACGGTCCGCAAGACGCTCGGCATCCCGTTCGTCGGCACCACCGACGAGTCGATCCGGATGCTGCTCGGGGATGTCGCGGCCGACGGGCTCGACCACGACTTCGGGTACTGGTTCGCACAGGGCACCAACCCGATGTTCGGCGTCGTCATGACCCCACTGTCCGGCGGCGACCAGTTCCAGTTCGGTACGCCGCTCGACGACGACCACATCGACCCGACCCTGGAAACCCTGCAGGAGCTGGTCGACCGGTACGCCGGCCCGGGGGTCGCGAAGCTCCGCGACCTGACCTGGTCGACGATCTGGCGGCCGAACATCCGGCTCGCCGAGCGATTCCGCGACGGCCGGGTGTTCCTGGCCGGCGACGCGGCGCACGTGCACCCGCCGACCGGCGGCCAGGGCCTCAACACCGGGATCCAGGACGCGTACAACCTCGGCTGGAAACTTGCCAGCGGCAACGAGGAGGTTCTCGCGACGTACGAGACCGAGCGCCGGACCAACGCCGAGCGGGTGCTCGGGATCAGCACCGGCCTGATGAAGAAGTACCAGGACGGCGACGAGCGCGCCCACGAACGCGGCCGGGACACCCAGCAGCTGGACATCACCTACCGCGACCTGGACGACACGGCCGTCCTGACCACCGGCGACCGCGCTCCGGACTCGCCGCTCCTCGATGCCCAGGGCAACAAGACCCGTCTCTTCGAGCTGTTCAGCGGCCCGCACGAGACCCTGCTCCGCTTCAGCCCGACCGGCCCTTCCGACCACCCCCACACCGTCGACATCGCCCACACCCCGACCGGCGAGGCCTACACCTCAGCCGATGCCTTCACCTTCTACGACGCCCACGACGGCGACGAACTGCTGATCCGCCCCGACGGCTACGTCGGACGGGTTCACCGCGCCCGGTAACGCCGCATCGCGTGGTGCAGCGTCTGGTTGACGACGCCGGGGAGAGTCAGTTCCCACTCCCCCAGCGTCTCGACCACGTCGCCGCCGGTCCCGAGCTTCCACCGCAGCAGCCCGAACTCGCGCCGCTCCGGATCGAGACAGTCCGAGATCCCGCGCATGTCGTAGTACGCGGCGCCGTGCTTGAACGCGTCCTGCATCATCCGCCACTGCAACGCGTGGCTCGGCCGGACATCGCGCCGATGGCTCGCCGACGCGCCCGTCTGGTACCAGACCCGGCGCCCGACCACGTTCATCGTGTGCGCGGCCAGCACTTCACCCTCGTACGACGCCAGATACAACCTCATCCGCCCGTCGGCCTCGGCGTTGAGCGCCTCGTACTGGCGCTCGTAATAACCGAGCGACCGCCCGAGCCGGAAGCCGTTGCGCTGCTCGGTGGTCTGCAGCAGTGTGTAGAACGCCGGCAGGTCGCTCGCGTCTCCGATCCGGGTCTCGATCCCGGAACGCACCGATTTCTTGAGGTTTCGCTGCCATTCGCTGTTCATCGAGGTCAGTACGCCGTCCAGCGAGGGCAGCGGGACCTGGAAGACGAACCGCGGCTGAGCATCGCCGCCGGCGCCGTCCTCCCCGCACCTGCTCCACCCGAGCGACCGCAGACGATCACTCACCGACGACCCGATCGGCTCCACCAGGTCCGGCAGTACGTCGCCGATCCGCAGCGACGGACTCGCCGCTGCCTTCAACGTGGCCGCCTTCCAGCGCCGCAGCTCAGGCGGTGGTCCCACCCGTACGGCGAACGCGCCCGCCTCGACGAGATGCTCGATCAGCGGCGTGAGCCACCGCTCCAGCGACGCGTCGGTCCAGTCGATGTCCGGCCCTTCGGGCAGGTAGGCGAAGTAGCGCTTGATCCCCGGCACGGAGCGGTAGAGCACGAGCGCCGTACCGACGATCTCGTGGTCGGCGTTGCGCCAGGCAAGCAGTTCGGGCCGCCAGTCGGGCTTCACCTGCGCCCATGACGGGTTCTGCAGAAAACTCCGGCCGCCGTACAGCTCACCAGCGGCCAGGTACGTCACCGAGTCGACAGCTCCCACTGTCAGCCGGGTTTGTCGAGTTGGACTCAGAGTGGTCGCCAGCACAAGGCACCTCCGGGTCGGCGTGATCGGCATCCCTTACCCACAAAGACGTTGGCACCCCTCGAAAAAGTTCTGCCCGTCTTCAACTCTTCAACGCCGCGAACCAACCGGAGTGTCACAACTCAACTGAGACGGGTGATCCGATCCTCGATCCGGAACTGCACGCCGTCGGCCGCGGCGAGGTAGACGTCCTGGTCGAGCAGGTTGCCGTCGAGCCGCAGCAGCCCACGCGGACTGCTGTAGAACTGGCCGCTGCCCATCGCCGCGACGTCCGTTATGGCGACCGAGCCGGCCACCTCGCCGAGCCGGGCCAGGAAGTGGATCGCTTCATAACAAGACTCGCCGACCGCGTTCAGAGCCGGAGCCCAGGCTCCGAACCGCGCGTAGTAGTCGCGTGCGAACTCGCTGCTCTCGACCGTCGCCATGCCGTCGAAGTACGCCGCGGCGGCGTACAGGCCGTGGTTCGCGGCCGCGCCGGCGCCGAGCAGGGTGTTCTCCTCGACCGCCGGGCTCAGGCGAACCAGCCGTTCGCTCAGCCCGGCTCGGGCGAACTGCCGACTGAAGTGGACCGCGTCCTGGCCCATCAGCAGCATGATCACGCCGTCCGCAGTACTGCGGACGATCGCGCGCAGCACGGCGCTGAAGTCCGTCGTACCGAGTGGGACGTACGACGTACCGATGATCTCGGATCCTGAACCCTGCAAGGCCGAAGTCGCCACTCCGCCGGTCACCCGCGGGTACACGTAGTCGTTGCCGACCACCACCCATCGCCGGACGCCGTGCTGATCACGCAACCAATGGGCCGCGGGCAACAACTGGTTGACCGGGCGCTCTCCGAGCATGAACACGCCCGGGGTGTCGTCGCGACCTTCGTGCATCGCGGCGAACGCGTAGACGACTCGACCCCCGATCCGCTGCGTGAGGGCAACCCGTACGGCGGAGATGTGCCAGCCGGCGACGGCGTCGACGCGGCCGGTGTCGACCAACCGGCCGACCTCTTCCGCAACCACCGCGGGCGCGCGACCGGCGTCTACATGGACCAGCTCGACCTGGCGGCCCGCGATGCCGTTGCGCGCGTTGAGCTGCTCGACGGCGAGCTGACCGCAGGCGAGGCAGGACGGGCCGTAGATCCCGGTCGGCCCTTGCCGCGGCACGACGAAGGCGATCGAGATCACCTCCGCGGTCCCTGGCATGCCGACCAGTGTGGGCCAACGGGCACCGGTATTCCGAGTGCTGCGTTATATTCACCGCACCGTGAGACGCCGCCCGCCGCGGCGTCGCCGCCGTACCGGCTATAGGGACCCCCGGGGAGGGCCATGTCGACCAGCCTGCTCCTCCTGCTGAAGCAGGCCGAGCGCCGGATCGAGCTCGGGCTGCTGCCGGAGCTCGACGAGTTCGAGCTGACGATCGAGCAGTGGCGGGTGATGTCGGCGCTGCACGAGGAGCCGGGCCTGCCGATGACGACGCTCGCCGAGACCGCGGTCCTGCCGGCCGCGAGCCTGACCCGGCACGTCGACAAGCTGGTCGAGCGCGGGCTGGTGCTGCGCCGGGTCCACCCCGCAGACAAGCGGCGCATCGTGACCGCGCTGTCGCCGGTCGGCGCGACCGTGGCCGTTCGGCTGCGCGCCGCGGAGCGCAGGGTCGAGCGTGAACTGAACGTCGGCGGTTTGCTTCCAGATGGAAATACAAGAACGTAGCGGTTGCGTCATCTGCCGGTAACAGACGGTTCCTAGGTTCCTTCCATTCGGGTGCATCGACTGCACCACCCGCCTGAAGGTGCCCGCCAGGAGTTCGTCATGACCGTTGAACCCTCGCTCGACCAGCGCACTGATCCGCCCGCTCCCAGTACGGCGACCCGCGAGACGCTCGAGGACTACACGCTGCGGTTCGCGCCGCGCAGCTACCGCAAGTGGTCGACCGGCGTGGTCGGTGTCTCCGCGCTCGGCGGGATCGCCTACCTGGCCGACTTCGCGATCGGCGCGAACATCGGCATCTCGTACGGCACGACGAACGCGCTGTGGGGCATCGCGATCTTCGCCGTGGTGATCTTCGCGACCGGCCTACCGCTGGCGTACTACGCGGCGCGGTACAACGTGGACCTCGACCTGATCACCCGCGGCAGCGGCTTCGGGTACTACGGGTCGGTGGTGACGAACGTGATCTTCGCGTCGTTCACGTTCATCTTCTTCGCCCTCGAGGGCTCGATCATGGCGCAGGGCCTGGAGCTCGGGCTCGGCATCCCGCTCTGGCTCGGGTACGCCGCGTCGACGCTGGTGATCTTCCCGCTGGTGATCTACGGGATGAAGGTGCTGTCCACGCTGCAGGTCTGGACGACGCCGTTGTGGCTGGTGCTGATGGTGCTGCCGTTCGTGTACCTGGTCGTGTCGCACCCCGAATCGGTGTCGTCATTCTTCGACTACCAGGGCGAGAACGGGCAGGGCGCGACTGATATCGGCTCGATGCTGCTCGCCGCCGGAGTGTGCCTGTCGCTGATCGCGCAGATCGCCGAGCAGATCGACTACCTGCGGTTCATGCCACCGAAGACGCCGGAGAACTCGCGCCGCTGGTGGTCGGCGATGCTGCTGGCCGGCCCCGGCTGGGTGATCTTCGGTGCGCTGAAGCAGGCGATCGGGCTGTTCCTCGCCGTCTACCTGATCGCGAACGTCGCCGACGGCGCCGCGGTCGCGAACGAGCCGGTGCACCAGTTCCTGGAGATCTATAACGGATTCCTGCCGGGCTGGCTCGCGATGACCCTGGCCGTCGTACTGGTTGTCATCAGCCAGATCAAGATCAACGTCACCAACGCCTACTCCGGCTCGCTGGCCTGGACGAACTCGTACACGCGACTGACCCGGCACTACCCAGGCCGACTGGTCTTCCTCGGGCTCAACCTGCTGATCGCGCTGGTGCTGATGGAGGCGAACATGTTCGACTTCCTCAACACCATCCTCGGCTTCTACGCCAACTGCGGCATGGCCTGGATCGTGGTCGTTGCCTCCGACATCGTCTTCAACAAGTACCTGCTGAAGCTGTCGCCGCTGCGGCCGGAGTTCCGGCGCGGCATGCTGTACGCCGTCAACCCGGTCGGCTTCGTCTCGATGGCGGTCGCCGCGGGGGTCTCGATCCTGGTCTTCTTCGGGGGTCTCGGCCCGGTCTTGAAGCCCTACTCGCCGCTGGTTGCGATCGGTCTGGCGCTGGTGCTGCCGCCGGTGCTGGCTGTGGCAACTCGCGGCCGGTACTACCTGCGCCGTACCGACGACGGCATCGACCTCCCGATGTTCGACGAGCACGGCAACCCGTCGGGCGTCGTACTGACCTGTCATGTCTGTCGTCAGGACTACGAGCGGCCCGACATGGCTGCGTGCGCGACGCACTCGGCGTACGTGTGCTCGCTGTGCCTGAGCACGGACAAGGTCGCCGACCACGTTCTGCCCGCTTCATGAACTTCACTCCCAGCGAGGTCGAGAAGCTCCTGCTGTCGGTCGCGGGCATGGTCGCCCGCGACCGGCTGGCCCGGGGAGTTCCGCTCAACCATCCAGAAGCCGTGGCTCTGCTCAGCACTTGGGTGATCGAACGCGCCCGTGAAGGTGCGCTGGTCGCCGAACTGATGGAGACCGGTCGCACGGTGCTGTCCCGCACAGACGTGATGGAGGGGGTCGCGGACCTTCTCCATGACGTTCAGGTGGAGGCGACGTTCCCCGACGGGCGCAAGCTCGTGACCATCCACCACCCGATCATCTGAGGAGGCTGTTCCATGTCAGGTGAAGGCCCAGGTGCGGTTCGCGTTGCTCCCGGCACCATCGAACTGAACGCCGACCGTACGCCGTCCGAACGGCTGCGGCTGGTGATCCTCAACACCGGCGATCGTCCCGTACAGATCGGCTCGCACCTGCACCTGCCCGACGCCAACTCAGCCCTCGCCTTCGACCGCGAGGCCGCCGAAGGCTTCCGGCTCGACCTCCCAGCCGGCACCTCCCAACGCTTCGAGCCGGGTGCCTCCCGCGAGGTCGCCGCGGTCGCCCTGCGCGGGCGGCGCGTCGTACCGGGCCTGCAGGTCAAGCCTGCGGGCGACGCCCGAGCCGGTGAACCGGCGGCGGCCGGAGGTGCAGCCGAGACCTCGCGCACAGCCGATGCCGGGGCGGTCGGCGCGGCCGAGACCTCACGTACGGCGGATGCCGGGATGGGAGGTGCAGCCGGGACCTTGCGCATGGCGGACGCCGGGGCGGTCGGCGCCGCCGAGACCTCACGTACGGCGGACGCCGAGGCGGGAAATGCGGCCGAGGCCTCGCCTACGGCCGATGCCGGGGCGGTCGGCGCAGCCGAGAGCTCGCGTTCGGCGGCGACCGGCGCGATCGGCGCAGCCGAGAGCTCGCGTGCGGCGGGTGCCGGGGCGGGAGTGCTTGCGATCCCGCGGGCGGCGTACGCCGCCTTGTACGGGCCGACGGTTGGCGACCAGGTGAGGCTGGGTGACACCGACCTGTGGGTCGAGGTGGAACGGGATCTGACCGTCGGCGGTGAAGAGGTGGTGTTCGGCGGTGGGAAGTCGATTCGCGAGTCGATGGGGCAAGGGACGACGACGCGCGCCGAGGGTGCGCCGGACACCGTGATCACCAATGTGCTGGTGATCGACTGGTGGGGCATCGTCCGTGCGGACGTCGGGATCCGGGACGCGCGGATCGTTGCCCTCGGCAAAGCCGGGAACCCGGACATTGCCGACGGCATCCACCCCGACCTGCGGATCGGTCCGTCGACGGATGTGATCTCAGGTGAGGGCCGGATCCTCACCGCCGGTGGGATCGACTCGCACGTCCACCTGCTGTCGCCGTCGCAGCTGCATGAGGCGAGCGCGTCCGGGATCACCACGATCGTCGGCGGTGGGACCGGGCCGAGCGAGGGCTCCAAGGCGACCACTGTCACACCCGGCGCCTGGCATCTCCAGCAAATGCATCGTGCTCTCGATGACTTCCCCCTGAACGTGCTGCTGCTCGGCAAAGGAAATACCGTCAGCGCCGAAGGCCTCGCCGAACAGGCACTCGCGGGCGCTGCCGGTTATAAAGTCCACGAGGACTGGGGATCGACGCCGGCCGCCATCAACGCCGCCCTACAAGCCGCCGACGACTGGGGACTGCAAGTCGCCCTGCACGCCGACTCACTGAACGAGGCCGGCTTCGTCGAGTCAACTCTGGCGGCGATCGCCGGCCGCTCGATCCACGCGTTCCACGTCGAGGGCGCCGGCGGTGGGCACGCACCTGACATCCTCTCCATCGCGGCACACCCGCACGTCATCCCCGGTTCGACCAACCCGACGCTCCCCCACACCGTCAACACCGTCGCCGAACACCTCGACATGCTGATGGTCTGCCACCACCTGAATCCTGAGGTCCCCGAGGACCTAGCCTTCGCCGAGTCCCGCATCCGCGCGACGACGATCGCCGCCGAAGACATCCTGCACGACCTCGGCGCCCTGTCGATCACCTCGTCGGACGCCCAGGCAATGGGCCGTATCGGCGAGGTCATCACAAGAACCTGGCAGGTCGCCCACGTGATGAAACTCCGCCGAGGCCACCTGGACCTCGGCGGCCCACCGAACCTCGGCCCCGCCGACCCGACGCGCGGCGGAGCCGGTACGACGGGCAGTGCCGGTGCCGTGGGCGGCAGTCGTGCCATCGTCGGCGCCGCTGAAGCGGGCGGCGCCCGGGTGGCGGCGACCGGCTTGCCGACCGACACCGGTCGCCGGGCGATCGGCTCGCTGGCTGACAACGATCGGGTGCGGCGGTACGTCGCCAAGTACACGATCAATCCGGCGGTTGCTCATGGCATCGATCACCTGGTGGGGTCGGTGGAACCGGGGAAGCTGGCCGACCTCGCGCTATGGGAGCCGGCGTTCTTCGGCGTACGCCCGGCGTTGGTGATCAAGGGCGGGACGATCGCGTGGGCAGCGCTCGGGGATCCGAACGCCTCGATCCCTACTCCGCAGCCGGTGCTGATGCGGCCGGCGTTCGGGGATGCGATCGGCGCGCGGACGTCGTACTCGTTCGTCGCTCCGGCCGCGCTCGAGAACGGCCTGGCCGAGCGCCTCGAGCTGCGGCGCGAGCTGCTCGCCGTACGCCCCACACGCGATATCGGCAAGGCGCAGATGAAGAACAACGACGCGCTGCCGTCGATCCACATCGACCCGGAGACGTTCGCGATCACCGTCGACGGCAACCTGATCGAGCCTGCGCCGGCGGAGCGGTTGCCACTCGCCCAGCTATACCAGATGTTCTGATGGGCTCCCCCGAGCTGGTCGCGATGATGCTCGCCGACGCGCGGCTTCCCACCGGCGGCCACACGCAATCCGCCGGCCTGGAACCCGCCGTCCGCGCAGGACTAGGAGCTGACGGCAACAAGCTGGAGGAGATCGAGCAGTGCGCGCGAGACCGCCTCCGCACGGTCACGCGGGTCGAAGCAGGAGCAGCAGTTGTCGCCCGTCACCTCACCGCAGCGGAACCTGTCGACCAAGGTCTGCAAGCTCTCGAGGCCGCTTGGGCTGCTCGGGTACCAAGTCAGGTTCTCCGGAGTGTGGCCCGACGGCAAGGGCGGGCCTACTTGCGCTTGGCAACGAGGGTCTGGCCTCAGGTCACCGAGTACCTGCCCGCCGATGGTGAGGTGCCGAGGCCGATCGTCGTCGGGGTGGTTGCTGCGGTCAACGGGTTGTCGCCCGCTCAGACCGCTCGCTTGATCGCGTACGACGACGCGCAGACGGTTGTTGCCGCGTCGCTCAAACTGCTTCCGGTCGACCCGGCCGACGCCGCCTGCTGGTTGGCCGCGCTCCATCCCGACATCGAGGACCTGGTTGTCGAGGTCGCCGGGCTGACGCGGGCGGCCGACGTACCGGCGTACGGCGCTCCGCTGGTCGATGTGTTCGCCCAGAACCACTCCACCGAGAGAATGAGGTTGTTCCATGCGTGAGTCCAGCAGGTCGTTCCGGCTCGGTGTCGCGGGGCCGGTCGGTACGGGGAAGAGCTCGCTGATCGCCATGGTGTGCCGTGAACTGGCGTCCGAGTTGCAGCTCGGCGTGATCACGAACGACATCTACACGGATGAGGACGCGCGGTTGCTGCGCTCGGCCGGAGTGCTCGACGCCGAGCGGATCCGCGCGGTCGAGACCGGCGCTTGCCCGCACACCGCGATCCGCGACGACGTCACCCCGAACCTGATCGCCGTCGAGGACCTCGAACGCGACTTCGCCCCGCTCGACGTCGTCCTGGTCGAGTCCGGTGGTGACAATCTCACAGCGACGTTCTCGCCTGCGCTTGTCGACGCGCAGATCTTCGTGCTCGATGTCGCTGGTGGTGGGGATGTGGCACGCAAGGGTGGGCCGGGGATCGCACGTGCTGACCTGCTGGTGGTGAACAAGACCGACCTGGCGCCGTACGTCGGGGTGGACGTTCCGCAGATGGTCGCGGACGCGGAGGCCGCGCGGGCCGGCAAGCCGGTGCTGGCACTGTCGCGGACGGATGCTGATTCGATCGCGGCGCTGAAGCGGTGGGTGCTGGAGATGACGGCGATCGTGCGCGGAGGTGCGCACGTGCCGGTCGATCCGGGCCCGATGGCGCCACACTCGCACGTCGGCGAGGACGGCCAGATCCTCACCCACGTCCACAGCGCGAGCACGAGTGCGGACGTGAGCACCGCGGGATCGGGCACCGCGGACACCAGCGCCGCGAGCGCGCGCGCTGCGGATGCGGACGCCGCAGCCGCAGGTCCCGCGGGTGCGGGCGTGGGTTTGCATGCTCACTCGCATTGAGGTTGTTGCCGATCCCGTGCGGGATCGGTGCGTACTGCGAACTGGCGACCTCTCACCCCGGCGGCTGCCTGCGCCGTACGGCGTGGTGCGGGTCGCACTGGTTGCCGCGGGCGCGTTGCTGCTTGCCGGGGACGAGGTGCGGATCGAGGTAGTTGCCCAGGGCAAGCTCAGACTGGAGATTGTGGAGACCGCCGGGACTGTCGCCTACGCGATGCGGGGAGGGTCGGCTCGGTGGGATGTGGACGTCATGCTGACCGACGGCGCGGAGTTGAGCTGGCACGGGGAGCCGTTCGTCGTCGCCGAGGGGGCTGATGTCGAGCGGTCGACGTCGATCGCGTTGGGCGACGGGTGCCGGGCGACTCTGCGGGAATCATTGGTTCTCGGACGTCACGGTGAGGCCGGCGGGCGTCTGCGGACGAGCACGCGAGTAACCACCGCCAGCAGATCGACGGAAGGCGCAGCCGACGGGCGTGCTGACGGTTCCGGCGAGTTGCTGGTTGAGGAGCTGGATCTGTCGCCTGGGGTGCGTTCAGGGTGGGCGGTCCTCGGCGATGCGAGATGCCTGGACAGCATCACCACGCTCGGGCACCGCCTGCCGGAGGCGCCGCAGACTCTCCAGCTCGAAGGACCAGGCTCGATCGCACGGCGGTTGGTCGGTCAGCAGCACACGAGTGATCTCGGAGGGCTGTGGGCCGACGCCCACCACTGACCAACCTCCGTCTGCAGTGGGTGCGGCGCACATTTCAGGCGGGGGCCGAGGTGTTGCGCAAAGGTTGATCAGTGGTGGACGTCGGCGCCTAGGATCTGGGGATGCGCTCACTCGACCCAGCTGCCGCCCGCGTACGTGCTGTCGAGCTGGCCAAGCAGCCTGAGCGGGCGATCCTCGGCATCACGGGCGCCCCGGCAGCCGGCAAGTCGACGTACGCCGAAAGGCTCGTCGCCGAGCTGATCGCGGACGGCCTCAAGATCGCGTTGGTCCCGATGGACGGCTATCACCTCGCACAGTCCGCCCTAGAGGCGCTGGGACTGGCGGAGGTGAAGGGCGCACCACACACCTTCGACGCCGCCGGTTTCGTCGCGCTGATCCGGCGACTCAAACAACGCGAAGGCACCGTCTGGGCGCCGCGCTTCGACCGGCAACTGGAGGACTCGATCGCCGCCAGCATCGGAGTAGGCCCGGAGATCGACCTGATCGTCACCGAAGGCAACTACCTGCTGCTCGACCAGGAGCCTTGGACAACAGGCCGCGAGCTGATCGACGAGGTCTGGTACATCGAGCTCTCCGAGGAAGTCCGCCACGCCCGCCTGGAAGCCCGCCACCGCCACTTCGGCCGCTCCCCCGAAGAAGCCCATAAACGCACCTACGGCTCCGACGAACGCAACGCCGAACTCATCGCCTCCACCAGAACCGGAGCAGACGCAGTCCTCCACCTCAGCTAACCCCCGCTTCACCAGCAACCCACCTGCCCACCCCCCGCCGCCGGCTCCAACGGTTACTGCGGAGTGGCGCGGGAGCCGGCGCAGACGCGGGCTGAGGTGAGCGGCCGATCCAAACCCCGCCGGCACCAGCAACCCACCTGCCCAACCCTCGCCGCCGGCTCCAACGGCTACTGCGGGGTGGGGTCGGGAGCCTGCGCAGATCTGCATGGGCGTCCGGCGGTTGCTGCGGGCGGGCGGCGGCGGGCTGCGGGCTACCTCGCCCGCGCCGTACGGGAGGTCGAAGCGGCCGTCGAGCGTGGCGCGATCGCGCCTTCAGGCTTGGGAGCTTCGGCCGGCGGGCGGCATCCGGCGAGAGGCGTGCTAGCTCGGCTGTCCCCCGCACGTGCGTTCGATGAAGCCGGCGACTCCGTCGAGGAAGAGTTGGAGGCCGAAGTCGAAGTCTTGGTCGTCGGACTCCTCGAAGGCTACGACTGGGTCGAAGACTCCGGCGTCGAGGACCCGGCCAAGGGCTGGCATGCGGCGGCGGTCGACGACCTGGGCCAGCACCGCGCCGTACTTGCTGAAGGCTTCGGGGTTGTCGGCGAAGCCGGCGGCCAGGTCGACCGACAGGCGGATCTGGCCGTGGACGTAGGTCATCAGGCCCATCACGACGCCGACCTTGCCCTCCTCGCTCAGGCCGGTGTCGGCGAGCGCACCTAGGGCCGCGTCGAACCAGGCGAGATTCTTGGGCCCTGCAGGCGGCCCGGAGATCGGGATCTGGGCGTACCAGCGGTGCCGGCGCAGGGTCGTCAGCACGTTGTCGGCCCAGAAGGTCAGCCCGGTGCGCCAGTCCACGTCGTCGGGCAGCGGCGTCGGCTCCTCCAGCGCCGCGTCCGACATGAGCGTGAGCAGCTCGTCCTTGCTCTTCACGTGCCGGTAGAGCGCCATCGTCGAGTTGCCCAGCCGCTCGGCGACGCGCGCCATCGACACCGCCGCGAGGCCCTCGGCGTCCGCGAGGTCGATCGCCGCGCGGGTGATGTCCTCGCTGGTCAATGACGGCTTCGGCCCGCGGCGGGTCCCGTCCCGCAGACCCCACATCAGCACCACGTCCGCGGGTAGCTCGCTCATCTCCACCACCTCAGTCTAGAAACACGTACTGCGTACCTGCTACGCTATTTAGCGTACCCGATACGCAGTAAGGGGGAAGTCCATGATCGTCGAGGCCACCGGCCTGACCAAGTCGTACGGCGGCACCGAGGTGCTGTCCGGGGTCGACCTGACCGTCCGCGAGGGTGAAGTGGTCGCTCTGCTCGGCCCGAACGGCGCCGGCAAGACCACCACCGTGCGGATCCTGACCACACTCACCCGCCCGACCGCGGGCAGCGCCACCATCGCCGGGTACGACGTCGTCCGCGCGGCGACGAAGGTCCGCGGCGTGATCAGCCTGACCGGCCAGTACGCCGCGGTCGACGACAACCAGACCGGCCGGGAGAACCTCGTCATGGTCGGCCGCCTGATGCACCTCGGCCGCGATGCAGCCCGCCGTCGTGCCAGCGACCTGCTCGAACGCTTCGGCCTCACCCACGCGATGGACCGCCGGGTGAAGACCTACTCGGGCGGCATGCGCCGCCGCCTCGACCTGGCGATGAGCCTGATCGGCCGGCCGCGGGTGATCTTCCTGGACGAGCCGACCACCGGCCTCGACCCGGCCAGCCGGCTGACGATGTGGGAGGCGATCGGCGAGCTCGTCCGCGACGGTACGACGATCCTGCTGACCACCCAGTACCTCGAGGAGGCCGACCGTCTGGCCGACCGGATCGTGCTGCTCGACCGCGGGCGGATCACCGCGGCCGGGACCGCCGACGCCTTGAAGACGCAGATCGGCGGCGAGCGGATCGAGCTGTACTTCACCGAACTGGCCGACGCGCAGAAGGCCGCGCACCTGCTGGAAGGCCTTGCGGACGGCGCACTGGTGAACCTCCCGTCCGACGGTACGGCGGCGCACCTGCACGCCGTACTGGACGACCTGCGCGCGCAAGGCCTGCAGCCGAGCCGGGTCTCGTCGCACCGGCCGACGCTCGACGACGTGTTCCTCACCCTGACCGCCAAGGAGCCGGTATGAGCCACGAGGGATTCGGTGCCGCGCTGAGCGACACCGCGACGATGATCGACCGGAGCGTCCGGTTGAGCCGGCGCAACGTCGACACCCTGTTCGTGTCGATCCTGCTGCCGTTGCTGATGATGATGCTGTTCGTCTACGTGTTCGGCGGCGCGATCGAGACCGGGACGCAGTACATCAACTACGTGGTGCCCGGGATCCTGCTGCTGACCACCGGGTACGGCGCGTCGAACACCGCGATGGCGGTCGCGGACGACATGACCAAGGGCATGATCGACCGGCTCCGGTCGCTGCCGGTGCGCAGCTTCGCCGTGTTGACCGGGCACGTCACGGCGAGCGTCGCGCGGAACGCGGTGTCGACGGCGATCGTGCTGCTCGCGGCGCTGGCGATGGGCTTTCGGCCGAACGCCTCGGTGGCCGAGTGGTTCGGCGCGATCGGGCTGCTCGCGCTGTACGTGATCGCGCTCTCGTGGCTCGCGGCCGGGCTCGGCGTGATCGCGAAGACGGTCGAGTCGGCGAGCACGCTGAGCTTCTTCATGCTGTTCCTGCCGTACCTGAGCAGCGCGTTCGTGCAGCCCGAGACGATGCCGCGCTGGCTGCGGCCGATCAGCGAGCACCAGCCGATCACACCGGTGATCGAGACCGTGCGCAGCTTCCTGACCGGTACACCGCTGGGCAGCAGCGGATGGATCGCGCTGGCCTGGTGCGGCGGGCTGCTGGTCTTTTCGGTCGGTTTCGCGTCCGTGCTCTACCGGCGGCGCAGCAGCAGCTGAAAAAACGAGTGCCCCGACCTTGGATCGGGGCACTCGCCCGTGCGGGTCCCGGGGGGAGTGGGACCTCCACACGTGGGGGGGACCTCAAATCTATCGCTTCCGGAGGGTCAGCCGGAATCGAGACGGCGATTCTCGTAACGCCCTGTCCGCCGAACGGTCGATCGGTGCGCCCAACGGTTGCTACCTGACTTGACAACAACTCCCCGGACTTTCTTTCCCGGCCGTGTCGATTTCGCTGGTTCTGGTCCGACGTACCAGTAAGAGCTAGACACCAAGGGAGAGGGTCAGCATGAACGAGAACAGCGCCAACCAGATGATCGTCACCATGCTGGCCGAGGGGAACCCCGTCTGGTACGTCGCGGCGATGGTGAACATGCGCAGCCACGACGTCTACCTGATCGGCCAGGCGGCCGGCTACCCGGACAAGGCGAAGCTGCGCCGGGCCCTCTGGGCCGAGAAGAACCGCACCCGCGTCGCCGCCTGAAGGAGGCGGTGCACCCGGGGCAGGGACCAGGTGCACCGCCGGTCTGTCAGTCCATCAAGGACGTCATCCACCGCGTGACGGTCGGGAGCATCAGGCTGCCGGAGTGGGCGGCGCCGTCGACCATGTCGAAGGTGACGTTCAGACCGTGGGAGCGGAAGTTGGCCTCGAGGGTGCGGAGGCGCTCGATGCGGGTGCTGCCGGTCTTCTCGACCCCGTCCATCCAGTTCGACTCGCCGGGGTTGTTGATCTCCCAGGTCTCGACGTCCTCGGTGCCGACGACCATCTGGATCGGGACCTGGCGCAACGCGTCGAAGTCGATCTTCTGGCCGAACTTCTCCTCGAAGCCCCGCGTGCCGAGCCACCAGTCGAGCTTGTCGTCGAGCTGCGTGATCCGCCCGGGCGCACCGATCGACGCCGCGGCCAGTCGCTCCGGGTGCAGGTAGAGGAAGCGGTGCACGAACTGCCCGCCGCCGGAGAACCCGTGCAGGTAGAACTTGTCCGTCGCGACCGGGAAACGCTCGGCCACCTCGTCGACGATCGACAGCAGCATGTGGTCGAACCGGATGCCCTGGTACTCGATGAACTTGAAGTTGTGCAGGTCGTTCGGGTCGATCAGCCCGGCCGGGAAGATCGGCGTCAGGATGACGACACCGTGCTCATCGGCGAACGGCTTCAGGTGGTCGCGGTACTTGGCCGCGGTCCGCGCCGTCCCGTGCTGGACGACCAGCAGCGGCGCCTTGTCGTCGTCCTTCAGCTGCTTGGGCACGTAGAGCAGGTAGTGCAACCGGGGGTCGACCTGCGAGGCGAAGATCGGGATCGACCCGCGCTGGTAGAACGCAGCGGTGGGGGCGACCTGCTGGGTGTCGGTCATGACCGTCCTTCGGTGAGAGCGAACGCTGCCCGCAGCTCGGCCACGCGTTCCGGCTGCCAGCCGGGTCCGGGGGCGGAGGAGAGCAGCATCTGGGTGTAGGGGTGACGTGGCCGGCGCAGCAGCTCGGCCGTGGCGTTCTGCTCGACGTCGTCGCCGCGGTACATCACCAGGATGTGGTCGGTGACCTCACCGACCACCGCCAGGTCGTGGCTGACGAAGACCAGCGCAATCCCGAGCGCGTCGCGGATGTCGTTGAGCAGGGCAAGGATCTTGGCCTGTACGGAGACGTCGAGCGCGGAGACCGCCTCGTCCAGCACCAGCACCTTCGGCCGTACGGCGAGCGCCCGCGCGATCGCGACTCGTTGCCGCTGGCCACCACTGAGCTCGTGCGGCCGGGACGCCGCGAGCTTGCTCGCCAGGCCGACCTGGTCGAGCAGGTTGGCGACCTCGGCGGCCGCCGCGGCCTTGGCCAGGTCCGGGCGGTGCCGGTTCAGTACGTCGCGCAGACAGGACTCGACGCTGAGCCTGCGGTCGAGCGAGGTGTAGGGATCCTGGAACACCATCTGGATCTCCCGGGCGCGGCGCAGCCGGGCTGCCTTGCCGCGCTCGGACTTGCTGGTCTCCCGGCCGTCCACCGTGACCGTGCCCTGGTCGGGCGTGGAGAGGCCGACCAGCATCCGGGCGACCGTGGTCTTGCCGGAGCCGGACTCCCCGACGACGCCGAGCGAGCCGCCGGCCTCGACGGAGAAGCTGATGTCGCGAGCCGCCACCACGGCGGCGTGGCCGCGTTTGCCGTGGAAGGTCTTGCAGAGCTTGTCGACCGCGAGAACGGTCATCGGGTCACCACCTCGCCGTCCTGCTCGGGCAGGGTCGGAACGGCTTCCGACAACTGTCGCGTGTACTCGTTGGTCGGGTTCTCGAAGATCGTCGCCCCGGGCTGGTGGTCGACGATCAGCCCCTCGCGCATCACGTACACGCGGTCGCAGTACGCCGCCGCCAGGTGCAGGTCGTGCGTGATGAACAGGACGCCAAGGTCCCGCTCCCCGCGCAAACGCTTGAGCAGGGCAAGCACTTCGGCCTGCGTGGTCACGTCCAGCGCACTCGTTGCCTCGTCCGCCAGCAAGAGCTTCGGGTCGATGCTCAGCGCCGCCGCGATCACGACCCGCTGCAGCATCCCGCCGGACAGCTGGTGCGGGTACTTCCGCAGCAGGCTCTCCGGATCGCGCAGCCCGACATACTCGAACAGCGTGAGCAGCTTGGACCGCGCGGCCTTCTTGTTCAGCCCGTGCACCTGGACCAGCCGCTCGGTCGCCGAGTCGCCGATCCGTCGTACCGGGTTGAGCGCCGTACGAGGTGCCTGGAAGATCATCGCGGCGTCGTTCGCACGGATCTTCTGCACGGTCGCGTCGTCGGCGGACAGCACGTCCACTCCCCCGACGCTGACCCGGCCGCCGGCCTGGGCCTCGTCCGGGAACAGTCGCAGCGCGGCGCGTGCGGTAGTCGACTTGCCCGACCCGGACTCGCCGACCAGCCCGACCGTCTCGCCGGTCGCGACCTGCAGCGAGATCCCACGCAGGATCTCCACCGTCGGGACACGCAGCGTCAGGTCCTCGATCTCGAGCAGCATGCTCATTTCCTCACCGCCAGCTTGTCGGACAGCCGGACACCGATGACGTTGGTCGCGACCACCACGATCGCGATCGTCAGACCGGGGATCAGCGCCGGGCCGACGATGCCCTGGATGACACCGGTCCGGCCTTCCTGCACCATCAGGCCCCATTCCGAGCTCGGCGGTTGCGAGCCGAAGCCGAGAAAGTTCAGCGACGCCAGGCTCATCAGGCCCTCGCCGAACAGCACGACCAGGTACCCGACGAGCGTCGGCATCAGGTTCGGCAGCAGGTACTTGCCGCACAGCACGGCTCCACCGACTCCCTGCAGGCGATACGCGTCGACGTACGGGCGAGCCATCTCCTCCAGCGCGATCGCGCGGGTGAACTTCGCGATCGCCGGCGCGTAGGCCAGTGCCATGCCGAGCACCGAGGTCAGCTGACCGCGGTCGAACACAGCAATCACCAGTACGACGAACAGCAGCCCCGGGAACGCGAACATCACGTCGGTCACCCGGCTCAGCGCCGTGTCGACCCAGCCACCCTTCCAGGCGGCGGTGATGCCGATCAGGACACCCATCACGGTCGCGACCGCGAGCAACGCGATCGCGCCGAGCAGGCTCGGCCGGGCACCGTGGATGATCCGCGACAGGATGTCGCGGCCCAGCTGGTCGGTGCCGAGCCAGTGCGTCGCGTTCGGCGGCTCCCAGAGCGCGCCGAAGTCGGTCTGCGACGGGTCGAACGGCGACACGATCGGCGCGAAGATCGCGGCGATCACCGCCAGCGCCAGTACGGCGGCGCTCAGGTAGAACGGCCACTCCTGGCGACGGCGGGTCGCCGTCGCGGTCAGGACGGGCGCGGACAGATCAACGGTCATGAGACGCTCCTGGCCAGGACCCTTGCGTCGAGCAACGGATAGATCAGGTCGACGAGCACGGTGACGGCCATGTACGCGATCACCATGTAGAGCAGGATCGCCTGCACCACCGGGAAGTCGTGGGTGTTGATCGCTTCCACCAGCAGGCTGCCGATCCCGTTCAGCCCGAAGACTCCCTCGACCACGACCGTGCCGGCCAGCATGCCGGCCAGGATCAGCCCGCACATCGTCACGATCGGGCCGAGGGAGTTGCGCAGGACGTGCCGCAGCACGGTCTTCCGGGACTGAAGACCGTAGCTGCGGGCCGCCTCGACGTGGTCGAGACTCTGCTGCTCGACCATCGTCTGCCGGGTGACCCGGCTGACCACCGCGATCGCGCCGAGCGCGAGCGCGATGGCCGGCAGGGTGAGGTGGTGGATCCGGCCGAGGAAACCCTCGCCCGGACCCGACACCGAGAACCAGCGCAGCTTCACCGCGAACACCGAGATCAGCACGACCGCGACGACGAAGTTCGGGATCGAGGTCGCGAACGTGGTGATGCCGGTGATGAAGGAGTCGATCGCGGTGCCCTTGCGCAGTGCGGACACCACGCCGAGCAGGACACCGATCACGATGAACAGCACCCCGGAGTACGCGACCAGGGACAGCGTCACCGGCAGCCGGCTGCCGAGCAGGTCGGTGACCGGCTGCTGGTAGATGAACGACGACCCGAAGTCACCGTGCAGGAGATCGGTGGCCCAGATCCAGTACTGGTGCAGGAACGGCAGATCCAGGTGGTACTCGGCTCGCACCGCGGCAATCCGCTCCGGTGTCATGTTCTCCGGGTTGCCGATCAGGAACGCGACCGGATCACCGGGCGCTGCGTACATCCCGGCGAAGATCACGAACGAGCTGATCACCAGGGTGAGCACCATTGCGCCAAGGCGCCGCAGTGCGACCATTGTCAGGCCCCCTTGGTCCCGAGGTCCGCGGCCCACGGCGAGTAGCGGTAGCAACCGCTGGCCGGGACCCCGGTCACCTTCGACGACAGCGCCACCGTGCTCGGGCTGTCCACGACCGGGATCCACGGCATCGCCTCGGACCACTTCTTGGCGAGCTCGATCGCGATGTCGGCGCGGGCGGCGTCGTCCAGCGCGCCGCGGCCCTTGCTGACCAGCGCGTCGTACGCCGGGTCGTTGAGCAGCCACTGCACCGTCGAGGTGCTGGCGCCGTTCTTGTAGAAGCCGACCGGGTCGTTCTTGGACACGAAGTAGTCGTCGGTCAGGATGTCGACGCTCTTGCGGATCGTCTCGTCGTACGGGTCGTACTGCGCGGTCGGGATCTGCGTGATCGTTGCCTTCAGCCCGATCTTCTGGGCGGCGTCGACGAACGCGTTGGCGATCACGTTGCGGACCGGCGAACCGTCGCTGGCGATGATCAGCGGCTGGGTCTCACCGACCTCCTGGACCAGCTTCTTGGCCGCGTCCAGGTCGGTCTGCTCGGGCTTGGCGGGCAGGCCCGGCAGAGCGTCGTACGCCGCCTTGAACTTGTCCTTCTCGTAGCCCCACGCGCCGGAACCGACCGGCTCCTTCCACGGCTGGCCGAGACCGGAGAACGCGGCCTTCGCCACGCCCGCACGGTCGATCGACATCGCCAGCGCCTTGCGCAGCCGGACGTCCTTGAGGCCGCCGCGGTCGGTGATCATCATGCTCCAGACCCGGGTGTCCGGGCCCTGGCTGACGCTGGTCGCGCCGCCGGTGGCGAGCTGGGTCGCCGAGGAGAGGTTCTCCAGGTACGAACCGGTCGCCTCACCGGTCTTGAGGGAGTTGACGATCACGTCGTCGCTGCCCCACTTGAAGGTGATCTCGTCGGTCTTCGCGGCCTTCGGCTTGTTCCAGTAGTTCGGCGCCTTGGTCAGCGTGATCGACTTGCCGGACTGCCACTCCTTGAGCTGGAACGGACCCGTGCAAGCGTCGGTTCCGGCCGGCGTGCCGTACTTCTTGCCCTGCGACTCGACGCCCTTGCGGCTCAGTACGACGCCGGCGTCACCCGCGATCGCCTCGACGAACACGGCGTCGGACTGCTTGAACTTGACCGTCACCTCGTTCGGGCCGGTCTTGCTGACGCCGGTCACGTTGACGTACTCGTCGGACTCGGCAGCACCGTCGGCGCGGTGCCGGTCCAGGCTCCACAGCACGTCGTCGGCCGTCAGCGGGGTGCCGTCGTGGAAGGTGACGCCCTGGCGGATCGTGAAGACCAGCGTGGTCGCGTCCTTCCAGGCGTACTTCTCGGCCAGGCCCGGCTTGAGGGTCAGGTCGGGCTGCAGCTGCAGGAGCCGGTCGCAGACGTTGGCCAGGATCAGGTCGCTCTGCGAGTTCGCCGCGTCGTTGTCCAGGTCGAGCGAGCGCGGCTCCTTCGGCATGAACCAGATCGCCTTGTCGAGCTGACCGGCCGCGGCCGGGGTGCTGTTGACCAGCTTGATCTGGTCCAGCACCGGCGACTGCGCGCCGGAGCTGCTGCCGTCACCGCAACCGGCGGCGACGAGCAGGCCGGCCGCGGCCAGCGCCGTACCGGTGGTGAACCTCTTCAGAGAGGAGGCGGACATGGGTGCTCCTAGTCGTAAAGATTGAAGGGCACGAGCTCGTAGTCGTGCTCGCACGGAGTTCCTGCTGCGACGCGGTAGTCGCCGGTGGTGAGATCGACCAGGCTGGACAGCACGGTCGACCATTGGCTCAGCGCACCGAGCCGGTCGTCGGGATGGGCGCAGAGCGAGTCGGGCTGCCCCAGGTGGTCCGACATCGCGCTACGGACTGCTTTCGGTACGTCGGTGGTGGTGGCCGCCTCTTTCAATCCCTTCCGGGCCTGTGGCACCCGGAGCAGTGAGTCAGGGGACATCGGTCGGTGCCGCGCCGCCAGCTGCGGCGGCACGAACGCCTGGTAGTGGTTGCCGTGCACAAGCAACCCGTCGACCGGGTACTCCCAGCCGTGGGCACCCGGCGTGGTCTCGAGGTCGATGCTGAAACCGGATCGGTCGGTCAGCAGGGCGTTGCTCGCGATGTGCGCTCTCGTGCGGATCAGCACCTTGAGCGCGTCGGAGATCGTCGTGGAGTCCAGGACGAGCCGCCGGATCACCGTCTGCGGGATGCCGACGCTGTCGTCGAAACGGCCCCCGAGGCCGTTCGCGTTCAGCGCGAAGCCGTTGCTGCTGGCCCCGTGCCGGCCGATCTGGCCGGCCTCGGTCTGGATGATCACGGTCGGTTTGGGCGACTGGACCACCTTCAGGACGACGACGGTGTCCTTGACGGCGTGGCGCCAGTCCCAGTTCTGGCCGGCGTAGACGTGGCCGTCGGCGGCGCCTTCGTCGGTGATGGAGAAGGAGGTGCAGCCGTCTGCCGGCTCGTCGTCGGTTGGCTCGTCGTCGGTGCTTTTGCGGTACGTCGCGGCGTCGTACACGATCTCGCCGCGGCAGTTCAGCACGACGATCTCGCGGACCGTGACGCCCGCTCCGGCCGCGATGCCCCGCATCTCCTCGTACAGTTCGGGGAAATCGGTGGCCACGAGGCGTTCCCACGGCGCGGACAGGGCCTGGATCTCGGTCCAGGTCCGGCCGAGCTGGCTCTCGAACGCGGCCTCGTAGTACGCGATCGACGCTCCGACCAGGTCGGCGGCTGCGCGACCGTACTGCAGTCCGCGATCATAGGCCGACGGACTCGACACCTCGATGATCCTCATCAGGACGGAACTCCTTGTGGGGACTTACCATGGCATTACAGGGGGACCGTCTTTTGAACGGTTCGTTACACGCTCGATGGGATCGGATGATACACAGATGACCGATGAGGTAACAGGGGTTACGGCAAAGAATCCGGCGATCGCGGAGCTTCGTGCACGCATTCGTGACCATTGGGACGAGTTCACCCCCGCCGCGCAGGCGGTCTGCCGGTCCCTGTCCGAGATCTCTCCTGAGCGGCTGCTGTACCTGTCCGCGGCCGATCTGGGCGTCGAGAGCCGGACCAGCAACGCCACCGTGATCCGGACGCTGCAGGCGCTCGGTTACAAGGGCCTGGCCGAGCTGAAGGACAAGGTCGCCTCGCCGTTCGGCACCGCGCAGCGCGAGCAGCGGCTGCGGGACCGGATCACCTCCACCGGCGGCGACCCCAAGCACGTCTGGGACAAGGTGATCACCGAGGCGATCGAGCGGATCGAGTTCCTCAACGAGGGCTTCCCGCTCGACGCGTACGCCGAAGCGGTCCGGCTCCTGCTCGACGCCCGCGAGATCGTCTCGTACGGCTTCGGCGCGAACTACGTCGCCGCCGAGCACCTCACGCTGAAGCTCCGCCGCCTCGGCCGTACCGCGCGCGCGATCACCAACTCGGGCTTCCGCCTGGCCGACGACCTGCTCGGCATCCAGCACGGCGACGTCGTCGTGGTGATCGCCCCCGGCCGCCTGATCCTCGACGCCGAGTCCGTCATCGCCCGCGCCCGCGCGGTCGGCGCGCACATCATCCTGCTCTCGGAGCAGAAGGTCGCCGAACGCCTCGCCGGCGACGTCACGGTCGCCATGCACGTCCCCAACACCGTCACCGGCATCACCGCCGAGGTCCTCACCTCAATCGTCGTCACCGACGCCCTCGCCCAGGCCGTCGCGGCAGCCGACACGGAACACACCCTGGAGTCCGCCCACACGCTCGCCACCATCCGCCAGCAGCTGGGCTTCTGAGGGGTCGGCCGACCCCGGGGCAAGGAGCTGCCGCATCCAGCCGTGCACCAGGCACTACGCCTGACGTTCCATGGTCGGGCGGCACGACGATCGGCAGGTACGCCCCGCCCCCGCGAGGAAGGAGCTGCCGCATCCAGCCCTGCACCAGCCACTACGCCTGACGTTCCATCCCACGGTTGGGGTGGTTGGGCGGCACACGACAATCGGCAGGTGGGCCGCCCCCGCATGGGCAAGCTTCGCCGGTGCGCCGGGTGCCGCGCGGCCCGCCGTGCGGCGGCTAGCCTCCGGACGCCCTGGCCGGGCAGTCGTACCGCCGGGGAGGAAATCTGCCCGGGCCGCCGTACAGGCACAGGAGGAAGCCTGCCCGGCCCGCCGTACAACCACGGCGGGCGGGCGCGTGCACGCCCGCCCGGACCGGCTCCAACCCTTCGCAGTCGGCCGGTGCGACCTCAGCTCCACGCGGCTGCATCGCCGTCGGCGTACGAGCAAACGATCCTCCGGCCGAGCGCGCCCCGAAGCACGTGCGCGTCGGTAACATCCCCTCCATGATCTTCATCACCGCGAAGTTCCGTGTCCTGCCCGACGACGCCGACAACTGGCCCACCATCACCGCCGACTTCACCGCGGCCACCCGCGCCGAGCCAGGCTGTCTGTGGTTCGACTGGTCCCGCTCGGTCGACGACCCCACCGAGTACGTCCTCGTCGAAGCCTTCGCCGACGACGACGCCGCCTCGGCCCACGTCACCTCAGCCCACTTCAAGGGAGCTCAGCAGTCCCTCCCACCCCACCTGGTCGAGACCCCGAAGATCGTCAACTTCAAACTCGACCAGAACGAGTGGTCCGAACTCGGCGAACTAGCCGTCAACCGCTGACCATCGCCTGATCCCCCAAACAGACTCCACCAGCCGCTCCATACCCGCGACTATGGACGGCTCGGCCTGGACTGCGAGGGGCCAGCAAACTCACCGACCCTGCTGCTCCTGAGCGGCGCGGATGTCCTGCCCTAGGTCGTCCGCGGGCTGAACGCGTCCGGCCCGACGCGATCACCAGCTCACCAACTGCCGGCGACTCGTCGTTCGCCTACTGTCCGACCAGCTTCCCGTCGGCTCCGATGCCTCGGCCAACCTCCGGCAGATCTGGTTCACCGTTTGCCGCGGCTTGATCCCCGTCACCGCTGACGACTGGTCGTCGTCCAGCGGCATCGCCCTCGTACGGATCGCGCTCAAGATGCGTTCGCGATGGGTCTCCTCGTCGCGCATCTAGTTCTCGCAGGCAACGCCGTCGCCGTCTCGGTCGAGTTTTCTGGAGTAGCCGGGCTCACCCGCGTGGATGGGCGCGGCGCCGGCGGCGCGGACTGCGTCGCAGTTGGCGTAGTAGACGTCCGTCACCGGCGGCTTGGTCGTCGTACGGCGGGTGGTGGGCTTCGTCGTCGGCTTCTTCACCGTGGGCTTCTGCGTCGGCTTCTTGGTGACGGGCGGGAGCTTCGGCTTGGTCGTGGGCGGCTTCGAGAGCAGACCGACGGGCTGCGTCGGCTTGGCGCTCGGCTGCTGCGTCGCGACCGGCGTGGGCGTCGCGGTCGGCGTCGGCGTACTGGTTGGTGCCGCGGTCGTGACGGTGACGGTGACCGGCGCGGCAGCCGGGGTGGTTTCTGGTGCGGCGCAGGCGCCGGCGAGTGTCAGAACAACGAGTCCGGTGCCGACTGCGAGCACGGCGCGGCCACGGTCCATGGATGGTCCCCCCAAATCCGCCCTCGGCCCCCCGGTGGCGGTAGTCGTCGCCCGGCCGGAACCAGCCGGGCGCGTCATGCCTACCACCGATCCGTCACTGTCCGCGACGGTTCGCCGGGTCCGCCCGGCGAACCTTGTCGCTTTCGTTACTCGGCGACGACGATCGTGTTCTGGGCCGCGGCGATGCGCCAGATGCCGTCGTCCTTGGCGAGGAAGTAGACCGGGCTGCCGTGGTCGAGCACCTTGTCGCCCTCGCGTTGCACGTAGGTCTGGTTGACGTTGAGCACGGCGATGTCCGGCCGGACGAAGAGCAGATGATCGGCCTCGTACGTCGCGTAGCTGTCGGTCGTCGCGCCGGGCAGCACTTTGCGGGTGAACTCGCCGATCGTGTCGCGCCCGTACAACCGCTTGCCGTGCCCGGTCACCCACAGCGCGTCCTCGCGGAACACCCCGAGGAACGCGTCGGCGTCCTCGGTCCGCTGGGCGCGGTCGACCGTGGTCAGCAGCGCGAGGATCTGGTCGACGTCGTCCTGGCTGGGAATCGTTCCGGTGATGTCCATGGTGACGATCCTCGGAGTTGAAGTCCCCTTGAGGTCAACTCCGATTCTCGATCTCGTACTGAACCCGCAGCTCGTCGAACGTCCCCGGACGCCCCGCCCGCAGCTCGACCCGGCGATCGCCGACCACTGGCGCAACTCGCCGTACGATCTCCTCCGCTTTCACCACCGACGCATAGATCCCCAGCACTAGTACGCCGTCCCCGCCGCTCTCGCTTGGCTCGTCCGTTTCGTCCCCCACCGTGAACCCCCACGGCACCTCGCACGGCCCGTCATGCTCGTCCACCGGACAGATCGTCCGCGCCACCGGCTCCTGTATCTCGAGCCCAGCGCCGTGGATCCACACCTCATAACCAGCAACCATCCCCAGACCGTAGCCCGAGATAGTTGCCCACCGCATCGGGAAAACCCCGCTGCCTCCCCTGGCTCGAGCCCGCACTGGTTGCCCATCGCATCGGACAAACCCGTTGACTCCCCCGACCCGATCAGGTGGGATCCCCTGATGAGCCCCCGCCTCGTCGTCCTCTGCGGTACGTCGTACTCCGGCAAGAGCTCGTTCGCGCTCGCCCTCGCCCAAGACCTCGACGCCCACATCGTCAGCCTCGACGAGATCAACGATCGCCGAGGCCTCTGGGGAGGCGACGGCATCCCCGTCGGGGAGTGGCAGGCAACCCACTCGATCGCGACCGCAGAAGTCCGCGCACTCCTCACCGGCACGTCAGCGACGACCGTGATCCTCGACGACACCAGTTCGCCGCGATTCCTGCGTGACGGCTGGCGCGCACTGTCCGCCGAACTCGGCGTCGAGTTCCACCTCATCCATCTCGACGTCGACCACGAGACCATCCACCGACGCCGTGCCGCCAACCAGGCGAGCCCCGGCCGCCGCCACGTCTCGGACGCGGTACTCGCCCAGCACTTGGCCGACTTCGAACCACCCACCCCCGACGAGAACGCCGTCCGGGTCCGCCCTGGTGATCCCCTGCCGAAACTCCTGCGCTAGCAAGAGACTCGTACATCCTCCTGGGCTTCACCCCGCCCCGAAAGTTGCCTCTAGCAACTTCAAGGCGCCGGACGTCGAACTGGTCCGCACCTGGTTCGGTGCGGACCAGCTCGGTCGTTCATGGTGCGACTGCTGCAGGGGTGACGCTCGCCGAGCGCCCCTTGGTCAGCGGCGGCGGCCCCACTTGGTGGAGGCGCCGACGCCGGCGAGGTGGAGGGCGATGCAGAGGAGGCCGGCCATCAGGAGGGTCTGGGGGGTGAAGGCGTCGCTGACGCTGGCGTTGGCCCAGTCCAGAATGAGGGCCAGGCCGAAGATCACTGCGGCGATGATCGCGAACATCTCGTGCTCCTTAGCGGGTTCCAGCAGGCGGAAGGCGCTCATCTAACTCCCGTGGTGTCGGCGGCACAAGAGCCAACACCGTTAAGCTTCCGGAGACTGGAAGGACGGTTGAAGTTGAGCCCTCGCGAGCAGGTCAGCGTCGCGACGCTGAACACCCGCGGGACGCCCGTCCGAGGGCCGCAACTCGCCGATCGGTACCGTGCGATCGGCGCGTTCTTCGACGGGTCGGACGTCGACGTCGTCAACTTCCAAGAGGTCCACACGTACTACCACTCGCGCCTGCTGCGGACCGCGATGCCGTCGTACGACGTGAGCTTCCGGCCGTCGCTGGTTGGTCCCGCCGGCGGTGTGGTGACGTTCGTACGCCGGTCCGTTGGGGCGCGGTCCTATCGCCGATTGCCGATCGGAGCCGAGCACGACGTGCGCCGATGGCCGCGAACGAAAGCGCGATTCAAGGGCGTGCTGCTGACGCGGCTCGACGATCTCTGGATCGCCAATACCCACCTGCTGGCCAACCCCGCCGGCGACTGGTCCGACGACAGCCGCTTCACGCCGATCCACCGCGGTCAGCTGGACGCGCTAGCTCGGGTGGTGGAAAGCCTGGACGGGCCGGTCGTCCTTTGCGGCGACTTCAACGTCGCCCGCGACAGTACGCCGTACGAGGAGTTCCTGAAGCGGGCCGGACTTGTCGACGCCTTCAACGGCGAGTGTCCACCGACCTTCCACACCGACTACCTGGGTGCCGGGAAGAGTCCGCACTGCATCGACTTCATCCTGACCCGCGGGCTCGAGGTCGAGTCCGCCGAGCAGATCCTCGCCGACAAGGTGAACCTGCCCGGCGGCCCGGCGTACGTCTCCGATCACGTCGGCCTGCGCGCCGGCGGCATCAACTAGCGGCGAAGGGCGGCAGGTCGAGTAGTGGGAGCAACGCGGCCGGTGGGAAGTTGGGCCAGGCGGCGGGGGCTGCTTGGTCGGGGGTGCGGAGGTGGTGGTCGATGAAGTGTTGGGTGTTGCGGAGGACCTTGATCGCGGTGGGGCTGTCGATCGCGCCGGTCTCGAGTGCGTCGCCGAGTTCTTCGAGGTCGAGGAGGTCGTAGCGGATGGCTCGGGGTGGGATGAGGAGGTCGACGTAGAGGTCGTGGACGACCAGGCGTTTCGGCTCTGGCTCCTCGACTTCGACCAGGTCGACGTACCAGCCGCCTTCGTACGAGCCGGTGAAGGTGTTGGGCTTGGTGAGTTGAACGCCTTCGTCGGGGAGGACGAAGCAGCGGTCGGTGGTTGGGCGGCCGGGGGCCTGGTACTGCGGGAGGATCGGTACGTCGTACGCGATGACGTTGTTCGCCGTACGGACGCCGGGGCACCACTGGCCGGTGCGGTGGAGGACGTTGATTTCTTCGAGGATCACTCGGGCTGGACGATCAGGGTGAACTCGTCGGCGTCGGGCTTTGCCGGGTTGCCGGAGTCGTCTTGGATTCGGGTGATCGACAGGCCGGCTTGTTCGCAGAGGGCTTGGGCTGAGGCCTGGGTTTGCCAGTGGATGATCCAGTCGCGGTCCGCGGATTCGACGGCGCCGTCTGGGGTGTGGCGCTCGTAGCGGACTGTTGTGGTGCGGGTTCGGAGGGACTGGTCGTAGGTCTCCGACAAGGGTGTGTAGACGAGGGTGGCGCCTTGGTCGTCTGTTGCTTTGCGCTGGACGCCCAGGTCGGATGACGGCGTGGGCTCGGGGATCCAGAGTGGGATCAGCGCTTGGCCGTCGGGAGTCAGGTGGTTGCGGATGGCTTGGAGGGCTCGGGCGGCGGTCTCGTCGTCGGCGAGGAGGGTGAAGGTGGGGCCGGCGAGGTAGATCGAGCGGTAGCGGCGTGGGAGGGACAGGTCTTCCATGCGCTGGTGGTGGAGGGTGACGTCGAGGCCGAGAGTGGCTGCGTTGGCGCGGCAGCGGTCGAGCATGTCGGCGGACGAGTCGACGCCTTCGACATCGAGTCCGGTCTGGCGCAACGAGAGCATCGGTTCGCCGTCTCCGCAGCCGAGCTCGAGGGCCGGTTCGCCTGCTGTGGTGACGAAGGCGGCGTACGGCGCTGGATCGAAACTTGACGACTTCAGTCGGGTGTAGGCGTCGACAACGATTCCTGTGTAGAACTCTGCGGCATCCATTTGGTCCGGAGCCTAGGGCGGATCGGGAGCCGTCGGCCAGCCGATTTCCGCTCGGGTCAGAGTGCGGTGCGGACGGAGGCTGCTGTGGTGGGTGGAGTTCCGAGATCTTCGACGGGTAGGTCGGCGGCGGGCTGGGCGGTGAGGGTTGCGCGTTCGATGCGGTCGAAGCGGAACCAGCGGATGGCTTCGCGTTGCCTGCAGTACGCGACCAGGAACCAGTAGCCGTCCCGGAAGGCGAGCAGTTGGGGATCCACTCGGCGCCTGGTCAGTTCAGCGTTGCGGTCCAGGTAGTGCAGGGAGAGGACTTTGCGCTGCTGGAGGGCTTGTTCGATGGCCTTGCGATGGCGTGGTGCGGCCGGCTCGGCTGTGGTGTGGTTGATCCAGATGCGCTCGGTCAGGGCGTCCGTCTGCTGCCGGGCGTGGGGGTCCATTACTCCGAGCACCTTCGCCAAGGCGGCGCGGGCTTGTTGGTCGAAGGGCTGGCCGCGGTGCGCGGCGATTGCTGCCGTGAGCGCGGAGGCCTCTGCTGCAGTGAAGTTGACCGGCGGGAGGGTGGCAGCCGGGTCGACGACGTACCCGCCGATCCGGCCGGTGCGGGCCCAGATCGGGAAGCCGGCCTGTTGCAGGGCGGAGATGTCGCGCTTGACGGTGCGCACGCTGATCTCGAACGCGGTCGCGAGCTGTTCGGCGGTCCGGCCTCGTGGGCCGGCGCGGCGGAGGTCCTCGCGGATCGCGTAGAGCCGGTCGGTGCGATTCATGGGTAAACGGTGCCATAAGGGTGACATCTGGTGGTTGGAGAATCGAAGCATGAGACAGGCGCAAGAACCCCTTCTGTTGTTGAGCGGCGCGGGACTTCCCAGCTGGATCTGGGACGACGTACGCAAGGAGCTTGCCGCGGCGCACCCGACCGTGGTTGCCGAGCGACCGCAGCATGACGGCGCTTCGCTCAGGGAGTACGCCGCTGCGGCGCTGGCCTCGGCTCCGTGGGAACAGTTTGCTGTCGTTGCGCACTCCAGCGGTGGTGCCGTGGCGGCCGAGTTGGTTGCTATTGCACCTGAGCGTGTGACTGCGGTGCTGGCGGTGTCGGCGGTCGTTCCGAAGCTGGGGCGGAGCTTCTTGACCTCGATGCCGTTTCCGCAGCGGGTCGTGCTGAATGTGGCGATGCAACTTGCCGGCACTCGACCGCCGGACGCTGCTATCCGGCGGGGCGTGGCTGGAGGGCTTGATCGGGAGACAGCTGACCGGATCGTGGCGGACTTCAGGCCTGAGTCGGTGCGGCTGTATCGCGACAAGCCGACAGGTGGCTTCCCCGAGCACCGGGGCTACCTCACCACCACTCAGGATGCCGAGCTGTCGGCCGGGCTCCAGGGCCGGTTTGCGGGCAACCTCGCGCCGAGCTGGATCGGGTCCGTCGATACCGGTCACCTTCCGATGCTCGAGGCACCGGAAGCTCTGGCCCGAGGCATCGAGAACTTTCTCGCCAACAGACCGGCTACCCGGGAAGCCTGACAGGACAGGCTGATCCAGCAGAAGGACTACTTGGGCCGGGACGCGGGAGCGGCGGAGCGCGGGGAGCTCGCCAGCGACTCCGAGGTCGGCTCCGCACACAGACGCCGAGATCGGCTCCCAGACAAAGGCGAAGGCCCGGACCTGTTGGTCCGGGCCTTCTGTGGTAGCGGGGGCAGGATTTGAACCTGCGACCTCTGGGTTATGAGCCCAGCGAGCTACCGAGCTGCTCCACCCCGCGCCGCTTGCTTACGTTTTGAGTCTAGATCATGACCGCTGAGCGTCCAAATCGGGTCCCAATGAGGCGATTCCTGGACCGTGGACAACCTCGTCCAGCGCGCATGACGAAGGCCCTCGATCGAGGCTGTGCCTGATCGAGGGCCTTCTGTGGTAGCGGGGATAGGATTTGAACCTATGACCTCTGGGTTATGAGCCCAGCGAGCTACCGAGCTGCTCCACCCCGCGCCGTTGTGATGTCCCTAGTTTAGGGGGTGGACGGGGGTAGAACCAAATCGGGTGTGAGGGCTTTCGTGGGAGGTCATGTGCCGGCGGGGAAGAGTCGGTCGACGATTCGGAGTGCGCGACGTTTGTTGCCGAGGTCAACGGTCGGATGGGCGGATCGACAACCGTGGGGACCAGTCAAACAAACGCTCTGTGTAGTTGCGGAACTACGATGAGCTATTGCCGTGGTCCACAGCGCGTGTTTGCATCGGCTGGGTAATCGGTTCTCAGAGGGGGGATCGCGATGCTCAGACTGTCTTTGCCTGCGCGGATCGTGGGCTGCTTGTTGATGCTGGCGACGTTCCTGGTGGTGGTCAGGCCCGCCGCGGCCGCCGTCCCGGACCGGAAGGGGTGGGTGCTGTGGAACCAGACCAGTGGAACGACGACGGCGTACGGGACCTGGCCGGCGCCGACGACCGTGACGGTAGTTGGGGTCGGTCGGTACCAGGTGAAGTTCCCTGGCCAGGGTGCTCCTAACGGGGTCGTGCACGTGACTGCGGTGAACAACGCGCCGCACTGGTGCCAGGCGGAGAACTGGTTCCAGTCGGGCGCTGACGAGATCGTCAACATCCGCTGCTACCGGGTCGGTGGGGCGCTGGATCCGAGTGGGTTCAGTGCCTTCTTCGTGCGGGCTTCGGGTGGGCCGGCGCCAGGGCCGTACGGGTACGTCGATTCGGCGGCCTCTGGGGCGTTGGTGAGTCAGTACAACTCGGTGGGTGCGCCGAACACGTCGACGCCGACCGGGGTCGGTCAGTGGTTGGTGAAGTTCCCGGGCCTGGTCACCGGTGGGCCGCTGGACGGGAGTGTCCAGGCGACCGCGGTGAATGCGGCGACGGGTGCTCGGTGCAAGGTCTCCGCGTGGTTGTCGACCGCTGGTGGGCAGGAGGTCAAGGTGCTCTGCTTCAACTCGGCCGGGGCCTTGCTGAACACGCGGTTCACGCTGACCTACCAGCACAAGGTCTCGCTGTACGGCGCGGCGGTGCCGCCGAAGTACTACGGGTACTTCCTGTTCCAGCCCGGGGTCGGGCCGGCGACCACCAACCTGAACTCGGTCCTCGGGCTCGGGGCGAACACGGTGATGTCGGCGGGACCCGGGTTGTTCCTGGTGACGTTCCCGCGGATCGCGTTCCCGCAGAACACGGTGCAGGTGACGGCGTACGGCGCCAACCCCAACTTCTGCGGGCTCAACACCGGCTGGACGAACAGCTCGTCCGGGCCTGACCTGTTCGTGCGGGACGTCAACTGCTTCACGAACGCGGGAGCGCCGGTCACCGCCGGGTTCACGGTCAGCGCCAACTCGATCCTCTGACGGCTACTCCGGATGGAAGCCCTCCGCAGTCGCCAGGAGGGCTTCCTGGGGAAACCGCGAGCGGTCGATGGTGAGCTCGGCGGCCAGGCCCGGTTCGACGAAGTAGAAGGCTTGGCCGTCGGTGACGTAGCCGCCGTAGCTTCCCAAGCGGGTCGGGGTCAGCTCCCAGGTCGCAGGATCTTTCTCGTGGTACTCGGTGAGAAACTCGCGTAAGGACTCCACGTCGGCGATGCGGTCGCCGCGGACGGTCTTGAGGCTGAGGTCGACCGCGGTCGCGTCGCCGGTGGTGGTTTCCCAGACCCGGCTGTGGAAGGTGACCTCCTCCCACTCGTACTCGAAGTCGGACGCGGTGCCGACGCCCGCGGGGACCTGGGTGATGGTGAAGCCGTCCAAGGTGCACACCTCCGGTTGGGGGAACAAGGCGAACAAGGCGATCAGCACGAGAGGGATCATGCCTAGAAGATGCCGGGAAAGTACCCACCCGAGAGAACGAGAAAAACAGCTGTGGACAAAGGAGAACGGCGGCCTCCCCCGAAGGGAAGACCGCCGTTCCACAGAGACTCAGCCAGTCGGTGACGTCGGTGGACTGGTCGGCGCCGGCGGTGTCGTAGGTGTCGCCGTCGGGTTGGGCGTCGGTGTCGTCGTCGGGTTCGGCAACTGCGCACCGGCCGCGATCGCTCGCGCCACCGCCGCCTGCGCCTTCTTGACGTTCGCCTGGTATCCGCTCAGGTCACCACGTTTCAGCGCCGCCTCGGCGTCGGCGAACGACTTGTCCGCGTCGGCCAGCGCCTGCTTGATCGTCTGGTTCGCCGGCGGCTGCTGTGGCGTGTTCGGGTCCTCGGGCGTCGGATCGTCAGGCGTGTTCACCGAGGTGTTGAACACCTTGGTCAGTGCCTCCGACAGCGTCGATCCGAAGGCGACCCGGTCGCCGAACGAGACCAGCACGTACCGCAGAACCGGATAACTACCCGGACCGGACGTCCGCACCGAGTACACCGGCTGCACGTAGAGCAGACCACCACCCAGTGGCAACGTCAGCAGGTTCCCGAACTGGGCCCGCGCGCCGCTGCTCGGCTGGTTGATCGGCAGCAGCGCCGTTCTGATCCCGTCGTCGGTCTGGAACTTGTTGTAGACCTGCCCAGGACCTGGGATCTGCAGGTTGCCCGGTAGTCGCAGGATCCTGAACTGTCCGTAGTCCGGTGACGACGCCTCCGCGTCGACGGCCATGAAGGCGGTCAGGTTCTCCCGTTCCGCGTTCGGCACGTAGACCGAGGTGAGCGAGAACTTCGGCGAGTCCTGACCGGGCATCCGCAGCGACAGGTAGAACGGCGGCTGGTTCTGCACCGGGGAGTCGGCCGTACCGGTACCGGTCGGGTCGGCCGGGACGCGCCACAGGTCGCTGTTCTGGTACCAGGTGCCGGCGTCGACGACGTGGTACTTGGCCAGCAGGTCACGCTGCACCTTGAAGATGTCCTCGGGGTAGCGCAGGTGCGACATCAGCGCCGGCGAGATCTCCGAGCGCGGCTTGACGGTGTCCGGGAACGCCTTCATCCAGGTCTTGAGGACCGGGTCCTTCTCGTCCCAGGCGTACAGCTCGACCGAACCGTCGTACGCGTTCACGACGGCCTTGACCGAGTTGCGGATGTAGTTGATCTCCTCGCTCGGCTGCGACGCGATCGCCCCGCGCCCGGTGGTGGTGTCCCGGGTGCTGTCGTCGAGCGCGACCTTCTGCGAGTACGGGTAGTTCGCCGAGGTGGTGTAGCCGTCGACGATCCAGACCACCTGGCCGTCCACGACGGCCGGGTACGGGTCGCCGTCCGGGGTCAGCCACGGCGCGGCCTTCTCGACCCGCTCGCGCGGGTTGCGGTCGTACAGGATCTTCGACTGGTCGTTGACCCGCTGCGACAGCAGCAGGTTCGCGTCGCGGAACTTGGTGGCGTAGAGCAACCGGTTGAAGAACGACCCGATCTGGACGCCGCCCTTGCCCTCGTAGGTGTTCAGCGTCGGGTCGCCGCCGCTCTTGCCCTCGGGGGTGTCGAGCTCGACCGCCGCGGCACCCTTGGGCGCACCGACGACCGAGTAGTCCGGGGACTGCTCGCCGAAGTAGATCCGCGGCTCGTACTCGCCCAGATCACCGGTCGGCGGCAGGTCCTTCGACGAGAACACCGGCGTACCGTCGGCGGCCCGCTGGTTGCCGTTCGCGGCGACGACACCGTAGCCGTGGGTGTAGACGGTGTGGTCGTTGTTCCAGTTGCGCTGGCCGGCCGGGAGCCGGTCGACCTGGACCTCACGGACCGCGATCACGGTGTCGCGGACCTCGTTGCCGACCTTGTACCGGTCGACGTCCAGGTCGGTCGGGAACGAGTAGAAGCCACGGACCTGCTGCAGCTGCTCGAACGTCGGACCGACCACGCTCGGGTCGATCAGCCGGATGCCGGGCAGGACTCCGGCGTCGGCCTGCAGTTCCGTCGACGAGGCCGTCGTCTTGGCGGCGTAGTTGTCGACCTTGGTGTTCTCCAGGCCGTACGCCTGCCGGGTGGCCTCGATGTTCTTGGTGATGTACGGCGCCTCGCGGACCGGCTCGCTCGGGCGGACCCGGAGCTGCTGCAGCGCCGCCGGCCACAGTGCACCGAGCAGTACCGCGGACAGGATCAGTACGACGGTCCCGACGCCCGGCAGCAGCCAGGTACGCCGTACGACGTTCGCGAAGAACAACCCGGCGCACAGCAGCGCTATGACCGCCAGGATCTCCTTGCTGGGCAGGACGGCGTTGTCACCGGTGTAGGAGATACCGGTGAACAGGCGGCTGTCCGAAGTCGTCAGGCCGTACCGGTCGAGCCAGTAGCTGAACGCCTTGAGCAGGACCAGCAGACCGAGCAGCACCGAGAACTGCACCTGCGCCGCACCGGAGGCCTTCTGCCCCTTCGCGGACGGGCGGAAGCCGCCGTACAGGTAGTGGGTGATGATCGCGGCGACCAGCGACAGCAGGACGATCGAGTAGCCGAAGCCGAGCAGGACGCGCAGCCACGGGTAGTCGAAGACGAAGAACGCGATGTCCTTGTTGAAGTGCTTGTCGGTCACCCCGAACGGCGTCCGGTTGCGCCAGGCCAGGAAGACCTTCCACTCCCCCGACGCGGCGGAGCCGCCGAAGATCAGCATCAGCGTGCCGAGCACCCCGACCGCGATCTTGCCGCGCGACTGCAGGAGTTCGCCGTACCGCTCGAAGCCCGGGCTGGGCGACGGCGCGAGGGCGACCCGCGGCCTGGTGCGGTACGCGACGATGACGTTGGCCACCACGGCGGCGGCCATCAGCAGGCCGACCACCACGAACAAGAGCACGCGGGTGCCGAGCACGGTGCTGAAGACCGAGCCCAGGTCGACCGAGCGGTACCACAGCCGCTGCGTCCAGACGTCGGTGAAGACGCTGAAAAGAATGAGCAGCACGATCAGCGTGGCGATCGTTGGCAGCAACGCCTTGGGGCGTTGGCCGGGAGTCCGCCGCGACCGGCGCGGCTCCTCCGGCATGTCGTAGACGCCGTCGCTCATGCTTACTTCTCCTCGACGCTGGAAGGCTCGAATGTCAGTGACAGTACTTGGCAGAGGGTAGGAACCAAGTCGCTGCCGGTCAGGACGGCACTGTCTTCGTCGTGCGAACGCAGCCGTACCGCGCCGAACTGCTGCCCTTCACGCAGTACGGCGGCCACCATGCGCACCTCGTGCCGCCGCGGGTCGCTGCCTGCCATCCGGGCCAGCTCGGCATCGGACTCGGCGTCGGACAGGCCCGACTCGACCGACGCCGGCAGTACAACGCGCTCGAGCGCCAGCGCGCAGCCGGACACTCCTTCAGGCCACTCGATCTGACCCAGTACGTCGGCCAGGTTGCTGTCGTCGACCCCGCCGGGCAGCTCGCCCTGGGCCACCGGCGTCAGCGGCTGGGCCGCGTCGTCGGCACCGAGCTCGGCCGCCAGCTGCGGCTCGGCGGCCAGCAGCTCCTTGGTGGGCACCAGCGCGAACAGCTGCGCGGGCTGGTCCCAGCCCGCGCTGCTGACGTGCTTCTCGATCTCCACCACCACACGGCTCAGCGCGTCGGCGGGCAGGTTGTCTATCGCGTGCATGCGGGGACGTCTCCAGTTCCAGCGGACAGTGCCTTCAGGGCGCCGATGGCGTCGGTCAGGGTGCTGATCTTCACCAGCTGGATGCCGTCGACGCCGGCGTGCAGGGCGGCTTCGCAGTTCGGTGCGGGGACCAGGAAGACGGTGGCGCCGTCGTTCTTGGCGCCGGCGATCTTCTGCTGGATGCCGCCGATCGCGCCGACCTGGCCGAGCGCGTCGATGGTGCCGGTGCCGGCCACGTGCTTGCCGGCCAGCAGCGGGCCGGGCGTCAGCTTGTCGTAGATGGCCAGCGCGAACGCCGTACCGGCACTCGGGCCGCCGATGTCCTGGCCGAGGTTGACGCTCACCTTGACCGGCGAGTCGACGCCGATCGTGATGCCGACCATCGGCCGGGTCTCCTCGCCGGGCGTCGCGGCGGCCTTGACCACGACGGTCTGCTCGACGCTGCCGCGGCGGATCAGGAAGCTGACGTTCTCGCCGACCTTGTTCTTGCGGACCAGGTCGCCGACCTGCGGGATCTGGGTGGCGGCCACGCCGTCGACCTTCAGCACCACGTCACCGGGCTTGAGCTTGCCGTCGGCCGGGCTGTCCTTGGCCACCGATGCGACCTTCGGGTGGTACGGCGCCTTGGCGGCCTGCAGGGCGGCGGCGACCGCGCTGTCCTGGGAACCGGTCATCTCGGCCGTGTTCTGCTCCTCCACCTGGTCCGCGCTCTGCTCGGGCGGGTAGATGATGTCGCGCGGGAACAGGTCGTGGTGCGGGTCCAGCCAGTTGCGCATCGCCTGCGGCAGCGTCAGGTCGCGGTCCGGCGAGGTGACCGAGACCGTGGTCAGGTCCAGCTGGCCGCTGGTCGGGAAGGTCTCGGCGCCGGTGACGTCGATCACCGCTTTGCCGTTGGCCGTGCCCAACGTGTCCTTCACCGGGCCCGGGCTGAACGACACGAACGGCACCGGGAAGACGGTGACCAGTCCGAGCGAGAAGACGAGCACGATGATGGCGGTGACCAGCGTGGCGGTACGACGTGTCACGAACCCTGCCTAGCGATCTTTGACTTGTGGACGAGACCCCGCAGCCCTGAGCGCCGCGCGGGGGTGGCGCGCGGACCGGGAGCGGCGAGCGCGTCGGTGAAGCGGCGGAAGTCCTCGACCGAGGCGAAGGCTCCACCGGTACGACGGGGGCCGCGGGTCCGGCCGCGCCAAGCGGCCCAGCACATGGCCAGGACGGTCGCGGCCAGCGGGAACGCCAGCCAGGCCAGGACCCTCATCCGGTCACCTTCGCAGTCATACGCCCCAGCGTACGGGTCAGCAGGCGCCGACCCACTCGCTCGCACCATCGGTGAAGTGCTGGTGTTTCCAAATCGGGACCTCCGCCTTGAGGTCGTCGATCAACCGGCGGCAGGCCACGAAGGCGACGTCGCGGTGCGCGGCCGCCACGGCGACGATCACAGCGGCGTCGCCGATCACCAGCGGGCCGGTCCGGTGCACCGCGGCGAGGGCGGTCACGTCGGGGTCCTCGCAGATCCGCTCGGCCACCTTGCGCAGGTGCTCGAGCGCCTCCGGGTGGGCCTCGTAGGTCAGCTGGTCGACCGGCCGCGCGTCGTCGTGGTTGCGCACCGTCCCGATGAACAGGGCCGTCCCGCCGGCGGACGGGTCCGTGACGGCGGCCAGGACCTCGTCGCTCGACAGCGCGGTGTCGCGGATGTCCAGCAGCCTGATCGCGTCGCTCATGACCTTCCTCGTCTCCTACCGTGGTCGCACACAATATCCCAGCGTGTCTGCGGACGGCGTACGGCCGAAACCGTTCGCCCCTGGAGGAACGGTAGCCCGCCCCCGGTACGTTGGAGTTGTACGCCCCACCTGCACAGGAAGGCCACCGAGATGAGCGACGAACCGGACAACCCGTTCAAGGGAACTCCGTTCGAGGCCATGTTCCAGCAGTTCTCCGGTGCGGCCGGTCCGGGCGGCACCCCTGACCTGAACGCGATCTTCGCGCAGGTCCAGCAACTGCTGAGCGGCCAGACCGACGGCAAGCCCGTGAACTGGGACCTGGCCAAGGACATCGCCCGCAAGACCGTCGCCGCCAACGGCGACCGGTCCGTCACGGCGAACGACAACGACCGCGTCGCCGACGCCGTGCGGCTGGCCGAGCACTGGCTCGACCAGGCGACGACGTTGCCCGAGGCCTCGACCACGTCCGCGGCCTGGAGCCGTGCGGAGTGGGTGGAGAACACGCTGCCCACCTGGCAGACCGTGGTCGACCCGGTGGCCGAGCACGTCGCCGGAGCGATGGGTACGGCGCTGCCGGCCGAGGCGCAGCAGCTGGCCGGGCCGATGGCGGGCATGCTCCGCCAGCTCGGCGGGTCGGTCTTCGGCGCGCAGGTCGGCCAGGCACTGGGTGAGCTGGCCGGCGAGGTCGTCAGCTCGTCCGACATCGGGCTGCCGCTCGGACCGGCCGGGCAGGCGATCCTGCTGCCGGACAACGTGGCCAAGTTCTCCGAGGGCCTCGGCGTGACCGACGAAGACGTCCGGCTCTACCTGGCGCTGCGCGAGTGCGCGCACCAGCGGCTGTTCGCCGGTGCGCCGTGGCTGCGGCAGCACCTGTTCTCGCACGTCGCCGACTACGCGGCCGGGATCCAGGTGGACACCGGCAAGATCGAGTCCGCGATGTCCGAGGTCGACATGCAGAACCCGGAGGCCCTGCAGTCCGCGCTGGCCGGTGGACTGTTCGAGCCCGAGGACTCCGAGCAGCAGAAGGCGGCGCTGATCCGGCTGGAGACCGCGCTCGCGCTGGTCGAGGGCTGGGTCGACGACGTCGTACGGGAAGCCACCAAGGACCGGATGCCTGCAGCGGTGCAGTTGGCAGAGACCGTACGGCGGCGCCGCGCGGCCGGTGGTCCGGCTGAGCAGACGTTCGCCACGCTGGTCGGTCTGCAGCTGCGGCCGCGCCGGCTGCGGGACGCGGCGAACCTGTGGGCCGCCGTACGGGATGCGCGGGGAGCGGACGGTCGCGACGAGCTGTGGTCGCACCCGGACCTGCTGCCGACCACGGCGGACCTGGACGACCCGATCGGGTTCGCCCAGCAGACCAGTGGCTCCGAGCTGTCCGACTCGGTCATCTCCGACTTCCTGGACCAGGCCGACAAGGACAAGAAGGACGACGAAGGCACCAAGGACCAGTGACGCTGCACGACGACGCCACTGCTGTACTGACCCGCTGGACTCCCCCGGACGCGGAACAGGCCACGCTCCGGGAGCACTACCTGCGCTATCTGGCCGAGCACGAGGACGGCATGTGGCGCAGCAGCCGGCCGGAGCACCTGACCGCGTCCGCCCTGGTGGTCGACGCGAGTCAGGGTCGGGTGCTGCTCACTCTGCACCGCCTGGTCGGTAGGTGGCTGCAGCTGGGCGGTCACTGCGAGCCTGGTGACACCACACTGGCCGGTGCCGCGCTGCGCGAGGCGACCGAGGAGTCCGGGCTGTCCGAGCTGAAGATCAGCGCCGAGCCGCTGCAGTTGTCACGGCATCTGCTGGAGGCCGGTGGCTGTAGCGGTGCGTACCACTTGGACGTGCAGTACCTGGTGACCGCGACGGCCGGCACGGACTACGTGGTCAGCGAGGAGTCGCACGACCTCGCGTGGTTCGCCGTCGACGCGCTGCCGGCCGACCTCGACCACTCCGTCGCGGAGCTGGTCGGAAGACTCTGAGGGGTGTGCGGGCCGGTCCCTGTGTGATCCGGCCCGCACACGTCTGTCCGGGATTCGTCGCTCCCCCCTTCGCCGGGCCCCGCCGGTATCACCGCCCCTGAACGGCACCGACGGGCTGGCCCCGGTTGCGGCGAACAGCCCTGGTGGACACCCCCATGTCCCCGCTGTCAGGTGAAACGAGCCAAACCCTGGAAGGTGACGGATCAGGTAGTTACTTTCCTCGGAGAAGCGCGCGGGTGGCGTCCCAGCCTTCGAGGCCGGGGTCGAGGCGGGCCAGATCCGCGCCCGAGCGGAGGCGGTGCCAGCCGGGGCCGAGGGCTACCGCGTGGCGGCGCGGCTTGAGGTGTTCGAGCGTGCCGAGCGGGGTGTCGAACGTCGGGTCGGCTGTGGCGACCCAGGGCGCGACGGGCCGCCGTACGCCGATCGCGCAGAGCGAGCCGTCCTCGGCCGGCGTCACCGCGATGTCCGCCGAGGACAGGGCTCGGAAGAGCTTGCCGATCAAAAGGCCGGGCAGATCCGGTACGTCGTGGCTGACGGCCACGGTCGCTGCGGTCGGGCCGGCCTTCTCGATTGCGTCCAGCACCGACTCCGCGGCGTACACCGGAGTACCGGGCCAGGTGAGCGCGGCGATCTCAGCTAGACCAGCCTCGTCTCCCCCGACGACGGCAACAGCCACCTCGACCAGGTCGAGCGCGGCCAGCACCTCGTACGTGTCCTCGGCCAGGGCCAGTCGCCAGGCCTCCGGCTCGCGGCCGGGCGGGGCCCACGTGCCGACCGCCGGTACTACCAGCACTACTACCCGTCGGTCGATCACCGGCTGAGCCTAGCCGTGCAACGTCCGCAGCAAGCGCAGTGCCACCTGTACGTCGAGCGCGCGCTCCGGCTCCTGCCAGCCGTCGCCGAGCAGCGCGGTGATCCGGTCCAGGCGTTGCTGGACCGTGTTGGGGTGAATGTGCAGAGCGGTGGCGGCTCGAGTCGGGCTCTGCCCGGCGGCGAAGTAGGCCTCGAGCGTGCCGACCAGATCGGTGCCTCGCTGGGAGTCGTAGGCGGTCACCGGTCCGAGCACGTGGGCGACGTGCGCCTTGACGTCGACAGTGGCGGCTCCGACCAGACCGGCGACGCCCAGGTCGTCCGGTGTGGCTGCCTGGCCGGACTTGCCGAGGCGGGACATGGTCGAAGCCAGGCGGGTCGCCTGCTGGTAGGTGTCGACGAGCGGCTGGCCCCAGCGCGCCGGTCCGGTGACGGCGATTGTCAGTCCGCAGCGACGGGCGACCTCGTTCAAGGCTCGCGCCGTCGCGACAGTGTCCGGCTCGGCGAGCAGCAGGACGAGGTCACCGGCGTACGGGCCGGACAGTACGAGGTGCAGCGAAGCCGGGAGGCGAGCCAGTACGCCGGTGTGGTCGCCACGGCAGACGGCGACGACCAGCTGCGTCGGCAGACGCCGGGTCGGGTCGAGCAGCCGGAGCCGGTCGGCCAGCGCGCGCGAATCCGCCGTACCGCTGACGGCGTCAGCCAGCAGGTCTGCCTGCGCTCGCTGGGACTGCTCAGCGGCTTGCCGCCGGAACAGCAGCACGAGCGCCGTGACGACGGCGGCCCGCTCGACGATCCGCTGGTCCGCGGCGGACAGGTCGTCCACTCCCCCGACCACCAGTGCGCCGAGCCGTTCACCCTTGGCAGCAGCCGCGACCACCCAGCAGTCGCCGGTGCGGACCAGGCGACCGCCCACCGAAGCCACTGCTGCCGTGGCGAGGTCCAAGGAGACAGGACCGGCCGCCGCGAGCTCGTTGCCCAGCGCATCGAACAGCACGACCCAGACATCCAGCAGCTCGGCCAGCGCCGCAGCGATCGCGTCCACGTCCCCACCGGACAGCACGATGTCCGCGAACCGGTCGTGCGCCGCAGCGGCGTGCTCCACCCCGGCATGAGCCTCCGACACCTGCTCCAGCGCCGCAGCCGTTTCCGCAGCCGCCCGGACCTGGACGATGGTCACCGCAGCCAGTGCGGCCAGCGAGCCGAGCAGCGACACCTCGTCGCGGCTGAAGGGCCGAGCGGTCCGGTTGGAGGCGAACAGCACGCCGACGAACGCGCCGTCCACGATCAGCGGCGTACCGAGAATGGCCACGAGGCCTTCCTCGCCGACGGCGGAGTCGATCGGGCCGGTGTGCCGGAAGCGGTGGTCGCTCGGGTAGTCCGCGGTCCAGTACGGCTTGTGGGCCTCGGCTACCAGTCCCCCGAGCCCGGCGCCGAGCGGGACGCGCAGCTGCTGGAAGGCCGCCGAGACCGAGCCGTCCGTCGCGCGCATGTAGGTGTCGCCGCGGGCGGCGTCGTACAAGGTCAGGTACGCAACGTCGGTGCCGATCAGTGTGCGGGCGCGGTGCACGATCGTGTTCAGCACCCGGCCGGGGTCGCGGGCGGACGCCAGCTCGAGAGCGATGTCCACCAGAGCGGTGAGCTCGGCTTCACGCTTCCGGCCGGCGTCCATGGCCCGTCCCTTCTCAGACAGTCGACAGATCCCGCTTGCTGGTCTCGCCGTAACTCGTCACCGCGACCAGCGAGATCACCGAACACACTGCCACGTAGATCGAGATCGCGTAGCCCGAGTCGTACGCCTTCAGCAGCGCGACCGCGATGAACGGCGCCAGCCCGCCGGCGATGATCGAAGCCAACTGGTAGCCGACCGAGACTCCGGAGTACCGGACCCGCGTCCCGAACAGCTCGGTGAAGAACGACGCCTGCGGCCCGTACATCGCACCGTGCAGCACCAGCCCGACCGTCACGGCCAAGGTCGCCAGCGCGAAGTTCTTCGTGTCCACGAAGGCGATGAAGACGAACCCCCAGATCCCGACGCCCGCCGCGCCGAACAGGTACACCGGCTTGCGGCCGATCCGGTCCGACAGCGCGCCCCACAGCGGGATCGCGCAGAAGTGGATCGCCGCCGCGATCAGTACGGCGTTCAGCGCGAACGACTTGCCCAGCCCGAGGTGGTCCTTCGCGTACGTCGCGATCACGATCGTGAAGATGTAGTAGCTGACGTTCTCGGCCATCCGGGCGCCCATCGCGGTCAGGATCTCGCGCGGGTACTTGGTGATCACCTCGACGAACGGGATCTTCTCGCTCGGCGCCTGCTTCGCGCGGGCCTGCTTGAACAGCGGCGACTCCTCGATCCGCAGCCGCACCCACAGCCCGACCAGGACCAGTACGGCGGACAGCAGGAACGGGATCCGCCACCCCCACGAGTTGAAGGCGGCATCACTCTGGAAGGCCGCGAGCCCTGCCAGTACGCCGTTCGCGATCAGCTGCCCGGCAGGAGCACCCGCCTGCGGCCACGACGCCCAGAAGCCACGCCGGGCCGGGTCGCCGTGCTCGGACACGATCAGTACGGCGCCACCCCACTCGCCGCCGAGCGCGAAGCCCTGGATGAGTCGCAGCACGGTCAGCAGGATCGGGGCCAGCGCACCGACCTGCGCGTACGTCGGCAGCAGGCCGATCGCGAACGTGGCCAGGCCCATCATCAGCAGCGACAGCACCAGCAGGTTCTTGCGGCCGATCCGGTCGCCGAAGTGGCCGAACACGACCCCGCCGATCGGCCGGGCGAAGAACCCGACCGCGAAGGTGGCGAAGCTGAGCAGGGTGCCGGTGAGCTCCTCGCCCTTGGGGAAGAACAGGTCGCCGAAGACCACGGACGCGGCGACGCCGTACAGGAAGAAGTCGTACCACTCGACGGTGGTGCCGACCAGGCTGGCGCCGACCACGCGGGCGATCGGGGTCCGCTCGCGGACCGGTTCTGTGGACGTGGACATGCTTGCTCCTTAGTGGGCGGTCCAGCCGCCGTCGAGGACGAACGAGCTCCCCGTGAGTGAGGCCGACGACGGGCCGCAGAGCAGCGCGACCACCTCGGCGACCTCGGCCGGCTCGATCAGCCGCTTCACGGCGACCGGTTCGAGCAGGATCTTGTCCAGCACCTCCGCCTCGGTCAGGCCGTGGACAGCGGCCTGGTCGGCGAGCTGGGCAGTGACCAGCGGCGTCCTCACGTACGCCGGGTTCACGCAGTTGCTGGTGACGCCGTGCGCGGCACCCTCCAGCGCGACCACCTTGCTGAGGCCTTCCAGCCCGTGCTTGGCCGCGACGTACGCCGCCTTGAACGGACTGGCTCGCAGGCCGTGCACCGAGCTGATGTTGACCACACGGCCCCAGCCGGCGCCGTACATGTGCGGCAGGCTCTGCCGGATCAGGCGGAACGGCGACTCGAGCATGAGCCGCAGGATGTAGCCGAACCGCTCCGGCGGGAACTGCTCCACCGGAGCGACCAGCTGGACGCCCGCGTTGTTCACCAGCACGTCCACGTCGGTCGGCAGGTCCGCCAGCCGGTCCAGGTCGGACAAGTCGGCCTGTACGGCGTCGATGCCGTCAGCGGCCACCGCCTGCAGCCCGTCGGCGTCGTAGTCGACCGCCACGACGTGCAGGCCCTCGGCAGCGAGCCGGCGGGCGCAGGCCGCGCCGATCCCGGACGCGGCGCCGGTGACTAGGGCACGACGTGGTGTGGTCATGCGGAGACTTTAGGAAGCCAGATGCCCGGCAACCATGGGCTGGCGGCACACAACGATGCCGCCAGCCATGTGGTGTCACCTCACCAGCGGCACCTTGGCCCAGTCGAGGTCGGAGCCCAGGTAGAAGCCCGTGTACGACGGCTGGTTGTACGTCGTCTGCTGCCGTGCCACCTCGACCCGGTACTGCGGGTCGTGCATCAGCGTGTACAGCTTCCGGTCGGTCCGTTCGGTGCTCAGGTAGATCCGGATGGCGCTGCTGTCCGCCGTACGGACCAGCAGCTCCTCCCGCCAGTCGCCGAAGATGTCGGCGACCAGCGACGGGTTGCCCTTGGTGCCGTTGTTGGTCAGCGTGCCGGTGGCCGTGAGCAGAGTGCCGCGCCGCCAGTCCTTGATGGTCGGCGTGACATCGCCGGCGCCGTCCACGATCTGTGTGGTCATGTCAGCGGTCCAGCGGATGCTCTGGTTGGTGCCGGGCATCGCGGTGCCGAGCGCATCTCCGTCGGCCGTGCGGAGCCGCATCGCCCACGTCTCCAGCCCCGGCTCCTCCGGCACGATGTCGCCGACCATTCCCCGGCCGGTGTCGCGACCGGAGTACTCGCCGTAGATCACCTCACCGGTCCGGGCGTCCCGCAGGGCGTACCCGTACGGCGCGGAGGTGGCGCCCTCGTGGACGGTGAAGATCTCCTTGCCGGGTCGCTGCGGGTCGATGTCGGTCACGTGCATCGCGTCGCCGTGCCCGAGCCGGGCCAGCTCACCAGGTGCCGCACTGCCCGGCGGGAGCACGTCCTTCGAGCTGTAGAGCACGCTGCCGTCGTCGTCGATGGTTGCGGAGCCGTAGACGATCTCCTGCCGCCCGTCGTCGTCCACGTCCGCGGCGCTGAGCGAGTGGAACCCCTGCGTGGTGATCGACCCGTACGTCGGGTCGGTGCCGTCCCGGCCGTGCGGACTGTCGTTGAAGGGGTTGGTCATCGGGGTCCAGCCGCTGTCGATCGCCCAGCCCTTGGTGATCCGGTGACCGTTCCAGCCGTAGGTCGCTAGCGTCGTACGGGTGTAGTAGCCGCGGGCGAACACAGCTGACGGCTTCTTGCCGTCCAGGTAGGCCACACCGGCCAGGAAGCGGTCGACGCGGTTGCCGGGCTCGATGCGGGCCATCGCGTAGTCGCCCCAGCGGAGTCCGTCGTCGGTCCGGCCGGGCTCGTAGCGGATGGTCTGGAGCTCCTTGCCGTCGGAGCCGCGGAAGACGCTCAGGTACTCGGGTCCGCTGAGGATGAAGCCCTCGAAGGCGCGCAACTGGTTCCTGGTGCTGCGGGCCGGGGCGTAGACGTCCATGAAGTAGTCGACGAGGGCCTGGGCGTCCGTGCGGCTCAGCGGATAGCTGTACTTGTCCGGTACGCCGAAGGCCGCCTCCAGCGTGACGGGCCACTGCCCGCTCTTCACCTCCGGCTGCTGCTTCCACTGGAGGAACAGGTCGACCAGGTGGTCGTAGTAGTCGGCCTTGCTGACCCGGTAGTCGTCCTGGTTGCTGTAGCCCGCCCGGCGATCTGCTGCCGGCATGGTGATGTAGCGCTGGGACTTGACCCGGCCGGAGCGGTCGTACGTCGTCAGCTTGGTACCGGGCGCGGTCTTGAGCATCGTCTCCGAGCGGCCGTCGCCGTCGAAGTCGTAGACCAGCACCTGGGTGTAGTGCGCACCGGCCCGGATGTTCACGCCCAGGTCGAGCCGGTGCAGGAGGGTGCCGTCGGTCTCGTACGTGTCGACGTACACGTTGCCGGTGTAGCCGACCTGCGACACGTCCTTGGCGTTCGAGGGGTTCCAGACCACGACGTACTCGTACTGGCCGTCGCCGTCCACGTCGCCGACGCTCATGTCATTGGCGGCGTACGTGTAGGTCTCGCCGACCGGGGTGACGCCGTCGGCGGGCTTGCGCAGCGGCAGGTCGGTGTAGCCGTTGGCCCACGGGGTGACGGTCGTGCTGCGGTCCCGTTCCCGGCCGTTGACCAGCGAGACGACTCGGTAGCGGGAGGTCTGGGTACCGGTGGGGTCGACGTAGTTGGTGCTGTCGGTGACCTTGGCGATCCGGTGGCCGTCGCGGTAGACGGCGAAGTCCGTACCGGTCAGGCCATGGTCGGAGTGGCCGGTCGCCTCGGGGCCGAGCAGGCGCCAGCTCAGGAAGACGCCTTCGCTGGTGGCAGCGGCGACCAGGCCGCGGTCGAGGTGTTCCAGCTGAGGCTTGGAGTGAGATGCAGCACTGGCCTGGGTCGGTGAAAGCACGAGTGCGAGTGAGGTGAGCAGGACGGCGGCTTTGGAAAGCATGAGCGGATCCCTCGGGCGGAGTGGCGGCGGCAAACGCTTTCCTCCGCACGGTAGGGCGGCGCCGTGAAGCTGTCGAGGCTTCTGTCCGCTATCGGCCGTCACCTGACCGCAACCACAGCGACGCCTATCAACAAGGCCCGTCCTCATAGAAAGATTTACAGTTGAACCATGGTCGACATCGAACAGCCGAAGAAGAAGGCGGCCGGCGTTCCGGCCGTGCTCTCGTCGTTCAAGTTCGGGTTCCGCGAGATGGGCCCGGCGCGGACCGGCAAGGTGTTCCTGAAGATGAACCAGGATGGCGGCTTCGACTGCCCGTCCTGCGCCTGGCCGGATCCTGACCACAAGCGCAAGCACGCGGCCGAGTTCTGCGAGAACGGCGCCAAGGCCGTGGCTTGGGAAGCAACTCGCAAGAAGATCCCGCGGGCCTTCTTCGCCGAGCACACGATCGACGACCTGAACCGGATCTCCGAGTTCGAGCTGGGCAAGCTCGGCCGGATCACCGAGCCGATGCTGCTGCGGGCCGGCGCCGACCACTACGAGCCGGTCGGCTGGGACGAGGCGCTGCACGTCGTCGCCCGCCACCTGCGCGCACTGGACGACCCGGACGACGCCGTCTTCTACACGTCGGGCCGGACCAGCAACGAGGCCGCGTTCCTCTACCAGTTGCTCGTCCGCGCGTACGGGACGAACAACCTGCCCGACTGCTCGAACATGTGCCACGAGTCCTCCGGTACGGCGCTCACCCGCGTGATCGGCAGCGGCAAGGGCGCGGTCACGCTGGAGATGCTCGAGGAGGCCGAGCTGATCGTCGTGGTCGGCCAGAACCCGGGCACCAACGCGCCCCGGATGCTGAGCCACCTCGAGATCGCCAAGAAGCACGGCGCCGACATCGTCTCGGTGAACCCGCTGCCCGAGCCGGGCCTGATGAACTTCAAGAACCCGCAGCGCCCGTCGGGCTGGGTCGGCAAGGGCACGACGCTCGCCGACCAGCACCTGCAGATCCGGATCGGTGGCGACCAGGCGCTGTTCCTTGCCGTCGGCCACTTGTTGCTCGAGGCCGAGGCGGCCGCGCCGGGAACCGTGCTGGACAAGGCGTTCATCGAGTCGCACACCAGCGGGTACGAGCTGTACTCCAAGCACAACGCCGAGCTCGACTGGCCGGCCGTCGAGCAGGCGACCGGCCTGACCCGGGCCGAGATCGAGGAGTTCACTTCTCGGTTCCTGAAGTCGAAGGCCACGGTGATCTGCTGGGCGATGGGTCTGACCCAGCACCGCGAGGCGGTCGCGACGATCACCGAGATCGTCAACGTGCTGCTCCTGCAGGGCAACATCGGCAAGCCCGGCGCCGGGCCGTGCCCGGTCCGCGGGCACTCCAACGTCCAGGGCGATCGCAGCATGGGCATCTGGGAGCAGATGCCGGCCAAGTTCCACGACAAGCTGGACGCCGAGTTCGCATTCACCTCGCCGCGCGAGCACGGGATCGACGCGGCGCAGACCGTGCAGCGGCTGCGCGCGAACGACGTACGGGTGTTCTTCGCGATGGGCGGCAACTTCGCGATGGCCACGCCGGACACCGACGTCGTGCACCAGGGCCTGCGCGAGTGCGACCTGACCGTGCACGTGTCGACCAAGCTGAACCGGTCCCACACGGTCACCGGCAAGGAGGCGCTGATCCTGCCGACGCTGGGCCGGACCGACCACGACCAGACCGTGCTCGGTCCGCAGTCGGTGACGGTCGAGGACTCCCAGGGCGCCGTCCACCTGTCGACCGGGAACCTGCACCCGCCGAGCCCCGACCTGCTGTCCGAGGTCGGCATCGTCTGCGCGCTCGGCGAGCTGCTGGTGCCGGACGTCGGCGAGATCCCGTGGGCCGACTTCGCCAAGGACTACAGCCTGGTCCGGCAGCGGATCGGGCGGGTCTGCGACGGCTACGAGAACTTCGAGGACCGGCTGCGGGCGAACGAAGGCGGCTTCCTGCTCGCGCATGCCGCGCGGGACAAGCGTGAGTTCCACACCTCAGACGCGAAGGCGCAGTTCAGCGCGAACGACCTGACCTGGTTGCCGACCGAGCCAGGGCGGCTGCTGCTGCAGACGATGCGCAGCCACGACCAGTTCAACACGACGATCTACGGACTCGAGGATCGCTACCGCGGGGTGCACGGGACTCGTGAGGTGGTCTTCGTGAATCCGTCCGACCTGGCTGATCTCGGGCTCGAGGAGGGTCAGTACGTCGACATCGTGAGCGAGTTCGCCGGGGTGGAGCGCCGGGCTTCGGGCTTCCGGCTGGTCTCGTACCCGACTGCTCGGGGGTGCGTCGCGGCGTACTACCCGGAGACCAACGTGCTGATGTCGGCCGACGATGTCGCCAAGGGCAGCAACACCCCGGTGGCCAAGGGGCTCACTGTTCGGCTGGAGTCAGCTGCTTCCTGACCTCACGACGTCAGCTGCTTCCTCGCGGTGCAGCTGGGGCCAGCTGCTTCCTGAACCACGGTTGCAGGCTCGCCAGTACGACGGCTGTCGCGGCGCTGGTGAGCCAGAGGCCTTCGGAGCCGGCGGCCTTCAGGAGCTGGGTTGCGGTCAGTGGTGCGATGGTCGTCGCGATGCCCCAGCTCAGGCCGAAGACGGCCAGGTAGCGGCCTCTTGCATGGTCGGGGGCTAGGCCTGAGGCCTGCGTGAGGTAGCGGGTCAGCAGGAACAGGTCGCCGAGGCTCCAGAGCACTGTGGCGAGCAGGAAGACCGTGAGGCTGTGCGCGAAGGCTGTGACGACCAGGCCTGCAGCGAGTAGCCCGTAGCCGATGGCGATCGAGCGGAAGTCGTCCAGGCGCTGCACGCGGAGCAGGCGCTGCGCGAGGATCAGTGTGACCGCGGAAACGGCCAGGATGAAGCCGGTGCCCGATTCGGGCAGTCCCTGGTCCAGCAGGGTGAGCGGGATGCCGATGACCAGCTGCATGTAGATGGTGGCGAAGACTGTGCCGCTCGCGAGCAGCAGAAGCAGACGGCGATCGCGCCACACTGCTGCTCTTGTTGGCTGGATGCGATCTCGCCGTACATCTGCAGGCAGAGCCAGCGCGACCAGTACCGCGCAGGCCAGGCAGGTGATTGCGTCGGCTACGAACAGCCAGCGCAGGTCGAAGTGGCTGACTGCTGCCGCGAGCAGACCAGCCAGGACACCGGCAGCAGCCATGGCCGCGCCCAGCAGCCCGTACGCCGTGGGCCGGTCGGCGGGCTCGGTGACGTCGGCGATGGTCGCCTGGCTGGGTGGTTCGTAGATCTCGAAGGCCAGACCGAGCAGGACGGTCGCCAGTACGGCGGACCAGAGCTGGTCGCTCAAAGCGATCCAGAGCTGGGCGACCGCGCAGCCGGTCAGGCCGAGCACGATCGTGCGCCGGCGACCGAGGCGGTCCGCGAGTTGGCCGCCGAGCAGGCGGGACGGGATGGTCGCGGCGCCGAAGACGGCGAGGATCAGCCCGGTCTGCGCCAGCGAGGCGCCGAACTCGACGGTGAGCACGACCCCGAGGAACGGGAGCGTGAAGGCGCCGATCTTGTTCACCGCGCGGGCGAGGACCAGGACCCAGACCGTCGGCGAAAGACCTCGCCAGGAGTTCCCCGTGGTGGACGCGACGGCGGCGCCGGTGCCGTTCGGCGCCGAGCGTGAGGTGGGCGCGGGGCTCTCATCGCCATGACTGTCTAAAGCGGTATCGTCGGTCACGCCATCGACCATACGAAGGAGTAGCGTGACTGGTCAAGTGTCTTTTGATGGTCATACGCGGAACGTGCTGGCGGCGTCGGTCGAGTACGTGAACCGGCTGACGCCCGGCTGGTCCGGTGGCGTGGCTTTCGACGGGCCGGCTGACGAAGCGCAGGCTGTCGCCGACTCGCTGGTGGCGATCGGTTATCCGCAGCCGTCGGTCAAAGCGGACGATGCGCGGCGGCTCGCCGTACTGGCTGGGCGGATGCGAGTCGTGTTCGAGGCGGCGCAGACCGGGGATCTCGATCGGGCGGCTGACGAGATCAACGCGTTGCTGCTCGACACGAACGCGCGGCCGCAGTTGGATCGGCGGGAGCGCGGGTGGAGCCTGCACTTCCACGGGCCAGACGACGGGCTGGTGAACGGCTGGGCCGCAGGATGTGCCGCGGGGTTGGCGTTGGCCGTCGGTAGTGATCTCGCCGGGCGGCTCGGGGTTTGTGCGGCGCCGCAGTGTGATCGGGTTTTCGTGGATGTCTCGCGCAACGGGCAGCGGCGGTTCTGTTCGCCGCAGTGCCAGAGCCGAGTGAAGGCAGCAGCCCACCGAGCCCGCCAGTCCCCCACGGACTGAAACCGGGACCCCGGACACCATGCCGGGACCTCGGACACGTTATTTGCTGTCCGAGGCCCCGATTAGGTGTTCAAGGTCCCAGCCTCGCAGCCGAGATCCCGTCGCCGGCTGTCAGCCGACCGGAGTGAGCTCGCGCTCCTCCTCGGGCGCCTGGGTCACCGCGTGCTTCGGCGGCGTGCGGCGGAGCCACTTCGGGGCCCACCAGTTCGCCTCGCCGAGCAGCGTCATGATGCTCGGCAGGACGACCGCCCGGATGATCGTCGCGTCGATCAGGATCGCGACCGCCAGGCCGACACCCAACTGCTTCATGTCCAGCGTGCTCAGCGTCGCGAAGACCGCGAACACCCCGATCATCACCGCCGCCGCGCTGGTCACCACGCCGGCCGAACCGGTGATGCCCTCGGCAACGGCCTGCTTGGTCGGCACCCCGCGCAGCACCGCTTCGCGGATCCGGCTGACCACGAACACGTGGTAGTCCATCGACAGCCCGAACAGCACCACGAAGAGGAACAGCGGGAGCCAGGACACGACCGCGCCGTTCGACCGGAAGTCCAGCAGCCCTTCGGCCCAGGTGTTCTGGAAGACCGCCGTGACCACGCCGTACGCCGCACCGGCGCTGAGCAGGTTCAGCCCGATCGCGGTCACCGCGACCACGACCGACCGGAACGTCACCATCATCACGATCATCGTCAGCAGCAGCACGAACCCGATCACCAGCGGCAGCTTCGACCGCGTGTGCGCCGCGTAGTCCACATCCGCGGCCACGAACCCACCGACGGCGTACTCCGCGCCCGGCACCTTGCCGACCGTCTGCGGGATCAACTCGTTGCGCAGCTTGGCCAGCGAGTCCCGCGCCTGATCACTGCCACCCTCGTACGGCGTGGCAACCTCGGCCACGGTCACCCGGCCATCGGCCGATACCCGCGGCTTCTCCAACCCGTCCTGGGCATAGAGCGAGTCACCCTCGGTCCGCTTGGCCAGCTCGGTCAGTGCAGCCTGTACGGCGACCTGCTGGTCGGCCGGTGCCTTGATCGCGACCTCGTGGCTCGTCCCCGTGCTGGGGAAGGCCGCGGTCAGCCGGTCGTAGGCCTGCATCACCGCGGTGTCGCGCGGCAGGTCCTCGGTACCGGGGAACTTCAGCGTCATCCCGAGCGCCGGCGAAGCGACGGCGAGCAGCGCGACGACCGAGACGGTCAGCGTGGCGACCGGGTGCTTCAGCGCCGGCTTCAGGACGGCGGGCCAGAACCGCGGCTCCGACGTACGGGCCGTGAGGCGCCACAGCAACGGGATGCGCGGGCGGTCCACCCAGCGACCGAGCTTCGCCAGAATCGCCGGCAGCACGGTCAGCGAACCGGCGACGGCCACCGCGACAACCAGGATCGAGCCGACCGCGAAGGACGAGAACACCGCGTCGCGGGCCAGGAACGGGCCGGCCATCGAGATGATGACCGCCGTACCGGAGACCACGACCGCGTGTCCGGAGGTCGCCGCGGCGATCTCGACCGCGTCGACGTGACCGCGGCCCTTGGCGCGCTCCTCGCGTTCGCGGCGCAGGTAGAACAGGGAGTAGTCGACGCCGACCGCCATACCGATCAGCAGGATCACGCTGTTCACCGCGTCGACCGCGGGGACGAACTGGGAGGCGGCCGCGGCGAGCCCGATCGCGGCGGCGACCGCGGACAGCGCGAGCAGCAACGGCACGGTCGCGGCGATCAGCGCCCCGAAGGCGACCAGCAGGATCGCCAGCGTCACCGGCAGGCTGAACATCTCGGCCCGTTTGAAGTCCTCGCCGAGCGTCTCGCTCAGCGCCTTGTCGATCGACTCACCGCCGACCTGCTCGACCCTGAGCCCCGGGTGCTCCTGCTGGACCTTGGCGGTCGCGTCGAGCAGCGGCTGGACCCGGTTGTCGTCGTCGCCGTCCTTCAGCTCGACCCGGACGATCAGGGCGTTCTTGTTCGGCGCGAGGATCGGCTGGGCCACGTCCGCGACCCCACCGAGGGCGCGCATCCGTTCCGTCACGACCTTCGCGACCTGGTTGGCGTCGGCCTGGTTCAACGACCCCGAGGTCGGCGTGATCAGCACGCTCTCCACGTCCGGGTCGTCGAAGTTGCCGGACTTCACGATGTCGTCGGCCCGGGTCACCTCGCCGATGTCGCCCTCGTTGGTCGACTCCTTCGTCCCGGTCATGCTGCCGAGCGCGAAGCACGCCACCACGACGGCGAGCCAGAGCGCGATCGCCCGCCACGGGTGGGTGGCGCTCCATCGTGCCGCCCGGACCGTCAGCGGTCCCCTCGACCGGCGCTCGGCCCGGCTGTTCAACTGGCCACTCATCTGGCTTCCCTGCCCCTCTGCGCTACGACGCGCACCCTGGCAGCGGAGCCCCTCCGCCACGCTGCCGATGCCCATCAGCCTCGCGTCTGGGAGGGGGTCGCCGCCATGCAGGTATCCCCCGTCTTCCCCTGGGGCAGGCCCCACCCTGACCCTGGGGAAATCCACACCCCACCCCGGCTCCGGGGCCACTCGTACGGCGTACGGAAAAGCCGGTCAGAACTCCTCGAGGTCGAGGCTGGCGGCGGCCGAGACGCCCTCCAGGTACCCCTCGGCGCGCTCGGCCTTCGGGAAGCGGTGGACCAGGTCCCAGAAGGCCGCGTTGTGCGACGGCTCGACCAGGTGGACCAGCTCGTGCACCAGGACGTAGTCGACGACCCAGGCGGGCATCGACTGCAGACGGGTCGACAAACGGATCGATTTGTCGGCCGGCGTGCAGGAGCCCCACCGTCTGTTTTGGTTCGAAACCCAGCGGACCGACGCAGGTTCGGGCACTTCGGGGAGGTGGCGACACGCGAGTTCGTGTGCTCTGGCCAACAATTTTTCGTCCGACACGCGGGATTTGCTGCGCTGCCGATCGAGGCGCTGGAGCATGGTCTCGACCCAGCGCGCCTCCTCGGTCGCGGACAGCCGGTCGGGCATCAGCACGACCACCCGCTCGCCGTCGCGGTACGCGCTCACGGTCCGCTTGCGCCGCTTGCTGCGCCGGATGTCGACGTACGGCGGGATCGGGCGCGGTGGGGAGTCGGCCATGAGGGAAACGGTATCGCCCGAATCCGACGACTTTCTTGCGTCCACATCCTGTGCACAGACGTTTTCGCAGGTCAGACGGGTAATCGGGGGACGGCGGAATCCGTTTGTTCACACCCTGTTCCCCCGCTCGTCCACAGCGCCGCCCGGCGCGCCCCACAGCTTGCCCACAGAGTTATCCACAGGGGTGGACAACGCGGGCTTGTCAGCGCGGCGGCGGCCTTCTAGCGTCAGGTCCAACAGGCTCCCGGACCGCCTCCGGGGCTGCTCGGAGGGGAAGCCGAGCGGTTCCGCAGGCGGACTCCCGGGAGCCTGTTCCGTGCCGGGACGGATCTCGGAAAGGGGTTTCCACGCGGCGCGCGGGCACTGGGGTGCGCTTGAGCCACGCTCAAGCTGCCGTAGGGTGAATCTCGACTGGGCCGAACGGCCTACGGCAGGACGGTCTGCCGTTAGCATCCACGACGGCCAGGGGCCTGCAAGCCCCGGCTGGTATTCAGAGCAAGGAGAGAGGCCCTCATGGCAGAGACCTGGAGCGGCGAGTTCTACTGCGTCAAGTGCAAGGCCAAGCGCACCGCCGACGGCGAGGTCAAGGTCAACGACAAGGGCACGCGCATGGCCAAGGCCAAGTGCCCCGAGTGCGGTACGAACCTGAACCGGATCCTCGGCAAGGCCTGACGCACCAGCACCACGTCGTAGGGGCGGTGGTCCGGCTTCGGCCGGGCCTCCGCCCCTCGTCGTTACCCACCCGGTACGACGCGCCGGTGACCCCGGCGGGAGCGGGCTTGGGTGAGGCGACAGAATGGGGATGTGTCCGACCTCCCCCGCAAGGCGCTCAGCCGTACGGCGAAGCTGGCGAGCCTGCCACTCGGTGCCGCCGGGCGCGCGACCGTCGGGCTCGGCAAGCGGATCGGCGGTGCGCCGGCCGAGGCGGTGATGGCCGAGTTCCAGCGCCGGACCGCCGACCAGTTGTTCTCCGTCCTGGGTGAGCTCAAGGGCGGCGCGATGAAGTTCGGGCAGATGCTCAGCCTGATGGAGTCGGCGATGCCCGAGGAGCTCGCGGCGCCGTACCGGGCGACGCTGACCAAGCTCCAGGACTCCGCTCCGCCGATGCCGGCCGCGACGGTCGACAAGATCCTGTCCGAGGAGCTGGGCAAGCGCTGGCGCAGCCGCTTCTCGGAGTTCGACGACAAGCCGGCCGCGGCCGCGTCGATCGGGCAGGTGCACCGCGGGGTGCTCAAGGACGGCCGCGAGGTCGCCATCAAGCTGCAGTACCCGGGCGCCGCCGAGGCGCTGCGGGCAGACCTGAAGCAGCTCGGCCGGTTCGCCAGGACCTTCGGCACGCTCGTCCCCGGCCTCGACATGAAGCCGCTGATCACCGAGCTCCAGGACCGGATCGGCGAGGAGCTCGACTACGACCGCGAGGCGCAGGCCCAGCAGCAGTACGCCGACGCCTTCAAGGACCACCCGGAGTTCGTCGTCCCGCGGGTGGTGAAGCACTCCCCCACCGTGATCGTGTCGGAGTGGATCGAGGGCAAGCCGCTGTCGAGCTTCATCACCGACGGGACGAAGGCCGAGCGCGACGAGCTCGGGCTGAAGTACGTCCGGTTCATGTTCAGCGGGCCGCGACTGGCCGGGCTGCTGCACTCCGACCCGCACCCGGGGAACTTCCGCGTCCTGGCCGACGGGCGGCTCGGAGTGGTCGATTTCGGGCTCTGCGCTCGGCTCCCGGAAGGGCTGCCGCCGGCGATGGGGCGGCTGCTGCGGATCTCCCTGGAAGGCGCCGGCGACGAGGTCCTGGCCGGGCTCCGGGCCGAGGGGTTCGTCAAGCCGCGGATGGAGATCGACCCCGCGCAGCTGATGGACTACCTGGCGCCCTTCGCGGAGCCGGCCCGGACGGAGACGTTCCAGTTCAGCCGGGCGTGGATGCGCGAGCAGGCGAACCGGACCGGAGACTTCCGCTCCCCCAACGCGTCCCTGGCGCTGCGGCTGAATATGCCCCCGTCGTACCTGCTGATCCACCGGGTGTGGATCGGTGGCATCGCGGTGCTGTCGCAACTGGAGACGGAGGCACCGTTCAAGTCGGTGCTGGAGGAGTTCCTGCCCGGCTTCACGGACGAGTAGGGCCTACCACCAGGCGCTGTCGAGCTTGCCCTCGATGCTGCGGACGTTCTCACGCGTGCAGCGGTCGCAGTAGACGAGCTTGCGGCCGTTCTCGACCGAGGTGACCCAGGTCAGCGGCAGATCCTCGGTCGGCGCCGGCGTACCGCACAGCGCGCAACTGGGAGTGGTGGTCATAGGACCAATCTAGGCCCCCGGTGGCCGCTCGAGGCGGCCACCGGGTGAACCGTCAGGACTCCGGCTGGGTCCTCAGCACGATCCGGAGGTTCGCCTTCGGCTGGTGCTGCCAGGCTTCTTCGGCCTGCTCGAGCGGGAAGGTCTCGATGATCGGCCGGACGCCCTTCAGGACGGCGAAGTTCAGCGTGTCCTCGCTGTCCTGGGAGACGCCGCTGTACCAGCCCTTCAGGGCCCGCCGGCCGTCGGACAGATCGTGGCCGCTGACCTGGATCGGGTCCTCGCCCTCCAGCACGATCAGCTCACCGTTCGGGCGCAGACCCTTGAACAGGTCGGTCTGCAGCTCGGCACGCGACACGGTCGCCAGTACGACGGCCGCTCCGCCGAGCGCCGTCAGCGCCTCGCCCGCGTCGCCCTCGTTGCTGTCGATGTACTCGTCGGCGCCGAGCTCACGGGCCAGCTTCTCCTTGTCCCGGCCGCGGTTGATCGCGACGGTCCGGAAGCCCATCTTGGCGGCGAACTGGATCGCCAGGTGCCCGACCCCGCCGACGCCCTGGACGGCGACCAGGTCGCCGGGGCCGGCCGGTGCGTGCCGGAGCGCGTTGAAGGCGGTGATGCCGCCACACATCAGCGGCGCCGCCTCCTCGAACGACAACCCGTCAGGGATCCGGGCCACCGCGTCCTGCGGCGCCACCATGTACTCGGCGTAGCCGCCGTCGTACGACGTACCGACGATCGTGTGCTGGACGCAGTTGGTGAAGTCACCCCGGCGGCAGAACTCGCAGGTGAAGTCGACCCCGCCGGACCAGCCGACGCCGACCCGCTGGCCGACCTCGAAGACCGTGACGCCGTCGCCGACCGCGTCGACCACCCCGGCGATCTCGTGGCCGGGCACGCGAGGCAGCGTCGCCCCGAACAGGCCGTTGCGCGGAATCGCGTCACCGCCGCAGATCCCGCAGGCGTACACCTTGACCCGGATCTGCCCCGGCTTCGGCTCGGGGACGGGCAGGTCCGTCACTACGAAGGGGCCACCGGCCGTCTGGGCCTGGGCCGCACGCATCATTGTTGTCATCTGTCGGTCTCCTCAGTGCATTCCGCCGTCGGCGACCACTTGCTGGCCGGTGATCAGTCCCGCGTCGTCACTGGCCAGGAAGGCCGCGATGCCCGCGACGTCCTCGGTCGTGCCGAGCCGCCCGATCGGAACCATCGAGATCAGGCCCTTCTTGTACTCGTCGTTCGCCGGATCGGTGAAGATGCCGGCGCCGTCGATCGGACCGGGAACGATGGTGTTCACCGTGACCCCGCGCGGGCCGAGCTCGAGCGCGAGCACCCGGACCAGGTAGCCGGTCGCGACCTTGCTGGTGCCGTACAGGCCGACCCCGACCTGCGGAACCGTGGTGGTGTTCGACGAGATCGTGATGATCCGGCCGTTGTCGGCGATCCGCCGGGCCGCCTCGCGCAGCACGAAGTACGGGCCCTTGGTGTTGACCCGGAACAGCAGGTCGAAGTCCTCCTCGGTCACGTCGGTGACCGGGATGTTCACCTTCTCCATACCGGCGTTGGCGACCACGATGTCGATCTGGTCGAACGCGGCGACCGCTGCATCGAACACCTTCTCGATGCCGTCCACTGTGGACACGTCGGCGGCGACGGTGATCGCCTGCACGCCGAGCTCCTCGGCCGCGGCCTGGACCTCGCTCGCGGCGGCCTCGTCGCGCGAGTAGTTCACGACGACGTTCGCACCCTGCCCGGCCAGCCTCAGCAGGATCGCCCGTCCCAGCCCCTTGGACGAGCCGGTGACCAGCACCGTTTTGCCCTTCAGCGTCATGCTTTTCCTTCTCTCATCACGTGGACGTGCTCTGATCGTCCGGCGTGATCGGGCCGAACGGAAACAGGAACTCGTTGGCGCGATGACAACCGTTTGTTGTGGCACCATGGCAAGGGTGGACCTCAGCTTGCGGCTGCTGCAGGCCCTGGCAGCGGTGGCCCACGAGGGCAGCATGACCAGGGCCGGTGCGCGGCTCAACCTCACGCAGCAAGCGGTCAGCGGTCAGATCCGCCAGCTCGAACGGCTGGTCGGTACGCCGTTGGTCGAGCGGCTGTCGTCCGGGATCGAGCTGACCGCGGCGGGCGAGGTCGTGCTCAAGCAGGGCGAGACGCTGCTGTCGTCGGCCGAAGCGATGATGTCCGAAGCTCGCCAGGTCGCGGCCGGCCGGCCCAAGCCGCTACGGGTCGCCTTCAAGGCGCAGAGCACGGCGCACTTCATGCCCGCGGTCGAGGCGGCGCTCTGCCTGCAGGCACCGGACCTGGAGCTCCAGCCGGTCGCCGTCCACACCCTGCCGGACGAGCTCGCCGCCGTCCTCGAACGGCGAGTTGATGCCGCGTTCCTGTGGTTGCCGATCGGCAACGACCCCCGGTTCGCGATCCATCCGCTGGTGAAGGAAGAGCGCTGGGTGGCGCTTCCGCCCGGTCATCCGCTGTCCGACCGGACCTCGCTGACCATCGCGGACCTCGGCGACCTGCCGGTGATCGGCCCGCGGGACAACATGCCCGAGGCGGTCGTGGCGTTCTGGTTCATCGACCCCCGTCCGGACGGCAGCCGCGCGATCTTCGGTCCGCAGGCCCGTACGCCGGAGGAGTGCCTGCACCTGGTCGCCGCCGGGCACGGCTGCTGGATCGCGCCCGCGTCGACGGTGACCTACTTCGCGCATCCGCGCCTGGTCTGGCTGCCGCTGGTCGACGCCGTACCGAACGAGCTGGCGATCATCTGGCTGCGCGACAACACCAATCCGTACCTGACGCTGCTGCTGCAGGAGACCCGCCGGATCGCGGTGGCCGGTCGGCAGCGCGCGGGGACTTTGCCCGCGCACCCGTAGTACGCCGTACGGGCTGAGCCTTCCGCCGCGCCTCGCGAGTCCTTCCGCCGTACGCCGGTCTCACCGCCGAACGCGCCGAGGGGCGGCATCCGGGTGGATGCCGCCCCTCGGGCCGCAGCTTCGCTGGTCCCGGCCCCTGCTCCGAGGACCTGCGGACGGCTGCTGAGTCGGGCTGCACGCGGCGTGCTGGAGATCTGCTCCGGCCGCGTCAGCCGGTTGTACTAGGGCGCCGGCCGGCCGGACCTGGTGGTCCGGCCGGTGGATCGGCGTCCGGATGGATCAGACCAGACGGGCGAGGGTGAGGCGCGCTTTTGCGCTGGCCCTCTCCGCGCGCCGCGTGGCCCGCTCGGCCTGCTTCTGCGCCCGCGCGACCTGCGTCGCGAGGCGGAAGCGCCGGTTCTGCTCGGCGTCGTTCAGTAAAGATCGACAGTGAGCTCGTGCGAGGTCTTCCTGAAGTAAGTTCATCTGAATGCTCCTGTGAGTGCGGTTCGGGTTCATGGTTCGAGTCTCGTTTCGGATGGATGGATCAGGCAGCAGTGACGGTGTCGCTCTTGCGGGGACGTCCGCGGGGACGCTTGCGCGCCACCACCACTCCCTGGACGAACAGCTGGCCTCCCCACACACCCCACGGCTCGGAGCGCTCCAGCGCGCCGGCCAGGCACTCGGCCATCAAGGGACAGGTGGTGCAGAGAGACTTCGCGTACTCGACGTCCGACGGGGACTCTGCGAAGAAAAGCTCGGGCGCGTAGGACCGACAGGGCAGGTCCTCCGACGCGGCAACCTCGGTGAATTGATCGAGGAAGCTCACGCTCATAACCGGTCACCTCCTAGTGACTGTCGTACTGATTTCTTGTCGTCCGGACCGGCCACCGGTTGGTGGCCGGCAAACTGTGGGTTGACAAACAAAAAGGCCGCGGGACCCTTGGTGGGTTCCGCGGCCTTGGAGGTGCCGGCTGACTTCGAGAGTCAGACCGGTGGACTCCAAGATCGAGAACCCGAACCGCCACGCTTCACATCGCCGACAGCTCCGCCCTGGATCGGGGCGTAGGCCTTGGCCGTGAGAACAACGGTCTCGACGTGCAGACGCGAGACGGCACCCGGGATGAGGGCGCACGGCAGCACGTCGCCGGCGAACTTCGGCTTCATCGTCATGTTCGTCATCATTTCCCAGGCACCTCCTCTCGTTGTCGCGAACGGGCGGCAAGCTCGATCGCTGTAGTTTGAAGTTTTCGGCCACACCGGTGACCGCAGAAAGAACAGTACGCCGAGGCGCGCGAGCCCCGCAAACTATTTAACGGCAGTTTCTGACATTGGCCGGAAGTTGCCGCCGCGACGCCCGGAAGTCACTGCTCCGGCACCGCACCGGCACGCTCCGGCGCCCGTCCTGCACGCTGCGGAATCGTTGCCTCTGTCATCTAAGTGCCATCCCGTCTGCTGTCGGGAGAAGCCTCTTGACCATCGTGCGCCCCAGAAGGCCAACCCTGCAACAGAATTCAATTACCGACGAGTGCAGATCACGATCACGGGCTCGCCGTACTTGGTCAGCTTGGTGCGGCCGATGCCCGGGATGCGGAGCAGTTCGCGCTCGTCGGTGGGCCGGGCCTCGGCGATCGCGGTCAGCGTGGCGTCGGTGAAGATCACGAACGCCGGGACGCTCTCCTCGGCGGCCCGCTCGGCGCGCCAGGCCAGCAGCGCGTCGTACAGCTCCTGGTCCATCGTCGACGGGCAGTCCTCGCAGCGGCCGAGCTTGCGGGCGCCCGGGTCGAGCAGGCCGCGGCCGCAGACCCGGCACTTCGGGATCGGCTTGTCCGTCCGCTCCCGGCCGGTCCGGCCCGCCGGCTGCCACTCCTGCGCCGCCTGGCGCGACGATCCGCCGATGCCGATCGAGTCGAGGAACCGGGTCGGCCCGCGGGTGCCGCGGCCGCCCGGCGAGCGCGACGTCGACCAGCTGACGAACAGCTGCTGCTTGGCGCGCGTCACCCCGACGTAGAACAGCCGCCGTTCCTCCTCGACCTGGGTCGGGGTCTGGGCGTAGCTGATCGGCAGGGTCCCCTCGTGGGCCCCGACGATGAACACGCACTCCCACTCCAGGCCCTTGGCCGTGTGCAGCGTCGCCAGCGTGACGCCCTCGGCCAGCGGCGCGTGCTGGATCGTGGCCCGCCGGTCCAGCTCGCTCATCAGGTCGACCAGCCCGGCCTGCGGGTGCGACTTGGCGAAGTCGGCCGCCATCGTCACCAGCGCGCTCAGCGACTCCCAGCGGTCCCGGACCGCGCCCTTGCCGGCCGGCGGGTCCTGCGTCCAGCCGGCACCACCCAGTACGCCGCGGACGGTCTCCTGCAGGTCGTCGCCCGGGTCGCCGCCCTTGACCTGGCCGCGCAGCAGCATCGCCGCCTGCCGGATCTCAGGCCGCTCGAAGAACCGCTCGGCACCCTTCAGGACGGCGGGGATCTTGCGCTCGGCCAGCGCCTGCTCGAAGTTCTCCGACTGGGCGTTGGTCCGGAAGAGCACCGCGATGTCGCGCAGCGCGACGCCCTCCTCCTTCAGCCGCTGGACCGCGCGGGCGACGGCGTCCGCCTCGGCGACCTCGTCGGAGTACTCCCGGTACGTCGGCGCCGGGCCCGGCTCGAGCTGCGAGCGCAGCGTCACCCGGCCGGGCAGTCCGGCCGGACCGGCGGCGTCGAGGACCTTGTTCGCCACGTCGACGATCTGCGGGGTCGAGCGGTAGTCGCGGACCAGCTTGATCACGTTCGCGTTCGGGTGCCTGGAGGCGAAGCGGACCAGGTTCTCCGGGTCGGCGCCGGCCCACGAGTAGATGGTCTGCGCCGGGTCGCCGACCACGCAGACGTCCTCGCGGCCGCCGAGCCACAGGTTCAGCAGGCTCTGCTGGATCGGGCTGACGTCCTGGTACTCGTCGACGACGAAGGTCCGGTACTGCCGGCGGATCTCGGCCGCGACGCGCTCGTCCTCGGCCAGCAGCGCGACCGCGCAGAGCAGCACGTCCTCCAGATCGATCCGGCCACGCTCCAGCTTCACGTCCTCGTACGCCGCGAAGACGCGCGCGATCGTGGCCGGGTCGAAGGCGGCCAGCGCGCGCCCGGACTGCGGCGCGATCCGGGCGTAGTCGTCGGGGCGGACGTTGCTGACCTTCGACCACTCGACCTCACCGGCGAGGTCGCGCAGCGCCGGGGTGTCGACGCGGATCCGGCAGCGGCCGGCCGCCTCGGTGAGCAGCGGGAACTTGCGGTCCACGATCGGCGGCAGCTCCGAGCGGTACACCTTCGGCCAGAAGAAGCGGGCCTGCCGCAGCGCGGCCGAGTGGAACGTCCGCGCCTGGACGCCGTCCGCGCCGAGCTGGGCGAGCCGGCCGCGCATCTCGCCGGCGGCACGCTGGGTGAAGGTCACCGCGAGCACGCGGACCGGGTCGTAGGTGCCGGTCTTCACGCCGTACGCGATCCGGTGGGTGATCGCGCGGGTCTTGCCCGTGCCCGCTCCGGCCATCACGACGACCGGTCCGTGCAGGGCGGTGGCGACGGCACGCTGCTCGGGGTCGAGCGCTTCGAGCAGTTCGTCGGCCGAGCGGCTCGCAACGGCACGTGTGATGTCGCTCACGGGGTGAGACATGCGGGAACAGGACCCCTGACGCTGTGGTTCTCCGGTAGGACGGGGTCAACCCTAGACGGGCCGACGGACAAGTCGCCCACGACAGAGACGGAGCGAGCCACGATGGCGGCTTTTACGATGTACTCGACGCCTTGGTGCGGTTACTGCGCGCGCCTGAAGGGCCAGCTGAAGCGAGCGGGCATCGAGTTCACCGAGGTCGACATCGAGCAGACCCCGGGCGCGGCCGAGCTGGTCGAGAAGATCAACAACGGCAACCAGACCGTCCCGACGGTGGTGTTCCCCGACGGGACCGCGATGACCAACCCGAGCCTCGCGCAGGTCGCCGAGAAGCTCGTCGCCTGACTTACCAGCTGCCCGGCAGCTCCTCGCCGTACCAGCCTTCGATGAGGCGGCGGGAGATGGAGATGTTGCCGGGCAGCGCCAGCGTCTCGTCCGCGATCTGCGCCGCGAGGTCCTCGCGGCTGAACCAGCGCGCGTCGACGATCTCGTCGTCGTCGACCTCGATCGCGAACCCGGTCGCCTTGGCGTAGTAGCCGAGCATCAGGCTCTGCGGCATCGGCCACGGCTGCGAACCGGCGTACTCGACGTCCTCGCCGATCACGACGCCGGTCTCCTCCAGCACCTCACGCCGTACGGCGGCCTCCAGCGACTCGCCCGGCTCGACGAACCCGGCCAGCGTGGAGTAGCGGCCCTCGGGCCAGTTCTCGTTGCGGCCGAGCAGCGCGCGGTCCTGGTCGTCGGTGACCAGCACGATGATGGCCGGGTCGCTGCGGGGGAAGTGGTGCATGCCGCAGTCGGGGCAGTCGCGGACGTGCCCGGCGTCGACGACGACGGTGTGGGCGCCGCAGTTCGAGCAGTGCGTGTTGATCGCGTGCCAGTTGGCCAGGCCGACCAGGTTGACGGCGATCCCGGCCTCGCGGTCGTTCAGTACGGCGCCGAGCTCGCGCAGGCCAGCGTACGACTCGTCGGGCTCGCCAGGGATCAGTACGCCGAAGACGGCGCGGCCCTCCGCCGTACGGCCTGCTCCGGCCTCGCGGTCGAGGCCGAGGAAGATCCGCTGGCCCTCCGGCGCTCCGGCCGGCGGCACGAAGCGCAGCGCCGTACGGGAGTCGTCGACGGCCAGCTTCTCGCCCGTCAGCAGCGCCACCTGCGTCTCCGGCGCGGCCCAGGCCTTGGCCAGCCACTCCTGGTCACGTCTGCGGTCGGCAGCCCGGTCGAGCACGGAACGGGACAGCGCTAGAGAACCTGGAACGATCGAATAAGCCACGTCCTCAAACTATCCCGGCCACCAACCGTGAGAGCATCCCGGCATGAGTATTCACATCGCCGCCGAGAAGGGACAGATCGCTCCGCGGGTGCTGTTCCCCGGTGACCCGCTGCGGGCGCAGTGGATCGCCGAGACCTATCTGTCGGACGTGATCAAGTACAACGAGGTCCGGAACATGTTCGGCTTCACCGGCACCTACAAGGGCGAGCGTGTCTCCGTCCAGGGGTCCGGGATGGGTCAGGCGTCGGCCTCGATCTACGCCAACGAGCTGTTCGCCGAGTACGACGTCCAGACCCTGATCCGGGTCGGCACCTGCGGGGCGCTGACCGAAAAGGTGAAGATCCGCGACGTGATCGTCGCGATGTCGGCCAGCACCGACTCGCAGATGAACCGGCTGCGCTTCCACGGCATCGACTACGCGCCGACCGCCGACTACCAGCTGCTGCGCGCCGCGGCCGACGCCGCCGAGGCGGCCGGGCTGAACGTGCACGTCGGCCAGGTGTTCTCCGGCGACCTGTTCTACAACGACCGGCCCGACCTGGTCTCGCGGACCGCCGAGTACGGCGTACTGGGCATCGAGATGGAGGCCTCGGCGCTCTACACGCTGGCCGCCAAGTTCGGCCGCCGCGCGCTCGGCATCATGACCGTGTCGGACCACCTGATCACCAAGGAGGAGACGTCGGCCGAGGAGCGGCAGACCACCTTCTCCGAGATGATCACCATCGCGCTCGACGCCGCCGTCGAGGTGCCGGTCTGAACCGGTACGCCGTCACCTTGGTGAGCACTGCCCTGCTCATCGGTACCACGGCCTGCTCCAGTGACGACAAGACGTCCGGTGAGGCTCCGGCTGCTGCCACTACCAACGCAGCAGCTTCGTCGGCTCCGGCCGACATCCCCGCGTCCCAGGTCGTCGCCGGCCTGACCAGCGCGGGTTACAAGTGCGGCAAGGACGGCGACTACGCCATCTGTACGACGGGCCCGGTGGCGGTGTGGGTGCTGACCGGGGACCACAAGCGTCCGCCGGTGGTCTCCCTGCACTCGCTCGGCACGGCTTCCACGGCGGTGAGCGAGATTGCCAAGGTGCTGCCGCAGGCGCTGGAGATCGCGCACGTCGTACCGGCTCAGAAGATCACCGAGTGGTTCGGTCAGCAGGCGGGCAAGACCACCGCGCAGCAGACCGAGGGTGACTGGCAGGTGGAGCTGTCAGTCGAGACGGACACCGAGGAGCCGGGTGCTCACCTGTCCTTGATGGACCGGCTCTGCAAGGCCGACTGCACGGCTGAGTAGTTCTGTGGGGTGCCGCCTGGTGGCGGCACCCCCTCCACTCAGGAGCTGCCGGACGAGGCGGCGCTGGTCGACGCCACGACGATGCTGGCGGTGATGGCCGCCTGCATGTCCTGCACAGCACGCCGTACGGCGGCCGCGGCCCAGTCCGACTCGGCGATCTCCTTCGCCCGGCGCTTCAGGGCCTTCCGGTCGACCGCGTCGGTCACGACCTTGGGTACGACGTCCAGCGCGCTCAGCAGGGCGATCAGCGCACCGGTCCGCTCGTCCGGCTGGGTACCAAGCTTCAGCACGTTCTCCAGCGACGCCCGGACCTGCCCCTCGTGCTGCGCGTCCTTGGCCGGCCAGCGAGTGACCGGGAACAGGCCCAGCACCTTGTTCTCCTCCGCCTGGAGGATGCCGCGCTCGGCGAGCCGCTGCAGGAGCGGGTCGCGCAGCTTCTTGGACAGCTTGCCCATCACGTCCTTGGGCTTCTTGCCGGCCTTGTCGACCACCATGGCCAGCCGCTCGTCCAGCAGCGGGTCACCGGTCGGCGACGGGTCCAGCGCCTTCAGCCGCCCCGGCTTGCCGTCGTCGCCCTCGGTGGTGATATCCACCTTGCCCAGCAGCGTCAACTCGACCACGACAGCCCCGGCCAGCCCGTAGTCCAGGCCCGGGTTGCCGGTGAGCGGCTTGCCGGTCTCGTCGTCGTACAGGAGCAGGAGCAGGTCCTCTGCGATCAACATGTCTCTCAACGTAGAACGTGCCAGGCTCACCCGACATCAGCCGCGCGGCGTACCTACCAGATCCGCCTTCAGTAGTGCCCGCGTGACACAGACCTGTGGATAACTCCCCCACCGACCTCCTCCACTGACCGGGGCATCCCGGGGCAGATGGGGATCTGGCCTGCTCGGGGTGGGGGTTGGCGGGCGAGCGTTGGGTTATGAGCGACGGGTGTGTGGGTGGGTGGGTTCCTGCGGGTGCGGGGTTCTCGGTAGCTGAACTGGGGAAGTTGCCGGGGCGTTTGGTGTGCGAGTTGGTGGATGGGGTTCTGGTGGCTGCGCCGCATGGTGGGGCGGCGCAGCAGGCGGTTGTGCTGGAACTGGGATTTCTGCTGCGTCGGAACAGTCCGGCGCAGTTTCAGGTGATGGTGGGTCCGGTGGAGTACCAGCTGGGTGAGCGGACTCTGCTGCAGCCGGATGTTCTGGTGTGCCACGGCGGACGGCTGCCGCGGGGACCGGTGAGAGGTCCGCTGCAATTGGTGGTCGAGGTGGTGTCGGAGGTGACGCGCACGATCGACCATCTGTTGAAGAGGAGCTTGTACGAGCGCGCGGGGATACCGGCGTACTGGCTGTTCGATCCGGAGGCTCAGGAGTTGACCGTGCTGGAACTTGCCGACGGCAAGTACGTGGAGAAGGCGGTGGTGCAGGGTGAAGACACCTTCACGCCCACCATCCCGTTCTCCCTCAGCATGACCCCGGCGCAGCTGATTCCGCGCTAGTTGTTGAGGAGGGCGATCAGAGCCTCTCGTGAGGGCAGGTTGTCCGGGCGGACCACGTCGCCGGTGCGGACGTAGTAGAAGGCCGCGCCGACCTGGTGGAGAGGCAGGCCGACCAGTTCGGCCCAGGCGACTCGGTAGATGGCCAGCTGGAGCGGGTCGGCGGTTTCGGAGCGGCTGGTTTTCCAGTCGATGACGTCGTAGCCGCGGGAGCCGTCGGGGCGGACGGACTGGTAGACGGCGTCGATGCGGCCGCGGACGACGCGGCCGCCGATGGACAGCGCGAAGGGAGCCTCGATCTCGTACGGCGCGCGTTCGCCGAACGGGCCGACGCGGAAGGCGTCCATCAGTTCGGTGAGGTCGGTGTCGTCGACGATGCCCTCGTCGGCGGCACCGGGGAGATCGTCGGGGTCGATCAGGAACTGCTGACCGAAGTAGCTCTCGACCCAGGCGTGGAAGCGGGTGCCGAAACGGGCGGCGCGGTTGGGCTTGCGCGGCATCGGGCGAGCCAGCTCGGAGGCCAGTCCGTCGGGATCCTTGGCCAACCGCATGACCTGAGTCGCCGACAGCGTGCGCGGGAGCTCCACGTCGTACGCCTTGCGGCTGCGGCTCTCGCGGGCCTCGGTCAGCAGGCGCTCGATCTCGGAGTCCCACCGGGCGACGGTCGCCTGCTCGTCCAGGAACAGCGACTCCTCGGCGTCGAGCGAAGGACCCTCGGCACGCGACAGCTGAACCAACGCAGCGCCTTCGAGCCGACGCTCGTACGCCGGCAGGTCGTACGGCGCAGGCCACGCGGCCTGGGTCTGCTCGGCGAGCTCCGGGTTCTCCTCGCTGAGCTCCGGCTGCGAGGCCCACGCGACCACCCGCTCCCCCGCGTGCTTCTTCAGCACCTCCAGGTACGCCGAAGGGCCGCGCGGGCGCTTCTGCGTCGGGCCCCACCAGTGCCCGGTCGCGATCAGCACATCCTTCGCCCGCGTGAACGCCACGTACCCGAGCCGCCGCTCCTCCAGCGCGTTGACCTGCTTGCACTCGTCGGCGAACGCTTTCAGCCCCGCGTTCGACAGGTCATGGAAGTTGGGCAGCGTGTCCGCGTCACCGCGCAGCGGCCACGGCAGCACCTTCGCGTTGGTGGTCCACTTGTCCCGCCCACGGTCGGACGGGAACACCTTGTTCACCAGCGTCGGCACGAACACGACCGGCCACTCCAGCCCCTTCGACCGGTGCGTGGTCAACAGCTTCACCGAGTCCGCCTCACTCGGTACGGCGAGGTCGAGGCCCGCGGCGTACTCCTCCTCGGCGGCCAGGTACGCCAGCAACCCATCCAGCGAACCGTCCGACTCGGTCGACACGAAGTTGCCCACGGCATCCAAGAACGCGGCGAGGTGGTCGCGCCGGCCGGAGTCCACGTGGTCCGGAGTCGCGGTCAGTTCGACGTCGAGCCCGATCGTGCTGATCACCCGGCGTACGAGGTCAAGCAACGGCTCGCCCGCGTGCGCGCGCAGCTCCCGCAGCTCGGTCGACAGCTCGACGAACCGCTCGAGAGCCTCGGCCGAGTACCCCCAGGCGATCGGGCCCGGGTCGTCGACGGCCTCGGCGAGCGAGATCACCTCGGTCGAGTCCATCCCGGCGACGGCCGCGTCGAGCGCGGCGACCAGGTCGTCGGCGGCCGGGCGATCGCCGCCGTCGGCGAGCATGCGCGATCGATTCGCCAGCAGCGCCAGGTCCCGGTGCCCGATGCGGAAGCGCGGCCCGGTCAGGATCCGCAGCATCGCGGCGTTCGCGGTCAGGTCGTTGACGGCCTGCAGCGTGGCGACGACATCGACCACCTCGGGGAGCGCGAGCAGCCCGCCCAGACCGACGACCTCGACCGGCACCTTGCGCGCGATCAGCGCCTCGTGCACGGCGGACAGGTCGACGTTGGTCCGCATCAGGATGCCGATGTCCTTCCACTTCCGGTGCGGCAGCTTGTGCGCGGCGACGATCGAGTCGGCGATCCACTCGATCTCCTGCGAGCGGGTCTCGAACAGCCCGACGGTGATCGCGCCCTCGGGTGCACCTTCCGGTGCCTCCAGCGGGATGACGCCCGGGTGCTGCTCGTACAGCTCGGTGGCGTGCTCGTTGGCCGCGGCGAGGATGCGGCTGCCGCAGCGACGGTTCACGCTCAGCACGTACCGCCGGGCGGGCGAGCCGTCCGCCTGCCGGAAGTGCTCGGGGAACTCGTCCAGGTTCGCGACCGACGCACCACGCCAGCCGTAGATCGCCTGGCAGGGGTCGCCGACCGCGGTCACCGGGTGCCCACGACCCGTAGAAGGATCAGCACCGGCAAACAAGGCAGTCAGCATCCGCCGCTGCGAGACCGAGGTGTCCTGGTACTCGTCGAGCAGCACGACCTTGTAGCGCCCGCGCTCGATCGCCGGCACCTCCGGGCACTCCTCCGCGAGCCGCGCGCCGAGCGCCATCTGGTCCGCGAAGTCGACGACGCCGCGCTCGACCTTGTACGCCTGGTACTCCTCGACCAGTTGCAGGATCTCGCCGCGCTTCAACGCGGTCTCGCCGAGCTTCTTTACGTCGACGGTCTGCTTGCGCGCGGCCGCGACCTCCTGCCGGACCGCCTCGTCGTGGTCGCGGATCTGGTCGGCGCTCAGCAGGTGGTCGGCGAGCTCGCCGTCGAGCGAGAGCAGGCTGTTCACCAGGGTCGGTACGTGGTGCGACGCGTGTCGGATCGGACCGGCCGAACGCCGTACGACGCGCCCTGCGAGCTGGAAGCGCGTCGCATCAGCCAGCACCCGTACGTCGGGTTCGAGGCCGAGGCGCAGTCCGTGCTCGGAGATCAGCGTGCCGGCGAAGGCGTGGTACGTCGAGACGACCGGTTCGCCGGGCTCCTCGGGCTCCCAGTTCGGCACGTTCTTGCGCAGGTGCGCGGCGAGCACCGGGTGCTGATCGCGCGGCAGCGTCGAACCGAGCACGCCGGCTTTGGTCAGGTCCTCGCGGATCCGGACGTCGAGCTCGTTGGCCGCCTTCTTGGTGAAGGTCAGCCCGAGCACCTCCTCCGGCTTCACCTGTCCGGTGCAGATCAGCCAGACCACGCGCGCCGCCATGGCGGTCGTCTTGCCGGACCCTGCCCCGGCGACGATCACGCCCGGAGCCAGCGGCGCGGTGATCGCCTCCAGCTGCTGATCGCTGAAGGGGATCCCCAACAGGTCGACCAGGTCAGCCGTGGTTTCCAGCTTGGCCGCAGACATCAGACGATCTCCCTCCCCTCAGGCTGAATCGGACACAGACCCCGTACGTCGCACCGCGTGCACCCGTCGTTCCGCTTGGCGGTGAACTCCTCCGAGCGCACCATCGCCTCGGCGTTCTCGACCGCGTCGTCCAGCCAGGTGCGGCCGTCGTCGTCCGGCTCCAGCGGCGCCTGCCCCTGGACCTTCGGCAGCCCGATGTCGTCGTGCCGCAGCTGCACCAGCTCGGCACCGCCGCTCTCCGCGTCCTCCCCCAGCAGCTTCAGCTGCCGGGAGGCGATCGCGCGCTGGTAGATCGCCAGCTGCACGTGCCGCTCCAGCGCCGGCTTGGTCGGAACCGTCCGCCCGGTCTTCAGGTCGATGACGCGGATCTTGCCGTCGCCGTCCTGCTCGATCCGGTCCATCCGGCCCTTCACCTGAACGCCGGGCTTCTCCTCGTCCGGCAGCATCACACTGAAGTCGACCTCGGAACCGACCAACCGACGATCCGGCCGCCCCTGGTGCCACGCGACGAATCGCCGCAGCGCCTGCTCGGCCTCGACGCGTTCGCGGTCCGAGATCCACGACGACTCGAACTCCAGCTGCGTCCAGACCTTGTCGAGCCACCCGTTCAGCTCGTCGGCATCCGGCGGCAGCGTCCCGGTCGCGACCGCGTCGGCCAGCGTGTGCAGCACCATGCCGAACCCGATCGCCGACGTACTCGGTGTCTCGCCACCGGCCTTCCGCTGCAGGAACCAGCGCAGCGGGCAGTCCACGATCGTCGTCAGCGCACTGCCGGACAGCGGCACCGGCTCGTCCTCGACCGCGATCGGCACCTCCGACCGAGTCCGCTCGCGCACACCCCACCAACGCTCCGGCTCGGCCGTCGGGACCAGCGAGTACCCCCGCTCGTCCACAGCATCAGCCAAGGCAGCCAGCCGATCCGCCGCCACCCGCTTCAGGTCAGGCGACGACGCCGGATCCGCCAGCACGCACCGCAGATCCGCCACCAGCCCCGGCAACGACAGCGGTCGCCGCGGCCGACCAGCGACCAGCTTCAAAGGAATGTCCAGCTCGGCCAGCAACCGCGACGGCTGATCTCCGTCGGCCTCCGGCGCCTGCACCGCCGTCACGATCAGCCGCTCGCGCGCCCGCGTGATCGCGACGTAGAACAGCCGTCTCTCCTCGGCCAGAATCGCGCCGGCCGACAGCGGCTCGACCAACCCGTCCGGACCGAGCCGGTCCGGCTCGAGCAGCGATCCCCGCCGCCGCAGGTCGGGCCACTGCCCTTCCTGCACGCTCGCGACGACAACGAGCCGCCACTGCAGCCCCTTCGACCGGTGGGCGGTCATCAGCTGCACGCCCGTTTCGCGGTACGTCGCGTCGTACCGGTTGTCGCCCGCGATGTCCAGGTTCTCCAGCTCGTTCAGGAACGCCGAGACGCCCTTGAACCCGATCTGCTCCTCGGCTCGCCCGGCCGCGTCGAACAACGCGCACAACGAGTCGAGGTCCCGGTTCGCCGAGCGGGCGACCTCGCCGCCGCTGTTCGCCTGGCCGCGCAACCGGCGCAGCCACGGCGACTCCGACCACAGCGACCACATCACCTCGTCCGGCGCGGCACCGGCGTTCACGATGTTCCTTGCCTTGAGCAACCTTTCGCCGAGCGCCACGAACCGCGCCTCGGCGGGCGACGCCTGCTCGTCCAGCAGCAACGGGTCGAGCATCGCCTCGCGCAGCAGCTCGTCCGACGACCGCGGCAGCCGCTGACCGTCGGCGAGCTCACGGTCCCGCTTCCGCAGTACGCGCGCGAGCCGCCGCAACTGCCCGGCGTCCATCGCCCCCAACGGCGACAACGCCAACGCCCGTACGACGTCGACCGTCAACGTCCCCGGATCCGCGACGGCCCGCAGCGCCAGCAGCATCGGCCGTACGGCGGGCTCACGCGACAACGGCAACTCGTCACCGCCCACGTCAACAGGGATCCCCGCAGCTGCCAGCGCACGCCGCAGCGGCGGGATCGAGATGCTGCCGGACCGCACCAGCACAGCCATCTCGTGCCAGCCGACGCCGTCCTGCACATGCGCCCGCCGCAGCAGGTCCGCGATGTGCTCCAGCTCGGCACCGGTGGTCGAGTACAGGTTGGCCTCGACCTTGCCCGGCCCGAAGACGCAGCCGCTCGCGTCGGGGTTGCGGAACCGGTCGAACGTGTCGCGGTCCAAAGTCCCCGGAACACCCAGCCGGTTCACCACGTTGCGCGAGACGCGCAGCAGCGTCGTACCGAAGCGGCGCGTCGTCGCCAGCGCGATCTGCGCCGCGGGCTCGCCGGTCACCGTCGGGAACTCCTCGGTGAACCGGAGCAACCCGCGAACGTCGGCGCCGCGGAACGTGTAGATCGACTGATCCGGATCGCCGACCGCCACCAGGTCGCGACCGTCGCCGGCGATCGCCTGCAACAGCTTGGTCTGGCCGGGATCGGTGTCCTGGTACTCGTCGACGAAGACGACCTTGAACTCCTCGCGCAGCTTCGCCTGGACCTGCGGCTGCTGGGCCAGGATCACCGCGCGGTGGATCAGCTCGGAGTAGTCCAGGACCTGCTCGTGGTCGAGGATCTGCAGGTACTCCTCGAAGAAGTCGCCGACCGCCACCCACTCCGGCCGGCTGGCCGACTGGCCGATCGCGGACAGGTCCTCGGGGTCGAGCCCGAGCTGCCGCGCCTTGCCGATCACGGCCTGCACCTCGTCGGTGAAGCCGCGCGTTTTCAGCGCCGGATGCAAGCTCGAAGGCCAGTGCACGACGCCGACCTCACGACTCCCGCCGAGCACCTCGCTCAAGCGCAACGACTGCTCCGGACCCGACGGCAGTCGCAGCGGCACGTCGAACGCGTCCGCCGGAGTGAACCGTCGCAGCAACGCGTAGCAGAACGAGTGGAACGTCATCGACGGCATCACGCGCGTCGTCTTGCCCAGCCGCCCGGTGATCCGGTCGCGCAGCTCGGTCGCGGCCTTGCGCCCGAACGTCAGCACCAGCACCTGGTCGGGGCTCAGTCCGCGGTTCGCGACCCGATCGACCACGGCCTCGACGAGCGTCGTCGTCTTGCCCGTGCCCGGTCCGGCCAGCACGAGCAGCGGGCCACCCGGGTGATCGACGACCGACTGCTGGTCAGCGTCCAGAACCGGCGCAGGGGAAGGCCCTTCCGCTCGCCCTGCCGGCTTCACCAGCCGATACCGGGACCCTGTTCTGCTGACCACTCCCCCATCCCATCAGACGCCACCGACAAAGCCCGAGACACACCCCGCCGTACGACGAAGCGAGCCGCATTGCGGACAACCTCACAGCAGCGCTGACACGAGGGTCCGGGCGAGCCAGGCCGTGTAGCGGTCGAGGGGCCAGTCGCGATCGAGGACGAGCAGCTCGTAGACCTCGACGGAGATGTAGGTCCACAGCAGGTCACGGACCTCGTCGACGTCGAGCCCGGCGCGCAGTTGGCCGGTCCCGTGCAGGTGGGTGGCGAGCATGGTCATGCCCGTCAGGCGTTCGGCGAGCAGGTTCTGCCAGACCTCTTCGAGGGTCTCGTCGACGTGCCGGCCGTCCCGGATCAGGATCTGTACGCCGGCCGACCGGACCTGCCGCTCGGCCGCTCCCCCGGCGTACAGGGCGAGCTTCTTGCGTACGTCGGGTTCGGCCGCGATCGCCTGCGCCTCGGCGCGTTGCACCACCGGGACCGGCTCGTCGTCGCCCGCGATCACCCGGTCGAAGACCGCCTTGGCCAGCGCCGCCTTGGTGCCGAACCCCTTGTAGACCGACTCGGCCGAGACGCCCGCGTTCCGGGCGACCGCGGCGATCGTCGTGGCCCGGAACCCGTCGCGCGCGAACAGCTCCTGGGCCGCGACGACCACCGCCCGCCGCCGGGCCTCGGCCTGCTCGCGCCGGCCGGACGCGTCGTACGACCTCTTGACTTCGGGCATCGGGTGGTTCCATCCTGATTTGGGGACAGTCAGACTGTATCTAATTTGGAGGGGACATGACCAGCACCGTGTCGAGCGAGTCCCGGGCCCTCGCGGTCCGGAGCATCCTGATGATGGCCGACGGCGACCGCGCGACCTTCGACCAGGTGGTGCACCCGGCCGCGGTCAACCGGGAGGACAACGTCGAGCCGCCGGCCGCGCGGACGCCCGGACCGGAGGGGTTCTGGGCGACCGCGGCCTGGCTGCGGTCCGCGTTCGCGGACCTGAGCTACGAGGTGCACGAAGTGGTTGCCGAGGGCAACTTGGTGGCAATCCGGACGACGATGAGCGGGCGGCACGTCGCGCCGTTCGTGGTGCACGCCGAGGACGGGTCGGTGGACACGGTGTTCCCGCCGACCGGGCGGACGTTCGCGATCACGCAGTCGCACTGGCTGCGGATCGAGGACGGGCTGGTGATCGAGCACTGGGCCAATCGCGACGACCTCGGCCAGGCGCAGCAGCTCGCGTGGGTGCCGCCGACGCCGCTCTACCTGTTCAAGATGGCCCGCGCGAAGTCGAAGGCGCGCAAAGCCGCGGCCTAGTTCTCCGGGTCCCAGCGGACCTGCCGGAGGTCGACCTTGCCGTTGGTGACGCGCACGCCGTCGCCGCGCAGCAGCTCGATCTGGTTGTCGACGACCTCGTCGGCCGGTACGCCGCTGGCCCGGATGACCCGCCACCACGGCACGCCCCCGCCGTACTCGCGCATGATCGCGCCGACCTGCCGCGGGCCGCCCTGGCCGACGTACACAGCGATGTCGCCGTACGTCGCCACGCGCCCCGGCGGGATCGACTCGACCGCTTGCAGCACCGCCTCGACGTACTCCTCCCGATCCACGGGCGACACGTTATCGCCCGGGACCGACAGGTTTCAGGCCAGCGGCGCGAGCGCCTTGGCCAGCGGCTCGAGGACCGACGGCGGCGCGTCGACCGGGAGGTTCATCACGACCAGGTCGACGCCGACCTCGCCGTACGCCGCGGCCAGGGCAACGGCGTCGTCGAGCGGCTTGTCCGGGTCGATGCGGACGTTGACCGAGCAGGTGATCTCGCTGACGTCGCGGCCAAGCTTGTCGCAGTGGTCGACCAGCACCTGCTTGAGCGGCGTCCACTCCTCCGGGCTCGGCACGATCACGTTCCACTGCTGGGCCCAGCGGGCGACCGCGCGCAGCGTCCGCTTCGGGCCCTTGCCGCCGATGGTGATCGGCGGGTGCGGGGTCTGGACGGCCTTCGGCTCGCAGTACGCGTCGGTGAGCTTGACGTACTGGCCGTCGTAGTTGGCGACCTTCTCGGTGAGCAGCGCGATCATCGCCTCGACGCCTTCGTCGAACCGGTCGAAGCGCTCCTTCAACGGCGGCAGGTCGATCCCGTACGCCGCGGTCTCCATCTCGTTCCACCCCGCGCCGACGCCCAGCTCGAGGCGGCCGCCGGAGATGATGTCCGTGGTCGCGGCCATGTTCGCCAGTACGGCGGGGTGCCGGTAGATCATGCCGGTGACCTGGCAACCGACGCGGATCCTGCTGGTCGCCTGGGCCAGCGCGGCCAGCGTCGTCCAGCCCTCCAGGTTGGGGCCGGCCATATCCCCGGTCAGCGGGTAGAAGTGGTCCCAGTGCCAGGCCGACTCGAAGATCTCGAACTGGTCCGCGGCCACCCAGACGTCCCGCATCTGCTGCCACGTGGTGTGTTCGGGCCGGGTCTTGATCGCAAACCGCATCGCACGCCTCCACAGGGGTAAGGGCTTACCCCAGCAACCTACCGGACCCCCACCGCGCCGGGTCCAGGCTCAGTCCAGCCCGAGGCGCGCGCGGACTTCCGGGCGGCGCAGGGGCGGGACGGTCTGTGGCGGCACGCGGCGGGCGGGCATCTCCTCGAGCAGGGCCTCGGTGATGCGGGCGACCTCGGCGGCGGCGCGCTCGATCGGTTCGCGGGTGGTCGCGCTGAGCGAACCGACGCCGGTCACCTTACGGACGTACTGGAGGGCCGCCGCGTAGATCTCCTCGGAGGTCGCGGACGGCTCCAGGCCTCTCAGGACAGTGATGTTTCGGCACATGCTCCGACGGTACGCGGAGCCGGGGACAACCGGCGGTGTCGCGGCTACAGTTTTGTGATGGAGCTGGTGCTGTTCGTCCTGGGCGGCGGCGGGGTCGCCGCGGCGGGGCGGTACGCCTGGGCCCGACGGATGGCCAGGCGTCGGCAGGCCGCCGAGCTGGCCGACGTACGGCGGATCGCCGACGAGGACGTCACCCAGTACGGCGAACAGCTGGCCCGTCTCGGCGACGTACTGGCCGACCGCGAGCTGGACGCGGCGACGCGTGCGGACTACCAGACCTCCCTCGACCTGTACGAGCAGGCGAAGCGTGCGGTCCCTCGTCTGGACGACATCGACGCAGTTGGCAGCGTGACCGCCGCGCTGGCGGACGGGCGGTACGCGATCGCCTGCGTCCAGGCGAGGGTCACCGGCCGCCCGCTGCCCGAGCGTCGCGTCCCCTGCTACTTCAACGCCCAGCACGGCCCGTCGACCAGCGACGTGGTGTGGACCCCCTCGAACGGCGGCACCCGCAAAGTCGCCGCCTGCGCCCAGGACGCCGCCCGGATCGCCGCGGGCGACGAGCCCGACAAGCACTACCCCAAGGGCGGCGATCACCAGCTCGCTTTCTGGGAGCCCAACGACCCGGACCAGCCGTTCAGGTTCGGCTTCTGGGACATCGCCGGCGCCCGCGCCATGAAGATCCACCTCCGGCTGGAACCGATCGCGATGACCGGCCGCGGCCGCAGGGACCCCACGATCGACCGGAAGCGCTGACCCTGGCGCGGCCGCAGACTGACCCGATGGGACTCCCCGACGGGCTCATCGCGCGTGCCCCGCGGCTGACCGACGCCACCGCGATCTTCGACCTGCTCGCGGCGTACAACACCCGCCTGACCGGCTCCGCCGACGCGACGCTCGCCGGTGTCGCCGCAGGACTCACCGCACCCGGCTTCGAGCGCGAGACCGACGGCTGGCTGGTCGTCGACGACACCGGCCGCGCGGTGAACTTCGGCGCGGTCGTCCTCGGTCAGCACGCCGACCTGATGATCTGCAGCCCCGACTCCCCTGCCGCGGACTGGCTGCTCGACACGGCGATCGCGCGGGTCGGTCGGGGCACCAAGCTGGAGATCGCCGTACTGCGCCAGAACGAGCCGCTGCGCGAGCTGATCACCTCCCGTGGCTTCGTCCGCGGCACCAGCTACTTCCAGATGCGCATCGACCACACCGCGCCGGTCGCCGTACCGGAACTGCCGACCGGAGTCGAGCTCACCACCGGCCTGTACGACGAGGAGACGCGCCGCGCGGCGTACGCCGTACTGGCTGACGGGTTCGCCGATCAGGCGGCGGACGCGATGCCGCCGTACGACGAGTGGGCCGACGACTCGTCCCAGGTCACGCTGGCCACCCTCGACAGCCGCCCGGTCGCGGCGATCGTCACCGAGGACACGTACGCCGAGACCGACCAGTGCGGCTACGTAGCCCGCCTGTCCGTCCTCCCCGAAGCCCGCGGCCGGGGACTGGGCCGCTTCCTCCTCCAGCACACCTTCGCCACCGACACCGCAGCCGGCCTGACCGGCACGATGCTCGACGTCGACAGCAACAACCCGACCCCGGCCCTCGGCCTCTACGAGTCGGTCGGCCTCCGCACCACCCGCGTCTCCGACGACTGGAGCCTCACCATCGGGTGAGCCGTCTCGAGGCGAAGATGACGTGGTGAACCTGCCCGCCGGATACACCGTTCGCCCGCCCACCGTCGCCGATGCGCCGACCATCTACGGCCTGATCGCGGCGCACAACACCACGGTCGTCGGCTCGCCGAACACCACGGTCGACAACGTCACCCAGGGCCTCACGGATCCGGCGTTCCATCCGGAGACCGACGGCTGGCTGGTCCTCGACGCCGACGGCCAGGCGATCACCTACGGTCGCGTGCTGCACAGGACCGGTAGCGGGGTCGTCGGGCTCAGCGTCTACGTGCCGGACAGCCCGGTGTCCGACTGGCTGTTCCGGACCGCGCTGGAGCGGGCGCGGCAGATCGGAGCCGAGCAGGGCCTGGCGGAGGTGAAGCTGGAGAGCATCGCGAACCGCGACGACCAGGCGGCGCGCTCGCTCCTGCAGGGCAACGGGTACGGGCTCTACACGACGTACTACCGGATGCGCGTCGACCACACCGGCCCACTCGAGCCCGCGCCGGCCCTGAGGCGCGGACCGGTCGACGAGGCCGACCGCAAAGCGGCGTACGAGGTGATGGTGCGGGCGTTCGCGGAGCAGGAAGGCAGCGCGATGCGCCCGTACGACGAGTGGGTGGACTCCCACGAGCGGTCCACGCTGTTCGACTGGTCCCACCTGCTGATCGTCGAGCTGGACGACCAGGTGGTCGCGGCCTGCGACACCGACAACAGGTTCGTGGAGACCGACGGCTGCGGGTTCATCGCGCGCCTCGCCGTCCTGCCCGAGTACCGCGGGCGGGGCCTGGCCAAGCGGCTGCTGCGCTCCAGCTTCGCCATCGATGTGGAGGCGGGGCGCACCGGGACGATCCTGTTCGTCGACACGAACAACCCGACGCCGGCGCTCGGTCTCTACGAGTCGGTCGGGATGCGTCCGGTCGAGGTCGTCGACGTCCTGCACCGGAGTCTGCCGATCTCTTGACAACCTAATACCGTTAGGTTTTCCTCAAGGCATGAGTACCGCAGCTTCCTTCGACCGTCGGGCTCGTCGGCGGGAGCAGACGATCGACGAGCTCCTGGCCGCGGCCCTGCGGCTGATGGAGGCCGAGGGTGTCGCCGGGCTGAGCCTGTCGGCGGTGGCTCGTGAGGTCGGGATGCGGCCGCCGTCGGTGTACCAGTACTTCCCGTCGAAGATGGCGATCTACGACGCGCTCTTCCGGCGCGGCGCCGAGGCCTTCCGCGACGTCCGCGGGGACGCGATCCGGACCGCGACGACCACGAATCCGCTGGAGCTCGAACGGGTCTGCACGATCGCGTTCGGCCGCTGGTGCATGGCGAACCCGATCTACTCGCAGCTGCTGTTCTGGCGGACGGTGCCCGGCTTCGTACCGAGTCCGGAGGCCTACGCACCGGCGCAGGAAACGCTCGAAGAGGTTCGCGGTGGTCTCCAGGCCGCCGTTGCCGCGGGGCTGCTGCATCCCGACGCCGCTTCGGACGACGGCATCGCGCTCTACACGTCCGTCACCTCGGGCGTCCTGTCCCAGCAGCTGGCCAACGAACCGGACGCGTCGTTCGACGACGGCCGCTTCACCCGGTTGCTTCCCGCCGTACTGGACATGTTCCAGCAGCGGTACGCACCACCCAGGGGGTAACACGATGATCGCAGTACAGGCTGAGGGGATCACGCGGTCGGACCGGCAACACTGCCGGCTGCACCGCGACAGCGAGCTCGAGATCTGGCGGGAGTTCCTGGCCACGCTCGACGGCGACGACTGGCACCGGCCGACCGTCTGCGACGCGTGGGACGTCGCCGATGTCGTCGGGCACCTGTGCGGCCAGGCGGAAGACGTGATCCGACCGTGGTCGTTCCCGGTCCGCTACCGCAAGGCCAAGCGGGCCTACCCCGGCGTCGTCCGGCTCGACGCCCACATGATGGTCCAGGCCGACGCCCACCGCGATACGCCGCCCGACGTTCTGCGCGAACGCTTCGACCGGCTGTGGGCCAAAGCGACTCGGATGATCAGCCGCAGCCCGGCCCTCATCCGCCGGATCTCGATCCCGGTCGAGGGCATGCCGGGCTTCGAGTCGATCCGCCTCGGCTATGTCTGGGACACCCTGCTCGCGCGGGACCTGTGGATGCACCGCGACGACGTCTGCCAGGCCCTCGGCCGGCCGTTCGACGCAGGCCCGTACGGCGGGGAGCTGATCGCCCAGGTCGTGCTCGACCTGGTCCAGAACCCGTTCTGGCGCGACCGGCCGACGGTCGTCCTGGAGCTCACCGGGCCGGGTGGTGGCGTCTACCAGCTGGGCGCCGGAGAGCCGGTGGCCACGGTACGCACCGATGCGGTCGGCTACATGCGCACGGTGTCCGGCCGGGACGACCACCCGGTGGTCGAGCTGGTCGACGGCGACCCGGCCGGCGCGGAGGCCGTGGCGACCTGCCGGATGCCGTTCTAGTCAGCGAAGCCCCCGCCGTACCGGAGTACGACGGGGGCTAGCTGGATCAGCTCAGTACGACGGCTGCGACGGGTCGATCTGGTCGACCCACGCGACCACACCGCCGCCGACGTGCACGGCGTCGGAGAAGCCGGCGCCCTTGGCGATCGCCAGGACCTCGGCCGAGCGCACGCCGGACTTGCAGTGGAAGACCAGCTGCTTGTCCTGCGGGAGCTTCTCCAGCGCGACACCGGTCAGGAACTGGTCCTTCGGGATCAGCACCGAGCCGGGGATCTTATTGATCTCGTACTCGTTCGGCTCCCGGACGTCGACCAGGACGAAGTCCTTCTCGCCGTTCTCCTTGAGCTTGATCCACTCGCTCAGCTGCTTGACCGAGATGGTCGCGCCGGCGGCGGCGTCGGCCGCCTCCTCGGTGATCGCTCCGCAGAAGTTCTCGTAGTCGATCAGCCCGGTGACGGTCGGGTTCTCGCCGCAGATCGCGCAGTTCGGGTCCTTGCGGACCTTCAGGGCGCGCCAGTTCAGGTCGAGCGCCTCGTAGATGTTCAGCCGGCCCAGCGACGGGTCGCCGATGCCGGTGAGCAGCTTGATCGCCTCGGTCACCTGGGCGGCACCGACCGACGCGCAGAGCACGCCGAGCACGCCACCCTCGGCGCAGGACGGGACCATGCCCGGCGGCGGCGGCTCGGGGTAGAGGCAGCGGTAGCAGGGACCGTTCTCGGCCCAGAACACGCTGACCTGACCGTCGAAGCGGTAGATCGAGCCCCACACGTACGGCTTGCCGAGCAGGACCGCGGCGTCGTTGACCAGGTACCGGGTGGCGAAGTTGTCGGTACCGTCGACGATCAGGTCGTACTGCTCGAAGATCTCGAACACGTTGTCGTTGTCCAGCCGGGTCTCGTGCAGGACGACGTTCGTGTACGGGTTGGCCTCGAGGATCGAGTCCTTGGCCGACTGGGCCTTGGACCTGCCGACGTCGGACTGGCCGTGGATGATCTGGCGCTGCAGGTTGGACTCGTCGACGGTGTCGAACTCGACGATGCCGAGCGTGCCGACCCCGGCCGCGGCCAGGTACAGCAGCGCGGGGCTGCCGAGCCCGCCGGCGCCGATGACGAGCACCTTGGAGTTCTTCAGCCGCTTCTGACCGGCCATCCCGACCTCGGGGATGATCAGGTGCCGCGAGTACCGGCGGACCTCGTCGATGGTCAGCTCGTCGGCCGGTTCGACCAGCGGTGGCAGTGACACGGGCGCTCCTCGTCAGCGGGAATATCGGGGGGATTCCGGGTTCAACCGTCCTTCCCTCCCCCATGTTCCCGCACCGGCCCAAGCCACCGGTCAGGAGTCCGCATTCCGGTACGTCCGTCTCACCGTGGGCGGCGCCGCGGTCAGCAGCGCCGCCCCGGGGATCAGTCGTTGTCGGTGATCGTCCCGGTCACGCTGACCGGCACCTTCAGGTCCGCACCCATCACCTCGGTGACGGACGCGCTGAACGTCTCAGCCGGCTCCTTCACCTTGTCGTCGACCAGCCGGACCTGGATCACGCCCTTGGTCTGGCCGGGCTCGACGTACCCGTAGAACGAGCGCGACGGCGGCTCCTCGTCGAGGGTCTTGAAGTCCTTGCCGAGGACGGCGGTGCCGTCCTTCAGCTCGCCCTCGACCGACACGTACTGGTCGCTCGCCGCCGACAGCGTGATCGGGAACTCCAGCACCTTGGCGTTCTCCTTCGCCGTCGCCGTACCGACCTTCAGCGTCGGCGTCGGGTCGTCGTCGATCACCAGACCGTGCCCGAACGGCTCGTCCAGCAGCCCGTCGTGCGGGGCCGACAGGACCAGGCTGAAGACCAGGTCGGCGCTGTCGCGGGTGTTCCCCGTGATCGGGACGGTGATCTTCTGCCGGGTCTGACCGGGCTTGAACACCAGTTTGCGGTTCACCTGGCCGACCGAGCTGCCGAGGTCGCCGTTCGTCTCGGCGTACACGCTGACCGGGCGGATGCTCGGCCGCGAGAGCGACACGAAGAAGTCGACGTTCTTGGTCCCGGTGTTGCCCTCCTGCACCTTGACGCTCGACGCGGACAGCTTCGGCAGCAGCACCGCCGGAGCCGACGTCCCGACACCGGGCCGCGAGAACGACAGGTCGCTCAGGAACACCGAGCCGCTCGCCACCCGGTCGGTCCGCAGCTCGACCGCCCGTACGTCGCTCAGGTCGATCCCCTTCAGCGAAGCGATCGGCACTCGCACGGTCCGGAGCAGGTTCTTCGGCAGCACCTCACCCGGGCCCGGCAGCCGCACCAGCGCGTCGCCGAGAGTGGAAGCCGGCACCGACGCCGCCCGACCGTGCCCGTCGACCACCCGGACGCTCAGGTCGGTCCGCGGCGCTCCGGCCGCGTCAGGTGCCGCCCGGAACGTCAGAGCGGCGTACTGACGGACGTCACGCTGCCCAGCTGCCACCGGGACTCGCAGTACGCCGTCCTTGCCGGTCCAGCTCAGCTTGGTGACGCTCAGCGTCGGGGTCTGCGCCGCGAACCACGCTGAGACCCAGTGCGGCGTCTGGCTCGGGTCCTCGGTCTGCACGCAGTCCGACGAGCAGACCGTCGCCTTGGCCTTCCCGGAGACCGCTCCGGCCGGCAGCGGCTGGTCCAGCTTGGACAGGTCGCGCCGGTCAGCCGCAGGAGCCTGGGCAACCACCCGTACGACGGCCTTGCCGGTCGAAGCGGCCTTGCCGTTGGAGCCGTCGAGCAGCGGCAGCAGCTGCTTCTCGTGGCCGAGCTGCAGCCGGAAGAAGCCCGCGACGTACGCCGTACCGACGGCCTGCTGCTGCTTGGCGGTCAGCCGGCCCGCGTACTTGGGCCCGCAGGGCGACTCGGCGCCCTCCTCGTACCAGTCGTCGCTGGAGGGGGCGACCGACTGGCCAGGGGTCCACTCGGTGTTGAAGAAGTTGTGGTTGGCGCCCAGCACCGTGACGGTCGAGCGCGGCGCGTTGTCGCCGGTGACCGAGTAGCGGGTGTCGTCGTAGAACTTCTGGCCCTGCAGGTCGGAGACGTCGCCGTCGCAGTACGGCAGGACGACGCTCATCGCGACACCGGGCACGGTCGCCCGCGCGAAGTCGGTCGGTGCGAGCGGGAGCACCGCGCGGATCCCGTACTTGCCCCCACGATCGGCGTTGAGTACGGCGGCTCGCGCCACACCCTCACCGCCGCGCGAGTGGCCCATCAGGCCGACGTTGCGCAGATCGACCTTGCCGACGAACCTGGTCCCGAACGGACCGCCGCCGATCGTGGACCACTTCTTCCACAGGTCGAGGTGGTCGAGCACCAGCTCGGCCCGGGCCTGCGCGCCCGCGTCGTACGCGTCGCTGTCCCAGGCGTTGATCGCGTTGGCGCTGATCGAGACGACCTGGTAGCCGTGGCTGGCCAGCGCTTCGGCCGGGCCGTCGTACCCGCGGTAGCTCGGGATCGACTTCCAGACACCGGTGCACGGCCAGGGCTTGTCCGGGTACGGGCCGTTCTCGTCGCCGCCGTAGCAGACCTGGTGGCGGCCGTGCAGGAAGACGACCAGCGGACGCGGGCCGGTCGCACCGCGCGGCGAGTAGACCTTCCCGCGCAGCTCCGACTTCTGCTTGAGGCCGGGCAGGTAGATCGCCTCGTCACCGAGGTTGTACTCCGCGGTGTCGACCGCGTACTTGCCCTTGGCCCCGGGATCGTCGGCCAGGGCCGGTCCCATCTTCGCCTTCAGCCAGTCCGCGTCGGTCGGACCGGCCGCGGCCTTGGACCGCTTGCCGTCCGGATCGCCGGACCAGGTCAGCTTCACGTCCCGGGCCTTCAGCACGGCCGGGTCCTTGCTGATCAGCGAGACGCTCCGGCGATCGGCCGACTCCTTGGCCACGCCGATCGCGCGGCCGTCGACCGACAGCACCGGGAGCGCGTCGCGCAGCGGGACCTGACGGTCCAGCTCGAGCGTGACCCGGTACCCGCCGGCCACGCGCTCGATCTGCCAATCATTGCTCTTGGCAACAGTATTCGAGGTCGGGGACGGTGCCGCCGATGCCGACGGCACCAGTCCCCAGCCCAGTAGTGCGACCATCCCCAGCGACAGTGTTTTGCTGCCGATCAACCGCACGAGGTTCCCTTCGTCGACGAACAGGTCGTCCGTCAGACCCCTGCGGCGGAGGATTGGTTGTCGTGGTCAACGGATCGGGACGAAGATCATGCCACGGTCCGACCTCGGGTCATGCCACAGTCTGACGCGGCAACCAACGACCTGTGGTCACCCGTGATCGTCGTCCACGATCAGCCCTGACCTGGTCACCGGCCCGTCGAGCTCCGCGCCGTCGACCGCGTCGACCCTGATGGTGAAGGACTCGGCCTTCTCCGGCAGCTTGTCGTCGAGCAGCGAGACGTCGATCCAGCCGACCCGCTGCCCCGCTTCCACCAGGCCGTACGCCGTGTTGCCGCCAGGTGCGTAGCCCTGCAGGTCCTTGCCGAGCACCGCCGTCCCGCCGATCAGCTTCGCGTCGAAGCCGATGTCCTTGCCGCTCGCCGCGGACAGCCGGACCGGAAAGCGCATCTCGGCCGTCCCCTCGTGGCCGATGGCGTCGCCGATCGTCAGCACCGGCGCCGGGTCGTCGTCCAGCACCACGCCGTCGGCCTGCGCGTCCCCGACGATCGCCTGCGTCGGCAGCGACAACTGCAGCGTGCTCTGCAGGTCGTAGTCGTCGATGGTGTTCGCCTTCACCACCACGCTGACCTTCTGCTTGGTCTGCCCCGGCTCGAACACCAGCCGCCGGCTCACGTCTCCCGGCGCGGCCGGGTACACGTCCCCGGTGTTGGTCTCGGCCCACACAGTGACCCGTACGGCGGACGGCCGCGACAGCGAGACCCAGTAGTCCAGTGAGGTGGTCCCGGTGTTGCCCTCGGTCGCCTTGGCGTCGGCCACCGACACACTCGGCAGCTTGACCGGAGCCGACGCGCCCGGACCGGCGCCGGAGAAGGCCAGGTCGGACAGGTAGATGGAGCCGGCGGCGGTCCGGTCGGTGCGGAGCTCCACCGAGCGGATGTCCTTCCGGTCCAGCTTGCCCAGCCACCACAGCGGCAGCCGGACCGTCCGCAGCAGCGTCTTCGGCAGCACGTAGTCGTCCGCACCGGGCAGCCGGAGCAGCGCGTCGCTGATCGCCGACACCGGCACGTGGACGAACTGACCGCGGCCGTCGGTGACCCGCAGCGAGAGATCCGGCCTGGCCAGTCCGGTCGGCTCGGGTGAAGCGCGGAAGCTCAGCGCGGTGTACTTGGTGACGTCGCGCTGCCCGGCAGGCAGGTCGAACCGCACCGAGCCGGTCGGCCCTGTCCAGCGCAGTCTGGTGACAGCAGTCGTCGGAGCGGTCCTGGCGATGGCCGCCGAGTTCCAGTGCGGCATCTTCCAGCCGTCGTACGACGTCCAGCACGGCGGCAGCGCCGGGGCGGGCCCGCTGTCGTCCGGCAAGCCGGCACAGACCTCCGCCTTCGCGGCGCCACTGACAGCGCCGGCTGGTAGTGCGGTGTCCAGCCGGTTCACGTCCTTGCGCTGCGCACCCGGTGCCTGCGACACCACCCGGACGATGGCCTTGCCCACCGAGGCGGCCCGGGTGTTGGACCCGTCGAACAGCGGCAGCAGCGCCTGCTCGCGGCCGAGCTCGAGCCGGAAGAAGCCCGCGATGTACGCCCGGCCGACGGCCTGCTGCTGCACGGCGGTCAGTCGCATCCCGCCCCTGACCGAGCAGGGACTCGTCGTCGTACCGTCGTCGTAGCCGTCGTCGGAGGACGGCGCAACCGACTGACCGGGCGTCCACTCGCGGTTGAAGAAGTTGTGGTTGGTCCCGAACACCAGCAGGGTCGACCGGCGCGCCTGGTCGGGCGTCACGGCGTACCGGCTGTCGTCGTAGAACTTCTGGCCCTGCAGGTCGATGACGTCGCCGTCGCAGTACGGCAGCATCACGCTCATCGCGACACCGGGCACGGTCGGCCGGGAGAAGTCGACGGGTGCGAGCGGCAGTACGGCGCGGATGCCGTACTTGCCACCGAGCTGCGCGTTGAGCAGTGCGGCCCGGGCAACGCCCTCACCACCGCGCGAGTGGCCCATCAGGCCGACGTTGCCGAGGTCGACCTTGCCGACGTACTGGCTGCCGTACGGGCCGCCACCGGTGGTCGACCACTGCTTCCACAGATCGAGGTGGGCCAGCACCAGCTGCGCGCGGGCCATCGCACCGCCGTCGTAGGTGCCGTCGTCCCAGGCGTTGATCGCGTTCGCGCTGATCGAGACGACCTGGTAGCCGTGGCTGGCCAGTGCCCACGCGGGGCTGTCGTAGCCGCGGAAGCTCGGGATCGACTTCCACTGGCCGGTGCACGGCCAGGGCTTCTCCGGGTACGCGTCGCCGCCGTAACAGACCTGATGGCGCCCGTGCAGGAACACCACGAGCGGCCGGGGTCCGGTCGCTCCGATAGGCGTGTAGACGCGGCCCTGCAGCTCGGCCTTGTGGCCCAGGTCCGGCAGGTTGATCGCCTCGGCACCGAGGTTGTACTCCGACAGGCCCACGCCGTACTGGCCGAGCGCAGCGGGGTCCACCGCGTTCGCCGGGCCCGGTGGCAGCTGCTGCCACTCCTTGAGCAGCGTCGGGTCAGTGGTGGAGCGTCCGGCCTTCCCCCTGTTCAGCTCGGTCGACCAGACCAGGGTGACCTGCTTGCCGGTACGGACAGCCTTGTCCTGGGTGACGACGGTGAGCGTACGGCGGTCCGCCGACTCCTTCGCCGTACCGACGACCCGGCCGTCGACAGCCAGCAGCGGCAGGGCCGCACGCATCGGTACCGGAGCGGCCAGCCGCAGTGTGACCTCGTAGCCGGCGGCGACCGGCTCGATCGACCAGTCCTTGTTCTCGGTCTGTGCCGCCTGACTCTGGACTGCTGCCTGACTCTGGATCGCTGGGACCAACAGGGCCAGCGCTAAGACCGGCACCACCCCCAGCCTCGCGAACAACCGCACAACTGCCCCCTCGACGCCGTGGGCCGCGCGCATGCGGCCCCCTCCCCTTACCTAGACGCCAACGGGGGCAAAACGTTGCTTCGCGGCGTCACTTTTGCACGGAGGTGCAAAGCTGCCGAAAAGCCCGCTCGACCTCTTGCGGGTGCTCCATCTGGGCCACGTGACCGGACTGCGGCAGGTAGAGCGACCTGGCGTCGGGGAATGCGGCCTGCGCCTTGGTCCGGATCTTGGCGTCCACGAGCCGGTCGCGGCCGCCGTACACGAGCAGGACCGGGCAGGTGATCTTCGCGGCGTCCGCCCACAGGGACCGGCGCGGCGGGGCCAGCTGGGAGAACAGGATGCTGCGAGCGCCGTCCAGCGTCGCCTGGGCTCCCCACGGCTGGGTGTCGCGCCGGTGCAGCTCCTCCTCGTACGCCGCGCGCACCTCGGGCGCCAGCGAGCGCGGATCGCCGAACACCATCGAGAGCGAGGCCTGGAAGCGCTGCTCGAACGGCAGCTTGCGGGTCCGCTCCATCACCATCTGCCCGAGCCGCGGTGTGGCCAGTGCGGTGAACCAGAGCGCGCTGGCCGAGGCCCGCGGGTGCGGCAGCGCCGGAGAGATCAGCGTGAGCGAGGCGACCCGCTCGGGCCGGCGTGCTGCGAGTGCGACGGCGGCGGCGCCGCCCATGGAGTTGCCGAACAGGTGGACCGGCTGGGCACCCAACTCCTTGTCCATCAGCTCGGCCAGTACGTCGGCCTGCGCGCCGATGCCGATGCGGCCGACCGGTGGGGTCCGGCCGAAGCCCGGGAGGTCCGGAGCGATGCCGCGAACCGTGTCGCTCAGCAGGAGGCCGAGCGCCGTCCAGTTCAGCGACGAGCCGCCGAGGCCGTGCACGTAGAGCGCCGGTGGGAGGTCCTTGCTCGCGTCGGGGACCTCTCGGACCAGCAGGTCCACGCCTGCGACCGGCACCGTGCGGGCCGGCCATTCCTGTGCACCCAGCGGCGCCCCAGCGCCGGTTACTCCCGCGTAACTGTCCACAGAGCCATGTTAGAACCCCTCCGAGGCTGGACACTGGGAGCCATGGCGGCCGGACAGACCCAACTGACCACCGAGGTCGACGGGCAGACGATGAAGCTCACCAACCTCGGCAAGGTGCTGTACCCGCAGACAGGGTTCACCAAGGCGGAGGTGATCGACTACTACCACCAGATGGCCACCCTGCTGCTCCCCCACCTGTCCGACCGGCCGCTGACCCGCAAACGCTGGCCGGACGGCACGGGCGCGGCGTACTTCTTCGAGAAGAACGCACCACGCGGTACGCCGCCGTGGGTGCGCACCGAGACCCTGCCGACGCCCGGCAGCTCGACCGGCCGGGACGAGGCGTCGTTCGTCGTGGCTGACGACGTACAGACCGTCGTGTGGCTGGCCAACCTCGCCGCGCTCGAGCTGCACGTGCCGCAGTGGCGGATCGGGCTGTCCGACGGCGGCAAGGACCCGCAGGCCGACCTGGTGGTCTTCGACCTCGACCCGGGGCCTGGCGCGAGCATCGTCGAGTGCTGCGACGTGGCACTCGCCCTGCGCGAGCTGCTCGGCCACTACGGGCTGGAGGGGTGGCCGAAAACGTCCGGAAACAAGGGGATGCACCTGTACGTGCCGATCGTGCCGACGTCGTCCCGGACCGCCAGCGCGTTCGCCAAGCAGCTCGCGGAGCAGCTGGCCGAGGCGCTGCCGGAGAACGTCACCGCCACGATGACCAAGGCGCTGCGGCCCGGCAAGGTCTTCATCGACTGGAGCCAGAACGCCAGCGCCAAGACCACGCTCGCGCCGTACTCGCTGCGCGGTGCCGAGGAGCCGCGGGTCTCCACCCCGATCGACTGGGACGAGGTCGCCGCGGCCACGTCGAAGGAGGAGCTGACCTTCCTGCCGCACGAGGTCCTGGCGCGGGTCGAGGAGTACGGCGACGTGCTGGAGGGCCTGTACGACGATCCCCAGCCGCTGCCGTCCTGAGAGGGCTGATCGGCCCGCTGAACGCACCGGACAGCGCCGCAGCGCGCGGGAGACGACTACCGCTAGGTAGGATTCGGACGGTATACACCGGGGGCGGGTCGTCGCCGGTGCCGCACCACCGTAAGGAGCCGATGTGTCGACGACACCGGAGACCGCACCGAAGCGTGGCAGTCGCCTGCCCCGGCTGGCTCGCCGCGCGCAGCTGCTCGAGGCCGCCCAGGAGGTTTTCGTCGCCAACGGCTACCACGCCGCCGCGATGGACGACATCGCCGACCGGGCCGGCGTCTCGAAGCCGGTCCTGTACCAGCACTTCCCCGGCAAGCTCGAGCTCTACCTGGCGCTGCTCGACAGCTCCTGCGAGGCGATCGTCGCGTCGGTCCGGGACGCGCTGAAGTCCACCGAGGACAACAAGCAGCGCGTCGCCGCCACCATCCACGCGTTCTACGAGTACGTCGCCAACGCCCAGGGCGCGTTCCGGCTGGTCTTCGAGTCCGACCTGACCAACGAGCCGGCCGTCCGCGAACGCGTCGACCGCGTCACCCAGGCGTGCGCCGAAGCCTGCTCCGAGGTGATCAGCGCCGACGCCGGCCTGAACAAGGAACAGTCGATGGTCCTGGCCGTCAGCCTCGTCGGCATGGCCCAGGTCAGCGCCCGCTACTGGCTCGCCTCCGAAAACCCCACCCTCGCCCAGCAACAAGCCGCCGACCTGGTAGCCAGCCTCGCCTGGCGAGGCATCCGAGGCTTCCCCCGCACCGAAGGCTGACCCTTTTCCTTCCTTCGACCTCATGTCCTGACAGGACAGGTAGAGGGGTCCGAAGGCCGTCGCGTTTCTGCTCTTGGCGGACTGGTGAGAGCTGGGGGGCGGCAGCGGATAGGCTCGTGGCGTACCGGCGAGACGCGCCGGTCGGAACGTGCCCGGGAGGGTTCCGTGGAGGTCAAGATCGGCGTGCAGCACGCCAATCGTGAGTTGGTGCTGGAGAGCGAGCAGACCCCGGAGGAGGTCCAGTCGGCCGTCGCCGAGGCGCTGACCGGCAAGAGCGGGCTGTTGACGCTGGTCGACGAGAAGGGCCGCCGGCTGATCGTCCCGGCCGAGAAGCTCGCGTACGTCGAGATCGGCGAGTCCGAGATCCGCAAGGTCGGTTTCGGCGCGGTCTGAGACAACCGCGCGGCCACGGTCTGGGATCGGTCCGGACTCGATCGCGTGTCCCGGTTGCGGAGCGCCACGATCGGGGCACGATGAGGATGAGACCTGCGTTCAGGTGGTCTGACGAAGTACCCGTTTGACCTCGGGCACTGGACAGGCGCAGGTAGCCATTCTCAAGGAGGAACCGTGGGATTCTGGGTCTGGATGATCATCGTCAGTCTCATCGCCGGAGTCATCTTCGGGCCACTGGCCCGTCTGGTGCTTCCGGGCAAGCAGAACATCAGCCTCGGTTGGACCATCCTGGGCGGCGGCATCGGCGCCTTCCTCGGCGGACTGATCGCCTACTTCCTCGGTGTCAAGGACACCTCCGGCCCGGACTGGATCCAGTACCTGATCCAGATCATCTGCGCCGCGATCGTGGTCGCGTTCATCTCGTCGCGCAACAGCGGTAAGGCCAGAGTCTGACCGCAGCTTCACCGGCGGCCGCCACCCCCACCCGGGGGCAGGCGGCCGCTTTGCGTTGTGCGGTACGACGGCCGCCTGAGCCCGCCGTACTACGGCTGCAGCCCCAGCGCTGTCATCCGCGCCGTGTGCGCCTCGGTCAGCCGCGTGAACATCCGCCCGATCGCCGCCAGGTCCAACCCCGGCCGATCCACAGACCCAGCCAGCAGCGCCGCGAGCGAGTCCCGATCGGCAGCGATCCGCTGCGCCTGGCTCAGCGCCTCACCGACCAGCCGGCGCCCCCACAAAGCGAGCCGCCCGCCAAGCTTCGGGTCCTCCTCGATCGCCGCGCGCACCCGGTCCACCACGAACTCGGCCTGGCCGGAGTCCGCGAACACCTCGAGCACCAGCGCCCGCGTCTCGCCGTCCACGAACGACGCGATCTCGCGGTAGAAGTCGTTGGCCAGGCCGTCCCCGACGTACGCCTTGACCAGGCCCTCGAGCCAGTCCGACGGCGCCGTGTGGTCGTGGAACGCCTCCAGCGGCGTCACGAACGGCTGCATCGCGTCCATCGGGTCCACCCCGAGCGCGACCAGCCGGTCCCGCAACTGCGCGAAGTGTCCGAACTCGGTCGTCGCCAGCTGGGCCAGCTGGGCCTTGTCGTTCAGGGTCGGCGCCAGCTTGGCGTCCTCGGCGATCCGCTCGAACGCGGTCAGCTCGCCGTAGGCCAGCACACCCAGCAGATCCACCGCCGCGGCCCGGTAGGCGGGATCGTCGAAGGCCGTCGTCTCGGTCATGCCCCGCACCATATCGGCCCCGGCGTACCAGCAGGTGAAATCCGCGCTGGACGGCGCTGACATCGATTGCGGTTACACTGGACGGTGTTTCGCCGGTGACGCGCCCAGATGGGCAGCTGGTGCGAGCCGCTTGCACAGTGTCCCGCGCCTCACGATGAAGGACTTCGAGTGTCCGACCGAAGGACACCGGACCCTGGCGCCGGCCCTGTGCATTCTGTCCGTACAAGCATGTGAGAGGCGATCAGCCTGACCACCTTCCGAGAGCTCGGGGTCCTGCCCGAGATCTGTGACGCGCTCGACCGCGTCGGCATCGTGGAGCCGTTTCCGATCCAGGAGATGACGCTCCCCGTCGCACTGATGGGCACCGACCTGATCGGTCAGGCCCGGACCGGGACCGGTAAGACCCTCGGGTTCGGCATCCCGCTGCTGCAGCGCACCATCTCCCCGGGCGAGCCCGACTACGAAGAGCTGGCTGCCCCTGGCAAGCCGCAGGCCCTGGTCGTGACCCCGACGCGTGAGCTGACCATCCAGGTCGCCAAGGACCTGACCACCGCCTCGACCGTTCGCACGGTCCGGGTGATGACGATCTACGGCGGCGTCGCGTACGAGCCGCAGCTGGACACCCTGAAGTCGGGCGTCGACGTCGTCGTCGGTACGCCGGGCCGCCTGCTCGACCTGGCCAACCGCGGTGTGCTCGACCTGTCGCACATCAAGGTGCTGGTGCTGGACGAGGCAGACGAGATGCTGGACCTCGGCTTCCTGCCTGACGTCGAGCGGATCCTGCGCAAGACGCCCGAGCTGCGCCAGACAATGTTGTTCTCGGCAACGATGCCGTCGGCCGTGATCGGCCTGGCACGCACCCACATGCGGCACCCGCTGAACATTCGCGCGGAGTCGCACGAGGACACCCAGATGGTGCCGACCACGGCCCAGTTCGTCTACCGGGCGCACGATCTGGACAAGCCCGAGGTCGTGGCGCGGATCCTGCAGGCCGAGGACCGCGGCCGGGTGATGATCTTCTGCCGGACCAAGCGCGAGGCCGGCCGGCTGACCGACGAGCTGACCGACCGCGGCTTCAAGGCCGCCGCGATCCACGGCGACCTGAACCAGCAGGCCCGCGAGCGGGCGTTGACCCGGTTCCGCGGCGACAAGGTCGACGTACTGATCTGCACCGACGTCGCGGCGCGGGGAATCGATGTCGAGGGCGTCACGCACGTCATCAACAACACGTGCCCCGAGGACGAGAAGGCCTACATCCACCGGATCGGCCGGACCGGCCGCGCCGGTGCGAGCGGCATCGCGGTGACGTTCGTCGACTGGGCGGACCTCGTGCGCTGGAAGACGATCAACAAGGCGCTCGACCTGCCGTACGACGAGCCGCAGGAGATCTACTCCACGTCGCCGGAGCTGTACCACGACCTCGGCATCCCGACCGACGCCAAGGGCCGGATCAAGGCGGCGCGCGAGGACAAGCCCGAGCGTGACCGTCCGCCGCGTCGCAGCGAGGGCGAGTCGGGTTCGGCGCCGGCCTCGGGCGAGCGCCCGGGCCGCAAGCGGAACCGGAACCGTCGTCGGACCCGCAGCGGCCAGGCCGTCGAAGGCGTCGAGCAGAAGACCGATGCCGACGTGACCGCGAAGACGCTGGTCCCGCCGACCGCGGCGACGTCCACCGAGGCCGCCGAGCACGGGACCGTCGAGCGCGAGCGTGGCGAGCGCAAGCCGCGCCAGCGCAACCGTCGTCGTCGCGGTGGAGACAGTGGTGAGAGCACGGAGTCGCTCGCGCCGCAGCAGGCTGCTGTGGAGCCGGTGGTTGCCGAGCCGGTGGTGGCGAAGGCCGCTGACGGCGACGCTGCTGCTGACAAGCCGCGTCGTACTCGCACCCGTCGGCGCAGCGAGTCTGCGGCCGAGGCCCCGGTCGAGCCGACCGCTGCCGAGGCCGCTCCGGTTGCCGAGGTGAAGGCTGCTCCGGTGGCCGAGAAGGCTGCTCCGGCTGCCGCCGAGGCGGACGCTCCGGCGGAGAAGCCTGCGCGTCGTACGCGGACTCGCAAGGCGGCTGCCTCCAGCGAGGTTGCTGCTGAGGCTGCACCTGTTGAGGCTGCTCCTGTTGAGGCTGCTCCTGTTGAGGAGAAGCCGGCTCGGCGTACGCGGACCCGCAAGACCGCGGCTCCTGCCGAGGCGACGGTTGCCGAAGCTGTGGACGCGCCTGCTGAGGAGAAGCCCAAGCGGACGCGTACGCGGAAGGCCGCTGCTCCGGTAGAGGCTGCTGCTCCGGTCGAGGCTGCTCCGGTTGAAGCTGCTCCTGCTGAGGAGAAGCCGAAGCGGACGCGGAAGAAGGCTGTTGCGGCGCCGGCTGCCGAGGAGGCTCCGGTGGTCGAGGCGGCTCCGGTCGCCAAGAAGGCCGCGGCCAAGCGGCCGGCCAAGAAGGCTGCGGCGAAGAAGGCAGTGGCCAAGCCGGCTGCCGAGGACGCTGTCGAGGCCGTCGAGGAGAAGCCGGTCAAGCGGGCCCGCAAGAAGGCCGCGCCTGCCGCGCCGACCTTCACCGCACCCGAGTAACACCGAACGTCGCAGGCGACCCCGTCCAGTTTCTGGGCGGGGTTTTCTGTTGCCCGACCGTGACCGAACGCCGCAACGCCGTACCCCCGGACGACCGTCCTAGCTGGACAGATCGTCGAGGGGAAAGAAGGTGTGGGCGATGGTGAAGACCCGGTGGACCGCCGTGGCGGCAGGGGTTGTGCTGGCGGCCGTGGCGCTGTCCGGTTGCAGTGGTGGCGGCAACGACTCGGGCTCGGCGTCGAGCGACGCCGCGGCGCCGGAGTACAGCGGACCGCAGGACAAGGCCGCGCCGCAGGCGGACACGGCAGGCGGTTCCGGCGAGGCGAAGGAGAAGGCCGGTGCTCCCGCGCAGCCGAACCTGACGCGGGCGATCGTCAAGACCGGTTCGCTGACCGTCGAGCACGCGGACGTCGACAAGCAGCGGCAGGCGGCGATCAGCGTGGTGACGGGCCTGCGCGGTCAGGTCGCGTCCGAGGACACCGGCAGCGACAACGACGGCCGGATCACGCGCGCAAACCTGGTGCTGAAGGTGCCGACGTCGTCGTACGAGACCGCGATCCAGCGGCTGTCCGAGCTCGGCACGAGGACCGCGATCCATCAGGAGTCCAGCGACGTCACCGAGCAGGTCGTCGACGTGGACAGCCGGATCGCTTCCCAGCGCGCCAGCCTGGAACGGATGCGCGCCCTGCTGGCGAAGGCGACCACGATCGCCGAGATCGTCTCGGTGGAGTCGGAACTGACCCGTCGCGAGGCCGACCTCGAAGCCCTGCTGGCCAAGCAGAAGGCGCTGTCCGGCCAGACCGAGCTCGCCACGCTGTCCCTCGTCATCGCCGAACCAGGCAAAGCACCGGCCGTGGAGAAGGACGACCGAGGCTTCCTCGCCGGCCTCCAGGGCGGCTGGAACGCCTTCACAGCAACGTTCTTCGCGCTGGCGACCGCCATCGGTGCCCTGCTGCCGTTCCTGGTGGTCCTGGCTCTGATCGGCATCCCTCTGTGGCGCTACCGCCACCGCATCCGCCGTACGGCGATCGCTACGCCTCCCCCCAGCGAGGGGTAGCGAGGAGGGGCCTGCGCGCCTCGCCGCGCAACAGGCTGCGCCGCTGCGCCCCCTCCCCGCCCTTCGGGTGCAGCCCGTCCCATCCACGGCGCTGCTTTCCCCGCCTGGCTCTGCTTCTACAGCAGCGACTTGGCGAGTTCGCGATACGCCGCTGCGCCGGGTGTCCCCGGTGCGGTGGTCAGGATCGTCTGGCCGATCGCCGGAGCTTCGGCGAAGCGGATGGACTTGGGGATGGGCGGCTGGAGGACCGGCAGCTCGTACGTGCCGGCGATCGTCTCCAGCACCGTGCGGGCGTGGGTCGTGCGGCCGTCGTACAGGGTCGGGAGGACGCCGAGGATCTCGAGGCCCGGGTTGGTCAGCTGCTGGACGTCGTGGATGGTGTCCAGCAGTTGGCCGACCCCGCGGTGCGCGAGCGTCTCGCACTGCAGCGGGATCAGCACCTCGGACGCGGCCGACAGTCCGTTGACGGTGAGCAGTCCGAGCGTCGGCGGGCAGTCGATCAAGATCCAGTCGTACGACGACGCCAGCGGCCGCAGCGCCGTCCGCAACGACTGCTCGGCACCGCTGTCGCGCGACAGCCGCACCTCGGCCGTCGCCAGCTCGATCGTCGCCGGGACGAGGTCAGGTCCCTCGTCGAGCGCGATCAGGATGTCGCGCGCCTTCGACCCACCGAGCAGCACGTGGTGCAGCGACACGTCGAGGTCTTCGGGATCGACGCCGAGCGAGAACGTCAGACACGCCTGCGGGTCGAGATCGACGAGCAGCACGCGCTGCCCGAGCTCGGTCAGGGCAGCACCGAGCGAGGCGACGGTGGTGGTCTTCGCCACCCCGCCCTTCTGATTGGCGACTGCCAGCGTCCGCGGCACCCGGCCATTGTGCCGCACGGTGGAACGCGCCGCCTCCCGGGCCACCTGTTGACTTAAAGCATTGTTGAAGTTTCAGGATGATCCCCATGACCTCGACCCTGGAGACGACGACCCGAGCAGGCCGGCGCGAGTGGCTCGGCCTGGCCGTGCTGGCCCTGCCGACCATCCTGATCGGCCTGGACATGACCGTCCTGCACCTGGCCGCGCCGATGCTGACCGCCGATCTCGGCCCGAGCAGCTCGGAGCTGCTGTGGATCATCGACGTGTACGGCTTCGTCGTCGCCGGGCTGCTGATCACGATGGGCACGGTCGGCGACCGGATCGGCCGGCGCCGGTTGCTGATGATCGGCGCCGCCGGGTTCGCCGTCGCGTCGCTGGTGGCCGCGTTCGCGACCAGCGCGGCGATGCTGATCGGCGCGCGGGCCCTGCTCGGTCTGGCCGGTGCGACGCTGATGCCGTCGACGCTGTCGCTGATCAGCAACATGTTCCGCGACCCGCGGCAGCGCCAGATGGCGATCGCGATCTGGATGACCAACTTCATGGTCGGCGGGATCGCCGGTCCGCTGGTCGGCGGCGTCCTGCTGGAGAACTTCCACTGGGGCGCGGTCTTCCTGATCGGCATCCCGCCGCTGCTGCTCCTGCTCGTGCTGGCTCGGCCGCTCCTGCCGGAGTTCCGCAACCCCGGCGCCGGCCGGATCGACGTGGCCAGCGTGGTCCTGTCCACCGGTGCGATCATCGCGGTCGTCTACGCGCTCAAGGAGACCGCCAAGGACGGCGTACACCCGATCAGCCTCGTCGTACTGGCTGCAGGTCTGCTGGCCGGCTACACCTTCGTACGGCGTCAGCTGAGGCTGGCCGACCCGCTGCTCGACATGCATCTGTTCCGGCTGCCGTCGTTCAGCGTCTCGCTGGGTGCCCAGACCTTCGGCCTGTTCGTACTGGCGGCCACAGGATTCCTCTCGGTCCAGTACTTCCAGCTGGTGCTCGGCCTGTCCCCGCTGCACGCCGGCCTGTGGATGATGCCGTCGGCCGTCTCCGGGATCATCGGCACGCTGGGCGGACCGCTGATCGTCCGCCGGCTCAGCGCCCGTACGTCGATGACGCTCGGCTTCCTCATCGCGATCCCCGGCCTGGCCCTGATGGCGCTGTCCGGCCGTACGGCGATCGTCGTCGGCCTGGTGATCGCCAACTTCGGCATCCAGCTCGTCCTGGCCCTCACCTACGACCTGGTGGTCGGCAGTGCGCCGCCGGAGCGCGCTGGAGTCGCCTCCGGCATGGGCGAGACCGGTACCGAGCTCGGCATGGCTCTGGGCGTTGCTGTCGCAGGCAGTCTGGTCACAGCGGTCTACCGCAGCCAGGTGACCGAGCAGGCGCTGCCCGCTGGGGTCTCCAGCGAGGCGCGCGACACACTGGGCAGCGCAGTCGCAGTAGCCGACCACCTGCCCGGCCCGCTGGCCAGGGAGGTCCTGCAGCTCACCAGAGCGGCGTACACGGACGGCGTACAGCTCGCAGCGCTGGTCAGCCTGGGCATCATCGCCGTACTCGCTGTGGCGACCGCCACCCTGTTGCGGACCAGGCAGCGGGATACCGTGGAGTCGTGAGTACGCCGCGCACGCTGACCCTGCCCGACGGAGTTCGTCCCGTCACCCTCGAGACCGACCGTGGCAGCTTCGCCACCCTGCAGGCTGTGCCGGACGTCGGTACGCCGCTTGGTACGGCGCTGCTGGTGCCGGGCTGGACCGGCAGCAAGGAGGACTTCGCGCCGCTGGTGGACCACCTGGCCCGCTTCGGCTGGCGGACGGTCGCAGTGGATCAGCGGGGCCAGTACGAGACGCCTGGCCCGGCCGACCCTTCGGCGTACACGCTGAAGGAGCTGGCGCTCGACGTGGTCGCGATGAGCAAGGAGCTGGGTGGCTACAGCCAGCTGGTCGGACACTCGTTCGGCGGTCTGGTCGCGCGTGAGGCGGTGCTGGCCGACCCGTCGGTCTTCTCGACCATCACGCTGCTCTGCTCGGGTCCGGGCGGCTTCAGCGACGAGGCGAAGGTGCAGGGGCTGCAGATGCTTGCCTTCGGCCTCGACAACCTGCCGATCGAGCAGGTGTACGACCTGAAGCTGGAGCACGACAGCAAGGAGCCGCGGTACGTCGCACCGGCGACCGAGATCGCGGCGTTCCTGCGCAAGCGGTTCACCGGGAACGTGCCGGTCAGCCTGGCCGAGATCACCAAGCGGCTGATCGACGCCGAGGACCGGACCGACCAGCTCGCCAAGTCCGGCGTACGGGCTCAGGTCGCGTACGGCGAGACCGACGACGGCTGGCCGCTCGCGGTGCAGGACCGGATGGCCGACATTCTCGGCGTGAAGCCGCAGGTGATCGCCGACGCCGGCCACTCCCCCGCCATCGAGCAGCCGGCCGCGACCGCGCGAATCCTGGTGGACTTCTTCCACGACCACCACTAGTCATCCAGCGTCGATCCATCGCGTACACAACGTGTATCGGCGCTGAATAGCGTTGCAGGCATGACAACCGAAAGCACAGACCGCTCGGGCTCGGTGGGTCGCCGTAGCCTGATCGGCGGCGGCATCGCGGCCACCGTCGCGGCGTCCACTCTGACTTCTGCTTCCTCCGCCTCGGCCGCCACCACGGACCTCCCGCCGGGCGAACTCAAGGGCTACAGCCTGCCGCTGAGCGCACGCGGTACGGCGAACATCGTCGGCGCCCCGCCGTGGCACTACGTCGGCGACCTGATCGGCGCCGAGTTCTGGACCAGCGCCGACGCGGCCAAGGCGGCGCTGCCTGCCGGCCTGACGCCCGACCCGGCAACCGCGGGCCACGGCTACGCGCTGTTCATCGACTGGCAGTTCTCCGGGGACCACCAGGAGTACCTCGACCCGGACCGCAGCCTGTACTCCGAGTTCCTGGTCCTGCTCGACGCGCAGTTCAAGGGCGCGCCGGTCGCCTGGTGCCCGTACATCTACGTCGACAACGACGCGGCGCTGGCCCGCGGCTGGTTCCAGGGCTTCCCGAAGAAGCTCGGCACGATCAAGCAGACCCGCGCCTTCCCGGTCGCCAGCAACGCGGCTCCGGTGGTCGGCCCGGGCGGGACCTTCGCCGCCGCGATGTCGTCAGCCGGCCGCCGCCTCGCCGAGGCCCGCGTCACCCTCGACAAGCCGATCGCCGGAATCCCGGCGCTGGGCCGGCCGATCGTCAACCTGCGGCACTTCCCGCGGCTGACCGCCGGCAACTTCAACAACCCGGCCGTTCATGAACTGACCCAGTCGATCCTGGAGAACCCGACGGTCGCCAACACCTGGGGCGGCACCAGCGACCTGAACTTCCTGCCCGCGCCGGGGGAGGAACTGGCCGATCTCAAGATCGTCCGCAAGGGCATCGGCTTCCGCGGCAGCCTGTCGTACTCGGTCAGGGACCTGAAGATCCTGACCGGTCCGGACGCGACCAGCTGACATTGCGCCATAGTTCTCGAGTGGTTCTCTCGAGTGAGGCCCTTGAAGACTTTGGGTGGGCCGCCGCTGCCTTGGAGGGGTGCACTGCGGCGGCCTACCTACTCGGCTAGGAGACCGGCCGGATGTACGGCTGCAGATCCAGCGAGTCCACGCCGATCGGCTTCAACGCGGTCAATGTCTTCTCGTCCAGGATCCGCAGCTCCACCCGTACCGGCTTGTCCCCCACGCCAAGGCCCGTCGCCGTGATCCCGTACTCCGCCCGCGGCAGCGCGTCGACCGCCTTCTGTTGCTCCGCCGCCTCCGCCTGGCTCACCTTCACCTGCGTCACGCACAGGTTGCCCATGACCAGCGGGTCCACCGCCCGCCGTACCGCCGCGACATCGCCGCGCGCTACGCCGATCATCACGACACTCGGCTTGTTCGGCGGCGCTCCCGGCGTCGTCTCGGTCGGGAAGCCCTCCGGCCAGCCGATCCACGGATTCTGCAGCTCGCTCGCGTGCGCCTTCACGTACTTCTCGAGTGCCGGCGTCATCGACTCACTCGCATCGCCGGCCTTCCACCCACCAGCCGGCGCCGCGCACGGAACCGTCGGCGCCGAGTCGCCCGGCTGCACGGTCACCGGAGGCCCCTGCTCGTCGACCGCGATCGTCCCGGCCGTCCACTTCCCGACCAGCCGCGCGTTGCCTGACCTCACACCACCGATCACGCTCAGATCGACCAGCCGCGTGAGGTCCACCCCGGTCAGATCCACCGCCCCGCCAGGCGCACACTCCGGCGCCCCACCCGCGACGGCGAGCGGCGCGGTCGTCGGCAGCGGCAGGCAGTACCGCACCGGTACGCCGGGAGCCGCGATCACCTGACCGCTGACCTCCACCCGGTCCCCGTCCCTGACCTCCAGCGGATGCGTCTTCCCGTTGCCCGGGGCAACCACCGGCTCGTCGTCTCCACCGGGCAGGACGATCAGCGCGGCCGTCGCGATCGCCGCGACACTCGCCGCGGCCAGCGCCGGAACCAGCCAGCGCTTCGGGGGCTTGCGGGTGATCCGCTCCAGGTCCGGCTCCGGCGGCGAAGGCTGCTCGGCACGCCACCGAGAACCCGCCTGCCGCAGCAGCTCGTCGATCTCGTCGGTCGGTGTCATTCGCTGACCTCCAGCAAGGACCGCAGGCGTGCCCGCGCGTCGGAAAGAGTTGATTTCACGGTGCCCTCGGAGCACCCCATCACCGCCGCCGTGTCGGCCACCGACAGGTCGGCGAAGTAGAAACAGTCCACGGCCAGCCGCTGCCGCGCCGACAGCGCTTCCATCGCCTGCCCCACGTCCACCCGGCCGTCGACGTCCCCACCCGTGGCCGCGGCGTCGTGCTCCGCCAGCTCCACCACCGGCCGAACCCGCCGCGCAGCCTTCCGCGCCTGGTCCGCCGTGATCGCCAGCAACCACGCCGACGCCGACCCGCGCGCCGCGTCGTACTGCCCACGCTTCATCCAGGCGCGCGTCAGCGCCTCCTGCACGATGTCGTCCCGGTCGGCCCCCACCCCCAACCGGCCGGCCACCCGAGCCATCGCCGGCAGGTGCGGCCGCACCCACGCCACGAACCCAGCCCCGTCCGCCGGAGGCGCCACCACCCCACCCCGCTCGATCATCGTCGCAGCCACACCCTGTCTACCCTCTCCACCCCACACCTGGTTGGGTCCCTCCACCAAACCCCCAACGACCCCACCCCCACCAGGTCACAACTGAAACCTCCTCACCACTTATCCACAGATCTAATTCCCCACCCACAGCCCCTCCCGAACTAACTACCTTCGAAGAACAACGACCACCTGGGGGATCAGATGACCGCGACGCCCGACCTTCCGGAGCCCAGCGACCTGCACGCCGGGCTCACCGCCGCGGGCCACGACCTCGACTGGGACGATCCGGTCCCGACCACAGCGCAGCTCATCGCGGAGTTCGGCCTCGAGGCAACGACGGCGAGCCTCTCTCTGCTCCAGCAGGCCCTGGCGCACCACGACTCCACGACTCGGGAGTTCCTTCAGTCGATCGGCGTCGACGTACCGCATGAGCTGGACCATCGGGTGAAGTCGCCACAATCCCTGGCCAGGAAACTCTGGAAGCAACGCCACACCGGCGTACCGGTCGTGGACGTGCTTCGCTTCACCGTGATGACAGAGGCCCCGAGCAGCCTGGTCGACTCGGTCCGCAGCACTGTCGACCGGTTGATCGACGCCGGATGGACGGTGGGCTCGGCCCATCAGTCGTACGTCGACGGCAGCCGCTACAAAGGTGTGCACGCGATCATGCGCACCACTGACGGGATTCCGGTCGAAGTACAGTTCCACTCGACCGAGTCCATCGAGGTGAAGATGCGGACAAAGAGCCTGTACCAGATCGAACGCGACCCGGAGCAACCCCAGTGGCGGCGCGACGAAGCCACCGCTCAGGCAAGGGACGCGTCGGCTGCAATGGCCTTCCCCGCCGGCCTCGAGAGCCTGACAGTGCTGGGTGGCCGCCCGGTCGAGACGAAGCGCTACGGTACGCCGGTCACACGGACGGCACGGCAATCCACCGACGGAACCGAAGAACGCCCAGGCCGGACCGCCGGCATGGCGCACGAGCAGACCAAGGACAACGGGAGAGCGAGATGACGAAGCTGTACCTGGCCTCACACGGCGAGCGCAAGCTGTGGGTCGTCGCGCTGATCGACTCCGACGTCTGGTCGTACCTCCCGAACACCGGCAAGTTCCACCTCAACCTCGGACTCCGGGACGAGTTCTTCACCGGCGGCGACCTCACCTTCACCGACCTCCGCACCAGCGACGCCCGCCACCTGATCGATCAGGAGCTCGGCCGCCTGGCCGCCCAAGGCCTCAACCAGGCCCTCCACGCTTGGGAGGCCGACACCAACACCCTCGATCCCGACACCGTCCTCGCCAGAGCAACCGCCGACCTCGGCTGAGCCGGTACGGCGGCGATGCAGGTGACGCATGCCTACCTGGTCAGGTCCAGCGGGCGAGCTCCGGACGGCGCGTGGATCGAGAACGACGGGCGGACGAGATGACACGGTTGTTCCTGGCACGTGACGAAGAGCGGCTGGTGTGGGTGATGGCGCTGATCGACGGGGACGTGTGGACCTATGTCGCCAACACCGGCAAGTTCCACCGCAACGAGGCCCTGCGTGACGACTACCTGGCCGGCACGATCTTCAGTTACGAGGAGGTCGGTGTGACCGAAGCGCGCCGCGCCGTCGAGGGCGGAGTCGGCCTGCTGGACGAGGAAACCCGAGCAGTCCCCCTCCGAGCCTGGCGAGCCGACCAGCACCCGATGGAACCCGACGTAGTCTTCGCCTCCCTCATCGCCGACCTCGGCTGAGCGGCACGACAGGACGTCCGCCCACGGCGGGGGTTGTACGACCAGCCGACCGCCGACCTCGGCTGAGTACGGCGTACAGACTGATGCCCTGGGCAACTGAGCTGGAGTCAGTCGGTGTGGATGCGGGGGTCGGCGTAGAGCTTGGTGATGATGGATTCGATGGGGGGCTCTTGGACGGAGAGGTCGACCAGCGGGTAGGTGGCGGCGATTTCGGCGACCAGCGGGGCGGCTGAGGTGGTGGGTGGGAAGGAGAGCCACTGGCGGGGGCCGTCGGTGCGGGTGACGGTGGCGCCGGTGATGGTGATGGGTGGGTGGGGCGTGGCGAGGTCGACGACCAGGGTGCGCGGGGCTGATTGGGAGGCTCTGAGGCCGGTGAGGGTGCCGTCGTAGACCTGGTGGCCGTGGTCGATGACCATGACTCTCGAGCAGAGGGCCTCGATGTCGTCGAGGTCGTGGGTGGTGAGGATGACCGTGGTGCCTCGGGACTTGTTGAGTTCGGCCAGGAAGGTTCTGAGGCGAGCCTTGCTGACGATGTCTAGGCCGATGGTGGGCTCGTCGAGGTAGACGATCTCGGGGTCATGGAGCAGGGCGGCGGCGATGTCGCCTCGCATGCGTTGGCCCAGGGAGAGTGCGCGGACGGGGACGTCGAGGAGCTCGCCCAGGTCGAGGAGTTCGACGAAGGTGTCGAGGTTCTCGCGGTGGCGGGCGCGCGGTACGCCGTACATCTTTTGCAGGACGGCGAACGAGTCCTTCAACGGAAGGTCCCACCACAGCGTGGTGCGTTGGCCGAATACGACGCCGATGCGTTTGGCCAGGCGGGTGCGGTGGCGGGAGGGATCGACGCCGGCGACGCGGATGGTGCCGCTGGTGGGGACCAGAATGCCGGTGAGCATCTTGATCGTCGTGGACTTGCCGGCGCCGTTCGGGCCGATGTAGCCCATCACCTCGCCGGGTTCGACGGTGAACGACAGGTCGTCGACGGCGCGGACCTCGCGGCGGGTACGACGCAGGCCGGTGCGGGTGGAGACGGTGAACGCGCGGGACACCTGGTCCAGCTCGATGACGGGCACGACGAATCAGCTCCCTGTACTGCGGTAGCGGCGGAGACCGCCTCGCCAGGCCAGCGACGCGACCGCGGTCATCACGACCGCGACGGCCGGGGCCAGCAGGCCGATCCAGGACGGCAGGCCCAGCGGGGCCGGTTTACCCAGCACGTAGAGCACCGGGTAGTAGTTGACGAAGGCAAGCGGTACGACGAACGTGACGGCGCGGACGATGTCCTGGCCGAAGATCGACAGCGGGTACTGGGTGAGCTGCTGCCCGCCGTACGTGAACGAGTTGGCGAGCTCGGCCGAGTCGATCGCGATGAACTGGAACGCGCCGCCGAGCACGAAGATCGCGGCGAAGATCACCGCGCCGCTGAGCAGCGAGACGACCAGGAAGACCACCTTCAGCGCCGTCCAGTCGATGTCGACGGCACCGATCCCGAGGCCGAGGATCAGCCCCGCCTGCAGCGGCCGGCCGAGCCGCCGGAGCGCGAAGTTGTCCGCGATCGCCTGGACGAACGCCGGGACCGGGCGGACCAGCCAGACGTCCAGATCACCGGTCCGGATCCGCTGGCCGATGCGTTCGATCGAGCCGGTGACGAGGTCGGCGATGCCGAGCGTCATCGACGCGGTGCCGTACAGCAGCGCCATCTGGCCGAGGTCGAAGCCGCCGAAGCTCTTGATGTGGCTGAACATGATCAGTACGGCGACGAAGTCGGTCACCGTGACGAGCGCCGAGCCGATCAGCAGGAACACGAACGACGCGGGATAGGCCAGCGACGACCGGATCCACATCAGCACCAGCATCCAGTACTGGCCCGGCCAGGCCATTGCCCTACGCAACGAGATCTCAGCCACCCTGGATCACCACCTTCCGGGTCGCCAGCACGGTCGCGAGCCGGCCGACCAGCAGCAGGACGACGACCCAGCCGAGCTGGAACCCGAGCGCCCGGGCCAGCCCGTTCTGCCCGAGCCAGACGTCGATCGGGACCTGCATGGTCGCCGCCCACGGCGTCGCCCGGGCGAACTCGCCGAACCAGCCCGGGAACACCACCAGCGGCAGGATCGAGCCGGAGAAGAACAGCGACAGCACCAGCGCGAACCCTTCCAGGCCACGCGAATCGGTCATCCAGAACCCGGACAGCGCGACCAGGTACCGGATGCCGAAGCTGACCAGGATCCCGAACGCCAGCGCGACGCCGACCGCCAACCCTTGCAGGGCCGACGACGGGAAGCGCAGGTCGAAGACGAGCGAACCGACGAGCAGCGGGACGCCGCCGCGGGCGACCAGTTCGAACGCGGCCCGCCCGGCGTCCATCGACAACCACCACAGCATCAGGTGGGTCGGCCGGTACAGGTCGACGGCGATCTCACCGGTCCGGACCCGCTCGCCCAGCTCGACGGTGGTGCGCGCGCCGAAGATCCCGATCGGGACCAGCAGGCCCTGCTGCAGCCAGACGAACGTGAGCGCGTCGGTGACGTCGTACCCGCCGAGGTTCGGGCGCTGGTCCCACAGGGTCAGGTAGACACCGCAGAAGATGAACCCGAAGACGGTGTTGGTGAACGCGCCCGACAGGGTGGCGATCCGGTACGTCGAGAACCGGCGGAACGACCGGACCGCGATCGCCCAGTAGACGCCCACGGCAACCTCCTTTCGTCAGACGAAGGTGGTGTCCGGGGCACAGCGGCACGCTGAACTGCCCCGGATCCTGAAGGACCCGGGGGTTCGGACACCACTGTGGCGGCACGCTGAACGCGCCGTTGTCAAGGGAAGGAGAGTGACGGTACGCCGGGGTGCCGCGGGGCGTCAACCTGGTTTGCAGCAAGTGGCAGCCCGGCCCACCTCAGGCGGTCTGGTCGGACTCCAGCAGGCGACTGAGCAGGGTGGCGAACTGGACCGGGTGGGAGGCGTAGCCGGTGTGGCCGCCGGGGAAGGTGACGACCGGCCAGCCGATCTCGTCGGCGATCACGGCGATCGGGCGGGCCGGCAGGTGCTCGGCGGAGTCCGCTCCTGCCGCGGGGACGATCTTGCCGGCGATCTCGCGGAGCGCGTCGAGGTCGGGACGATAGCGGGTGAAGGGCAACAACTTGTGCGCGAAGAAGGTGTTGGTGTTGCCCATCATGCGCTCGATGGCGTGCCGGTACTCCGGGCGCAGGTCCTCGGGTGCCGGCTGGTCGTCGTCGTCCAGCCCGAGGCCGCCGGCAAACAGGTGCAGCGCGGGGACCGGGCCGTCGGTGGTGTAGGTGCTGTGGACGTCCTCGAAGAACGCGTGCGCGGTGGTGGCGTCGGGCAGTACGTCGACGGCGGGTGGTTCGTGCGCGATGAGCATGCGGACGCGGTCCGGGTGGCGGGCGATCAGCTCGAGCCCGGTGATCGCGCCGGAGGAACTGCCGAACACGTACGCCGGTTGGTCGCCTGCGACTGCGTCGATGAGTGCCAGGGCGTCCTCAGCCGACTGGTCGATCCGCTCGTCGTACGGGTGAGTGCGCTCGTCGGTGGCAACTACTTGAGGGCGGGGGCCGGCCGGGCGGCGGGCCTGCTCGGCGTCGTACGGGCTGCGGGAGTTGCCTCGGGGGTCGTAGGTGATCACGGTGTAGTCGGCCGCTAGCTGGCCGACGATGGAGTCGAAGATGCCGCCGTCGGTGAAGCCGCCGGCGATCAGCAGCAGGACCGGGCCGCTGCCGGTGACCTCGTAGTGCAGGGTCGCGCCGGGCACCGTCAGCTTGTTCACGGTCTTCGTGGTCATGGTCACCCCTCTGTCGTTCGGTGACCCCACTGTCCCGTCGCCCGCTGGCACCACACGCACACGGCGCTGGTACGGGCGCTCAGCCGGCCTTGATGAAGTCCGAGACCGCGTCGGCAACCAGTTGGACGGCGATGGCGCTCAGGAGGAGACCCGCGATCCGGGTGACCAGGAGGACGCCGTTCTCGCCGAGGATGCGCATGATCAGGCCGGAGAAGCGGAGGGTGAGCCACATGACCAGGTGGATCAGGACGATGCCGACCGAGATCGCGACCACCTCGGGCAGGGAGCCGTCGGCGCGCTGGACGAAGACCATGGTCGCGACGATCGCGCCGGGGCCGGCCAGCAGCGGGGTACCGAGCGGGACGAACGCGATGTTGACGTTCTTGGTCTGGACTGGGTCCTCGGCCGTGTCGGTCAGCAGCTGCAGCGCGATCAGCAGGAGCAGCAGACCGCCCGCGGCCTGGAGGGCCGGCAGCGTGATTCCGAGGTTGTGCAGGATCTGCTGACCGAAGGCGGCGAACACCACGATCACGCCGAAGGCAACCAGTACCGCCTGCCAGGCGGCCTTCTTGCGGACCGCGCGGGACTGCCCGGCGGTCAGCGAGATGAACACAGGCACCGTGCCGGGCGGGTCCATGATCACGAAGAGCGTGACGAAGACCTCGCTGAGCAGGCCGAAGTTGATGACGGAGCTCACGGCAGGTACGCCTCGGGCACCTGGGCGCCGCTGGCCGCCGCGTTCGCCTTGGCGACCTCGAGCAGGCGCTGGAACTGCTCCGGGTCGGTCGTGTTCACCCCGAGCTCGTGGTTCACCTTGCCGAGCCCGTGGTGGTCGCTCGATCCGGTCCAGATGATGCCGAGGTCCTCGGCGATCCCGCGCAGCGTCTCCCGCGACTCCGGCCGGTGGTCCTGGTGGTCGACCTCGATCCCGGCCAGCCCGTGCTCGGAGACCAGCTGGGCGATCGTCTCGGCGGTGACGACCTTGTAGCTCGACCGTCCCCACGGGTGCGCGATCACCGGTACGCCGCCGGCGGCGCGGACCATGTCGATCGCCCGGCCCGGGTCGATCGCGTAGTGCGACACGTGCCCCGGCCGGCCGTCGGCCAGGAACCGGTCGAACGCCTCGCCGCGGTTCGCGACCGTGCCGTTGGCAACCAGCGCGTCGGCGACGTGCGGGCGGCCGACCGACGGCGTACCGGTCGCTTGGGCGAGCACCTCGTCGACGGTGAGCTGGACGCCCATCCCGTTCAGCCGGGCGACGATCGAGGGGATCCGCTCGGTCCGGCCGTCGCGGACGATGCGCAACTCCTCGGCGAGCGGCTGGTACGACGGGTCGGGCAGGTACGCGAGCAGATGGACCGCGATCCCGTGCAGCTTGCAGGAGATCTCGATCCCGGGCACGAAACCGATCCCGAGCTCCTCCGCGGCGCGCCGGCCCTCGGCCCACCCGTCGGCCGTGTCGTGATCGGTCAGCGCGATCACGTCCAGGCCGTCCCGCTTCGCGTGCGCGATCAGGACGTCGACCGGGTCGGTGCCGTCCGAGCGGTTGGAGTGGGTGTGGAGGTCGATGCGCACGAGCGATCAGGATCCTTTCTCTCGACAAGACAGACCCGTTCTGGACAAGTCTCGGCACTGATGCTATCCGGACCGCACCCCTCTCCTTACTGTTATCCACATGGAGCGTGACCGGATCGACTGTGTCGGGGCCCTCGTGTACGACGAGCAGCACCGCCTGCTGCTCGTCCAGCGGGCCAACGAGCCCGGCCGCGGGCTGTGGTCGTTGCCGGGCGGCCGGGTCGAGCCGGGCGAGGACGATCCGACCGCCGTGGCCCGCGAGGTCGCCGAGGAAACCGGTCTCCAGGTGGTCGTCGGCGACCTGGTCGGCGAGGTCGAGCGGGACGCGCCCGACCGGCGTCTCTACGTGATCCGCGACTACCAGGCCGAGCCGGTCGGCGGCACGCTGAAGGCGGGCGACGACGCCGACGACGCCCGTTTCGTCAGCCGTGACGAGTTCGAGAACCTGCCGACCGCGACCCTGCTGGCCTCCACGCTCGCCCAGTGGAACGCCCTCCCGGGCTGAAAACCCCGCGACCGTCGAGCCGCGCTGTGCTGATACTGGGCAGATGCTGATCCAGGCGATCGAGGACAACGCCGCCGAGCTGCTGCTGAGGATGGGGACAGCGGGTGGCGGCGTACGGCGTGACGACGCGCAGGTGCGCTGGACGATCGGCGGGTCGCCGCTCGACTACCACAACGCGGTGGTCGCGGCGGAGCTCACCGCTGAGGACGTCGACGCAGTGATCGCCGAGTCGCTCGACCTGATGAAGGCCCACAAGGTGCCCGGCACCTGGCACGTCGGACCGTCGATGCGGCCGGACGACCTGGGTGAGCGATTACTGAAGGCCGGGTTCACGTACGACGGTCGCGAGCCGGCAATGGCCGTCGAGATCGCCCGGATGCCGAAGAAAACGCCGAAGCCCGGGCTGGAGATCACCCGGATCAGCACGGACGAGGAGCTGGCGGTCTGGGCCGACACGCTCGGCCAGGGATTCGGCGAAGGACCGGTCGAGGCCGAGTGGGTCGCCGAGATCTACCGCCGGGAAGGATACGACGATCCCTGGCGGCACTACCTGGCCAGGCTCGACGGCAAACCGGTGGCAACGGCAACGATCTTCCTGACCGAGGACGTCGCCGGGGTGTACTTCGTGATGACGGTTCCCGAAGCCCGCAGGCAGGGCATCGGCGCAGCGATCACCCGGTACGCCGTACAGGACGGCAGCGAGCGGTACGCGGTGCTGGAGGCGTCGTCAGCAGGGCAGAGCGTCTACGCAAGTCTGGGATTCGAGGAAGTCGGCGGGATCGAGCTCTACGAGTTCCACTGATGGATCGCCGCTGAGCCGCGTTCCCAGCCGAGGATCGAGACCGTCGCGGTGTTGAGCACGAAGTGGCGACCCTCCGTGACGTCCAGCTCGAGCCAGCGGGCGGTGAGGGCGCGCAGCGCGTGCGAGTGCCCGAACACCAGGACGTCGCCGTCGACGGCCGCGATCCGGGCGTTCACGCGGTCGAGGCGCTCGGAGACCTGAGCGGGCGTTTCACCGTTGGGTACGGGGTTGGCCCAGACCGTCCAGCCAGGCACGGTCTCGCGGATCTGCGCGGTGGTGATGCCTTCGTAGTCGCCGTAGTCCCACTCGACCAGGTCGTCGTCGACCTCGGCGTCGGCGAAACCGGCCAGCTCCGCCGTACGCCGGGCGCGTTGCCGCGGACTCGTCAGCACCAGGTCGAAGTCGTGCCCCTGCAGGCGGTCGCGCAACTCCCCCGCGATCCGCTCACCCTCCGCGGTCAGCGGCAGGTCCGTCGTAGACGTGTGCTTGCCCGACTTGCTCCACTCGGTCTCGCCGTGGCGGACCAGCCAGAGCCGGTCCTTCCGCTCCCCTGACGCTGCGTGTGTGGTCACCGGGACATCGTCTCAGACAACACATCGAGCAGCCCCGAACCCTTGACCAACCACCCCGGGACAAGGCAGGGTCGAAAACTGTAAGCGCTTCCATTCTGATCCGAAGCCTCCTGAAGGAGCCCCTGCGATGCCCTCCGGACCGACCGGCAAGCCGGCGACGATCTACGACGTCGCCGCGCTGGCGCAGCTGTCGATCGCGACGGTCTCGCGGGTGCTGCAGGGCACCGGTCCGGTGTCGGCCAGGGCCCGGGAGCGGGTCGACCAGGCGGCGCACGAGCTCAACTACGTTCCGCTGCGAGCCGCCCGAAGCCTCGCGGTGCAACGTCACGAGGCGCACGGGCTCGTGCTGCCCGACCTGGCCGGCCCGTTCTACGGAGACCTGCTGATGGGGTACGAACGCTGGGCGGGCGAGCACGGGCAGAGCGTCGTCCTGACCGTCACGCACGGGAATCCGAACCCGGCCAAGACCGTGCGCGACCTGGCGAGCCGCGTGGACGGGATCGTTGTCCACGGCAACGCACTCGGGCCGGCCGTGATCCAGGACCTGCGTCGCGCGAACGTGCCGGTGGTCGTGGTCGCTCACCCGCCCGTGACCGGGTGCGACTCGGTCCGGACCGAGAGCGTGCCGAGCGCGGAGCGGTTGACGACGCGGTTGCTCGACCACGGCCGGCAGGAGCTGCTGTTCGTCGGCGATCCGGCCAGCTCGTACGACGTGTCGCAGCGTTACGCGGGGTTCGCGAAGGCACTGGGTGCACGAGGTCTGAAGGTCCCGGAGCCGGAGCGTGTACCGCTGACGGAAACAGCGGGTGCCGCGTTCGCCCGGGAGTTGCTGAAGGCAAGCACCCGGCCCGACGGTCTCGTCTGCGCGAACGACGAGCTCGCGCTGGCCGCCGTACAGACGCTGCGCGACGGCGGTGTCGCCGTACCCGAAGACATCGTCGTGACCGGGTGGGACGACGTGATGGCGGCGCGGTACGTGTCGCCGGGGCTGACGACCGTGCGGCAGCCGATGGCCGAGCTCGGCCGGCTAGCCGCCCAACGACTGCACGAACGCGTGACCGGGGAACGCACCCGCGCGCGGAACGACGTACTACCGACAGAACTCGTACTGCGGCAGAGCTGCGGTACGGCACCGGGGGACGGAACGGCAACAGCAGTAAACGACTGAGGAGACGAGCATGATCACCCAGAGCACCCGTGGCCGGCTGGTGACCGGCGGCGCCGTACTCACCGCCGTGGCGCTGGCCCTGTCCGGCTGCGGCCGGTCCGAGGACTCCCCCGAGTCGGCCCCGCAGGCGACCACCAGCATCGGCAGCGACCCGGCCACCGGGAACCTGACCGTCTGGGCGATGGGCACCGAGGGCGAGAACCTGCCCAAGCTGACCAAGGACTTCGAGGCCGCCAACCCCGGCACCAAGGTGACGGTCACGCCGATCCCCTGGGACGCCGCGCACAACAAGTTCACCACCGCGATCACGGCGCAGTCGCTGCCGGACGCCGCGATGGTCGGGACCACCTGGATGGGTGAGTTCGCCGACCTCGGCGCGCTCGACCCGACGCCGGCCGGGATCGACACCAGCACCTTCTTCCCGGGCGCGCTGGACACCACCAAGGTCAAGGACGTCAGCTACGGCGTGCCCTGGTACGTCGAGACGCGGGTCGTCTACTACCGCAAGGACCTGGCGGCCAAGGCCGGCATCACGACGCCGCCGACCGACTGGGACGGGCTGAAGGCGATGGCCAAGGCGATGCAGGAGAAGGCCGGTGCGAAGTACGGCATCAACCTGCAGCCGGGCGGTCAGGGCTCCTGGCAGTCCGTGATGCCGTTCGCCTGGTCGGCCGGGGCGAACATCACCTCCGACGACGACTCGCAGTTCACCCTCGACACCCCGGAGATGCAGGAGGGGCTGAAGTACTACCAGTCCTTCTTCGCCGAGAAGATCGCCGGGACCGACCTGCCGCCGAACCAGACCGAGGCGCAGTTCGTCAGCGGTCAGGCACCGATGTTCATCTCCGGTCCCTGGATGGCGGGCTCGATCGCCAAGCTCGGCGGCGACAAGATCAAGCCGAACATCGGCGTCTTCGAGCTGCCGAAGAACAAGACCTCCACGTCGTTCGTCGGCGGCAGCAACTTCGTCGTGTTCAAGGGCAGCAAGAACAAGGACAGCGCCTGGAAGCTGGTCAAGTGGCTGTCCGACGGCAAGACCCAGGCCGACTGGTTCAAGCTCTCGACGGACCTGCCCGCCGTACAGGCTGCGTGGAAGGACCCGAGCATCGCGAACGACCCGCTGCTGCCGGTGTTCGGCAAGCAGCTGGAGACCGCCAAGGCGCCGCCGGCGATCGTGAACTGGGAACAGGTCGCGACCGCGTTCGACACCGAGGTGGAGAAGATGGCCAAGGCCAACCAGTCCCCGGCCGACACCGCGAAGGCAATCCAGGCGAAGGCTTCGTCGATCGGCACCGGTAGCTGATCGTGCGGACGCTGAGGCGCGAGACCGCCGCCGCGTGGATCCTCGTCCTGCCGTTCGTGGTGCTGTTCCTGGCCTTCACGGCCGGGCCGGTGCTGGGCTCGTTCGGGATGAGCTTCACCGACATCAAGCAGCGTGACCTGCGGACGCCGTTCGCGGTCGAGGGTGTCGGTCTCGACAACTACGTGAAGGCCCTGTCCGACGAGACGTTCCGCAAGGCCGCGTTCAACACGGCGTACTTCGTGGTGGTCGGCGTCCCGCTGACGCTGGCAGTCGCATTGGCCGCGGCGGTGCTGCTGGACCGTGGCATCAAGCGGTTCCAGGCGCTGTTCAAGGTCGGCTACTACCTGCCGGTGGTGACCTCGATCGTCGCGATCGCGGTGATCTGGCGATTCGTGCTGGCGCCGGACGCCGGTCTGCTGAACACGGTGCTCGGCTGGTTCGGGATCGACGGGCCGAACTGGCTGGCGTCGAAGACCTGGGCGATGCCGTCGCTGATCGCGATGGCGGTCTGGCGCAACTTCGGCTCGGCGATGATCATCTTCCTGGCCGGGCTGCAGGGCATCCCGGCCACCGTGGAGGAGGCCGGCCAGATCGACGGTGCGGGCCCGTGGCAACGGTTCCGGTACCTGATCGTGCCGTTGCTGCGGCCGACCATCCTGTTCACCAGCGTCACCACCGGGATCGGCTACCTGCAGTTCTTCGAGGAGCCGCTGGTGATGACCCAGGGCGGTCCGCTGAACTCGACGCTGTCGGTGTCGATGTACACCTACCAGCAGTTCGGCTTCGGCAACTACGGGCTGGCCACGTCGATGGCCTACATCCTGTTCGTGGTGATCGCCGTGATCACGTTCATCCAGTTCCGGCTGCTGAGGGAGAAGTGATGCGCCGCACCTGGTGGATCTACCTGATCGCCGTGCTCGGGCTGGTCGCGGTCGCGGCGCCGTTCGTCTGGATGCTGCTGGGCAGCTTCAAGACCCAGGGCGAGCTGCTCCAGGTCCCGCCGACCTGGTTGCCGCAGGCACCGACCTCGCAGAACTACGACGACCTGTTCAACAAGGCGAACTTCCCGCGCTACTTCTTCAACTCCACGGTGGTGGCGCTGGCGGTCACGGCCGGCAACCTGGCGTTCTGCTCGATGATCGGGTACGCGCTGGCGAAGCTGCGGTTCAAGGGCCGCAACGCGCTGTTCGTGCTGGTGCTGGCGACGCTGATGGTGCCCGGGATGGTCACCTTCGTGCCGCTGTTCGTGTTCGTCACCAACGCCGGGCTGGCCAACAGCTACCCGGGGCTGATCCTGCCGTTCCTGGTCTCGCCGTTCGGCGTGTTCCTGATGCGGCAGTTCTTCTCCGGGCTGCCCGACGACCTGATGGACGCCGGGCGGGTGGACGGCACCAGCGAGCTGGGCATCTTCGCGCGGATCATGCTGCCGCTGACCCGGCCCGCGCTGGCCACGCTCGGCATCCTGACCTTCCTCGGCTCCTGGAACAACTTCCTCTGGCCGCTGGTGATCGCCCAGACCGAGGACAAGTACACCCTTCCCGTCGCCCTGGCGCTGTACTCGACCGGGCAGAACGCGCAGAACTACGGCCTGCTGATGGCCGGCGCGGTCGTGGTCGTCGTACCGGTGCTGGTGATGTTCCTGGTCTTCCAGCGGCACGTCACCAAGGGCATCGCCATCACCGGACTCAAATAACCTAGGAGACGTAGATGACCGCCAACATCAGTCGCCGCACACTACTCGCAGCCACGGGCGCAACAGCCCTTGTGGGCACAGCACTTCCCGCGTACGGAGGAACAGCTTCACCAGCTGATCAGCTGAAGGGTGGCTGGAAGCCCAACCGCCAAGATCGTGCCCTGGTCGGCCGCTGGGCGCGTGACACCTGGCGCAGCATCGTCGCGATGACCGACGAGAGGACCGGCCTGCCCGCCGACAACATCGGCGCCTCGGTCACCGACCCGGTCCGCAGCAAGTACACCTCGCCGACCAACATCGGCGGCTACCTGTGGAGCACGGTCGTCGCCGCCGAGCTCGGGATCATCTCGCCGCACGAGTCCCTGCGCCGGCTCACCCAGACCCTCACCACGATGTCGAAGGTCGATCACCACGAGCCCAGCGGCATGTTCTTCAACTGGTACGACGAAGCAACCGGCGAGGTCCTGCACGTCGACCCCGACGGCACCCGCGAGATCACGCCGTTCGTCTCCAGCGTCGACAACGGCTGGTTCGCGGCCGCGCTGATGGTGGTCCGCAACGCCGAGCCGCGCGTACGCCGGCTGGCCGACGGCCTGCTCGGCAAGATGAACTTCGCCTACTACTACAACCCGGACGCACGCCCGGGTGTCGGTGCCGGCCTGATGCGCGGTGGTTTCTTCGAGACCCCGCCGCCGGACGAGGAGACCGACAAGGGCAACCACGCCGGGACCGGCCCGGACGTGTACTACCGCAAGTTCCACTACGACACCTGCAACACCGAGGCCCGGATCGCGCCGTACATCGGGATCGCGCTCGGTCAGGTGCCCGCCGAGCAGTACTTCGCGACGTACCGGACCTTCCCGGACTCGTGCGACTGGTCGTGGGTCGAGCAGCGGCCGGTCGGCGTGCACCGGACGTACCTCGGCATCGACGTGTTCGAGGGCAGCTACTCCTACCGCGGGATGCGGCTGGTGCCGTCGTGGGGCGGCGACATGTTCGAGTCGCTGATGCCCGACCTGTTCGTGCCCGAGGGCCGCTGGGCGGCTCGCAGCTGGGCGATCAACCACCCGCTCACCGTCCGCGCGCACATCGAGCACGGGCTGAACGACGCGAAGTACGGCTACTGGGGCTTCTCGCCGGCCTCCAACCCCAAGGGCGGCTACAGCGTGTACGGCGTGGACGCGATCGGGATGGACCCGAACGGCTACCCGTCGGATCTGGAGGCGACCAACTTCGACGCCGGGTTCGAGGGCTGTCGCGAGGGCGTGAACCCGACTCCGGCGTACGGCGACGGCGTGGTCACCCCGCACGCGGCGTTCCTGGCCATGCAGTACGCGCCGCGGCAGGCGATCGACAACCTGGCGAAGATCGAGTCCCGGCTGAAGGCGTACGCCGGCGGCGGGTTCTACGACTCGGTCGCGGTGAAGTCCGGGCTGATCGCCAAGCGCTACCTGTCGCTGGACCAGGCGATGGTGATGGGTGCCATCGGCAACGTGTTCGGCAACGACGTGATCCGGCGCAACTTCAGCCGCGGCGCGGTCGAGCGGCGGGTCAAGCCGCTGATCGCGATGGAGCAGTTCACCGCCGGTCTCGACTGACGACAACCACCACGGGAGATTTGACGTATGAGTGACGCCAAGGCCGACTGGGACGCGCGGATCGCGGTCCGCAGCGACGAGGTCCGGGAGTTCGAGTTCCCGGACCTGGACCCGCCCAAGGAGGTGAGCGCGGTCGGTGGCGTCGGCCAGGTGACGGTCGACTGGTCGCTGGTGCCCGGCGCGGTCGGGTACCTGATCCTGCGGGGTCTGGAGGACGGACCGCTGGAGCCTGTCGACCACCACAGCGGCGACGTGCTGTCGGTGCCGCTGCCGCCGTACGTGGACACGACCTGCACGCCCGGTACGCCGTACAGGTACGCCGTGGCGAGTGTGCCGGAGGTGACGGTCGCCGGACGAGCCAGTGAGGTCGTCGGGGCCGTGCCGCTGGTGGCTGACGGGCCGGCGCCTGTGCTGCAGGTAGCGGTGGATGCTCACGCGGAGGGGGTCGAGCTGCCGAAGCCGTGGGTGCCGATGGTGGGCAGCGAGCGGCTCAGCCAGCTGCTCTGCACCGACCTGAGTGGTGGCCGGGAGATCGGGCCGGAGCTCGAGCAGGCGCTGCGCCGGATGCACGACGACATCGGTGTGCGCACGGTGCGGGCACATGCGATCTTCCACGACGACACTCGCGTCTACACCGAGGTCGACGGGGAGCCGGTCTACGACTTCACCGTGGTGGACGCGATCTACGACAAGCTGCTGGGTCTCGGGCTGCGGCCGGTGGTCGAGCTCGGGTTCATGCCGCGCGACCTGGCGTCGGACCCGTCCAAGACCGTCTTCGAGTACGGCGCGATCATCTCGCCGCCGCACTCGTACGAGCGCTGGGGCGCGCTGGTGACCGCGCTGGTCCAGCACCTGGTCGGGCGGTACGGGCCGGACGAGGTGCTCGGCTGGGACTTCGAGGTGTGGAACGAGGCCAACCTGGAGGTCTTCTGGTCCGGCACCAAGGCCGAGTGGATGCGCCTGTACGACGTGACCGCCGCGGCAGTGAAGGCCGTGGACCAGCGGCTGGCCGTCGGTGGGCCCTCGTCGGCCGCTGCGGGCTGGGTGGACGACCTGCTGGCGCACGCCGCGTCCGTGGGGTCCCCGGTGGACTTCGTGACGACCCACACCTACGGGAGCCCGCCACTCGACGTACGGGCTTCGCTGGAGCGGCACGGGTTCGGTGAGGCGCGGATCCTGTGGACGGAGTGGGGCGTCACGCCGACCCACTTCAACCCGATCAACGACTCGGTGTTCTCCGGAGTGTTCCTGCTGCGCGGCATGAAGTCCGCGGCCGGGCGGGTGGACGCACTGGCCTACTGGGTCGCGTCGGACCACTTCGAGGAGCTGGGCCGGCCACCGCGGCTGCTGCACGGTGGCTTCGGGCTGCAGACGGTCGGCGGGCTGCCGAAGCCGCGCTTCCACGCGATGTCGCTGCTGAGCCGGCTGGGCCCGGTGGAGCTGCCGGTGGCCATTGAGGGGGACGGTGCAGGCAGCCTGGTCGAGGCCTGGGCTTCGCGAGACCGCGACCGGGTCGCCGTACTGCTGTGGAACCTCACGCTGGACCAGACGAAGGCAGCAGGCGACGCAGACCTCAGCCGCACCGTGGAGCTGTCGGTACCTGGTGTGGACGACAGTTGGACAGCCACGGCGACCTACCTGACTCCCGAGGGGTCAGGAGACCTGGTCGCGGCCGCTAGCGCTCTGGGCGTGGGTGACTGGCCCACTGACGAGCAGTGGACGCAGCTGGCCGCTCACTCGGTACTGAAGAGCGAGCGGGTGTCGCGGGACGGCGACAAGGTGCGGTTGCCCCTGTCGATGCCGTCCGCCGTACTGGTGGAGTTCCGGCCGGTCTAGCTGAGAGGCGTGGGGCGGCCCGGTTGTTCGCCGCCCCGCGCTTCCAGGTAGGAGTTCTTCGGGACCATCACCTTGCGCTTGAACAGGCAGACGACGGTGCCGTCCTGCTTGTAGCCCTTGGTCTCGACGTACACGACGCCGCGGTCGTCCTTGGACTTCGACTCCCACTTGTCCAGGACGACGGTCTCGCCGTAGATCGTGTCGCCGTGGAAGGTCGGGGCGACGTGCCGCAGCGACTCGATCTCCAGGTTCGCGATCGCCTTGCCGCTCACGTCGGGCACCGACATGCCGAGCAGGATCGAGTAGATGTAGTTGCCGACCACAACGTTCTGCCCGAACTGCGTGGTCTCCTGGGCGTAGTTGGTGTCCAGGTGCAGCGGATGATGGTTCATCGTCAGCAGGCAGAACAGGTGGTCGTCGTACTCGGTGACCGTCTTGCCGGGCCAGTGCTTGTAGACCGCACCGACCTCGAACTCCTCGTAACTGCGCCCGAACTGCATCCGTGCTCCTTCCGGTTCCGGCTCATGTTGCCCGGTCCTGAGGCAGCGGCGCAGCCCCCACGCCAGTGGTCTTGATCTCACGCCCGCCGTACGGCGCAGTGGCGTTGGTCTCATCGGGGTGAGCGATCGGTGAGCGGGTGCTGCTTCTCTGAGGAGATGCTGCGGATCCACTTCACCGCCGACGACCTGGCGCGGACCACTCTTGCGGACGAGCCTGACGAGCTGTGGGAGGTCCTGCTGAGCCTGCACATGCTGCAGCTCGAGGAAGGGCCGGTGCCGTACGGCGCCTGGCGGCAGCGGATGCGGCGGCGGCTCCCGCGCGAGACGATCGGCCCGCTGGCCGCGCTGGCGCCTCCGGTCGGCTACTCCCCCGACTTCCTCACCCCGTCCGGTTTCACCGGCGGGTTCGAGGCCGGGCTGGACGAGCTGCTGTCGACGCCCCGGCCCCGCCTGCGGCAGGACCTGTCCAGGCTGTCGACCCGGCGGGGCTCCGCAGCCTGGATCCGTCAGCTGGCCGAAGCCCAGCCGGAGTCCCTGCGTCACCTGGGGCACGCGGTCCGCGTGTACCACCGGTCCGCGCTGGCGCCGTACTGGTCGTCGCTGCGGGGCGCCGTACGGGCGGACCACCGGCAGCGGCTCGAGCGGATGTCGACGGACGGGATCGGCGGCGTGCTGGCCGAGCTGCATCCCGGTGCGCGCTGGCAGAACCAGGTCCTGGAGGTCGCCGACTTCCCGGACGAGGAGCTCCGGCTGGACGGCCGTGGGATCCGCCTGCAGCCGTCGTACTTCTGCTGGCGGGCACCGACGAAGCTGGGCGACCACGATCTGCCGCCGGTGCTGGTCTACCCGATCCAGGACCCGACCGGCCTGCAGCTGGATCAGCTGGCCGACGACTCGGCGCAGAGCCTGGCCGCACTGCTCGGCCGGACGCGGGCGACCGTGCTGAGGCTGACCGTCGACGGCTGCACGACGACGCAGCTGGCCGTGGCCTGCAACATCACCCTGGCGACGGCGAGCCACCAGACCGCCGTACTGCGGGATGCCGGGCTGATCGGGTCACAGCGGATCGGCAAGTCCGTGCGGCACCAGGCGACCGCACTCGGACTTGCCCTGCTGAACGGCCTCTCGGACTAGCTCGACTGTTCCGGCAGTCGCGGGGTGACCTCACCCTTCAGCGCCAGCTTGGCGAGATGGTTGCGAGCCTCTTCGGCGAACTTGAAGTCGCAGAGCACGTCGTACGTCGTCGCCACCACCGCGGTGCGCGAGGTGAAGTCGCGGCGGCCGCCCAGCTGGGCGTAGCCGATCGCGCCGAACGCCATGCCGAAGATCGCGCCGAGCACGACACCGGTGAGCAGCGCGGCGAGCCAGCCGCCGTCGCTGGTGAACAGGCCGAGCAGCACGCCGACGAACAGGCCGAACCAGGCACCGCTGGCCAGACCGGCGGTCAGCGCCCGCGCCCAGGTCAGCCGGCCGGTGATCTTCTCCACCTGGCGCAGGTTGTTGCCGACGATCGTGGTGTGCTCCACCGGGAACTTCTCGTCCGAGAGGTAGTCGACCGCTCGCTGCGCCTGCAGGTAGGTGTCGTACGTGCCGATCGTCAGCCCCGTCGGGCGGGGGTCCATCGAGGGCATGCCCTGGGTGGTCATCGTCGTTCCTCTCCGCTGTTGCTTCCATCCCATCATTGCCGACGCGTGGTAAGGACAGCGCGGCAGCCACACCGGCGGGGCGTTGATAGCCTCGCGTCGATGACCGGACGAAGGTGGGACATGGGCGCCTCCCGGCGCGTCGGACGGGTGTTCGCCCGTCGGCCCGCCGTTCCCGAGGTCCCGGAGTTCGACCTGGTCGGCAGCGGCAAGCTGGACGGCGCACTGGTCGACTGGGCCTACTACCGCGACGGCCGGCGTGACACCCACGACGGTGAGTACGTCGACGCGCTGCAGCGGGCCCGGCGGGGCGAGGGCTACGTCTGGATCGGCCTGTTCGAGCCGAACGAGCACCAACTGGCGGTGATCGGCCAGCAGTTCGGTCTGCACCCGCTGGCGCTGGAGGACGCGACCGAGGCGCACCAGCGGCCCAAGCTCGAGCGGTACGACGAGACGCTGTTCGCCGTACTGAAGACCGTGCGGTACGTGCCGCACGACGACCTGACCGCCACCAGCGAGGTGGTCGAGTCCGGTGAGGTGATGGTGTTCTGCGGGCCCGGCTTCGTGATCACCGTGCGGCACGGGGACCACGGCGAGCTGACCGGGCTGCGGCAGGAGCTGGAGAAAGAGCCGAAGCGGCTGGCCGCCGGGCCGGGCGCCGTACTGCACGCGATCGCCGACCACGTGGTGGACAGCTACCTGGCGGTCGCGGCCGCCGTACAAGCCGACATCGACCAGATCGAGATCGAGATGTTCAGCCCGCGCGGCTGGCGCAACATCGACCGGGTGTACCAGCTCAAGCGCGAGGTGCTGGAGCTGAAGCGGGCGGTCGCGCCGCTGACCGGGCCGATGCGCGCGCTGGCCACCCTGCGGCACCCGATGATCGCCGACGAGACCCGGGACTACTTCCGCGACGTCGACGACCACCTGCTGCGGGTCAAGGAGCAGGTGATCTCGTTCGACGAGCTGCTCAGCTCGATCCTGCAGGCGGGCCTGGCCCAGGTGCAGGTCTCGGAGAACGAGGACATGCGCCGGATCTCGGCCTGGGTCGCGATCATCGCCGTGCCGACGCTGATCGCCGGCGTCTACGGGATGAACTTCGAGAACATGCCGATCCTGACCACGAAGTACGGCTACTACGTCGTGCTCGGCGTGATGCTGGTCGCCTGCACCGTGCTCTACCGCCTGTTCAAGAGGAACAACTGGCTGTAGCGGTTGTGCTACCTGGCGTGCTTTGGTTCAATGCAATGAGTCTGCTGGGGAGGGCTCCGTGCTCCGCATCCATTTCACCCCGCGCGACCTGGCCCGGGTGACGATCTCGACCAAGCCCGCGCCGCTGTGGGAGATCCTGCTCAGCCTGCACATGCTGCAGCACTCCGACGGGCGGCTGGTGTTCGACGACTGGCGCAAGCACGTCCGGACCAAGGTGGCGCCAGACCAGATGCGGCTGCTGCTCGAGCTGATGCCGGCGCGCGGTTACTCCCCCGACTTCCTGACACCGGCCGACTGCCCGGCGGACTTCGACAGCGCGCTGGAGAAGGCCCTGTCGACTCCGCAGCAGCAGGTCCGGTCCGAGCTCGACCTGCTCAGCAAGTACCGGCCGGTCTCGCCGTGGACCCGCGAGCTGGCCCAGGGCGACCGCTCGGCGATGCGCAAGCTGGGCCACGCGATCCGGACCTACCACGACGCCGCCATCGCGCCGTACTGGAAGTCCATCGGGACCCACGTGGCCGCGGACCAGGCGCACCGCGGCGACGCGCTCGCCCGGCACGGTGTGGACCGGCTGCTGTCGTCGCTGCACCCGCGGGTCCGCTGGGTCGCTCCGGTGCTGCAGGTGCTCGACATGAACGACCGCGACTTCTACCTGGACGGCCGCGGCATCGAGCTGCAGCCGTCCGCGTTCTGCTGGCAGGTGCCGACCAAGCTGCGCGACCCGGGCCTCAAGCCGATCCTGGTCTACCCGATCCAGCACGCGCCGGGCATCCTGCGGCAGTCGTCCGACACCTACCGTCCGTCCGACGCGCTGGGCTCACTGCTCGGCTCCACTCGCGCGGCAGCGCTGGAGGCATCAGTAGAAGGCTGTACGACGACCGAGCTGGCCAAGCGCTGCAGCATCTCCCCGGCGGCGGCCAGCCACCAGGCGACCGTGCTGCGCGAGGCCGGGCTGATCACCACCCGCCGGGCGGGTGCGTCGGTGAAGCACGAGATCACCCAGCTGGGCATCTGGCTGCTGTCCGGGTACGGCTCCGGTGGTCTGCGGCACGACAAGCGGCCGGTCGTCACGCCTTGAGCCCTTACGTGTAAGGCTTTTTGCACACCGGCTGTTACGCGTCGGCCAGCAGGCGCTCGACCTCGGCGCGCAGGTTGTCCAGCAGTCCCTGGCCGTGGTCGTCGATCAGCTCCAGCGCGTAGCTCCACGCCTGCTTCGCCGCGGCGTCGTCCGTGCCCTGCCAGGCGTGGCCGAGCCTGACCTGCGAACCGACCGCGGCGGCCGGGTTGCCGATCCGCAGGTTCAGCATCACCGCGGCCGCGAACCGCTCGGTCGCCAGCTCGACCTCACCCAGCCCGACGTACGCCTGACCCAAGGTGTCGTTGACGAAGCACAGCGGCCGCAGGTCGGTGAGGTCCTGGCAGATCCGCACGCACTCGATCGCGGTCAGCCGCGCCTCGGCGTACCGGCCGGACTCGTTGTAGGTCATCGCCAGGTTGTTCAGCAGCCCGGCCGTCGCGTGGTCGTCGCCCTGGGCCCGGGTGATCTCCAGGGCCGCCCGCTGGTGCTCGACGGCTTCGTCGTACTTGCCCTCCAGCTGCCGCAGGAAGCCGAGGTTGCCACGGACCAGTGCGATCCCGTCCGGGTTGCCGAGTCGGGTGAACATCTCCAGTGCCCTCAACAGCTCCACCTCCGCCTGCACCAGCTCACCGCGCGCACCGTGGCTGGTGGCCAGCTGGTTCGCCGCCAGCGCAGCCAGCACCGGATGGTCGACATGCTGCGCGGCCTCCGCCGCGGCCTCCTGGATCGTCAGCGCCTCGTGCAGACTCACCAGTCGCGCCAACGCGTTCCACAGCAGCAGTCCCAGCCGTGCGGCCTGGCCATGCATCCCGCGCGCGGCTCCACCGACCACCATCGCCATCAGCCCGCGCAGCTCCAGGTCGAACCACGCCCGAGCAGCCGGCTGGTCCTCGAACGTCAGCGGGACCGTCCCGGGCAGCGGCTCGTCGATGTAGTGCAGCTTGCGCGGCTCCCCGAGCACCAGCCGCGCCGCGACCGCCGACTGCACCGCCCAGTCCAGCAACCGCTCCCAGGCCGCGTCGACGTCGTCGGTCGCCTTCGCCAGCTCCTCCGCCGCGTACGCGCGCAGCAGGTCGTGCAGCTGGAACCTGTTGGCACTGGTCTCCACCGCGAGGTGCAGATCGGCCAGTCGCCGCAGCAGCTTGCCCGCCGTCCTGGCGTCGTGACCGGTGAGCGCTGCCGCTGCCTGCGGCGCGAAACGCCGGCCTGGGTAGATGCTCAGCATCCGGAAGAACCGCGCCGCCTCCGGATCGAGCGTCCGGTACGACCACGAGAACACCGCGCGCAGGTCGGTCGCCGGATCGTCACTCGCATCGAACGCATCCAGCTGGTGCTCGGTCAGCTCGCCGACCAGCTCGGCCAGCGCGGAGCCCGACCGTCTGGCGACCTGTTCGGCCGCGATCACCAGCGCCAGCGGCAGGTGGTTGCAGCGATCCGCGAGCTGGTCGAGCAGCTGCACACTCCCCGAGTCCGGCAGACCGATCCGGCCAGTCAGCAAGCTCCTGGCGTCCGCCGTCGACAGCTGGTCGATCGCGACCTGCCGTGCGCCTTCCCGTGCGACCAGGCCGCGCAGCCTGCTCCTACTGGTGATCAGTACGACTGCGCCCATCCCTGGCAGCAGCGGCCTGACCTGCTCGGCGTTGAGTGCGTTGTCGAGCACCAGCAGGACCCGCTGGCCCGCAAGCGTGGACCGCAGCAGCGCACTCCGTCCGCCCACCTCAGCAGGGATCTGCGAAGCCGGTACGCCGAGAGCGTGCAGCAGGTAGCCCAGCGCCACCGAGGCATCCACGGGTGCGCCCGGCCCGTACCCGCCCAGGTCCACGAACAGCAGCCCGTCCGGGAACTGCTCTGCGACCAGGTGACTCCAGTGCACAGCCAGACTGGTCTTCCCGACTCCACCCGGTCCGTGCAGCACCACAGCGACGGTGCTCTCGGGGTCGCGGCCGGCCAGTACGCCATCCAGCTTGGCCAGGACATCCTTGCGGCCGGTGAAGCCGAGTACGTCGGACGGCAGCTGGCTCGGCGCGACCCGGCGGGACGGCCTGGTCCGCGTCCCGGTCAGCTCGTCGAACACGGCGCGCAGCTCGGCACCGGGGTCGACACCGAGATCGTCGGCGATGCGGCTGCGCACTTCGTCGTACAGCTCGATTGCTTCCGCCGTACGGCCACTGCGGGCCAGGAGGCGAAGGAAGCGCGCCCAGAGCGACTCGCGCAACGGGTAGGCGACGGTCAGCCTGCGCAGCTCGGACAGCTCCTCGCCACGGTTCTGCGGTGACCGGTCCAGCGAGCGTAGGTCGAAGCGGCGTTCCACGGCGGCCAGATACTGCTCTTCGAGTCGCGGCAGCTCGATCGACTCCAGCCAGTCCGACCGCACCCCTGCGAACGGGCGACCGCTCCACAGCGCCAGCGCCTCGTCGATCGCGTCCCGCTCGTCCACCCGCTCGACGGACTGAGCAGCTGTCCGCAGCAGCCGAGCGAACCGCAGTACGTCGACCTGCTCGGGCTCTACGCGCAGGCTGTACCCGGTCGGACCGGTCGCGACCAGATCCGCGCCGACTGCTCGCCGGAGCCTGGTCATCAACGTGTGCAGGCTCGGACCGGCGTTGGCCGGCGGCGCCTCGCCCCAGATCCGCTCGACGAGCAGAGCCGTCGGGACACTGTCGCCGGCCGTCAGCGCGAGGATCGCCAGCAACGACCGCAGCCGGTCCCCGCCGAGCTCGACGCTCCGCCCGTCGAGCCGCACCGACACCCCACCGAGCAACTGCACCTCAACACTCACACCGCGTCCCGGCCTTCCTCTGCGGTCATCGTGCCGAGCCGCGTGAGGATCTCGTCGCGGTCGAAGTAGATCGACGACTGCCCGTGCCGGTCGGCGGCCTTCACCGCGCGCTGCCAGGCGCCGGCAGCGCCGTCCGGCCGGCCCAGCGCCTGGTAGGCGTCCCCGAGGCTGACCAGCGTCGGCACCTCGACGGCACCGAGCTGCAGCTGCTCGCACAGCCGGGCGGCTTCCTCCAGGTTCGTCACGGCCTGCTGGTACTCGCCTGATCCCAGGTAGGCCGTTCCGAGCGAGTCCAGCGCGTCGGCCTCGTTGCGGGGCTGACCGGTCCGCCGCGCCAGCTCGACCGCCTTGAGCGCGCTGGCGATCGCCTCGTCGTACCGGCCGATGGCGTAGTAGGTGCACGACAGGTTGTTGTGGGCGCCGCCGAGCGAGTTCTGGTCCTCGTTCAGCGCCAGCGCCGTCTTCAGGTGTTCGATCGACGTCTCCGGATCGCCCAGGCGCTGGTAGGTGATGCCGAGGTTGCTGTGGACCTTCGCCATCCCCGTGGTGTCTCCCACGCCGTCGAACAGCTCCAGGGCCCGCAGGAACAGGTCCCGCGACTCCGGGTACCGCTTCACCAGGCCGTAGCTGACCGCGGCCTGGTTGCTGACGAGTGCCTCCAGCAGCGGCTCCCCCGTCCGAGCAGCGGCCCGTACGCCGATCTCGTGCGCCGCGATCGACTCCGGACTGGGTGCGCGGCGCTGGTCGAGGTAGTCCCAGAGCTCGCGCGCCAGGCAGGCGACCAGCCGGTCGTGACCGTGCTCCGGCCAGGCGAAGATCGCCGCCGCCATCGTCACCCACTCCTTGTCGAACCACGCCAGCGCATCCGCGTCACCCGCGAAGACCACCGGCCGTACGCCGGGCAACGGGTCGTGCAACACCTCGTGGCGCAGCTTGCCGCCCCGAGCGCGGCGGGCGGCCTCCGAGGTGTGTGCCAGCCAGTCGAGCAGCCGGGCCAGCGCGTCCTGACGCTCGGCGCGATCGCTGTCGAGGCCTGCCGCGTAGAGCCGGAGCAGGTCGTGCAGCTGGTACCGCGCGGTCCCGACCGCCTCCACCAGGTTCACCTCGACCAGGTGGTCCAGCAGGCGCTCGGTCGTCAGCTCGTCAAGCCCGGCCACTGCTGCCGCGGCCGACCGGTCGAAGTCCGCTCCCGGGTAGCCACCGAGCAGCCGGAACAACCGGGCGACGTCAGGCGCCAGGGCCTGGTACGACCAGGACAAGGCCGCCCGGACGCTGCTCAGCTCGTCGTCCGCGATCTCCAGCTCGTCCAGCCGGTCGCCGGTCTCGGCCAGCTGCCGGGTGATCGCCGCGAGGTCCGAGCCCGCACTCCGTCCGGCCCGCTCGGCGGCGATCACCAGTGCGAGCGGCAGACGCCCACACAGCTCGGCGAACGCGGTCAGCTCGGTCACGTCGTACGGCAGTGCGCCGACTGCGGTCGCCAGCAGGGCAGCGGACTCCTCGGCGGACATCGGGCCGAGGCTGAGGCGCCGCGCGCCCTCACGTGCGACCAGACCGCGCAGCTGGTTGCGGCTGGTCACGAGCACGAAGCCACCGGCGCCCGGGAGGAGCGGGCGGACCTGGGAGGCGTTGCGGGCGTTGTCGAGGACCAGCAGCACCTGACGTTCGGCGACGAGCGTGCGGAACAGAGCGGACCTGGCCTCGACGCCGTTGGGGATCTCCTTGACCGGCACGCCCAGACCGTGCAGCAGGGACTCCAGTGCGTTCTCCGGCTTGACCAGGCCGCCCGCGCTGTAGCCACGCAGGTTCACGTACAGCTGCCCGTCGGGGAACTGCCCGCGGATGCCATGCGCCCAGTGCACCGCCAGCGTGGTCTTGCCGACGCCGCCGGTCCCGTCGATCGCCACGATCACCGCAGCCTGCTCCGGATCCCACGCAGCCAGTAAGCCGTCCAGCTGTTCCAGCGCGGCGTCCCGTCCGGTGAAGCCTGGGACGTCAGCCGGCAGCTGGCGCGGCACTACCTGCTGCGGGGCCTCTGCCGGCTCGCTGTCGAGCAGTCCGGCGTACAGGGCGCGCAGCTCGGCGCCAGGATCCACACCGAGCTCGTCGGCCAGCCGGAGCCGGACGAACTCGTACAGCTCGAGTGCCTCCGCCGTTCGCCCTGCCTGCGCGAGCAACCGGAGCAGCCGCACCCACAGGGACTCACGCAGCGGGTACGCGGCAGTCAGGTCGCGCAGCTCGGCCAGCACTTCGCCGTACTCGCGATCGTCGACCCGGAGGTCGATGCGGCGCTCGACGGCGGCCAGGTACTGCTCCAGCAGTCGCTCATCCGTCGACTCCAGCCAGGACGACCGGACCCCCTCGAACGGCCGCCCGGTCCACAGTCCCAGCGCCTCCACCAGCAGGGCGTACTCCTGCTCGGGATCGTCGCTCTGCTGCGCGGCCCGGACCAGGCTGACGAACCTCAACACGTCCACGGCGTCGGGGGCGATCCGAAGGCTGTAGCCGGCCGGTCCGCTGGTCACCAGGTCGGCGCCGACCGCCCGGCGCAACCGCTTCGTCAACGTGTGCAGGCTGGGCGCGATGTTCTCCGGCGGATCGTCACCCCAGATTCGTTCCGCGATCACCGCGGTCGGCAGCGGATCACCACCGGACAACGCCAGAACGGCGAGTAGCGCACCCACCCGTCCGCCCCCGAGCTCGACCGAGCGGCCGTCCAGCTGCACCGAGACAGCACCGAGCAACCGGATGGCGACCTGCGGCCGCTCCAGCCCTCTTGCCGTCATCTGTCTCCGCTCCCCAGCCGCAGCCCGCAGAGTACCGCCTGGTAACGATTTCCAGCCATGCGTCCGCACTCTGGGTGACAGGGTCGTGACAAGCGTTTTCCCATGGGGCCTGCCTCATAGTGCACGGAACGGGTGCGACGTGGCCGGTGACAGGAAGTTGACAGGGGGTTCCTTGCACGATGGGTGGTGGAGAGAGGAGTACCTGTCGTGCTGCGGATTCATTTCACCAGTCAGGACCTGGCTCGGACCACCCTCGCCGAAGAACCGGACCCGCTCTGGGAGGTGCTGCTGAGCCTGCACCAGCTGCAGGTCCAGGACGGCACGACCCACTACGGCCATTGGCGCGAGCGGACCCGCCGGCAGCTGCCCCGGCCCGCCACCCGGCTGCTGCACCTCGCTCCCCCGCGCGGCTACTCCCCTGACTTCCTGACCCCCGCCCACCACACCGGGACCTTCGACGAGGGCGTCGAGCGCGTGCTGTCCACCTCGCGTGGCCGCTTGCAGCAGGAGCTCCAGCTGCTCTCCGTACGGCGTCCTGCGTCGAGCTGGACCCGGGAGCTGGCCGGCGGCCGCCGTGAGGCGGTCAAGGGCCTCGGCCAGGCCATGCACACCTACCACCAGTCGGCCATCGCGCCGTACTGGGAGTCGATGCGGACGATCGTCCGGGCAGACCACCAGCAGAAGGTCAGCGACCTGTCCGGCGCCGGAGTCGACCGGCTGCTCGGCCACATCCACCCAGCCGTCCGCTGGGAGTCCCCGGTCCTCACCGTCGACGGGCTGCCGGACTCGGACCTGCACCTGGACGGCCGCGGCCTTCGCCTGCAGCCGTCGGTGTTCTGCTGGCGTACGCCGACCAAGCTGCTCGACCCGAACCTGCCGCCGGTCCTGGTCTACCCGGTCAAGCACGGCATGGGCGCACTACGCCGCGGCACAGCCGAGCAACGCTCACGCCCGCTGGCCGCACTGCTCGGCAGCACCCGTGCGGCCGCCCTGGAGTCGATCGCGGACGGCTGTACGACGACCGAGCTGGCCCAGCGCTGCAGCATCTCGCTCGCCGGAGCCAGCCGCCAGGCGGGCATCCTGCGCGAGGCCGGACTGATCACCACCCGCCGGGCCGGTCAGGCCGTGCGCCACGACCTGACCACGCTCGGCCGGATGATCCTCGACGGCTGCGGGACGCCGATCGGATGACCAGGCCCAGCAGTCGTAGCGCCGTCAGGCCTGGTCCCGCCGCGTGCAGCTGGTCAGAGCTTGTAGTCCTCGAGCAGGCGCCGGCCGATGATCATCCGCTGGATGTCTGCCGTGCCCTCCCCGATCAGCAGCATCGGCGCCTCCCGGTACAGGCGCTCGATCTCGTACTCCTTGGAGAACCCGTAGCCGCCGTGGATCCGGAAGGAGTCCTCCACGACCTGCGAGCAGTACTCGCTGGCCAGGTACTTCGCGACCCCGGCCTCGAAATCGTTGCGTGAGCCGGAGTCCTTCTTCCGGGCCGCCTTCACCATCAGCTCGTGCGCGGCCTCGACCTTGACCGCCATGTCGGCCAGCCGGAACAGCACCGCCTGGTGCTCGGCGATCTTCTTGCCGAACGTCTCCCGCTGCTGGGCGTAGGAGATGCCGAGCTCGAAGGCCCGCCGGGCGACGCCGCAGCCGCGCGCGGCCACGTTCACCCGGCCGACCTCGACGCCGTCCATCATCTGGTAGAAACCCTTGCCCGGGACGCCGCCGAGGACCTGATCGGCGGCGATCTCGTAGCCGTCGAAGATCAGCTCGGTCGTGTCGACGCCCTTGTAGCCCATCTTCTCGATCTTGCCGGGGATCGTCAGGCCCTTGTCGACCTCGCCGAAGCCCGGCTCCTTCTCGACCAGGAACGTGGTCATGTTCTTGTAGACCGAGTCCTGACCCTCGTCGGTCTTCACCAGGACGGCGACCAGGTTCGACGAGCCGCCGTTGGTCAGCCACATCTTCTGGCCGTTGATCGTGTAGCTGTCGCCGTTCTTGACGGCCTTGGTCTTGATCGCCGCCACGTCGGAGCCGCAGCCCGGCTCGGACATCGAGAACGCGCCGCGCACGTCCCCGGTCGCCATCCGCGGCAGGTACTTCTGCTTCTGCTCGTCGGTCCCGTGCTGCAGCAGCATGTACGCGACGATGAAGTGCGTGTTGATGATGCCGGACACGCTCATCCAGCCGCGGGCGATCTCCTCGACGCAGAGCGCGTAGGTGAGCAGCGACTCGCCCAGCCCGCCGTACTCCTCGGGGATCATCAGCCCGAACAGGCCGAGCTCCTTCAGCCCCTCGACGATCTGCGTCGGGTACTCGTCGTTGTGCTCCAGCTCGGTGGCCACCGGCAGGATCTCCGCCTCGACGAAGGCCCGGACCGTCTTGAGGATCTCCTCCTGGACGTCGGTCAGTCCCTCGGTCTGCTGCAACCTGCTCATCTCGGCGGCTCCTCGGCTCGGCTTACTCGCGAGTATCGCGACTACCCAGCATCCCGGTACACCCCGACACCCGCTGTGACACCGACCACCTGAATTCCGTCAGGTGCCTCACGCCCAGTGCGCCCACTGGTACGGCGCTGCGCCGGCCCGCCCACCCGACCGTGGACTTCAAGTAGTCGCCACCGAAGCCCGCCTCGTCCCGGGAGGCGGGCTTGACCTACTCGTCGGAGTCCCGCTCCTCGTTGTTGTCGCCCTGGCCGTAGCCGGTGCGGCCGAGGTCGCGGTTGATCGCGGCGATCAGCACGAACTCCTGCGGGGTCGGCTGCCAGTGGTTGGTCCGCTGGGCCGAGCCGAGCCGACGCAGAGCGCTGCGGTACTCGTCCGCCGCCTTGTCGTCGTCCCCCTCGCCGAGCGCGTTGGCCGCCTGGTCCAGGTCCTTGGCCGCCTCACGCACCGGCTTGCTGCCCTCGCCCTGCTGCCCCTGGCGCAGCAGCTGGGCCAGCGTGCGCAGCTGCTTCGCCGTACCGGTCTCGACCGGCTTCGACGGCGACTTCTTGGGCGTCTTCTTCGGCGACGGGGTGACCTTGGGCTTCGGCGTGGGCGTCACCTTGGGCTTGGTGGTCACCTTCGACGCCACGGTCGGGGCGACGGTCGGCGTACCGCCTGCTTGGGCCGGCGGGTCCTGGGAGACGCCTTCCCGCAGCAGGGCGGCGGCCATGATGCCAACCACCAGTACGGCGGCACCGACGAGCACCTTGGTGAACAGGGACCGGCGCTCAGGCGCGATGTGGCTGGTGGTGTGGGCTTCCTCGTCATCAACCGGGTCGCCGAGCAGTTCCGCGTCCAGCGGAGGGCGCGGGGCTGCGACTGGTGCTGCTGATGTGAACGGCAGCAGCTGGGTCGCGTTGCTGACGGGAGCCTCGGGCTGTCCGTTGAGCTGCGCCAGAACGGCTGCGGAGGACGACGGGCGCTGGGCCGGGTCCTTCGCCAGCATCTGCTCGACCAGACCGGCCAGGCCGGGGGCCTCGTCCGTACGGCGTACCGGCGGGACCGGAGCCTCCAGGTGCTGCCGGAGCACGCCTTCGACCGTGTCGGCGACGTACGGCGGGACGCCTTCGAGCAACTCGTACAGGACGCAGCCCAGCGAGTACCAGTCGCTCGCAGTGGTCGCCGCGCCTCCGGTGACCTGCTCCGGGGAGATGTAGGCCGCCGTACCGAGCAGGACCTGTCCGGTGGCGCCGTTGAGGCCACCGGTGTGGGCCAGGCCGAAGTCGGTGATCTTCAGCGTGCCGTCGCCGGCCAGCAGCAGGTTGCCGGGCTTCACGTCGCGGTGGATGATGCCGGCGCCGTGTGCCGCGTCCAGTGCGCGGGAGCCCTGTACGGCGATGTCGGCGACCAGCTTGGTGCCCGGCAGACCCTTGCTGCGCATCAGCTGCGCCAGGTCGGTCCCGATGACCAGCTCCATCACCAGGAACACCTGATCGTCGGCAGCGCCCACGTCGTACGTCGCGACGACGTTGGGGTGCTGCAGCCGGGCGGCGGCCTGGGCCTCGATGCGGAACCGCTGGACCTCGTCCATCGGGTCACCGTCGAGCGCGCGCAGCAGCTTGATCGCCACCGGGCGCGCCAGCACCGTGTCCTCGCCCCGCCAGACCTCACCGGCACCACCTCGCCCGAGCAGGCTGAGCAACCGGTAACGCCCTGCGAGTACCTCGCCGTTCACACCAACACCCCACAACAGTCAGCTTTCGGCCGGATCGCCGCCCTACCTTAGGTGGCGTTCGGCCGGTATGCGAGCCGTCGTCCGCCGTACTGGACGGTCTTAACCTGCTCCTGCCAGGTTTGCGGGTGCCTGACACCACGGCGCGTACTAGGTTGATCGCATGAAGCGATCACTTGTCCCTGCTTTGATCGCGACGACCTTGCTCGCCGCGACGCTGACCACGACGCCCGCCCTGGCGGCACCCGCCGCGCCGTCCGGCCGTCCCGCTCCGACGGTGAAGTGCGAGTTCACCCCGACGCCGGAGAACCCGGCCGCGCGACCGGTCACCGTGCCGAAGGCGACCGCGAAGGCCAAGGGCACCGTCGACGTCTTCTTCGTCACCAACTACGGCCCGTTCGTGGTCCGGATGAACCGCGCGACCGCGCCGTGCGGCGTGCACAACTTCGTGCACCTGGTGCAGAGCCGGTTCTACGACCGCACCCAGTGCTTCCGGCTGACCAACTCCGCGCGCCTCGGCGTGCTGCAGTGCGGCGACATCTACCGCCAGGAGGAGGGCGGCCCCGGCTACAAGTTCCCCGACGAGGTCGACGGCACCGAGACCTACCCCCGCGGCACCGTTGCCTACGGCAACCAAGGCCCGGGCACCAACGGCAGCGAGTTCTTCGTCGTGCACTCGTTCGCCAACATCGACCCGAACTACACCGTGCTCGGCAAGGTCGTCTTCGGCATGTCCACCTTCGACCGCATCGTCGCCGCCGGCATCGCCGACCCCGACCAGGACGGCCCGCCCAACCGCCCGGTCCGCATCCTCAAGGTCCTCACCCTCGGCTGAGCCCCACCATGCTCGACCGGCTGAGCCGGGGCGAACGTATCGCCTGCACAGCAATCGCCCTGGCCGCCGGTGGTGCGGGTGCCGTCGGCGTCTTCCTCGACGGCACCAACACCGGAGGCGTCCCGGTCCTGCTCGCCCTCGGCGCCTTCTTCGGCTACCTCGCGCTGACCGGGCAACGCCTGAACAGCCTCAAGATCGGCGACAACGAGGCAACCTTCCTCACCCGCATGCTCCGCGACCCCGGCCTGTCCGAGCAGACGAAGGTCGAGGTCGCGGAGCAACTGGAACACAGCCCCGGCTTGCCATCGTCGGCCCAGCGCGCGGTCGACGCCGTACTGGACACGCAGCAACAGCTGGTCGCGCAGTACCGGCGACAGGCCCGCGCGGCGATCCAGCGCCTCGCCGGCTCTGCTCTGGAAGCCGAGGCCTCGCTCGACCGCGAGCCCCTCGACTGGGACGTGCTGCTGCGCCCTGAAGGTGGTGCGCAGGTGGCTGTGGAGATCAAGCACCGGCACCGCGGTCTGACCGGCGCCGAAGCGACCGAGATGCTGCAGCTCACGGCTGGGTCGAGCTCGGTGCCGCTGGGGCTGATCGTCGTCAACCAGGATGTCCCCACAGGTGTCCACTACGCGTCAGCCTCGGCCACCTGGCGCATGGTCACCTGGCGAAACCGCGACGACGATGACGCACTCGCTGCGGCCCTGCAGGAAGTGCTGCAGCTCGCCCGCTCACAGGGCTGAATTCTGTTCAGTGCTGGAGTTGCGCGGGCAGGCCGAACAGAGGGAAGTACGCCGGGTCCTGGAAGGTTGTGATCGCGGTGATCTGGTCTGCTTGTACGGCGATCAGGTTGATCGACCAGGCGGCGAAGTTGCCGGTGCCGGAGTCCAGGTAGCAGGCGATCGCCGGTTGGGCGTTGGCGGTGGTCGGCACGGTGCGCCAGGTGCCGCAGGTGCCGCTGAACGGGACGGCTCGAGCGAAGGCGGCGACGGCTTCGCGGCCGGCGTACCAGGCGGGCATGGGCGGCATCGTCCAGGTGACGTTGATCGCGAGGCGGGCGACCAGTGCGTCGATGTCTCCGCGTTCCAGAGCGTCGGCGAACGCTGCGGCGACCGCGCGCTCGCCGGGGGTTGGGCACCCTGCTGAGGTTGGCAGCGTTCGGGAGCTGATGGTGGTTCTGGCTCGTTGGATTGCGCTGGTTACTGAGGCTGTGGAGGCGGACAGGGCTTCGGCGGTTTCGGCGGCGGTGAAGCCGAGGACGTCGGACATCAGGAGCGCAGCGCGCTGGTTGGGTGGTAGGTGCTGGAGGGCCGCGACAAAGGCGAGTTCGACAGCCTCGCGGTGTTCGTAGCGTTCGTCGGGGTGTGGACCGAGCCAGGCAACGTCGGCGCGCGGCTCCGCGTTGTCGACCACGGTGCTCGACGGGCCCAGGTCCATCGGCAGCGCACGGCGTTGCCGGCTGCGCGCTGCGTCCAGGCAGCAGTGCGTCGCAACGGCGTACAGCCAGGAACGCAGCGATCCACGCCCGGAGAATCCGGCCAGCCCGCGCCAAGCCCGCACCAGGGCGTCCTGTAAAGCGTCATCGGCGTCGTGGACGGAACCGAGCATCCGATAGCAGTGCGCATGCAGCTCACCGCGCAACGGCCCCACGAGCTCGGCGAACGACTCCCCGTCCCCCGCAGCAGCCCGCTCGAGCACCCCATCGGTCACCCTTGGAGTATGCCCAGTCAGCAACGGGTCCGGAGGACTGCGACACCTTCGCCTTCGAGGTCGTCGCAGTACGGCGCCCGCCCGATCATCGCCATCACCAACGCGATCGTCGGCCCGGAGACCTCAGCGCCCTCGCCGGTGGTGAAGCTCGTGTCGGTGGCGACCAAACGCAGGCCTCCGATGCGCCCTTTGGCCAGTACGACGACGTCGGTGCTCGCGTAGTACTCGGCGATCGCCGTGAGCACCTCAGCCGAGTAGTCGCGCTGAATCCCCAACGGACGCCGGATGTCCTCGGCGTGCGCGACCGTCTCCGCGAGCGACCACACCGCGCTCCCCCGCCGCCCGAACGGCGTCGTCGACCGGTCAACAGCAGCGCCGAACCGCGCGAGCGTCTCCGCCGGAGACTCACCCAACTGCTCCCGCAGCCGCATCAACACCTGCGCGTCGAAGTCGAACCGATGCCGCAGCACCCCCGCGAACCACCGCGGGAACGACAACGTCGCCCCCGCCGTGAGATGCGCGAGCACCTCACGCACGCTGAGCTCCGTGCAGAGCGACGTCGTACGCCACTGCTCGTCGCTCAGTTCCGCCAGGTCAGCGGCCAGCGCAGCCCTCTCGGCGTGGACCGTCGCCCAGGTGTCGACGGTGATGTGGTCGTGCACGGTGCCTCCTCGTGGAACAGCTGTCACGAGCAAGACGACCGCGCCCGACCCCATTCACCGAACTGTGACTCAGGTCACAGCCATTCAGTCCGTCGGCGGCTGCCACACGTCCGTACGGGTCATCGCGGCGGCGCGCCCCTTCGCCGAGATCACTAGCGCCATCTTCCGCGAGGCCTCGTCGATCATCTCGTCGCCGAGCATCACCGCACCCCGCGCGCCACCGGCGGCGGAGGTGAAGTGGTCGTAGGCGTCGAGGATGTTCTCGGCGTGGTCGTAGTCGTCCTGCCGCGGCGAGTAGACCTCGTTCGCGGCGGCGATCTGGTCCGGGTGCAGGACCCACTTGCCGTCGAAGCCGAGCGCGGCCGAGCGGCCGGCGACGCGGCGGAAGCCGTCGACGTCCTTGATCTGCAGGTACGGGCCGTCGATCGCCTGCTTGCCGTGCGCGCGGGCCGCCATCAGGATCTGCATCAGGATGTAGTGGTACGCGTCGCCGACGTCGTACCCGGGCGGCTGCTCGCCGACGACCAGCGACTTCATGTTGATCGACGCCATGAAGTCGGCCGGCCCGAAGATGATCGTCTCGACCCGCGGCGACGCCTGCGCGATCGCGTTCACGTTGGTCAGGCCGAGCGCGTTCTCGATCTGCGCCTCGATCCCGATCCGCCCCGGCTCGTACCCGTGCACCTTCTCCAGCTGGGTGAGCAGCAGGTCCAGCGCGACCACCTGCTCGGCGGTCTCGACCTTCGGCAGCATGATGCAGTCGAGGTTCGCCCCGGCACCGGAGACGACCTCGATCACGTCGGCGTACGTCCACTCGGTGGTCCAGTCGTTCACGCGCACGACGCGGACCTTGTTGCCCCAGCCGCCCTCGTTCAGCGCGGCGACGATGTTCTTGCGGGCGTCCACCTTGGCGATCGGCGCGACCGAGTCCTCCAGGTCGAGGAACACCTGGTCGGCGTCCAGCCCCTTCGCCTTGGCCAGGAACCGCGGGTTCGACCCCGGTGTCGCCAAGCAGGACCGCCTGGACCGCAGCGCCTTGGTGGCCGTCTCGTCACCCATCGCCTACCCCTTCCAGAGAAGCTGGTTACCCACCAGTTTCACGAGAGCGTACGGCGAAACGCCAGGTCGGCCGGTGACCCGGCTCACTCCAGAGCACGATGTGTCCCGACTCACCGAGCCGAACCGGGCCAGACCGGCGGGCCCTCAGCAGATCGAGTCCCGCGGCGCCGGGTTGCCCAGCCCGAACACCGGCCGCGCCTTCAGCCCCAGCCACGTCCCGCCCAGCGCGGCCAGGCCCCAGATCCACCCGTGCAGACTGCCCGACGCGATCCCCGCCAGGTACGCGCCGATGTTGCAGCCACCCGCGAGCCGCGCGCCGATCCCCATCACGATCCCGCCCAGTACGGCGGCCAGCGCCGTCCCCATCGGGATCCGCCGGTGCAACGTCCACGCTCCCCCGGCCGCGGCCGCGATCGCCGCGCCGAACATGATCCCGAGGTCGGTCAGGCTCGTCTTGTCCGCCAGCACCGCACCGGCCAGCATCTTCGCCTGCGACGGCTGCTGCCAGAACGCCCAGTTCTCCGGGTGCAGCCCGATCCACTGCAGGAACTTCGCGCCCCACAACCCGAACGCACTCGTGATCCCCCACGCCCCACCGGACACGATCAGCACACCCGCACCCAGCGCCGCGAGCACCAGCGCCCCGACCCACAGCGGCCACGACCCGCGGATCACCCGCGCAGCCCCACGCGCAGACGGTACGACGCCAGTCGGCGGCGGCACCCGACGCTTCTGCACCACCGAACTGATCGCGAAAACCCCAGCCAGTACGGCGATCGTGACGACCCACGACCCGACCCAGCCGACGTGATCGGACAACACCACAGCAGGGAACGCCGGTAGGTCGTCCACAAGTTCCCACTGCCACGCGTACAGCACCGACCCGAGGATGAACCCGCCCAGCGTCAGCACGATCGTCGACTGCCCCGACCCGACCGCGAACAAAGTCCCCGAAGCGCATGCTCCACCGAGCTGCATCCCGAACCCGAACAGCACCGCGCCAAGCACCAGCCCGACCCCGAGCGGCCCGCCGGACGGCGCCGGCGTACTGCCGAACAGCCCGGTCCCCGTCCCGATCACCAACGCGAACAGCGTCGCCGTCGTCCCGAGCAGCAAGGTGTGCGCCCGCAGCCCCGTCCCGTTGCCAACAGCAACGAGTTGGCGCCACGCAGAGGTGAACCCGAAGCGCGAGTGGAACAACGCGAGCCCGAGTCCCAGACCGAGCAGCAGCAGTACGCCGGGCTTGGCGCCGTGCCGGCTCCAGACGGTCGCGACGAGCGCGACCGCACCGATCAGGGCGACGACCAGCGGGATCCGGTTGACGGGTCCGGGCGCGGGCGCCGCCGGTCGTTCCTGCGACGTCACGCCGTCGAGAAGCTTGCGAGCCAGGGGCGAAATGCTCGTGGTAGCCATGACTTCAACGATAGAAAGCCTGACGGCGACTGAGCGCCGCTCTCATCATCCGGACAGCTGTGACAGTCTTGGACCGTGACGACGGACGAGGCCGTGGCGGAGATCGCCGGTGTGATGAAGAAGGCCGGACTGGTCTGGCTGTCCTGGAGCGGGCGCCGGGCCGTGCCGGCCTGGTTCGCCGCGGTGGACGGCTCGTACGTCGTACTGGCGGACCGGGACGGTAGCGCTGAGCAGCCGCTGCCCGGTCTGGTCGACGCGGACGCCGTTGAGGTCGTCGTACCGGCTAAGCCTGCTACTGCTCGCCTGTCGGCGTGGAGTGCGACCGTACGGCGCTTGGAGCCCGGCAGCGAGGAGTGGACCGCTGCAGCCCTGGTGCTGCGGACCGAGCGCCTCAACGCCGCCGGTCTGGGCAACCAGCTCGACCGCTGGAAGACCCAGGCCGACCTGCTCGTCCTGGAGCCGACCGGCGCCATCACCGCGGCGTACGACGACACTCACCCCGCGGTGACACCTGCGGAGACGTCGGCCACCACCAGAGGCAAGCGCCCGATCACCCTGCACCGTCGCGCCGGCCGCCGCCCCAAGCTGAGCTGAGGGCGGCGACCGGAGGGCCTAGTTGAGGCCGAAGGCGCGATCGACGGTCTGTACGACGCTGTTGCCCGCCGTGTCCCGAGCGGTGGTCCGCAGGCTCACGTAGCGAGCCTTCGACGGCGCGTCCAACTGCACCTGCCACGTAGAGCCATGGCGGCTCGACCGCAGTGTGCGCCAGCTGGCTCCGTCGTCGTACGAGACCTCCACCGCGACACTGCTGGCCTTGCCCGGCCCAGCCAGCTGCGACGGCGTCACCGACAACCCAGTACGCCGGTGCGCCCGGCCTGCCAGGTCAGTGGAGACCGCGTAGTCCAGCTGGATCAGCGGGAGCGTCTCCAGCTTGGTGTAGTCGGTCTGCGCGGACAGGAAGCCCCACTCGGTCCGAGTGCTCGGCGAGTACGGCCGGCCAGGCAGGTCGCGAGTGGTGTCGACGACCAGCTTGTACGGCAGCCGCTCGGGCGACACCTCGGCGGACGCGTAGTCGGCGCCCTCGCCGAGCAGGGTGTCCCCCTGGTACAGCGACGTCTTCAGCGTCACTCCGTCGAACAGAGTGCCCTCGTGCGCGCCGGAACCCCAGGCCGGCATCCCGAACACGCTGATGATGTCGCCGACCCGCGACGGCGGCGTCGACATCGCGTTGTCGTTCAGCAACCGCGGCCGGGTGATCCCGGCGAACCAGGTCTCCCGGGTGGTGCTGCGGGCGGCGTACGCCGTCGACGAACCGAACAGGCTCACACCGGCCCCGGCGGTCTGGCTCAGCCATTTCACCTTCGGCCCGGCGGTCACCCAGACGGTGTGGTCGCCCTGCGCCTGCAGAGTGCTGCTCGCCGAGCCCACTGCCCACGTGAGGTCGGCCGACAGGTCGTAGCGGATGTCCTGCGCCTCACCCAGCGAGGTGTCGCGGTACGACACCTCCAGCTTGGCCAGGTCACGCGTGGCCGGGCGGTAGCTCAGGTCACGCGGGATGGCACCGTCGTGGTGCTGCACCAGGTCGTACAGGTACTGCGGGTACGGGTGCGAGGTCAGCTTGACCGTCCTGGCACCGTGCCGGAGCTGCGAGACGAGCCGCTGCCCCTGGTCCGTCGGCAGCGCCGCGACCGGCAGGGTCGGGGCCTCCTCGACCGGCAGGTCCGACCAGGCGTCGAGCGGGCCGTAGCCGTCGTTGACGATCAGCAACTGCTTGGCGCCGGCCTTCGCAGCGGACTTGGCCTGCTCAGTGGCCGGGACCCGGTCGTTGCGGAGGACCACTGCGACCTTGCCGCGCACCGACGTCCGCTGGAAGTCCGCGGCAGTTCCGTCGCCCAGGTAGACGAGCGATGCGGCGCCAGTGCCGGCTTTGAGCTTCGGCGACAGGCTCTGGACCTTCGGCGTCCACGAGTCGTTGCCAGAGGCAATCGTCACGGCGGGCTGCGTCTGCCGCCAGCGGGCCGCGAACGTGTACGAGCCCTGGGTGACCTTCTTGGTCGGCGTCGCCCACACGCTGTCGTAGAGCCACCACTCGAGCTGGTAGCTGTCGACGAATTGGTGCAGGTCGGGGTAGCTGCGGTACTGGTCGATCCGGACCCCGTCGTTGACCGTCGGCTGCGGCGCGATCGCACCGACCTTGCGCAGCGTGGAGGCGTCGAAGGTCAGCGTCCGGTCCTTGCCGAGCACGAGCTCGGGCTCGCTGAGCACGGCCCGGGCGAGCGAGTGCGGCCCGTCGAGACCGGGCACGTCGGCGTACATCCAGACGGCGTACGTGCTCGGGCGGATGCTGACGTCCAGGCGACCGGTCTCGTCGACCAGGTACGCCTTCGGCACGGTGTCGCGCAGGACGTCCTTCATGATCACCACGCCGGGCAGCCCGGAGCCGCGCCGGTCCTTGGCGTTGACGGACAGGTTGACCCGCTCACTCTGCTTGCTCAGGCCAACAGGGGTGTGCAGCTCACCAGCAGGCCCGGTGGCGGTCAGCATGGCGCTGTAGCCGGCGTCCTCGACAGCCAGGTCCAGATGCCCTTGTACGCCGACCGTTGCGGTCCCGTGCGCGGGCACGGTCACCTGCTGCGCCGTGAGGGTCAGCAGCCCGGTCGGAACGCCCGGAGCGGTGACAGCCAGGTTCAGCGTGACCGGCTCGGCACCTGTGTTGGTGTAGACGACGTCCTTGGTCTGTACGCCGCTGGACGGGTAGGGCCACTTGGCGAACAGGAATGCCGAGCCGGTCGCGAACACAGTGCTCTTGACCGCGTTGGCGGCGTCAAGGCGACCGCTGCCACCGGCGTACGGGCTGATGGCGACGGTCCGCTTGGTGGTGCTGACCAGAGCGTCCTTCAGCTGAGCACCAGTCCAGTCAGGGTGCACCTTGGCCAGCAGGGCGGCAGCACCGGCGACGTGCGGAGTCGCCTGGGAGGTGCCGCTCATGGTCAGGTACGAGCCCTCACCCTCCGGCGCGTACTGCGACCGAGCAGCCAGTACGTCGACGCCCGGCGCCGTCAGCTCCGGCTTGAGCGCGGAGTCACCCAGCCGCGGGCCGCGGCTTGAGAACGAGGCCAGCCGGTCGGCGGAGTCCACCGCACCGACGGTCAACGCCGCGTCGGCCGCACCAGGAGCTCCCACGCTGAACGGGCCCGGGCCGGCGTTGCCCGCGGCGATCACGAACAGCGCACCGGTCTCGGCGCTCAGGCTGTTCACCGCCTGGCTCAGCGGGTCGGTGCCGTCGCTCCCGCCGTCCGAGCCGAGGCTCATGCTGATCACCTTGGCGTGCTGGTCGCGGGCGGCCCACTCCATGCCGGCGAGGATCCAGGAGTCCTGGCCGCCGCCGTCGTTGCCGAGCACCTTGCCGACCAGCAGGCCCGCGCCCGGTGCGACGCCCTGCTCCTTGCCGCCGGAGGCTGCGCCGGTACCGGCGATGGTGGAGGCAACGTGCGTGCCGTGGCCGTGCCGGTCGGTGATGTCCTCACCGGGGACGAAGCTGGCCGACGCCTTGATCTGGCCGGAGACGTCCGGGTGCCCGGCGTCGATACCTGTGTCCAGCACGGCTACGTCGACGCCCTGGCCGGTGTTGCCGCTCTGCCAGACCTCGGGGGCGCCGATCTGGGCGGTGGTGTCTGCCAGCGAGACCCGCGCCTTGCCGTCGAGCCAGACCTTCGCGATCCCGCCCGGCAGGACCTTCATGCTTGTGCCGCGCATGCTGGTGCCGCGGGCGGCCGTCGTACCGGTGAGTGACTCCCAGAAGCCGGTCGCGTCGCTGCGGTCCGCCACCATCGCTGCGCCGTGGATGCTGGTCAGCGTGCGGGTGCGGCGGGCTCCGTCGGGGACGACCTGCTTGCGGGCGTCGGCGTACGAGACGATCAGCGGCAGCTGGTCGGTCTGGGCGTCGTCGTAGCCGTCGGCGAGCAGGTCGGAGACGTTGAACAGGCCGTCGTCGAGTACGCCGGAGGCGACGTACGGCATGGCCGCGTCGGGGTAGACGTAGGTGTCCTTGCCGACCGTCATGATGTGGGCGCCGGCCGGGCCGCCGGTGGGCTTCTGCACGGTTGCGGTGGTGTGGCCGTCCGCGGTGGTGGTCGCGGTGACCTTGTCACCGGTGATCAGCGTGACGGTCCGCGGCGTACCGGCCTTAACTGTGGCACTGGGCTGCTGGACGCTTGGCTGCTGGGCGGCGGCAGCGCCCGCTGGGGACGACCAGCCGGTCGCGAGCAGCGCCAGTGCGGCACTGACAGCGACCAGCCCGCGTCCGCGGGAGGAGAGCTGGGACAAGGGGACTCCAAGGGGTGCAGGGGTTCCCCGGCATTACATGTGCGCCGTGCCGTCGGCTGCTATCGATTGAGCTGGCGCAAAGCTGACACGACCAATCCGGACAGCGCGTCCAGCAAGTGGACAGCGGTCAGAGCCAGCCGCGGTCCCGCGCGTGCCAGCCGAGCTGCAGGCGCGACCGCGAGTTGGTCCGCTCCATCAGCAGCTGCACCCGGCGGGCCACGGTCCGCCGGCTGATCCCCAGCCGGACCCCCGCAGCGTCGTCGGTCAGACCAGCCACCAGGAGCGACAGCAGGTACCTGTCCTCCGCCGACATCGGGTCCTCCGCCGCCAGCGTCTTCTCGGCCGTCACCACCAGCGGGCTGGCCCGCGACCACACCGTCTCGAACAGCGCGACCAGTGCGTCCAGCAGACCGCATGGGTGTACTAGCAGCGCTGCGTCACGCGCAGGAGTGGCCCAGTCGAGCGGCAGCAGCGCCAGCTCCCGGTCTGCGACAGCCAGCTTCGTCGGCAGGTCATCCACGATCCGCGCCTGCTCACCGGCCTGCACGTGGCTGACCGCGCTGGCCGACAGCAGCTCGTCGCTCAAGGCGCTGCTGTCGTACACGACCCGGTAGGCGACCCCCTCGGCCTGCCGTGCGAGCTGCGTCCGGTTCACCTCGGCCGTTGCCGCGTACGGCGGTGCCACCAGCTCCCGCATCTGTTCCCGGGCCGTCCGCTGCACCCGGTCGAAGGCCAGACCGACCGCTGTCTGGCCGGACACGATCTCGATGAGCTCCTCGGTCCGCCGGTCGCTGGCCTGGTTGTACGCCGCCGCAGTCAGCCGGTACGCCGCCTCGCGCACCCGCTCGAGCTCCTCCTCCTGCCGCTGGACCAGCTGCTCCACCGCCAGGTCAGGCGGCACCGGTACGACGAGCTCCCGCGGCGGGGGCGTCCGGTGGACGAACCCCTCCCGCTGGAGGGCGTCGACAGCCCGCAGTACGTCCGCCTCCGACAGCCCGACCCGGTCGGCCAGCTCGACCACGGTCGCCGATCCCTGCCGGACCAACGCCAGGTACGTCGCCTCGTTCTCGGTCCCCAGTCCAGTGGATCTCAGCATGCCCGCCCCATCCGCCACGCCGATGACAACGATGTACCGGCCCGGAGGAAGTCTAGAAACCGTTTGCCGACTTGGCACCCCACGGTCCAGGGGCCGACACGCCCCCGTCGCCGGGCGGCCGTCGTACCGGGTGTCGACACGGCCTCCTGGGGCGCTGTGTGCGGGTGGGACCGGGTCTGGCGGTTAGCCTCGGGGCATGAGCGGATCTCCGGCGCGTGTGTACGTGGCCCGGCTGGCCGGGTTGCCCGTGTACGACCCGAACGGGGACCAGGTCGGCAAGGTGCGCGACGTCGTGGTGATGCTGCGCCAGGACACCCAGCCGCCGCGGGTGCTCGGGCTGGTGGTCGAGGTGTTCACCCGGCGGCGGATCTTCCTGCCGATGACGCGGGTCACCTCGGTCGACGTCGGCCACGTGATCACCACCGGGCTGCTGAACATGCGCCGGTTCGAGCAGCGGGCGACCGAGGTGCTGGTGCTCGGCGAGATGCTGGACCGGAACGTGACGATCCGCGAGACCGACGCGTCCGCCGTGGTGTTCGACCTGGCGATGGAGCAGTGGCGGACCCGGGACTGGGTGCTGTCGAAGGTCGCCGTCACCGAGGGCGCCAAGCGATTCCGGCGGCGCGGGCAGTCGCACGTGCTGGACTGGGCCGACGTCAGCGGGTTCGCGCAGAGCGAGGACGCGCAGGGTGCGACGCACATGCTGGCCGCGTTCGACACGATGAAGCCCGCGGACCTGGCCGGCGTACTGCACGAGCTGTCGCCCAAGCGGCGCAAGGAGATCGCGTCCGCGCTGAACGACGAGCGCCTGGCCGACGTACTGGAAGAGCTGCCCGAGGACGACCAGGTGGAGATCCTGGCCGGCCTCGACACCGAGCGCGCGGCCGACGTACTGGAGGAGATGTCGCCGGACGACGCCGCCGACCTGATCGCCGAGCTGCCGACCGAGACGGCCGAGCGGCTGCTGACGCTGATGGAGCCGGACGAGGCCGAGGACGTACGACGGTTGCTCACGTACGAGGAACGCACGGCCGGCGGCCTGATGACGTCCGAACCGGTGATCCTGCCCGCCGACGCGACCGTCGCCGACGCGCTCGCCCACGTGCGGAACGCCGAGCTGAGTCCGGCGCTGGCCGCGATGATCTACGTCTGCCGGCCGCCGCTGGAGACGCCGACCGGCCGGTTCATCGGCATCGGACACATCCAGCGGCTGCTGCGCGAGCCGCCGTCGGCGCTGGTGTCCGGCGTACTGGACACTGACCTGGACGGACTACGCCCGGACGACGGGCTGCAGGCTGTCAGCAAGTACCTGGCGACGTACAACCTGGTCGCCGCTCCCGTGCTCGACGACGAGGGCCGCCTGCTCGGCGCGGTCACCGTCGACGACGTACTGGACCATCTGCTGCCCGACGACTGGCGCGGATCCGCGCAGCTGGAGGTGGACCGGGATGCCCCGTGAGGACCGCGACGACCGCCGGAGCAACAGGTCCGACGACCGCCGGCCCGCCCGCTCGGAGGAACGCCGGCTGACCCGCCCGGCCGCCGACCGGCTGGACGTCCCCCGCGAACTGCGCCGCACGCTGGTCCGACGTCGCGCGTACGACGCCGACGCCTTCGGCCGGCTGTCCGAGCGGATCGCGCGCTTCCTCGGCACCGGGCAGTTCCTGGTCTACATGACCGCGACGATCGTGTTCTGGGTCGTGTGGAACATCTTCGCGCCGGAGCACCTGCGCTGGGACCAGTACCCGTTCATCTTCCTGACCCTCGCGCTCAGCCTCCAGGCGTCGTACGCCGCCCCGCTGATCCTGCTCGCCCAGAACCGCCAGGAGGCCCGCGACCGCGTCCAGTACGAACGCGACCGCGACGTCGACGCCCGCTCCCGCGCCGACATGGAGTTCCTCGCCCGCGAGATGGCGTCACTGCGCATGTCCGTCGGCGAGGTCGCCACCCGAGACTTCCTCCGCTCCGAACTCCGCTCCCTCCTCGCCGAACTAGACAAGGACCGCGAGGACGACCGCGTCTGAACTATCGGCCTCGTCTGCGGTGATAGTTCAGGGTGTAGTTAGGGTTGCCTTGCCGGACTCAGGTCACAGTGGACCGTGGTGGGGCGGTTGTGGGGGAGCACGTAGCCTGTGTGCATGGCTCCCTCTGCTGACCAGGTGACCGCTGCGCTCGGGTCGGTCATCGATCCCGAGATCAAGAAACCGATCACCGAGCTGGGCATGGTCGAGTCCGTCGTGGTGAAGACCGACGGCGTGGTCGTGGTGACGATCCTGCTGACCGTGTCCGGTTGCCCGATGAAGGACACGCTGCGGCGGGACACGACCGCCGCGGTGAGCGCGCTGGACGGCGTGACCGGGGTCGAGGTCGTGCTGGGTGTGATGTCGACCGAGCAGCGGGCCGCTCTGCAGACGCAGTTGCGTGGTGGTGTGGCGGAGAAGGAGATTCCGTTCTCGCGGGCGGACTCGCTCACCAAGGTGTTCGCGATCGCCTCCGGCAAGGGTGGCGTCGGCAAGTCCTCGGTGACGGTGAACCTGGCGGTCGCGATGGCCGCCAAGGGGCTGTCGGTCGGCGTACTGGACGCTGACATCTACGGCCACTCGATCCCCGCGATGTTCGGGGTCGCCGACGAGCGGCCGACCGCGGTCGACGACATGATCATGCCGGTGCCCGCGCACGGCGTGAAGGTGATCTCGATCGGCATGCTGAAGCCCAAGCGCGACCAGGTGGTCGCCTGGCGCGGCCCGATCCTGGACCGTGCGCTGGTGCAGATGCTGGCCGACGTCTACTGGGGCGACCTCGACGTCCTGCTGCTCGACCTGCCGCCGGGCACCGGTGACATCGCGATCTCGGTCGGCCAGCGGCTGACCACCGCCGAGGTCATCGTCGTGACGACCCCGCAGGAGGCTGCCGCCGAGGTGGCCGAGCGGGCCGGGACGATGGCGCAGATGGTGCACCAGCGCGTCGCCGGCGTGATCGAGAACATGTCGTTCCTGCCCTGCCCGCACTGCGGCCCCGAGCACCGCATCGAGATCTTCGGCACCGGCGGCGGCCTGCGCGTCTCCGAGACCCTGTCGGCCCGCCTCGGGTACCCGATCCCCCTGCTCGGCGAGATCCCGCTCGACGAGCGCCTCCGCAGCGGCGGCGACCTCGGCCAGCCCCTGGCGCTGTCCGACCCGGACACCCCCGCCTCCAAGGTCATCGTCGACATCGCCGAACGCCTCGGCGGCAAGCCCCGAGGCCTCCTCGGCCGCCAGCTGGGCCTCTCCCCCGTCGGCCGCTGACCCCGTACGACGTGACGCCCCGCCCCGGCTCCGCCCGGGGCGGTTGGGCGGGAAGGAAGTAGCCCGCCGCCCCTCCCTCCGCCACCGGCTCCGCCGGGGCGAACGAGGTTGGGGTCAGGCGGTCCTCGCCCCCGCCACCGGCTTCGCCGGGGCGGCCTTTGGCGTGCCTCGCATGAGTTGCGGAACGCGGTTGCCTGGTTGCGGAACGTGCTGAAAGTCTTGACGTGGGCTGTGACAGTCGGGTATCTCTTGCTGACAACGATGTCACACCGCCCGTGACAGCACCGCCCCATCGACGCAGCAGCGCCCCGCTCATCAGCACGTAGTCCGCCGCCCTGGACCGCGTTCGCTGAGCGGGGTGCGGCCGCGTGGAGTGCACGGTGCCGTCCCGACGTCGAAGGACCGCCCGTGAAGAAGCACCGTCGTACCGCCGCCGTCCTGGCCGGCTCCCTGATCACCGCGCTCGTCTCGACAGCGCTGGCCTCCGCAGTGCCGAGCCCGTCTCCCCAGTACGACGGCCAACCGACCACCGCTCCACCCAGCACCACACCACCAGGCCTCAGAGCGCAGGAAACCCACGGGCAGAGCCGGATCACCAGCAGCTCGCCGGACCCGACCGAGCACGTCGACCCGCTGATCGGCACGTCCAACCTCGGCGACGTCTTCCCCGGCGCGGTCATGCCGTTCGGGATGCTCTCGTTCAGCCCGGAGACCAGCCGCGGCAACCAGTTCCGGACCGCGGCGCCCGGCGGCTACCTGTACGACGCGACGCGCATCCGCGGCTTCAGCCTGACCCACATGTCGGGCACCGGCTGCGCCGGCGGCTCCGGTGACATCCCCATCTTCCCGTACGCCGGGGCGGTGACCACCTCTCCGCAGACCGACGCCAAGGACGAGGTGTACGCCAGCACGTTCTCCCACGCCAACGAAACCGCCAAGCCCGGCTACTACAAGGTCGGCCTCGACTCCGGCGCAACTGCCGAGCTGGCTGCCACCACCCGGACCGGCTCAGCGTCGTTCACCTTCCCGGCCGACAAGGCCAAGTCCCTCCTGTTCCGCACAGCCAACTCCGAGGTCGGCTCCAGCGACGCCACGGTCACCATCGACCCGGCCAAGCGCACTGTGACCGGCTCGGTGACCAGCGGCAACTTCTGCGGCTACCTGGCCTCCGTAGGCCAGCGCAGCTACTACACGCTGCACTTCGTCGCCCAGTTCGACCAGCCGTTCGCCAACCACGGCACCTGGAAGGACGCGACCGTCAGCCCGGGCAGCACTTCAGCCACGGGCGGTACGTCGTACGGGACCGACGGCTGGATGCCTGCGGGCAAGGGCTCCGGCGCCTACCTCGGCTTCGACAGCAGCACCGTGAACATGCGGATCGGCATCTCCTACGTCAGCAAGGCGAACGCAGCCGACAACCTGGCCAAGGAGAACCCGCGCGGCCAGTCACTCGCCAAGACGGCCGCCAAGGCCAAGCAGTCCTGGCGCGACCAGCTGAACCGGATCGAGGTCACCGGTGGCGCCACTGCCGACCGGACCACCTTCTACACCGCGCTCTACCACGCCCTGCTGCACCCGAACGTCTTCAGCGACGTCAACGGCCAGTACTGGGGCTTCGACCAGAAGCCGCACAAGCTGAGTCGCGGCCAGAAGAACCAGTACGCCACCTTCTCCGGCTGGGACGTCTACCGCTCGCAGGTCCAACTGCTGGCCCTGCTGGAGCCGCAGCGTGCCGGTGACGTCGCGCAGTCCCTGCTCAACCAGGCCCAGCAGAACGACGGCATCTGGGACCGCTGGACCCACGCCTCCGGCAGTACGGCGGTGATGACCGGCGACCCGTCGGCGCCTGCCCTGGCTGGGATCCACGCGTTCGGCGGCACCAACTTCGACGTACGGACTGCGCTGAAGTCGCTGGTCAAGGCGGCGACCGTACCGACCGCGAAGGACCTGAGCTCGGCGGGCAAGCCGGTGATGTCGATCGGGCAGCGGCCGTCGCTCGACAAGTACCTGGCGCTCGGCTACATCCCGACCAAGTCGAACGCCTGGGGCGGCGCGGTCGAGACGCTCGAGGACACCACCGCGGACTTCGCGCTGGCCGAACTGGCGACGGCGATCGGTGACCGCAAGACGGCCGACACGTTCGTGAAGCGCTCGCAGTACTGGCAGAACGTGTTCAACCCCGAGAACGGCGGCTACATCCAGAACCGGGACGAGAACGGCGCCTGGCCGGCCTTCACGCCGGCGACGCAGGACGGGTTCGCCGAGGGCAGCAGCGCGCAGTACACGTGGATGATCCCGCACAACCGCGCCGGCCTGTTCGACGCGATGGGCGGCAAGGACGCGGTGAACCAGCGGCTGGACGCGTTCTTCAAGGACGCCGACGGCAACTGGGCGCTGACCAAATCCGGTGACCTGCACGCGGAGATGGACAACGAGCCGTCGATCAACACGCCCTGGATCTACAACTACAGCGGCCAGCCGTACAAGGCGCAGGAGACGCTGCGGCAGGCGATGAGCCAGCTGTGGAACACGACCACCGGCGGCATCCCCGGCAACGACGACCTCGGCGCGATGTCGTCCTGGTACGTGTGGACAGCGCTGGGCCTCTACCCGGAGGTCCCGAGCCGGGCCGAGCTGCAGGTCGCGGCGCCGCTGTTCCCGCGCGCGGTGATCCACCGCGACAAGGGCCGGACGATCAAGATCAACGCACCGGGCGCGACGGCTGCGACGAAGTACGTGCAGAGCCTGCGCGTCGACGGCCGTACGTCGACCAAGCCCTGGCTTCCCGAGTCGTTCGTCAACCGCGGCGGCACGCTCGACTTCAAGGTCTCCGCCACGGCCAACCCGGCGTGGGGCTCGGCCGCGAAGGACGCACCGCCGTCGTGGCGGACCGGTGAGATCCCGTTCCAGACCTCGACCGACATCGGCCGCCTGGTGGTCGCTCCCGGGACCACCTCCGAGCCGGTGACGATCAAGGCCCACCGGCTCAGCGGTACGGCGACCAGCGTCTCGTACACGGTGACAACTCCCGCTGGGCTCACGGCGTCCCCTGCGAGCGGCTCCTTCACCGTGGACCAGTCCGGCGGCGCACCTGTCCGCGTGACAGCAGCTCCTGGTACGCCGGACGGCCGCTACCCGGTCACGGTGGCGCTGAAGGCAGCCGACGGGACCGTGCTGCCGCGGCTGGGCTTCACCGTGGTGGTAGGGCTGCCGAACTCGTTCTCCGTACTGCGGGAGGGTGTGGCGGCGTCGGACGATGCCGGTGACCACACCGAGGCGGACTACGACGGCGGCGGCGTCAGCTACTCGCGGCAGGCGCTGGCGGCCGCTGGGCTCACTCCTGGCGGGACGGTGACTAAGGAGGGGCTCGCGTTCGTCTGGCCCGGCGTACCGGTCGGTGAGCCGGACAACGTACCGGCTGACGGGCAGGTGCTCGACCTGTCTCTGCCGGCCGGAACGACTCAGCTGTCGTTCGTCGGTAGTGCCGTGAACGGGAACCAGGAGGGCAAGGCGACGCTGAAGTTCGCGGACGGTACGACGAGCGAGGTCGACCTGTCGTTCAGCGACTGGACGCTGGGCGGTGGCGGCGACACCGTGCACTTCGGAAACCTGGTCGTCGCCTCCACGCCGTACCGGAACGAGTCCGGTGGCGGACGGGACAACGTCGCGACGCATATTTTCGCCACCGCGCCGGTACCTGTTGCCTCGGGCAGGTTTCCGGTTAGCGTGACGCTGCCGAAGAATCGCGACCTGCGGCTCTTCACGCTGGCCACCGGTTGATCCCGAACCGCCCTGAAGGAGAACCACGATGAGAGCCACCAGCGTCATCGCCTGCGCCGCCCTGAGCGTCGCCGGCCTGCTCGCCACCACCGGTACGGCGCTCGCCGTACCGGCCCCTGCCCCGGCGCCGGCTGAGGCCCCGCAGGTCGTCGCGGCACAGGCGACCACGCCGAGCGGGACCACCACGGGCCCGTGCAAGTACACCGCGACGCCCGACGACCCGTCGCCGCGCCCGGTGACCCTGCCGCCGGACCCGACCCCCACTCCCTCGAAGGGCGTCGTACGGGTCCTCCTGGCCACCAACCAGGGCCCGGTGCTGCTCACGCTCGACCGGGCCAAGGCGCCGTGCACGGTGCAGAGCTTCCTGCACCTGGCCAAGAGCAAGTTCTACAACTTCACCACCTGCCACCGGCTCACGCTGTACACGACCCTGAAGGTCCTGCAGTGCGGCGACCCGACGGGCTCCGGTGAGCGCGGCCCCGGCTACAGCTACAAGGACGAGCTCCCGACCGACCTGCCCGCGTGGCCGACCGACCCGCCGGGCGCCCTCCCCCGCCTGTACGCCCGCGGCACGCTGGCGATGGCCAACGCCGGCCCGAACACCAACGGCAGCCAGTTCTTCCTCACCTTCGGCGACTCCCGCCTCCGCCCCGACTACACCGTCTTCGGCACCATCGACCGCCTCGGCCTCAAGGTCCTCGACCGCGTAGCCGCCGCCGGCATCGTCCCCACCGCCGAAGACCCGGCCCCCATCGACGGCACCCCCGTCCGCACAACCAACATCCTGATCGCGCAGCGCCTGGGCTTCTAGAACAAACAACAGCCCCACAGTCCTCGGACTGTGGGGCTGTTCTATGCCCTGCGCTTGGGCACGTGCGGTCTGTACGGCGACACTGTCGGATCGCCCGGGATCCAGAAGCGCCACGGGTTGTCGGCGGCTTCCCGCAAGCCCACTCGTGGGCCGGTGGACGGGACTCCGTCGAAGCCGTCGCCTGGGAGGAGCCGTACGGCGGACTTCGGCGAGAGCAGGTCGGTGCCGTTGGGTTCTCGGCTGTTGATGCCCAAAGCAACACACAGCCGGGCCGGGCCGCGGGCGAGATCCCAGTCCGGGTTCTTCACCGTGCGTTTGGTGGGCAGCGCCGAGTTGAACTTCTCGACCACCGGCGCGACCGCACCTCGCCGGGCACGGGCAAGCTCGACGCCCTCGATCACCTCGCCAGCACGAAACAGCACCGCCGACGGCTGACCGTCAGGCCCCACGCTGATGTTCATGCAGTAGTGCATGCCGTACGTGAAGTAGACGTACAGAAATCCAGCCGGCCCGAACATCACCGCATTCCGCGGAGTCTCGCCGCGATAGGCATGCGAGCCAGGATCGTTCGGCCCGTCGTACGCCTCGACCTCGGTGATGCGGACGGAAACCGTGCCCTCGTCGGTGGTCCGGCGGAGGACCATGCCGAGGAGCTGAGGGGCGACCTCCAGCACCGGGCCGGCCAGTTGAGTACGACGAACAGGCATGTCTGGACCCTACTGGCCGGGCGGTGAAAGCTCAGGCGAGGCGTTCGGTGAAACGCAGTGCCTGGGCGCGAAGCTCCACCAACTGTTCGGCCACTCGGTCCTTGGCCGTGCCGCCGCGGGCATTGCGGGAAGAGATCGAGCCTTCGACGGTGAGAACTGTCCGGACCTCCGGCGTGAGATGCGGCGAGATCGCCGCCAGCTCGGCATCGCTCAGGTCCCACAGCTCGATCCCGCGCTTCTCGCACTCCTGCACACAAGCACCGGCCAGCTCGTGAGCCACCCGGAACGGCACCTTCTCCCTCACCAACCACTCAGCGATGTCCGTCGCCAGCGAGAACCCCTGCGGCGCCAGCTCCTCCAGCCGCGCGGTGTCGAACACCAGCGTCCGGATCATCCCGCTGAACGCCGGCAGCAGCACCTCGAGGGTGTCGACGGAGTCGAAGACCGGCTCCTTGTCCTCCTGCAGGTCCCGGTTGTACGCCAGCGGCTGCGCCTTCAGCGTCGCGAGCAGACCGGTCAGGTTCCCGATCAGGCGACCCGACTTGCCCCGGGCCAGTTCCGCGATGTCGGGGTTCTTCTTCTGCGGCATGATCGAGGACCCGGTCGAGAACGCGTCGTCCAGCCGGACGAACCCGAACTCCTTGGTCGCCCAGAGGATGATCTCCTCGGCCTGCCGGGACAGGTCGACACCGATCTGCGCGGTGACGAACGCGAACTCGGCGACGAAGTCCCGCGCGGACGTCCCGTCGATCGAGTTCGGCGAGGAGTTGGTGAAGCCGAGCTCGGTCGCCACGAACAGCGGGTCGAGCCCGAGCGAGGAACCGGCCAGCGCGCCCGCGCCGTACGGCGAATCCGCTGCGACGCGCGTGTCCCACTCGGCCAGCCGCTCGAGGTCGCGGATCAGCGGCCAGGCGTGCGCGAGCAGGTGATGCGAGAGCAGCACAGGCTGCGCGTGCTGAAGATGCGTCCGGCCCGGCATCGCCACGCCGAGATGCGTCTCCGCCTGGTCGGCGAGGGTGTTGATCTGGTCGAGCACGAGCCGCGCGATGATCCGGCCGTGCTCACGCAGGTAGCTGCGGAAGAGCGTCGCGACCTGGTCGTTCCGCGACCGTCCCGCACGGAGCCGCCCACCGAGCTCGACTCCCAGCCGCTCCAGCAGACCGCGCTCGAGCGCGGTGTGCACGTCCTCGTCGCCCTCAGCGGGAAGAAAAGCACCGGACAGTACGTCGGCCAGCAGTTCGTCGAGCCCGCGGAGCATGCCCTCGAGGTCGTCGTCGGTCAGCAGCCCGGCACGGTGCAGCACCTTCGCGTGCGCCTTCGATCCGGCGATGTCGTACGGCGCCAGCCGCCAGTCGAAGTGCGTCGACTTGCTCAGCGCCGCCAATGCGTCCGCCGGCCCACCGGTAAACCGGCTGCCCCACAGGGTCTCTCCCGTACTCATCCAGCAATCCTCTCAAGACAGCACACAACACAGCAGGTGGGGGCACGTGATTGCCAAGAGCAACTAGTTCGCGGCGTCCTTCTCGGTCCGCGCCGCCAGGCTCAGGAAGCGAGCGGCCAACGCCTCTCCGCCCACAGGGTTGCGCGACACCACCATCACCGTGTCGTCCCCCGCGATCGTCCCGAGAACGTCGTCCAGCCCGACATGATCGATCGCCGACGCGAAGTACTGCGCGGCCCCCGGCGGCGTCCGCAGGATCACCAGGTTCGCACTGCCCTCCGCCGAGACCAGCAGCTCCGACGCGACCCGCGCCAACCGGGCCTCGAAGGCAGCCGCCTCACCCGCGCGCGGGCTGCGATCCCCGCCCTCACCCGGTACGGCGTACACGAGCTGCCCGATCGCGTCGCGAACCTTGACCGCGCCGATCTCCACCAGATCCCGCGACAACGTCGCCTGGCCGACCCCCAGCCCCGCACCGGCGAGCAGCTCGGCCAGCTCGGTCTGCGACCGCACCGGCTGGCGCCCCAGCAACTCCACGATCCGCTGCTGACGTGCGGTCTTCGTGGTCGGTGCGATGCGCTGGTCGGCGCCGGTGGCGTAGATCGCCCGGTCGGTTGCGGTCTCGGGCATCGCCTGGCGGTCCGCGTCGTTCGGAGTCATGAGGAGAAGTTTCGGGCCAGGAGCCAGGAAAGCAAGGCCTTCTGGGCGTGCAGCCGGTTCTCGGCCTCGTCCCACACCACCGACTGCGGCCCGTCGAGCACCGAGGCGTCGATCTCCTTGCCGCGGTACGCCGGCAGGCAGTGCAGCACGATCGCGCCCGGATCGGCCTTCGCCATCAACTGCTCGGTGACCGAGTACGGCACGAACGGCGCCTCACGCAGCGCGGCCTCGGCCTCCTGCCCCATCGACACCCAGGTGTCGGTGGCAACAACATCCGCACCGGCGATGGCTTCGGAGGCGTCGTCGGTCCACTTGACCGAACCGCCGGTCGCAGCGGCGATCTCGACCGCCTTCGCGAGGATCGCCGGATCCGGCTGGTACTCGGCCGGCGAGCCGATCGCCACGTGCATGCCGGCGGTCGCGCCGCCGAGCAGGTACGAGTGGGACATGTTGTTCGCGCCGTCGCCGAGGTAGGTCAGCTTCAGCCCGGCGGTCTTGCCCTTGTGCTGCCGGACCGTCATCAGATCGGCGAGGATCTGGCACGGGTGGAACTCGTCGGTCAGCGCGTTCACGACCGGCACCTTGGACGCGCCGGCCATCTCCTCGATCCGCGTCTGCCCCGCCGTACGCCAGACGATCGCCGCGACCTGCCGGTCGAGCACCCGCGCGGTGTCGGCGATCGGCTCGCCCCGCCCGAGCTGCGAGGTCTGCGCGTCGATGACCAGCGGCACCCCGCCAAGATCGGCGATCCCGACCGCGAACGAGATCCGCGTCCGGGTCGACGTCTTGTCGAAGATCACCGCGACAGTCTGCGGACCGGCCAGCGGCTGATGCCCGAACCGGTCCCCCGCCAGCTGCGCGGCCAGCGTCAGCACCTCGTCCTGCTCGACCGGGCTCAAGTCGTCATCGCGCAGAAAATGTCTGGTCACAACCCCTCCCGATCCGAATCAAGGAGCATCAAGAGGTTTTGGGGCCTCTCGGTCTGGACTGAGGAGGGAGGGAACGTAGCGACCGACCGACGAGGGAAGACCGGGAGACAAAGCCCCAAAACCCGCGGCGACGAAGTCGACGCCAAAAGCACAGTCATGGAACCTCCACCTTGTCGAGCAGCCCGGGCAGGGCCGCGACGAAGCTGTCCGCGTCGGCCTTGGTCAGAATGTACGGCGGCGCCAGGCGCAACGCGTCGGGAATCGGGTTGTTGATGACAAATCCCGCCTCCATCGCCAATGCCGCGATCTGGTCGGAGACCGGCTGCGTCAGCTGGATCGCGAGGAGCAGCCCGCGACCGCGGACCCCAGCGATCAATGGGTGGTCCAGCGCTTCAACAGCTGCACTCAAGTAGTTGCCAATAGCCCGGACATTCGCCAGCAGCCCGTCCCGCTCGATCACGGTCAGCACCGCAAGCCCGGCGATAGAAGCCACCGGATTCCCGCCGAACGTCGTCCCGTGATTGCCCGGCTGCAGCAACTCCGACGCTGCCCCGAAGCCCAGGCACGCACCGATCGGGATCCCCGCACCGAGGCCCTTGGCAACAGTCACCAGGTCCGGCACGATTCCCTCGGCCTGGAAGGCGAACCAGTCGCCGGTCCGGCCGACGCCGGTCTGGATCTCGTCGATCCACAGCAGCGCGCCGTGCTCCGACGTGATCCGCCGCGCCGCCTGGAGATACCCGGCCGGCGGTACGACGACGCCGTTCTCGCCCTGGATCGGTTCGAGCACGACCGCGGCCGTCTCGTCGTCGACGGCGGCCTCGAGCGCGGCAGCGTCGCCGTACGGGACGAAGGTGACGTCACCGGGCAGCGGCGCGAACTGCTCGCGGTACGCCGGCTTCCAGGTGATCGCGAGCGCGCCCATCGTCCGGCCGTGGAAGGCGCCGACGGTGGAGACGATCTTGGTCCGGCCGGTCTTGCGGGTGATCTTGAACGCGGCTTCGTTCGCCTCGGTACCGGAGTTGGTGAAGAACACCTTGCCGTCGGGCGCGTCGATCAGCGAGAGCAGCTTCTCGGCCAGCGCGATCTGCGGCGCGGAGGCGAAGAAGTTCGACACGTGGCCGAGCGTGGTGAGCTGGCTGGTGACCGCGGAGACGATGAACGGGTGCGCGTGGCCGAGCGAGTTCACCGCGAGGCCGCCGAGCAGGTCGAGGTACTTCTTGCCGTCGGCGTCCCACAGGTACGCGCCCTCACCGCGGACCAGCACCTTCTTCGGCGGGCCGAAGGTGTTCATCAGGGAGTGCGTGTAGCGCTCGGTCAGCGCGGCGCCGTTTCCGCCCGCGGACGACAGCTCGCTCAGTTCGGCCGGCATCAGTTCGGTCATGACGGGATCACCTGGGTTCCACTTCCGGCGTCGGTGAAGATCTCCAGCAGCAACGAGTGCGGCACCCGGCCGTCGATCACGGTCGCCCGCGAGACGCCGGACTGGACCGCGCGCAGGCAGGCCTCCATCTTCGGCACCATGCCCGAGGCCAGCGACGGCAGCAGCTCGGCCAGCTCGGCGGCGTCGATCTGGGTGATGATGTCGTCGCTCTCCGGCCAGTTGCGGTAGAGCCCGGCGACATCGGTCAGTACGACGAGCTTCGACGCACCGAGCGCGACCGCCAGCGCGGACGCGGCAGTGTCGGCGTTCACGTTGTGGGCCTGGCCGTCCTCGTCCGGCGCGATCGTCGACACGACCGGGATCCGGCCGGCGTCGATCAGGTCGATCACGGCTTCGGGCCGGACGTCGACCACGTCGCCGACCAGGCCGATGTCGACCGCCTCGCCGTCGATCATCAGCCCGCGCCGCTCGGCGGTGAACAGCCCGGCGTCTTCACCGGACATCCCGACCGCGAACGGACCGTGCGCGTTCAGCAGACCGACCAGCTCGCGGCCGACCTTGCCGACCAGGACCATGCCGACGACGTCCATCGCCTCGGGCGTGGTCACTCGCAGCCCGCCGCGGAACTCGCTGTCGATCCCGAGCCGGGCGAGCATCTCGCTGATCTGCGGACCACCACCGTGGACGACGACCACGCGGACTCCGCAGTGCCGCAGGAACACGATGTCGGACGCGAACGCCTGCTTCAGCTCGTCGTCGACCATCGCGTTGCCGCCGTACTTCACCACGATCGTCTTGCCGTGGAACTCCTTCAGCCACGGCAACGCCTCGGTCAGGACCGCGGCCTTCTCGACAGCGTTCGCCTGCGCGGCAGCCGCGGAGCTGATCTGCACCTTGGACTGCTCGGTCGCCGTCACGAGGAGTACGCCGAGTTCTCTTCGACGTACGCGTGGGACAGGTCGGTGGTCAGCACCGTCGCCGACGCGTCGCCCGCGTGCAGGTCGATCACGACGTCGATCTCCAGCCCGGACAGGTCGGCCTCGGAACGGTCGACACCCTTGCCACCGGCAACGCAGATCGCGGCGCCGTTCAGCGTGATGTCGAGCAGCTGCGGGTCGAACGCCGTCGGCGCGTTGCCGACCGCCATCGCGATCCGTCCCCAGTTCGGGTCGCTGGCGAAGAAGGCGGTCTTGCACAGGTTGTCCTCGGCAACGACCTTCGCGGCGGCGACGGCCTCGGCCTCGGTGGCGGCGTTCTTCACGGTGATGCTGACGTACTTGGTCGCACCCTCGGCGTCGGCCTGCAGCTGCTTGACCAGGTCGCCGGCCAGCGTGGTCAGCGCGGCCTCGAACTCCTCCGGCGTGACCGTGACACCGGACGCACCCGAGCTGAGCAGCAGCACGGTGTCGTTGGTCGACGTACCGCCGTCGACGTCGAGCCGGTTGAAGGTCTTGCCAACCGCGTTGCGCAGGGCGTGGTCGAGGTGCGGCTGGTCCAGCACGGCGTCGGTGGTGATCACGCTGAGCATGGTCGCCATGTTCGGCGCGCACATGCCGGCGCCCTTGGCGAAGCCGCCAATGCTCCAGCCGCCTTCGTGAGTGAGGAACGCCTGCTTCGGCACGTTGTCCGTCGTCATGACCGCGGTCGCCGCGGCCAAGCTGTGCTCCGCGGTGTCACCGAGAGCATCGACCACGGCCTTCAGCCCGGGCAGCACCTTGTCCATCGGGAGCCGCTCACCGATCAGGCCGGTCGAGCAGACGCCGATCTCGCCCGCGCCGACCCCGAGGATGGAGGCCAGCTCTTCGGCGGTCTTGTGCGTGTCCTGGAAGCCTTCGGGACCGGTGCACGCGTTCGCACCGCCCGAGTTCAGTACGGCGGCCTTCAGCTTCCCGGCGGTCAGCACCTGCTGCGACCAGAGCACGGGGGCGGCCTTCACCTTGTTCGTGGTGAAGACACCGGCCGCGGCGTACTCCGGGCCGTCGTTGAGCACCAGCGTCAGGTCGGGCTTGCCCGCGGGCTTGATCCCGGCGATCACCCCGGCCGCGCGGAAGCCGGCCGGCGCGGTGACTCCGGCGCTCCGATCGACCGAGGCGGACGGGGTGACGGTTGCGGTCACGGTGCGACTCCTACGAGGGGAAGGGCCAGGGTCTCGTCGAGACCGGCGGCAAGATTCATGCACTGCACGGCGGCACCGGCGGTGCCTTTGGTGAGGTTGTCGAGAGCGGCCACGACGACGACGCGGCCGGTGCGCTGGTCCAGGGCGAGCTGCAGGTGCACCGTGTTGGCGCCCAGGGTGGCCTGGGTCTGCGGCCACTGGCCCTCGGGCAGCACGTAGATGAACGGTTCGTCGGCGTACGCCTGCTCGTAGACGGCGCGGAGCTGCTCGATCGTCGTGCCCTCGGTGACCGGCGCGCTGGCGGTGGCGAGGATGCCGCGGGCCATCGGCGCGAGCACCGGGGTGAACGAGACGCTCACCGGTCCGTCGGTGTGCGGCGCGAGGTTCTGCTCGATCTCCGGGGTGTGCCGGTGCACGCCGCCCACGCCGTACGCGGTGGCCGAACCCATCACCTCGGCGCCGTGCAGGTTCGGCTTGGGACCCTTGCCCGCTCCCGACGTACCGCTGACAGCGACCACCACCAGTTGGGCGCTGTCGACGAGTCCTGCCTGTACGGCGGGGAGCAGGGCAAGGGTGGACACGGTGGGGTAGCAGCCCGGTACGGCGACGCGGTTGGCGCCGCGGAGCTTCTCGCGCTGACCGGGGAGCTCGGGCAGGCCGTACGGCCAGTGGCCGGCGTGCTTGCCGCCGTAGAACTCGATCCAGGCCTCGGAGTCGACCAGCCGGAAGTCCGCGCCGCAGTCGATCACGGTGACGTCGTCGCCGAGCTGCTCGGCGATTTCGGCGGACTGTCCGTGCGGGAGCGCCAGGAACACGACGTCGTGCCCACTCAGCGTCGCCGCGGAGGTCTCCTCGAGCACCCGGCCGGCCAGCGGCGTCAGGTGCGGATGGTGCTGCCCCAGGGTGGACCCGGCGTTGCCGCCCGCGGTCAGCGCCCCGATCTCCACCTCCGGGTGCGTCGAGAGCAGCCGGAGCAGCTCTCCCCCGGCGTACCCACTGGCCCCTGCGACCGCGACCCTCAGCGTCATGTGAATGAGTATGTCAGACGACGCATGAATATCCAACCCTGTTTCCAGGGGTCGGCCCTTCGAGACTAGGTGACGCACGTCATGTCACAACGGTCCGGGCGTGGCGTGTCCGGGAGGGTGACTCGAGGAGGCAGGCGATGGCGCGGATCAACTTGGAGCACCGCCGGACGGTGTTCGTACGGGCGATGGAGTGGTACAGCAAGCGCAAGTACGGGGCGGTTCTCGATCCCGGGAAGGTGGCGCTGCACCACAAGGGAGTGCTGACGACCATGCTGGCGATGGAGGGGTCGGCAGCGCGGTGGAAGAGGCTGGACCCGACGCTGAAAGCGCTGGCCACGATGGTGGCGAGTGCCGAGATCGGGTGCAGCTGGTGCATGGACTTCGGGTTCTGGGAGTACCACCACCAGAATGTGGATCGAGCCAAGCTGCGCGATGTGCCAAGGTGGCGGGACAGTGACGTCTACTCGGATCTGGAGCGCGCGGTGATGGGCTACGCGGTGGCAGCGACGGCGACTCCGCCTGCGGTGACCGACGAGCAGGTGGAGCGGTTGCTCGAGGACCTGTCCGAGGCCGACCTGGTCGAGCTGACCGCGCAGATCTCGCTGGAGAACTACAGGTCCCGGATCAACGCGTCCCTCGGGCTGACCAGCCAGGGGTTCAAGGAGACCTGTGAGTTGAGGCCGGCGTGAGTGAAGCAGAGCTGGCGGCGGAGTTCGACGAGCACCGGGCGGTGCTGGTCGGTGCGGCGTACCGGGTGGTCGGGAGTGTGACCGACGCGGAGGACGTCGTACAGGAGACGTGGTTGCGGTGGTCGGCGGCTGACCGGACCGAGGTGCGCGAGGTTCGTGCGTACCTGATCCGGATCACCACGCGGCTCGCACTGAACCGGCTCCGCCAGCAGAAGTCCCGGCGGGAGAACTACGTCGGGCCGTGGCTGCCCGAGCCGATCGTCGCTACGCCGGACGAGCAGGATCCCGCGGCGATCGCCGAGGTGGCCGACTCGGTGTCGATGGCGATGCTCGTCGTACTGGAGACGCTGTCGCCGCTGGAGCGCGCGGCCTTTGTTCTACGTGAGGTCTTCGACCTGCCGTTCTCGGAGATCGGGGACACGCTGGGTCGGTCCGAGTCCGCCGTACGGCAGCTCGCTCACCGGGCGCGCGAGCACGTGCACGCGCGGCAGCCGCGGCATCGCGTCGACAAGGCACGGCACCAGGAGCTCACCGACCGCTTCATGGCGGCGTCCTCGTCGGGCGACTACGAGCAGGTCGTCGCGATGCTCGCGCCCGATGTCGAGCTGGTCAGCGACGGCGGCGGCAAACGCCGGGCCGCGCTCCGGCCGATGTACGGCGCCGACAAGGTCGCCCGCTGGCTCGTCGCGGTGGTCAGCTCGCCGGAGACCGCCGGGATGGAGTTCGCCACGACGCAGCTCAACGGCGAAGTCGCGTACCTGGCCTACAACGGCGACGACGTCGACACCGCCGGCTTCCTCCAACTCGACGAGAACGGCCTGATCAGCCACATCTTCGTCGTCCGCAACCCCGACAAGCTCACCGGCGTCCCCCGCCGCAACCAACTCTGCTGAGGTAGGCCCTCCTCTAGACTCCTCCTGCAACCCAGTCGCATCTAGGAGGTTCTGGTGGAGTACGTCGAGATCGAGGCGGACGCGGTGTCGGATCCTGGGCTGCGGGCGGATCTGCTCGACACCTGGATCGCGGCGACGGACGCCGGGGGCAGTGTCGGCTTCACCGCGCCGGCGCCGGTGCATCTGGTGGCCGAGACGCTGGATCTGGCGCTGGAGCAGGTGGCAGCCGGGCTGGATCTGCTCGGTGTACTGCACAACGGCGACCGTTACGTCGGCATGGGTCTGCTCATCGCCAACAGTGGGCAGCTGAGCTCGCACTGGCGGACGGTGCTGCGCGTGATGGTCCACCCGAAGTACCAGGGCAGCGGCGCCGGGCGGCTGCTGATGGATGGGTTGCGCTCGTCGGGCGAGCAGTTGGGGCTCGAGCAGTTGATGCTGACCATCCGCGACGGCGGTGGACTGGATGCCTTCTACGAGAAGCTCGGGTATCGCGTGGTGGGCAGCCACCCGCGGGCGGTTCGGGTCGCGCCGGACGACTACCGCGACGAGATCATGCTGGTCACCGACCTCGGCAACTGAAGCGAGGGCGGGTCCTGCTCCTCAGCAGGACCCGCCCTCGCTGCTCGTGGGGTTACCGGCCTCGGCGGAGCAGCGTCAGACCGAGCGCGGCGAGCAGGCCGCCCAAGGTCAGCAGGATCGCGGGCGGTCCACCGGTGTCCGGGAGCGTCGCGGCAGCAGGTGCCGCACCACCACCCGGCTGGTCGACCGGCGGCTGAGCGCCGACGGCAACCTTCAGGTGCGACTCGACAGTGCGCCCGTCGGTGTCGGTGACTCGGTAGGCAGTCTTGGCCATCCCGGAGAACGTCCGATCCGGGACCAGCCGGATCGTTCCGTCCGGCAGGACCGACCAGACCCCGACGTCCGGTACGACGAGCCGCGCGACACAGGTCGCTGTTCCAGTCGCGAGGCAGACAGTCGTGGGGATCCACGAAGCACCCTCGGTCGCCGTGTCGTTCAGCAGCGGGTTCACGACGACCGGGTTGCCCGGCGTCGACGTCCCGCCGTCCGGCATCGCCTTCGCACTCAGCGGCGCGGTCACCGTGACCTCCAGCCGCGCGGTGTCCGACGTACCGTTCCGATCCGTCACCCGATAGCCCACGGCTCGCGTCGTACCGCTGAATCCCCCGGCAGGGTTGAAGGTCACGGTCCCGGCAGCAGCAACCGTGAACGTCCCCTCCCCCGGAATCGTCACCGTCTTCTTGTCCTTGCCATCGACCGGATCCCGTACGACGACCGACCCCGGATCCAGCGCCGCCGACGCGTCACCGGCGCGATCGTTGTCCAGCACCGGAACGACCACAGCCTTCCCGTACGCCGTCCGCGCGCTGTCATCGACGGCGACCGGCCGCACCGGCAGCACCGTCACCGCGATGGTCGAGCGCGCCGCGTTCCGGTTGCTGTCCTTCACCTCGTACTGCGTCGGCCGGCTCGTCCCGGTGAACTTCGCCACCGGACTGAACGTGACCTTGCCATCGGCAACCACCAGCATCCCTTGCCCGGCCACAGTCAAACGGCTGACCAAGTCCCCGTCCAACCCCACGAGCAGCAGCGACGCCGGATCGAGCTTCGCGCCCGGTCCAGGCTTGTCGTTGGCCAACGGATCGAAGACCACCGACTTCCCCTGCTTCGTCTTGAACCGATCAGGCTGCGCGACCGGCCGAGCCTCGACAGTCACCGTCACCGTCGCCGTACCGGTGCTCCCGTTCTTGTCGCTCACCTGATAGGTCACCGGCGTGGCCGACCCAGTCGAGCCGCCCTCCGGCACCAGCCGCACTCCCCCATCAGGCTGCGCCGTCCACATCCCTTGCCCAGCAACCCGCAGCGACGCCGCCGCGTCCCCGGTCGCCGGATCGATCATCCGCACCGACGACGGCACCAGCGGCGCACTCGGATCTCCCGCCTTGTCGTTCCCCAGCACCGGCACGGTGATCGGCGTATCGAACGCGGTCGTCGCCGCGTCGTCGACCGCCACCGGCTCGATCCGACTCACCGTCACAGTCGCCGTCGCAGCCGCCTTGTTCCCACTCGTGTCGGTCACCTGATACCCGACAGCGCTCCGCCCACTGAACGTCGCCACCGGCTCGAACGTGATCGCGCCCGTGACAGCGTCGACCTCGAACGTCCCCTGCCCGGCGATCGTCACCTTCCGCTCCCAGACCCGGATCGACGAGGTCCCGTAGATCTGGACCGACGTCTTCTCCAGCTCCGCCGCCGTCCCCGGCACGTCGTTGGCCAGCGGGTCGAAGGTGATCGCGCCGTTCTGCTTGGTCGTGACGCTGTCCGGCTTCGCCTCCGGCCCCTTCCCGACGGTCAGGAACAGCAGCCCTTCGGCGGTCGTCCCGTTGTCGTCGGTGATCCGGTACGTCGCCGGCGTCGTCACGCCCTGGTAGTCCTTCACCGGCGTGAACGACACCCGCCCGGTCTTGTCCGCGACGTACGTCCCCTCCCGCGGCTGCGTCACCTTCGCCCGGTAGACGCCGTCCGCGGGGTCCTTCAGCAGCAGGCTCCCGGGGACCAGCGGCGCGCTCGGATCACCCGGCTTGTCGTTCGCCAGGACGTCGATCGTGATCGCCTGGTTGTACGGCGTGATCGCCGAGTCGTCGGCGGTGAACGGATCGATCGGGGTGGTGCTCAGCAGCAGCGTCGCGGTCGCCGTCGACTTGTTGCTGTCAGCAACGCGATAGGTGATCGGCCGCCCCTTGCCCCGGAACGTTGGCAGCGGATCGAAGAGCACGGCCCCGCTGTCCTGCACGGTGTACGTCCCCTGCCCGGGAACGGTCACGGAACGAGCGAAGTCCGACCGCGCCGAAGCTTCCCGCAGTACGACGGACGCCGGGTCCAGCTTCGCGTCCGTCCCCGGGCTGTCGTTGCTCAGCACGTTCACCGTGACGGTCACGTCCTGCAGCGTCGACGCCGTGTCCGCCCGCGCGACCGGCGGCGCCCCGACGACGATCCGCACGACCGCGGTCACGAGCGTCCCGTTGTCGTCGGCCACCTGATAGGTGAGGTCCGTCGTCGACCCGCTGAACCCGGCCGCCGGATCGAAGACCACCAGGCCGGCGCGAGCGGTGAAGACCCCTTGCCCCTTCACGCTCACCGACGGCTTGAACACCCCGTCGGCCGGGTCCTCGAGCCGCACGCTCCCCGGCACCAGTGGCGCCGTCGGGTCCCCGGCCTTGTCGTTGCCCAGCACCTTCAGCGTCACTGCCTTGTCGTACGGCGTGGAAGCGCTGTCGTCCGCCGCGACCGGAGTCACCGGCGTGACGGTCGCCGCGATCGTCGACCGCGTCGCCTGGTCGAACCAGTCCGAGACCCGGTACTGCAGCGTCGTCGCCGTCCCCGTGAACGACGGAATCGGGTCGAACACCACGGTCCCGTCCGGATCCACGTTCCACCGACCCTGCCCCGGAACCGTGACCACCTTCCGCAGCGACCCGTCGGCCGGATCGATCAGGACCAGACTGAGCGGGTCGAGCCCGGTCCCCTTGCCTGCCACATCGTTGGCCAGGGCATCGATCTGCAGCGTCACGTCCTGCGGCGTCCGTGCGGTGTCGGGTTTCGCGGCCGGCGGTGACGGCTTCGCGATCGTGACCGTCAGGGCCGCGCCGGTCGGCGTACCGTTCACGTCGGAGACCGCGTACGCGAGCGACGTCGCGACCCCGGTGAACGACGGCAGCGGATCGACGTCGACCGTGCCGTCCGGCTTGGCCGTGAACGTCGCCTCGCCGTCGACGACGACCACCTGACGCGGCACCTCGCCGATCGGGTCGATCAGGCGCAGACTGGTCGGCACCAGTGGCAGCGCCGGATCGCCCGCGGTGTCGTTGGCCAGCACCTTGACCGTCACGTTCGTGTCGTACGCCGTACTCGCGGTGTCGTCGGTCGCGTCGGGCTGGACGCGGGACACCTCGGCGCTCAGCGTGGCCGAGCCGATCGTCTTGTTGCCATCAGCAACCTGGTACTTGATCGGGGTCGCCTTGCCGTGGAACGCCGGCACCGGCTCGAAGAGGATCCGCCCGTCCGGGCGGGTCGAGTACTTGCCCTGGCCCGGGATCTCCAGCGTGGTCGCCGCCTCGCTTCGCCCGGCCGTCGGGAACAGCCGCACGCTCTCGGGGTCCAGCGCGGACCCGGTCGGCCCGGGCTTGTCGTTGGCCAGCACCGACGCGTACGCCGGAGTGCCCTGCAGCGTCGTCAACGTGTCCGGGTTCGCCACCGGGGGGCCAGGGGCATCGACACTGACCACGAGCTGCGCCCGCGCCGCGGTCCCGTTCTTGTCCAGCACCTGATAGGTCAGCGCGGTCGTGCTGCCCTGGAATCGGGTCGCCGGCGCGAACTCGATCTTGCCCTCGACCACCTGGAACTCGCCCTGCCGCGCGACCACGACCTTGCTCACCAGCTTGCCGGACTTCGGCTCGACGAGCATCAGCGACGCCGGGTCGAGCGGGGCGTCCGGCGAGCCGGGCTCGTCGTTGTCGAGCACCGGGACGACGGCGTTGGTGTCGAACGGCGTACTGACCGAATCGCCCAGCGCCTTCGGCGTGACCGGCGTGACGGTGACGACCAGCGTCGACTCCGTCAGCTGACCGGTGCTGTCGGCAACCCGGTACCCGATGGTGGTCGCGACGCCGGTGAAGCGCGGCAGCGGGACGAAGTCGACGCCGCCGTCGGGCTTGACCGTGTAGCTGCCCTGGCCCGGAACGACCACCTTCTTCTTGAAGGCCGGGTCCTCCTTCGCGGTGCCGCCGGCCGGATCGCGGAGTTCCACCGTCTTCGGGTCGAGACTGACACCCGGCGCGGCCTTGTCGTTGGCCAGCGGCGTGATCCCGAGGCTGACGTTCTGCGCGGTGGTCGCGGTGTCGGGCGCGGCAACCGGCTTGGCCGGCAGCTCGACCGTCACGATCAGCGTCGCCTTGGCCGTCGCGCCGTTGCTGTCGGCGACGCGGTAGGTGACTGGCTCGGCGACGCCGACGAAGCCCGGCACTGGGTCGAAGTCGATCCGGCCGTCCGGCTTGGCGACGTACTTGCCGCGGCCGACGACGTTGACCATCTGACGACAGGCCGTCTGGTCGACCAGGCAGAGCGAGCTCGGCTGCAGCGGCGTGCTCGGGTCGCCGGCCTTGTCGTTGCCGAGGACATCGGTCGTGACACCGGTGTCGTACGGCGTACTGGCGGTGTCGTTGACGGCGACCGGCGGAGGCGGCGGCGCGATCGCGAGCGGGTAGTCCTCGACCTCGCCGGAGTCGGCCGCGCCGGTCGGCTTCTCGACCTGGGCCGCCGTGTACCCGGCGCGGATGCGCGCGGTGGTGAGCCCGGCCGGCCCGAGCTTGCCGAACTTGGCCCAGGTCAGCATCGTCTCGCCCTGCCCGGCCGCGAAGGTCGAGCAGGCCCGCTCGACGGCCTCGAACGTGCCGTTGCGATTCAGGTCGATCCAGCCACAGACCTGCCCGGGCTTCGACGCGCCGGTCAGCACCACGGGCACGGCGTACGACGTGGCGCTGGTGAGCAGCGGGCCGAAGGTGACGCCGTCGTCGGCCTTGTCCGGAGTCGTCGGGCCGGTCTTCGCGTTGGCGACGGCCGCGTTGTCCTCGGTCGCGTCGGCACCGATCCGCAGGTCGCTGAGCACCGACCAGGCGGCGCCGTACGACGAAGGCGCGTCACCGAAGTCCTCGCCGACCGACGCGACGACCGAGAACGCGTCGGCCGAGGTCGTGGTGTTGAAGGCGGGCAGCTTCGGGTGCTTGGTGAAGAGGGCGGTCAGGTCGAAGCTGATCGTCTTGGCGATGCCGTTGACCTGGACCGAGCCGCAGGCCGCGGTCGCGGTGGAGTCGAGGCCGTCACCGGTGTCGGTGTTCACGCAGTTCGGACCGGCGTCGTGGTTCGCCGCGCTGATCGTGTCGCTGGTGACGGCGAGGTTGTTGCCCTGGCCCACCTTCCGCAGGCTGAGGCCGGCGGTGCCGAGCTTGAGCACGGTGTGCAGCTCGGACTGGCCGCGCGGCTGCCCGTTGACGCTCTGGTTGGACGCGCCACCGATCCCGGCGAGGTGCAGGACCGGGTTGCGGACCGGCTGCGAGAAGGTGATCGTCAGGGTGCCGCGGTTGCCGCAGTTGCCCGTGGCCGCGCAGTCGCCGGTGTTGACCAGGAGGTCCTGCGCCGGAGTGGTCCGCGCAAGGGCCGGTTGGTAGGTCTCTGCAGCGGGGCCGTGATCGCCGACGGTCGTTGCGTCGAGCAACTCGGTCTTGCCGGTGACGGCGATCGTCTGCGTCAGACCGGAGCCGGGCATCGCGGCTGTCGCCGTACCGGCTTGGTCGAAAGGTGCCGAGGGCACCTGGTAGCCGGCCGCCGGAGTCACCACGCTCAGCACGGTCAACGTCAGCAGGATCGCCAGTACCGGTCGGGAACGTCCCGAAATCCTGCCCACAGTTCCGCCCCTCCCCAAAACGCACGTCCTGCATCGCGTCGGCACCGGGGCGAAACGGGCCAGCGCAGAGACAACGCTCCACGCGGAGTAGATGTTACGCGGGAATCACCGCGTCAGTTCGTAAATCTGGACGTGCTGCTCGCGATGTCTCAGCTGGGCGAGCCGCGCGAGCTGCGGCGAGACCGGACCGTCGTACAGATCGGCGTACAGCCAGCGCACGGAGTACTGGTCGCGCAGGCGGCGCAGTACCTCGGGCGTCGGTGCGTCGAGTGCCTGATTGGTGAGCAGAACGCGGTCCGGCCAGGGCGACGGCTGGTTGGTGTAGCGCTTGCCGTTGACGCCCTGTCTGCTCATCGCCTCCTGGGTGTAGGCCCAGCCTTCGATCAGCGTACGGCGGCCGGCGATCCCGCTGACCAGGTAGCCACGGGCGTCGCAGCCCGGGCGCTGCGGTCCGGCCGGGCGGCACCACGTGTTGCTCGCGACAACGTCGTCCGGTCGAGCGTTGCGCGCCAGCCAGAGCGCTGCGGCCGCTTCGTCCGGATGGACTCGCCAGTGCGGTGACGTGAACGTCTTGGCCTGGCGGCTGGTGGTCGCCCGGACGCCGAGCGCGAACGTACTCGCAGCCGGCACAGCGAGGATCGTTGCCAGAGCAACGACTCCCCCGAGCCCAGCCAGCTTGGACCAGCGCTTCGCCGCCAGCGGCCAGAGCAGCGTCAGCACCACGGTCACTGCGAGCACAGCGATCAGCGGACGAGCCACCAGTACGACGCGGTCGAGCTGGTCACCCCTCGGCTTTGCCTTGGTCGCCATCAGCGCTGCCGTGTAGACGAGGCCGAGTCCAGCAGCCAGTACGCCGACGACAACCGCCGCACGCCGCCGGTCCTGCAGTTCCTTGAACCAGAGCGCCGCCAGCCAGCCGATCGCAGCCAAGCTGATCGGTACGACGCTGCGGACGAAGTACGACTCGCTGGCCGACGGGTGATCGACCAGGAGGTACCCGGCCCAGCCAGCAACGAGGCCGCCGAGCAGGAACCAGCCGAGCGGATCCCGTCTGACCTCACGCCGTCCGAGCAGGCCGTAGCCGGCCAGTGCGACCGACTGGGTGATCAGCATCAGCGCGAACACGACCAGCGCGCCGACGATCGACAGGAACCGGCCGGAGGTCAGCGCAGGGAGGAGGAGCCCGCCACCGCCTGCTGGCGTCGCGTCCCCGGTCGCGGCCCGGTAGCCGGCTTGCAGTTTGACGATCGCCAGCAGTTGCAGGCCGGAGCCGCTGGTGCTCCCGGCAACGGTCAGCAGCGTGCCGACCGCGGCAGCCACCAGCACCGCGCCGGCGGCGATGAAGCGGGCCGGCAGCTTGCGGTCCCGGATCAGGACGAACAACGCGGACAGGCCGACCGCACCGACCAGGATCGGCAGGATCGTCGGCTTGGCCCCACCGCCGACCAGAGCGACCGACAGCGCGAGGACCCACAGGCCCTTCGGCTGCTTGCCGCGGAACAGCAGCTCGACCACGAAGATCGCGGCCGCCGTACCGGCCAGCATGCCGAACGTCTGCGACGGGCTGATCAGGCTGAACGGCGGCGCCAGGTCCACGCCGTTGTCGATGAACAGCGCGAGCTGCGGCGCGGCAACAGCGACGGCAACGAGTACGCCGGTCCACCAGGCGCGGCTGACCATCCGGGCGAAGGTGGCGAACACCAGCAGGCCCACCACGAGCAATGGGAGCAGCCAGAGCCGATAGAGCACGAGAATCGGCGACAGCCGAGTGATGTCGACCGCGCCGGCCATGTCGGCGTTGGCGAACCAGTGGTAGTCCAGCTCAAGGCCGGCGACCTGTGGCAGCTGCGGCGGCACGGACCGGGTCAGCTCGTTCACCATCGACAGGTGGAACAGCAGGTCCGGGTAGTACGCCATACCGGCCGGTGGCATCGGGTGGTACGCGTAGACGCCGAAGGTCGCGCCACCGACCATGACTGCTGCGGCTGCGGCCAGTCCCCACGTCCAGGTCGGTGGCAGCGGCTTGGGCTCAGCGATCCGCCAGTGCCTGCGCAGCTGCGGTACGGCGGCGAACAGCGCGAGCACCAGCACCGGCCAGACGACGAGCGCCTGCTGCCAGCCGACCAGAGTGAACAGGGCCCAGCCGAGCAGCTGGTAGGTGAAGCCGACGACGGTCCCCAGGCCCAGGTCCTCGGCCCAGTTGCCGGTGCTGCGCCAGAGGGCGCGCAGCAGGAGGACGCCGGGCAGGGCAACGCCTGCGGCGAAGTAGACGGCGTACCGGAGGATCGCGGTGATCGGTACGTCGACAGTGAGCAGGCCGATGAGTGCGACGGCCAGCGGGAGCAACCACGGCAGCAGCCGGGTCATCGGTCGGGCGGAGCGTTCCGTCAGACCGGCGGGCGGAAGGTCGACGAGGGTCAAGTCGGTATGGTTTCCCGCTCCAGCACCTGGTGGCCGCTGTCGTCGAGACTGTCGTAGCCGACCAGGAACTGCGGCCGTTTCTGACTCGACTGGAACAGGCGGGCGACGTACTCCCCCAGGAGGCCCAGACACAGCAACTGGATCGCGCCGATCACCGCCACGGCCAGGACGGTCGACGTCCAGCCGGGGATGCTCTGGCCGGTCAGCTTGATCACGAGCGCACCGATCACGAACGCCACCGACAGCAGCCCGCCGAACAGACCGAGCCAGGTGGCCAGCCTCAAGGGAGCGGCAGAGAATGCCGTGACGCTGTCGAAGGCGAGCCGGAGCATCTTGCGCAGGTTGTACTTCGTGACACCCGCGGCCCGCTCGGCCCGGACGTACTTGACCTCGGCGCTCGGGAATCCGAGCCACGGAATCACCAGCCGGAACACGCGACCGTCCTCGGGCAACGCGTTCACCGCGTCCACCACCCGGCGCGAGACCAGCCGGAAATCGGCGGCGTCGAAAGGAATGTCCCGACCGACCAGGCGGCACATCAAGCGGTAATACATTCGGGCAGTGGTGCGTTTCGCCCAGCTGTCGCTGGACCGGTCCGATCTTACGCCGTACACGACGTCGACGTCCTTGTCCCGGGCGGTCGTCAGCAGCTCGGCGATCACCTCGGGCGGGTCCTGCAGGTCGGCGTCGATGGTGACCAGATGGTTGCCCCGGGCCCGGCGGAAGCCTGCCGAGATGGCGGCCTGGTGGCCGGAGTTGCGCAGCAGGCGGACCAGCCGCAGCTGTGGCCAGTCGGTCGCGGCGGCGAGCAGCAGCGACGCGGTCGCGTCCCGGCTGCCGTCGTCGACGACGAGCAGCTCGTAGCTGACGCCGAGTCCGTCCAGCAGGGGCCGCATCCGGTCGAAGAAGATCGGCAGCACCTCTTCCTCGTCGTACATCGGCACGACGACGGAAAGATCAGGAACCTGTTCGCCCACCGCGCCCACCCCCAGCCGTTTTTCTGTCCACATCAGTTAAGAACGCCCGAAAAGGGCAAAAAGATGCTTTCGTAGGTGAATTGGCAGCTACTTGCAGGTGATTCGTGACACCGGGCGGCGTGTCCTGCCGCAGAGTCACGACTCCGACACGGCCACGGCACCGGTCCGGCGGGGATCGCCGACGGCCTGCAGGCCGGTCTCGGGATCCCAGAACGCCGCGGCGACGCCACCGAAGTACATCGAGTGCGGCGGCATCGGGCGGATCGGCAGGCTGGTCGTCGCGCCGGTGACCTCGAGGTCGTCCTCGTAATCGACGACGACGTCCGCGCGGACCCGGACGTGCATGCGGGGGTACTCGACGGCTTCCTCGAGCGAGAGCCCGCCGTGGGTGTAGAGGGCGTACGTCTGGGCGATCGCGGTCGGGATCCGGTCCGAGCCCGGCGAGCTGATCGCGAGCACCGCGCCGTCGCTGTCGCGGCGGGCGACGCTGGGTGCCATGTTCGAGGTGAGGCGGGTGCCGGGCGCCAGACTGTGCGGGCCGCCGGACAGCAGCTCCTGCTCGCCGAGCGCGTTGTTCAGCCAGATGCCGGTGCCGGGCGTCATCACGCCGGAGCCGTACCCGGACGAGACCGTGATCGCGCACGCGTCGCCCTCGTCGTCGACGACCGAGACCGTCGCCGTACTGGGTGAGGTCAGTGCGCGCAGATCGCCGGCCGAAGCGAGGTCGAGCAGCTTCTGGCCTTCGAGGCGGCGGACGTCCTCCTCGTCGAGCTCGGCGAGCCTGCGGCCGAAGACGGCGTGCTGGACCTCGACGAGGCGTTCGAGCTCCGACGGGTTCCAGCCGCCTTGGGTCGGTACGCCGTCGAGCAGCGCGAGCATCGCGGCGACCGCGACGCCGCCGACAGCCGGTGGTGGGTTGGTCGCGAGGCTCCAGCCGTTCTGCTTGACGACGAGCGCCGGGCGAACGATCGCCTCGTACGCCGCAAGGTCCTCGGCGGTGAGGATGCCGTCGTTGTTCTGCATGTCGTGCACGAGCAGCCGCGCGAGCTCGCCGGTGTACATGGTCTCGGCGCCGGCCTTGGCAATCAGCTCCAGGGCCTCGGCGAGCTCGGGGATCACGACGGTGGTGCCGGCCTTGATGACCTGGCCTTCGTCGTCGTGCACGACGCCGTGGGACGGTTGGTGCCAGCCGAAGATGATGTCGTGGGTGAAGCCGAGGTAGTACCCCGAGGTCCGGCTCAGCGTGAACCCTTGCCGCGCAACCTCGATCGCGGGCTTCACGACCTCGCTCCAGGGCGCCTTACCGGAACGCCGGTGCGCCAGATCGAGCGCCTTCATACCGCCCGGCGTCGCAACCGACCCGTGGCCGACGGTCGTCGTCGTACCGCCGCCATAGTCGGTGGTGACGTCCCAGATCCCCCGCCCGAACCGGTCGTCCGGCAGCCCGCGGCCAGGCATCTCCACCCAGCCGTCGATAGTCACCGGCTCCCCACCCGCGACCTGCAACGTGACAAACCCACCCGAGGCCGGCGAGACGACGCCGATCTCATTCACCATCGTGACCAGCGTCGCCGCAATCGCCGCGTCCACGGCGTTCCCGCCCTCAGCCGCCAACCGCACCCCAGCATCAGCCGCAGCCTTGTTAGGCGCCGCGACGGCCACCCTCGGATGAGACGCCATCAGACCGCACGCCCGACGGCTTGCCGGGTGATCCCGGTGAACCTGCTGCTGAGCCGCGCGACTGCGCGAGACGGCGTCTCGCCCACCGGCCGTCCGGCCAAGCGCCGACTCACCGCCAGGCGCGTCACGCCCTCGCCCGCTCGGCGGGCGGGCGAGCGGCGGACGGGGGTGCGCGACCCCAGGTGGGCCGAGGCGTTGCCCGCCCGTGGGCCGACCGGGCGTCGGCTTGGGGCCGGGCCCTCGCCCGTGGTGGGGAACTGGTGTGGGGCGAGGGCGACGGCGGTGGCGGGCATCAGGTCAGCCGACGCGTTGGACTGCGTTGAAGCGGTCTACGGCTACCTGGACTGCGGCTTGCCGGGTGTCGGCGACCTCGTTCTCCTTCAGCGTCCGGTCGGGGGCGCGGAAGCGGAGGGCGAAGGCGAGTGACTTCTTGCCTTCGCCGATCTGCTCGCCGGTGTAGACGTCGAACAGCCGGATCGACTCCAGCAGTTCGCCGGCGCCCTCGGACAGCGCGGCCTCGACGTCCGCCGCCGGTACGTCGGCCGCGACGATCAGCGCCACGTCCTCCTTGGCCACCGGGTACGACGAGAACGGCTGCGCCGTGACCGTCGCCGGACCGGCCGCGATCAGGGCGTCGAGGTTCAGCTCGACCGCACTCGACCGCGCCGGCAGACCGAACGCCTGACACACCTTCGGGTGCAACTCGCCGGCGTATCCGATGACGATGCGACCAGCCGCGTCAGCGCCGGCCGAACCGGCTGCGTCAGCCGGGCCGGCGACGGTCAGTTCGGCGCAGCGGCCTGGGTGCCAGGGGGCTCGCTCGACGTTGCGCAGCGTCGGCTCGACGCCGATGGACGTTGCGATCGCGCGGGCGACCTGGACGGCGTCGGCCCAGCTGACCTGCTGGCCCTTGCCCCACCAGCCGGTGGGAGTGCGCGAACCGGTGAGCACGACGCCGATGTGCAGCGGCTGCTCGGGCAGCGCGTCGTACAGGGCCTTGAGCTCGTCGTCGGTCGGACGCTGCGCGACGGTCGGCAGCGGTGCCGGCTTGGCGCCGGGGCGCGGGGTGAAGACCAGGCTGGTCTGGAAGATCGCCAGGTCGGTCGAACCGCGGCCGACGTTGCGCTCGGCGGTGCGAAGCAGCGTCGGCAGGAGCGTCGTCTGCATCGACGGCTCCTCGTCGGACAACGGGTTGACCAGCTTCACCGTCGTACGGCGTGCGTCGTCAGCCGGCAGCCCCATCGCGTCGAAGTCGGCCTCACCCACGAACGGGTAGGAGACGACCTCGGTCAGCCCAGCACCAACCAGCGCGGTAGCAACCCGACGACGCCGCCGCTGCGACACCGTCAGCCCCTGCCCACCCGGAGCAGACGGCAACACCGAAGGCACGTTGTCGAACCCGAACAACCGAATGACTTCCTCAGCAAAGTCGTTGGGGTCCCGCAAGTCAGGCCGCCACGAAGGCGGAGTCACCGTCACCAGTTCAGCAACAGAATCCTGAGCACCAACAGCAAAAGCAGCCGGTACGGCGTCGGACGCAGCCGAAGCGACCTCACACCCAACCGACTCCAGGTGACGAGTGCTCTCCTCAACGCTGATCTCAGCACCGGCAACCCGCGCCGCGTGGTCTGCGCGGAAGGTCACTGCCGGCGCTGCCGGGTGCGTGTCGATCAACGTCTCTTCCGCCAGGATCGTCCCGCCGGCCAGCTCGGCCAGCAGGTCCGCTACCCGCTGCGCGGCGTACCGCGGAAGCGCCGGGTCCACCTCGCGCTCGAAGCGCCGCGAAGCCTCCGACGACAGCTTGTGGCGGCGGGACGCGCGCGCGATCACGATCGGGTCGAAGTGTGCGGCCTCGATCACCACGTCCGTGGTCGACTCGGAGATCTCCGTCGACGCCCCGCCCATCACGCCGGCGATGCCGATCGGGCCGGAGTCGTCGGTGATCAGCAGGTCCTCGGTGTCCAGCTCGCGGGTCTGGTCGTCGAGCGTCATCAGCTTCTCGCCGGCGGCCGCGCGCCGTACGACGATGTCGCCGCTCAGCCGGTCCTTGTCGTACCCGTGGATCGGCTGGCCCAGCTCGAGCATCACGTAGTTGGTGACGTCGACCCCGATCGAGATCGGCCGCATGCCCGACGCGACCAGCCGCTGCTGCAGCCAGCGCGGCGACGGCGCCTTCGGGTCGATCCCGGTCACCGTCCGCGTCACGAACACGCTGCACCCGTCGGCGTCGTCGACGCGCACCGGGTAACCACCCTCGCCCGAGCCGTTGACCGCAAGCCCGGCCGGGTCCTTCAACGGAACCCCGTACGCCGTCGCGGCCTCGCGAGCGACCCCGCGGATCGACAAGCAGTACCCACGGTCCGGCGTGACCGCGATGTCGAGCACGTCGTCGCGCAGCGACAGCAGCTCGATCGCGTCGTCGCCCGGCGTCGCCTCGCCCGGCTTCAGCACGACGATGCCGTGCGTACCGTCGTCGCCCAGGCCGAGCTCGGTGCTGGAGCAGATCATCCCGGCCGAGACGTGGCCGTAGGTCTTGCGGGCCGCGATCGCGAACCCGCCCGGCAGCACCGCGCCGGGCAGCACGACGACGACCAGGTCGCCGACGGCAAAGTTGTCCGCGCCGCAGACGACCCACTGCGGCTCGTCCTTGCCGATGTCGAGCGAGCACCAGCGGATGGTCTTGCCGTTCTTCTGCGGCTCCGGCTCGAAGGTCAGCACCTTGCCGACCACGAGCGGCCCGGTCAGGTCGGACTCGACGACGGTCTCCACCTCGAGCCCGGCGCGGATCAGCTTCTCGCCGACCTGGCGGCCGGTCACGCCGTCCGGCAGCTCGACGTACTCACGAAGCCACGACAGTGGGACCCGCATCAGATCTCCATCCCGAACTGGCGGCTGAACCGCACGTCACCCTCGACCATGTCCCGCATGTCCTCCACCCCGTTGCGGAACATCAGCGTCCGCTCCAGGCCCATCCCGAACGCGAATCCCGAGTACCGCTCGGGGTCGATGCCGCAGGCCTGCAGGACCCGCGGGTTGACGACGCCGCAGCCGCCCCACTCGATCCAGCCCTCGCTGCCGCAGGTGCGGCACGGGCGGTCGGGGTTGCCGACGGAGGCGCCGCGGCAGACGAAGCACTTGAGGTCGACCTCGGCCGACGGCTCGGTGAACGGGAAGAAGTTCGGCCGCAGCCGCGCTTCCAGGCCCTCGCCGAACATCGACACGACGAAGTGGTCCAGCGTGCCCTTCAGGTGCGCGAGCGTGATGCCCTCGTCCACCACGAGGCCCTCGACCTGGTAGAAGACCGGCGTGTGCGTCGCGTCCAGCTCGTCGGTGCGGAACACGCGGCCCGGGCAGATCACGTAGATCGGGGGCTTGCGGGTCAGCATCGACCGGGCCTGCACCGGCGACGTGTGGGTCCGCAGGACCGTCCCGGAACCCGCGGGCTCGACGAAGAAGGTGTCCTGCATCTGCCGCGCCGGGTGGTCGGGCTGGAAGTTCAGGGCGTCGAAGTTCAGCCACTCGGCCTCGACCTCGGGACCCTCGGCGACGTCCCAGCCGAGCGCGGTGAAGACGTCGGCGATCTGCTCGGAGATCAGCGACAGCGGGTGCCGGGCACCGGGCTGCGGGCTGGTCCAGGGCAGCGTCACGTCGACCTGCTCGGTCGCGAGCATCCGCTCCTCGTGCTCGGCCTCGAGCACGGCCAGGCGGCCGGCGTACGCGTCGTTGATCGCCTTGCGGGCCGAGCCGATCCGCTGACCGGCTTCCTTGCGGCCCTGCGGCGGCAGCGCGCCGATCTCGCGGTTGGCCAGCGCGATCGGCGACCGCTCGCCGAGGTGGGCCAGCTTGGCCTCCTGCAGCGCCGACAGGTCGGCCGCGGTCCGGAAGGCGTCGAGGGCCTCGTCCCGCGTCCGTTCGACCTCGTCGGCGTGCAACGGAGTCACCTCGACGGGGTCGTAGTTCTTGTTGGGACCGGACATGGCTCACTCTCGGGTCGCTGATACCTAACCTGCTGCTGGCAGTCTAGGAACCCACGGCGCCCGAGCGTGAATCGGTTGTCCACAGGAACCATCGATGCGCATTGTTGCGTGGTCGCGGACACCCCCGCGCAAGTTCACGCGCTCGATCTGTTGACTCCCCGGGCCGCCGATCGTAGGGTCCCGGTTAATTTCAGCATGCCCTTAATTCGGTTTCTGCCATGCCCGTAACCCGTGCCCGTCCGTACCGGGAGGCGTTGTGCACCAGCGATCAGCACCATCGGCCCTCATCGTCGCCGTCATCGGCGCCCTGTTCCTGACCCTCACCGCCGGCCCGAGCGCGGCCGCCGCGCCGCCCACACTCGCAGCGGAGAACCTCGGCCCGGCTTCCGCGGTCACCTCGACCAGCGTCGCCGAGCAGGTCGGCGACCGGATCTGGACCGCGAGCTCCGGCGTCTCCCCGGTCCAGGTCGGCGCGTTCGACCCGGCCACCCAGAAGATCGAACAGAAGATCGCCCTTCCCACCGGCGCCGGCGCCTGGGCGATGACCCACGTCGGCACCGATCTCTACATCGGCCTCTACACGCCGGGCGACGTCTACAAGATCGACACCACCACGGGCGCGCTGACCAAGGTCGCGCGGTTCGGCTCGTTCATCTGGTCGATCGCGGCCACGCCCGACGGCCGGATCGTGGCCGGCACCTACCCGGACGGCGGCGTGCACGAGTACGACCCGGCGACCGGCGCCACCCGCTCGTACGGCGCCGCCTTCCCCGGCGAGCAGTACGTGCGCAGCATCGCGGCCGACGAGACCACCATCTACGCGGGCGTCGGCACCAAGGCCCACCTGATCGCGATCGACCGGATCAGCGGCGAGCGGCGCGACGTGCTGCCCGCCCGGTACGCCGACCGGACCTTCGTCGCCACCCTCGCGCTGGCCGGCGGCAAGCTGGCCGCGGGCCTGTCCCCGACCGGGACGATGCTGGTGTTCGACACCGCGAACCTGGCCGAGCCGGTCGAGGTACAACCTCCGGGCGGCGACCAGTACGTCACCGCGATCACCGTCGACGAACCGACCGGAGACGTGTACCTGGGCACCCGCCCGTCCGGCACGCTGTACCGCAGCCGGGGCGGTGAGCTGCAACGGCTCGGTTCGCCGTACGACGGGGCGTACTTCAACCGGATCTTCGTCGACGGTGGCACGATCCGGGCCGAGCTGACCAGCGAGGTCGTCACCTTCGACGAGTCGGCCGGCACCTTCAGCGGCACCGATCTCGGCGCCGCGGGACTTCCGCCCGCGCCGGAGCAGGCGATGGGCATCGCGGCGACGCGGGACACCGTGCTGGTCAGCGGCAAGGCCGGGATCCAGGTGCACGATCTGAAGGCGGGCACGAACCACCGGGTCTTCCTGCCCGGCGAGGCCAAGACCCTCACGCCGGTCGGTCGCGACGTCTATCTCGGCGTCTACACGCTGGCCCGGCTCTGGGCGATGAAACCCGACGGCACCGGGCTGCACGAGTACGGCCGGATCGAGAACGAGCAGACCCGCCCGACCGACGAGGCCTACGACGAGCGGACGCGGACGCTGCTGATCTCGACCGAACCCGACTACGGCAAGTACGACGGGACGCTGACCGAGCAGCAGTTCGGGACCGGGCGGCGCGAGGTGCACCGCGGCGTGGTGCCGCACCAGTCGGTGCGGTCGGTCGGGGCCGACGACGGTATCGCCTACCTCGGCGGCGCGACCCGCAACAGCCTCGGCACCACTCCGGTGTTGCCGGAGGCAACAGTCGTCGCCTTCGACCTGCGCCGGAACCGGACCCTGTGGGAGATCGCGGCGGCCCCTGGCGCGCAGGCGTTCAGCGACGTCGTGCCGTACCGCGGCCGGCTCTACGCCACCACCGACGACGGCCGGCTCGCCGTACTCGACCAGCGCACCGGCAAGGTGCTCAGCACGCAGACGATCGGTACCAGCCAGAGCCGGCTGGCGATCGCCCGCGGCCGGCTGTTCGGCACCGACAGCAAGCGCGTCTTCGAGGTCAGCCCGGGACGCGTGCCGGCCGTCACCACGGTCGTCGACGGACTCGACGCCCAGATCTACAGCTACCCGCTGATCACGGCCTCCCACTCCGGCGACGCCCTCTACACGATCAAGGGCCGCGACCTGGTCCGCATCACCGACCCGGCGGGAGCCCACCGATGACGCAGAACGCAGCAGGAGACCCGGCACGGACGGTGTCGCGGCGCACGGTACTGGCCGGAAGCATCCTCGCCGGTACGGCGGCCGCCCTGACCACGACGCCGGCTCTCGCAGGCCCCTCCGCCACGACGCCGGCTCTCGCGGGCCCCTCTGCCGCACCGGTGGACGGCTCCACGCTGCCCCGGTTCGGACCGGCCTGCTCGACGGCAGCGGTGGTCGCGATGGCCGTGCACGACGGGCGGGCCTACCTGATCACCCGCGGCATTGTGCCGCCGAAGCTTGTCGAGGTCGACCTCGCGACCCGCCGCGTCGTCCGCACCACCGACCTGCCGGTCGGCGAAGGCGGCTGGGCGATGACGGTCGCCGCGGGCAAGATCTACGTCGGGCTCTACCCGGTCGCCGACGTCTACTGCTTCGACCCCGCGACCGCTGCCCTGACCCGGGTCGGCAGCCTGGCCGGCGCGGGCGGTTTCGTCTGGGACCTGGTGACGGCTCCCGACGGCCAGGTCTTCGCGGTCAGCTATCCCAACGGCACGGTCTGGCAGATCGATCCGGCCACGCAGGCCCTGACCCGGCTCGGCGCTCCGGTGGCAGGAGCGCAGTACGGCCGGTACGTCGGCGCGGCCGGTTCGTCGGTGTACGCGGGCATCTACACGCCGGCCCAGCTTGTCGCCTACGACCGAACCGGCGGCGGCTTCCGCGACCTCACGCCGGACGCCGTCCGCGGGCAGACCTTCGGGCCGTTCGCGGCCACGGCCGACCGGCTCTTCGTCGGCAGCAGCGGCGCCTTGCTCAGCATGGATCTCGACGGCGGGAACGTCCGGGTGGTGCCGTTGCCGAGCGGCCAGACCGGCATCGACGCGATCGTGGTCGGCGCGGACGGTACGGCGTACGTGACCACTCGCGGCGCGGGGACAGTGTGGTCGTGCGGTCCGGACGACGTGACACTCACCGCGGTGGCGACACCGGCGCCGGCCGACGAGCACCGCCGGCTGGTGCTGCTCGACGGCGGCACACTGCTCGGCGCGACCGGGTCGGGCGTGCTGTGGTGGCTCGATCTCGGCACCGGACAGTTCGAGCTGCTCGACCTGGTCGACGCCGGGTTCGAGCCCGCGGCCGACAAGCCGCAGTCCATCGAGCTCGGCATGCCCCACCTGTACGTCGGCGGGCACTGGGTCGTCACCGAGCACTCGCTCACCCGGCGGACCAGCCGCCGGATCCGCGTGCCGGGTGAGGCCAAGACGCTGACCTGGCAGGACGGCCACCTGTACTCCGCGCTCTACCCGAGCACCGAGGTGGTCCGGATCGACCCGCGGACCACGGAGGTGCACAGCTTCGGGATCATCGGGCACGAGCAGCTCCGGCCCTGGCAGGCGGCGTACGACGAACGGACCGGACTGTTGGCGATCGCCTCCGCGCCGGGAACCGGCAAGCTGGTCGGCGCGCTCACCCTGCTGGACGTCCGGACCGGCCGAATGGACGTCTACCCGAACCTGCTGCCGGACCAGAGCATCATGTCGGTGTCGATCGTCGACGGCATCGCCTACCTCGGCGGCGACGTGGTCGGCGGCGGCGGCATCACCCCGACCCGGACCTCGGCCGCGATCGGCGCGTTCGACCTCCGGCGCCGCCGCCTGCTCTGGACCGCCGAACCGCTGGCCGGTGAACGGTCCATCCAGAGCGTCGCGATCCACCGCGGTCTCCTGTACGGCGTACTGAAGCGCACCAGCGGCGGGTGGTTCACCTACAACCTGCGCACCGGCGAGGTGGTGCGTGCGACGACCAACCTGTCGGGCTACGGGGAGATCTTCGTCCACGAGGACCGGGTGTACGTCGAGACGAACTTCGGCGGCAACCTCTACCAGCTGGGCCCCGGACCCGGCCAGGCGCGACTACTGGTGAACAAGCTCGGCGACGGCTGGTACACGGTCCCGCAGCTGAGTCCGGTGCGCGGCCGCCCGACGCATCACGCCTGGGGCCTGGCCGATCGCGACCTGGTCCAGCTACCGCTGCGGTGAGCGATTGGTGACGGTGCGGCACAATCGGGAGCATCGTCCGACGACCCGAAGGCAGCACGTGATGACGAACGCGGACCTCACCGCCCCAGCGACCGAAGCCGGTCCGGAGACCGGCGACCCCGCCACCGGCCTGAAGTGGCTGCTGGCCGTTGGCGGGGCGATCGGGTTCCTGGCCGCGTTCGTGCTGACCGTGGAGAAGTTCCACCTGCTCACCGACCCGAACTACACGCCGAGCTGCAGCATCAACTCGGTGCTGTCGTGCGGCTCGGTGATGGTGACGCCGCAGGCTTCCCTGTTCGGCTTCCCGAACTCGCTGCTCGGCATCGGCGGCTTCGCGATCGTCACCACGCTTGGCGTCCTGCTGCTCAGCGGCGTACGGTTCCCGCGCTGGATCTGGCTCGGCCTGCAGGTCGGCGTCAGCGCTGCCGCCGTACTGATCCACTGGCTGGCCTACCAGAGCATCTACACGATCGGCGCGCTCTGCCCGTACTGCATGGTCGTGTGGGCGGTGACGATCCCGACGTTCTGGTACGTCACCCTGCACAACTTCCGCGACACCCGCTGGGTGCGCTCACTCAGCGGCTACCACGCGGTCGTGATCGGTGCCTGGGCCCTGTTCGTCACCGGCATCATCCTGACCCGCTTCTGGCTCGGCAACGGCTGACAGCCAGATCGGATTGGTCCACGCACGCCCACCTGCCGCGTCCTCGACGGTGACCCGGCAGTGCCGGCCGCGGAACATCTCCAGCGGTAGCGAACACTCGGTCAGGTCGGTCCCCTGCACCACCTCGGCCCCGGGCGCACCTCCGCTGAGCAGCACCTTCACGACCGGCGAGCACTGCACAGTCACGACACCGTCGTCGATGCGTACGTCGTACAGCTCAGGGCCCGTGCTGGAGTAGAAGTGGCCGGCCTTGAGTGCTGCGAGCAGTGGGTCCGGCTCCAGGGTCTCCGCACGCACCTGCACCCAAGCAGCACACGGCAGCGGGTCCTGCGGCTGCAGGTGCGCGTCGTCAGCGGCGTACGCCGTCAGCCGATGCCCGCGATTCAGCAGTACGTCGGTGAGATGCCAGCTGTCGCCCCGGTTCTCCCGGTCGGCCAGAGCGTTGTAGACCTCGACCGAGTGGGCCGCGTCGAGGCTCTCGGCGTCAACGGCCGTGAGCAGCGACGCGGACGGGTGTGCCATGCCCACGAACGCACCCGCTGACCGAGCCCGCCACGCCAGCTCCGGCCCAGTCTCCTCGGGGCTGGGTGGCGGGAAGTCCAGCGGCAGGCCTACTGCCACGATGTGCCAGGACTGGCCGGCCTCGGTCCGTGGCGCGTGGAGCTCGGCGCCGATCAACGTGGTGAAGCCGTCGGAGCGGAGCGGCCGGGTGTCTGTCACCGGGTAGCCGTGCTCGGGGCGGAAGTGGTCGGTGAGAGCCAGGAAGTCGTAGCCGGCGTCCTGGTAGATCCGCACGGTCTCGGCCGGCGACAGCGCGCCGTCCGACTCGTTCGAGTGCGTGTGCAGGTTGCCCCGCCAGAACCGTCCGCTCTGCCTGAATGGCAACCCGTCTCTCACCGCCACATTCTCACCGCTGCAAGGTCAGCCGGCGTGCTCGGCTTCCAGCTCCGACTCCGGCTCGGCGGCAACGGCCGACCTGCGCGGCAGGACGAACAGCGCGACCAGCGTGCCTGCTGCTGCTCCGATCAGACCGGCCGTCATAGCGATCGACATGGCGTCCGTGAAGGCCTCGCGGGCCACCTGAGCGAACTCCGGGCCCAGAGCCAGCGTGTCAGCGATGGACTCGCGGGCAGGCACCGAGTCCGGCAGAGCAGCCGAGTACGCCGCAGCCAGCACACTGCCCAGTACGGCGACCGACAGCGCGGCGCCGGTCTGCTGGACGGTGTCGTTCATCGCCGAGCCGACTCCGCGGTGCTCGGCGGGGACGGCCTGCATCAGCAACGTGTACGCCGCCGGGCCGGCCAGGCCGCCGCCGATACCCATCACCATCAGGCCGACGATCAGCAGCCCGTACCCGGTGTCCATCGTGACCTGCGTCAGGATCCCGAAGCCCGCGGCGATGACGGCCAGGCCGGTCGCGATCAGCGTGCGGTCGGCGAACTTCTTGCCCAGCGTCGCGCCGACGCCGTTGAAGAGCATCGCGGACACGGCGTACGGAATCAGCGCGAGGCCGGCCTTGAGCGGGCTGTAGGCCAGCACGAACTGCAGGTACTGCGTCAGCGCGAGCAGGAGTCCGCCCGCGGTGAACGACAGCAGCACGATCGACAGGCTCGTCCCGCTGAAGTTGCGGTCCTTGAAGAGCTGCAGCGGGACCATCGGGTGCGGCGTTCGCCGTTCCCACACAGCGAAAGCGATCAGTCCGAGCACGCCGACCGCGAGCCCACCGAGCACGCGGCCCGAGCCGAGACCGTCGGCCGGGATCGAGATGATCGCCCAGACCACCGCGGACATCCCGACGACCGACAGCAGCGCGCCGACAGGATCGACTGCCCGCGCCGGGCCCTTCGACTCGGGGATCAGCGCGATCGTCCCGATGATCGCCAGCACCGCGATCGGCACGTTGATCAGGAAGATCGAGCCCCACCAGAAGTGCTCGAGCAGTACGCCGCCGATCGTCGGCCCGGCGACCACGCCGACCATCGCGACGGTGGACCAGGCGGCCATCGCCTTGCGCTGCTCCTCCGGCGGGAAGACCGTGAACAGCAACGACAGCGTGCTCGGCATCAGCAGCGAGCCGCCGACGCCCATCAGCCCGCGGCAGGCGATCAGCTGCCACGGGTTCGCCGCCAGCGTGGCCAGCAACGAGGCCAGCCCGAACACGATCAGTCCGATGATCAGCATCCGGCGCCGGCCGTACCGGTCGGACAGACTTCCGGCGGTCAGCAGCAGGCCGGCGAACGCCAGGATGTAGGCGTCGATGATCCACTGCACGTCGGCCGGGGTGGCGGACAGGTCGCGCATCAGCGACGGGATGGCCAGGTTGAGGACGGTGTTGTCGACCACCAGCACCATCACGCTCAGACACAGAATCAGCAGGATCCACCAGCGCCGGGGATGCCCGGCCTGGCTCGACTCGAACGATGTACTAGTCACTCGCACACTGTACGACGAACTGGAACACTGTGCGAGTCAGATTAGAATGAGCCCATGGAATCGATCTGGACGAGGCAGCGGACCGCAGCTCCGGCCCGCGAGACGCTCAGCCGCGACCAGATCGTCAAGGCGACGATGGAGCTGCTCGACACCGAGGGCCTGGCCGGCCTGAGCATGCGCAAGCTCGCCGCCCGCCTGGATTCAGGCGCGACGAGCCTGTACTGGCACGTGCAGACCAAGGACGACCTGATCGATCTGGTGATCGACGAGGTGTACGGCGAGATCGACGTCCCCGACGCCGAACTGGCCGGCTGGCGAGCCGGCGTACTGCTGCTCGCGCACAACCTGCGCGCCGCAGTCCTGCGGCACGGCTGGGTGCCCGAGGTGATCTACACCCGCCCGAGCATCGGCCCGAACGCGATCAGCATGGGATCACGCGGCCTGGCCCTGTTCGCCGCCGCCGGCTTCACCGGCCGCGACATCGACTACTCGATGGGCGCCGTCTTGTCGTTCGTCTTCGGCAACGCGAACTCCCAGGCCGCCTGGCAGGCCTCGGTCCGCCGCTCCGGCCGCACCGTCGCCGAACGCAACCAGGAGATCCTCGCCGAGGTCGACCACCTCACCACGATGGACCCCCGCATGCACGAGTCCGTCCAGCGCCGCCGCGTCGTCGACATGGACCAGCTCCAGAACGAGTCCTTCTCCTACGGCCTCGACAGCCTTCTCGACGGCCTGGAGAACCGCCTCAGTGCTGGTCGTTGACGTTCTGCTGCTCGTTGTCGATGCGCTGGGCCCGGGCTGAGGCGTAGAGGCAGACGGCGGCGGCGGTGGCCAGGTTGAGGCTTTCGGCGCGGCCGTAGATCGGGACCTTCACCGAACGGTCGACGATCGCGTCGTACCCGTCGGGCAAGCCGTGGGCCTCGTTGCCGAACAGCCAGACGGTCGGCTTGGCGAGGGTGCCGTCGTCGATGCACTCGTCGAGGTCGAAGCTGCCGTAGCCGTCGGCGGCGAGAACCTGGATGCCCTGGTCCCGCCACGCCTTCGCGGCGGCCGGGACGTCCACGTCGAGCGAGATCGGCAGGTGGAACAGGCTGCCGACGCTGGCCCGGACGGCCTTCGGGTTGTGCGGGTCGACGGACTCGCTGGACAGCACGACGGCGTCCGCGCCGGCCGCGTCGGCGGTCCGGATCAGGGTGCCGACATTGCCCGGGTCGCGGACCTGGACTCCGACGGCGACGAGCGACGCCGTACGCCGTACTGCCTCGTCGAGCGAGACGTCGACGAGTGAGCAGACCGCGACCACGCCCTGGGACGTGACGGTCTCGCTGAGCGCTTCGACGGCGGCCCGGTTCACCTCGAACCAGGGCACGCCGGCGACCGTCGCCAGGTCCCGCAGGTCGCGGTGCCGGGTGGCGACGTCAGGTTCGGCGTACACCTCGACGACGCGCTCGCGGTGCTCGAGCGCTTCCCGGACGGCTTGGGGGCCTTCGACCAGGAAGCGGCCGGTCTTGCGGCGGAACGCGCGAGTGGCGAGCCTGCGGGCCTGCTTGATCCGCACAGACTGCGCGGTCAGCAGACCAGGGCTCGCCACTCGAGTGCTACTACTGGGTGCGGTGATGCTCAGGCCGCGGTCGACGGCGCGTTGACGTCCGCCGGCAGAGCAGCCTTGGCCACGACGACGAGCGCGCTGAACGCGGCCGGGTCGTTGACGGCCAGGTCGGCCAGGATCTTGCGGTCGACCTCGACCTCGGCCAGCCGCAGGCCCTGGATGAACCGGTTGTAGGTCAGGCCCTCCGCGCGGGTCGCGGCGTTGATCCGCTGGATCCACAGCTTGCGGAAGTCGCCCTTGCGCGCCTTGCGGTCACGGTAGGCGTAGACGAGCGAGTGGGTGACCTGCTCCTTCGCCTTGCGGTACAGGCGCGAGCGCTGGCCGCGGTAGCCGCTGGCCTGCTCGAGTACGACCCGGCGCTTCTTGTGGGCGTTGACTGCCCGCTTCACGCGTGCCATGAGGTGTTACTCCTTGTACTTCTGCGCCGGCGGGGATGGTACCCACGCGGCGGGGATGTCCGGGGAAAAGGGGCGAGGCTCAGATGCCGAGAAGCTTCTTGGCCTTCTTGACGTACGCGGGTGCGACCTCGACGGTGCCGGACAGGCGACGCTTGCGCTTGGACGACTTCGCCTCGGCGAGGTGGCGGACACCGGTCTGCTCGCGGCGGATCTTGCCCGAGCCCGTGACCCGGACACGCTTCTTCATCCCCGAGTGGGTCTTCATCTTCGGCATGGCTGTGTTCTCTCGTTTCTTCGTTGACTCGAACCGGTGGTCCGGCTCCGGCCTCAACGGCCGGAGCGACGGATCACTCCGGGTCGAGGTTGTCGGCCGGACCCTTCGGCTTCTTGGTGGCGCCGGCTGCTTTCTCGGCCTCGAACTGCTGGAGCTGCGCGGCCCGCTCGAGGCGCTCGGCCTCTTGCTCGGCCTCGTGCTCGGCAAGCTTCTTGGCCTTCTCGGCTTCCACGTCCACGCGCGCCTCGGACTTCTTCTTGTGCGGTCCGAGCACCATGATCATGTTCCGGCCGTCCTGACGCGGCGAGGACTCGACGAAGCCGAGCTCGGTGACGTCTTCGGCCAGCCGCTGCAGCAGCCGGAACCCCAGCTCGGGGCGGGACTGCTCGCGACCACGGAACATGATCGTGATCTTCACCTTGTCACCGGCACGGAGGAAGCGGACGACGTGACCCTTCTTGGTCTCGTAGTCGTGCGGGTCGATCTTCGGCCGCAGCTTCATCTCTTTGATGACGGTGTTGGTCTGGTTCCGGCGGGACTCGCGCGCCTTCTGCGCGGTCTCGTACTTGTACTTGCCGAAATCCATCAGCTTGCAGACCGGCGGGCGTGCCGTCGCTGCAACCTCGACCAGGTCGAGATCGGCTTCCTGTGCCAACCGAAGAGCGTCTTCGATCCGGACGATGCCTACCTGCTCACCGTTCGGTCCGACCAGACGCACCTCGGGAACGCGGATGCGCTCGTTGACGCGCAGTTCAATGGTGATGGGTCCTCCTGGGTTGTTCGATACTGGTGCCACCTGCTGACCGCTGCCCCGGAGATTCCTGTCAGGAACGACAAAAGCCTCCGTGCGCGATCCACACGAAGGCCCAATTCCCAGATCGACGACCCGCCAACCCCTGACCGCTGGGTGGTTCGCCGTACGATCGCCGCGGTTGCTCCGGCGGTGAAGCCGGAAACCTCGGCGTGACCGGGACCCGCCGACTCTTCGTCGACTGGGTGGGAGGTGGCCCTCCGCTTAGACTCGAACCGTTGGCGGCCCTGAACTATTCCGCTCAGGGGTCACCGTCAGACCGAGTCGGTCGCCATGTAAGAGTAACAGCATGACCGACCCGATCTCCACTTCGCCTGATGCCCCTGCCGACTCCCCCGCCGTGGAGGAGTCGCGGGTGGACCCGATGTCGACCGTCTCCCGCGACATCGCCGAGGTACCGAGCGTGGAGATCATCTCGACCGCGGCCCTGCACCTGATGAGCGCCGCCGCCGTCAACCTCGGCCTGGCCGAGGACCTGCCCGAGCACCAGGACCTCGACGAGGCCCGCTCGCTGATCGACGCCCTGGCCGGCCTGCTCGACGCCGCCGCCCCGAGCCTCGGCCACCACCACGCCGCTCCCCTGCGCGACGGGCTGCGTTCGCTCCAGCTCGCCTTCAAGGAAGCCTCCACCATCCCCGACGAGCCCGGCACCGGCCCCGGCGAGAAGTACACCGGCGAGGTCCACCCGAAGGCCTCCCGCCGCCGCTAGTCAGCCATCTGCGCGAAGAAGTCCACCGCGCCGTCCGGCGCGTTTGGGGCGAAGAGCAGACCCATGTTGGCGGCGGACCCAGCTGCCGCCTCCTCGCTGCGGGGGAAGAGCAACTGCTCGTACTGCGTGAGCGCGGCTTCGGTGTCGTCGCGGTGCTCGAGCAGGGCTGCGGCCAGGTCGGCGGCATCGAGGAGCGCGAGGTTCGCGCCTTCTCCGGCGAACGGCGACATCAGGTGAGCGGCGTCGCCGAGCAAGGTGACGCCGGGGACGCGCGGCCAGCGGTGGCCGATCGGCAGAGCGTGGATCGGGCGCGACACGAGCGGACCGTCGGCGGATCGGATCAGGTCGAAGAACCGCTCGTCCCACCCGGCGAACTCGGCCAGCAGTTCGTCCTTGCCGGTCGGCGCCTCGCCCTCGGGAAGCCGCAGCGCGACGTACACGTGCAAACGGTCGGGCTCGCGGTGCGCGAGGAATCCACGGTTGTTGCCCAGAGCAAACATCATGCCGTCGCCGATCAGGTCGGCGGCATCGCGGTGCTCGCCGATCAGATCCAGCTCGACGAACGACAGGCCTTCGTACGCCGGAAGCGCGGGCGACACGAGCGGCCGCACCTTCGACCAAGCACCGTCCGCACCAACCACCAGACCTGCAGTGACAACAGATCCGTCAACCAGTGTTAGCCGGCCAGCGGTGACCTCGGTGACCTTCGAGCCCCACCGGATCGTCCCCTCCGGCAGGCTGTCGATCAGCAGGTTCCGTAGATCCCGCCGATGCACCTCCGGGCGACCGGTCCCGCCCTTGTCCTCGTGCCGTAGTACGGCGTACCGGTCGTAGATGCGCATCGCCTCCCCGCCGGGATGGACGAGCCGCTCGAACCCGTCGTACAGGCCGGCCGCGCGCAGCGCGACCTGACCGGAGTCCTCGTGGATGTCGAGCATGCCGCCCTGCGTGCGGGCGTCCGGCGACGCGTCGAGCTCGTAGATCGTCGCCTCGACGCCGTTCACATGCAGGATGCGGGCCAGCATCAAGCCACCGAGCCCGGCTCCGACGATTGCGATCATGGCGTTCCTTCCGGCCGTGGAGTGTCGCGCACTCCGTTGATCAGGACGCGGAGTCCCCACGTCAGTCGCGCTTCCCCCGGACCGGAGAGCAGGTCCTCCCCGTGCGCCGCGAGCTGCGGGTGTACGCCTGGGTCCACCGCGCGAAGCCTCTTCGTCAGCGGGTCCCACTCACCCGGGTCCTTCTCACCGGCGTGCTCGGCCGCCGACGCGGTCACGAACTGCAGCAGCAGGTCGATCCCCCACGCCGCCCGGTCCTTCGCCACGCCGCCTTCGTCCAGCAGCGCCAGCAGCGTTTCGATGAGATCCAGGTAGTTCGGCCCCGACGGCCGCGCCACGAGCGCCGCCTGCGCGAGCTCGGGGTACTCCATCAGCACACCCTCGTACGACGTCAGCACCGCTTCCAGCCGCTCGTGCCAGTCCCCCGCCGTCGGCGTGAGCTCGACAGACCCGAGCAGCTCGTCCAGTACGGCGGCATGCAGCTCAGCCGTGTTCCGCACGTAGACGTAGAGCGAGGCCGCGCCCGTATCCAGCTCGTCCGCCAGCCGCCGCATGGTCACGCGCTTCAACCCCTCGGCCCGCACCAGCCCGACCGCGGTCCGCACGATCCCGTCCCGCGTCAACGCCGCCTTCGCCGGCCGCTCCCGCCGACTTCGCGGCTCCCTGTCCTCAGTCACCCTCCGACCATAACGAACATGTTCGCTCCGAACAAGTTCGTAACGAACATGTTCGGCAGATCACCGAAGGCAGCCCCGGCCGCGCACGGCGACCGGGGCTGAGGCTTCGGGCAGGTCGGCGCTTGCACCGCCCTGCCGTCGTACGGCGTACTAGCCCTTGACCGCGCCTTCCTCGACGCCCTTGAAGAAGAAGCGCTGGAGGGTGGCGAAGACGATCACGATCGGGATGAAGGCGATCATCGTGCCGGCGGCGATCAGGCGGGGGTTGTTGCTGAAGGTGCCGGACAGGTACTGCAGGCCGACGGTCAGCGTGTACTTGTCGGGGTCGGTGAGCACGATCAGCGGCCAGAGGAAGTCGTCCCAGGCGCCGATGAAGGCGAAGATCGCGACCACGCTGATCGTGCCGCGGACGCTCGGCAGCGCGATGTAGCGGAAGCGCTGCCAGACGTTCGCGCCGTCGACGATCGCGGCCTGGTCGACCTCGAGCGGGAGCGAGCGGAACGCGTTGTACATCAGCAGCACGTTCAGCGCGCCGATCATGCCGGGCAGCGCGACGCCGAACAGCGTGTTGGCCAGACCGAACTCCCGGACCGTCACGTACTGCGAGATGATCGTGACCTCGCCCGGCAGCACCAGCGTCGCCAGGAACAGCCCGAGCACGAGCTTGCGGCCCTTGAACTGCAGCCGCGACAGCGCGAAGCCGGCCAGCGACGACCCGATGATGTTGCCTCCGACAACCAGTACGGCGACTTGCAGCGAGTTCCGCATGTAGTCCCAGACCGGGATGGTGTCGGCCACCGCGCCGTAGTGGTCGAGCGTCGGCTGGGCCGGCAGCAGCCGCGGGATCCGGGTGTAGATGTCCTCGCCGGATCCCTTCAGCGACGTGGACAGCTGCCACAGGAACGGCCCGATCGTGATCAGCAGCACGAACACGAGCAGGACGTAGCGGACGACCTTCTCGGTCGGCGACATCGCGTTGAAGCTGAAGGTGCCGCGCTTGCGCTTGCGTTCCGGCGTACCGGGTTCGTCCGGTACGGCGACCGGCCGGGCCGGATCGGTGACCACACTCATGCGTCCGCCGCCTTCCGGTTGAGCCGGGCCAACGCCAGCATCGGTACGACGGTGACGAAGAAGAGCACGATCGACAGCGCGGACGCGTAGCCGAGGTTGCCCTCGAAGCCCTGGCTGTACTGCTGGATCAGCATCACCACCGACGAGTCGCGACCACCCGGACCGCCGTTGCCACCACTGAGGATGAACAGCTCGGAGAAGACCCGCAGGGCCGACACCGAGATCAGGATCGCGATCAGGATCATCGTTCCCCGGACGCCGGGAATCGTGATGTTCGTGAACCGCCGGAACGCACTGGCCCCGTCGACCGCGGCCGCCTCGTGCAACTCACGGCCGACGTTCCCGAGCGCGGCCAGGTAGATGATCATGTAGTAGCCGAGCCCCTTCCAGATCGTCAGGCTGATCGCGCTGAACAGCAGCAACCACTGGTCGGACAGGAACGGCAGCGGGCCGGAGATCACGCCGAGCTTCTCGGCCATCCCGTTGACCAGGCCGCGGTCGTCGAGGATCCACTGCCAGATCAGCGCGACGACGACCGCGGACGCCACCACCGGCGTGTAGAAGGCGGTCCGGAAGAACGTGATCCCGGGCAGCTTCTTCTCGACCAGGACCGCCAGCGCCAACGGCACGATCGTCAGGAACGGCAGGCAGACGATCATGTAGATCACGCTGTTCAGCAACGCGTAGCGCAGCTGCTCGTCGTGCAGCAGGGCCTCGAAGTTCTTCAGTCCGACGAAGGTCCCGCCGCCGATCGGCCTGGCGTTGGTGAACGACAGGATCACGGTGTTGATCGACGGCCACAGGTTGAACACCAGCAACCAGGCGAGTGCCGGGACGACCAGCACCCACGGGGAGAACCACCGGTGGTAGCGCATCGCGTTACGGGGCGAGCAGCTGGTCGGCCTTGGCGACCGCGGCGTCGAGCGCCTTCTGCGAGGTCACCTTGCCCGAGATCGCCAGCGAGATCTGCTGGTTGATGAAGTCGTTGGTCGCGCCGCTGATCACGGCCGGCTGCAGCGACTTGGCCTTGGCCAGCGACTCGAACGCGAGCACCTTGGCGTCGCTCTCCGGCGTACCGTCACTCTTGGAGAAGTACGGGTCGTTCGCGGACGCCTTGGTGGACGGGAAGATGTTCACGATCTTGGCGAACGCGGCCTGGTTCTCGGCGTTGGTGACGAACTTGGCCAGCGCGATCGCGGCGGCCTGGTTCTTCGACTTGGCCGAGACCGACAGCCCCTGCACGTACAGCGGCGGGGTGTCCAGGGCCGGCGACGGGACGACCTTGCCCTTCAGCGACGGGTTGTCCTTCTGGAAGTCCACGATCGCGTTGCCGCCACCGGTGGTCCAGGCGACCTTGCCCTGGGTGAAGAGCTTGGAGTTGCCCAGGTACTCCTGCGTGAGGATGTCGCGCGGCAGGTAGCCGTTCTTGTAGGCGTCGGCGTACTTGTCCAGCAGGGCGACGGCCTCGGGGGTGTTGAAGGTGAACTTCTTGCCGTCGTCGCTGAGGATCTTGACGCCGGCGTTGGTGAAGTCGCCGATGCCGGGCAGCCGGCTCATCAGGTACTCCTTGCCGCCGGACTTGTCGTGCACCACCTTGGCGGCCGCGAGCAGCTCGTCGAAGGTCTTCGGCGGGTTCTTCGCGTCCAGACCGGCCGCGGCGAACTTGGTGGAGTTCCAGTAGTCGATGTCGGTGTTCAGGTACCAGGGGTAGCCGAACGTCCCCTCGACACCCTGGTACTGGTACGCCGTGACGCCGCCCTCGACGTAGTCGGTCTTCACGGCCGGGTCGGCCGCGGCGACGTCGAGCAGCAGGCTCTGCTTGGCCAGCGGGAGCGCGAACTCCGGCGGCAGGTTGGTCACGTCGGGCAGCTGACCGGCCGACGCCTGGCTCAGCACCTTCTTGTCGTACCCGTCGCCCGGCTGGTCGAGCCAGGTCACCTTGGTGCCGGGGTACTTGGCCTCGAAGGCCTTGATCACGCCTTCGACGTACGAGGTGAACTTGGGCTTCAGCGCCCAGGTCTGGAAGCTGACCTCACCGGTCACCTTCGCGTTCGCGTCGACGGTCGGCTGGGCGCCGGACGAGGACTCCTCGGACGAACCGAGGCCACAGCCGGCCAGGGTGAGCGCCGCGACGGCGAGTGCTGCCACCGGGGCGAGACGACGACTACGCATGGAATTCTCCTGAAGTGATAAACCGGTATAGCTCCTGCACTATCCACATCGTAGAATCCGCTGTCAAGGGTGGGGACCGACCAGGAGGTGGCCGATGGCCAGACCGACGATCGCGGACATCGCGGACCGCGCGGGCGTGTCCAAGGGTGCGGTGTCGTTCGCACTGAACGGGCGGCCCGGGGTGAGCGAGGCGACGCGCGCGCGGATCCTGGCGATCGCCGAGCAGATGGCGTGGCGGCCGCACAGCGCGGCTCGCGCGCTCGGCGCTTCTCGGGTCGACTCGGTGGGGTTGGTGATCGCTCGGCCCGCACGGACGCTCGGGGTGGAGCCGTTCTTCGCGCACCTGGTGTCGGGGCTGCAGTCCGGGCTGTCGGCGCACTCGATCTCGCTGCAGCTGCTGATCGTCGAGGACACCGAGGCGGAGATCGAGGTGTACCGGCGGTGGAACTCCGAGCACCGCGTCGACGGGGTGATCCTCGTCGACCTGACCGTGCGGGACCCGCGGATCGACGAGCTGAAGGCTTTGGAGCTGCCGGCCGTGGTGATCGGTGGGCGCGGTGGCAAGGGCAACCTGCCGTCCGTGTGGGCGTCCGACCGGGACGCGATGCTCGCCGTGGTGGAGTACCTGGCCGCGCTCGGGCACCGGCGGATCGCGCACGTCGCCGGTACGCCGAACTTCCAGCACACGCAGCGGCGGATGCGCGCGCTACGCGACGCGGCGCCACGACTCGACCTGCTGGAGGCGCCGTCGCTGGCCACGGACTTCAGCGACGCGGAGGGCGCGGCCACGACGCGCAAGCTGCTGTCGCAGGCGGTCCGGCCGACCGCGATCGTCTACGACAGCGACGTGATGGCCGTCGCCGGCCTCGGCGTCGCGATGGAGATGGGCGTCTCGGTCCCCGGCGAGCTGTCGATCGTCGCCTTCGACGACTCGATCCTCACCCAACTGATGCACCCGGCCCTGACCGCACTGTCCCGAGACACCTTCGAGTTCGGCCGCCAGGCGGCGGAGGTGCTCCTCGAGGTCATCGCCGACCCAACAGCCAGCATCAACCGCCGCACAGCAGACCCGGTCCTGACGGTCCGAGAGTCCACCGCTCCCCCGGCCTGACCCCGCGCTGTTTGCCCGATCCTCTAAACCGTTTTAGCATCATCCACATGCTCTCGGATCCCGCCACGCCCCGGTTCGGCGCGAACTACGTTCCCTCGGCCGGCTGGTTCTACAGCTGGCTGGACTACGACCCGGCGGCGGTCCGCCGGGACTTCGCCGACCTGGCCGGGATCGGGCTCGACCACGTGCGGGTGTTCCCGATCTGGCCGTGGATCCAGCCCAACCGCGCGATCATCCGCGAGGCAGCGATCGACGACCTGCTGGACACGATCGACGCGGCCGCCGAGCACGGGCTGACCGTCTCGGTCGACCTCATCCAGGGGCACCTGTCGAGTTTCGACTTCCTGCCGTCGTGGGCGCTCACCTGGCACAAGGCCAGCCTGTTCGAGGACGCAACCGTGCGCGACGGCCTCACGGCGTACTGCGAGAAGGTCGCCGCCGCGGTCGCCACACGGCCGAACGTCTTCGCGATCACCCTCGGCAACGAGGTCAACAACCTCTGGCCCGACAGCACGACCACGCCCGAGGCCTCGACCGCCTGGGCGCAGGAGCTGCTGACCACGGTGAAGAAAGCGGCTCCGGACGTCCTGGCGTTGCACTCGGTCTTCGACGACGCCTGGTACAAGCCGGACCACCCGTTCAGCCCGGTCGACGTGGTCGACCTGGGTGAGCTGAGCACCGTCCACTCGTGGGTGTTCAACGGGGTCTCTCGAGTGGACGGGCCGCTCGGCCCGGCGACCCTCACGCACGCCGACTACCTGGTCGAGCTGGCCGCCGCGACCTCGCTGGACCCGGCCAGGCCGGTCTGGCTGCAGGAGATCGGCGTACCGGGTCCTGACATCCCGGCGGACCTGCAGGCTGAGTTCGTACGCCGTACTGTCGAGCAGGTCGTGCACAACCCGGCCCTGTGGGGCATCACCTGGTGGTCGTCCCACGACATCGACCGCAAGCTGCTGGACTTCCCGGACCGTGAGTACGACCTCGGGTTGTTCACCGTCGACCACCAGCCCAAGCCCGCGGCGACCGCACTGGCCGAGGCGATCGCGGAGATCCGCGCCGGCGGCGTCCACTCGACCGAGCCGACCACGCTCACGGCGCCGTACAACCTCCGCACCGACCTCCACCGGCGCGCGGAGATCGCCCCGGGCAGCCCCTTCCACCTCCAGTGGGTCGAGGCCCGCGCCCAGGGCCCGGTCCGCATCGCCCTGCCCTAGGCCGGTCGATCAGGCCTTCCGGTCGATCAAGACCTGGATGCCGTCCAGGATCCTCGTCAGGCCGAACTCGAGGTCGTCGTCGAGCTCGTCCTCGTACTCGTGGTTCGTGTAGAGCTTGGTGAGCATCGGGTAGTTGCCTGCGACCAGGCGTGGCACGAGGAAGGCGCCGACGTGCTCGGCCTGGACCGGGACCTGCTCGCTGGCGGCGAGCTGGCGGGCCAGGGTGGCGTAGCTGCGGACGTAGCCGTCGAGCAGGACGACGCAGCCGAGGTTGTCGTGCATGCTCAGGCCGGTCGAGTCGAGTGACTGCAGCAGAGCCTCGACCCAGCTGAGCAGGTTGGGCGTGGCCGGGGCGCCGCGGATCGGGAAGTCGAGCATCCACGGGCGTGCGGCGTACTTGGCGACCTGGGCATTCACCCACGCGGTCGCGCCGGTGCGCCAGTCGCCGGTGCCGAGGTCGGGCGCCGGGCCGAAGGCGGTCTCCTGGACCAGGACGAGCAGCTCGTCCTTGGAGCGTACGTAGCGGTACATGGCGTTCGTGGTGACGCCGAGCTGGGCCGCGATCTTCTGCAGCGAGATCGCCTCGAAGCCGTGCCGGTCGCCGAACTCGATGCCGGTGGCCACGATCTGCTCGACGCTCAGCGCCGGCTTCGGCCCACGCCGCTGGACCGGCAGCACGCCCCAGGACAGGGCGAGCCCCGGCGGCAGCTGGGTCCGGTCGTCACTCACAGGCACCATCCTGGCTCAGATCGGACCGCCAACCGAGCCTCACGGCCGGATTGGGGTGCTAGCTCCACCCCCGAGACGGGACCCAGAACCCTCCGCCTGAAACTGTTCAATCCCTACGCTATTTCGTGTCGGACCGATCCACCGGTCCGCTACGAAGGAGCCTCAGATGAACACCATGACCGCGACCCTCGGCCCGCTGCTCTCCCCCGACGAGCTGGCGCTGACCGACACCGACCGGCGCGCCGCGCACGAGAAGATCGACTGCGCCACCCGGCTCGGCGGACTGTCGCCGCTGCAGGCCGCTGACCGGCACGACCTGGTCGGCGTCGCCCGGACCCGCGGCGAGCTGCGGCAGGTCTTCGACGGCCTACCCGACGCCGTACCGCCGTACGGGCTGACGCTGGCGCTGCGGATCGCGACCGTCGGTTGGCTGGCGGTCTGTGCGATCCAGTTCGTCGTCTGGCTGACCCTGGCCGTCTTCGGTCACTTCGACGGCCCCTGGTGGCTCTGGTCCGACCTCGGGCTGGGCGCTGCCGTCGGCGTCCTGTGGTGGACCAACGAGTCCTACCACCGCAAGTCCCAGCTGCGGGCCCTCTGATGTCCGCACCGGTTCAGCTGACCGACGTCCGCAAGGTGTACGGCACCGGTCCCGGTGCCGTCACCGCCCTCGACGGAGTCAGCTACGGCTTCGCCGAGGGCTCGTTCACCGCAGTGATGGGCCCGTCCGGGTCCGGCAAGAGCACCCTGCTGCACTGTGCCGCCGGACTGGACTCCCCGTCAGCTGGTGAGGTCCACCTGGCCGGTACGGCGTTGCGCGGGCTCAACGAGACCGCCCTGACCGAGCTGCGCCGGGAGCACGTCGCCTTCGTCTTCCAGGCCTTCAACCTGATGCCGGCACTGACTGTGCGGCAGAACGTCGTACTGCCACTCACGCTGGCCGGGCAGCGCCCCGACAAGGCGTGGGTCAACGAGGTGATCCAGCGGGTCGGCCTGGCTGACCGCACCAGGCACCGGCCGGGTGAGCTGTCCGGCGGCCAGCAGCAGCGGGTGGCTATCGCCCGGGCACTGGCCGGCCGCGCCGCGATCACCTTCGCCGACGAGCCCACCGGCGCGCTGGACACCCAGACCGCCGGTGACGTGCTCGCACTGCTGCGCGACCAGGTCCGTGCGATCGGGCAGACCGTCGTGATGGTCACGCACGATCCGGTCGCCGCGTCGTACGCGGACACCGTCGTCTTCCTGGTCGACGGCCAGATCGTGTCCCAGATGCCGTCGCCGACCGCCTCGTCGGTCGCGGCCGAACTCGCCCAACTCTCCCGCCTGAAGGTGACCCGATGATCCGGCTCGCACTGTCCAGCCTGCGCTTCCGTACGGCGGCGTTCCTGGCGATCTTCGTCGCGGTGCTGCTCGGCAGCTCGCTGATGGCCGCCGCCGGCGGTCTGCTCGAAACCGGCCTGCGGCTCAACGCGGCGCCGCAGCGCCTGGCCGAGGCGCCGATCGTGGTGACCGGGCGGCCGGCGTACCACCCGCCGAACGGGAGCGGCTCGGTGGCGTATCCCGAACGGCACGCGGTCTCCTCGGCGCTGACTGCCGAGCTCGCCGGTACGACGGGAGTCGCGAAGGTTGTTGCGGACGTCTTCGTCCCGGCTGCCGTGGCGCCGGGCGACGAGCTGAACGGGCACGGGTGGGCCTCGGCCGCGCTCACGCCGTACAAGCTGATCGGCGGGCGGGCGCCCGCGGTCGGTGAGGTCGTGCTGGATCGGCGGCTGGTCGGCTCGGCGCAGGTCGGGTCACCGGTTGCCGTTGTGGTGAAGGGAGAGCCGCGCGACTTCGTGCTCGCCGGTGTTGCCGAGGGCGCTGTCGACGTACCGGCGATCTTCTTCAACGACCGGCAGGCGCGCGAGCTGTCGCCGCGGCCGGGGATGGTCGACGCGATCGGGGTCTTTCCGGCCGCGGGGGTGCCGGTGAAAGGCCTGGCCGAGCAGCTCGACCTGCCGACCGGGGTGGTGGCGCTGACCGGCGACGAGCGCGGCGCGGCCGAGTTCGCGGGGATCGCGACGAGTCTGCCGCTGATCATCCTGTCCGGGGTGTTCGGTGGGATGGTCGCAGTCGTGATGGCGCTTGTGGTGTCCGCGACGATCGGGCTGTCGGTCCGGCAGCGGCGTCGCGAACTGGCCCTGCTGCGCGCGAGCGGAGCGACGCCTGGTCAGGTGCGGAAGATGGTGGTCACCGAGACGATGCTGGTGTCGTCGATCGCGCTGGTGCTCGGGCTGCTCCTCGGGCGCACTGCGGGCGAATGGATCTTCGGGATGCTGAGCGGCGGCGGGATCGTGCCGGCGGCGCTGCGGTTCGACCAGGGCGTGCTGCCGTTCGCGGGAGCGGCCTTGCTGACGCTGGTGATTCTGCGGGTGACGGTCGGGATCGCGGCCGGGCGGGCGGCACGGATCCGGCCGATCCAGGCGCTGGCCGAGGCTCTGGTGCCGCCGGTCGCTATTGGGCGGGTGCGGATGATCATCGGTGCGGTGTTCGCGGCCGGGACGGTCGGGATCGGGGTGTCGACGATCTTCATGAGCCCGGCCGACGCCGCGGCGATCGGTGGACCGGCGGTGCTGACGGGGTCGATCGCGGTCGCCGTCCTGGGGCCGCTGGTGATCCGTCGGGCGCTGACGCCGCGAGTGACGGAGTTCTTGTCGTCGCGCGGTCCGACGGGGGCGCTCGCGGTGATCAACCTGCAGGTCCGGGCGGTGCAGTTCGCGGCGATCCTGGTGCCGATCGTGCTCGCGTCGGCGATTGCCTTGGGCAACATCTACGCGCAGACGACGCAGCAGAAGGCGGCGGTCGAGGCGTACACGGACAACCTGTACGCCGATGTGGTGGTGACTGACACGGGCGGGTTGCCGGGTGGGGTGGTCGAGGCTGTTCGCCGTACAGAGGGTGTGTCGGCGGCGTCCGAGCTGGTCCGGAGCAAGGGGTGGATCGAGGAGCCGTACGACAGCTCGCACACCAGCGATCCGTGGCCGCTGCTCGGGGTGAACGGGCCGGTGTACAAGGGGAAGGTGAAGGCCGGGTCGCTGGACGACCTGACCGGGGAGACGGTGGCGCTGCCGCCTGGGGTCGCTCGGAAGCTGAAGGTGGACGTCGGTTCGGAGATCGGGTTGAGGCTCGGGGACGACGCGCTGGTCAAGGTGCGGGTGGTGGCGCTGGCGGAGGGAACGTCCGGGTACGAGTCGTTGCTGCTGCCTTCGGCGTTGCTCGCGGCGCACACGTCGACCGGGTTGCCGTCGCAGGTGCTGGTCCGTACGTCGTCGCCTGAGAAGGTCTTGGCGGCGCTCGACCTCGGGAAGTGGCCGGGGGCAACTGCCGGTGAGCGGGAGCTGCTGGGTGCGGGCTTCGACACCGGGCTCGGGGTGGACGCGTGGATCGCCTACCTGCTGGCGGGGATCGCGATCGCGTACACCGCGATCGCCTCGATCAACACCATCGCCGTGGCGGTGCTCGACCGGCGCCGGGAGTTCGGCCTCCAACGCCTGACCGGCTCGACGCGACGCCAGGTCCTGCGCATGCTCTACCTCGAGCACCTGGTGATCGCCGCGCTGGGCCTGGTGCTCGGCCTGATCGCGGCCGCCTTCACGGTCCTCCCGATCGCCATCGCCACGCGAGGCTGGCCGATCCCGTCAGGCCCGTGGTGGATCGGGGTGGCCTGGGTGGCGGTGGTCCTGCTCCTGGTCCTGCCCACCACAGCCGTCACCAGCCGGTTGGCCATGAAGGGCAAACCGATCGACGCAGTTGTCTAGTCGGTGGGGTGGACCCAACCGAAGCCGCCGTCTTCCAGGCGTACGACCTGGAGGCCGGCGGCCAGGCGCTGGACGTCCTCGGTCTCGATGACGCCAGGCGCGGGGCCCGCCACGTCGAGCACGATGGCCGAGACGCCTTCCTGTACGGCGGCGGTGGCGACCAGCTGCGTCTGGGCGGGCATCGGGCGGGCCTCGGGGCTCCAGCGGGCCAACGCGTCGGTGCTGGTGAACGCGAGCAGCGCGTTGCGGCCGTCCTGGCCCTGGAGAAGGGCCACCGCCATGTCGGAGCTCTTGTCGTGAGCCAGCCCCTGCTCGTCGTGCTCGACCTCGCCGAGCATGGCGACGACCGGCACCAGCAGCCTGGCCGTGGTCAGCGCGTGCAGGATCGCGCCGAGGTCCCGCTGGGCGAGCGCCTCGGCCAGGGCGGCGTCCGCCGTACCGTCGTCGTTGTCGAACCCGGTGAAGGCCAAGCGTTTATCCGGCTGCACGCTCACCATTGTCCCCGGACGCCGGTTTCAGGGTGTGCTCAGGGCTCTTCCCGGCTTGGTTCCGCGCATCTCTGTGCGAGCCTGGGTGTGTGCCTGACTTCAATGATCTGACGCTGCTGCCGTTCTGTGCGGGTCTCACCCTGCTCGGCCTGATCGGCTCGTGGGCTGCCTGGCGGCGCCGCGGGGCGGCGGCCGGCGTACGAGGTGTCGCCTGGTCCCTGCTGCCGGTCTCGCTCTACCTGACCGGCCTGCTGGAGCTGGTCTGGGACGTCGTGCGCTCGGCGGTCAGCTGGGTCACGCACCTGATCTTCTCCCCCACGGTGTGGGCCGGGGCGGCGCTGTTCGGCGTCTCCGTGGTCCTGTACGTCGTGTCCGGTGTGGCCAAGGGCCGCCGGAGCCCCGCGGCGGAGAAGCCGGCCACGACGAAGCCCACGGCCGCCGCCGGTGAACTGACCAGCACCGGACCGGCCCCCGCCTCGGCCTCCGCCCCTGCCACCAAGCCGGCCAGAGCCCCGAAGGGGGCCAAGGCGAGCAAGCAGGAGTCGTCGGAGTTCGACGAGATCGAGGACATCCTGAAGCGCCATGGAATCAACTGACAGCCCCACCACGCTGACCGTCGACAGCCTGCTGGACCACGTCCAGGGCAGCCCGGCGCGACTCGGCCGGACCCGCCTGATCGGCGTCGACGGTCCCGCCGGTTCCGGCAAGAGCACCCTGGCCGCCCGATTCGCCGCGCGTGCGGAGGCGCGCGGACTCCGCTGCCAGGTGCTCCACATGGACGACCTGTACGACGGCTGGGACGGCGCCGTCCGCGGCTTCGGCCTGCTGCGCGACCACGTGCTGCAGCGGATCGCCGACGGCCGCGAGGGCCGGTACCGGCGCTACGACTGGATCCAGGGCGCGTACGCCGAGCTGCACGTCGTACCGACCACCCTCGACCTGCTGATCGTCGAGGGCGTCACCTCCTGCGACCGCGACGCCGACCACTGGCAGTCGCTGCGGATCTGGATCGAGACCAGCAACGAGGTCCGCCTCGACCGCGGCATCGAACGCGACGGCGAACCGCTCCGCGACCGCTGGCTCGACTGGATGCGCTGGGAACGCGACCACTTCGCCGTCCAGCACACCCGCGACCGGGCCCACGTCATCGTCGACGGCAACCCGACCCTCCCCCACGACCCCGACACCGAACTCGTCACCAAGTCGGTCCACCTCACCCACGACTCCGCCGCTTCCTGAATCAGAGGGGTGGTGGGGTGGGGGGAGAAGCCGGGCACCCCCGAGGCGAGCACGCTTCGCGCGCCGCCAAGTCCCCGCTCCCGCACGGCTGCCGGTCCGCGCACACGCCCGCTCGATTCTCCCGCGACGCGCTCCTCGTGCCGCCGAGTCCCCGCTCCCGCACGGCTGCCGGTCCGCGCACAACGCCCGCTCGATCCTCCCGCGACGCGCTCCTCGTGCCGCCGAGTCCCCGCTCCCGCACGGCTGCTGGTCCCCACACGCACCCGCCCGATTCACCACCGCCCGCACGGCCGGCGGCCCCCACCCGCCCAGTCCCCGGTCCCCTTGTCCCGCGCATTGTGACGAAGCCGAAGACGAGACGGGCTCCGCTGCGGGCGTGCTTCGGGTGAGGATGGTGGCATGAGCGTTTTGCCATCAGGGGAGCAGTGGACCATTCGTGCGGGTGAGTACGCCGGGACGGTGGTGAGTGTCGGCGGTGGGCTGCGCGGGCTTGCGTACGGCGAGCGCGAGGTGCTCGTCGGGTACGGCGAGGACGAGGCGGCGCACGCCGGGATCGGGCAGCACTTGTTCCCCTGGCCCAACCGGATCACCGATGGCAAGTACACCTTCGGCGGCGCGGACCAGCAGCTTCCGCTGAGCGAGCCGACCAGGGCGAACGCCATCCACGGCCTGACCCGCTGGGCGAACTGGGAGCGGATCGACGACGGCCTCGACGAGTCACTGGTCGAGGTCGCGTACCGCCTGCACGGCCAGCCGGGGTACCCGCACCAGCTCGACCTAGCGCTCACCTACCGGCTCGACGCGGAGACCGGCCTGACCGTCACCGCGTCGGCGACGAACATGGGGCCCAGCGCAGCGCCGTACGGGTATGGCACTCACCCGTACCTGACCGTCGGCCGGCAGCTCGACGAGTGCGAGCTGGAGTTCCGCGCCGATCAGTGGCTGGAGGTCACCCCGGATCGGCTGACCCCGGTCGGCAAGCGGCCGGTCGCCGGCTCGGACTTCGACTTCGGGACCGCGCGGAAGATCGGCGGGCTCGACATCGACAACGCGTTCACCGGGCTGCCGAGCGGCTGGGTCGTCACGCTGATCGACCCTGCCAGCGGCAACCGCGCCGTACTGAGCGGTGACACCGGCTGGCTGCAGCTCTACACAGGCAACGCGATCGGCCGCGTCGGGCTGGCCGTCGAGCCGATGACGTGCCCGCCGGACAGCTTCGTCACCGGCGAGGACCTGGTCGTGCTCGAGCCCGGCGACGAGCACAGCACGACGTTCGCGGTCAGCGTCTAGCCCGTACGGCGGCGCGCGGCGGCGAGCAGGCCTGCTGTCGCGCGCCTGCGCCTAGGACGTCTGCGTGCCAGCCCCGTGAGCGCGAGCGACGGCGGCGAGCTCCTTCGCCGCCGCTGTCGCGCGGACGCCCTCGGACGCCTGGATCGCGAGGATCCCGAGCCGGTTGTCGTCGGTGTCGTACATCTGCAGCCACGGGTCGCCGGCGGTGAAGCGCAGCACCTTCACGTCGCTCCACGGGTACGAGTACGACTTGAAGACGTTGCGCACCCGCAGCCCATCGGCGTACGCCGTGACCCGGACGGTGGCCATCCGGTAGAGCAGGTACAGCACCGTGCCGAAGAACGCGATCAGCGTCAGCCGCTGGAAGAGCGTGAACGTCGCCCGCGACTCGTCCGGCAGCCGGAACCAGATCACCCCGAAGACCGCGAAGATCGACAGCGCCATCGCCGTCGTCACCGCCGCGACGATCCGCGGGTGGAAGGTGAACAACGGGGTGACGCCGGTCACGAGCGACTCCGGGGTGGCCATCAGATCCGGGCTGCGTGGATGTCGGTGGTCAGGATCGCCCGGGCGCCGACGTCCCAGAGCTGGTCCATGATCTTCTGTGCGTCGGCCCGGAGCACCATCACGCGGACGGCGACCCAGCCTTCGCGATGCAACGGCGACACCGTCGGCGACTCCAGACCCGGGGTCAGCGCGTTCGCTGCCTCCACGGACTCGGCCCGGATGTCGTAGTCCATCATCACGTAGTTGCGCGCGACCAGGACGCCTTGCAGCCGCCGTACGAGCTGCTGCAGACCGGCCGGCTGGTCGACGCCGTGGCGGGTGATCAGCACCGCCTCCGACGTCAGGATCGGCTCGCCGAACACCTCGAGGCCCGCCTGGCGCAGCGTCGTACCGGTCTCGACGACGTCGGCGATCACGTCGGCCACGCCGAGCTGCACGGCGGACTCGACCGCGCCGTCGAGCTTCACCACGGACGCCTCGACGCCGTTCTCGGCCAGGTGGTCGGACAGGATGCCGGCGAACGACGTCGCGATCCGCTTGCCCGCCAGGTCCTTCACGGAGTCCGCGACACCGGGCCGTCCGGCGAACCGGAAGGTCGAGCCGCCGAAGCCGAGCTCCATCAGGATGTCGTCGTCGGCGTGCGAGTCGAGCACCAGGTCACGGCCGGAGATGCCGACGTCGAGCGTGCCCTCCCCGACGTACACGGCGATGTCACGGGGGCGCAGGTAGTAGAACTCGACCTCGTTCGCGGTGTCGGTCAGCGCGAGGTCCTTGGTGGTCCGGCGCTGCTTGTAGCCGGCCTCGGTCAGGATGGCGGTGGCGGCCTCGCTCAGCGAGCCCTTGTTCGGTACTGCGACGCGCAGCATGGGGGTAGGCCTTTCGGAAGAGGTGGTCCCGGAATCCGCAGTGACTCCCTACAGATGTCGGTACACGTCGTCGAGGTCCAGGCCGAGCGCGTGCATCATCACCTGCGCGTGGTAGAAGAGCTGGCTCAGCTCCTCGGCGGCCCGGTCCTTGCCCTCGTGCTCGGCGGCCATCCAGGACTCGGCGGCCTCCTCGACCAGCTTCTTGCCGATCGAGTGCACGCCGGCGTCCAGCGCGGCCACGGTGCCGGATCCCTCCGGCCGGGTCAACGCCCTCTCGCCGATCTCGGCGAACAGTTCCTCAAAGGTCTTCATCGCGAGCCCAGCCTAGAGGGCGACCGGTGACGCCGGGTCAACAGGTCTCGTCCAGCGGGACGAAGCTCAGGTGGATTCCGGGTCGTACGGCGCGCGCTGACCGGCCGGGAGCCGCTGTACGGACTCCATCAGGTCGCTGGAGTTCGAGACCGGCTTGTCCTCGTCGTAGTCGTCGTCCATGCCGTCGAGCAGGTGCTTGCGCACGAAGCTGCGCGGGTTCAGATCCCGTACGTCGAGGTCGGCGAACTCCGGGCCGAGCTCGTTGCGCAGGTCGTTCTGGGCGTTGTTCACCAGTTGGCGCACCTGGCGCAGCAGGCGGCCCGCCGTCCGGGCGAACTCCGGCAGCCGGTCCGGCCCGAACAGCAGCACGGCGACGATGGCGATCACGACGAGCTCGAGCGGCCCGATGCCGAACATGTCCCCACCTTCTCCGGTCGTTCCCCAGTCCGCAGACAGGGTAGCCCGCGTGCGGTCAGCGCGTCGGGCGGGTCAGCCTCTGGTCGGCGGAGTCCCGCCAGGTTTCCTTCCCGGATTCCTGCCGGTCGACTCCTGGTCGCCGTGCCTTGTCCGGTTCCGGCCTGGTGGCTTGGCCGGTTCCGGCCGTACGGCGTACCAAGTCTTCGGTGCCGTCGGCGGTCCGGATGGCCCGCTGGGCTCACCCGGTCTGCTGACCGAGCGTGATGTTGGCCTGCCGCGGGCGGCCGGCGCGCTGGTAGTCGAGCTTCACGGTCTCGCCCGGCCGGTGCGTGCGGATCGCCACGATCAGGCCTTCGGCGGTGTCGACCGGCTGGTTGTTGATCGAGGTGACGACGTCACCGGTCCGTAGTCCGGCCTGCGACGCCGGCGAGCCCGCCGTCACGTCCGTGACCCGCGCGCCGCCCTCGAACCGCATGTCCACGTTCGCCCCGATCACCGGGTACGACGCCTTGCCGCTGGCGATCAGCTGCTGCGCCGTACGGCGAGCCTGATCGATCGGGATCGCGAACCCGAGCCCGATGTTGCCGCTGCTGCCTTCCTCGGCGCCGCGCACGGTGGCGATCGCGGAGTTGACGCCGATCACCCGCGCGTTCATGTCGGCCAGCGGGCCGCCGGAGTTGCCCGGGTTGATCGCGGCGTCGGTCTGCAGCGCGTTGATGTAGGAGATCTCGCCCTCGCCGCCGGCGGTGACCGGGCGGTTCTTGGCCGAGACGATGCCGGAGGTGACCGTGCCGGCCAGGCCGAGCGGCGAGCCGATCGCGACGACGTCCTGCCCGACGACCGCCTGGTCGGAGCGGCCGAACTGGACAGCCGGAGCGTCGATCCCGACCACCTGCACGACCGCCAGGTCGTACGCCGGGGAGCGGCCGACCAGGCGAGCCGTCGCGGCCTTGCCCTGCTGCGTGACGACCTGGATCGAGCCGCCGTTGGCCGCGGCCGAGACGACGTGGTTGTTGGTCAGGATGTGCCCGGAGGTGTCGATCACGAAGCCCGAACCGGTCGCGCTGCTGTCGTCGGCGCCTTCGACCTTGAGCTGGACGACGCTCGGCAGCAGGGCCTGCGCGACCGCGGAGACGCTGCCGCTGCGGATCTTCGGGTCGGCGCCGTTGCCGATCGCCGGCCCGGGCTGGTCGACGATCGGGTCGGGGCGGTCCAGCGCGACGACGGTCGCGGCCGCACCGGCACCGGCGATGAGCGCGACGATCAGCGAGACGATCGCCGCGATCAGGATCGTCCGGTTGCCGTTGGGGTTCTTCGGCGGCTGGGACGGGGTGTACGCCCGCGCCTGCTGCTGGTGCCAGTCGAGCGGCGGCGGAGGCACGTACGTCGGCTGCGGCTGCGTCGGCCACGCCTGCCCTTGGTACACGGGCCGGAACCCGGGATCCCCCGACTCAGGCCGTCCCCCGAAGCTCCGCTGAGTCATCGACCGCTCAGCCTGCCGGTACGCCGCGTCACCACCCGGAGATGCCAACGGCGCACTCCCGTTCTGCGCAGGAGGCGTCAAAGCGGAAACAGCAGGATTGGCCAGGGGCGTCGGACCAGGAGCACCCAGCGCGTCCGCGCCGGAGGCGCTGGACTCCGGGGACGCGGCCCCTCCTCCCCTCCCCTCATCCGGGGCAGGCGGGGGCACCACAGGACCGGCGGTGGGGACCGGGCGGGTCCGTTCCGCGTCCTGTGGGGTTCTTACTGTCGGCTCGGCGTCGTCCCAGCTCACGGTGGCCGCCTCACGTCGTCGTTTGTCTCGTGGAGGGAGCTGCAGGAGACACTCCCAGCTTCGATTATCCCAGCTTCCACGAGAGCGCACTCATCGGAGTGAGCCACGTCGCGATTCGGGCCAGTCCAGTACCCATCCGCTGCACCGGTGTCACCTTCGCCGGCACCTCGTGCGGGAACGCCTCCACGACCCGCGCGAGCACGTCCGCGGGCAGGTCGCCGACGAGCGTGTAGACGATCCCGCCCGACGACCACACGGCGTACGACGGCATGCCGTACCGCACGTGCACGCCCGGCGTACCGGTCGTGCCGTACCCGGCGACAGCCTTCGGATCGAGCGCTCCACGCTGCTGGAACAGCGACACGTTGAACAGCCCGTCGGAGTACGAGAACTGCAGCACCCCGGCCGCCGTGTCCTGGTGCAGGTCGTACAGCTCCAGCGAGTTCGGCAGCTCGCTCGTACAGGTCCAGCCCTGCGTCCGCAGCCCGTCGACCCCGCTGAGTCCCATCGAGTCCGACCCGCCCGGCAGCATCGGCGGCAGGTGCCCGAGGAACTCGCCGTTCTCGATCTCCAGGTCGGTGAACACCGTCGCCCGCACCAGCGCCTTGCCGTCCGCACCGAACAGCTGCCGCTGCAGCAGCAGCCCCGTCGCCTGGTCGATCCAGAACCGCGCGGCGAGCGTCTGGTCGTCCCGCAGGGCATCCACCAGTACGGCGGCCCGCCCGATCGTGTCCGTGCAGCAGCGGTAGACCAGCTGGTACGTCGCCTTGAGCAACGCGAGCGGTCCGCCGTCCACAGCCGGGCTGTGCCCCTCGGTGGCCCGCTGCACGAACGACTTGGCGTCGGACGAGCTGGAGCCGACCAGACTGATCTCCGACCCCTGCGACGCCGCGTGCACGATGTCGAGCATCGCCGAGCTCGAGCCCTGCGGTCCCCACGAGGTGACGATCTGAGTGCCGTGGTACGAGATGTGGTCCGGCGCGGCAGCAGCCCGCTCCAGCCAGCTGACCGCCTGCGGCACGTCCTCGCGAGGAGCAGCCGGGGCGGGCGCAGCTGTAGCGGGCAGGGGCAGGCCGATGCCGATCAGGACAGTGCTGACCAACACCGCGAGCCGGGCAGGGCCGACCAGCCGGGTAGTGCTCACAGGTCAGCGCCCGCTCAGAGCCACCGGCTGCAGCGTCGGGCTCAGCCCGGCGTACCCAGTCCCGTTGTAGGAGTTGAAGAAGGCCACTGGGTCACCGAACGGGCTCCCACCCGCAGTGGCCGCGTGGTCGGCCGAGAAGCTGGCCACCGGAGGGGCCAGCACCGGCGGCTGCTCGGTGCCCCGCGCCGGGTCGCCCAGCACGAACGCCGTCCCCAGCAGGGACGCCACAGCAGCGGCAGACCCAGCAGCACCCAGTACGCCGGTACGTCGGCGCGACCGCGGCGTCGTCGTACGGGCAGCCGGCCTGGTCGCACCGGTCCGGGCGGCCGGGAACGCCGAGCGCTGCGGGCTGAGCGTGACAGCCGGCGTGAGCACCGGCCGCACCTCTTCGCGCGGCTCGAGCGAGAACGCGGGCACGCCCATCAGGCGCTGCATCAGGTCGGTCGACGGCTCCGGAGTCTCCAGGGCCGACATCTGCGCCTTCAAGCGGCGCTGGGCGTCGACCTCGGCGCGGCAGGAGTCGCAGCAGACCAGGTGGCTCAGCACCCGGTCGCGTGAGTCGTGGTCGAGCTCGCCGTCGACGGCGGCGCTCAGCTTGTCCAGCGGATGCTGCACGGTCATCGGTCGTCACCTCCACCGGCAAGGGGCCCGTCGGCTGGCGGGCCGCTGACACGGGAGTGGCCGGTCCGGGGCGCGCGGTGCTCGAGGTGCTTGCGCAGCATCGAGCGGCCGCGGTGGATCCGGCTCCGGACGGTGCCGAGCTTGACGTCCAGCACCGCCGCGATCTCGTCGTACGTCATGCCTTCGATGTCGCACAGCACCACGGCCGCGCGGAAGTCCTCCGGCAACGCGTCCAGCGCGTGCTGGACGTCGTGGTCGAACTGGTCCTGGTCGAGCTTCTCGGCCGGACCGCTGCCCTTGGCCGGCAGCCGGTCGTGCGCGTCCTCGGGCAGCCCGTCGAAACGGATCCGCTGCTTGCGGCGGGCGCCGTCCAGGAACAGGTTGGTGGTGATCCGGTACAGCCAGCCCTCGAACGTGCCCGGCGTGTAGCTCGACAGCGACCGGAAGACCCGGACGAAGACCTCTTGGGTCAGGTCCTCGGCGTCGTGCTTGTTGCCGGTCAGGCGGTAGGCCAGCCGGTAGACGCGCGCCGAGTGGGTCCGGACGATCTCGTCCCACGACGGCAGCACGTCGGGCTGGGTCTGCGGGAGCGGCTGGGGGGCCAGGGCAGGCACCACGGAGGTGTCGACCGGCTTCACGGCAACGCCTCCCTGGGTCCGCTCGGCAACGAGTGTGACCACCATGGTGCCGTGTTCACCGTCCTCTGCGCACGTCGGGGACACCCGGGCTGAACCCTGAGATGCCGGTACGACGGTCCAACGGCGCGCGTGGACGGGAAGTTCCCGGTGATCACTTGTCCCTCAGTAGACGCCACAGCAACCGCGATCGGTTGACCGGGTGACCTATTTCTCCTCGATCACGGCGATCGGGTCCCCGTCGCGAACCACTTCTCCCTCGCTCACCTTGAACTCGGTGATCGTCCCGGCCACCTCCGCCAGCACCGGAATCTCCATCTTCATCGACTCCAGAATCACCAAGGTGTCCTGCGGCCCGACACTGTCCCCGGCCTTGGCGGTGATCTTCAAAACATTCGCCACCAGCTCCGCCACCACGGTGTGACTCACGAGCACTCCTCCATCGCCGGCATCAGATTGCCGATCCTAGTGCGCACCACCCACCCCCGATCCCCGCGCCCGTCACCGCCAACCGCCGCCCGCCGCCCGCCGCCCGCCGCCCGCCGCCCGCCGCCGGCCGCACCTGACCACGTCCGCCACCGCAGCACCCCCGCCACCTCGACCCCCAACCACCGCCCACCCCCACCGCAGCACCCCACGGCGCCGGTCGCCACCCACGCAGCCCCGCCGGCAACCACCCCGGATCCCTCACCGCAGCGCTCCGCCAACCCGCCCGAAACCACGGCGCCGGTCGCCACCCACGCAGCGCCCCGCCCGCAACCACCGCGGATCGCTCACCGCAGCGCTCCGCCACCCCGCCCGCAACCACGGCCCCTGGCCGCAGCACCCCAACCGCCCCGGCCGCAGCAGCCCCGCCCACAACCACCGCCCAGCCCCCATCCCCCCGGCCGCAACCACCGCCGATCCCCCGCAGGCAGGCCGCCGGGCCCCTCGCCCCACCACCGTCGCCGCTCGCCCACCGGCCCGCGGCCCGACATCCAGAGCCGCAGGCACGCCACCGGCCTCTCCGCCCACGGCGCTCACGGCCCGCCCCTCCACACCCGCCCCGAACCCCACGGCCACAGGCTGACCGCCAGCCTCTCGCCCCACCCCGCTCGCCGCACGCCCACCACCCCCGACCCCATCCAGGACCACAGCCAGACCGCCGGATCTCCGCCCCACGGCGCTCACGGCCCGCCCTCCACACCCGCCCCGAACCCCACGGCCACAGGCTGACCGCCAGCCTCTCGCCCCACCCCGCTCGCCGCACGCCCACCACCCCCGACCCCATCCAGGACCACCGCCAGACCGCCGGATCTCCTCTCGTCACGCTCACCGCCTGCCCGCCGCCCTCGCCCCGTCCTGGGCCGGGCCGGGCGGGCCGGGCGGGGCGGGCTGGGGCGGGCTGGGGCGTGGCGGGCTGGGGCGGGCCGGGCCCGAGGCCATCCATGGCTCGACCATCCGAGGTTCGGCCATCCGGGGTTCGGCACACGCGGAGCACCAGCAGGCCGCCACCCACGCGTTGCAACTCGACGGCGGTGACCGCTCGGCGAACCTGGTACAGCTCGCACAGGGTGCCAGCTGTTTTCCCGGACCGACGCATGTACGACGGGCACCAACCGGGCACCTGCCCTGCCGGTGCAAGCCGGCCCCGGTCCGGCTCCCGCCTAGTTGGTTGCTTGGCGGGCTCGGTGCGAGGCGACTCTGGTGCGGCCCGCGCAGGTGGGCGTGCAGAATCTGCGCGGGCGTCGGGCGGCCGGGTTGACGAAGACTCGCTCGCAGTCCTGCGCGGCGCACACACCCAGCGCCTGGAAGCCGTGCCCGGCGGCGAAGCCAGCGAGGCCTAGCGCCGTACCGGCTGCCATCCACTGCGCCCAATTGGCGCCCGGCTTGGCGACGTGTAAGTGCCAGGGCGATCCGTCGTGGTCCGACAGATACGGCCGTACGGCGTACTCAGCGAGCAACTCGTTCAGCAGCCGCGCGGCTTCGGCCGGCTCGACGTGGAAGGCCGGCCGGATCAGCTCGCGGACCTCTCGCACCTCGACCAACACCGGCCAGGTGATTCTGATCGGCTCGGACTCGCCGTGGTCGAGCAGGAACTGCCGGACGTCGGCCGGCTTGGTCAGCTGCTCCGGCTCCAGCGTCCGGGTGTTGACCAGGTCGACCGCGAGCCGGACGAGCCGATCCGGAGTCTGCAGGCTTTCCATTGGCAGCATCGTAACGCCTTTGTTAACGTAACGCGTAACTGCTCCCTATGCGTTACAGCGAGGTGGATCATGCGGGCGTACTACGTGGCGGCGACGCTCGCCCGCCTCGGTGACGAGATGGTCGCCTTTACCTTGGTGCTGCTCGTGCTGGACCGCACCGACAGCCCAGCGCTCGCCGGGATCACCGGCGCGGCCTACGCACTCCCCGCCGTGCTCACCGGACCGCTGCTGGGGACCTGGCTCGACAGAACGGCGTACCGCCGTACCGCGCTCGGGCTGAACCAGGCGCTGCTCGGCACGGTCATGGTGACGCTGGTCTTCGTCACCGGGCACTCAGCTGCCTGGCTGACGCCTGCACTGGCCGCCGCAGCCGGCGTGACGCTCCCGATGGTGAGCGGCGGCTTCACCAGCATGCTGCCGTCGCTCGTGTCCAAACACCTGCTGCCAAAGGCCAACAGCTACGAGGCAGCGAGCTTCGGCGCGGCCACGATCACCGGTCCGGCCGCGGCCGCCACGCTCGCCGCCGCCGTCTCAGTCGAGGCCGCCGTGGTGGTCATCGCGGTAACCGCGACGCTCAGCATCTTCGCCATCGCCAGGCTCCCCGCACTACCCGCCGCAATCACCGCGGAAGACCGCGAGCCCTTCCTGGCCTCGGTCATCGGCGGCCTCACCCATCTCGCGCGCACTCCCCGGCTGCGCGCGTCCACGATCACCACCACTGCGTTGATGGGCTCGGTAGGCGTCCTGCTGATCACCCTGCCACTCCACATGACGGCCCTCGACGTACCCCGCTCGTGGGCCGGCTATCTCTGGACAGCGCTCGAGCTGGGCAGCGTCACCACCGCAGTCCTCCTCGGCCGCCTACAGACCCGCTGGCGTCCGGAGCTTGTCGTCATGGTCGCCGTAGCCGCGTACGGCCTAGCCATGAGCACCTGGCCGTTGGCCTCGACCTTCGCAGTCCTCCTGGTGCTGGCCGCAGCCACGGGCCTGCTGGAAGGCCCGATGCTCCCGGCGATGTTCGCCGCCCGCCAGCAGTACTCGCCCGTCGAGCTACAAGGCCGAGTCAGCACCACAGCCGCCAGCCTCCGCGTCGGCGCCGCCGCCCTAGGCCAGGCCGCCGGCGGCCTCCTGGTCCCCGTAGTAGGAACCCACACAGCCCTCCTAGCCGTAGCCATCTCGCTAGTCGCCGCCGCACTCCTAGGCCGACTCTCCACCGGACGAAAGCCCACCCATGCCCTCACTCTCTGACAACCCAACGCCCGCACCCACACTCCCCAGCAACCCGAGCCCCGCACCCAGCCCCGTAGCCCCACTCACTGACCACCTCACGGCCGCACCCACACCCGTCGTCCCACGCGCTGGCCACCCGCGCCCCGCACCCACACCCGCCAACCACTTGAAGCCCGCGCCCACATTGCCCGGCCACCCGATGCCCGCACCCACACTCGCTTGCCCGCCGAGCCCCGCGCCCACACACCCAGGCCACCCCACACCCGCGGCCACAGCCGCCGACCACCCCAAGCCCGCAACCTCACTCCCTGACCACCTCCCGCCTGTCACCTCGCTCCCTGACCACCTCCCGCCTGCCACCTCGCTCGTTGACCCGCCGCCATTTGGTGGGTTAACCCATGAAATAGCCCGTCGGCCCACCGGATTTCCGTGGGCCAACGGGTCGGTTGGTGGGTTAACTCACCAACTGACCGCAGATCTCCTGTACCTGGAAGGCTGGGTTCACGGGTGGTCGATCTCGCGGAGCACTCCCCCGCCGGTCGCACTGCCCGAGGGCTACCGCATCGACGTCGGCCAGCCGCGTCACCTGGTCCGGTACGTCCTGCCGACTCCGCAGCAGGAGCTCATCGATCAGCTGCACGAGCCGGGCACCTGGCTGAAGACCGGCGGCGACCTGCCCACGCTGCCTCCCCGCTGGACGCTGGAGCCGCCGGAGTACCTGATGACCACTCCGCTGAAGCCGTCCCAGACGGACACCGCCCCAGCAGCCGCAGCCGCTCCGACCACGCCGGGCACCGACGCGCCGGCCACCTCCGTGCAGATCCCCGTGAGATCCGCCGGAGTAGACCCGCAGATGGAACCGACTGCCGACGTCGATTGGCTCGTCGAGGCTGCTGCCGAGGCCGACGGGCTCGTCCAGGCTGACGGGCTCATGCAGGTACCCGCCGAGGCCAGCGGGCTTGTCCAGGCTGCTGCCGAGGCCGGTGGACTTGCGCCGGTGCCCACTGAGGCCGACAGCCCTGTCCAACCGACTGCCGAGGCGGACGGGCTCGTGCGGGTGCCTGCTGTGATCGACGGACGCGTCCGGCTGACCACCGAGGTAGACGGGCTCACGCAGGTGACCGTGGAGCTCGACGGAGTCGTCGCCGCTCGGGGGCAGGTTGCCGTTTGGGGCACGTACGCGACGTTCGACCAGATTGTTACCGAGCCGGCGTACCGGCGGCGTGGGCTGGGTTCCGTTGTCATGCAGACGCTGTCGAACGCAGCAACCCAGCAGGGTGCGCGGACCGGCGTACTGGTTGCGACGGACGACGGCCGGGCGCTCTACACCCGGCTCGGCTGGGAGCTGGTCAGCACGCTCAACGTCGCCTGGATCCGAGCCTGATCACTCGACCGTGCGGGCCAGGATGCCTAGCGTCGCGCGGAGGCCGGCTTCCGGGATGACCGGGAAGATCTCGGCCTTGCGGTAGCGCTCGGCGATCTGGCTCCAGTCGTAGTACGACGTGACCAGGGTCCCCGTCTCCGAAGGCTCCAGGCGGTAGCCGTACAGGTGCTTGATCGGCGGTTGGATCGTGCCGGAGATCGTCCATTCGATCTCCGCGTCCGGTACGAACCGCGTGATGATCACGGTCACGTCGTACTTGCCCATCGGCAGGTCGTTCAGCGATTCGCGATCCATGTGTACGACGAACTCGTCGCCGACGGCATCGACCAGCGCCCCCTCGGCCGACTGCAACATCCCGGAGCTGTCGATCGCGACGTGCCCCCGCGGGTCGCGGAGCACCGCGAACACCTCCGACGGCGCCGCCGCGACCTGTCGCTGGACCTCGAACCGCTCAGTCGTCATGCGGCCCACCCTGTCACCAAAGCCAACTCTGAGGCGCGCCGCAGGACGGGTCGAGGCGCTACTCGCCGTGGGGCCAGTAGTGGCGGGCGAGGTCGGCCCGGCCGCAGGTGGGGCAGCACCAGGTCAGGGCGGCCGCAGGTCGGGACGGCACCAGGTCGAGGCGGCCGCAGCCGCTCAGGTCAGCCGAGGATGACCGATCGGCTCAGGCTGCGCGGCTGGTCCGGGTTGAGACCGAGCGCGAGGGACTTGGCGACCGCGACGCGTTGGGCGACCACCAGGGATGCCATCGGGTCGAGGTCGGCGTGGTGGACGACGGTGGCGCCGGTGGCGGTGATGTCGTCGAGGAGGCCGTCGGGGGCCTCGCCGAAGAGCCAGACGCCGCGGCCGGGCTGGGCGATGGCGATCGGGCCGTGGCGGTAGTCCATTGCCGGGTACGCCTCGGTCCAGGCCGACGCCGCCTCGCGCTGCTTCAGGCCGGCTTCGTGGGCCAGGCCGATCGTCCAGCGCGTGCCGAGGTAGCTGACCTGCTCCAGCTTGGCGAGTTCGTCGACGTCGATCGTCAGCGCGGTCTCGGCGTCGGCGGCGGCCTGGGTCAGGTCCTGGCCGAGCGACACCCGCAGCAGCGCCAGGGTCGTGGTCGCGAAGCGGGTCTGTACGACGGACTGCTCGTCGGCGAAGTCGAGCATGATCGTGTGGTCGGCCAGCTCGACGATCGGCGAACCCGGGGTCGCGGTGATCGCGATCGTCGGGACCGACGTACGGCGGATCAGGTCGAGCACCTCGGTCGTCGTACCGGACCTGCTGATCACCACGATCGCGTCGTACGCGCGATCGAAGGCGAACTCGGACCCGGCGAAGGCGTCGGTCTCGCCCTGGCCGAGGTCCTCGCGCAGCGCGGCGTACGCCATCGCCATGAACCAGGAGGTGCCGCAGCCCACGGCCGCGACCCGTTGACCGGGCTGCGGGAGTGCGCCACCGTACTGCGCGAAACCGGCCTCGACCTGTCGCCACAGGGCCGGCTGGGTGGCGATCTCGGTGCTCACGAACGGGGTGTCGGTCATGTCGTCTCCGGAGATGTAATGGTCGAAACTGCTCGAACGTGATCGAATGGTGCCAACCGGCAGCCGCCCGGCTGACCGATTGTGTAAAGGAGGAGCCCCGGGTGAAGCGTTATGAACGGCTGAACACGTTGCTCGAGTCGCTGGCCGAAAAGGGCGCGATCGACGTCGACGAGCTCGCCGAGCAGCTGCACGTGTCCGCGGCGACGATCCGCCGCGACCTGGACCACCTGGGCAAGCAGCAGCTCCTCACCCGGACGCGTGGAGGCGCGGTCGCCAACGCCGTCTCCTACGACCTGCCGCTGCGCTACAAAACTGCGCGTTTCGCGTCGGAGAAGCAGCGGATCGCGCAGGCCGCGGCCACGCTGGTCCGTCGCGGCATGGTGATCGGCATGAACGGCGGCACCACCATCTCGGAGGTGGCGCGCACGCTGGCGACCCGGCCGGAGCTGTCGGCCGAGCACGGCGAGCCGGCCTTCACCCTCGTCACCAACGCGCTGAACATCGCCAACGAACTGATCGTCCGGCCGCACGTGAAGATGGTGCTCACCGGCGGCGTGGCGCGGCCGCAGTCGTACGAGATGATCGGGCCGCTGTCGCACCGGATCCTGGCCGACCTGTCGCTGGACATCGCCTTCATCGGCGTCGACGGCATCGACGAGACCGGCGCCACCGCCCACCACGAGGGCGAGGCGAACATCAACCAGCTGATCGTCAGCCGGGCCGCCAAGGTCGTCGTGGTCGCCGACTCGAGCAAGCTCGGCCAGCGCGCCTTCGCCCGGATCTGCGAGCTCAGCGAGATCGACACGCTCGTCACCGACGCGCAGGCCGACGAGTCCCAGCTGGCCGTCTTCAAGGAAGCCGGCATCGACGTGATCCGGTCCTGATCGACTGAATTTCCGCACGGCCACCTCCCAGGGGTGATCTCTGACTCGTCAGCACGATCATATCTGACTCAAGCGGCCGTGTAATGAGCAAGAGTGCGCAGTCTCAGCGCGGGAGACACGGAACGAGCACCGCAGGGCGCTAGGCTTTCGACGGATGAGGACTGCAGCGGCGAGACATTGGGAGGGCATCATCGCCACCGGCATCGACCCCGCGTCCTGGGCGTACGCCGAGGACTACACCGGCGAGACCGACACGGTCGCCGGTGCCCGGGCGAGCGCCAACGACAGCGGGATCTCCGCGATCGGACCCGGCGCCGCCTCCGCCCTGAGCGTCCTGGCCGCCGCTGTCGGCGCCAAGTCGGTCGTCGAGATCGGCACCGGTACAGGGGTGTCCGGCCTCGCACTGCTGCGCGGCATGCGCCCCGACGGCACGCTGACGACGGTCGACATCGACGCCGAGAACCAGCGCCTGGCCCGGAAGACCTTCCTCGACGCCGGCGTCCCCGCGAACCGCTTCCGCCTGATCGCCGGCTCCGCCCTGGACGTCGTCACGCGCCTGACCGACGGCCACTACGACCTGGTCTTCTGCGACGCCGACAAGCGCGAGTACACGGCGTACCTGCACGAGGCCCTGCGTCTGCTCCGCCCCGGCGGCGTCGTCGCGTTCGACAACGCCCTGCACGGGGGCCGCGTCGCCGACCCGTCCCACCGCGACGCGGACACCACCGCCGTCCGCGACCTCGTCCAAGCCATCCGCGACGACGACGACCTCGTCTCCGCCCTCCTCCCCTGCGGCGACGGCCTCCTGGCCGCCGTCAAACGCGCCGAGTAGCTGAAGGCCTTTACGCCGGGGAGCCGGGCCGCGGCTGATCGCCGTCCGGCTGACCCGCCTCCTGCGGGCTCGCCGGGTGAGTCGCACCTACCTGGCTCACTCCGCCGCGTGGCCCGTGAGGCGGGTTATTTCGTTGGTGACCGTGTGCCAGGCGTCGGTCAGGGGGTCGATGAGTTCGTAGTGGCCTACGCCGTCGAGGCGGTCGAGCTTCGACGTCGGGTGGGCGGCGAAGTAGGACTCGGAGACCGACAGCGGGACGCGTTGGTCTCGGGTGCCGTGGATGAGGGCTACGGGGGCGATGGGGGCCGGGAGGTGGGTCGGGTCCAGGTCGTTGCGTACGCCGGAGCTGATGAAGTCCTGTACGGCGCCGTCGTCGAGCCAGAGCTGGTCGGCGAGGAGGAGGTCCGCCACGGGGGCCAGGGCGACCACGCCGCGGAGCTGGACCGGGTTGAGCGTCGCGGCGGCCCACAGGGCCAGGTGGCCGCCTGCTGAGTGGCCTACGAGGACGTAGCCGGCGTGCAGGTCCATCAGGCCGGGCAGGCGGTCCAGAGCGTCGCGGATGTCGTTCGTCGTGATGTCGGGCTGTCCAGGGACCCGGCGGTACTCCACGGACGCCACAGGCCAGCCCTCGGCGGCCAGGGCCTCGCCGAGCGGGCGGGCGTGGACTCGGTCGTACTCCGGGCGCCAGAAGCCGCCGTGCAGGAAGATGACGGCCGGGCGGTACTCCTTGGCGTGCCAGACGTCGACGACGTGATCCGCGTCCTCGCCGTACCGGAGCTGCTCGTCGGGCTCACGGGCCTCGCGGGACAGCACAGAGCGGTCCTCGGTCATCCAGACCTCCCCAGGTAACGCGTCGCGTTGGCGGTCAGCAGCTTGTGCCGCTGCCCGTCGGACAGGAAGCCGGCCTTGCGCACCACCTCACCGGCCGGACGCTCACCCAGCGGGTACGGATAGTCACTGCCGACCATCACCCGGTCCTCACCCAGCGTGTCGACCAGCAGCCGCAGCGGGGCTTCGTCGAACACCACGGTATCGACAAAGAAGCGGTCCAGATAGTGGCTCGGGGCATGCATCGACCGGCCGCGGACGATGTCGCCGCGCCGGTGCCAGGCGTTGTCCAGTCGGCCGAGCCAGAACGGGAAGCTGCCGCCGCCGTGCGCGAAGCAGATCCGCAGCGTTTCCGGCAGCCGGTCGAAGGCGCCGCCGAGGATCATCGCGAGGACGGAGAGGTGGGTCTCCGCCGGCATCCCGGTCAGCCAGCGCGCCATCCAGCGGTCGACCCGTGGGCCGCCGGGCATGTCCCACGGATGCACCAGGACCGGTGCTCCAACGAGGGCGCAATGGGTGAGGAAGGCAACGATCCCGTCGTCGTCGAGGTCGCGGTCGCCGACGTGGTTACCGATCTCGACCCCGACATGTCCGGCGTCGAGGCAACGATCCAGCTCGGCGCAAGCCGCGTCCGGATCCTGCAACGGAACTTGGCAGAACGGGACGAACCGCTCGTCCCCCGCGAGCGTCTCCAGCGTCCGGTCGTTGAAGATCCTGGCCAGTTTGACCGCCTGATCCGCCGGCCGTTCGTACCCGAAGAAGACGGGCGTCGGCGACACCACCTGCAGATCGATGCCGTCGGCATCCATGTCCGTACGCCGTACGCCGGTGTCCCACGCCTGCGGCCCGACCGGCCGGAACTCGGTCTCCCCGACCATGATCATCGCGTCCCGCTCGGAGTCGATCCTCAACCACGGCCACCCGGTCCCACCACAAGCGGTTGAAAGATCAGGCCACCCCTTGGGGACGAGGTGAGTGTGGACGTCAACAGTCATCGACACACCGGCAGAGGTCGGCGACCATGCGGCCGGAGAGGTCGTCTTGAGCTGAGGCCGCGGCGGCCGGTTGAAAGAGAGAGGTGCCGAGAGCCGAGCACACTCAGCGCGCAGCCCATCAGGCTTTGCCGGGGTGCAGGGTGCCGCACGACGGGCAGGTGCGGGCGTCCTCGCTCTCGTAGAAGGCCTTGAAGACCGGCGGGAGGTCCTCGACGATGTCGGTGACCTGGAGCTCGACCTCGTGGACGATCGCGTTGCAGTTGGCGCAGTACCAGCGGAACTTCTCCAGTACGCCGGGCTCGCGGACCCGCTCGATCACCAGGCCGATCGACTCCGGGCCGCGCTGCGGGGAGTGCGGCATGTTGCGCGGCAGCACCCACATCTCGCCGGCGTTGACCTCGACGGTCGCCGGGCCGTCCTCGGTCATCACGTTCACGCGCAGCTGCCCGGAGATCTGGTAGAAGAACTCCTCGTACGGGTCGACGTGGAAGTCGGTGCGCTGGTTCGGCCCGCCGACGACCATCGTGATGAAGTCGTCCCCGGTCGGGAACATCTGCTTGTTGCCGACCGGCGGCTTCAGCAGGTGCTTGTTCTCCTCGACCCACTCCGGAAAGTTCGTCGACTCCAGGTTGACCATCTCAGCTCCTCTGCGGGATCGCCGCTACAGCGGAAATTTCAATCACTAACTGCGGATGCGGCAGCTGATGCACCGCCACCGTCGTCCGCGAAGGCCCGGTCTCGTCGAAGAACTCGCCGTACACCTCGTTGTACCCGCCGAAGTCGTTCATCGACACCAGGTACGACGTGACGCTGACCAGGTCCTCCAGCCCGGCGCCGACCGACGCCAGGATGTCCCGGATGTTCTCCAGTACGGCGCGCGTCTGCACCCGGATGTCGAGCGTCGTGGTCCCGAGCTCGTCGACCGACGCGCCCGCGATCGTATTGTCCGGCAACCGGCTCGACGTCCCCGAGACGTAGGCGAACCCGCCCGCCACCTTCACGTGCGGGAACCGCCCGCGCGGCACCGCCTTGCCTGGGACCACCTTCGCGTCAGCCACAGCTGCATCCTCTCCCGGACCGGCCGATCCGGCCAGCGGACGCCCGGCCGGGACTCCGGAACTGGCTGATCTACGACATGGCGGTATCAGGCCAGCCGACCTCCTTGCCGGGCCCCGGCCACCCTGACGAGGATCGAACGCGGTCGTCATCAGGCCGCCATCCGTCTGGGGAGGAACCCCGTGCAGGTCCGTCGAAAACTCACCACGCTCGCCGTGCTGGCCCTCGTCCCGCTCCAGGGAATCGTTGCCACCACCCCGTCCCAGGCGGCGCCCGCCAACCTGCCGCCCGAGCTGACAGCTCAGCTGGCCAAGGGCCCGGCCGACTTCTGGGTCCGGTTCGCCGACCAGCCCGAGCTCACGACAGCCGCCAAGCTCACCAACTGGAAGGCCCGAGGCGAAACAGTCCTCAGAACCCTTCAGGACAAGGCGAATCGGGACCAGGCGAGCGCCGTACAGAAGCTGAACGAAGCACACACCCGCTACACCAGCCTCTTCATCGACAACTCGCTCTACGTGCACGGCGGCTCCCGCTCGCTGGCCGAGAAACTGGCCGGGCAGCAGGGCGTCACCCTGGCAAAGCCCCGCAGCTACGACCTCCCGGAGCTCAAGGCCACGCAAGCACCGGCAATCGCAGGCGCCGAGTGGGGCCTGAAGGCGATCCGCGCCGACAAGACCTGGAGCAGGTACGGCGCGACCGGCCAAGGCGTCGTCATCGCGAGCATCGACTCCGGCGTCCAGTTCGACCACCCGGCGCTGGCCGGTTCGTACCGCGGCGCGAAGACCGGCCACGACTACAACTGGTACGACCCCGCGAACGTCTGCGGCGCCGCTCCCTGCGACAACGCCGGCCACGGCACGCACACGATGGGCACCATGGTCGGCGACGACCACGCCGGCAACCAGGTCGGCGTCGCTCCCGGCGCGACCTGGATCACGGCCAAGGGCTGTGAGACCAACAGCTGCACCGACCTGTCCCTCGCGCTGAGCGCCCAGTGGATGCTCGCCCCGACCAAGCTCGACGGCAGCGACCCGGACCCGGCGCGCCGCCCGAACATCATCAACAACTCGTGGGGCTCGGCCGACTCCGGCGACTGGTACCGCGACTTCGTCCGCCAGTGGGTCGCCGCCGGCATCTTCCCCGCGTTCGCCGCGGGCAACGACGGCCCAGGCTGCGGTTCGGTCTCGGCCGAGAGCAGCTACAGCGAGGCGTACGCCGTTGGCTCGATCGACGAGACCGGCCAGATCAGCTCGTTCTCGGCGCGCGGAGACGCTGCGCACGACGGCAAGCCCAACCTCACGGCGCCGGGTCAGGCGATCCGTTCGAGCGTGCCAGGCTCCCGGTACGGGATCAGCAGCGGTACGTCGATGGCGACGCCGCACGTCAGCGGAACGGTCGCCCTGCTCTGGTCGGCCGCGCCCTCCCTGATCGGTGACATCGCGAAGACCCGCGCCATCCTGGACGCCTCGGCACACGACCACGCCGACGACACCTGCGGCGGTACGGCGGCCGTCAACCCGACGTACGGCGAAGGCACGCTCGACGCGTTCGATGCCGTCAGCAACGCGCCCCGCGCGAACGCCGGACTCGTCACCGGCAAGGTCTCCGACACAGCAGGCGAGCCGCTCACCGGCGCGGAGGTCAGCACACCGGACGGCAACACCGTCAAGACCGATGCTGATGGCAACTACCAGCTCTACCTCGACGAGGGGACGCACGACGTCACCCTCGCGCTCTTCGGCTACGACACCCAAGTCCTCACCGGTCTGGTGATCACCCCGCGGAGCACGACGACCAAGAACGCCGTCCTGGCCACCACGCCCCGCTCGACCGTGACCGGTCTGGTGCGCGACGCGTCCGGCCACGGCTGGCCGCTGTACTCGAAGGTGACGATTGCGGGCGCTCCGGGCGAGTGGTTCACGAGCCCGTCGACCGGCCGCTTCTCGGTCGACCTTCCGGTCGGTACGACGTACGCGGTGACCGTGCAGCCCGTCTATCCCGGCTACCCGGCGACCACCACCGAGATCGAGGTCGGCAACGCGGACGTGGCAAAGGACTTCGGCGTACCGATCGACACCGCGGACTGCAAGGCGCCCGGTTACGACGCCGAGTGCAAGAAGGTCCGCGGCGGACTCGTCCAGGGCAAGGTCACCGACGCCAACACCCGCAAGCCCGTCGAGGGCGCGACAGTCATCGACGGCAAATCGAGGGCCGACGGCTTCTACTACGCCTTCGCGCCGACCGGCACCACCCGGCTGACCGCGACCAAGCGCGGCTACCAGAACCTGAACAAGGCGATCACCGTCGATCCGGACTGGGCGATCCAGGCCAACTTCGCGCTCAAGGCCGGCATCCTCTCGATGACCCCGAGCAAGGTCGCCGCGACCGTCCAGCTGGGCAAGGCGACCACGAGCCAGGTCGTCATCACGAACACCGGCACCGCGTCCGCGACGTACAAGCTCGGCGAATCTCAGCAGGGCTCCCGGATCCAGAGCCTGAAGAGCAACACGCCAGTACGCCGTACGCAGGTCACGGGCCTGACGCCGGGCCGGATCAGCGGCCCCGTGAAGGGGACTCCAGCGGCGCCGACCGCGGGCTCGTGGGTCGGTCTGCCTGACTACCCGTCGACGATCCAGGACAACGTGGCCGGCTGGTCGAAGGGCCGCCTGTACTCCTTCGGCGGCACCATCCAGGGGTACGGCGCAACCACCGACGTGTACTCCTACGACCCCGCGACCCTCACCTGGACCCAGCTCGCGGCGATGCCAGACGGACGGCAGCGACCGGCGGCCGGGTTCGTCGACGGCAAGTACTACGTGGTCGGCGGCTGGGGCGCGCAGGCCGGCGCCGCGACAAAGACGCTGATCTACGACCCGGCCACGAACCTGTGGAGCGGCGGCGCCGACAACCCCAAGCCGTGGGGCGCGGTCGGTTCGGCCGTGCTCGACGGCAAGCTGTACTCGATCGGCGGCTGCACCGGCGACTGCCAGACCGCGACGAGTGACGTGATGGTCTACGACCCCGCGACCAACCGGTTCAGCCAGGCGGCGTCGTACCCCGAGCCGGTCTCCTGGACGTCCTGCGGTGGCATCAACGGTCGCGTCTACTGCGCCGGCGGTCTGGTCGACGGGCCGACCGGGCGGCCGCTCAGCACCAAGAGCACCTACGCGTACGACGCGAAGGCCAACACCTGGACGCGCGTGGCCGACCTGCCGGTCGACCTGTGGGCCAGCAGCCACGCCGTTGCGAACGGCAACCTGATGGTCAGCGGCGGCGCGGCGTACGACTCGTCGGTCCTGACCAACGAGGGCTTCGGCTACGACCCCGACCTGGATCGGTGGACGGCGATCCCCAACGCGACGCAGGGGACGTTCCGCGGCGCGGCAGCCTGCGGCCTGTACCGCGTCGGAGGGAAGAGCCCGAACTTCACGCTGCCGATCGCCGAGGCACTTCCGGGGTACGACGACTGCGAGGAAGCCGGCTCGGACGCTCCCTGGCTCAGCGAGTCGGCGCCGACCGGGACCGTCCCGGCGAAGTCCAGCGTCACGGTCACTCTCACGCTGGACGGGCAGCAGGTCAGCCAGCCGGGTGTCTACCAGGCACGACTGACGCTGGGCGAGGAGACGCCGTACCCGGCCGTCTCCACGGATCTGACGCTCACCGCGCAGGCTCCTGCCAGCTGGGCGAAGCTGTCGGGAATCGTGAGCGGCAAGCAGTGTGACGGATCGGTCGTGCCGTTGCCCGGCGCAACCATCGCGGTCGACCGCGGGGCCGGGTCGTGGACGTTGACCAGCGGGGCAGATGGCGGCTACGCGCTCTGGGTGCCGGGCAACAAGGCGAAGGCGCAGCTGATCGCGGCGCTTCCGGAGTACCGGCCGGCGTCCCTCACCGTGGTCCTCAAGCAAGGCAGCGCCATGGTCCGGCCGATCACGCTGCAACAGCTCGGCTGCTGACTGAGGCCTGACGGCCCCGCTCAAACAGTGGGGTCGTCAGGTCAGCTCGACACAGACGTTGGTGAGGTCGGAGTAGAAGTCGACCGAGTGGGTGCCGCCCTCGCGGCCGAGGCCCGAGAGCTTCATGCCGCCGAACGGCGTGCGCAGGTCGCGGAGGAACCAGGTGTTGACCCACACGAGGCCGACGTCCAAAGCAAAGCCGGCCCGATGAGCGCGGCCGACGTCGCGAGTCCAGACGGTTGCCGCCAGCCCGTACTTGCTGTTGTTGGACAGGGCGAACGCCTCGTCCTCGGTGTCGAACGGTGCGATGTGGCAGATCGGGCCGAACACCTCCTCGGTGTTCGTGCGCGCGTCCGCAGGTAGGCCGGTGACCACTGTCGGTTGCACGTAGCAACCGTTGTCGCGGATGTCGCCGAACGACGGGACATCGCCGCCGGCCAGGACCGTCGCGCCCTCGGAGCGGGCCAGGTCGTAGTACGACAGGACCTTCGTACGGTGGTCCTGGGAGATCAGCGGCATGTTCACCGTCGCCTCGTCGGACGGCCAGCCGAAGGTCAACGCGTCGGCCCGCGCGGCCAGGCGGGTGCAGAACTCGTCGTACACCGGGCGTTCGACGTACAGGCGTTCGGTGCACAGGCAGACCTGGCCGCCGTTGGTGAACACCGAGCGGACCGAGCCGTCGATCGCCGCGTCCAGGTCGGCGTCGGCGAAGACCAGGCCGGCGTTCTTGCCGCCGAGCTCGAACGAGACCGCCTTGACGCCGTCGGCCGCGGCCTTGGCGATCGCGGAGCCGGTCGACGACTCGCCGGTGAAGGTGATCGCGTCGACGCCGGGATGCGTGGTCAGGAACTCCCCCGCCGACGACGGACCGAAGCCGTGCACGAGGTTGAAGACCCCGTCCGGTACGCCGGCCGCCGCCATCACCTCGGCGAGCACGGTCGCCGAGGCCGGCGTTTCCTCGGACGGCTTCACCACGACGGCGTTGCCGCAGGCAAGCGCCGGGGCGACCTTCCAGGTGAGCAGCAGGAGCGGGAGGTTCCAGGGCACGATGATCGCGACGACGCCGGCGGGCTTGCGGACGGCGTAGTTCAGCGCGCGGCGGCCGTCCGGGAGCGTGGTCGTGTAGGACTCGGTCGGCGTGGTCGTCGCGAAGTCCGCGAACGCCCGGAAGTTGGCCGCACCGCGCGGGATGTCGAGCGTGCGCGCCTGACTGATCGACTTCCCGGTGTCGCCGACTTCAGCAGCCACCAGATCGTCGAACCGCCGCTCCAGCTCGTCGGCGACATTGCGCAGTACGGCGGCCCGCTCCTGCTCACTCATCCGACCCCACGGGCCCTTCAAAGCGCGAGAAGCGGCCTCAACCGCCGCATCCACGGTCGAAGCGTCCGCCTCACACACGTCGAAGATGTGAGCACCGGTCACGGGACTGTGCTTGGCAAACCTCGAAGCAGTCTCGACAAACGAGCCGTCGACAAAGTTCCGCAGCAACCCAGGCTCGGTCACCACCCCGGTCAGCAACTCGGGTCGCCACAACGAAGTCATCGCTTCTTCACCGCCGCTCTGATCAACGCACCCACAGCACCGACTCCCAGACCAACAGCCAAACCGAGCAGCTGATGCTGTCGCCTGACCCGGTGACGGACTTCGGCGTACGGCGTGGTGGTGAAGCTGACGAGTTCGTAGCGGGAGACGTAGCGGCCGGGGAGCAGTCGTTCGACGGCGTGCTCGAACTGTTTGGTCAGGCGGAAGACCGGCGAGGCGACCTTGTCGCGCATCTCGACGAAGTTGGCCAGCGCCATCTCGGCGATCGCCTCGGTGTTGTCGCGCCGGCGAGCCTCGAACAGCGGCAGAGCGCGGGCCCAGGAACCGCCCGTTTCGTCCAGGCAGCGGTCCAGCGCGACGACGTCCTCGAAAGCGCAGTTCGCGCCCTGGCCGTAGAACGGGACGATCGCGTGCGCGGCGTCGCCGATCAGCGCCGTCCGCCCGTGCGCCTGCCACGGATGCGTGTGCACGGTCCCGAGGACGCCGACCGGATTGTGCAGGTAGTCGTCCACCAATGTCGGGGCCAAAGGCAACAAATCGGGATAATGCTCCCCGAAGTACCCCAGGATCAACGCCGGCGTCGTCAACGCGTCGAACGAGCCGGCAGGCCAGAACAGCGTGCAGGTGAAGGACTTGTCCGGGTTCGGCAGCGCGATCATCATCGACGTCCCGCGCGGCCAGATGTGCAGCGCGCCCGGATCCAGCACGAACTCCCCACCGGCGGAAGGGATCGACAACTCCTTGTACCCGTAGTCCAGGAAGTCGACGTCGTCGACCACCGACCCGTCCCCCACCAACTGCCCACGCACCGCGGACCCCGCGCCGTCGGCTCCGAGGACGATGTCAGCCTCCACCTGCACAACACCGGAAGGCGTCTCGAACCCCAGAGCACCGGTCTGCGAGTCCAGCGACACCAGCCGATGCTCGAAGACGATCGAAACGCCCGGCGCCTTCTCGGCCGCGTCCAGCAGCGCGTTGTTCAGCGCACCCCGGCTGATCGAGTTGATCGCCCGGTCCTGCGACGCACTGTAGGAGTGGAAGTCGAGCGGCCCGTCGACCGGGTGGATCATCCGCCCCTTCATCGGCAGCGCGTCGGCCATCACCTCGTCGTCCAGCCCGATCCGCCGCAGCGCGTCCAGCCCGCGTTCGGAGATCGCCAGGTTGATCGACCGCCCGCGCTCGGCCTCGCCGACCCGCGGATCGGCCCGCTTCTCGTACAGGGTCACCGACAGACCGCGCCGCGCCAGGAAGCAGGCCAGCAGGCTGCCGGTCAGTCCGGCACCGACGATCGCGACAGTCATCAGGCCTCCGTCAGGCAGTCTCGGGTACGGCGGCCGCGAGAGCCTGCGCCGCACGCCAGCAGTCGTGGTAGAGCGAGTACAACGGCACCGGAGCCAGCCGTACGACGTCCGGCTCGCGCGCGTCGGCGATCACGCCGTACTCGAAACGCAGGGTCTTGCACAGCTCCCCCGCGCGCAGCCCGCCGCCGACACGGATCGACAGCTGAGCCCCGCGCTGCGCGGGATCGGTGGGCGTGATCACCTGCAACGGCCGGCCAACCGTGACCTCGTCCAGCAGGCGCTCCAGGTACGCCGTCAACCGCAGGCTCCGCGCCCGCAGTACGTCCATCCCCACCTTGTCGAACAGCTCGTACGACGTCCGCACCGGGCTCATCGCGAAGATCGGCGGGTTCGACACCTGCCACGCATCGGCAGAGCGCGGCGGCCGCGACTCCGGCGCCATCTCGAACCGCGTCGCCGGCTCGGTGCTCCACCAGCCCTCGAACCGCGGCAGATCGCCGCCGTGGTGCCGCTCGTGCACGTAGGCCCCGGCGAGCGCGCCCGGCCCGGAGTTCAGGTACTTGTACGAGCACCACGCGGCGAAGTCCACGTCCCAGTCGTGCAGCTGCAGCGGAACGTTGCCCGCGGCATGCGCCAGGTCCCAGCCGACGACCGCACCGGCCGCTTGACCGGCGGCGGTGATCGCCGGGATGTCCATCAGCTCGCCGGTCAGGTAGTTGACGCCGCCGAGCAGCACCAGCGCGGTGTCCGGGCCGAGCACGGCCACAACATCCTCGGTCCGCAGCGTGTCCTCACTGTCGCGGGGACGCAGCCGGACGATCGCGTCGTCCGGATCGAGTCCGTGGAAGCGCGCCTGCGACCGTACGGCGTAGCTGTCGGACGGGAAGGCCGAGTCCTCGATGACGATCCGGAAACGCCCGGCCGTCGGGCGGTAGAACGAGACCATCAGCAGATGCAGGTTGACGGTGAGTGAGTTCATCACCACGGTCTCGCTCGGAAGCGCACCGACGAGTCGAGCAGCAGGTGCCGTCAGCAACGCGTGGTACGGCAACCAGGGCCGCTCGGCATCCAAATGTCCCTCGACCCCGAGAGCACCCCAGGAGTCGAGGTCGGCCAGCAGTTCCCCGCGAGTCGCTCGCGGCCGGAGGCCGAGAGAGTTCCCCGCGAAGTACGCGACGTCCGGGTAGTAGCCACCGTCCACAGGCGGCACGTCGAACAGCTCGCGATGCCCCGGATCCCCGGCATCCAGCGCGAACGCCTCGGCCTCGGTGCCAGGTCGCGCCGGCTCTCCGTTCTCCGCGGTCACGCCTCGGCGGCCTCGTCCGCGGGCTCGGCGACGGCGGCCGGCGGGTCGACCACCTGCCCCTTGCCGAGCACGGTGACCCCGCCCTTGGACACGGTGAACCCGCGCGCCCGGTCGTGCTCGGGATCGACGCCGATCTGCACGCCCGGCGGGATCTCCACGTTCTTGTCCAGGATCACGTTCTTCAGCACCGCACCCGCGCCGATCTTGCAGTTGTCCATGATCACCGCGCGCTCGACGTGCGCGCCGACGGCAACGATCACGTTCGAGCCGAGCACCGAGTGGTCGACGACCGCGCCGGACACGATCGAGCCCTGGCAGATGATCGACTCGCTGACCGTCGCGTGGTCGGTGAACTTGGCGCCCGGCAGCTGCGGGTGCGAGGTGAAGATCGGCCAGTCGGAGTTGTACAGGTTGAACACCGGCTGGACCGAGACCAGGTCCATGTGCGCCTCGTGGTACGAGTCCAGCGAACCGACGTCGCGCCAGTACGAGTGGTCGCGGTCGAGCGCACCCGGTACGTCGTTGTCCTTGAAGTCGTAGACCCCGGCCTTGCCCTCGGCAACCAGCATCGGGACGATGTCGCCGCCCATGTCGTGCCGGGAGGCCGGGTTGGCGGCGTCCTTGCGCAGCGCCTCGACCAGGACGTCGGCCGAGAACACGTAGTTCCCCATCGAGGCGAAGGTCTCGTCCGGGGAGTCCGGCAGGCCCGGCGGGTCGGCCGGCTTCTCCAGGAACTCCGCGATCGTGTGGCCGTCGTCGGCGGTCTTGATCACGCCGAACTCCGACGCCTCGGCCCGGGGCACCCGGATCCCGGCCACCGTCACGCCGTTGCCGCGCGCGATGTGGTCGGCGACCATCTGCGAGGCGTCCATCCGGTACACGTGGTCGGCGCCGAACACGACGATGATGTCGGGCTTGGCGTCGTTGATCAGGTTCATCGACTGGAAGATCGCGTCCGCGCTGCCCTGGTACCACTGCGGGCCGAGCCGCTGCTGGGCCGGGACGCAGGTGACGTAGTTGCCCAGGAAGGTCGACATCCGCCAGGTGATCGTGACGTGCCGGTCCAGCGAGTGCGACTTGTACTGGGTCAGCACGCACAAGCTGCGGATGCCCGCGTTGACCAGGTTGGACAGCACGAAGTCGATCAGGCGATAACTCCCGCCGAACGGCACGGCCGGTTTGGCCCGGTCCGCCGTCAGCGGCATCAGCCGCTTGCCCTCGCCGCCGGCCAGCACGATTCCGAGAACTCTGGGTGCCTTCGCCATGTCCGCACCCTAACCGCGGATCCTCCTTTGCATAAGACGCTTGCGAGTGTCGCCACACTGAGTACATGCCAACCCTCATCGAACCCACCACTGCCGTTCACCGATCGTTCCTCGCGGCCTGGGACGAGTTGGGGCCGGAAGAGGAGCGGTGGATGGGCGCGCACGCCCTCTACGAGGACTGGACCAGGACCCAGGCCGAGGACCCCGGGGAGTTCGCCAGGCTGGTCGAGAACATCAAGTCGGAATCAGATGAGCGCACCGACCTCCCGCCCGGCCTGGTCCACCAGACCGTGCTCTGGTTCACCGACGGCGACGTGTGGCTCGGCCGTCTCGCCATCCGCCACGAGCTCACCCCGGCGCTGCTCGAGCTCGGCGGACACATCGGGTACGTCGTACGGCCGTCAGCTCGCCGGCAGGGCCATGCGGCCGAGATGCTCACCCAGTCACTGCCGCTCGCGGCCAAGCTCGGCATCGACCCCGCGCTGCTCACCTGTGACGTCGGCCACGACGCCTCCCGCAAGGTGATCGAGGCGGCCGGCGGCGAGCTGGAGGACGAGCGCCACGGGAAGCTGCGTTTCTGGGTGCCCACCCGGCTGTCCTGATCTATGGTCAGGCTTATGAAGGTCGGCATCCTGACGCGTGAGTACCCTCCGGACGTGTACGGCGGGGCCGGTGTGCACGTGGACTTCCTGGTCCGCGAGCTGCGCCGCCTGATCGACGTGGACGTGCACTGCATGGGCGAGCCACGGGCCGGCGCGACCGCGCACTCCGAGGACGACGCCCGGATCGCGACCGCCAACTCCGCGCTCCGGGTGCTCTCGACGGACCTCACAATGACCGCTGGAGTCAGCGGCAGCGACCTGGTCCACTCCCACACCTGGTACGCGAACATGGCCGGCCACTGGGCCAAGCTCCTGTACGACGTACCGCACGTGGTCACCGCGCACTCGCTCGAGCCGCGCCGGCCGTGGAAGGCCGAGCAGCTCGGCGGCGGCTACCGCCTGTCGAGCTGGGCCGAGCAGACGGCGTACGAGGCGGCGGACGCCGTCGTCGCGGTCAGCCGGGGCATGCGCGACGACGTACTGGAGTGCTACCCGACCGTCGACCCGGCCAAGGTCCACGTGATCTCGAACGGGATCGACGCGGACTTCTACCACCCGGACCCGGCCACGCACGTGCTCGACCGGCTCGGCGTCGACCAGAGCCGGCCGTACGTCACGTTCGTCGGCCGCATCACCCGGCAGAAGGGCGTGCCGCACCTGCTGCGCGCCGGGCTGCAGCTGGACCCGTCGGTGCAGCTCGTGCTGCTCGCCGGAGCCGCTGACACCCCGGAGCTGAAGGCCGAGACCGACGCGCTGATCGACGAGCTGAAGGCCGCCCGCGACGGCGTCTTCGTGGTCTCGGAGATGCTGCCGCGCGAAGACGTCCGCCAGGTGCTCACGCACGCGCTCGCGTTCTGCTGCCCGTCGGTCTACGAACCGCTCGGCATCGTCAACCTCGAAGCGATGGCCTGCGAGACCGCCGTCGTCGCGAGCGCGGTCGGCGGCATCCCCGAGGTCGTGAACGACGGCGTCACCGGCACCTTGGTCGCGTACGATGAGAACGACGTCGTCACGTTCGAGCGGCAGCTCGCCGAGGGCATCAACGACCTCGTCGCCAACCCGGCCAAGGCCGAGGCCATGGGCAAGGCCGGCCGCGAACGCGCCGTCTCCGAGTTCGGCTGGGACGCCGTCGCGGACCGCACGGTCGCGCTCTACACCTCGCTGCTCTAAATCACGGTGAGCAGAAGACGCGAAGCCGAGCCCCAATCTGCGAAGCCGCTCCCCAGGCAGTCTGCAGCAGCGCGTAGATCTGGATCAGCTCAGGTGTCGGCGTGGCCACGGCGGCCTCGAGTTCAGATTTACTCAAAGCCGCCCCCAGCACCAGCCAGACCTCCCGGTCCGCCGCCGGGTCTACGATCACGGAACGCGTGTGCTCCCACGCTTTTTCGCCGCTCTTGTGGTCGCCGACACGGATACGCCCAGCTTGATGTTCCTCGCCGTCCTTGCTGTTTTTCCAGCGCGTATCCCAGTACGGCTTGACCGGTGAATCTATGGTCATCGGCTGCAACCACAGAAGGTTCTTGACAGCCTGCGAGACCACTTCGTGCAGGGCGGACGCAGAGACCTTGCTGCCGTTACCTGACTTGGCGTGGATGAAGGCGACCCGGCCTGGCTGCACTGCGATGAAATCGGCGATTTCCTTGCCCATGTCGCCGCAGAACAGGAGTTCGACATTGCGAAACCACCGGGTCAGCGGCTCAGCGACCCGACTCCGGGATTTGGGGCGAATTTCATCGATCAGGCCGAACGAAGAATCGCGGTCCCAGGAATCGTCCGATCGCCACCCGCCCTTCTCACTCTTCGCCTTCTTGAGAGCGGGGACAGGCTCTAGCAGCTTGAGGAGGCGAAAGCGGTGCAGATCCTGCTCGGGGCGCAGGGGACGAACGAAGCTCCCGTTCACATACATGAAGCCGTCGGTCTGCGGGATCACTCGGAGCAATTGCTCGCTGTTGATCACCGAGACCAACTCCCGGTGCGGCGCTGACCGCTCCAGATACGAAAGGTCTCTGAGCACCTGACAGCCGACAACGTACCGGCCTTGCATGTTGTCCCACTCAACAGTGGAGTCCATCTCACGGCCACCGACCCCGATCTTAGTCCGACCGGCCAGGACCGCGTTCGCATAGTCGTCCAAGACCAGCGGCCGCACAACGCCGTTCTCGTCCACCCGTTCGAAGTCGTCGGCGGTCACGTCGAACAACACGTGCCGCGGCTGCTTGTCAGCGGGCTCGACGACTTCAGCGTAACGACCGAAGGTAACCGATGGATCCTGCTCAGAATCCATCGCTGCCGACAGGCCGTCGAGCCACAACGCGTACGCGGCGAAGTTGCCCGCCGCGCCGCGATCGTCGCGAACTCGCGCACGGCTGACGCCGAGATACCGGCGGAACCGATCGTCGCCACCCGTTACTGGCGGATAGCCCTCAGCGACAGAACAGATGTAGGCATAGTCGCTCAGCTCGGGGGCGATCTCCTCTATCGCTACAGCTCGGATTGTGCGCGACCGCACCGACTGCTGACCGATGTCGGTGTTGTCCAGCGAAACCGTGGTGAATCGCGAATCTCTGGCGAGAAGTTTCGACAGCAGGGCGCGCTCTTCGTGGCGGAGCCTGTCGGCAATGAACGTCGGTGTTCTCCCTACCCTGTCGTAAAAGAAGAGCCGCCCATCCTTCACCCGCAGCACGGTGAACCCGAAGGTCGCCTCGACGAAAATCCCGGTCAGCAAGTGCGAGGAGTTGCCCACCGCAATGTACGGCAGGATGACGGTCCGCGGATCGGGCCGCTGCGGCGTACCAAGTAGACGATCATCGACCTGCCACTCGTCCGCGACTCCGTCGGCGATCACGTCGAGCGAGAGATCGGTCCGAGCGTGGAACACCCTGGTGGCGAGCGGAAACGCGAACTGCTTCCAGCAGTCGTCCGCAGTCATATCGAGCGTTGAACGAAAGCGTCCGCCGTAGTACAGACTCGGCGGCTGGGCCGCCTGCATTCTCTCGGCTAGGTGCGCCGTGCTCGACGTGAGGTCACCACTGGATCGGTCGAAGTCCTCGTAACGCTTCCAGACCTCCTCCGCGTCGCCGGAACTGGCGGCGAAAACCCATGCCGTCCGGTCGTCCGCTGACTTTCCAGGATTTCTGAGTACCCGACCGATCTGTTGAACGACCTGTCGATCGGTCCCGGGTCCGGACTGCAGTGCCAGGATCCGAAACCTCGAGTCGTCCAAACCCTCGATCAGCTTGTTCTGGTGGACCCAGAACTCCGTTTCGGTACTCTTCGGGTCCGGGACGGATGATCGAAGTGAGCCCGCCGTCGGAAACGTGTGGTGCAGGCCGACCACCGTTCTGTCTGCAGCCTCCAGAGCGGCGACCGTGGCGCGGATCGCGCGGACGTCACCGCAGCGGACAATGGTCCGGCTGTCGGGACGCTGCTGCTTGATCTTATCAACGCTCTGCAGGAGCTCCGCAACGAAGCCCTCCGGAGACTGGTCCGACAACAGCTCAAACGCGGGTTCCCGCAAGTACCCTGTCCGGACCGCCTCGTGGTGCGGGTAAGAGAACTGATTCTTGTCATCGACGGTGAAGAACTTCCGGTCGTTGCGGTACGGCGTCGCGGTCATCAGGACTGTCGGACACCCGAGGGATCGGACGGCCTTCGACCACTTCGGTGCAGGCTCGTAATGACCTTCGTCGACGAACGCGGCGCCGAAACGGCCGAACAACTCCTTCATCCGTTCCTGTTCAACCTCGACGGACTCGAAGACCCTGAGGATCTTCGCAATCGTGGCAACGAAGATCGCCGGCGTCAGGGTGTCCACAGACTTCATCTCGGCCGTTGTCGGTAGCTGACGGACGTCCGGCCAGTCCGTAGGCCGCTCCATTCCAAGGCAACCTCACAAGCGACTGTCGAGCTCACCTCGCAACTGATCGACAAGGTTCAGCCATGGCGTCACTACCAGCACATGCCCGCCGGGATTGGCGCGGACGTGACGGTCGATGGCCGCAGCAATCACCGCGGTCTTCCCAGTCCCCGTCGGCATCGTGATCAGGGCAGAACGATCAGGGACGCCAGCAGAGATATGGCGACCGATGACTTCGACCGCCTTCCGCTGGTGCGGCCACAGAAACGACATCATGGACTGCTGTTCGGGCACGACCTCATCCAACACGCTTACCGTCGAAACAACGATGAGTTCGTGCGTGTCGGGTCAGACTCCTCGCGAGCATGAAGTTCGGAGCGCCGCCACGTTGCCGGCCGGCACGAGACGTCTCCACGTCGACCGTTCAGCACAGCACCAATGAAGGGGCACATTGCTACGCAGATTCAAAATTCCGCGACTCACAATACTCCCCTCGGCGACCTCGTCATTATACTGTTCTTCTCTCTGTTCTTCTCTCTGTTCTTCTCTCTGTTCTTCTCTCTGTTCTTCTCTCTGTTCTTCTCTCTGTTCTTCTCTCTGTTCTTCTCTCTGTTCAGTAGGTAAAACCCCACCATCGATTGGGGGTCCGGCACCCTCGTGGTGCGCTCCCGCCTGCGGGAGGCTCGTGGTATGAGATCTCCTGCCAGCAAGGCCGTCGCCGCCACCCTCGCCACTGCCGCGCTGCTCGCGGCCCCCTTGTCCGCGTACGCCGCGGTGACCCAGCCGACGTTGTCCGAGGCTGCCGTCACCAGCGTGCACACACCGCGCGGCAGCCTCGTGTCGGCCGTCCCGGTCTTGCGTCTCAAGGCCGCCGATCTCGACAAGGCCGCGATCGACGCCGGCTTCGTCGGCGCGCCGAAGTCCCGGTACGACGTCACGGCGTACCGGCTGATCTACCGCACCGTCGACCCCTCGGGGCGGCCGACGACCGCCAGTGGGCTCGTCGTACTGCCGGACGGCCGGCGCGGTGGGCTCACCGTGGCCGAGTACCTGCACGGAACCATGGGGACCAAGGCGTACGCGCCGTCGGTCGACCCCGAATCGACCGACGGTGTGGTCACCGCACTCTTCGCCGGTGCGGGGCTGGCCGGGGTCGCGCCCGACTACCTCGGGCTGGGGCTCGGTCCGGGCAAGCACCCGTACATCGACACCAAGACCGAGACCAGCGCGTCCGTCGATCTGTTGCTCGCGGCCCGTTCCTTCGCGTTCAAGCACGGCGTCGTGCTGAAGCGGGACGTCCTCGTCACCGGCTTCTCGCAGGGCGGCCGGGCGTCGATCGGGGTCGCGCGAGCGCTCAGCCGGGGCGAGGCCGGACCGTTCCGGCTCGGCGCCGTGCACGGTGTCTCGGGGCCGTACGACCTGCTCGGCACCGAGCTGCCGGCCGTGTTCAGCGGCGACGTCGAGCCGCACGTCGCGACGCTCTACCTGGCCTACTTCGTCACCGCGTGGGACCGCACGGTCGGCCTGTACGACAAGCCGCGGGACGCCTTCCGGGCGCCGTACGCGGAGATCGTCGAAGGGCTGCTCGACGGGACGCACTCGGACGAGGAGATCTTCACCAGCCTGCCGGACAGCCCGGCGAAGCTGTTCACTCCAGAGTTCCTGGCGAAGCTGGAGCACCCGACCGGGCGGTTCCGCCAGGCGCTGCGGGACGCTGACCGGATCTGCAAGGACTGGACGCCTGGAGTCACCGTGCACCTCTACTCAGGCACGAAGGACACCGACGTGGTCGCCGCCAACTCGGACTCGTGCGCCGCGTCGCTGCGGGCGCGGGGTGCGGACGTCCGGCTCCACTCGATGGGCGCCGTCGACCACTTCGGGACGGCGATGGCGGCGTACCCGCAGATCATCCGCGCCTTCAGCCGGTACCAGTAGTCAAGCTCCCCAACAGACTGAGGGCGTCGGCACTGCGGGAGCCGGGCTCGGCGTGGAAGACGACCAGGATCAGATCGTCGGTGCCGCTGACGACGAACTTGTTCGACTGCAGGTCGAGCTCTCCGACCAGCGGGTGCTGCAGCCTGCTCACGCGGCCCCGCTTCGGCCGGACCGCGTGCTGCGCCCACAGCCGGCGGAACAGCTCACTACGGACCGACAGCTCACCGACCAGCTCGACCAACTGCGGGTCCTCGACGTCCGGCCCCACGTGGGAGCGGAGACTGGCGACGCCCTCGGTCACCGTCTCCTCCCAGTCCCGCCGCAGGACCTGCTCGTCGGGGTCGAGGAAGACCGCCCGCAACAGGTTGACCCCGACCGCGTAGTTCGGCGACAGCGCCCCGGCGAGCTCGTTCACCGCCAGCACGTCGGAGAACTTGTTCTGCAGGTACGCCGGGTTGTTCGGCCACCCGTCGATCAGCTGCCGCACACTCTTCGGCACCTCGGGCTGCGGCTCGGCCTGGGCGCGGGACCGCTCACGGGTCAGCTCCACCAGGTACTCCGTCGCGTCGGCGTCCAGCTGGAGCACCTCGGCGAGCGCGTCGAGCACCTGGACCGAGGGGCGCCGGTCGCGGCCCTGCTCGAGCCGCAGGTAGTAGTCGGAGCTGATCCCGGCGAGCATCGCGACCTCTTCGCGCCGCAGACCGGGCACCCGGCGCAGACCGACGCTGCGCAGCCCCACGTCCTCCGGCCGGACCAGCTCGCGCCGGGCCCGGAGGAACTCACCGAGCGGGTTGCTCTCCATGCCTCCACGGTAGCGGCGGGCGCGCCCGGGTGACTGGGTCCTGTCAGTCCCAGGAACAGCAGGGCACTCCCTGTTCTGCTCGCGGCGACGAACAGTGGGTGGTAGATCCACTTCCCTCCGAAAGGCCTCTCACTCATGAGCAACGTTCCCGGCGGCACTCTTCGCCTCGCCGACGACCTCGTCATCAGCAGGATGGGGTACGGCGCGATGCAGCTGGCCGGCCCGCACGTCTTCGGTCCGCCGAAGGACCACGACGCCGCGATCGCCGTCCTGCGCGAGGTGGTCGAGCTCGGCATCACGCACATCGACACCAGCGACTTCTACGGGCCGTTCGTGACCAACGAGCTGATCAAGGAAGCACTGCACCCGTACGCCGACGACCTGCGGATCGTCACCAAGGTCGGCGCCCGGCGCGGCGACGACGGCAGCTGGATCCAGTCCCGGGACCCGGTGGACCTGAAGCTCCAGGTCCACGAGAACCTCGACCACCTGGGCGTCGACGTACTCGACGTGGTCAACCTGCGGGCCGGCGACAACGACCAGACCAACGACGAGTCGGTCGCCGAGCAGTTCGGCGCGCTGGCCGAGCTGCAGAAGGAAGGCCTGATCCGGCACCTCGGTCTCAGCGGCGTCACCGGCGAACAGCTCGCCGAGGCCCAGGCGATCGCGCCGGTCGTCACGGTGCAGAACCTGTACAACCTGGCCCACCGGCGCGACGACTACCTGGTGGAGATCTGCGCGCGGGAGAACATCGCCTTCGCGTCGTACTTCCCGCTCGGCGGCTTCACTCCCCTGCAGTCCGGCACGCTGACCGCTGTCGCCCAGCGCCTCGACGCCACGCCGCAGCAGGTCGCCCTCGCCTGGCTGCTGCAGCGCTCGACCACCAGCGTCGTCATCCCCGGCACGTCATCCGTCGCCCACCTGCGCGAGAACGTCGCCGCCGCGGACCTGACGCTGCCCGCTGACGCGATCGCCGAGCTGGACGGGATCGCCGGGTCGACGCCCACCACTGACTAACCTCCGTGCGGAGCCCGGCCGGACTCTCAGCTGAGCGTGCAGCCTGCGATCCCGCCGGGGTTGATCAGTGGTGCGCGTCGGCCGTCAGGCAATACCGGCGAGCGGGTCCTCCGACGTGAGCCACGTGGTGAGGAGCCGGGCGCCGGCACCGGTCGCGCCGACCGAGTACTCGTACTCGTCGCGCGGGGACTCGGCGATGCTCGACAGGTCGAGGTGCGCCCACGGGACGTCGCCCGCGAACGCCTTCAGGAACAGCGCGGCGGTGATCGACCCCGGGCCCTTCGAGCTGTTCACCGAGTCAGCGATCGGCGTGGAGATCAGGTCGGCGTACTCGGCCGGCAGCGGCATCCGCCACAGGCGCTCGCCGGAGACCTCACCGGCCGCCGCGAGCTGGCCCGCCAGCGCGTCGTCGGTCGCGAACAGCCCGCCGTACAGCATCGCGCCGAGCGACACCTTGATCGCACCGGTCAGCGTCGCGATGTCGACCAGTACGTCCGGCTTCAGCTCCTTGACCGCGTAGGCAAGCCCGTCGGCCAGCACGAGCCGGCCCTCGGCGTCGGTGTTCTTCACCTCGGTGGTGCGGCCGCCGTAGTGGCGGATCACGTCGTCCGGGCGGTACGCCGTACCGGACGGCATGTTCTCGGCCGAGCAGACCAGACCGGTGACGCGGACCTTCGCGCCGAGCTCGCGCAGCGCCGACATCGTCGCGATCACCGAACCGCCGCCGGTCATGTCGCGCTTCATCGACACCATCGACTCGCGCGGCTTCAGCGAGAGGCCGCCGGTGTCGTAGGTGATGCCCTTGCCGACCAGTACGACGTACGGCGTGTCGGGGCCGGCACCTTCGGGCGTGTAGTCGATCCGGATCAGTCGCGGCGGCCGGGTCGAGCCCTTGCCGACCGCGAGGATGCCGCCGAAGCCGTCGGCGGCGAGCGCCTTCTCGTCCCAGACCGTCACCTCGAGCCCGCCGTGCGAGGCCAACTCGGTGGCCCGGGCGGCGAGCCAGGCCGGGTCCTTCTCGTTCGACGGGGTGGTGGCGAACTGGCGGGCCAGCCAGCCGGTCCGGCCGACGACCAGGCCGCGATCGACCGCGGCGGACCGGTCGGCGTCCGAGCCGTCGGTCAGCGTGATCCGGCCGGCCACCGGCAGGCCCGCGTCGACGGTCTTGAGGGTGTACGTGAACGAGCCGAGCACGAGCCCCTCGGCGAAGCCCTGGAGCGCCTCATCATCGATGCCTTCGGCAACAAGTGTGGTGAGCTCGTCCTTGCCGCGGCCGAACCGGGCGACCGCCGCCCCGGCGTGTCGCAGCTCGGCCGTCGTACCGGATCCGGCGCCGACCAGCAGCACCTCGGTGACCTCACCGGACAGCAGCGGGTACGCCGCGGTGGCGCCGGCCGTCGTACTGAAACCCGTGTCGCGCTGCACCTCGAGCAGGCGGTCGAGGTCGACCCCGAGCCGCTCGCCGGCCTCCTTCGCGGCGGCGGGCAGACCGGCTTCGCCGACCACGACGACCCACGAGGGGGCACCGTGCACAGGGAGCCCGGGCTGCCAGGCCACGGCCGGCAGGGTCGGGAAGACGAACTTGGCGCTACGGCGAGCCACAGGAGACCTCACGGGGTTTGATCAAACTTGCCTGGTTGTTACGACCGCGACTTTACTTCTGGAGAAGAAGTAACAACCCCGGCGGGTGCCTGATGCAGGCAGCCACCGGGGTTGTTACGGGTTTTTGTCAGGAGGGTGCGCGTGCGTCACCCTGCGGGGACAGCTAGCCGACTACGGCCTTGAGCGCGTTCCCCAGCTCGGTCGCCTCATCCGCGTTCAGCTCGACGACGAGCCGACCGCCGCCTTCGAGCGGAACCCGCATCACGATGCCCCGGCCCTCCTTGGTGACCTCGAGCGGACCATCGCCCGTCCGCGGCTTCATCGCCGCCATGCGCGCACCCCTTCCCTCATTCGGATACTGTCCTCATCGGTTTTGAGCGACGACACCGCGCGGTGACCGTCGCCGGCGCCACGCGGTGATGCGCCGTCGGCGCGTTATCGCAGTGTGTATCAGGACCCATTATCCCCGATCCGAGGCCAGAGCCGCGCACCATACGGCAGACTCAGGTCTCGTGCACGCCCGATCAGCCCTTTTCGACCTGTACGGCGACCACCTGCGTGCCCGCGGCGCGCGGGCACCCGTGGCCGCGCTGGTCCGGCTGCTGGCGCCCCTGGGCGTCCAGCCGCCGGCCGTCCGAACGGCCGTTTCGCGGATGGTCCGGCAGGGCTGGCTCGAGCCGGTCCGGACCGACGGGCAGCCCGGGTACGCGCTGACCACCCGGGCGCGTCGCCGGCTCGACGACGCGGCCGTCCGGATCTACCGGACCGACCAGGACAGCGACGGCCTGGACGCCGTACCGGCCCCGGCCGGACGGTGGGACCGGCACTGGCACCTGTGCATCCTGCGCGAGGTCCCGAACGCTCGGCGCCGCGAGCAGCTGGTGAGCCAACTTTCCTTCCTGGGTTGGGCTCCGCTGTCCGACGGCGCCTGGGTCGGGCTGCGGCACGACACCGAGGTGGACCAGATCCTGGCCGCCGAGGGGATCGCCGCGGATCGCTTCCGGGCACCGGTCGACAACGACGCCGTGGAGTTCGCCCGGAGGGTCTGGAAGCTGGACGACCTGGGGGCGTCGTACGACGCCTGGCTGACCGAGGCGAAGGCTCTGGTGGAGCGGGCCGAGGGCGCTGTGACCGACGAGCAGGCGTTCGCCGTACGGTCGGAACTGGTGCACGAGTGGCGCAAGTTCCTCTTCGTCGATCCGGGGCTTCCGGCCGAGTTGCTGCCGGCCGGTTGGGCCGGTGCGCGGGCGGCCGAGTTCTTCGATTCGCACGCCGCACGCCTGGGCCACGCGGCCGGGCGTTTCGTCGACAACTGCCTGACTGTTCATTGACCTTTCTCACCGATTGTTGGGAGCTCGCAACGATGAGTGACTCTGTGGTGTACGACGTGACCGACGGCGTCGGCACGATCCGGCTGAACCGCCCCGACGCGATGAACTCGCTGGACACAGCGACGAAGATCGCGCTGCGCGACACCGTGCGCGCGGCCGCCGAGGACGATTCCGTGCGGTGCGTCGTACTGACGGGCACGGGTCGGGCGTTCTGCGTCGGGCAGGATCTGAAGGAGCACATCGGCCTGCTCGAGGCCAACGACATGGACGCGCTCTGGTCCACGGTCCCCGACCACTACGCACCGATCGCGCTGGCCCTCGCCGAGATGCCGAAGCCGGTCATCGCGTCTCTGAACGGCGTCGCCGCCGGCGCGGGCGCGTCGATGGCTTTCGCCTGCGACTTCCGCGTAGTCGCCGACACCGCCGGCTTCAACTTCGCCTTCACCGGCATCGGTCTCTCCTGCGACACAGGCATCTCATGGACCCTCCCCCGCCTGATCGGCCAGGCGAAGGCCACCGAGCTCCTCTACTTCCCCCGCACCATCCCCGCCACCGAAGCCCTCACGCTCGGCCTGGCCACGTCCGTCGTACCAGCCGCCGACCTAGCCACCGCCACCGCAGACCTGGCTCAGAAGCTCGCCACAGGCCCCACCCAGGCCTACGCCGGCGTCCGCCAGTCCATCGCCTACTCCGCCTCCCACACCCTCGCCGAGGCGCTGGAGTTCGAAGCAGGCAAGATGCAATCCACCGGCAGCACCACCGACCACCGCAACGCGGTCGCGTCCTTCGTCGCCAAACAAAAGCCGGTTTTCGAAGGAAAATAGAAGCTGCCAGAGGCAGGTCAGCGGGCGATGCAGTCGGCGAGGTGGTCGTTGACGATGCCGGTGGCCTGCATCAGGGCGTAGGCGGTGGTGGGGCCAACGAAGACGAAGCCCTTCTTCTTCAGCGCCTTGGCCATCGCGATCGACTCCGGCGTGGTCGCCGGTACGTCGGACAGCGTCTTCGGCACGGACTGGTGATCGGGCTGGAACGACCACAGGAACTCGGTGAACTCCCCCGGCTCCAGCTCCAGCAAGGCGCGTGCGTTGACGATCGCCGCGTTGACCTTCAGCCGGTTGCGCACGATTCCCGCGTCGCCCATCAGCCGCGCCCGGTCGTCCTCGCCGTACGCCGCCACCACCTCCGGGTCGAACCCGGCGAACGCCCGCCGGAAGTTCTCCCGCTTCCGCAGGATCGTGATCCACGACAGCCCCGACTGGAACCCCTCAAGCGTCATCCGCTCGTACAGCCCGTGGTCGTCGCGGATCACCTGCCCCCACTCGTCGTCGTGGTAGGCCACGTACTCCGGCGCCGACACCGCCCAGTCACACCGAGGCCGCCCATCGGCCCCCAGCACACTCACAGCCCCGGACGCCGAACCACATCAGACACCGCACTGTGCCGGCCACGCGGGGCATCCTCGGAGGCGTCACCTGCCTCGCCGTTCTCGCTTGGCTGTCCGGTGCTCGCGGTTTCGCTGGCCGTCGGCCCGGCGCTTCCCGGCGCGGTGTTCCCAGGCCCGGTGTTCTCAGGTCCACCGTTCTCCAGCCCGGTGTTCCCAGGCCCGGCGTTCCCCGGCGCGACGTTCTCCAGCCCTGTGTTCCCGGGCCCGGCATACCCCGGCGCGGTGTTCCCAAGTCCACCGTTTACCGGCTGGGCGTTCCCCGAACCAGCGATCCCAGATCCGGCGGTCCTTGGTCCGGTGGTGGTGTCTTCGGCAGCTTCCGAGCCGTCGGCACTCGCGGCCCAGGCCGACCCTTGCGCGCCATCCGAAGACCCAGTGCTCGCAGATCCAGCCCCAGCCGTGTCGTGCCCACCACTTGCAGGCTCGGCGCTGGCCTGGCCGGCCTCCCCGGATCCGGTGGGCAGTCGCCAGATGCCCTCGGCCTCGTCGGTGTCGGCGTCGGCCTCGTCGGCCTCGACCTCGTCGGCTGGCTGAACGGCGGCGGTCGCGTGGTCCAGCGGCAGTTGCTCGGCCTGCGGGGACGCGGGCGGCGGCCCGTGCTGGAACCAGGGCTCCGGCTCAGCCTCGGGCTGCGGCGCAGCAACCGGCTCCTGCATGCCGAGCTGGTCGAGCGTCGGCGAGTACTCATCTACCTGCCGGATCGGGTACGCCTCAGCACCCACAGCCCACCCCGGCGCTGCCGGAGCCGCGTATGGGTCGGCCTGCGCACCCGGAGTGCCGTACGGGTCTGCTTGCGCGCCCGGCGCAGTCGCCGGAGTGCCGTGCGGGTCGGCTTGTACGTCGGCTGCCGCGTCGCCCTGGTCCTCACGTGGGTTCGCTTGTCCGTCGACCGAGGGCTCGTACGAGTCCGCAGGCCCGGCGGCCGGCGCAGCAGTCGGAGGCTCGGATGGATTCGCCTGTAGGGCGGCCGGCTGGTCGATCGGAAGCTCGTACGGGTTCTGCTGTACGGCTGTCGGAGGCTCGTACGGGTTCGCCTGTACGGCGGTCGGTTGGTCGGTCGGGGACTCGTACGGGTTCTCATGTGCGGCGGCCGGTGCTTCGGTCTGGGGCTCGTACTGCGAGGCGCCTAGCGCGTCCGTCGGCTGGGTGTACGGGGCCGGTTGAGGCCGGGGGGTCGGGTTCGCCGAGTCGGCGTACGGGATTGCCTGGGACGGGGCGTCTGCGGGTGCCGCGTACGGGTCGGCTTGCTGGGTGGCAGGGCCTGCGTACGGGTCGGCTTGCTGGGTGGCGGGGCCTGCGTACGGGGCTTCCTGTACGTCGGCCGGGCCGGCGTACGGGTTGTCCTGGGGTTGCGGCGGCAGGGCTGGGTCAGGCGGGAGGACGGGCTCCGGCTCCGGCGGCCGAGTGGGCTCCGGCTCAGGCGGAAGCACCGGCTCCGGCGGCAGGCCCGGCTCGGGCTGCGGCGGCGGCGTGGGCTCCGGCTCGGGCGGGCGTACCGGGTCCGGCTCAGGCGGAAGCGTCGGCTCCGGCTCGGGCTGCGGCGGCGGGGTGGCTGATGGGTAGCCCAGGCCGGCTTGGGGCGGCGGGGCGTCCGTCTGTGTCGGCTCGGCGGCAGACTGCTGGGGCTCAGCGGCAGACTTCCGTGCCTCGATGGCGGCCAACCGTGCGTCAAGGATGCTCTGGTGCTCGGTCGCAGCCGACGGCTGCCGTGGGGCGGCGGCCTGGTGCTCGATGACGGGCGCCTGCTCTGCAGTTGACTGCTGCGGCTCAGCGGCCGCCTGCAGGTCGGAACCGGAGCGGAACTCCTCAGGTGTGGACGACATCTCGGCGACGGACTGCTGTCCTGCAGTGGACTGCGGGTCTGCGGCGGACTGCTGCCCTGCAGTCGACTGCGGGTCGGCAGCGGACTGCTGCCCTGCGGCGGCCTCCGAGTCGGCGGCGGACTGCTGCCGTGCGGCGGCCTCCGGGGCAGCAGCAGCGTGCTGGTCAGTGGCAGCGTGCTGGTCGGCAGCAGCCTGCTGATCCGTGGCAGCCTGCTGGTCCGCTGCGGGGGCGCCCTGCGGGAAGTCGCCGCCTACGAGGATCGGCTTCTGGTAGCCGGTGTCGTCGAAGTCGGTGGGGTCGTAGTCGGCGCGGGAGGCGAAGCCGGCGCCTTCGGGGCCGTGGAGGATGGGGGTGAGGGCGCGTTCGAGGTCGGCGATGCGGCGGTCGCGTTCGGCGACCTCGCGGCCGAGGCGTTCGAGCAGGCCGTCGACCTCGTCCATCCGGTAGCCGCGCAACGTGACCGCGAACCGGGTGGTCGCGATGTCGTCGGACGACAGCACTTGGCGGGCGGGTACGGACACGTCCGGCCGGTCGTCGTAGGCGGGGCTCATCCCACCCCAGCGCCCGGAGGCGACGACGGCGACAGCACCGATCAGTACGACGACAATCAGCCCGAAGAACCACATCACGGGACCGATCGTGCCACGCCGGGGTGCACCGGCGCACAATCCCCGCGGGTTTGCGCCACCGAGACGCGGGTGCACACACTCGTCAACTTCCGCGCAGGTGCACCACAGCGGGCCTGCCGACTTGGGGTGTCGGGTGGGGACGAGTGCGGGCAGGCACATCACAGTGCGCGTGCCTATTCGTTGTCAGGCACGCGGGGTGAGGAGAAGACGAGCAGGCACACCATCGGGTGTATCAGGTGGGGACGAGTGCGGGCAGGCACACCGCAGCGCGCGTGCCTACTTGTTGTCACGCACGCGGTGTGACAACAAGACGAGCAGGCACACCCCGCCCGCACGGCCTCGGTGTCAGCTGCCGTCTGAGCCCAGGCGGTGCTGCTCTCGTCGTTCGCGGGCCTCGGGGTTGTCCTCCACATCCGCAGCCGCGGCAGCAGCCGCCTCCTCCGCGGCCGCGTCGGCCATTTCGCCGGCCTTGACGATGTAGCTGATGGCCTCGTCGACGTCGTCGGTGATCGTGAACATGTCCAGGTCCGCGGCGGAGATCTTGCCGTCGGCAAGCATGGTGTCGCGGAGCCAGTCGGCCAGACCACCCCAGTACGACGTACCGAAGAGCACCACCGGGAACGACGTCACCTTGCGGGTCTGGGCCAGGGTGAGCGCCTCGAAGAGCTCGTCCAAAGTCCCGAAACCGCCGGGCATCACCACGAACCCCTGCGCGTACTTCACGAACATCGTCTTGCGGGTGAAGAAGTACCGGAAGTTCATCCCGATGTCGACCCACTCGTTCAGGCCGTTCTCGAAGGGCAGTTCGATGCCGAGCCCGACCGACACCCCGCCGGCCTCGGAGGCACCCTTGTTCGCGGCCTCCATCACGCCCGGCCCACCGCCGGTGATCACCGCGTACCCGGCGCCGACCAGCTTCCGCCCGAACGACTCGGCGGCGGCGTACATCGGGTCGTCGGGCTTGGTCCGCGCCGACCCGAACACGCTGATCGCCGCGCCGAGCTCGGCGAGCATGCCGAAGCCCTCGATGAACTCCGACTGGATCCGCAGCACCCGCCACGGGTCGGTGTGCACCCAGTCCGACGGGCCGCGGCTGTCCAGGAGCCGTTGCTCGGAGGTCCCCTGCTGCACCTGGTTGCGCCGCATGACCACCGGTCCCCGCTGCTGGGACTGGGGGCGGTCTGGGTGAATGGAATCTGCCATGTCCCCCAGATTAGTGCGGCCCGCCGACGGGCAGCGGGGACTCGCGCGGGCGAATCAGGCTGTCAACCAGCTCCTCAGCCGCTGTTCACACTGCTCGATCTCCGCCTCCGGCACGTACTCCTCCTGCTTGTGCGCGAGCAGCGGGTCGCCAGGCCCGTAGTTCACCGCCGGTACGCCGAGCAGCGTGAACCGCGCGACGTCGGTCCACCCGAACTTCGGCTTCGGTTCCCCGCCCACGACCTCGAGGAACGCGGCCGCCGCCGGCCGCTGCAACCCCGGCAGCCCGCCGGGCGCGCTGTCGGTCACGACCACGTCGTACCCGTCGAAGACCTCACGCAGGTGCGCCTCGGCCTCGGCCTCGGACCGGCTCGGCGCGAACCGGTAGTTGACCGTCACAGTGCACAGATCCGGTACGACGTTGCCCGCGACGCCGCCGCTGATCCCGACCGCGTTCAGACCCTCGCGGTACTCGAGCCCGTCGATCGGCACCCGGCGCGGCTCGTACGCCGCCAGCCGCGCGAGCACGTCCCCGGCGGCGTGGATCGCGTTGACGCCCATCCACGAACGCGCCGAGTGCGCCCGTTCGCCGCGGGTGGTGATCTCGATCCGCATCGTGCCCTGGCAGCCGGCCTCGACAACCGCGTTCGACGGCTCCATCACCACCGCGAAGACGCCGTCGAGCAGCTCGGGGTTGGACTGCGAGAGCTTGAACAGCCCGTTGCGCTCGGACTCGATCTCCTCGCAGTCGTAGAACACGTAGGTGACGTCACGGTTCGGCTCGGCCAGCGTCGCGGCCAGCCGGAGCCCGACGGCGACGCCGCCCTTCATGTCGCAGGCGCCGAGCCCGTGGATCAGGCCGTCGGCGCGATGCGACGGGAGGTTGTCGTTCAGCGGGACGGTGTCCAGGTGCCCGGCGATGACGATCCGCTCGGCGCGGCCCAGGTCGGTCCGGGCGACGACCGTGTTCCCGTGCCGGAACACCTTCAGATGCCCGTACGCCGACAACGCGGCCTCGACCGCGTCCGCGATCTCCTCCTCGGTGCCACTCACCGACGAGACGTCGACCAGCGCGGCCGTCAGGTCGGGTCCGGATTGGGTCAGATCGAACTTCGCCATCAGTCGTCCTCGGGTCGGGGCAGGAACACGCAGAACTCGTTGCCCTCCGGGTCGGCGCAGATCGACCAGCCGATCTCGTCGTCCTGGGGCCGCAGCAGTGTCGCACCCGCGGCCAGCACCGCGTCGAGGGTGTCCGCGTCGACGTCCCAGTGGACCCGGTTCTTCACCGTCTTCGGCTCGGGCACCTCGATGAACACGAAGTAGTCGAACGGCAGACCGGGCACGTTCTCCAGCCAGCTGTACGGCTTTCCCTCGCCGGCGTTGAAGTCGCCGCCGAGCACGCCGTGCCACCAGCGCGCCTGCGCCTCCGGGTCGGCCGAGTCGATCACGACCTCCATCAACCGGTACGCCGGAACGCTGTCCCGCGGGAACCCGCAGAACTCTCCGCCCTCCGGGTCCTCCATCACCGCCCAGCTCTGCTCGTCGCTGATCGGCGACTGCACGGTCGCGCCGAGCGTCTCCAGGTCGGCGATCGCCGAGGTGTGCACGTCGAGATGCACCCGCTGCTTCACGGTCCGCGGCTCGGGCACCTTGTTGATCCAGACCGTCTGCTCCGGCGAGTCACCTTGCAGCGCCACCGGCCCTTCCGCCGGGGCGTCCGCCCGGGGTGCCAGGCCCAGCACCGTCCCCCAGAACTCGGTCATCGGGCCGACGGAGCTCACGTCGACGCAAAGGTCCTTGAAGCGCGCAACACTCATTCCCCAAGGCTAGAGGGGTCCGCCGACTGTTTCCGGTAGTGCCGGTTGACGCGCTCGCGGTTCCCGCAGGATGGTGAGCACCAGGTCTGCCGGGGGTCGGTCTGCAGGAAGTACCTGACGCATCGCGCCGCCGGGCAGGCCCGCAGGCGCAGTACGTCCGGCCCACTGAGGAAGTCGATCGCCGACCGAGCCACTGCCCCGGTCAACAGCTTCAGCGGGTCGCCGCTGCGTGCGGACCAGCTGGTCGTCGGCAGGTCGGCATCGTCGGCCCAGGACAGCTGAGGAGTCCCGAGGAAGTCCGCCGTCCGGTTGAGCCGCCGAAGAGCTGTCGAAGGATCGAGCGGCGCCGCCAGTTCGACCCGAGTAGGCGCCGCCGGCCGAACAGCCCGAGCGAACAAGTTCCGTACGACGCTCCGCAGCTCGACCAGAGCGGGCGAGACATCGGGAGAAGACAGGTCAAGGGACAGCCCGACTACCTGCTCGACCTCCGGCGTCGTCTGCTCCAGAAAAGCCTCGACACCCTCTCGGGTCGCGAGGGTGTCGAGCAGGCCGCCGTGGCCGTCGTGGCGGATGGTGCGGGCTAGGTCGAGGGCGAGCACGCGGACGAGTCTAATGGGATACCCGGTTGCTGCCATGTGAAGGTCTCCTCTAGGGTCCTAACGTCAAGTCTGGTGACTGCCGTTAGGAGCGTCATGCTGAAACCCGAGGTCCCGGCCGCCGTGCAGCGGTTGAACGTCGTACTGGCCGAGTTCGACGAGACCACCGCGCGTGAGCCGTCGGCGCTGCCGGGATGGTCGCGGGCGCACGTCGTGGCGCACCTGGGGAACTTCGGCGACGCGATGACGCGACAGGTGGAGGAGGCGCTCGAAGGACGGCAGGTCGACATGTACGACGGCGGCCAGCCCGCGCGGACCGCGGCGATCGAGAGCGACTCGGCCAAGCCCGCGGACGAGCTGACGCAGCACGCCAAGGAGGCACTCGCGAACTTGGTCGCCGCCTGGGAGCGTGTCGACGACTGGTCACGCCCGGTGCGCCACCGCAACGGCACGCTGGCCGACACCGTCCTCAACGCCTGGCGCGAGGTCGACATCCACGCCGCGGATCTCGACCTGAGCTACACCGTCGACGACTGGTCGCAGGACTTCTGCATGCACCTGCTCGCATTCCTCCGCCCGCGCGTTCCCGAGGGCACCCGCCTGGTCCTGCAGGCGCCGGGCGTCCGCTGGGCCCACGGCGAGGGCGACGAGCTCGTGATCGAGGGCAAGCTCACCGACCTGACCGCCTGGATGGCCGGCCGACAGCCCCGGGGGCCCCTCAGCGGAAACCTCCCGGAGTTGCAGCCCTGGCCCTAACCGACGGTGAAGTCGTCCACCTGGATGAAGGTGTCGGTCCCGGGAGCGTCGAACCCGGCGTACACGGTGACCTCGTGCACCCCGGCCGGCACCTTCACCGTCACCTCGTGGTGCACGTACCCGGTGGACGCCCCGAAGGTCGTCTCCCCCAGCCCTCGTACGCCGAACTTCCCTGCACCAGCAGGCAACCCCGCCGACGCGTTGATCCACGACCCGAAGGTGTAGGTGGATCCAGGCTGCACCGGCACCTTCTGCGTGAGCGCGCTGAAGCCGGTCCCCGACGTCCGGATCCACCCGTTGTTCGCGCCTGAGTGGGCGAACCCGAGCCCACGATCGACGCCGTTCGCCGCGGTTCCCTCGAAGAGCCAAGCCGGCTTCCCACCGCCGGTCCCTTCGAAGCCACCGTCAGCCACCTGTACGGCGTACCGCACGGCGACCTCAGCGACCGAGGTGTAGCTCCGCGTCCCACCCGGCAGCCCGATCACTCGCACCCCATCGGTCTCCACCGCCGGGAACGTCAACGTGTACGTCTTGTTGGCGCCCGCGGAAACATCACCCGGGTACGCCGGGCTGACGGTCTGCGCGCCGACCTCGACCCAAGCCCCGTCCCTCTTCACCTGCACCCGAGGCCGCCCGGTGAAGAACCCACCCTCGGCCGACACCGCGCCCGACGTGAACTCGACCCGGTTCACCTTGTGCTTGGACGGCCAGGTGTAGCCCCACCACGAGGCGCCCTTCACCTCGTCGTCGAAGTCGGTCTCGCTGCCGGTCAGCACCCCGTCGTTCAGCAGGGCGAGCTTCCCGGATTGCGCAGACTTGGAAACAGCGACAGCTCCGGCGGCGGCCAGGTTCGCGGTCCCCGGCAGATCCGAGGCAGCCCCACCGACCGACGGCGTCAGCACCAGCTTGCGCAGGTTGAAGTTGTAGACCGACGTCCCGATCCCGCCGCCACCGCACGGGCACACGTTGGCCTGCAGGTACATCGTCTTCCCGTCCGGCTGGACGAACTTCGACGGGATCGTGACGCCGTACCCGCCGTACTTGGACGTCGACCACGGGTACCCGCCGAAGTCCTTGGACAGGAAGTGCTTCCACGGCCCCCACGGCGTCGGCGACTCGTAGAACTCGAACGTGTACTCGGTCCACGACGTGTACACGTAGCGCTTCTGCTGGGGCAGGTACGTCGTACCGCCCTGGCTGATCACCGACAGGTTGCTCGCGTTGGTCCCGTACGTCTGCTGGTAGAGCCGCCGCTGATCCGTCAGCACCGGCCTCCGGTCAGCGATCTTCCGCGACCACTCCGGCTTCCCGCGATCGTTGCTGCCAGCAAAGAACTCCCAGGCCTTCCGGTCCTGCACCTGACGCTTCGGCACCCGCGCCAGGAACACGCTCTGCGGATCCGCGACCGTGTCGTCGAAGGAGTCGCGCCAGTTCCCGTCCAGCCCGTACGCGTACACGTACCCGTCGGGCGCCGCCGCTCCGCCCTTGCCGAAGTCGGCGAACCAGATCGTCGTGAACACGTGGTCGCCGAACATCGGCTTGCGCTGGTCCCAGGTCCAGGTCCGCCCGTGATCCACCGACTTGAGGATCGTCGCCGCCGGTACGTCGTTGAAGTCCAGCGCGAGGTCCTGCACCGCCAGGTACATCGTGTCGCCGACGCAGACCATCCCGGTCGGCTTCCGGTTGTAGCCCGCGCCGCTCCAGATCGACCCGACCTGGTCGCCGCGGGCGACCGTCGCGCCCGTCAACGATCCCGGCTGGCCCTTGATCTCGCTGACCGCGATGTCGGAGAACTCCGCGTCCAGGCTGAAGCCCTTGCCGTCGCCGTTCGCGGAGTACAGGTCCCCGTTCCCGGCCCAGCACGACGGCCACAGGTCGCCGTCACTCGGACTGGCCTGCCCGGTCGTCTCGACCGTCGCCGTACCGACGTACGTGCTCTCACCGCCGGCAAGAGGAGACGTGCCGTCTCCAGAAGAGGTCAGTACGGCGACCGACCCGAAGGCCAACGGCAGGACGGCAAGCAACGCGGCACGCTTCACGACGGGCTCCTACTTCAGGCCGGTGGTCTTCATCGCGTCGACCAGGCGTTTCTGGCCGGCGACGAAGACGACGACGGTCGGGATCGCCGCGATCACCGCGGCGGCGAGGATCAGGTTCCACGCGGAGGCGTACTGACCTTGCAGCCCCGAGATGCCGAGCTGGACGACGCGCAGATCCGGGTTGCGGGTGATGGTCAGTGGCCAGAGGAACGCGTTCCAGTTGGCCAGGAAGAACAGCACCGACAGCGACGCCAGCACCGGGCGGCTCAGCGGCAGGATGACGCTCCAGTACCGGCGCCAGTAGCCGCAGCCGTCGAGGTCGGCGGCCTCCTCCAGCTCGCGCGGGATGTTCAGGTAGTACTGGCGCAGCAGGAAGATGCCGAAGGCATGGAAGATGCTCGGCACGATCAGCCCGGCGTAGCTGTCCAGCAGACCGAACTGCTTGGCGACCAGGAACAGCGGGACGAGGATCACCGGCAGCGACACCAGCAGCGTCGACATGATGCCGGAGAAGATCAGCGCCCGGCCCGGGAACCGCAGCCGGGCCAGCGCGTACGCCGCCATCGAGTGGAAGAACAGCGCGATCACGGTGACCGCGACCGACACGATCGCCGAGTTCATCAGGAACCTGGGCAACGGGAACTTCAGCAGCACGTACTGCAGGTTGTCGAGCGTCCAGCTCGACGGCCAGCCGAACGAGAACACGTCCTCGGCCGGCTTGAGCACGCTCAGCAGCACCCACAGCAACGGCGCGACGGCGATCAGGGCCAGCACGTGCGCCAGGACGGGAAAGAACTTAGTCCTCATCGAAACGGCCTCCCTTCGTGAAGGCGAACATCAGGCCGGTGCAGAGCACGAGGATCGCCACCACGACCGTGGTCAGCGCCGCGGCGTACCCGAGGTTGTTGAAGGTGAAGGCCTGTTCGTAGATGTAGAGCACGACCGTGCTGGTGGCCCGGGCCGGTCCGCCCTTGGTCAGCACGAAGACCAGGTCGAAGGCCTGCAGACCCGTGACCGCACCGATGGTCGAGTTGACCACGACGAAGAAGCTGGTCGGCCGCATCAACGGCCAGATCACGAACCGGAACCGCTGCCAGGCCGAGGCGCCGTCGATCTCCGCGGCGTCCTCGAGCTCCTTCGGGACGTCCTTGAGACCCGCCAGCAGCACCAGCATCTGGTAGCCCATCACGAACCAGACGCTGATCATCACATAGGTGCCCAAGGCAAGCGATGGGGTCCCCAGGAAGGACACGTCACCGAGCCCGAACGGCGCCAGCAGCTTGGAGACCGCACCGCGCTTGTCGACCAGCAGGAACTGCCAGATCAGGCCGACCACGACCAGGCTGACCACGTGCGGCAGGAAGAACGCCGACCGGACCCAGCCGATGCCGCGGAAGTGGTTGCGGACCAGCATCGCCAGCCCGAAGCTGATCACGAACGCGATCGGCACGAAGCTGACCACGTAGATCGCGGTGATCCTCAGCGACGCCCAGAGCTGGTCGTCGCTGCCCATCAGCTTGTAGTTGGCCAGGCCGACGTACTGGTAGTTGCCGAAGCCGTCGACCTTGAAGAAGGCGACGCCGAGCGCGAGCACCATCGGGACCGCGACGAAGGCGAGCAGGCCGAGCAGATCCGGCGCGAGGAACGCGTACGCCGCCAGGGCCTCGCGCCGCTTGCGCGTCATGCCGGCCTTGGGCGTGGCCGTCGTACGGCGTACCGACGGCTTGGACGGGGGCGCTGTCGTCGTGGTCATCAGCTGATGGGCGCGCCCTGGTAGGTCTTCAGGAACGTGTCGATCCGTTCCGCCGCGTCAGCCGCCGCCTTGGCCGGGTCGGACCCGTTCAGCTGGCAGGCCTGGATCGCGTCGGCGATCGGCTGGTACACCTCCGGTGGGAACCGCGGCTCGGGCTGACCGGTCGGCGCGATCTCGTCGACGAACTTCTTCAGCACGCCCTGCTCGAAGGCACCCTTGGCGTCCGCCGCCTGCTGGACCGACTTGCGCGGCGGCACGTTGGTCTTCACCACGGTGTTCCACTGCCGCTGCCGCTCGACGCCCTCGGCGTCGGTCGAGCCGAGCGCCCAGGCGATGAACTTGGCCGCGGCCTCGGGGTTCTTGCCCTTGGAGTTGGCCACGAACGCCCAGCCGCCGAGGTCGGTGGCCGGCTTGCCGCCGTCCGGGGTCGGCAGCGGGATGATGCCGTACTTGAACTTGGCGGCCTTGCCCTTCATGTCGGCGACCGCCCAGATCCCGCTCTGCTGCAGGGCGACCGCGCCGGAGCCGAGGTTGGACACGACGTCGCCGCCGCCGTCGCCGAGTGCCTTGCGCGGTGCGACCTTGGCCTGGACGGTGTCCTTCCAGAACTTCAGCGCCTGGACGGCGGCCGGCGAGTCGAACGCGACCTTGCCGTCCTTGATCGGCGTTCCGTCGCCCTGCCAGAGGAACGGGTACCAGGTGAAGTTCTGGTAGTAGCCGGGCAGCGTCTCGAACATCACGCCGTACCGGTCCTTGCCGGTCAGCTTCTCGGCGACAGCCAGCGTCTGGTCCCAGGTCTTCGGCAGGTCGGCCTCGGACAGACCGGCCTTGGTGAAGGCGGCCTCGCTGTAGTACATCGCGAGCGGCTCGATCTCCATCGGCAGGCCGTACACCTTGCCGTCGACCGATCGCGCCTCGAGCAGGCCGGGCAGGTAGTCGCTCTTCGACTCCGCCGGCAGCGCGGACGACAGGTCCTGCAGGACGCCGCCGTTGTAGTAGCGCAGGAAGTCGCCGGGGCTGATCAGGAAGATGTCCGGGCCCTCGCCGGACTGGAAGGCGGTCTGCAGCGTGGTCCCGTTCAGGTAGTCCTTGCCCGGGATGTAGCGCAGCTTGACCTTGACGTCGTTGTTGGCGTTCCACTTCTCGGCCGTGTCGACGAACCACTTGCTCTGCGGGCCGCCGTCGTCGGAGGGACCGTAGAAGTTCCAGAACGACATCTCCTTGCCGTCGCCGCCGCTGCCGCCGTCACCTCCGCACGCGGTCAGCAGGGGGCCGCCGATGCCGGCGGCGGCCAGGGCGCCGAGACCACCGCGCAGGACGGAACGCCGGCTGATCGGCCTGTACGGGTTGGGGGTTGCGGACATCAGGGGCTCCAGGGGTAGCGCTCCGGGAACGGGCAATCGATTTCTCGCAATCTACGAGGGGTCACCGGAACGGTCAAGAGGGTGACGGTGCCGACTTTGACCGGACAAGGTGGTTGGCCTTGTTTTGAACAGGTTGCAGACGTTGACACCGTCGCGACCCGCTGCCTACGCTTCGGAAATCGATTTCTGACACAGACCGGAAAGCGGGTCGAGGATGCCAGTAGTGCCGAACCGTGCGGACCGCCCCACCGCCCAGCTCCCGCGGGAGCTGGTCACGCGGGGACTGGCGGCGGCACGGACCGCGATCGAGACCGAGGCCGCGGCCGTCTCCGCCCTGGCGGACCGGCTGGACGGCGTCTTCCTCGACGTACTGACCGCGGTGGCCGCGTGCGAAGGGCATCTGGTCGTCACCGGCCTCGGCAAGTCCGGCCTGGTCGGCCGCAAGATCGCGGCGACGCTGGCCTCGACCGGCACGCCGGCGACCTTCATCCACTCCGGCGACGCCCTGCACGGCGACTCGGGTGCGGTCACCTCGCGCGATCTCGTGCTCGCCTTGTCGGCGTCGGGTGAGACCGCCGAGGTGTGCGCGTTCGCGCGGATGCTGGCCGAGCGGCAGATCCCGGTGATCGCGATGACCGGGGCCGAGGAGTCGACGCTCGCGCAGCTGGCGACGTACACGCTGGACACGATGGTCCTGCGGGAGGCCGACCCGTTGAACCTCGCGCCGACCGCGTCGACCACCGCCGCGCTGGTGATGGGTGATGCGCTCGCGTGCGCTCTCGTCGTACTGCGGGAGTTCACGCACCACGACTTCGCGCGGTTCCATCCGTCGGGTGCACTCGGGCGGCGGCTGCTCGGCGGGGAGCAGGCATGAGCGGGTACGACGTGTGCGTGCTCGGGTCGTTCATGAAGGACCTGGTCGCGAGCGCCGAACGACGGCCGCTGCCGGGTGAGACCTTGCACGGCACCGGGTTCGCGGAGTTCCTCGGCGGCAAGGGCGTGAACCAGGCGATCGCCGCGGCCCGGATGGGGGCGCGGACGGCGATCGTCGGGACGATCGGCGACGACCGGTACGGCGAGGAGTTCCTCGACCTGCTGAAGACCGACGGCGTCGACATCGACTGGGTGATCCGGCATCCCTCGCTCGGGACCGGGGTCGGGCTGCCGTTGGTGCTGCCCGACGGGAGCAACTCGATCATCATCGTGTCGCGCGCGAACGCGGCGATCACGCCCGCGGACATCGAGGCCGCGGGCGACGTACTGACCGGCAGCCGGGTGCTGAGTGTCCAGCTCGAACTCCCGGTCGAGGCGAGCCGCGCTGCCCTCCGGCTCGCCTCGGCCGCGGGCGTCACCACGATCCTGACGCCGGCGCCCGTCGGGCCGGTCGATCCGTCGCTCGCGGCGTACGTCGACATCCTGGTCCCGAACGAGGTCGAGGCCGCGGCGCTGACCGGGCTGGACTGCGACGACGAGTCGCAGGTGCCGGTGATCGCGCGCAAGCTGGCCGACGAGTGGGACCTGCGCGGGTGCGTGGTGACGTTGGGGTCGCGCGGCGCCTACGTGCTGGATCGGTCCGCGGGGGTCGAACTGCGGATCGCGCCGCATCGGGTCGACACCGTGGACACGGTCGGGGCCGGGGACGCGTTCTGCGGATCGCTCGCGGCGTCGCTGGCGGAGGGGGCTTCGCTTGCAGACGCCGTACGGCTTGCGAATGCCGCCGGAGCGCTGTCGACGACCGTGAACGGGGCTGCCGCTTCGGCTCCCTCGCGGGCTGCCGCGGCCGGTCTGCTCGACTCGTTGGAAATCGATTCGTCGTCGTTCGCTGCTGCTCCACCCCAACCGTGAGACTCTAGATGCCGTCCAGACGGCGCCTACGGGTTGAACGGGGAGTGAGCATGACGACGATCTACGACGTCGCGCGTAGATCGGGCGTGTCCCCGGCCACCGTGTCGCGGGTGCTGAGCGGGCGGCGCAACGTGGACCCGGAGCTGTCCGAGAAGGTCCGCGCGGCCGTCGCCGAGCTCGGGTACCGGCCGAACGGCGTCGCGCGGAACCTGCGCCGGGCCAGCACGAACCTGTGGGCCGTGGTGATCTCCGACATCGAGAACCCGTTCTTCACGTCGCTGGTCCGCGGGCTCGAGGACGTCGCGCAGACCGAGGGCTATCACGTCGTGCTGTGCAACTCCGACGAGGACCCGGCCAAGGAAGCGGCGTACGCCGGTGCGGTGCTGACCGAGCAGATGGCCGGCGTGGTGATCTCGCCGACGTCGACCGCCGAGGGCGTGCAGCAGCTCGCCGAGGCGAAGACGCCGATGGTGCTGATCGACCGCCGCGTCGAGGGCGTCGAGGCCGACACCGTCCTGGTCGACAACGAGCACGGCGCCGCCGAGGGCGTGAAGCACCTGATCGACGGTGGCTACTCGCGGATCGCCTGCATCACCGGCCCGCGCCGCGTCAGTACGGCGATGGACCGCCTCGCCGGGTACCGCGCCGCGCTGCGCGCCGGCGGCATCCGGTACGACAAGGACCTGGTCCGCCACGCCGACTTCCGCGAGGCCGGCGGCTACGCCGCGATGGAAAGCCTGCTCGAACTCCCCGAGCCCCCCGAGGCCCTCTTCGTCACCAACAACCTGATGACCGTCGGTGCCCTGGAATGCCTGGCCAAGAAGGGCGTCCGAGCCCCCGCCGACATCGCCATCGTCGGCTTCGACGACATCCCCTGGGCCGACCTCGTCGTCCCCAGCCTCACCACAGTCGCCCAGCCGACGTACGAACTGGGCCGCACCGCGGGCTTGCTGTTGAAGGACAGAATCGCCGCCCCCGGCCGCCCGCCGTCGACGGTCACCCTCCGCACAGAACTCCACATCCGCGAAACCTCGGCCCCTAAGAAGAAGTAGCTTTCGCCGTACGACGTGGGTCGAACGTCGGGACCCATTTGGCTAGCCAGGTGGAGCCTGTGAGGGTTAGGGCTCCTAGGGTTAGGGAGGCCGCCGCTAGCGGGAACGCCAGGGTGATGGCTCCGATGAGGACTGGGCCGATGACTGAGCCGAACTCGGCGCAGAAGGTCCAGCCGGCCAGGAACTGGGCTCGGTGGCCGGGTGGGGCTGCGTCGGCTCCTAGGGTTTTGACGATGCCGGAGCCCAGGCCGTTGCCTACGGCCATCAGCGTGCCTACGGCGAGGATGCTGGTGAAGGCCGTGGAGAGCGGGAGGGTGAGCATTCCGAGCCCGAGGAGGACCGTGGCGGGGACTGCGATCCACACCCGGCCGAGGCGGTCCATGACTACGCCGGCGGGGTAGAAGAGCAGCATCTCGATGCCGTTGGTGATGCCGAAGACGATCGAGGTGTCGGTCGCGGACAGGCCCAGGTGCTCGCCCCACAAGGGGATCAGGCTGGTGCGGGCGGCGCGGGCGACGGCGATGACGAAGACGCCGGTGCCCAGGGTGAGGAACGTACGGCGGTGCTCCCAGAGCACCTGCTTCAGGGAGAGGCGTTCGACCTGGATCGGTTCGTGGGCGCCTTGGGGTTCGCCGGCGGTGAGCAGGACGACGATCGCGCCGACCGAACCGGCCACGCCGACGCCGTACGCGCCGGACATGCCCCAGTGGTGACCGGCGAAGGCACCGAGGAACGGGCCGACGAAGAGGCCGATCCGGCTGACTCCGCCGAGGGTGGACAGCGCGCGGGCGCGGAGCTCGACGGGGACGACCTCGGTGACGTACGACTGGCGGGCCAGGCTGAACACGGCGCCGGCCAGGCCGGCGACCAGCAGGCTGAGGCCGAGCAGCCACGGCGTACGGACGACCATCGCGGCGCACCACGCGACCGCGCTGACGACGGCCGCGACGAGGAGTGCGCGGCGTTCACCGATCCGTACGACGAGCGCGCCCGCCGGGAGCGAGCCGGCGAACTGGCCGATGCCCAGTACGCCGACCAGGAACGCGGCGAAGCCGACCGAGGCGCCCAATTGGAGCGCCGACAGCGCCACCACCGGCAGAACAGCACCTTGCCCCACAGCGTTCAGCACCGTTGGACCGAACGCAGGCACAGCAATGCGCCAGAGGCTGAAGCCGCTCATCCTCTCCTCCGTATCTCTCGACATCAAGATACATGAGGTGAAGAGAAGTTAGTGTGGTGGTGGCGGTGGGATGTTGCCGGCGCGGATCCAGCGGACGCAGTCCAGGGCGCTCGCCGAAGGCGGCCGCACTCGCAGCCCAGCAGCAACAGCCCGCGAGTTGTCGAGCTGGAAGGTCCCGTCGTTCGACCCGTCGTGCGGCAGGTGGAACCGATCGACCTCCGGCGCCCAGTCCACCCCCAGCTCAGCCGGTACGACGGACCGCCACGCCTCGGCCAGCTCCCGCATCGTCCAGGTCTCACTCACCGCCGCGAACGGTCCGGCGAGCCGTTGAGTCGTGACCAGCAACAGGAAATCCGCCAGGTCCCGAGCGTCCAGCCACTGGATCGGCTGCTCGGGCCGCGCCGCGCACTCGAGCATGCCCATCGCGGCGACCGCCTGCCCCCAGTTGCCGAAGTCGGGGTTGTACGGGCCGACGACGAAGCCGGAGCGGATCGCGGCCGTGCGGTCGCCGTACAGGTCGGCCAACAACAGCTCGGCACGGACCTTGGACGGCCCGTAGAGATCCATCGAGAACACGTCCTCCGGCGCATCGGTTGGCCAGGGCAACAACTCCGCGTCCTCGGTCTGCCCCGGCGTCCGCTGGTCGGCGTACACGCCGATCGTGGACATGAACGTGTAGTGCCCGACGCGATCCCGCAGGACCTCGGCACTTCGTTGGACGTCGCGGACGAGGAAGCCGGACATGTCGATCACGCCGTCCCACTCACCACCAGCCAGTACGCCGGGCGCCGCGCGCTCCCCCACGATCCGCTCGACCTCGGGAAACAGCGACGGCCCGGTCAGCCCGCGGTTGAACAGCGTGACCTCGTGGCCGTCCCGCAGCGCGGCCTCCACAAGATGACGACCGAGGTTCTTGGTCCCGCCGAGCACGAGCAGCCTCACAACTGCTCCAGCAGACCGTCGAGCTCCTCGAGCAGCGGGTCGATCCAGTCCTTCGACGACGGCACGGTGTGCACGCCTTCCTCGATCACCCAGGCCAGCGCGCGCAACGTGAACCCGCAGCCTCCGGTCAGCACCTGCCGCTCCACCAGCCCGTGATCGGCCTCGGCGACCTCGCAGTACCGGCCGACGAGCAGGTCGCGATCGTGGCCGAGGGCAACGGCTTCGCGGGTGAGCGTGTAGAGGTCGGGCAGTTGCGGCGCCAGGTAGGTCAACGGCCAGTCGACCGGCGTCCAGCGCTTGCCGTCGGTGACGAGGTTCTTGCCGACGTAGTCCCCGTGCACCACGGCCGGTCGCACGTGGCGGTGCAGCTCGTCGACCGCGGGCCGCAGCCGGGTCTCGACGCGCTCAACCAGGTCGGCAGAAGACGCGAGCGGCGCCGGGTCCTCGACCCAGGCTTTGCGACCAGCTGAGATCTCAGCCGCCAACCCCACCAGCCGGTCCGCGGTGAACTCGCTCTCCCCCGAGACCTCCACCGCCCGGATCTCCGCCAGCAGCTCGACCGCCGCCACGAACCCGTCCAGGCTCGGCTCCTGCTCCAGCGTCACCCGGCCGACGTCCTCCATCACCAGCAGCACCGCGCCGTCCAGCCGCACCAGCTCGAGCAGCTCCGGAGCCGGCAGCCGCAACGGCCGCACGTACCGCTCGTACGCCGTACCTTCGGTGCTCTGCGCGTCACTCCCCCGCTTGACGATCACACTGCGCAGTCCGTACGACAGCCGCCAGACCTCCGACGACCCCCAGTACCGCAACCGGTCGCCGCTCACCTCGTCGAGCGCCGGTGCCCCGGTCGCCTTCAGCACGGCCGGTTCGACGGCCTCGATCCACACCGGCAGCACGCCGTACACCCCTTCCCGGACCAGCCGGTCCAGACCAGCCAGTAGAGCACGCCCTGTCCGCACTGTGCGCACCAATTAGAACCCGCATCGGTCGTCTGGCAGGCTGGCCCGCATGACTGAGACTGCCGCGCACGCCTGGGGCTTCGGCCTCGCCACCGTCACCGAGTCGGGCTCGGTGCTCGACGTCTGGTACCCGGCGCCCGAGCTGGGCACCGCACCGGCGGACGTGAAGGCGCCGGCCGAGCTGATCGCTGCCGAAGGCAACGACGACCTGCGCAAGGTCCGTCGTGAGGTCGTCAAGGCCGAGATCGCGCTGGACGCCGCTCCCGACGGTACGGCGGACGCCTACCTGCGGCTGCACCTGCTGTCGCACCGTCTGGTCCGCCCGCACGGCGTCAACCTGGACGGCATCTTCGGCGCCCTGCCGAACAACGCCTGGACGTCGCACGGCCCGGTGCCGGTCGACCAGGTCGAGCAGGTCCGGCTGCGCGCGCGGGCCGCGGGCCTGTACCTGTCGGTGACCAGCGTCGACAAGTTCCCCCGGATGACCGACTACGTCGTACCGTCCGGTGTCCGGATCGGTGACGCGGACCGGGTCCGCCTCGGCGCGCACCTGGCCGAGGGCACCACGGTCATGCACGAGGGCTTCGTGAACTTCAACGCCGGCACCCTCGGCACCTCGATGGTCGAGGGCCGGATCGTGGCCGGTGTGGTGGTCGACGACGGCAGCGACATCGGCGCCGGCGCGTCGATCATGGGCACGCTGTCCGGCGGCGGCAAGCAGGTCGTCTCGATCGGCAAGCGCTGCCTGCTCGGCGCGAACGGCGGGATCGGCATCTCGCTCGGCGACGACTGCGTGGTCGAGGCGGGGCTGTACGTGACGGCCGGCACCAAGGTGACGCTTCCGGACGGCAGCGTCGTCAAGGCGCGCGACCTGTCCGGCCAGCCGGGCCTGCTCTACCTGCGCAACTCCGTCACCGGCGCTGTCGAGGCGCGGCCGCGCAAGGGCGAGGGCATCACGCTCAACGAAGCCCTGCACGCCAACGCGTGACCGTACTTTCTGAGGATTTCCCGGCGGCACTTTCGGATGATTTTCCGTCTGCGGCCGCCGTAGGGCCCCGGTCCGCCAACCAACCGGGGCCTCACCACGTCAACCAGTTCGTGACCAGCCATCCGGAACCCGCCGCCGCCCCCCGCACGTTGGGAGCGGTATGCCGGTGAATCGTGGAGTGATCGTCGCTGTCGGCGCGATCGGCGCGCTCGCGCTGGCCGTCGGCGGCGCGATCGCGTGGGTCGGCGGCCAGGGCATCGGGCCGCTGATCCCGCCCCGGGAGCAGTGCGAGGCGACCGTCAACGGGACCACCGTGACGCTCGACCTGGAGCAGGCCCAGTGGGCCGCGGTGATCACGGGCGTCGCCGTACGGCGTGGGCTGCCGCCGCGCGCGGCCACGATCGCGCTGGCCACGGCGTACCAGGAATCCGGCCTGCGGAACCTCGCGCACGGCGACCGGGACTCGCTCGGGCTGTTCCAGCAGCGGCCGTCGATGGGCTGGGGCACGGCCGCGCAGGTCACGGACCCGCACTACGCAGCGTGGAAGTTCTACGACGCGCTGGTCAAGATCAAGGGCTACGAGAAGCTCGCGGTGACGGTCGCGGCCGACCGGGTCCAGCGCAGCGCCTTCCCCAACGCGTACGCCGACCACGAGGGTGACGCGCGGATCCTGGCCTCGGCGCTGACCGGGCAGACCAAGGGCGCGTTCAGCTGCACGCTGGACAACCCGTCCGGAGCGGTCGAGACGATCGGCAAGAACGGTCTGACGCCGCGGGCCGAGGCCGTTCGGCAGGACGTCACCAAGACGTTCGGCAAGCTCTCCACGGGCGGGTACGCCGAGGGTGGCGTCCGGTCGGGGCACATGGAGGGCTCGGCGCACTACGACGGCCGGGCGGTCGACATCTTCGTCAAGCCGATCTCGGCGGCGAACACGACCCGCGGCTGGGCGCTGGCGCAGTACCTGGTGGCCCAGGCGGACCGGCTGAAGATCAAGACCGTCATCTTCAGCGACAAGATCTGGACCGCGGGCGGGCGCTCGGACAGCGGCTGGCGCGACTACCAGGCGCCGGACCGGGCCGGGAACCGCGACACGTTGCGGCACCTGGATCACGTCCACGTGGACGTCGTCGACCAGTAGACGCAGAACTGCGGCGCACCGATCCGGTGCACCGCAGTCCTGAAGGGTCGGGCTAGCTCACTCGTCGTGCTCCTGCGGGGGCAGGGCCGCGATGAACGGGTGGTCCTTGTCGATCTTGCCCATCTTCGACGCGCCACCGGGCGAACCCAGGTCGTTGAAGAAGTCGACGTTCGCCGTGTAGTAGTCCTTCCACTGGTCCGGCGTGTCGTCCTCGTAGTAGATCGCCTCGACCGGGCAGACCGGCTCGCACGCTCCGCAGTCGACGCACTCGTCGGGGTGGATGTAGAGCATCCGGTTGCCCTCGTAGATGCAGTCGACCGGGCACTCCTCGACGCACGCGAGGTCCTTGAGGTCAACACACGGCTGCGCGATGACGTAAGTCACTGGTACTCCTCCTATGGCCAGCAAGCGCAGCGGTCGGGAAATGCTGCGGTGCGGTAGTGCTCGGTTCTCTAGTATCACGGTAGTAGATGACCCACTCTGCCAGGAGTCCGCATCGTGTCAGGCCTCAGTGCCCGTGATATCGGCCACCGTGTCGTGGTCCGCCACCGACTGGACGGCGGTCAGGCGACCGACGTCATCGGGGTGTTGCAGTCGTACGACGAGCAGACCCTGGAGGTCCGTCACGCCGACAGTACGCCGTACGGGATCCAGCGGGCAGCGGTCGTGGCGGCCAAAACGATCCCTGAGATGCCGCTGCGGCGGGTGGATGTGGAGCAGCTGTTCCTGACCACCGCGCTCGGCCGGCCCGCGACGGAGACCCAGTACGTCGGCGAGTGGCTGCTCAGGGCGTCCGGTGGCTGGACCGGCCGGGGGAACTCGGTGCTCCCGGCCGGTGACCCGGGGTTGCCGTTCAGTGACGCCGCGAAGCAGGCGGAGGTGTTCTACCAGGAGCGGGGGCTGCCGCCGCTGGCGCTGACGCGGATCGGCTACCCGGAGTTCGAGGAGTTCACCGGGCAGGGCTGGACCGAGGCGCGGCCGCAGAAGTCGGACGCGCTGGTCCTGCACACCACGCTGGACCACGTGAACGGCGTACCGGCGTACGAGGTGCTGGTGGCGGACCAGCCGGCTGCGGAGTGGTACGAGGCGGCCTTCGAGGACGAGACGCCGGCTACGGCGCCGTCGGTGATGGAGGGGGCACCCAAGGCCGCCTTCGCGTCGGTGGAGCTCGACGGCCGCGTGGTGGCCGTCGCGCGGGGGTCGATGACGGGCCACTGGCTCGGGGTGGACGCGGTGCGGGTCGATCCGGCGTACCGGCGGCGTGGACTGGCTACGGCACTGCTGCAGGGGCTGGCGCGCTGGGCTGGGCCTGCGGGCGGTCGCAGGACCTACCTGGAGGTCGAGGAGGAGAACGTGGGGGCCCTGACCACCTACACGGCTCTCGGGTACGTCGAGGCGTACCGCTACCGCTACCTGACCAAGCGGTAGGACGCCAGCGCCCCGACCAGGCTCAGAGCGGCGAAGCCGACCAGTACGACGCTGAGCGCGTGCTGCGGGTCTGTGCTGAGGCTGGAGTAGACCGCTCCGGCCAGGGCGACTCCGAAGGCTCCGGAGAGCTGGGCGTTGGTCGCGACCACTCCGGAGAGGTCTGCGGCGTACTGCGTGGGCATGCTCGAGGTGATGCCGCCGATGAGGGTGTTGGCGCTGATGCCCAGGCCGAGGCCGCCTACGCCGAGGAGGGCGAACAGGAGAGGGCCGGACGTGCCGCCTGCCTGCAGGTAAGCGAGGACGGCCAGGTAGCCCACGCCCAGGATCGAGCAGCCGAGTACGGGGAGCCAGCGGATGCCCTCGGGGAGTCTGGGGAGCAGCGGGCCGGCGATGCCGAAGGCAGCGACCCAGACGACCATGGCCAGGCCCGAGTACGCCGGGCTCTTGCCGAGGCCTTGCTGGAGGTAGAGGGCCAGCACGAAGAGCAGGGCGAAGTACGAGCCGGTGGTGGCACCGTGGGCCAGCAGGCCGGCGCGGACGCGGGGGTGGTGGAGGACCTCGCGGGCGATCAGGGGGCGGCCGCCGGATGCGGCTGCTCGGCGTTCGCCGTACTCGAAGAGGGCGAGGGCGGGGAGGCTGAGAGCCAGGCTGATCCAGGACCAGGTGGGCCAGCCGCGCTCGGAGCCGAGGAGGAGCGGGACGATCACCAGCAGGACGGTGGCGGACAGGGTGAGGACTCCCCTGGCGTCGAGAGGTTGCTTGGTGCCGCGGGCGGGGTCGAGGTGGCGCCGGCCGGCGATGGTGAGGGCGATGCCGATCGGGACGTTGACGAGGAAGATCGGGCGCCAACTGGTGCCGAACAGGTCGGCGGAGATCAGGACGCCGCCGAGGACCTGACCGGCGACCGCTCCGCCGGACAGGGCGATGGAGAACCAGCCGAGGGCTTTGACGCGGTCGCGTCCGGCGTACGAGAGCTGGATGCCGCTGAGAACCTGCGGGACCATCAGCGCGGCGCCGGCGCCCTGGAGGAAGCGGGCGGCCGTCAGGGTGCGGATGTCGGGAGCCAGGCCGCAGGCGAGGGAGGCGAGCGTGAAGAGCTGCAGGCCGGTGAGGAAGACGCGGCGGTAGCCGATCGACGAGCCGAGGCGGGCGCCGGTGACGAGCAGCACCGCGAAGGCGACGACGTACGCCGAGACGACCAGCGCCGCCTGACCTTCGGTGGCGTGGAGATCCTGCTGCAGCGCTGGAGCAGCGATGTTGGCGACGGCTGTGTCGACGTTCGCCATGAACTGCCCGGTCAGCAGGACAGCGAGCATGGCACCGCGGCTGGGGGTCGTTGTTGTCGTCGTGGTCACGCAGGTGGAACGTGCGTTCCTGCCGGGGTGTGAGGGCGGCGCGGGATCGGCGGGTGCCGTGCCGGCCCGCTCGCCTGGCAAGCGGGCCGGCACGGCCTCGGGCTAGCAGGCAGGCACAGCCATGGCCGAGATGTCCACGACGCGCTTGGTGTGGTGGACGCTGCTCCCGACCCAGGTCGTGAACGACGTGCCGTCGTACGAGCCGGCATAGATGTTGACCTGGCTGGCGAGCCGGTTGGGCCCGATCTTCTCTCCGCTGATCGGGTAGCTGTGATCCGACATGTAGTAGGCCCACTCGGCCCACTTGCCCGTGTCGTTCCACGCGGAGGCGCGGAAGTCCTTCGACTTCAGCTCGCACAGGTACAGCGTGATGCCACCGGCCCAGGCCATCGCCCGGCCGTAGGTCCGCAGCTTCCCCCAGGTCTGGGGTCCGACCTTGCCGTCGGCGGTGATTCGGGCGTCGGTCTGGAAGGCCCGGACCCGGTCGCGCGTCGCTGAGCCGTACACACCGTCCGTGCTGAGGCCACCCAGATTCATCTGGAGGTGCGTCACGCAGGTGCCACGGCTGCCGTAGGCCAAGTAGGTGGTGGAGCAGCTCGCAGCCGCCGCCACCGCCTCGGCTGCCGCCGCGGGCGCGGCCTGCGCGGTGGGAGCGGGCGCGGCCGTCCGGGCGCTCGGGCTGTTGACGTCCGCATCAGCTGTCGCGACCAGGCCGCACACCAGGCTGCCTGCCAGTGCTGCGGCGACGATGGCGCCACGGGTGCGCGGTCGACGCAGGATGTTCCTCATCTGGATCCGTTCCTCTCTTGGGGGCCGTCTGACAGCCGCACCTTAGGGATCAGGAGCAACAACCCACTGCCCGTACTCCGCCCGTACCGTCCACGGGGTGGCCGTGTGTGAGGGCGGGGTGCTCGCCGTCGGCGTACTAGGGTCGGCTCATGGCGGACCATGCGGCCGAGCGGCCGGAGTACCCGGGTGACTTCGAGGGGACCGTGCGGGTCGAGTACACGCCGCACCCGGACGACGGGGTGGCGGACCCGGGCGAGATCGTGTGGACCTGGGTGCCGTTCGAGGAGGACCACCACCGTGGCAAGGACCGCCCGGTGCTCGTGGTCGGGTCCGACGGGGCTTACCTGCTGGCGCTGATCCTCACCAGCAAGGACCACGACCGGGATGCGGCCGACGAGGCGCGCTGGGGGCGGGTCTGGTTGGACATCGGCAGTGGGCCTTGGGACAAGGCGGGGCGCAACAGCGAGGTCCGCCTGGACCGGGTCCTGCGGGTGGAGCCGGCGCAGGTCAGGCGAGAGGGCGCGGTCATCGGTGAAGAGCTGTTCAACCAGGTGGCCGCAGAACTGCACCAACTCCGCAGAGCATGACGAAAGGGCCGCCCTGAAGGGCGGCCCTTTCGTATTTCAGCTGGGTGGGCGGGCGCTGCCGGTGGGCTTGGTCATGCCTGGGGTGGGAGGCGTGTCCGGGGTGTTCGGCGGCGTCGGGGTACCAGGCTTCGGGCCGCAGCGGATGTCGTCGGCGGCGTTGTAGTTGGTGGTGAAGGACTCGGTCTTCACCCGCGCGCCGTTCTTCGCGAAGTACCGGTAGATCTTGATGTCGAAACCGCCGGTCGGCGCCTGCGGGCGGCAGCCCGCCTCCTGGCTGTAGACCAGGCCGGGCGAGCGGAAGTTGTACTTCGCCGACTGCCCGGCGGTGACGTCCCAGACCTTGGTGCCCCAGATCTTCACCGTCAGGGTGCCCTGCTTGCCGGGCGTCGAGGCGGAGAAGATGGTCTGCACGAAGACCCCGTGCCCGGAGTCGTTCTGGAACTTCAGGTCCACCGACGGCCAGGCGACGGTCGCCTCGCGGCCGACCGGGTAGCGGTTGATGTAGACGCTGTGCGCCTTGTGCTCGACGTCCTTGAGCCCGGCGAAGAAGGCCGCGTTGAAGGTCGTGGTCGCCGACTGCGAGACACCGCCGCCGAGGTCGAGCACGAACTTGCCGCCGTTGATGATGTTGCCCTCGGTGAAGCCGTTCTCCTTGGTCCGCTCGCCGACGATCTTGTTCAGGCTGAACGTCTCGTTCGGCTTGAGCAGGGCGCCGTTGATCTTGCGGGCCGCGGTCCCGATGTTCACGTTGCGGTACTCGGCGTGCGGGAAGTGGGTGGTGGCCTGGCCCATCACCTCTTTGATCCCGAGCCCCTGCGCGGCCTCGGTGGTCAGCGCGGCCTTCGACTTGGCCAGTCCGACCGACGCCTTCCGCTCACTCGCGGCCTTCGGCAGGATCGAGAGGATGGCCGGGACCACCTTGTCCCGCGCGACGATCTCGCCGTCGACCGCGGGCACCACCTGCGGCCGGCCGCCGACGATCTGGATCGTGGCGTCCTTCGGCAGCGTCTCCAGGTCCTCGAACCGCTTCTTGAACAGCGGCTCGAGCTTCTTCGCGTCCAGGCTCGGGGTGAACTTCCCGTCCTTGGCGACCAGCTTCAGGGCCGGCGCCAGCTCCCGCGGGGTGAGGTTCACGCCCTTGTCACCGACGGTCAGCCGCACCGGCCCGGACATCGCCGGCTCGGCGTACTCGCTCATCGCCTTGGTGATCGCGTCGGTCCCGGCCTGCGGCTTGGTCACGCCGACCGGCAGGTCCTTCGGGTTCCCGTCGGAGGGGAACCCGGACACCACGGTCTCGGCGGCCTTGTCGTTGTCGAGCTGCAGCCCGTCGGCCGGCGCGTGCTGGACGGCCTTGGCGTTCGGGAAGGTGATCGTGCCCTCGGTGGCCGGGCGGTTGACCTGCTGCGCGAGCTTCTCGACGGCGGCCTTCAGCTTGCCCTCGTCCTGCGCGACCACGGGCGCGACGGCGTCACCGCCGGTCATCACCTGCCACATCCGGGCCGGGTTCAGGCTGCGGCCCGCACCGGCGTCGGCCACGGTCGCGTCGACGTCGAGGCTGAGTCCGGCGTCGGCCGGCTTCACCTGGAACGTCGTCTCGCCGGCCTTGAGCTTGATCGGCAGCTTGAGCCGGTCGTCGATGCCCGCCTGCAGCTTCGCCTTGGCCTCGTCCTCGGACAGTCCGCCGAGGTCGATGCCCAGCACTGTCGTGTCCCCCGGTACCTTGTCGCCGGTCAGCGCGAACGCCACGCCGTACCCCACGACGAGCACTCCGAACCCCGCCGCGGCGATGATCCCCGCGAGCTTGTTTCTCCCCACCGGACAGAGTCCTCCTGCTCGAACCAGATGACAGACGGCACATCCTACGCGACCGGGGCAGCCCGACTCGCCGCCGATCTGCCCCGGGATGCCCCAGTGCCCAGGGCCTAACTGCCCCGGAGGTCCCGGTACTGCCCCGCGTAGTAGATCAGGGCGCTGGGGTCATCCGCGGCACCCAGGCTGAGCACCTCACCGACCACGATCGTGTGGTCACCGCCCTCGTACGTCGCCCAGGTGCGGCACTCGAGCCAGGCCGGCGCCCCGACCACCAGCGGGCAGCCGGTCTTCGGCCCGGGCACGGTCGGAATCCCGTCGAACTGGCTGTACAGGTCGCGCCCCGACCGGGCGAAACGCTCCGCGATCGCGTGCTCACCGGCAGCCAGCACCGAGACGGCCCAGTCCCCGCGGGACAGCACCGCCTCGTGCATCCGCACGCCTTTGTCCACGCAGACCAGCACCAGCGGCGGATCCAGCGACACCGACGTGAACGCGCTCGCCGTCATCGCGTGCGCGACGCCGCCCTGCAGCGTGCTCATGATCGTGATCCCCGACGCGAACCGGCTCATCGCCGTACGGAAGTCCGCGGGCGCGATGCTGCCACTGGAGTCCGGGGTCACTCCAGCAGCCTAAGACCCGTCAGTAGCTGACGTCTCAACCCGGTGTGTGGCCACGGTCACTCACCCCGGCAGCAGTCGGCTCAGAGGCCGGCGAACAGGTCCGACTCCACGCCGTTCGGGCCCGGGACCGCGGTGCCCTTGACCAGGCGGTAGGCCTCGTCGCCGAAGATCTCGCTGCCGTTGTTGTTGGACAGCGCGAAGAACGGCCCGTCGACGGTGATCTGGGTGGCGTGCGCCTTCATCGCGTTCATCTTGCGGTCGAGGTACCCGTCCGCGGAGACGATGCAGTCGATCAGCCGGTCTGGCGTGATCATCGGCGGCATCGGGCCCTCGGGGTCCATCCCCTCGAAGGTGGTGGTATCGCCGGACTCGCGCAGTTTGCGCAGGCCCTCGCGCATCGGGCCCTCGGCCATCGCGGTCCAGTAGATCTTCGCGACGTCCCAGGCCGGGCCGAGGTCCTCGCGGTACGACCGGGCGGCGGCCAGGGCAGCGGCGTACGTCGCGACCCGGTGGGCCTTGACGTGGTCCGGGTGCCCGTAGTTGCCCCACTCGTCGTAGGTGACCAGGACCTGCGGGCGGATCTCCCGGATGATCGGGACCAGGTCGTTCGCGGCGGCGACCAGGTCGGCCTGCCAGAAGCTGTCCGGGCGGGTGTCCGGCGGTACGGCGGCGTTGCCGCTCTCGTCGTAGATCATCCCGGTGTCCCGGTAGCGGCCGGGACCGCCGAGGAAGCGGTGGTCGGTGACCCCGAGCTCGTCCATCGCGGCGGCCAGCTCACCGATTCGGTGCGTACCGAGCCCGTCGGTCTGGTCGGCGGCCAGGTGCTCGAGCTCCGGCACCAGCACCTCCCCCTCCTCACCGAGGGTGCAGGTGACCAGCGTGACGTGGGCCCCCTCCGCGACGTACTTCGCCATCGTCGCGCCGTTGTTGATCGTCTCGTCGTCGGGGTGGGCGTGCACCAGCAGCAGCCGGCGGCCAGGAAGCTCACTCATGCGGCCAGCCTACGTCGCTCCCCGGACAGTTCCGGACGACGCAGACCGACCGCCGCGGGCCGCTACCACCAGGTCACGGCCCTGCCCGAACTCAGCCGAACCGACGGACCAGCAGGCACCCGGCCTGGAACCGCGACCGGGCCCCCAGCCCGGCGATCAGCGCGCTGATCTCGGACCGCACAGTCCGCAGCGACAGCCCGAGCTGCCGCGCGATCGCGGCGTCCTTGGCGCCGGTCGCCATCAGCCGGCCGATCATCACCTGACGGGTGGTCAGGTCCTTCGCCGCGGCCGGTGTGGGCCGCCGCGACCCGAGCTCGTACACCTCGCAGACGACCTCCGGCGCGAAGTCCTCCATTCGCACCACAGGGACAGCCTGGTAAACGGACATCCTCAACTCCTCCCCAGATTGGTCCAGCGCAGCCCATTCTTCTGAGGGCCCGGGGAGGTCACCAGGTACAACCCATACAGTTCACCCATACAAAGTGGCGATCGTGAGGGGTGATCGGCGTTGGAGTCGCAGTTCGCGGCCCTGCTGCGCCGGCACCGGACGGCGGCCGGCCTCACCCAGGACGAGCTGTCGGCGGTGTCCGGGATCAGCGTGCAGGCCATCAGCACGCTGGAGCGCGGCACCCGTAGGTACCCCCAGCCGGCCACTGTCCAGGCGCTGGCGACCGCCCTGCGGCTCGACAAGGACCAGCAGGCCGCTCTGGTCGCCGCGGCCTCCCGACGCGGCCGGACGGACCGGCTGCCGCTGGACGACCCGGCGACGCCAGTGGTCTCGCCACGACAGCTCCCGTTCGCCAGCGGCGACTTCACCGGACGGGTCCAGGAGCTGGCCGAACTGAGCCACTACCTGATCGACAGCCCCGGTGTGAGCGTGACGGCGATCACCGGCATGGGCGGCATCGGTAAGACCACTTTGGCGATTCACGTCGCGCACGAGGTGGCCGCACACTTCCCCGACGGCCAGCTGTACCTGGACCTGCGCGGGTTCGGGCTGGGCCCACCGCTGGAGCCCCTGGAAGCACTGACCTACCTGCTGGAGGACCTGGGCGAGACGCCGGCCGCCGATCTGCCGACGGCCGCAGCCCGGTTCCGGACCGTGCTGGCCGAGCGTCGGCTCGTCCTCCTGCTCGACAACGCGGCCGACCACGAGCAGGTACGACAGCTGCTGCCCGGAGCCGGTGGCTGTGCCGCCGTGGTGACGAGCCGTCGCAGCATGGCGGGGCTGGGCGGCCGCCAGTACCAGCTGGGCGAGCCGCCTCTGCACGAGTCGATCGAGATGCTGCGGCGCATCTCCGGTCGGCCGGACGCCCCGGAGGGCGAGTGCGCCGAGGTGGTCCGGCAGTGCGGCGGCCTGCCGCTGGCGATCCGGATGGCCGGCGCCCGCCTGGCGTCCAGGCCGTCCTGGCCGGTGGCGCACCTGGCTGACCGGCTCGCCGACGGTCGGCGCCGGCTGGACGAGCTCCAGCTCGACGACTCCGGCGTACGGGCGACTTTGGTGCTGTCGATCGAGCAGCTGGCCGGCAGCGAGGACCCGATCGACGTACAGGCCGTGTCGATGTTCGCTCTGCTCGGTCTGGCCGAGTGTCCCGACCTGACCTCCGCACTGGCCGCATCGTTCTCGGACAGCCCCGAGCAGGAGGCGGAGATCGTGCTGGAGCGGCTGGTGGACGTGCACCTGCTGACCACGCCCGCTCCTGGGGTCTACCGGTTGCACGACCTCGTACGGGTCGCTGCCCGCGAGTTCGCCGAGCAGACCCTCTCGCGCGACGACCGGCTGGCGGTGACCACGCGCTGGATCAAGCGGATCTCGGCGGTCGTCTGGCGCGCCAGCGAGTACTCCGGTCATGGAGTCACCCGGGAGCGCTGGCTCGACCAGGAGTGGCTGAAGGGTGCTGACGACCTGCCGACGCAGGAGGACGTCCTCGGCTGGCTGGACGCCCAGCGCTCCGGTCTGGTGACGACCATCCAGCACGTTGCCACCGAGCAGCCTGAGCTCGCCGTACAGGTGGCTGTCGGTCTCAACGCGTACTACGCACTGCGCCGCGCATGGCTCGACTGGCTGCAGGTCAACGAGGCTGTACTACGTCTGGTCAGCGGAGGTCCCGACCGCATCGCCGAGGGCCTGGTGATGCACGACCTGGGCGCCGCCCATGCCGAGCTGGACCAGTACCAGCAGGCCGTGACGCCGCTGCGCCGTGCGATCGACGCGGCGGACGCCTCTGGCGACGGCAACCTGCAGGCCCTCTGCCTGAGCAGCCTCAGCCACGTCCTCGAACGCACCGGCCGGACCGCCGACGGCATCCCGTACGCCGAGCGCGCACGCGAGATCGGCCTGCGCCTGGGCATCCCTCCTCGCGCCGCGTGGGCTTGCCTGGCGCTCGGCATGCTCTACCTGAAGACAGGTGCGACCGAAGCCGCGCAACGGCACTTCACCGAGGCCCTCGGCCTGCTGGTCGAGCCGGGCCAGGAGCGCTACCGCGGCATGATCGCCCAGAACATCGGTGTCTCCTACCGCGAGGCCGGCCGGTACGAGCCGGCCGCCGACAGCGTCCAGCAGAGTCTCGGGCTCTACCGCCAGGCCGGCGCCGCCGTACAGCAGGCCGAGGTCCTCAACGAGCTGGGCAAGCTCTGCCTGGCCCAGGGGCGGCTCGACGAAGCAGTCGCCCACCAGAGCGAGGGCCTGGCCATCGCCGGCCAGTACGGCGACTGGCTGTGCGAGGCGGACATCCGCAAGTCGCTCGGCGAGGTCCGCCACCTCCAGGGCCGGCTCCCCGAGGCCCGCCGCGAGTGGCGCATCGCCCTGTCCATCCGCGAGCAGCACAACGCCCACGGGACCGCCGAGCTCCGCGAGCTGCTCGGCATCTCCTAGAACGTGCCGAGGGCGGTACCGGAGATCCGGTACCGCCCTCGGGTTCAGCTAGTTCGTGCTACCTGCTCGAGATCAGCCGACCTTCTTCAGGGCGATCTTGGTCAGGTCCGGCAGGCCACCGATGTCGGAGTTGGCCGTCGCGCCGGTGATGTTGCCACCGAAGACGTAGATGTTGTTGTCCGCCGAGATCGGAACCAGCGGGAACGTCTTCATGGCCTCGTCCAGAACGTCGGACCACGCGGTGGTGGCCTCCTTCTGGTCGGCGATCTTCGGGATCTCGTTCATCTTGTCCCAGCCGATCGGCGAGCGGCCGTAGTTGTTCTGCGCGGCCTTGCCCGGCGCGGAGTTGTCCGGGCCGAAGACCGGCGGGACGACCGTCGACAGCGACGGCCAGTCGTAGCACCAGCCGGCGGTGATCAGGTCGGTCGCCGACGCGTCGTTCTGCTGCGTCGAGTAGTAGTTGTCACCCGGGATCTTCTTGATGTCGACGTTGACACCGATCTTCTTCCAGGCGGCCTGAGCGGCCTCCGCGGCCTTGATCGAGATGTCGGTCGCGTCGGACGCGCCCAGCTGCAGCTTCTCGCCCTTGTAGCCGGCCTCGGCCAGCGCGGCCTTGGCCTTCTCGAGGTCACCGGTCAGCGGCGCCTCGAAGGCGGTGTTCTTGCGGTAGCCCTCCATGCTGTCCGGCACGACCGAGTCGACCGCGACGTTCAGCTTGTCGCCACCACGGGCGGTGATGTACGCGGTCTTGTCGAACGCGTAGGTCAGCGCCTCACGCATCTTCTGGTTCTTCAGCAGCGGCTTCTGCTGGTTGAACGCGATGTAGCGACGGCACACGTCGGTGCCCTCGACGACGCGGTCCTTGACGTTGGCCTGGGTCAGCTTGGCCAGGTTCTGCGGCTGGACGCCGGAGAAGCTGATCGCGTTGGCGTCGGCACCGGTGCCGGCGATCAGGCGCTGGTCGACGATCGCCTCGTCGTCACCGAACTTGAACTCGAAACCGTCCGGCAGCGCCGTACGGATCGGGTCGGTGGCCTGGTCCCAGTTGGTGTTGCGCTCCAGCACCAGCGTCTTGTTGCGGGTGTAGGTCTTGATCTTGTACGGACCCGACGACCACACCCGGTTGTCGTACTGGGTCTTGGTGTCCTTGGCCTGCGGCGTCGGCGCGAAGATCTTCATCGACGCGGTCATGTCGAACTCCGAGACCGCCTGGTTCAGCTTGAAGACGATGGTCTTGTCGTCCGGAACCTCGATCGCGGTGCAGCCCTTGCCGCCGTTGTTGCCGGCCGGCGTGTACGGGCCCGCGTAACCCTTGCAGTCCAGGTAGCTCTTGCCGTACGGCGCACCCTCGGACAGGTCGGCGGAGAACGACCGCTCGACGTTGTACTTGATGTCCTTGGCGGTGATCGGCGAGCCGTCCTCGTACTTGAGGCCGTCCTTCAGCGTGAAGGTCCAGGTCTTGAAGTCGGCCGACTTCTCCCACTTCTCAGCGGTGTCACCGACGAGCTCGGTCTTCTTGCTCTCCGGGTCCCACTTGAACGCGGTCAGCGTGCGGTAGAGGAGCTGGCCGGACATACCGGTGTCCGTGACGAACGCACGGGCCGGGTCCAGGTGCTCGAAGTCCGAAGCGTGGTAGACGGTGACGATTCCACCCTTCGCCCCCTTGTCCGAGCTCTGGTTGCCGGCGTCGGTGCCGTTGTCGTTGTCCCCGCCGCATGCCGCCAGCGTGAGGGTCAGGGCCAGACCCGTGGCGATCACGGATCCGGCGCGCTTGGCGTGTGTCATGCCATCCTTCTTTCTGTTTCCTCCATCGGGACGCCGGGTCACGGCTGCCCTGGTGACTGGAATGCCGGTCATCTACTCATGACCGGGATTTCCCTTCAACGGTTCTCCGTCGCCGTCACCGGATCGTGACGACTTCAGTGCGGGACGGAGACCGTTTGTTACCGTCTGTGTCCGTCAGACGACGTCGCGTTCCTCCGGGAAGTGACAGGCGGCCGCGTGGCCGGGGGCTCCGATCTGGACCAGTGGCGGCTCCTGCTCGGCGCAGACGTCCTGCGCCTTCCAGCAGCGAGTACGGAACCGGCAACCGGACGGCGGGTTCAGGGGGCTGGGAACGTCGCCGGTGAGCCGGATCCGTTCGCGGCGCTTGACCGCGTCCGGATCGGGCTCGGGAACCGCCGACAGCAGCGCGTGGGTGTACGGGTGACGCGAGTGGTTGTACAGCTCGTCCCGGGTCGCGATCTCGACGATCTTGCCCAGGTACATCACCGCCACCCGGTCGGAGATGTGCCGTACGACGGACAGGTCGTGGGCCACGAACAGGTAGGTCAGGTCGAACTCGTCCTGCAGGTCGTCCAGCAGGTTCACCACCTGGGCCTGGATCGACACGTCGAGTGCCGAGACCGGCTCGTCGCAGACGATCAGCTTCGGCCGCAGCGCGAGCGCGCGGGCGATCCCGATCCGCTGCCGCTGACCGCCGGAGAACTCGTGCGGGTAGCGGTTGTAGTGCTCCGGGTTCAGGCCGACCCGGGCCATCAGGTCCTGGACGGCCTTCTTGGTGCCGCCCTCGGACTTGATGCCCTGAATGTCGAACGGCGCGGCGATGATAGTGCCGACCGTCTGGCGCGGGTTCAGCGACGAGAACGGGTCCTGGAAGATGATCTGCACGTCACGCCGGAACGGCCGCATCGTGCGCCGGTTCATGTGCGTGATGTCGGCGCCCTGGAAGGTGATCTTGCCGGCGGTCGGCTCGTCCAGCCGGGTGACGAGCCGCCCGGTGGTGGACTTGCCGCAGCCGGACTCGCCGACCAGGCCGAGCGTCTCACCGGCGATCAGCTGGAAGTCGATCCCGTCGACCGCCTTGACCGCGCCGGTCTGGCGCTGGAACAAGATGCCCTGGGTGACCGGGAAGTGCCGTTGCAGGCCCTCCACCTCCAGCAGCACCTCGCCGCGCACCGAACCGGTCCGCTCGGGCTTGCCCTTGGTCTTGCGGGTGGGCTTCGGAGTCGAGGTCGTGGTCACGTTGTCCCCTTGGGTGGCCGCGCTCACAGCGCCGGCTTGATCTGCTCGGTGAACAACCGCTGCCGCTCCGGGCTGTCGATGTGACAGCGGGACGCGTGCGGACCGCCGCCGATCTGCAGCAGCTCCGGTACGTCGGTGACGCAGAGGTCGCCGGGCACCTTGCCGCGGAAGTCGCAGCGCGGGTGGAACGGGCAGCCGGTCGGCAGGTTGATCAGTGAGGGCGGCGAGCCCTTGATCGACTTGAGCCGGTCGCCGCCACCGGTGATCCGCGGGATCGAGCCGAGCAGGCCCCAGGTGTAGGGGTGCTCGGGCCGGTAGAAGATGTCGCGGACGTCGCCGGCCTCGACCACGCGGCCGCCGTACATCACCACCAGCTTCTCGGCCATCTGCGCCACCACCCCGAGGTCGTGGGTGATGATGATGATCGCGGAGTTGAACTCCTTCTGCAGGTCGTTCATCAGGTCCAGGATCTGGGCCTGCACGGTGACGTCGAGCGCGGTGGTCGGCTCGTCGGCGATCAGCAGCCGCGGGTCGCACATCAGCGCCATCGCGATCATCGCGCGCTGCCGCATCCCACCGGAGAACTGGTGCGGGTAGTCGTGGAACCGGCTGGCCGGCGACGGGATGCCGACCCGGTCCAGCATGTCGACCGCGCGCTTCTTCGCGACCGCCTTGGACACGTCGTTGTGCACCAGGTACGCCTCGACCAGCTGGTCGCCGATCCGGTAGAACGGGTGCATCGCCGACAGCGGGTCCTGGAAGATCATCGAGACCTTGTTGCCGCGCAGGCGGCGCATCTCCTCGACCCGCATCGAGACCAGCTCGTCGCCGTCCAGCCAGATCTCGCCCTCGACCTGGGCCCGGCTGCCCTTGTGCAGGCCCATGATCGCCAGGCTGGTCACGCTCTTGCCGGACCCGGACTCGCCGACGATGCCGAGCGTCTCACCGGGCCGCAGCGAGAAGCTCAGCCCGTTCACGGCGCGGACCAGGCCGTCGTCGGTGGGGAAGCGCACCTGCAGGTCGCGGACCTCGAGGAAGGCCTCGGGGTCCCGCGTGCCGGCCGGGCGGGTCGGCTCGGTGGATGCGGTCGTGCTCACGATGTCGGCTCCGTCCGGGTGCTGGTGTCGGTGCTGGCTGCGTCGTACCCGCGCCCGCTCACGAGAGCCTGACCCGCGGGTCGATGAAGGCGTACAGCACGTCGACCACGATGTTGGCGAAGACCACGAAGAACGCGGCGACCAGGACCACGCCCATCACCACGGGCAGGTCGTTGCCGAGCACCGAGTCGATCGACAGCTTGCCCAGGCCCTGGATGCTGAAGATCCGTTCGGTGATCACCGCGCCGCCGAGCAGGGCACCCAGGTCGAGCCCGAAGATCGTCACGATCGGGGTCAGCGCGGCCCGCAGGCCGTGCTTGAAGACCACCTTGCGCTCGTTCAGGCCCTTGGCCCGCGCGGTGCGGATGAAGTCCTCGTTCATCGTGTCGATCATGTTGGCCCGGGTGAGCCGGGTGTACAGCGCCGCGTTGACCAGCGCCAGCGTCACCCACGGCAGGATGAAGAACTGCAGGAAAGGTCCTATCCCCGCCGATGGACTGGAGTTCGCCTGATCGGGATAGGGCAGGATGCCGCCCTTCACGATGAACACGAACACCAGCAGGTAGCCGAGGACGAGCGTTGGGAACGAAACACCGAACAACGCCAGTCCGACGCTGAGTTTGTCCACCCATTTGCCCTTGCGCAGCGCCGCTATCAGCCCCAGCAGCACGCCGGAGACCAGCCAGAGGACGGCGGCCCCGGTGGCCAGCCAGAACGTCGGGCCGATCGCGTCGGCGATCGAGTCGGTGACCTGCAGACCGTTCTGCAGCGAACGGTCCAGGCACGGCCACGCGCAGTGCTCCTGGGAACCCTCGCTGCCGAGCTCGCGCCCGCCCGGGTTGACCAGACCACTCATGTACCGGCCGTACTGGACGATCAGCGGGTCGTCGAACCCGTACGACGCGTTGACCTCGGCGATCCGCTCGGTGTTGCAGTCCTTGCCGCAGATCAGCAGGGCCGGGTTGGCCGGCGTGGCCCAGAACAGGAAGAACGTGATGGCGCTGATCGCGAACAGGATCAGCAGCATCTGCAGCAGGCGGCGGACGATGTAGTTGAACACGCTTCGGTCAGCTCCGTCCGGCTCGCGGGTCGAGCGCGTCGCGCACCGAGTCACCCAGCAGGTTGAAGGCGAGCACTGTGATGAACAGCATCGCGCCAGGGAAGAAGAGGTAGAGCGGGTTGCCCTCGTACCAGTTCGAGGCGTCGGAGATCATCCGGCCCCAGGAGGCGGTCGGCTCCTTGACGCCCACGCCGAGGAACGACAGCGCGGCCTCGGCGGTGATGTAGGTCGGGATGATCAGCGTCGCGTAGACCAGCAGCGTCGGGATCAGGTTCGGCAGGATCTGCTTGAAGATCACGTAGCCGGGACCGGCGCCGAGCGAGCGGGCCGCGTCGATGAACTCGCGCTCACGGATCGACAGCGTCTGACCGCGCACGATCCGGGCCAGGTAGGCCCAGCCGAAGAAGCCGAGGACGAAGATCAGTACACCCATCCGCAGCGTGTTGTTGTCCGGGATGCCGAAGGTGTCCTGGGCCCGGTCCGCGATCACCGGCGTCAGCGCCAGGATGAACAGCAGCGTCGGGAAGCTCAGCAGGATGTCCATCAGACGGCTGATCAGGGCGTCGACCCAGCCGCGGAAGTAGCCGGCGACCATACCGATGACGGTGCCGAGGACGACGGCCACGACGGTACCGCCGAGGGCGACCAGCAGCGACGAGCGGGCGCCGTACACGAGCCGGGCGAAGACGTCGCGGCCGTTCTGCGGCTCGACGCCGAGCCAGTGCTCGGAGCTCATCCCGCTGCCGAACAGACCGCCGGCCGGGATACCACCCAGCTGCGTGTCCAGCAGGTCGTTGCCGTTGCTGTCCTTGAAGTTCGGCTGGTCCGGTGGGAAGCCGCTGATCTTCACGATCAGCGGGGCGCAGATGGCGATCAGGATGATCAGCACGATGATGATCGCGCTGATCAGGGCGATCTTGTCCTTGCGCAACCGCGCCCAGGCGATCTGCCCGAGCGAACGGCCTTCGATCTGCTTCGCCTCGGCGGTCTCGGCGATGTGTTCAGCGGGGAGTCCGCCATCGGGCGGGGAAGCTTCGGTCGCTCCCAGAGTCATTAGTTTTTCCCCCAAGCCTTCCCGGTCGAGCGAAATGTCTTTCGCGGCCTGGCGGGAACCCTACAAATCTCGCAGTGTGGACGCCACGGGGCGGGCCACCTCGTCGCTGAATCGTGACTGATCACCCATCGGCGACCAGATGGTGACTCAGCGTGGCCAGAAATGGGCGGTCGGCCGGCAGCCAGCCGAGAGTTCCCAGGTCAGCGGCCTGCACCCAGCGGATCTCGGTGTGCTCGCGCAGCACCGGTAACCAGTCGTGACCGGCCGGTTCGGCCAGGTAAACCCGCAATACGTATTTATCTCCGATGAATTCTTCACCGGGCAACGCCGCGCCGACGGTGATCCGAAGACCCAGTTCCTCCTCGATTTCCCGTACGGCGGCCGCCTGGTCGGACTCCCCCGGCTCGACCTTGCCGCCGGGGAACTCCCACCCGCCGTCCGGTCCCGGACGCAGCGCCGCCAGCACCCGGCCCTCGTCGACGATCGCCACGCCGACGACCACCCTTCTGTCCATGCGCCGACTGTGCCACCCGGCGCGCAACTGTCGGTCCCGGCACGCAGGATGTCTTCCATGCCGCTGCAGAACAGGGTCCTGCCGAGTCAGGAGATCGTCGCGTCGCCCGGTCGTGGGCTGCTGATGGGCAACCGTGGCTCGCTGCACGACGCCGATCGACGGCTCGGGACAACGCGGTGGCGGTCGAAGGCGTGGTTGTGCTGCCTGCTCGACTACAAGGGCGTCAGCCGCGACCCGATGCCACCCGGCCGGTGGACGGCGTTGTTCTTCTTCGACGAGGCCGTCGCGCTGGCCGCCGGTCATCGCCCGTGCGCGTACTGCCGTCGTACGGACTTCGTCCGGTACGGCGACGCGTGGGCCGCCGGGCACGGCCTGGCCGAGCGGCCGCGGGCCGCGGCGATGGATGCGGTGCTGCACCACCAACGAGTCGAACCCCACAGCCGCCGGCAACGCACGACCTCCGCCGTACTGAGTGAGCTGCCGGACGGCGCGATGATCGCGGACGCCGACGGACCGGCCCTCGTCCTGGACGGACGGGTGCACCACTGGTCGTGGGACGGCTACACCACGACGGCCGAACGATCGGCGGACGAGGAAGTGACGGTACTGACCCCACCGGCGAATCTCGTTGTGCTGAAGGCCGGATACGTCCCATTACTCCACGAAAGCGCGGTCGGCAACAAAGGGGAACCTAACTAGAAACACGCCGTACCGAAGGGTCTTCCGTTGTGCGCCGTGCGAAGGCAAAGTGTGCCCATACTTACAGCGACAAAACCATTACTGGAGTCGGTATGGGCGATGGCAGCAGCAGTGTGGCAGCTGTGCAACGCGCACTCGAGGCGCTGCACGGAAGCGTCGGGAAACTCAGCCACGAGTACGGCGACACCCTCGGCGTACGCCGACTGGTCTCCGACGTGGCCCGGTTGAGCGACGACCTGGCCGAGCTGGGCCCGCCTGACCCGCGGCACAGACCCGGACCTGTTCCGGAGGAACTCGAGGAGATTCCCGACGTGGAGTATGACGCGTCCATGTGGACAGAAGCAGAGCACGAAGGCTTCGGAGCACCGGACCGGCGCGCGCCCTGATGGCTATTGGTGTGAACAGTTCCGGTCGCGCGCAGATCGGGCAGAAGACGTTGCGAACCGACCGCTGGTGGCTGGCGCCGCTGCGGATCGGCGTGATCCTGGGCTTTTTCGTCGTCTACGCGACGATCCGGATCTTCATGAACAAGTGGTACTGGGTCGACGAGCACCACTACCTCACTCCCCTGTACTCGCCCTGCATCACCGAGTCCTGCGTCCCCGGGTCGAGTCACCTGGGCACGTGGTTCGGCGAGTTCCCCCGGGTGATCCCGTTCAGCATCATCACCTTCGCGGTGCTGGCCGGCTTCCGGGGCACCTGCTACTACTACCGCAAGGCCGGCTACCGCTCGCTGTTCTTCGCGCCGTCGGCCTGCGCCGTCCCGGAGCCGCACAAGAGCTACACCGGTGAGCGCAAGTTCCCGCTGGTCGCGCTGAACCTGCACCGTTACTTCTTCTACGGCGCGCTGGTCTTCGGAATCCTCAACGTGTACGACGGTGTGCTCGCCTTCCACGGCACCGACGGCGGCTTCGGCATCGGCCTGGGCACGCTGATCATCTGGGTCAACCTCGTTGCCCTGTGGCTGTACACGCTGTCCTGCCACGCCTGCCGGCACATCGTCGGCGGCCGGCTGAAGAACTTCTCCAAGCACCCGTTGCGCTACCGGTACTGGACCTTCGTGTCCAAGCTGAACCCGAAGCACGGCACCTTCGCGATGGTGTCGCTGTTCACCGTGATCCTGACCGACGCGTACATCATGTCGCTGTCGGCCGGCTGGTTCTCCGATCTGCGCTTCTTCAACTGATACGGACGTTAGCTACTTATGACTGAACTGGAACGACACCAGTACGACGTCGTCGTGATCGGGGCCGGCGGCGCCGGTCTGCGTGCGGCGATCGAGGCCCGCGAGCAGGGCAAGCGCACCGCGATCGTGTGCAAGTCCCTGTTCGGCAAGGCGCACACCGTGATGGCCGAGGGCGGCTGCGCGGCGGCGATGGGCAACGCGAACTCCAACGACAACTGGCAGGTCCACTACCGCGACACGATGCGCGGCGGGAAGTTCCTGAACAACTGGCGGATGGCCGAGCTGCACGCGCAGGAAGCCCCCGACCGGGTCTGGGAGCTGGAGACCTACGGCGCGCTGTTCGACCGGACGCCGGACGGCCGGATCAGCCAGCGCAACTTCGGCGGCCACTCCTACCCGCGGCTCGCGCACGTCGGCGACCGGACCGGGCTGGAGCTGATCCGCACCCTGCAGCAGAAGATCGTTTCCCTGCAGCAGGAGGACTTCCAGGCCACCGGCGACTACGAGGCCAACCTCAAGGTGTACGCCGAGTGCACGGTCACCGAGCTGCTGAAGGACGGCGACGCGGTCTCCGGTGCCTTCGGCTACTGGCGTGAGTCGGGCCGCTTCATCCTGTTCGACGCACCCGCGGTCATCCTGGCCACCGGCGGCGTCGGCAAGTCGTTCAAGGTCACCTCGAACTCCTGGGAGTACACCGGAGACGGGCACGCCCTGGCGATGCGGGCCGGCGCGACGCTGATCAACATGGAGTTCATCCAGTTCCACCCGACCGGCATGGTCTGGCCGCCGTCGGTGAAGGGCATCCTGGTCACCGAGTCGGTCCGTGGTGACGGTGGGGTGCTGCGCAACTCCGAGGGCAAGCGGTTCATGTTCGACTACGTGCCGGACGTGTTCCGCGCGCAGTACGCGGACACCGAGGAAGAGGCCGACCGCTGGTACAAGGACGCCGACAACAACCGGCGCCCACCGGAGCTGCTGCCCCGCGACGAGGTCGCCCGGGCGATCAACTCCGAGGTCAAGGCCGGTCGCGGTACGCCGCACGGCGGCGTGTTCCTGGACGTGTCGACCCGGCTCCCGGCCGAGGAGATCACCCGGCGGCTGCCGTCGATGCACCACCAGTTCAAGGAACTGGCCGACGTCGACATCACCGCCGAGCCGATGGAGGTCGGTCCGACCTGCCACTACGTGATGGGCGGCGTCGAGGTCGACCCGGACACCGCGTCGTCCGTCGTACCGGGACTGTTCGCGGCCGGTGAAGTTGCCGGAGGCATGCACGGGTCGAACCGGCTGGGTGGCAACTCGCTGTCCGACCTGCTGGTGTTCGGCCGGCGGGCCGGCATGGGCGCCGCGATGTACCTCGACTCGCTCGGGGACAACCGGCCGAAGATCTCCGAGGCCGACATCGACGCGGCGGCGGCCGAGGCGCTGGCGCCGTTCGAGCTGGAGGGTGGGGAGAACCCGTACACCATCCACCAGGAACTGCAGCAGTCGATGAACGACCTGGTCGGCATCATCCGCAAGGCCGAGGAGATGGAGCAGGCGCTGTCGCGGCTGGCCGAGTTCCGCGGCCGGATCGCGAAGATGACCGTCGAGGGGCACCGGCAGTTCAACCCCGGTTGGCACCTCGCGCTCGACCTGCGCAACATGCTGACCGTGTCCGAGTGCGTCGCCAAGGCGGCGCTGGACCGTGAGGAGTCCCGCGGCGGTCACACCCGCGACGACTTCCCGGGCATGAACGCCGAGTGGCGCAAGCTGCTGCTGGTCTGCCGCCTGAACGCCGACGGCAGCGTCGACGTGTCGAAGAAGGACCAGCTCCCGATGCGGGACGACCTGCTCGAACTGTTCGAGCTGGACGAGCTGTCGAAGTACCTGACCGAGGAGGAACTGCCGGCATGACCTACAAGGGCAAGTTCCGGGTCTGGCGGGGTGACGCCGAGGGCGGCGACCTGCAGGACTACGAGGTCGACGTCAACGAGGGTGAGGTCGTGCTCGACGTCATTCACCGTCTGCAGGCCACGCAGACGCCGGATCTCGCGGTCCGGTGGAACTGCAAGGCGGGCAAGTGCGGGTCGTGCTCGGCCGAGATCAACGGCATGCCGAAGCTGATGTGCATGTGCCGGATGAACACGTTCGAGGAGGGCGAGACCGTCACGGTCACGCCGATGCGCACCTTCCCGGTGATCCGCGACCTGGTCACGGACGTGTCGTTCAACTACCAGAAGGCGCGGGAGATCCCGTCCTTCACGCCGCCGGCCGACCTGAAGCCCGGTGAGTACCGGATGCAGCAGGTCGACGTCGAGCGGTCGCAGGAGTTCCGCAAGTGCATCGAGTGCTTCCTGTGCCAGGACACCTGCCACGTGATCCGGGACCACGAGGAGAACAAGGAGTCCTTCTCGGGCCCGCGCTTCCTGATGCGGATCGCCGAGCTGGACATGCACCCGCTGGACGCGGCCGACCGCCAGCACGAGGCCCAGGACCAGCACGGCCTCGGCTTCTGCAACATCACCAAGTGCTGCACCGAGGTGTGCCCCGAGCACATCAAGATCACCGACAACGCGCTGATCCCCATGAAGGAACGCGTCGCCGACCGCAAGTACGACCCGATCGTCTGGCTCGGCAACAAGATCCGCCGCCGCGCCTGACCTGATCACCCCAGCAACCCCCGGCCCGCACCACGGCCCCGGGGGTTGCTGCGTTGTAGGGGAGTTGGTGGGTTGGTGCGCGCCCCCGAACGCTTCGCTGCGCTCGCTCACGATCTCCCCTCACCACCTCCTCCCCCTCCGGGCCGGAGGGGCGGTCAGGGTTGGCTCACTCCTGTGGGGGAGGTCGCTCACCTGTGTGGGTGAGACATTCGCCACGTTCTGTCTTCTAGGGTGCTCGGCATGGACGTTCTGGTGATCGGGCTGGTCAATCTCGTCATCTTCATGGTGATCTTCGTGCCGGTGTCGCAGCGGTTGCTCGGGGTGCGGTTCGGGCTCGGGCGGATGGCGATCGGTGCGTTCCTGACCCTCGTCATCTTCAGCCCCTTGATGAACGCCCTGGTCGGCCCAATGCCCTGGACCGGCTCGAACGGCGCGGCCGTCGCCTACCTCAGCCTCACCGCGCTCTGCTCGATGCTGGCCGGCCTGATCTTCCTCGTTCTGTCGGAGGCCCTCGTCCCGACCGGCTCGCTCCCCCGCGTCCGCGACCTGCGTCGCGACGTCGGCGGCCGGATCGCCCGCACCCGCCGCTACCTCCAGATCCTCCGCATCGCCGTACGCCGTGGGCTCGGCCCCTACCTCCGCGGCCGTCGCCGCCCCGGCCGCGAGGACGCCGCCGGCCAAGCCGACCTGGCTCGCTCCCTGAGACTCGCCCTCGACGAAGCCGGCGTCACGTTCGTCAAGCTCGGCCAGGTCCTCTCCACCCGCAGCGACGTCATCCCCGCCTCCGTCGCCGACGAGCTCAGCCGCCTCCAGGACCAGGTCTCCCCCGCCCCCTGGCCCGAGATCGAGCAGGCCCTCACCGACGAGCTCGGCGCCCACCCCCAGCAGATCTTCCAGGACTTCAGCACCGAACCCCTCGCCGCAGCCTCCGTCGCCCAGGTCTACACAGCCCGCCTCGCAGACACCGGTACGGCGGTTGTCGTGAAGGTCCAGCGCCCCGGCATCACCGCCCTGGTCGAGCGCGACCTCGACATCGTCCGCCGCCTCGCCCGGATGCTCGAGCGCAACACCGACTGGGGCCGCTCGATGGGCGTGCGCGCGCTCGCCGAGGGGTTCGCCGACGCGATGCTGGAGGAGCTCGACTTCACCGTCGAGGCCGGCAACATGACCACCGTCGCCGCCGGTCAGGCCGTCGTCGCGAACGCCGACGTCGTCGTACCGGAGCTCTACCCGCGCCTGTCCACCCACCGCGTCCTCACCATGCAGCACCTCGACGGGGTCGGCCTCGGCAACGCGGCCGCCGTACTGGCCGAGCGTGGGCAGGACGGTGCTCAGCTCGCGCGCGTCCTCTTCGACTGCCTGCTGAGCCAGGTCGCGATCGACGGCGTGTTCCACGCGGATCCGCACCCGGGCAACTTCCTGCTGCTCACCGACGGGCGGCTCGGCATGCTCGACCTCGGCTCGGTCGGCCGGCTCGATCCGTCCACCCGCGAAGCCCTCCAGCGCTTCCTGCTCGGTGTCGACCACGGCGATCCGGTCGCCGCGACGGACGCGTTGCTCGAGATCGTGAACCGTCCCGACGTCGTCGACGAGCAGGCCCTGGAACGCGCGGTCGGCCAGTTCATGGCCCGCCACCTCGGCGCGGGCGCGGCCCTCGGCCCGGCGATGTTCAACGACCTGTTCCGCATCATCACCGCGCACGGCCTCGGCGTCCCGCCCGAGGTCGCCGCGGTCTTCCGCGCGCTGGCAACGATCGAGGGCACCATCTCGCGGCTGTCCCCCGGCTTCGACCTGATCGCCGCGTCCCGCCGGTTCGCCGCCGCGCACGTGACCGACCGGCTCGCTCCGGATGCCTTACGCCGGACGGCGACCGAAGAGCTCGCCACCCTCCTACCGATGCTCCGCAGGCTTCCGAGAAGGATCGACCGCATCGCCGCCGCGGCCGAGTCGGGGCGGCTCGGGCTCAACGTCCGCCTCTTCGCCGACGAGCGCGACCGGCGGCACTTCACGACGATGCTGCACCAGGCCCTGCTCGCGATCCTCGGCGCGACAGCCGGTGTGATGGCCGTCCTCCTGCTCGGTACGCCGGGCGGCCCGCGGGTCACCGACTCGATGACGTTGTTCCAGCTGTTCGGCTACAACCTGCTGGTGATCTGCGCGGTGCTCGTACTCCGCGTGCTGGTGCTGATCTTCCGCCTCCCCGACGCCCGCCGCAGCAGTTGACTTCAAGCGAGCTTGAACCTTGAGGATGAGGCGCATGTCCCAGGATCAAGCAGTGCACGCCCCACCCCGCCTGTTCGGCCGCGAGCACCTCGCGCTCGTGCTCGGCGTGGTCGGTTTGGTCACCCTCGGCGCGTTCGAGAACCGCGCGGTCGGTACGGCGCTGCCGACGATGGTCCGCGAGTTCGACGCGCTCGGCAGCTTCGGCCTGGCCAACGCCGCCCCCAACGCGTCGTACCTGGTGTCACTCGCGATCGCCGGACTGTGGGCGGACCGGCGCGGACCGGTCGCCGCACTGCGAGCCGGCGCGATCATCTTCGCGGTGGCGCAACTGCTGGTCGGTACGGCGCAGTCGATGCCGATGGTGATCGGCGGCCGGCTGCTGAGCGGCTTCGCCGAGGGCCTGCTCGATGTCGCCCTGATGGTCCTGGTCGCGCGGGCGCTTCCCGCCGTACTGCGGCCGCGGATGTTCTCGCTGTTCGCGGCGATGTGGATCCTGCCGTCGGTGGTCGGTCCGGTGGTGACCGGGCTGGTCACCGAGCAGGCGGGTTGGCGCTGGGTGTTCCTCGGCGCGTTGCTGCTGCTGGTTCCGAGCTGGCTCTGTCTCCGCCCGGCGCTCCGGATGCTCGCGCACGCCGAGAAGCCTGCAGCGGACCCGAAGGAAGCCGACGCACTGAAAGCCTCAAAAGCCTTACTCCCTTGGGCATTCGCCGCCTCGGTCGCACTCTTCACCCTCACCTGGGCCGGCGACCAACTCGAGGCCCACCCGACAACGGCCTGGATCACGATCCCGATCAGCCTCGCGATCCTCGGCGTCGCTGCCGTACGGGTGATGCCCGCAGGCACCTTCACCGCCCGCCGCGGCTTCCCCGCCGTGGTCGCCGTCCGCGGCCTCGGCGGCGCTGCCTTCGCTGGAGCCGGCGCCTACCTCCCCTTGTTGCTCACGGTCCTGCATGACTTCAGCCCGTCCCGCGCCGGCGTCACCCTGTCGATCACCGGCGTCAGCTGGGCCCTCGGCTCCTGGCTGCAGGGCCGCGACCACGGGTTCGACCGCCTCACCGTCCTCCGCACCGGCCTGGCCCTGATGACCGTCGGCATCGCCGGTACGTCGTTGCTTGCCTGGACCAACAACACCTGGGCCGGCCTGATCTGCTGGTCGATCGCCGGCGTCGGCATGGGCCTCAACTCCTCCAGCGTCTCGGTCCTCACCCTCGACCTGTCCGACGCGACCAACTCCGGCCGCAACAGCAGCAGCGCCCAGATGGCCGGCACGATGAGCATCGCCGCCGTCTTCGCCCTCTTCGGCACCCTGCTCGCCGTCAACGCCGACCACCCCACCGGCTGGGTCTTCGGCGCCATCATCACCACGTCCGCCGTCCTGGCCCTCCTCGCCCTCCTCACCTCGGCAAAGGTCCCGCGGTTGCAGCGCTAGAGTGTGCGGCATGGCTGAGCTGCTGACGGATGACCAGATCAACGCGGCGATCCGCGACCACCTCCCGGAGTGGAAGGTGCAGGACAACGCCCTCGTCCGCAGCGTCAAGAAGGACTCGTTCCTGGACGGGATCCGGCTGGTCGCGACGGTCGCGCAGCTGGCCGAGTCGATGAACCACCACCCGGACATCGACATCCGCTACACCACGATCACCTTCCACGTCTCCAGCCACGACGCCGGCGGGATCACCGACGACGACCTGGTGCTGGCCCGGCACATCGACACCGCCGCGGGCTGACCTACCCGAAACCGTCATCCGGAAGTTGCTTACCTGTTAACTAGATCGGGCGAAAGTTTCCGCCCGATCGCGTTGGGTCCAGGCATGACTTCTTCCGTACGACGACCGCGCGTCGCCGTGGCCGGTGCTGTGCTGCTGGCCGCGATCGCCGGTCTCAGCCTCGCCCCGGCCGGCGCCAGCGCCGCAGGCAGCCTCACCCTGCCCCTGGGCGACCAGGACCTCACCGAGACCCGCAGCGCCCAGACGCTGACCGCCGGCGTCACGCTGACCAGCATCCGGCGCGGCACCGAGCCGGCGCCGGCTGACCAGATCAACACCACCACGCGGGGCCCGTACTCGATCAAGGTCCTCACGATCGACCCCGCCAAGGCGAAGGGCTACGTCAAGGCGACGTACGGCCCGGACCTGGCCAGGACCGAGAAGACCACCGCCCTGGTCACCGGCGCGGGCGCGCTGGCCGGCGTGAACGCGTCGTTCTTCACCTTCACCGCCAGCCAGCTGTACCCGGGCGAGCAGGTCGGCCTCGGCCTGTTCGGCGGCAAGCTGCTGAGCGAGCCGCTGGCCGACCCGGCCGAGACGAACTTCCTGATCGACGCCAAAACCAGCAAGGCGCTGATCGGTCACCTGAGCTGGACCGGCACCGTGACGAACAAGAAGACCAAGGCCACGCTGCCGCTCGAGTTCGTCAACCACCCGCCGGTCGTCCCCGCCGCCTGCGCGACGCTGACCGCGCAGACCGACTGCGCCGTACCGGGTGACGTCTCGCTGTTCACGCCCGAGTTCGCCGCCGCGACGCCCGCCGGTGCCGGTATCGAGGTCGTGCTCGACCAGCGCGGCTGCGTCGTACGGACCGCCACCACGCGCGGTACGGCGCTGGCCGCCGGCCAGACCTCGATCCAGGCCACCGGCCAGGACACGATCAACCTGTTCCAGGCGCTCGCCGGCGGTTGCGTCACCACGGCACTGGCCGTGAAGGACGAGAACGGCAAGAAGGTCGCCCTCAAGGACAGCCTGTACGGCGTGACCGGGCGCGGCCTGCTGGTGCGTGACGGCAAGGTCGTCGAGCAGCCGACCGGCGGCAGCTTCAACGACCGCAACCCGCGGACGCTGGCCGGTACCACCAAGGACGGCAAGATCGTCTTCGTCACCATCGACGGCCGCCAGACCACCAGCGTCGGCACCACGATGACCGAGTCCGCGGCGCTCGCCAAGGCCCTCGGCCTGCGCGACGCGATGAACCTCGACGGCGGCGGCTCCACCTCGATGGCCGTCAACGGTGCCCTCGTCAACCACCCCGGCGGCGCCGAACGCGCCGTCGGTGACGCGCTGGTCTACATCGACTCCAAGTACCAGGGCTGATCCTGCGAGGACTGCGCCGACCTCACACCGGTTGGCGCAGTCCGAGCACGGTCCCTTCGGGATCACGCACGTAAGCGACCCACCCCTGCCCCGGGATCTCCTGCACGTCCCCGACGACCGCCCCACCGGCCGCGACCACCGCCGTACGGGTCGCCTCCAGGTCGTCCACCTGCAACCACACGATCGCCACCTGCCCCTGCTGCCCCCGGCTCATGATCGCGCCGTCGATCCCGTCGCCGGCACCGGTCGCCGCCAGCAAGTAGTCGTCGGCAAACGGCGACGCCTCGCTCTCCCACCCGAAGGCAGCGCGATAGAACTCCGCCGCCTTCTCAGGATCGGCCGAGGTCAACTCCACATGAATGATCCGTCCCATCCCGTGAGTGTGCCTGCTACCCGCCAGACGGGTCTTGGACGGATCTCTCATGCATCAGGGCAGCGATCCCGTTGCTCACCGCGCGGAACGACGAAGCGCTGACCCCCGTGTACCGCTTGAAGTCCCGCGCCGCGTGCGCCTGGTCGTAGTACCCGTGCAACGCGGCGAGCATCGCGGTCCCGTCCGCCGGGCCGTCGAGCAGCCCACCGGTGAAGTGGAAGAACCGGACGATCTCCCCGAACTGCTTCGGCCCGACCCCGACCAACTCACGGAACCGCCGGTGCAGCGTGCTGTACGGGACGTCGAGCGCCCGCGCGAGCTCCGCGACCGGCAACGTCCCGCGGGATTCCTCGATCATCCGCACCGCGCGCTCGGCCACAGTGAAGTCGACCGGCCGCAGTCGAGGAGCCAACCAGTCCGCCAGCACCGCGGCACGCGCCGGACCGAACTCGCACGACCGCAAGTGATCCGCCAACTGTTCGGCAGTCCCCGGTCCCAGCCAGGTGTCGAGCGACAGCACCTGATCGACGAGCTGCGTCGAGGTCAGCGCGGCGAGACCCCACGGCTTCAGCTCGACGCCGACGTAGCTCGACGGACCCGCCTGACTGAGGACGTGCGGTCGCGTCATCACCCCGAACAGGCAGCCGTCGTTGGGCCACGTCGCGCCGCTCACCGGATCGTGCCGCTGCCCCGGAGTCCCCAGCGCGACCACTAGCGCGGGACGGCCGTTGGGGATCAGGATCTGGTCGGCCGCTCCGTCGCCCTCGACCATCCAGTAGTGCTCGACCACCTCGCGCTGCGGCAGCGGCGGCGGGAAACGCAGGTAGGCGACCACGACCCCACGATATGACCGGTTCCCGTCATGTCGTACGTCTGCCAGAGTCAGCACTGGCTCGTACGGCGCGCCGCCGCGTAGATCTGTGGGCATGCTCATCCACGGACTCGCCGCCCTGCTCATGATCCCGGTCAGCTCGCCCGGGTGGTTCTGGAACGTGCCCCAGTGCGACACCGTGTACGGCGACGGTGGTGTCACCTTCTCGGCCGACGACGGCGCGCGGCTCGCGCCGACCAAGCAGAAGCTGCAGCGGGTCACCTACGCGAAGGTCGCGACGCTGCACGAGCCGAACGTGCTGATCGCGATCGGCCGGCAGTCGATCCAGCGGTCGGCCGATGCTGGTTGCAGTTGGCAACAGATCGACAAATCGCCGGACGACCTCGCGACGTACGACGTCACAGCGGGCCCCGGCAGTACGGCGTACGTGCACAGCGTCAACGACCAGCCGATCCACCGGGTCGACGGCACCCGCGTCAGCACCGTCCAGGGCCCGACGCCGGGCAACGGGATCGCCGCACTGCACGCAGGGCAAGGGATTCTGCGGGTGCTCGGTGGGGACGGGCAGGTCTTCGGATCGATCGACGACGGCGTCACCTGGAGACCCCAAGGCAAAACACCGGCCCGCGATTTGTTCGTGTACGACGCGGTGATCGACCCGACCAACCCCGACCACATCGTCGCCGGGGTGATGTCCGACGGCGTCTACACGACCTTCGACGGCGGCCGGAGCTGGACTCGCGCCGCGCCTGTCGAGCGGGTCAACGCGTTCAGCGTCGCTATCTCCCCAGCGAACCCGCAGCGGGTCTGGATGGAGGGCTACGACCGGGACGCGAGTACCCGGTTCCTCTGGCAGTCCGACGACGGCGGCCGCAAGTTCCGGCCGGTGCTCGACGAGTCGCAGGCCACGCTCTACAACGGCAACCGGCTCTGGCCGAGCCCGGTCGACCCGGATCTCCTGTACTTCGCCTACGGCACCTCGTTCGCGAACTACGGCGCGGACCTGTACCGCTTCCGCACGTCGACCGGCGAGCTGACCAAGCAGCACAACACCTTCGACGGCATCCCCGGCCTGGCCTTCAACCCCGCCGACCCGAGCATCCTCTACCTGGGCCTGGCCGAAGAACGTTGACCGGCATCCGCGAACGGTGGTGAGGATCTGACATCCTGGACCGGTGACGACTGCTGACGAGTACCGCCTGCTGGGTTTCAGTGCCGAGGACCAGGCCGACGCCGAGAAGCTCGACGTCGACCCGGTTCTGGTGGCCGACTTCGCCGCGCAGCTACGCACGGCGATCGGTGGCGTCCCGGTGGAAGGTGAGCTGAAGACCCCCGACGACCCGCTGGTCTCGCTCGCGGCGTACCTGGAGACCCTGCCGGACATCCGCCGCTACCACCAGGAGCGCGGGGTCAGCGACGAGATCAGCTGGGCCAGCCTGGCCGACCTCGGGCAGCAGCTGAAGGTCAACCGGCGCACGCACGGCACGTTCGGCCTGGAGACCCACTCGTGGGTCGCGACGTACTGGACCGGCGCTCTGTACGCGCTGGGCCGGCTGCAGTTCCTGATCCACCCGGTCCCGGACTCGCACCCGGTGCCCGGCGTCGAGCCCGGCGAGTGGGTGCTCGGCGCGCACATCCCCGCGACCGGCCCGCTGACGCCGGAGTCCGTGGACAACAGCATCCACCAGGCCCGCGCGTTCTTCGCCGAGCACTTCCCCGAACACCCGGTGAAGACCGTGACGCTCGGTTCCTGGCTGATCGACCCCTACCTGCTCGACCACCTGCCGCAGGAGTCGAACATGGTCCGCTTCGGCCGCCGCTTCACGCCGTACGGCGAACCGCAGGACTCCCAGGACAGCGCGATCTTCTTCACGTTCCGCAGCCACGACCTCGGCAAGCTCGACGAGTTCCCGCAGGACACCACGCTGCAGCGGCTGATCGTCGAGCGGATCAAGTGCGGCGGCACCTGGCAGACGGCTTTCGGCTATCTCGATCTGTGAGGCGGCTCAGCCTTTGGGTACGCCGTACTTGGTCAGCCAGGCGATCAGCTCGACGTTGCTCACGCACTTCACGTCCGGCTGCTTGCACGTCTCCTTGACGAACGTGGTCAGCGAGTCGGAGTAGACGCTGTTGTTCCACCGGTTGAAGTGGTTGCCCAGGAACAGCGGCGGGTTGTTCCCGGCGCGCGACCGCGCCAGCGCCTGCCGGTACGTCGCCAGAACCTGCGCCTTCAGCTTCGGCGCGTGCGCGGCCGGCGCCTTCTTGGCCTTGGTCTGCGCGTACCAGAGGTTGTAGTCCATCGTCAGCGTGCTCTTGTGCGTCCCGGCCAGGTCGACGGACTGCAGCGGGAAGTCCCAGACGCCGTCCTCCTTCTTCGGCCACGCGATGTAGCCGGGCTCGGAGGCGTCGTACAGCATCCCGCGCTGGCGCATCACCTGCCGGTACGCCGGCCGGTTGCCCTCGAGGCACGGCGTGCGCATGCCCTTCACCGTCGCCGGGTCAAAGGGCGCCGCCAGAGTCTTGCCGGCGGCCAATGTCGGCCCGGTCTCGACCATCGTGTCGAACGCGTCGAGCTCGGCCTTCCACTGCGTGGCGGACCAGCGGTCGATCCCGTTCTTGCCGCAGAAGTGGCCGTTGGCGTGGGTGCCGATCTCGTGGCCCTCGGCAATCGCCTGCCGCAGCACGGTCGCCCGCGCGATCGCCTTCGGCGCGTCGGCCCAGCCGATGTCGGACGCGCCGGGCTTCTTGTACGGCGGTTTGTAGTCGGTCTTACGCGCCTCGGGGTACAGGTACGGGCCGGACAAGAAGAACGTCATCCGCGCGTCGACCTGCTTGGCGACCGTGCGCCAGTGCGACCAGAGCGCGAGGTCGCCGGCCCCGTCGAAGGAGACGACGACGAACAGCGGTGGTTTGCCGTTCGCCAGCTTGGCCGGGAAGGACCTGGTCACCGGCGCCGCGGCGGGCGGCTTCACGCCCGGCGTCAGCGTGGTCGACGGGTCCGGCTCGTTCGGCGTACTGGATGGTGGTTTGCCGGACGGACTCGACGAGCCTTCCGGCGCGGTGTCCGCGCATCCGGCGGCCAGCGCCGCCACCACCGCCGTCGCTGCGATCAGTCGTTGCCGCCTCAGCATGCCTCGACCACGACCTGGACAGTTCCCCAGAGCTTTGCCCCCGTCATACAACTACTGACGCACGAGCACCCGATCCAGTTGGCCCGGAACACGCGACCGGCGCGAAAGCGTCCGGATAGTCGTTACTCGGCCGCAACCTTCGCTGCTTTGCGGCGGCCGACGACCCGCCGGGTGGTCTCCAGCACCAGCCCGATCGTGAAGGCCAGGCCGAGGCTGAACGCGAGCGCCTTCAGCGAGTCGTGCGCGAACGCGTCGCCGCCCAGGTACCCGAGCAGTGCGACGTACGTGTAGGCCACGGTGACACCGGCGGCCGTGAACAGCACGAACTTGCGGAACGAGTACGCCGTCGCGCCCGCGGTCAGCGTCGCGACCATCCGCGCGCCGGGGATGTAGCGCACGGTCATCAAGATCAGTCCGCCGCGCGTGTGCAGCGCCGTGCTGACCTTGTCGTACATCGCCTGCCGGGCCTCTCTCCGGCGCATCCAGCGCCGCAGCGCCGGACCGGAGCCGCGGCCCAGGAAGTAGCAGACGCACTCGCCGATCACCGAGCCGACCATCGCCAGCACGATCACGAGCAGCAGGTTCTGGTGACCGGCCGCGGCCGCCATCCCGGCCGTCACGATCAGTCCTTCGCTCGGGATCACCGGGAACACGGCGTCGACCAGGGCCGCGAGGAACAGGACGAGCAGCAGCCAATGCGACGCCATCGCGATGCTGAGCAGCTCTCGGGCGGCGTCCATCAACTCGGTCACGACCCCGAGCATGCCATCCGGAGTCAAGGAGCTCCCAATCCCGACACCGTGGTTCGGGGCCCCTGGGACTGAATTCACCCAGTGTTCACAGCTGGACGGAAAGTTCCGAGATTCCGTTCATCAACAGGCCCGGGTTGCGCCGCGGATCACCGTCCGGCTCGGTCAGTCGCAGGTCCGGAAAGCGCTCGAACAGCATGCCGAGCGCGATCCGCCCCTCGAGCCGGGCCAGCGGCGCGCCCAGGCAGTGGTGGATGCCGTGACCGAAGCCGAGGTGCTGGTTGTCCGCCCGCGCGATGTCGAGCTCACCGCCGGCGCCGAACTTCACGTCGTCGCGGTTGGCCGCGACCAGCGCGAACACGATCACCGCGCCGGGCAGAATCGTCCGCCCGGCGATCTCGATCGGCGCCTGCGCGACGTACGGGATCGCGGCCTGCAGCGGGCCGTCGTACCGGATGAGTTCCTCGACGGTGGCCGGGAGTCGTTCGGGTTCGGCCTTGAGGAGGGCGAGCTGGTCGGGGTGCGTGAGTAGTGCGTGCACACCGTTGCTGATCAGGCTGACCGTGGTCTCGTGGCCGGCGGCGAGCAGCAGGTAAACCATCGAGGTCAGTTCGTCCGTAGTCAGCCGGTCGCCGCCGTCGCGGGCGGCGATCAGTGCCGACAAGAGATCGTCGGACGGCGCCGCCACCCGGCGGTCCTCGATCATCTCGCGGATGAACTCGACCATCGCCAGCGCGGCCTCGACGTACTCCTCGGGCGTGTGGACCGCGGCGTTCACGACGATCGACGACCAGCGGCGGAAGTCGTCGCGGCGGATCGCGGGGATGCCGAGCAGCTCGGAGATGACCGTGATCGGCAGCGGGTAGCTGTAGGCGCTGACCAGGTCGATCGGCCCGTCGGCGGCCGCCATCTCGTCGAGCAGCTCGGTGGCGATCTCGCGGATCCGCGGCTCCAGCAGGTCGATCCGCCGCCGGGTGAACGCCGCCGACACGAGCTTGCGCATCCGGGTGTGGTCCGGCGGATTGGCGTTCAGCATGTGCCGTTCCATCGAGTTGATCAGGTCGGTCCACACGTGGTCGCGGTGTGGCCCGTCGAGCGGCGACCGGACGACGTCCGGATGCGCGAGCAACTGCCGCGCTTCGGCGTACCCGGTCACGAGCCAGACCGGTACGCCGGTGAAGAGCGTCACGTACTGCAGCGGCCCCTCCGCCGCGATCTCCGCGAATCCCCGCAAACGAGCCTGGCCACTGGTTTCCGTGAAAGGCGAAGTCACCTCACCACCGTACGTGCGTGGGGGTTGACTCAACACTTCACCAGATGGTGAAGTGTCCTGGTGCTGACCACGACCTTCGCCGCGCTGGCCGACCCGACTCGGCTGGCGATCGTGACCCGGCTGAGCCGCGGCGAGGCGACCATGGGCGAGCTCGCGACGCCGCACGCGATCAGTCCGCCGGCGATCACCAAGCACGTGCACATCCTGGTCGACGCCGGCCTCGTGACCCGGCGCAAGGTCGGCCGGACGGTCGTCTGCGCGATCCGGCCGGAGGCGCTGTCCGAGGTGGAGGTCTGGCTCGGCGACCTCACGACGTACTGGAACCGCACGGTCGACCGGCTGGCGGACCTTCTGGAGGGGAACGACGATGGTGGATGACATCCGGATCGAGCGCGTGCTGAAGGCCGAGCTCGAGGACGTGTACGCCGCGTGGACGCGGGCCGAGCTGCTCGCGCAGTGGTACTGCCCGAACCCGGCGCTCGAGCTGAAGGTCGACGCCGACGTCCGGGTCGGCGGCACGTACGTCGTCGAGATGGGCCAGTACGTCGTCCGCGGCAGCTACCTGGAGGTCGACCCGCCGCACCTGCTCGCGTTCACGTGGAAGTGGGACGAGGACACGGACGAGCCGTCGACCGTGCGCGTGGAGCTGAGCAAGGCCGACGAGGGCACCCGGATGCTGTTGCTGCACACGGGTTTCACCGGCCCGGACGACGCCGCCAACCACCTGCAGGGCTGGGAGCCCGAGCTCGACCGGCTGGAGAAGCTGCTCACGCGCTGAGGTGCTGCTCACGTCTCGGTGAGTTGCTCGGCCAGCTCGGTCCGGCTGTGGATACCGAGCTTCGTGTAGACCTTGCGCAGGTGGTACTCGACGGTCTTCGGACTGAGGAACAACTTGGCCGCGGCCTCGCGGGTGCTGAGGCCGTCGGCGAGAAGCTGGGCGACCTGGCGTTCCTGCGGCGTCAGGTCGTCAGCGCTGCTGTGCTCCCGCCGCCGAGCCGTCTCCCCGGTCGCCTTCAACTCCCCCGCCGCCTGATCAGCCCAAGTACCAGCCCCCAACTGGTCGAAGATCCCGACAGCCGCCCGCAGCTGAACGCGCGCGTCCACCCGCCGTCGTACGCGACGAAGCCACGAACCGTAGACCAGATGCGTCCGGGCGGCCTCGAACAGGTCGGGAGTCAACTCGTGGAGCTGCAGCGCGCGCTCGAAGGCCGCCTCGTCGTCGTTCACCAACCCCTCGGCCCGCGCTGCGCGGGCAAGCGACCACGGCAGGCCTTTGTGGGCAGCCCGCTCAGCGAAAGCCCGAGCTGTCGCCGCCGCCTCCTCCGGCCGCCCGAGCCGGAGATACACCTCCACCAGCTCAGGCGCCGGCGACAGATCGGGGTCGAGCATTCCGCCGGCGGACAACGTAGTAACCAACCGGTCGTATGCCTCGAGCGCAGCAGCCGGGTCCCCACGGCCCAGTTCCAGATCACCCAGCGCGTACGACGACCACGCCAACCCCAGCCGAATCTCCCGCGCCGTACAGATCTCTATCGCCTCGGCCGCTTGGGCCTGGCACTCGTCGACCCGCCCGCGCCGCGCGGACAGCCACGCCTGCCCCGCCAGATTGATCGCCAGCTCGGTGGTCTGCCCGGTCTCGCGCGACAACCGGATCCCTTCGTCGTACGACGTCGCGGCGTCGGCCCAGCGATCGGTCGTCGCCTGGTCGCGGGCCAGGTGGAACAGGACGCCTGGGAGCAGGCCGAGCGCGACGCCGTCGCGGCTGTCGCGCAGGACCTGCTGGATGACCTCGCGGCCGCCTTCGCGTTCGCGCAGGAACATCGGCGCGAGCACCACCCACACCTGGTGACGCAGGTCGAGCTTCACCGTGCCGGAGAGCGTGACCGCCGTACGGATCTGCTCGCTGCCGCCGCTGCCCGCGAAAACCCGCGCGACTCCGCTGGCCAGCAGGCCAAGCAGGCGACCCTCGGGCTGGTTGATGCTCGGCAGGATCGCGTCGATCTTCTCGGCGACCCGTAACGCGGTGCTGGTGTCGCCGAGGTAGAAGCAGGCGTTGACGGTGTCGCCCAGCAACCGGATCCGGGTCGGCAGGTCGTCGGCCGCATCGGCGGCGGCGAGCAGGATGTCGCGGGCCTGGCCGGGTGAGCCACACCGTACGGCGATGTCGCCGCGCAGTTCCTGGGCGCGGATCCCGACCACCGGCGTGATCGCCCGCCGCAGCGCTTCGACCAGCAACTCCTCGGCCCGATCGGGCAACCCGGCGAACCATGCGGCCTCGCCCGCGGCGACCAGGCGGCGGCCTTGCTCGGCTTCGTTGTCCGTCAGTCGCGCGGCCCGTTCCAGCGCGGTCGCCGCGACCGCGTGCGCGCCGCGTTCGACCGCGTGCCCGGCGACGATCTCGAGTCTCCGCGCGACTTCGTCGTCCGTCCCCAGCGCGGCCTCGGACAGGTGCCAGACCTGCCGGTCCGAGTCGGCCAGTACGCCGGCGATCGCCTGGTGGACGGTACGACGCGTGCCCGACGCCGCCCCGGCGTACACGGACGAGCGCACCAACGGATGCCGGAACTCCACCCGGCCATCGACGATCCGAACCAGTCCGGCGTCCTCGGCCTCGGCCAGTACGGCGACGTCGACGCCTAGCTTTTCGCACACGGCGGCGACCAGCTGCAGGTCGCCGTCGTCGGAAGCCGCCACCAGCAAGGCGATCCGGGCCTCCGGGCTCAACCGATCGGCCTGCGCGGAGAACGCCTCCGCCAGCAACCGCGGCACGGGCACCGGCGCGCCCGGTCGGATTCTGTGCAGGCTTTGGGGATTCAGCTCGAGCAACGCGAGCGGGTTGCCGCCGACCATGCGATGCACCTGCGCCACGTCCGCCGTACGACGTCCGACGAGTTCGCGGGCGTCGTCCAGCCCGAGGCCTTCGAGCCGCAGCGCGGGAAGGTCCGCCTCGGCCAACGGATGCGACTCTCCCGATCGTGCTGCCACCAGCAGCACGATCGGGTCGGCGACCAACCGCCGGGCCGCGAACACCAGCGCCTCCGCCGAAGGCCGGTCGATCCACTGCGCGTCGTCGACGAGGACCGCCAGCGGCGCTTGTTCGGCGTACCGGCAAAGGAGGCTGAGCGTCGCGGCGCCCACAGCGAACCGTCCGGCAGGATCGCCTGGTGTGGTCAGCGCGAGGGCTGCCTGCAGAGCAGCCTTCTGGGGCGCAGGAATCCTCTCCAACTCACCCAACGCCGGGCGGAGCAACTGCAACAACCCACCGAACGGGACTTCATGCTCGGTCTCCGTTCCCCGCGCTCGGAGCAGGCGAAGGCCGGCGGACTGTGCGGCTGCCTGGTCGAGAAGGGTGGTCTTGCCGATCCCCGGTTCCCCGGTGATCAGCAGCACCCCGCTGGATCCCACCCTCGCCCCCGCGACCAACCGCTCGATCGCCCGCCGTTCGGCCTCCCGCCCGATCAGCATCCTCGGAGTCTAGGACCAGGTGCCCCACCTGATGCGACGGATTGTCGAGAACTTCTAGCGTCACCGAGGTAAAGCGATCCCAGGGAGGGGACCCATGACCACCATCGACCAACCGGTCACCGTCGACGGCGACAAGCTGATGCAGTTCGTGTTCCAGGCCGTCGGCGAGGTCGGCGCGACGCTCAACGCGGCGCTCGTCGTGATGGGCGACAAGCTCGGCTACTACAAGACGATGGCCGGCGCCGGCGGCCTCACGCCGGCCGATCTGGCCGACCGCACCGGCACCCACGAGCGCTACGTGCGCGAGTGGCTCAACGCTCAGGCAGCCGGCGGCTTCGTCACCTACGACCCGTCCACGGGCCTCTATACGCTGCCGCCCGAGCAGACCGTCGCGCTGACCGACGAGAACAGCCCGGCGTTCCTGCCCGGCTTCTTCCAGATCGCGCTCGGGACCGTCCAGGACACCGACCGCATGATCGACGCGGCCCGCAGCGGCGCCGGCATCGGCTGGCACGAGCACGACACCGACGTGCACGACGGCTGCGAGCGCTTCTTCCGGCCCAGCTACCACGCCAACCTGGTCGACGGCTGGCTGCCCGCGCTCGACGGGGTCGTCGACAAACTGACGAACGGCGCGAAGGTCGCCGACATCGGCTGCGGTCATGGCGCCTCGACGATCCTGATGGCGCAGGCCTTTCCACAGTCGACCTTCATCGGGTCCGACTACCACCAGGAGTCGATCGCGACGGCCCAGCAGCGAGCGGCGGACGCCGGCGCCGATGTCACCTTCGAGGTCGCCGGCTCCACGTCGTACGCCGGTGAGAACTACGACCTGGTAACGACCTTCGACGCCCTGCACGACATGGGCGACCCGGTCGGCGCCGCGCGTCGGGTGCGCGAGTCGCTCGCGGCCGACGGCACGTGGATGGTCGTCGAACCGATGGCCGGCGACAAGGTCGAGGACAACCTGAACCCGGTCGGCCGTGCGTACTACGGCTTCTCCACGCTGCTGTGCACGCCGGCGTCGCTGTCCCAGGAGGTCGGCCTCGGGCTCGGTACGCAGGCCGGTCCGGCGCGGATCCGTGACGTGACGACAGCGGCCGGTTTCACCCGGTTCCGGGTCGCGGCGCAGACGCCGTTCAACCTGGTCTACGAAGTCCGCCCCTGACACAGTGAGCGGCATGGCGCACAAGCCCGCGCGGGCGGCCGATCGGGAGGGTTCGGTCGCCCGCGACGGCGTGAACATTCACTACCGGGTGTACGGCGAGGGCGACGGCCCGGCGCTCGTGCTGCTGCCGACCTGGTCGCTCGTACCCTCGCGGGTCTGGAAGGCGCAGGTCCCGTACCTGGCGCGGCACTTCCGGGTGATCACCTTCGACGGTCGCGGCTCGGGCTCGTCGGACCGCCCGGTCGGCGCTTCGGCGTACAGCGATGTCGAGATGGTCGAGGACACGATCGCGGTGCTGGACGCCGTCGGTGCGTCGTCCTGCGTGCTCGTGGGGTTCTCCCGCGGCTGTCCGTGGGCGCTGGAGGTCGCGCTACGGCAACCGTCGCGGGTGCTCGGGGTGGTCTGCATCGGCTCGGCGACCAGGCTGACGCCGATGCTGGAGGAGCGCACGCAGTGGACGTGGGACGAGCGGCACGACACCACGGAGGGATGGGCGAAGTACAACAGGCACTACTGGCTCGAGGGCGGGTACGACGACTTCCTGGAGTTCTTCTTCGCCCAGATGTTCCCGGAGCCGCACTCGACCAAGCAGATCGAGGACGGGATCGGGTGGGGGCGCGAGATCACGCCGTCGCTGCTCGTCGACACCGAGGCCGGGCGGTCGGGGCATCTCGATCCTGCGCGGTTCGCCGACGTGAGCTGTCCGGTGTTGGTCGTGCACGGTTCGGCGGACGGGATCCGGCCGCCGGCCGAGGGTTCGCGGCTGGCCTCGTTGACCGGGGGTTCGTTGGTGACGGTCGTCGGAGGTGGGCATGCGCCGCATGCTCGTGATCCGGTGGTGGTCAATCACCTGCTCAAGGACTTTGCCGCGCGGCTGATGCCGACGCCTGTACGGCGTACGTGGGAACGGGCTGCGTCACGGCCTCGCCGGGTGCTCTACCTGTCGTCACCGATCGGGCTCGGGCATGCACGGCGGGATCTGGCGATCGCTCGATCGTTGCGCTCGCTTACTGGGGATGTGGAGATCGAGTGGCTCGCGCAGGATCCGGTGACGCGCGTGCTCGCCGACGCGGGCGAGGTCGTGCACCCGGCGTCGTCCTGGCTGCTCAGCGAGTCGGACCACGTGGACTTCGAGGCCGGCTTCGCCGAGCACGACCTGCACGCGTTCCAGACGCTGCGGCGGATGGACGAGATCCTGGTCGCCAACTTCCTCACGTTCAACGACGTGGTCGAGGACCGGCACTACGACCTGGTGATCGGCGACGAGGCCTGGGAGGTCGACTACTTCCTGCACGAGAACCCGGAGCTCAAACGCTTCGCCTACGCCTGGCTCACCGACTTCATCGGCTGGCTCCCGATGGACTCGTCGGAGGCGGCGCTCACCACCGACTACAACGCCGAGATGCTCACCCAACGGGCCCGCTACCGCCGCCTGCGCGATCATTCGCTGTTCGTCGGCGATCCGGAAGACATCGTCGCCGACTCCTTCGGCCCCGACCTACCGGTGATCCGCGAGTGGACCGAACAGAACTACACCTTCACGGGCTACATCACGGGCTTCACGCCCCCACCCCGTCAGCTGTCGGGGCCACCACGCTGCCTGGTCACCGTCGGCGGCTCCGGCGCCGGTTCCTCCTTACTGCACAGGGTTCTGGACGCCGTACCAGCCATCCAACGTCTCGTCCCCGGCATCACCTTCGACATCGTCACCGGCCCCAGGATCAACCCTTCCTCTTTGCAGGTAGTCCCCGGCGTCCGCCTGCACGGCTACCTCCCCGACCTCCACCTGCAACTCGGAAAAGCAGACGTAGTCATCACCCAAGGCGGCCTCACCACCTGCATGGAGCTGACCGCACAACGAGTCCCCTTCGTCTACGTCCCGCTCCAGCACCACTTCGAGCAGAACTTCCACGTCGCCGCCCGCCTCGACCGCTACCGCGCCGGCCACCGCCTCGAGTACGCCGAAGCCGCCGACCCCAACCTCCTCGCCGAGGCCGTCGCCAAAGCCCTGACCGACCCGATCGACTACCTCCCGGTCAGCACCGACGGCGCCGACCGAGCAGCAAGCCTCCTCGCAGAACTCCTCTAATCAGCACGCCCCCGCAACCGATCCAGCCCGACCACCAGTACGACGGTCACCGCCAGCAGCACCAGCGACTCGGCCGCGGCGGTGAACGTCTGCCCCCGATCGGTCAACGCGAACACACCGACCGGCAACGTCCGCCACGACGCCGGGTAGACCATGATCGTCGCCCCGACCTCACCCATCGACAGCGCGATCGACAACCCTGCCGACGACACGATCGCCGGCCGCAGCATCGGCAGCCGCACCGTCCACAGCACCCGCGCCGACGACGCACCCAGCGACGCGGCCACGTCGGCGTACACGTCGTCCGTCCGTTGCAACGCCGCCGTCACCGTCCCGTACGTGAAGGCAACCATCAGCACCAGATGCGCGATCACGACGATCCACTTCGTCCCGTTGAGCAGCAGCGGCGGCCGGGAGAACGCGACGAGCAGGCTCAACCCGACAACCACCGACGGTACGGCGATCGGCAGGTGGTGCAACGCGTCGGTCAGCCGCGCGAGCCCCGGCGTCGCCGCCCGGCTCGCCAGCGCGGCCCACGTCCCGAACCCGACCGCCAGCAACCCACCGAGGAACGCCGTCTGCAGACTCACCGCGATCGACGCCAGTTCATCACCCGACAAGGCCTCGCGCAGATGAGTCGCCGTCGGATCGGACGGCAGTACGCCGTTCCAGCTCCCGGCGAACGCCGCGGCCGCGACGACAACGAACGGCGCCAGCACGAGCACCCCGAAGACCAGCAGGAAGATGCCCTGGACAACGAGCTTCGGGCCCCTAGACCAGACGAGCACGACGGCCTCCCAGCGTTCCGCGCAGTACGGCGTACAGGCCGATCGACAGCGCGATCTGCACGACCGCGATCACGCACGCGGCCGGGTAGTCGAACATCACGATCCCCTTGGTGTGCACGAGCAGCGGCAAGGTCGTCGTGTCGCGCGCCCCGAGGAACAGCACGATCCCGAACTCGTTCAGCGTCAGCAGCAACGTCAACCCGCCACCGGCCGCGAGCGCCGGCCGGACCTCGGGCAGGATCACCTGCCGCAGCACGCGCCACGGACCGCCGCCGAGACTCGCCGCGACGTCGAGCTGAACGCGCGGGATCTGACTCATTGCCCCGAGCAACGGGCGCATCACGAACGGTGTGTAGAAGGTGATCTCCGCCAGGACCACGGCCCACGGCGTCGTCATGAATCCGCCCAGGAGTGACCCGAACACCCCGGCCGAGCCGTAGAGGAACGTGAACGACAGCGCCACCAGGAACGACGGCAGCGCGAGCATCGCGTCGACCATCCCGGACACGATCCGCGCGCCGGGGAACGGGACGAAGCTCACGACGACGGCGAGGAACGTCCCGACCACCAGGCAACCGACCGTCGAGCAGACCGCGATCTGCACGGTCCTGACCAACGCCTGCCGGAACTCTGCCGACCCGATCACCTCGGCCCACGAGCCGCGCGACTCGGCGGCGACCAGGATCAACGGATAGACCACCAGTCCGGCGATCAGCAGCAACGGCGGGATCAGCCAGAGCGACCACGTACGGCGTACCGCTGCCTGTTTGTTGCTCAACGCAACCGCGATGGCCGTCACCGCGACGCCACCAGACTGCACGCCTCACTCGGCAACCGCATCGACACCGCCGACCCGATCTTCGGAACCTCGCGATCGGCCGGCACATCCACGTGGACGGGAAGATCACCGAGACCGTCGACGGTGCACGTCAGCCGGTGCGAAGCGCCCCGCCACTGAGCGGCCACCAACCGCCCCGGCACCCCGTCCTCGCCCAGCCGGATGGCGTGAGGCCGCACGCAGAGCAGCACCTCGCCCGGCCCACTCGCCGCACTCAACGCGCCCGGCGCGACTCCGGGCAGCCGGCGGCCGGCGAGCCGGACCTCCTCCCCCACCACCTCGACCGGCAGCAGGTTGGCACCACCCAGGAACGACGCGGTGAACGCGGTCGGCGGCGTCCGGTACAGCTCGGCCGCCGGCGCGATGTCGACAAGTCGAGCATCCCGCATCACCGCGATCCGGTCCGCGAGCGCGAGCGCCTCGGCCTGGTCGTGCGTAACGTAGACGATCGCGACGTCCGGCACCTCACGCCGTAGCTTCTGCAGCTCGTCGAGCATGTCGGCTCGCAGTTGCGCGTCGAGCGCCGCCAGCGGTTCGTCGAGCAGCAGCACCGGCGGCCGGATCGCCAGCGCCCGCGCGATCGCGACCCGCTGCTGCTGACCACCGGACAGTTCGCGCGGGTACCTCCTGGCGTACTTTTGCATCCCGACCATCCCGAGCATTTCGGCGACCCGCTCGGCCACTTCCCGCTTCGGTCGGCGGGCCGCCCGCAGCCCGAAGGCCACGTTGTCGGCGACCCGCAGGTGCGGGAACAGCGCGTACTGCTGGACGACGACGCCGATCCCCCGCTTGGCCGGCGGTACGTCGGTGACGTCGACGCCGCCGATCCGGATCCGCCCACGGCTCGGCCGGACGAACCCGGCGACCGCCTTCAGCGCCGTCGACTTGCCCGACCCCGACGGGCCCAGCAGGGCAACGGTCTCCCCTGCCGCGACTGTCAGGCTCAGCCCTTCCAGCGCACACGTCTTGCCGAAGTGAACCGTGACGTCGTCCAGCTGGACGGTCATCCCTGCACGGCCTTCGTGTACGCCGCCACGTCCGCGTCGAGGTCGGCAAGCACCTGGGTCCAGTCCGGCTGCCAGATCTCGACCCCCGCGACCGCCTTCTCGACGGCTTGGTAGTTCGCGTCGGTCGGCTTGACGTCGGCGCGGGCCGGGATGCCGAAGGCGTCACCGGAGACTGTCTGCTGGGCTTCGGTGGAGAGCAGGTAGTCCATCAACTGCTTGCCACCGTCAACGTTCGGGGCTTTGGCACCGAGTCCCATCACGTAGGGCAGTGAGACCGTCGTGCGCTTGCCTTCCTTGGTTGCGGGGAAGAACAGGCTGAACGCGGACTTGTCGTTGGCGATCGAGGCCAGGTTCATCTGCACGTCGCCGTTCGCGACCCAGATCTCGCCCTTGCTCACCTTCGGCTGCAGCTTGCCGGTCGAGGCCGACGGGCCGACGTTGTTCGCCTCGAGCTTGCCGAGGTAGTCGAGCGCGCCCTGCTTGCCGAGCAGGTGCTGCAGCAGCAGGAGCACCGCCGTACCGTCACCGGCCTGGCCCGGCGTCGAGTACTGCACCTTGCCCTTGAACCGCGGGTCCAGCAGGTCGTCGAACGTCTTCGGGCCGCCGGCCTTCTGGTTCACGATGAAGTTCAGGTAGTTCTCGACCACCGTCACGTAGTTGTCGGCCTTCAGACCCTTCACCTGGTCGGCACCCGGTACGGCGTACGGCTGGAGCAGTCCGTCGGCCGACGCCTTCTGGATGAACGGCGGCAGTGTCACCACCACATCGGCCTGCGGGTTGGACTTCTCCTTCTGCAGCCGGGAGACCACCTCGCCCGACCCGGCCTCGACGATCTGGACCTTGGTCCCGGTCTTCTCGGTGAACGCCGCGAACCGGGTCTTGTACCAGTCGGCCAGCCCGTCGGCGGTGTAGACGGTCACGGTCTTGGCATCGCCGGTGGACGCGGCCCCCGTCCCGCCGCAAGCGGCGAGCACGGTCAGCAGCAGGGCGGCGGCGAGCAGGGATTTGGTTGCCTTCACTTCTCCAGCTTTCGGTCGCGGAGCAGCCCGGGCAGGTCCCGGACCGACTCGATCACGTGAGTGGCTCCCGCGGCCGCGAGCTGCGACCGGTCGTGGGCGCCGGTGAGGACCCCGGCCACGACGCCGGCACCGGCGCGCGTTCCCGAGGTCATGTCGTACGCCGTGTCGCCGGCCACCGCGACGTTCACGGTGGCGTCGGCGCGGAGGTGGAGCAGGGCCGTGAGGACCATGTCCGGGTACGGACGGCCGCGGCCTGCTTGCGCCGGACAGAGGGTGAGGTCGGCGAGCGTTCGCCAGTCGAGTGCGGCCAGGATGCGCTGCTGGGTCGTCTCGGCGAAGCCGGTGGTGAGGCAGACCTTGACGCCGTCGTCCTGGAGCTCGCGGATTGCTTGGTGTGCGCCCTCGATCGGGCGGCAGCGACCGTCGTCGACGAGCTGTCCGTACGCCGTCTCGAACGCCGCGTTCGCCTGCTGGGCCTTGGCTTCGTCGTGGTCCAGCAGGTGGCGGAAGACGGTGATCTTGGACTCGCCCATCGTGGCGCGGACGTGGGCCAACATGCCGTCGTACCGGCCGTCACCGGGTTCGATGCCCTGGGCACCGATCGCGGCGGTGAAGGCCTGCTCGACCAGGCCGTTGTCGACGACCGTCGTACCGGCCATGTCGAGCACCGCGAGCTGGATCAACGCGTGCTGCCGCGTCACCGGCCGACCGCCTGGAAGCTCGCCTCGGCAATCGCCGGCGCCATCGTCATGCCGCGGCCGCCGGGGCCGGTGACGAGGTGCACGCCGTCGGCAACCTTGCGCCGTACGACGACCTCGCCCGGGGTGGTGGCCTGGGAGTAGACGCCGGCCCAGCGCCTGGTGATCTTCGGGATCTTGCGGCCCAAGATGGTTTCGGCAGCCGTCATGAGGTAGTCGTACGGATCTTCCTGGACGTCGAAGCCGAACGGCTCGGCGTACTCGTGGGTGTCGCCGATGGTCAGCCCGCCGTGCGTCCGCTGGACCATCAGCAGCTGCATCTTGTGCTCGTCGGCAACTGTTGCCTGAGGCACCTGATTGAGCGCGTCGAGCGCGGGGCCCTGGTACGCCGGGTAGTAGCGGAAGCTGTCCGCGTCGGCGACCGCGGTCGTCAGCTGCTCGTCGAGGGGTGCGGTCTGCATCATCTGCAGGCGGACCCGGCGTACAGGCAGGTCGTCGGTGAGCTCGCGAATCAGCCCGCTGTGCCAGGCGCCGGTGCAGAGCCAGACCTCGTCGGCCGCGTGTGTTTTGCCGTCATCGGTCCGCACCTGCCGGTCCCTCACCTCCCTCACCTCACGGCTGGGCTGGAACAAGTACCGACCAGAACTCTCCAACTGCGTGCGCAAAGCGCCCAGCACCTCACGAGGCTCGACCACGGCGTCCTTCGGACACCACAGCGCCCCGAGTATTTCGCCCCTGAGCGCTGGGTTGCGCTTGCGCGCCTGCTCGGCGTCCAGCAGCTCGAACCCGCGACCTTCATCCGGTCGGGCAGCCGCCTCCTTCGCGACCGCCAACTCCTCCTCGGTCCGGCACACCGTCAGCGACCCGGCCCCGCGGAAGTCGAGCCCAGCGACCTGCTTGCTAGTCTCCTCCCACAGCTCACGAGCCCTCACCGCGGTCTCCAGCTCAGCCCCGCCGGCACGACCGCTCACCCATACGAGCCCGAAGTTCCGCACCGTCGCGCCGCGCGGACCTGCCTCCCGCTCGAGGTGCACGACCTCGTCACCCCGCCGTACCGCCTCCCAGGCATGGAACGTGCCCAGCACACCGCCACCCACCACAACCACCCGCACAACTGCCTCCTCGTGTCCGTCGCGACCAAGATTGGTCCGGACCAATTAAAGAGGCCGAGCGATCAGCTGTCAGGAGGATGAAGCGGAAACAAACAGTTGGAACTCAGAACCGGGCCGCCGACGCGTCGCAGCCTGGGGGCACCTCAAGCGCTCAGGGCCGGCGGCGCCGACGCATCGCGGGCCGAAGCGCCTCAAGTGCTCAGGGGCGCAGCGTCGCGCGAAAAGCGACCCGATCCCCTCGATACAAGGACCGAACAACCTCAATCGGCCGACCATCAACATCCCGGCTCCGACGATGCAGCAAGAACATCGGCATCGACTGCGTAGCCTGCAGCAGCTCAGCCTCACGCGGCGACGCGATCACCGTCTCGACTACCTCCTCGCCCTCCCCGAAGCGCACACCGAGATCGTCAGTCAGACACCTGTACAGCGAGCCCGTCGGCCGCAGTACAGCCCGCAAAGTCGGAAACCTCTCCACCGCCAGATACGTGATCTCCAGCCCAATCGGCTGCCCATCGGCAAGCAACACCCGCTCCAGCCGATGCACCGGCTCCCCGACCGCCACCCCAAGCCCGTCCGCCAGCTCGGCATCAGCCGTGACCTCCTCGAACGCCACAACCTCCCGCGCCGGCTCATGCCCCTGCGCCCGCAACGCCTCGGTGTAACTGACGAGCGCGAGCGGCTGAATCAACTTCGGCGTAGCAACGAACGTCCCCTGCCCCTGCCGAGCCCGCAACCGCCCATCGGCGACCAGTTCACGAATCGCCTGCCGCATCGTCCACCGAGACACCCCGAACTCAGCCGCCAACGCACGCTCCGGCGGCAGCGCCGCCCCCTCCCCCAACCGCTCCAACAGCTCAACCAGCCGGGTCTTCACGGCAAAATGCAGCGGCACATCCACGCCGCCGACTCTAGACCGTCGAAGATGACCTTCTTTCACCCTGTGACCAAAGTGGAAGTCAATCTCGATTGTCATCTACAACGTTGTACTTCCAGGTCTTGTTGCAGCTCCACCTCAACGGTTTACGACGTGAAAAAAGTCGGCCTCAATGGAAGCTGCACCCCACCGACCCGCCCACGTCGGACCACCTCGGGTGCAGGTGGCCCCTGGAGAACCCCGTGACCCCGCACCCACGCCCCGCCTCCCCCTCCGGCGAAATCGAAGCCAACCTGGGCCACCCCCGCCCCACCCCCTGACCGATCCGGGGTACGACGATGGGGGCATCACTCGTCCCCCGGATCCCGGAGCCGCGACCCCCAGGACGGCGGGGTCGCGGCTCCACTCTCTGCCCGGCGCCACACGCACGCCGTACCGCGCCCCCCGTCGTACAAGCTCCGGGCTCCGGGCTCCGGGCTCCGGGCTCCGGGCTCCGGGCTCCGGGCTCCGGGCTCCGGGCTCCGGGCTCCGGGCTCCGGGCTCCGGGGAAAAACTAGAGCCCCGGGCGGCAACCCGGGGCTCGGAACGGATGGATGGGCGGCGTGCTCAGCTGCCGGACTTGCGCCTGAACTGGCGCTTCTGCTTGTCGTTGTGCGCCTCGCCCACGCCTTCGTGCCGCGGCCCACTCCCCGGGTGCGACTCGTGCTGCGCGTTCTTCTTCGCGAGCGCCTCGCGGAACTTCTCCTGCAGATCGTCCTTCGCCGGCTTGCTGGACTTGTCGCTCATACCGTCTCCTTAACAAACCGTCAGGGCATACACCCTCTAGCTAACCAAGTGTGACCACCCCCGCGCCAGCCAATATCACCGGGTCACCCCTTCCACCCGACGACCCCGCCCCCAACCCCCACGATCTGGCCGCCACCCCGGCGAACCAAGCGTCGACCAGGAGTGGGACTACGCCATCACCCCACCAGCCCCAACCTTCGAAGCCTTCATCACAGCCCTGACCGACGGCTCCGAGTACAACTTGAGCTGAGGCCTAGTGCCCAGCTGGGACTTGGTGCTTGGCCTGTGCGGGCCTCACCGCAATCCCCACCTGCCGCGCCCGATGCCACCAACCGAATAGAACAGATCCTCGCGACCACGAAAATTCTCCGAGTCGGACGAATGACACTCCAGGGTGTTCCTTACTGTCGCCTGCCATGCAGTGCTCAGCGGCTTGTGAATCCGGGCGATCTCCCCGTAAATCTCGGACAGCGATCCCTCTCCGCCCAGGGCCGTCAGCGCCTTCACGAGGTCGCCCTTCCAGCTTGCCATGGAGTCAACCTAGCGGTCGTCTGGCCACCGTGGCGGCGAACGCTCCTACTCGTTGGAGGGCCGACGGGTGGCGTGCAAGCTCTGCGTTCGGCCAAAGCCGCAGCCAAGAACTGACGCCGCCGACTCCCTGAAGGCGGCCCGCCCCTCCCGCGGCCGCACCACTTGCGATGCATCCGAGGCCCAGACGGTGGGGCTGACCTCGACGCCTTCGTCACGGTCGCGTTATCGACGACGTGCCCGGGCACAGCTCGTCAAGAATCTTCGCCGTCGGAACCTTCGTTCTGGGAATCGTCCTCGTCTGATTGTTTCTGCCTTTTCGACTTGAAGAGTCCAGCTACGTTGGACCCCACGGCGCCCGCCGTTCCGGCAATCGCGCCGCCAATGCTCTTGGCTCTGCTCGGCGCCAGTTCATCGGTCCGCTTCACGGCCGCCAGGTAAACTTCCGCGTCGACATTCGGCGGCGGGAGTTCCCGGAGATGATCCATCAGCCGTTGCGATTGAATCCGCAGCGTGACAAAGGTGAGGCCGCCCGACACCACTCCCCCGACCACCGGAACGACCTTGCTCATAGCTTTGGCGAAGCTCTGCTTGGTGACCTGTACTCCGATAACTCGCAGCGTCTGCTTCATCGGGATGTACCAGGCGGTCTTGGTCAGGGCCACACCTGCGATTTTCCTCTGGACCGCAGGGCGGGCGACCTGAGCGGCAAAGAGACTCATCGAGACCGATGCGCCGCCGACTCCCATCATGATGCCGAGGAACACAGCGAGGATGCCCAAGGACTCATCGTCCAGGTCGTCGATGTCGTCCAAGAACGACTGCCAGCCGTAGAGGTAGGCGAGCTTCTGCATCACTCTGAAGGCGTGAACATAGAACTGAGTGATGTCAGCAGGAACCGTTCCTATCATCGCGAGCCCGCCGGGTAGGCCGGCCGCGAACGACAACGCCGTAGATTTCCCGGTCTCGAAGTCGATTACGCTCCTGGCGATCTCGTCTAGCAGGGCCGGTGAAAGTCCGGCCACCGCTGGATTCTCGCTGACAGCCCGATCTATCGCGGCCGTACCGACGCCCTTTTTGTGAAGCTCCGCCCTGAGGAACTGCATCCGGTCGATGCGTACGCCACGCAACCGTACAACTTTCTTGAGGAACGCAATGGCGAACTGCTCGGCCTCCCGATCCTGGTCATCCATCATGGAACTGATACTCGGACCGTCATCTGTCACAGCGCACATCATTGCCACTGTTCGCCGAAGTTGTCCACAGTCGAGCTGACCACAAGACATAGAACAGAAAAGACTGGTCCGGCGGCCGTCGGTTGGCGGACCAGCCCCGTCCAGCGACGCCAGTCAGCGCTTTGTGGCGTCGCGCTGGCGGCGGGCCTGCTCGAAGTCGGTGACGTTCGTCAGCCACGGGCCGTGCCCGTCGAGGGCGGCGTAGCCGCCGGTGATGAAGGTGCGGACCAGGGTACGGTAGCCGTCCAGACCGTCGACCAGGCTGTACTCGACCCGGTGTTCCGGAGTCGACCCGGCGATTGTCGTGATGCGAGCGCTCGAGTCGGCGTAGAAGTGGAGCTGGAGTCCTTCGCCCTTCTCTTCGTCCTCGATGGTGAAGACCTCGTTGTCCGCGGCGGAGCGATCGTTGACGAACTCCCAGAACTGCGTCGTGGCGGGCCGGCGACTGCCCGGGAGCCAGATCGCCTCGCCGTCCTTGTCGTCGGTGAAGATGAGCTTCCTCGCACCCTCGGCGACTTCGTCATCCTCGATCGGCAGGCTCCTGGCGCGGTCCGCGGCCTCCGAGCACATCAAGAAGCTCACGGTCGCCACTGCATCGTCGACGAGTTCAGGATGTGCACCGCGCACGGCTGCCTCGACCGTCGCTTTCATCCGCTCCCAGTCACGCTTGTCCGTCCCGCGTCCTCCCCGGCGCGGATCACGATTGATCCGCAGACCGGCGCACGCACGCTCCGCAGTAGCGATCACCCGCAGTACGCCGGGCAGCAGCGCCGGATCGACCGCATCGGGACGGCGCCCAGGGATCGTCGCGCCATGGAGGTACTGCCCGGTGAACTTCAGGATCGCGGCGTCCAGCGGAGCCAGCGTCACGCCGCGCTTGGCGCGTCGACGGCTCGCGTCGTACTCCTGCACTCGCGACCAGTCAGCCGTCTCGGTCGCCGAGCCCATCGCGGCCCAGACCTGGCCGCGATCGAGCAGGGCGATGTCGGCACCGTGGGCGATCAGCTGGCTCCTGTTCCACCGGATGCGCCGGAACAGCGCCTCGATGTCAGCAGGCGCGGAGAAGAGGATCGGATCCAGGAGCGCGACGGCAGCATCCTCGTCCAGCTGGCCCCGAGTCCCGGCGGCGTCGCACAGCGGCAGGATCGCACTCCACAGCAGCAGGTGCCGCGTCAGATCGTCCTGGATCACCGCAAGATGGGCATCCTCGATCGGGAACGTGAAAGTGCGAGGGTCGTGGTTGGCGTCGGCGCCCGCACCGAGCTCGATCCCGAGTACGCCGTGCTCCCGCACCACCTTCGGGATCCACCCGTCGCGGGTGAACACGACATCCCTCATGACCAGCGTTCGAGTTCGGCGTCGAGGCGAGGGTCCATCCGCACCCAGACCTCGCCGTCGGCAGCCTCGGCCGGGGCGTCGCCTCGTTCGAGCCCGAGGAACTCGATCAGCACGAGCAGCGCTGCACGTTCGGCCCGGTCGTCATCCGCACCGTGCGAGTCGAAGAAGACGCACCACTGGTCGCTCGGGTCGACGATGCCCGAATCCGCCCAGATCCGGCCGACCTCGTCGAGCGCCGCGGCTTCGGTCGTGATCGTGGCCGCGCGGGCAGCACCGCGAGCCTCCGGTGACGCGTCGAGGTCCGCGAGGTTGGAGAGCCAGGCGCCGAAGCGATTGAGACCGGCGTACCCGTTCTCGAAGAACAGCATCGCGCTCGGTGTGTACCGATTGGGCCTGTCGACCTTGAGGTACTCGACGTTCGTCCCCGTACTGCGGGCGATCACTCCTTGACCACGCATCAGCACCAACCGCTGGCCCGCCGGTTCGTCGTCGATCGTGCAGGTGTCACCATCGCGCTCCCTGAAGAACGCGGAGAACGCCACATAGGCTTCCTGAGCGTCAGGTACGACGACCCGCTGATCGTTGCCGTCTCCGGCCCCGAAAACGAACTCTTTCGGGCCAGGGCTGTAAGGGCGGGCCATCGGGTGTCCTCACTCGAATCCGTCGCACGAACGGAAAGACTGGTCGGCGGCAATCACTTGCCGGACCAGCCTATTGCCGCGCAGGGCCTAGACGTTGAAGCGGAACTCCACCACATCTCCGTCGGCCATGATGTAGTCCTTGCCTTCCATGCGGACCTTGCCGGCGGACTTGGCGGCGGCCATGGAGCCGGCTTCGACGAGGTCGGCGTACGAGACGATCTCGGCCTTGATGAAGCCGCGCTGGAAGTCGGTGTGGATGACGCCGGCGGCCTCGGGGGCGGTGGCGCCCTTCTTGATGGTCCAGGCGCGGGATTCCTTCGGGCCTGCCGTCAGGTAGGTCTGCAGGCCGAGGGTCTCGAAGCCGACGCGGGCCAGGACGTCCAGGCCGGGCTCCTCGACGCCCATCTCCGAGAGCATCTCGCGGGCCTCGTCCTCGTCGCCGAGCTCGACCAGTTCGGCCTCGAACTTGGCGTCGAGGAAGATCGCCTCGGCCGGCGCGACGAGTTCGCGCATGCGGGTCTTGAGGTCCTCGTCGGCGAGCTCGTCGGCGTCGCAGTTGAAGACGAACAGGTACGGCTTGGCGGTCATCAGCATCAGTTCGCGGATCGCGTCGCGGTCGACGTTCGTCGCGATGATCGGCGTACCGGCCTCGAGGTGCTTCTGCGCCTCGCGCACCGCCTCGAGAACGGCGACGCTCTCCTTCTTCAGCCGGGACTCCTTCTCCAGCCGCGGGATCGCCTTCTCGACGGTCTGCAGGTCGGCCAGGATCAGCTCGGTCTGGATCGTGGAGATGTCGTCGGCCGGCGAGACCTTGCCGTCGACGTGCGTGACGTCCTCGTCGACGAACACCCGCGTGACCTGGCAGATCGCGTCGGACTCGCGGATGTGGCTGAGGAACTTGTTCCCGAGCCCTTCACCCTCCGACGCACCGCGCACGATGCCGGCGATGTCGACGAACTGGACGGTGGCCGGCAGCTGCTTGACCGAGGAGAAGATCTCGGCCAGCTTGCCCAGCCGCGGGTCCGGCACCCCCACCACACCGACGTTGGGCTCGATCGTCGCGAACGGGTAGTTCGCCGCGAGCACGTTGTTCTTGGTCAGCGCGTTGAAGAGCGTGGACTTGCCCGCGTTGGGGAGCCCGACGATTCCGATGGAGAGTGCCACGGGCGCCAAGACTACGCGTCCGTCACGCCTGACCCCAATCCACAGCCGGTACGACGGACAGCAGCCCCCGTACGACGTACCAGGTGCCTCAGATCACGAACGACTCCAGCTCCGCGTCGTACCAGCGCTTGGTCAGCCCCAGCGGCCGCATCCCGAGCCTCCGGCACACCGCGAGCGACGCCTGGTTGTCCGGCCGCACCACCGCGTAGATCTCCGGCAGCCCGCCCTTGAACCCCCACCCGATCGCCCCACGCGCCGCCTCGGTCGCCAGCCCGCGCCCCCACGCGTCGGGATGGAAATGCCACCCCACCTCGACCTCACCACGCCCCGGCTCAGCACCCGCCGGCAGCGGCACCAGCAGCACAGTCCCGGCCACCGTCCCTGTCGCCTTCTCCTCCACCGCCCACACCCCGTGCACCGGATCGGCATTGCGCAGGTTCCACCGCTCGATCACCCGCGACGCGGCGTCCCGGTCCGTCATCGCCCGGGGCGTCGCGCCCAGCCAGCGCGACACCTCCCAGCGCCGGTAGATGTCGTACACCCGATCGCCGTCGGCCTCGGCCCAGTCGCGGACCACCAGCCGCTCGGTCTCGAAGACCACCTTGGCGTCCATCGCGTTCTCCCCTCGCCCTGTCCCGTTGATCTACCGGGCGCGGCCCCCGACCAGCAAGGGATTCGGGCAAGCGTGATCACACCGTTGTTGCCTGACGCAGAAGCGACCGAGATCTCCTTGCAACACGGGTTTGCCAACCAGGTCAAGGGCCGCCGCGTCTCCTTGTATGAAGGCTCCTGAGGGGGAGCGAACTGGGGACCATCCGCCTGATTTGCAAGGGAGCATCATGTCCCGAAAACTTGCTGCCGTCATCGGCACCGCCGCTGCCGCCGCACTCGTTCTCGGCGGGCTGTTCGCCGTCGCGCTGGGACGTTCCGCTCAGCCCAAGCCCACTTCCGCAGCGGGCAGTACGGCGGGTTCCGTGCCGCCGCCGTCGACGCCCACCACGACGCCGACGACCACTCCGTCGAAGACGCCGGACCACACGCCTGGCACGCCGGTCGCCGACCCGACCGCGGCGCTCGTCGCCGGTAACAAGAAGGTCATCTTCTTCAGCTTCGACGACGGCCCGGACCCGGTCTGGACGCCGAAGATCCTGCAGGTGCTGAAGAAGTACGGCGCTCACGCGACCTTCTTCCAGCTCGGCAAGAACCAGGCCCTGCACCCGGGACTGCGCGAGCAGATCCTTGCCGACGGCAACACCATCGGCAGCCACTCGATCACCCATCCGCAGCTGACCGCCATCTCGGCGGCGCAGCGGCACCACGAGATCTTCGACGGCCCGCAGTCCAAGTGCTTCCGGCCGCCGTACGGCGCTTCGAACCCGAAGGTGCGGGCCGACATCAAGGCCGCCGGGATGGCGCAGGTGCTCTGGGACGTCGACCCGCGGGACTGGGCCAAGCCGGGGACGAACGCGATCGCGCACAACATCATGACGCACGCGCACCGCCACAACATCGTCCTGATGCACGACGGCGGCGGCGAGCGCGCGCAGACCGTCGCGGCCCTGGACAAGGTCCTCCCGTTGCTCAAGGCCCAGGGCTACAGCTTCCCCGCGATGGACTGCTGACCCGCCTGACAGAAATTGTCGGAGGCCTGTGTCACTGTCTGTGGCATGACCGGTACGACGCTGTTGTTGGTGCTGCTGTTCCTCGTCATCGGGTTGTTGCTCGGGGCAGGTTTCGGCGTGCTCTGGTCGCGCGGGCGTGACGGCGCCGAGCTGGCGCGGATCACCGCCGAGCGCGACGCGGCCGAGGACCGGGTGGTCGAGCTGGTGCAGGAGCGGACGTCGGTCGGGCAGCAGATGTCCGGCCAGGCGGTCGTCAAGGAGGCGCTGGACCGGCTGCACGTCGAGCTCGGCCAACTGGAGAAGGGCCGCGCGGCCTGGCAGGCCCAGCTCCACCAGCAGGTCAACGAGGTCCGCATGAGCGGTGAGTCGCTACGACGGGAGACGGCGTCGCTGTCGACCGCATTGCGCAAGCCGCAGGTCCGCGGGCGCTGGGGCGAGCTGCACCTTCGCCGTACGGTCGAACTGGCCGGCATGGTCGCGCACTGCGACTTCACCGAGCAGACTTCGACCGTCACCGACGACGGGCTGCTGCGGCCGGACCTCGTGGTGAGACTTGCCGAGGGCAAGAATCTCGTCGTCGACTCGAAGGTCCCGCTGGCGGCGTTCCTGGAGGCGGCCGAGAGCGACGACGCCGACTTCCGCGAGGAGCGCCTCCGGGCGCACGCGCGACACCTGCGGACGCACGTCGACCAACTCTCCGCCAAGGCGTACTGGTCGCGCCTGCCGTCCACGCCCGAGTTCGTCATCCTGTTCGTGCCCGGTGAGTCGTTCCTGTCCGCCGCGCTGGACGTCGAGCCCAGCCTGCTGGAGTACGCCGCCGAGCGCCGCGTGATCCTCGCGACGCCGACCACGCTGATCGCGACCTTGCGCGCCGCGGCGTACGCGTGGAACCAGTCGGCGCTGACCGAGTCGGCCCAGCAGGTGTTCGAGCTCGGCCGTGAACTGTACGAGCGCCTCAGCACGATGGGCGATCACCTCAGCCGGGTCGGCCGCTCGCTCACCTCGGCGGTCGACGCGTACAACCGGACGGTCGGCTCGTTCGAGAGCCGGGTCTTCACGACCGCTCGCAAGCTCCGCGACCTGCACGTCACCGAGGCCGAGCTCGAGGCGATGGAGACCATCGAGGCGTCGGTTCGTCCGCTGGCCGCTCCTGAGCTCCTGGCCCTCGACGAGCCGGCGACTGATGACCCGACCCGCCGCTGGGTCCCCACACCGCCCGTCGACCGCACGCGTCGCGACACGCCTCCGCCGCTGCCAGGTTTCGACTCGCAAACCGGCTGAGTTCCGCACACACAGTGACGACCGACCAGCAGTCAGTGGCGATTTAACGAAACCTGTCTGCGGTTCGGCATTGACATCGTTGGAACGCTGTCCAACGATGAGAGCGCTCTCACCCCATCCGGTGGTCTACCGTCCCTCATCGGATGGGCCGGGAGCACCGGTGTTTTCACCGTGGTCGGGCGCGGCGGCGCCCTGGTAACGCAGCTGCCGTTCGGCCTGCCGGTGCTCCACCTTCTCTCGCACTGGGACAGACCTGAGGAGGAGTTGTGCGCATCAAATCGAAGCTGTTCGCAGTGCTCGCCGCCGCGGCCACCGTCGCGGCCGGGCTCACCGCCGTCATCTCGGCACCCGCCCAAGCGGTACCGGCGACCGTACCGCTGAAGATCACCAACAACTCGGGCCGCGGCGACGCGGTCTACATCTACAACCTCGGCACGAACCTCGCGACCGGCCAGCAGGGCTGGGCCGACGCGAACGGCACGTTCCACGCCTGGCCGGCCGGCGGCAACCCGCCGACCCCGGCCCCGGATGCGTCGATCCCCGGGCCGGGCAACGGCCAGTCGATCACGATCCAGATGCCGAAGTTCTCCGGCCGCGTCTACTTCTCGTACGGCCAGAAGCTGGTGTTCAAGCTGACCACCGGCGGCCTGGTCCAGCCCGCGGTGCAGAACCCGAGCGACCCGAACGCGAACATCCTGTTCAACTGGACCGAGTACACGCTGAACGACTCCGGCGTGTGGATCAACAGCACGCAGGTCGACATGTTCTCCGCGCCGTACGCCGTCGGCGTGCAGTCGTCGGCCGGCACGAAGACCACCGGGCATCTGAAGGCCGGCGGGTACAACGCGTTCTTCAACGCGCTGCGCGGCCAGTCCGGCGGATGGTCGAACCTGATCAAGACAGCGCCTGACGGTTCGGTACTGCGGGCACTCGCGCCGTCGTACGGCGTGGAGACCGGTGCGCTGCCGGGCTCGGTGATGGACGACTACGTGAACCGGGTCTGGTCGAAGTACACCAACGAGACGCTGACCGTCACGCCGTTCACCGACCAGCCGAACATCAAGTACTTCGGTCGGGTGTCCGGCAACACGATGAACTTCACCAACACCTCCGGCCAGGTCGTGACGTCGTTCCAGAAGCCGAACTCGACCAGCATCTTCGGCTGCGCCGGCCTGCTCGACGCCCCGAACGACCTCGTCCGCGGCCCGATCTCCCGCACCCTGTGCGCCGGCTTCAACCGCTCGACGCTGCTGATCAACCCGAACCAGCCGGACGCCAACAACGCGAACTTCTACCAGGACGGCGTCACCAACCACTACTCCCGCCTCGTCCACGCCCAAATGGCCGACGGCAAGGCCTACGGCTTCGCCTTCGACGACGTCGGCGCCCACGAGTCCCTCGTCCACGACGGCAACCCCACCCAGACGAGCATCACGCTCGACCCCTTCAACTAACCCCTCAGCAAGCGGCCCAGCCGCCCCCAACCGAAGCGCCGCCCCCGGCGCTTCCCCCTCCCCCCGGGTCCCCCGCAGCTGCCGCGGCGGGACCCGGGGTTCTTCCTGCCGACGCCCGATCAGTCCCCCGGCCGTCCGGCGACTAACAGAGCGCACCCACTCACCACTGGTCGCTTCCAGCGCGCCTGCGCTCGCCTGCCTCTTGACTCCTTGGTTGGTTAGTGGCAGCTTACGGTTCGTGGGGACTTACGGAGTATTGGATGCGGCTTCGCCGGTGTTGGATGCGTTGGGGGATCCGACTCGGCGGGTGATTTTGGAGACCTTGCGGCGGGGTGGGCCTAGTTCAGTGGGGGCGTTGGCGGGGCGGGTGCCGGTGAGTCGGCCGGCGATTTCGCAGCATTTGAAGGTGTTGAGGCGGGTCGGGCTGGTCGAGCACGAGGCTCGGGGGACGCGGAACATCTATCGGGTGGATCCGGCGGGGCTGGAGGCCGTGCGGCGGTGGATGGACCAGTTCTGGGACGAGGCGCTGGGGGCGTTTGCGGAGCATGTACGGCGCACTGAAGGTGAGGGGGAATCATGAGCATCGAGCAGGGGCTGGAACCGCTGGTGAAGACGGTGGTGGTGCCGACTGCGCCGGAGCGGGCGTTCAGGTTGTTCACGGAGGAGTTCGGCAAGTGGTGGCCGCTCGCTACGCACTCGGTGCGAGGGGACGAGGCGACCGACGTACGGCTCGAGGGTGCGGTCGGTGGGCAGATCGTCGAGTACGACGCCGGCGGGCCGGTGGGTTCGTGGGGCACGGTGTCCGACTGGGATCCGCCGCACACGGTCAGCTTCACCTGGCACCCGGGCAGCGACCCGAAGCAGGCCGGCCGCGTCACTGTCCGGTTCAGGGCAAAAGACAACGGAACCCTGGTTGAACTGACGCACACCGGGTGGGAACGGCGTCCGGACGGTGCTCAGGTTCGGGAGAACTACGACACCGGGTGGGACTTCGTGCTTCGCCACTTCCAGCAATTCCGGGGATGACTCAACCTTCTGCCCCACCTCGGCCATCACACTGCTGACAAGGTCGGCCCGACAGCCGGCATCGAGGCTGGGGGCAGGGGACAACGGGATGGATCCAGGGCTTGACGAGGAGTTCGCCGAGTTCGTGAACGGGCGGTTCACCGCGCTGCAGCGGTTCGGCTACCTGCTCACCGGTGAGTGGCACCTGGCCGAGGATCTGGTGCAGACCTCGCTGACCAAGGTGTGGTTCCATCGCAAGTCGCTGCGCAGCGGCAACGCCCTGGAGAGCTACACCCGGACGGTGATGGTGAACACCAGTACGCAGTGGTGGCGCCGCAAGTGGAAGGGCGAGACCCCGACCGAGACGCTGCCCGAACCGGCCGCGCCGTCGGAGTTCGGCACCATCGACGAGCGCGACCGGCTGCTCCGCGCCCTGGCTACGCTCCCCCGCCGGACTCGGGCGGCGCTGGCGCTGCGCTTCTTCGAGGACCTGCCCGACGCCGAGGTCGCGAAGATCATGGGTTGCTCGGTCGGCACGGTGAAGAGCACCGTGTCCCGCGGCCTGGCCAAGCTCCGCGAGCATCATTTGCTCGCCGAGTCCGATCCCCTGACCTCCGCCCCCCGCCCGACTGGAGGGCTGACCTATGACCGATGAACTGAAGGCCAAGTTCCAGGCCCTCGTCGAGGACGCCCCCGAACCGACCGGCCTGCCGAGCGACGTCGTCTTCGCGCGGATCAAGACCGTACGCCGTCGCCGCACGACCGGCCTGGTCGCCGGCCTGGCCACCGCGGCGGTCGCCACGATCGCCCTCGCCGCAGGCAACCTGACCGGCATCGACTCCGCTCCCCCGGTCACCGAAACCCCCAACGGCCCAACCCCGACCGCGATCGTCCCCTCGTCGACCCCGACCAGCACGCCGACGGGACCGAAGTCGTCCATCGCCGTCTCCGCCCAGACCCTCGAGCCGGGCAATCAGGAGACGGACGAGACAGAAGGGACCGACACTCCACCCCCGAACAAGCCGTCGTCCCCGAAGACCGAGGAGCCCGAAGCTCCAGCACCGGTGAAGATCAACCTGTCGCTCACCCCGAAAGTGCAGGGCCTGAAACTCACGGTGACCTACCGCTGGACGGGCTCGCTGTTGACGCCGATCGACAGGTTCTCCGGCAACACGGCGTCGACCGGCAGCAGCAGCCTCCCGGACAACTCATTCAACTGGGACTACGACTTCGGTGACGGTCGCTACGACCCGCCGACCGGCAAGCTCGGCGGTGGGCTGACCTGTGAGGGCGCGAACAAGCGCGTGTCAGGAACGTCGACCGGCCAGACCCAGACGCACACGTACCTCGGGCCTGGGACCTACACGTTCAGCTTCGTGATCACCTACTGCGGGCCGAACGGTGAAGTCCCGATCAAGAAGACCTTGAAGGTCAAGATCGCCGGGCCGACCGGCACGCCCTCGCCGTGATCAGGCGTGGTCGGACGTGCCCGTGGTGGACATGCCGGCGGCTTTGAGGTCGGTGCGGAGTTCTCGGGGGAGCGAGAAGACCAGGGTCTCCTCCGCGGTGCTGATCTCCTGGACCTCGCCGTAGCCTCGGGCGGCGAGCCAGTCGATCACGTCGCGGACGAGGATCTCCGGGACGCTCGCGCCGCTGGTGACGCCGACCGCGTCGACGCCTTCCAGCCAGGCCTCGTCGATCTCGTCGGCGTAGTCGACCAGGTACCCGGCCTTGGCGCCGTGCTCGACGGCGACCTCGACCAGGCGGACCGAGTTCGACGAGTTGCGGGAGCCGACGACGATCATCAGGTCGGCGTCCGGCGCGAGCTTCTTGACCGCGGCCTGGCGGTTCTGCGTCGCGTAGCAGATGTCGTCGCTCGGCGGGTCCTGCAGCTTCGGGAACCGCTCGCGCAGCCGGCGTACGGTCTCCATCGTCTCGTCGACCGACAGGGTGGTCTGGGACAGCCAGACGACCTTCTCCGGGTCGCGGACCTCGACGTTCGGGACGTCGCCCGGCCCGTCCACCAGGTGGATGTGCTCCGGCGCCTCGCCGCTGGTCCCGATGACCTCTTCGTGGCCCTCGTGACCGATCAGGAGGATGTCGTAGTCGGTCGCGGCGAACCGCTTCGCCTCGTGGTGCACCTTGGTGACCAGCGGGCAGGTCGCGTCGATCGTCTTGAGCTGCCGCGCGGCCGCCTCCTGGTGCACCACCGGGGCGACACCGTGCGCGGAGAAGATCACCGTCTCGCCCTCGGGCACCTCGTCGGTCTCGTCGACGAAGATCGCACCGCGCGCCTGCAGGGTCTGCACGACGTGCTTGTTGTGCACGATCTCCTTGCGCACGTAGACCGGCGGACCGTACAGATCGAGCGCCTTCTCGACCGCGACCACCGCCCGGTCCACGCCGGCGCAGTACCCCCGCGGCGCGGCGAGCAGCACCCGCTTGATCTTCACGGCTGTCGAACCACTGGTCTCAGGCTGGGCAGTCACATCCCCCATCGTACGGGGCGCGGCGCGACAGCCCAGACGGCCGTGGCGCAGCTCACCTCTCGCGTGCGAAGCAAGGGAGCCGCCCGCCCTGTCCGGGCGGCTCCCCCTAGGAGGTGCTTCACTCCCCCAAGGATGCGAGCCCGAAAATCGTTTGCGCAAAGGCATTTTCACTCCTTCCGGTAGGTCAGTACGGCCACGCCGCTCTCGTAGACATGGTGCCCGGCCAGGCGCAGCTTCCGGAGGGCGAATTCGTCGCTGTGGAAAAGCTTGATCCCGGCACCGATCACGACCGGGTTCACCTTCACCACCAGGCGGTCGATCTCCGGCCACAGCGTTTCGGCGAGCACACCTCCGCCGCACAACCAGATGCCCAGACCGTCCTGTTGCTTGAGTTCCCGGACCTTCTCCAACGGGTCGCCGGAGACGAAATTCACCGTAGGTACAGGGCTTTCGGCGATCGACCGCGAGAACACGTAGCTCCGCAGCCGCGGGTAAGGATCCGGCGCGCCGGTGTCCCGCCCGAGCTCCCACGTCCGTCGTCCCATCAGCACGGTGTCGAACACCCTGTTCTCCGCGTCGAGCCCGAGGAACTCCCGTACGGCGCCCGGCACGGTCTCCGGGTACGCCGCCAGCAGCGGCTCCGAGTGGTCCCCTTGCGACAGGAAAAACCCGCCCGGACTCACGTCGGTCGGGTCGCCGCCGGACGGATCCGCCACGAATCCGTCCAGCGTCGACGCAATGAAGTAGGTCAGTTCTCGCATCTTCAACTCCTAACCACTCTGTTCGTAGTACTCTAGTCATAGTGGTTCAAAGGAGACAACCGAGATGCGCAGCAACCCCGAACGCCGGACCGCCCTCGTCGACGCCGCGATCGAGGTCCTGGCCGCGGAAGGAGCCCGCGGCCTGACCTTCCGTGCGGTCGACACCGCGGCCGCCGTACCGAACGGCACGGCGTCCAACTACTTCGCCAACCGCGACGACCTGCTCACCCAGGCGGGCCTTCGCATCCACGATCGGCTCGGGCCCAACCCGGCTGACCTGGATCAGCCGCCGTCGGCCGAGTTCCTGACCTCGCTGCTTCAGTTGCTGCGCCATCGGCTGACCGCCGACCGGACCGGCTATCTGGCGCTGCTGGAGCTTCGCCTGGAATCCACGCGGCGGCCGGCTCTTCAGCAAGCCCTCACCGAGCGGGTGCGCGCGAACCTGGAGGAGAACATGGCGCTCCACGATGCGCACGGGCTTCCGGGCGATCCGCTGGTTCTGTACTGCGCGGTCGGTGGGCTGATGCTCGAGCAGTTGACGCTTCCTGGTGTGCTGCCCGAGAGCGCGCTGGAGGACGTCGTGCGGGGGCTACTCCGCCCACGCACGTAGTACGGCGAAGTCGTCGGCGGTCAGCCCGCGACTCGGGTCGACGCGGTGTACGAGCCCCTGTGGTTGCAGGTACGCCTGGTCGAACCTGTTCACCTCGTCATCTACCCAGGCGAACCGCCGATCGCCTACCCAGTCAGCGACGTGCCGGCTCTTCCAGGAGATCTGGTCTGTACGCCGACGCGGACCAGGCGGCCAGATGATCACCGGAAGCTCCGGCAGGCCGAGGCGTGGTGCGATCAGGCGGTTGGCGCCGTGCTCCCAGGAAGTTGCCCAGGCCAGCTCGTACGACGTGGCGAGCGCGTTCAGCTCGATGCCGTGCTGCTGACTGAGCAGCAACGTCCACGTCCTCTCGCCCTCGTGGATGTCGTGCAGCGCGTAGCCCTCCGGGATCGTCTTCGCGCGGTGCGGGTTGAGCGGGCCGTCGACGTCGAGCAGCAGGTAGGGGCGATCGCGCATCGATCAACGGTACGGCGTACAGGCTGCCTGTGGACGGGGTGCGTGGGATTGTCGGCGCTGGGCCGTAGGGTCTGGGGGTGGCATTGGAGACCTCGCCGGACGCGCCGGCTGCTGTGCGGACGATCGCGAACGGGATCGCCGGCTGGATCAACCAGCTCGGCGCCGTTTGGGTCGAAGGGCAGCTGACGGACGTCTCGATCGGGCGCGGGACGACGACCGTGTTCGGCACGTTGCGCGACACCGACGCCGACATCTCGCTGCGATTCACCTGTAATCGCAGGGTTTTCGAGGCCGTCGACCCGCCGGTCACCGATGGTTCGCGGGTGGTCGTCAACGCCAAGCCGAACTTCTTCGCCCGCCGCGGCACGCTCGCGCTGGCGGTCAGCGAGATCCGGCACGTCGGCATCGGTGAACTGCTCGCGCGGATCGAGCGCCTCAAGCAACTACTTGGCGCGGAAGGGTTGTTCGCCGCGCGTCGCAAGAAGCGGTTGCCGTTCCTGCCGCACACCATCGGCCTGATCTGCGGCCGCGACTCGGCCGCCGAACGCGACGTCCTGGAGAACGCGAAGCGCCGTTGGCCGGCGGTCGCGTTCCGGGTCGAGCATGCTTCGGTACAGGGCCCGGCAGCGGCCGGCGAGGTCATGACCGCGCTGCGCAAGCTCGATGCGGACGAGTCGGTCGAGGTGATCGTCATCGCCCGCGGTGGTGGGTCGCTGGAGGATCTGCTGCCGTTCTCCGACGAGGGTCTGATCCGTGCGGTCTCCCAGGCGAAGACGCCGGTGGTCAGCGCGATCGGGCATGAGCCGGATTCGCCGCTGCTCGATCTGGTCGCCGATCTGCGCGCATCGACGCCGACTGATGCGGCGAAGCGCATCGTTCCCGACGTACGGGAAGAGCTTGACGGCGTACGGCTGCTGCGTGATCGCGGGTTGCGTGCGATCACGAGCTGGATCGATCGCGAGGCGCATGCACTCGCGGCGATCCGGAGCCGGCCTGCGTTGGCGGCGCCTGCGACCGATCTGCAGCGGCGGTCGGAGGAGATTGCCGCGCTGGTCGATCGCAACCGGCGTACGCTGCTGCACCGCTTGGACCGGGCGAGTGACGATCTGGCGCATCGCTTGGCGAGCGTCCGTGCGCTGTCCCCGAAAGCGACGCTCGAGCGCGGGTACTCCGTGCTCCAGCTCGCCGACGGGACCGCGGTCCGCCAGCTCGACCAGGTCGTCGCGGGCGACACCCTGCATGCCCGCGTCACGGACGGGCGATTCGACGTCGAAGTAACTTCGAAGGAGACCAGCAAGTGAGCGACACCCGACCGGACATCTCCTACGAGCAGGCCCGCGAGGAACTGGTCGAGGTCGTCCGCAAACTCGAAGCCGGCGGTACGACGCTCGAGGAGTCCCTCGCGCTGTGGGAACGCGGCGAAGAACTCGCCACCACCTGCCACCAGTGGCTGGAAGGCGCCCGAACCCGCCTGGCCGAAGCACAGGCCGCTCACACGACAACGGACGAGAAGAAGAAGTCCGACTGAGAGTGCAGGTTCGTGCTGCAGGCGCAGGCGATCTGCTGGGTGCTGCGGAGGCTCGCGTCGCGAGTTGGCGGGGTGCGTTCACTGGGCTTGTGCCGCAGGGGTTTCTCGACGCGATGGACGCCGAGGCGATTGCCTTGGCATGGCGGGAGAGCCTTGCCGCTGGGCGTTCTCGCTTGTACGTCGCTGAGCTCGACGGCCGGATCGCCGGTTACGCGGGCGTCGGGCCCGAGCGGGATCCGTCGGCGCCTCGCACGACCGGCGAGCTCTACGCGCTCTTCGTGCATCCGGACGCATGGAGTGCCGGGGTCGGGCGGGCGCTGACCGGGGCGGCGGTTGACGATCTGCGGGCCCACGGGTGCGACCGCGTGAACCTGTGGGTACTCGAGGCCAACGTCCGAGCGCGCGCCTTCTACCAGCGGTACGGGTTTGTGGAGACCACGGATCGCACCTACTCATCGCTGGGTGACCTGCCGGAGCTTCGGCTCTTCATGGACGTCTGAAGAGCAGCTCCACCACCGACGTCAGACCAGCGCGCATGCGGTCGAGGTCGAATCCTCCGGTGCGTAGGGCCTGGTGCAGGTCCGCGGCCAGGGGAGCCAGTACGGCGTGGGCGGCGTACGCCGCATCCAGCTCCGGTCGTGCTTCCTCGACCAGCAGGACTACGTGGCGGTGCCACAGCCAGTACGAGCCGATGCGGTAGCGGGCGCCGTCCGAGGCGTTCTCGCTGTCGATGAACAGCTCCACGTGCCGATCGAGCAGCTCCAGATAGGCGTCGACGAAGGCGGTCAGTCGGTCGACCGCTGGCGCACCCGGACCTAGCGGCGGCGGTCCGGAGAGGATTCGCTCCTGCAGCTCGCGCTCTCGCTCGTCGAGGAGTGCGACGGCCAGGCCTGCGCGGTCGCCGAAGCGGCGGAAGACGGTCCCCTTGCCGACGCCGGCCTCGGCGGCGATCGCGTCGAGGGACACGTTCTTGACGCCGTGCTCGGCGAACAGGCGGTCGGCTGCCTCCAGCACCTTGAGCCGGTTGCGGCGAGCGTCGGCGCGTTCCGGGCGTGGTTCACCGAGGAGCGGAAGATCGCGTTGTGAAACGGACCGCGGTCCGCTACTGTCTTTCATAAGACGGACTGTAGTCCGATTAACCGCCTGGAGGTAGCACCCATGCCCGCAACTCCCCCTGCCCACCAGCCCGAGCAGGGCCCCACCGACCAGACCCGCCCCACCCAGCTCCAGCCCGACTGGTCCGGGACCGCACGGATCGCCATCGCGTACCACTCCGGCTACGGCCACACCGCTCGCCAGGCCGAGGCCGTCGCAGCCGGCGCCGACGCCGTCGAAGGTGCGACCGCCGACCTCGTCCCCCTCGACGAGCTGACCGACGACGTCTGGGCCCGCCTCGCAGCCGCGGACGCGATCATCTTCGGCGCACCCACCTACATGGGCAGCCCGAGCGCCGTCTTCAAGGCGTTCGCCGAGGCCAGTGCCGACGTCTGGGGCGACAACCTCGGCTGGCGCGACAAGATCGCCGCGGGGTTCACCAACTCCAAGGCGATGTCCGGCGACAAGCTCAACAGCCTGATCGACTTCGCCGTACTCGCCGCTCAGCACGGCATGATCTGGGTCGGCCTGGACATCTACCCGGGCTGGGCCGAGACGACCGCCAGCATCGAGGACCTCAACCGGCTCGGCAGCTGGCTCGGCGCGATGGCGCAGTCCGACGCGGATCTGTCCGCCGAGAAGGCGCCGCCGGAGACCGACCTGCGGACCGCCGCCGCACTGGGCAGCCGGGTCGCGTCCGTCACCCTTCGCCACCTGCGCGGCTCTCTGGCTGCGTGATGGCGTGGCTCATCCTGCTGGCCGCGGCCGCCTTCGAGATCGCCTTCGCGCTCAGCCTCAAACCCAGCGAAGGGTTCAGCCGTCTCTGGCCGACCCTCGCCGTCCTGGCCTTCGGCATCACGTCGGTGGTCCTGCTGGCCAAGACGCTCGACCGCCTCCCGGTCGGTACGGCGTACGCGGTGTGGACCGGCATCGGCTCGGTCGGCGTGGTGACGCTCGGCATCGTCTTGTTCCACGAGCCCCTCACGCCGACCCGCCTGGCCTGCATCGCGCTGATCGTCGCGGGCGTCCTCGGCCTGCGCCTGTCCGGCAGCCACTGAGCCCTATCGTGGCGGCGTGACGATCGAGGAACTGGAAGCGGAGGTCGGCCCGGACCTGTTTCGCCGAACGTGCGAACGCGCCTGGGCCACCGCCCTGACCACCGGCCGCGGGCGCCAGGACGACTGGCCGGCAGACGAGGCGGACGTCCCGCACACCATCGCCGACTACTTCTCCGGCGATCCGGCCTTCGGCTTCCAGGTCTACCGGAGGATGCCCTGCTACGGCGTCCTGATGTACGTCGGCTTCGAGCCTCACGACGACGCGTTCTGGGGCGAGATCGGCGCGCTGCTCGACGACCCCGACGACCGGCTGGCCGCACCCGTCCAGTACTGGCTCTGGTGCGGGCCGCTCGAGAAGGCGAAGGTCAGCGGGCCGTTGTTCGCGAGGCTGATCGCCAACGCGTCGGATCGGCGCGTACGGCGGCTGCTGGAGGTGTCGGGCCCGGTCTCCTGGTCGGACAAGGGCCCTCTCCTCCAGCGGCTGGCGGGCAACCCGAGCTGGCACCAGGCAGTCCTGGGAGCGCTCGAGGGCGCCGCGCACGACGTCTACGGCCAGGCCGACTCGCAGGAGGCGATGCGTCTGCTCCGCAAGCTCCCGGCCGACCGCACCGCCGGCCTCCAGGGCTCACCTGGAGTCGCTTCCCCCGAAGCAGCAGAAGGAGCCGAAGAAGAAGCAGGGCCGCCGGCGCTAGATGTTCGTCCGGGTGTGGCTCGGGCGGCGGGAACGGGTGGAGATGGGCGTGGGCGGCGCAGGCTCGGCCGGGTAGTGACCGACGAGCGACTGGTAGTCGTCCCAGGTGTCCACCGACAGCGGAACGTTGCCGAGGGCATCTACATCCGTGACCGGGTGCGGGCCGGTCTCGATCAGCGGCCACAGGTCCTGGTCGCTGCGCAGGGAGCGGAGCGAGCCGAAGGTCTCCCGGCCGAACCAGCACGGGTACCCGCGGCCGTCGTCGTACCGGGTGACGCCGATCGGCGTGGCGGCCTCGGCGACCAGGGACCAGACAGCGGCCGACGTCACGCCCGGCTGGTCGCCGCGCAGGACGACCAGGCCGTCGGTACGGCGATCGACCGCATCCAGGGCCGGGACGATGGACGAACTTCCGGTGTCGGCGTGAGGAGTGTCCACAACGCGGACGCCGTCCAGGTCGATGCGGTCGCGGATCTGGTCGGCCGCCGTACCGAGCGTCACCACGAGCTGGTCGAACCCGCAGTCCCGTGCGGTGTCGAGTGCGGCACCGAGCAGGGTCTCACCGCGGTAGGCCAGCAACTGCCGGGGAACCCCTAGTCGTGGCGATCCTTCGGCAGCCAGTACGAGTCCGGTGACGAACATGCGGCATCAACCCCCGACCTGGACCGTGAGGTTCACACCAGGCTCCTTCGCCGAATCCCGATCCCCGATCGAACCGCGAAGGTGAACACCCTGTCAACAGCTGCACAACTTCCAACCCTGCAAGGGTTTTCGTGCTCACCTGAGCACAGCGGGTCAGCGCAGCGTTGCAGCAAACGTTTCAAGCGCAGGGTATCCGGCGTTGCCGGTCACGATCGTGGTGACGCCGGAGCCGATCAGCACCAGGGCGTTCTCCTCCTTGCGGTCGAGCAGCGTCTTGCGCTGCCAGACCACGCCGCCGATCGTCGAGGTGCCGTCGTCCTCGGTCTTGCCGAGCTCGTCGCTCTGGTACCGCGGAGTGGTCTGGTTGGACTGCTCCAGGCCGACGTACTTCTTCTCGGTGGTGACCGTGCCGAGGTGCCAGGTGATCGGTCGCTGCTCCGGCGCGCGGAACTCGACGTTCGTCGCCGTCCAGCCGTCGGGCATCGGCGCGGGGCCACGGACCCAGGAGGCGACCTTGCGGGCGTCCTCCAGCTGCGCGGTGTACTCGACGGCGCGGACCTTCTCCTCCTTCGGCCGCCAGGTCACCGTCATCAGGAACGCGACGACGACGAACGTCGCCAGCAACGCCCAGAACATGTTGGTCAGCGTCCGGGCCTTGGCGCGGTTCTGCCGGTCCTGAGCCTTGAACGCGATCGCCTCGGCCCGTGCCCGGGCACGCTCCCGGTCGGCTGCGGACAGCTCCGGGGAAGCGTTCTCCTCCGCGTTCGTGTCAGGGTGCGTCGGCTCGTGACCTGTCGGGCTCATGGCACCAGTGTCTCGCGCGGCCGATCTCGCTCGATCACCCCCGTCGGGCGTTGGCTACGATCCGTGGCATGAGCGACCCCAGCACACCACCCGCCCATCTCGAGGTCGACGAGCACGCACCCGACCGGAACCTGGCTCTGGAGCTGGTCCGCGTCACCGAGGCCGCCGCGATGGCGGCCGGCCGGTGGGTCGGCCGGGGCGACAAGAACGGCGCCGACGGCGCCGCGGTGAACGCGATGCGCACCCTGATCGGCACCGTCGGGATGAACGGCGTCGTGGTGATCGGCGAGGGCGAGAAGGACAACGCCCCGATGCTCTACAACGGCGAGCAGGTCGGCGACGGGCACGGGCCCGAGTGCGACGTCGCGGTCGACCCGGTCGACGGCACGACGCTGGTCGCGAAGGGGATGGCCAACGGCATCGCCGTGATGGCGGTCTCGCCGCGCAACACCATGTACGACCCGTCCGCGGTCTTCTACATGGAGAAGCTGGTGGTCGGCCCGGAGGCCGCCGACCACGTCGACATCCGGCTCCCGGTCGCGGAGAACATCCGCCGGGTCGCCAAGGCGAAGGGCTCCAGGGTCGACGACGTCACCGTCGTACTGCTCGATCGTCCGCGGCACGAGGAGCTGGCCGCGGAGATCCGCGCCACCGGCGCCCGGATCAAGTTCATCAGCGACGGCGACGTGGCGGGCGCGGTCGAGGCGGCCCGGCCGGACACCGGTCTGGACATGCTGATCGGTATCGGCGGTACGCCGGAAGGCATCATCGCCGCCTGCGCGATGAAGTGCCTCGGCGGTCTGATCCAGGGCCGGCTCTGGCCGCGCGACGACGCCGAGCGGCAGAAGGCGCTCGACGCCGGGCACGATCTCGACCGCGTGCTGAGCACGGACGACCTGGTCGGCGGTGACGACTGCTTCTTCGTCGCCACCGGCATCACCGACGGCGAGCTGCTGCGCGGCGTCCGGTACGGCGGCTCGACCGCCCGCACGCACTCGCTGGTGATGCGCTCGCGCAGCGGCACGATCCGCAGCATCGAGAGCGTGCACCAGCTGGAGAAGCTGCGCGCCTACAGCGCCATCGACTTCGAGCACGCCCGGTGACGGCACCCGTCCTCGTCATCGGCGAGGCTCTTGTGGACATCGTCAGCAACGGGAAGCCCAAGAACGGCAAGAACGGGAGCAAGGCGACGCCGGGCGGTTCGCCCGCCAACGTCGCGGTCGGGCTTGCGCGGCTCGGGGTGTCGACCGAGTTGGTGACGCGGTTCGGGACCGACCCGTACGGCGATCAGCTCGGCGCGCATCTGTTCGGGAACGGCGTGCAGCTGGCGCCCGGGTCGGTCGACCCGGCTTTCCGGACCAGTACGGCGACCGCGACGCTCGACGCGGCGGGCGTCGCGAAGTACCAGTTCGACATCAGCTGGGAGCCGCCGGCGCTGAAGCTCAACCGGGGCTGCCCGGCCGTGCACACCGGCTCGATCGCGACCGTGCTGGAGCCGGGTGCGGACGCGATTCACCAGTTCCTGAGTGGGCTGGCGGACAAGCCCGTCACGGTCACCCTCGACCCGAACGCTCGCCCGACGATCACGCCCGACCCGGAGAGCACCTGGGCCTCCGTACGGGCCCTGGCCGCGCTGTCGGACCTGGTGAAGCTGAGCGACGAGGACTGCGAGTTCCTGCGGGCCGGGTCGACCCCGGACGAGATCGCTGCCGAGCTGCTGTCGGTGGACCGGACCAAGTGCGTGGTGATCACCCGCGGCGGCGACGGCGCGATCGGCGTCACCCGGACCGGGCGGGTCGAGGTGGCCGCGCCGGCGATCGAGGTGGTCGACACGGTCGGTGCCGGTGACTCCTTCATGTCCGCACTGATCGCTGGGCTGCAGGCGCGCGGTCTGCTCGGTGCGGCCCGGCTGGAAGGGCTGGACGAGGAGGCGCTGCACGCAGTCGTCGACTACGCGGTCAAGGCCGCTGCGATCACCTGCACGCGGCACGGCGCCGACCCGCCCACTGCTGCCGAGCACACGTCGTACTGGAGCTGACATGACGGCTGACCTGGGGACAGCATGAGTACGGCGAACGCCTGGTCGGCTGAGCTGGCGGCGTCCGGGCGGGTGATGTTCCCGCCCCGGCGCAACCGGCTGCTGGTCCGGCTGGCCCTGTTCGCCCTGCTGATGCTGAGCTCGCTCTGGTCGAACATCGACCACCTGCGCCACGACGATGTCTCCGGCACCCTCGGCATCCTCCGGGTCACCGCGCTGCTGGCCTTCGTGTACGGCGTGGGCCTGACCACCTGGCAGCTGGCGACCCGGCGGCCGGAGGTCACCGTGGACTCCCGCGGCGTCCAGCTGGGGCGCTCGGACCGAGGGCTGATCCCCTGGCACCAGATCAGCCGGATCGACGACCCGACCGGGATCCCCCTGCTCCGCACGGTCCAGATCCACGCGGCCGGCACCCGCTCCGGCGCCATCGGGATCCCGCAGGACAACGTCGAGGATCTCGCCGAGCTGTCCACCTGGCTCCGCGACGTCCACGCCGACAAGCTGACTCCCTGACGGCGACGGCGCTGTTGTCCCGCCGCCTCGCCGCGCGGTCGTCCCACCAGCTGAACCCCTCAGCTTGTCTGAGGAGTTGGGGTTGGTACGGTCGGAAGCGTGCCGACTGATCGCTTGCCGTTGCCCGTGCTCGATCTGCGTGACGTGACGCTGGTGAGAGACGGGAAAGCGTTGCTGCAGGACGTTTCGCTGACCGTGCGGGAAGGTGAGCGATGGGCGCTGCTCGGTGCGAACGGCGCGGGCAAGAGCACGCTGCTCAAGCTGGCGGGCGCGACGGCTCACCCGACGCGCGGGACCGTCGAGGTGCTCGGCCGGCGGCTCGGGACGGTGGACATCCGGGAGCTGCGCGAGTCGATCGGGCACGTGGACCCGCGGCACCCGTTGCGGTCGCCGCTGACGATCGAGCAGGTCGTGTTCACCGGCATCACCGGGACGATCGAGCTGATGCCTCGCTGGCAGCCGACCGCCGCGCAACAGCAGCGGGTGGCCGAACTCGTCGACCTGCTCGGCATCGCGGATCGCGCCCGCGATCCATGGACCACCTTGTCGCAGGGTGAGCGCGGCCGCGCGTTGATCGCCCGGGCGATGATCGCGGAGCCGCGACTGCTCCTGCTGGACGAGCCGTCGACCGGCCTGGACGTCGCTGCTCGCGAGCAACTGCTGGACACCATCGACGTCGTCCACGGTTCGCAGCCGACGCTGTCGTCGGTCCTGGTGACGCACCACCTGGAGGAGCTGCCGTCCTCGACCACTCACGCGGCCCTGCTCCGCGGCGGCCGCGTGCAGACCGCCGGCCGGGCGTCCGACGTACTGACGTCAGAGCTGGTGTCGGAGTGCTTCGACCACCCGATCCGGATTCACCGTACGGGCGACCGCTGGGCGGCACACTCAGGTCGGTTAGTGCAGGCGTAGCCGCTTGCTCAGGCGCGGGCCGCGCTTGACCTTGATCTCGCCGAGGATCGCGGTGCCGCGGATGTGGAAGGTCTTCGGGGGCGCGGTGCTCGGCTCGACGACGCCGCCGAAGCCGGCCTCCTGCTCGCTGACCGAGCCGAGGATCGGGTTGCTGTCGAGGTGCACGATCGCGTTCTGCGGGACGCGGATCTTCACGTCGGCCAGGATCGACTTCACCTCGATGTACATCACGTCGTGCGCCATCTGCGCCTCGGTGAAGTCGAGCGTGACGTCGCCGAGGACCGCGTTGACCTCCTGACGCTGCGGCGCGATCCAGGCGCCGGTCCGCTTCGAGTCCGACAGGAAGACGTTGATCACCGGCACGGTCTCACCGCTGTACTGCGGGGTGTACGACGGTTGCGCGGCGTACTGCGGTGTCGCGGACCGGGCCTGCGGCGGGACCAGGCCGTTCGGCAGGTCGGTGGTCAGCTGCACGAGCTCGCCGTACGTCTTCGCGCCGTACACGCCCTCGAGCCGGTCCTCCAGCTCCGTGTAGCTCAGGCGACCCTCACCGGCCGACTCGCGGAGCAGCTCGGCGACGTTCTCCCGCTCCAGGTCGGACACCCGGCGGCGCAACGCGAGCTCGTCCCCGGTCGGCTGCGCCGGCGCCGGCGCGTCCTGCGGGCGGTCCTGGGGTCCCTCTTGCTCTGCCACAGGAAAATCCTACGCGTGCGGCGGACCTTCCGCCGATGAGTTACCACCCCCAATCGACCCTGACCCCACCCCTGAGAGGTTGCCCCGCGGTGCGCGGCGCCGACGGCGGCTCTAGGCTTGGTGGGATCTCAGACCACCTGCCAGGAGGTACGCCCGCGTGTCCGCCGATTTCAGCTACTCCGACCTGCTCCCGCTCGGCCAGGACGACACGGAGTACCGGCTTCTCACCACCGACGGAGTCAGCACCTTCACCGCCGGTGACCGCACCTTCCTGCAGGTCGACCCGGCCGTGCTGCAGCAGCTCACCGCCGAGGCGATGCACGACATCTCGCACTACCTGCGCACCGCGCACCTCAGCCAGCTGCGCCGGATCATCGACGACCCTCAAGCGTCCGGCAACGACCGCTTCGTCGCGCTCGACCTGCTGAAGAACGCGAACATCTCGGCCGGCGGTGTGCTGCCGATGTGCCAGGACACCGGTACGGCGATCGTGATGGGCAAGAAGTCCGAGGGCGTGCTGACCGGCGCGGTCGACGAGGAGTGGATCAGCCGGGGCGTGTACGACGCCTACACCAAGCTCAACCTGCGGTACTCGCAGATGGCGCCGCTGACCATGTGGGACGAGAAGAACACCGGCTCGAACCTGCCCGCGCAGATCGAGCTGTACTCGACGCCCGGAACGACGGATCCGGCGTACAAGTTCCTGTTCATGGCCAAGGGCGGCGGCTCGGCGAACAAGTCGTTCCTGTTCCAGGAGACCAAGGCCGTGCTCAACCCGGCCGGGATGATGAAGTTCCTGGACGAGAAGATCCGTTCACTCGGTACGGCGGCCTGCCCGCCGTACCACCTGGCGATCGTCGTCGGCGGGACCTCGGCCGAGTACGCGCTGAAGACCGCGAAGTACGCCTCCGCGCACTACCTGGACGCGCTGCCGACGACCGGATCGCCGCTCGGGCACGGGTTCCGTGACGTCGAACTGGAGGAAGAGGTCTTCAAGCTGACCCAGGAGTTCGGGATCGGCGCGCAGTTCGGCGGCAAGTACTTCTGCCACGACGTCCGGGTGATCCGGCTGCCGCGGCACGGCGCGTCCTGCCCGGTCGCGATCGCGGTCTCCTGCTCGGCCGACCGGCAGGCCCTGGCCAAGATCACGCCGGAGGGCGTGTTCCTGGAGCAGCTCGAGCGGGATCCGGCGCGGTTCCTGCCCGACACCACCGACGAGCACCTGAACGACACCGCGGACGTCGTACGGATCGACCTGAACCGGCCGATGAGCGAGATCCGCGCCGAGCTGTCGAAGCTGCCGGTGAAGACGCGGCTGTCGCTGAACGGGCCGCTGGTGGTCGCGCGGGACATCGCGCACGCCAAGATCAAGGAGCGGCTGGACGCCGGGGAGCCGATGCCGCAGTACCTGCGCGACCACGCGGTCTACTACGCCGGGCCGGCCAAGACGCCGGAGGGCTACGCGTCGGGCTCGTTCGGGCCGACGACGGCGGGGCGGATGGACGCGTATGTCGACCAGTTCCAGGCGGCCGGCGGGTCGTTCGTGATGCTTGCCAAGGGCAACCGGTCGGCGAAGGTGACTGCTGCTTGTAAGGAGCACGGCGGCTTCTACCTCGGCTCGATCGGCGGGCCGGCGGCGCGGCTGGCGCAGGACTGCATCAAGTCCGTCGACGTGATCGAGTACGCCGAGCTCGGGATGGAAGCGGTCTGGAAGATCGAGGTCGAGGACTTCCCGGCCTTCGTCGTGGTCGACGACAAGGGCAACGACTTCTTCACCGAAACCGCCAAGCCGGTCCCGCTGACGGTGCGCCCCCGGAGTTGAGCCCGGGTCCGCAGCTCCAGGGCTCCGGGCCCCGGGCGCTCCTCCTCATCGGCGGGGGTGGCGCCGGCAAGACGTCCGTCGGGCAGGCGATCGGTGCGGCGATGACCGGCCGGTCGCAGCCGACGGCGGTCGTCGACCTCGACGCGCTGGCCCAGTTCGGCGGCGGCGCGCCGGCGCACGAGGAGTTGCGGCGACGCAACCTCGCCGCCGTCTGGGCGAACTACCGCAGCGTCGGCGCCCGGTACGTGGTCGTGTCGGGCATGGTCGAGACCACCGAGCAGCGCACGGCGTACGGCGAATGCCTGGCCGGCTGCGACGTCCAGGTGGTGCGGCTCGCGACTCCCCTGGCGATGGTCGAGCGCCGTACGGCGGGGACAGTGCGCGGCCCGGAGTGGGAGCTCGGCGCAGCCCTCGCCTCGCACGAGCGGATTGAGCGAGCAGGCTTGGAACACTTTGCCGTCGGCAACGATCGCCCCCTGGGCGAGGTGGCTCGGGAGGTCGTCGTACGGGCGGGCTGGATCGGCGAGGACTAAATCGGTGGCCGATGGAACTGAGCGTGGCTAGAGTCGCAGGTGACCGTTCGGATCGAGGAGGTGAGCCCTGTGAACGCTTTGCGCGTGGGTGCTCCCCGCTTCGTCACGGTCGGGCGATTGACGTAGGTCTCGCCGGGAGCGCCTGGAACCTGTAGGCACTCCCGAAAGGCACCACCCGTGAATTTCCAGTTCACCGCACAGACCTCGGCGGACGGCGTACTGACGCGCCCCTTCGCCCTGGGGGAGATCACCGGCGTCCTCTGGTCACCCGTCACCACTTCAGCCCCCACTCCCCTGATCCTGCTCGGCCACGGCGGCGGTCGGGACAGCAAGGCCGCGCCGATGGTCGGCCGCGCCCATCGCCTCGTGGCCGCGGGCTACTCCGTGGCCTGCATCGACGCACCGGGCCACGGCGGCCGGCCGCGGACCGCGACCGACGACCAGGAGATCGCCGCGATGCAGCAGGCGATGGCGACCGGCGAACCGGTCGGGCCGATCGTCGTCCGCTACAACCTCCACCTGGCCGACCGCGCCGTGCCCGAGTGGGTCGCGACGCTCGACGCCCTGCAGGAGCTGCCGGATCTGGCCGGCGTACCGGTCGGGTACTTCGGCCTCAACCTGGGCACCGCGATCGGCGTACCGCTGCTCGCTGCTGAGCCAAGGATCACCGCAGCGGTCCTCGGCATCTTCTGGTACGACGAGGCGCTGGCGAAGTTCGCCAGTCAGATCACCGTGCCGCTGGAGTTCCTGCTGCAGTGGGACGACGAGCACATCCCGCGTGCGTCGAGCCTCGCGTTGTTCGACGCGTTCGCCTCGCCGGAGAAGTCGCTGCATGCCAACGCGGGTGCGCACAAGGCGGTGCCGCGGTTCGAGTTCGAGAGCGCGGTCCGGTTCTTCGCGCGGCACCTACCGGTGGCGTAGGACGGTGGGCCAACTTGCCGAGGAACGTGTCCCCGCGCAAGTTGGCCTCACCAATCAGCCCAGGAGTTCCTCGGTGATGTGGGCGACCTCGTACCCGGTCGGAGCCTCGGGCAGGCGCCAGCTCGGCGGGGCGATCCACTCGTGCCAGTCGTCGGAGAACGGTGCCGTCCACGCCTCGATGTCCTCGACGGCGGCGTGGGCGTCTCTGGTGATGCGGTCGGCCTCGGCCGGCGTGTAGCGGCCGGCCTGGACTGCGCCCTCGAGTTCGTCCTCGTCCTTCCACTCGATCACGCGGTCGGGCGTGATCCACAGGTCGAGCACGTAGTCCGTCGTCGTCGTACGGCGAGCGTCCCGCCGGTGCTCGGCCTCCAGGTTCACGTACCACCCGCGGAACGAGCCGTCCTCGTTCCAGAAGTGCCACAGGGACCACGGCTTGCCGGTCGGCGCGACCTTGAGGATGCCTGTGCCGTGCCAGATGTCGAGCTTCAGCACCCGCGGCTCGGTGAACATCCCGGTCGGCCCCGCGTGCCGCAGCTCGCGCCCGTCGGTGAGCACGGGCTTGATCAACGGCGTCCCCGGCGCCAGCCACGCGACCAGTCCGTCGGCGTCGTCCTGCACCACCGTCATCGGCCGAACGTTCGGCAGCTCGGGATGCAGCCCGGCCCCTTGGTACACCCACTCGATGGTGGTCCCCGGCTCCCAGTACCTCTCAGGCTCCGGTACGGCGGCCGCCGTCACGGCTTGCCTGGTCTGGTCATCGACAGGACGTCCAGGGCGGCGTCGAGCTGGGCCTCGGTGAGGTCGCCGTTCTCGACGTGGCCGTTCTCGATCACGACCTCGCGGATCGTCTTGCCCTGCTTGAGCGCGCTCTTCGCGACCGCGGCGGCGTTCTCGTACCCGATGTAGCGGTTGAGCGGGGTGACGATCGACGGCGACGACTCGGCCAGGGCGCGGGCGTGCTCGACGTTCGCGGTGATGCCGTCGACGCAGCGGTCGGCCAGCAGGCGCGACGAGTTGGTCAGCAGCTCGATCGACTCCAGCAGGTTACGGGCGATCACCGGGAGCATCACGTTCAGCTCGAAGTTGCCGCCGGCACCGGCCACGGTGATCGTGGTGTCGTTGCCGATCACCTGCGCGGCGACCATCAGCGTCGCCTCGCAGATCACCGGGTTCACCTTGCCGGGCATGATGCTCGACCCGGGCTGCAGGTCCGGCAACGCGATCTCGCCGAGGCCGGCCCGCGGCCCGGAACCCATCCAGCGCAGGTCGTTGCAGATCTTGGTGAGGCTGACCGCGATCGTCTTGAGCTGGCCGGACAATTCGACCAGAGCATCCCGCGCACCCTGCGCCTCGAAGTGATCGGCGGCCTCACTCAGCTCCAGCCCAGTACGACGGTTGAGCTCGGTGATCACCTTCGCGGCGAAACCGGGCGGCGTGTTGATCCCCGTCCCGACCGCCGTACCGCCCAGCGGCAGCTCGGTGACGCGCGGAAGCGTCGCCCGCACCCGGTCGGCCCCGCGGCGGATCTGCGCGGCGTACCCGTCGAACTCCTGCCCGAGGGTCACCGGCGTCGCGTCCATCAAGTGCGTCCGCCCGGACTTCACCACCTCGGCGAACTCAACGCCCTTACGCCCAAGCGATGCGGCCAGGTGATCCAGCGCCGGCAGCAGATCCTGCACGACGCCCGCCGTCGCGGCGACGTGGATCGCCGACGGGAAGGTGTCGTTGCTCGACTGGCTCGCGTTCACGTGGTCGTTCGGGTGCACGTCGGCCTCGAGCGCCCGGGTCGCCAGCGTCGCGAGCACCTCGTTGACGTTCATGTTCGTCGACGTACCGGACCCGGTCTGGAAGACGTCGATCGGGAACTCCGCGTCGTACTCCCCCGTGCTGACCCGGTCGGCGGCCGCGACGATCCCCTCGGCCAGCTTCGCGTCCACCACGCCCAGCTCGGCGTTCACCACCGCGGCCGAGGCCTTGATCTGCGCCAGCGCGTGGACGAGCGCCGGCGCCAGCGGCCGGCCGGAGATCGGGAAGTTCTCCACCGCACGCTGGGTCTGCGCCCGCCACAACGCGTCCCGAGGCACCTTGACCTCGCCCATCGTGTCGTGCTCGATCCTGAATTCCGCGTTGTCACCCATACCTTGAGAGTACGTCGATCCGGCCTGTCGGCCGGAGCTGGTAGAACGTCTGTGGACAACGCCACATCCCCAACCCACGACGCGCACCGAGGAGTACCGATGCCGTTCACCCAGTCGTTCGAGATCACCAAGTGGGACCAGTCCACCTACGACGAGGCCGACGGGGTCGAGCTCGGCCGCGCCACGGTCGCGAAGTCCTTCGCCGACGGCGAACTGGTCGGCACCAGCTCGGCCGAGCTGCTGATGGCCGGTACGCCGGCCGGCCCCGCGGCGTACACCGCGGTCGAGCGCTTCACCGGCACGCTCGCCGGCCGCGAGGGCTCGTTCGTGATCGTGCACGGCGCGACCGCCGACGAGAACGCGTCCCGCGGCAAGATCGTCGCCGCGACCGGCGACCTCACCGGCCTGACCGGCACGGTCGTCTTCGAGCACGACGACAAGGGCCCGCGTTTGACCGTCGACTACGAGGGCTGAACCGTTCCCTGGTAGACGTAGTACGTCTCGTCCCGTCCCTGCAGCGCCACCGGGACGGGCGAGACGACGCACGCCCCGAAGACGTTGCCGATAGCCCCTTCCAGCGCGCTCGACGCGGACGAGGACCAGACCGTCAGCACGCCACCGGGCCGCAACTTCGACCGGCACACGCCGAGGAACCCGTCGGTGTAGATCGCCGCGTTCCCGTCGTACACGAGGAAGTCCGGCCCGTTGTCGACGTCCAGCAGGATCGCATCCACAGAATCCCGAAGCCCGGCGACCACGTCACGAACGTCGCCGACGGCAACCACCACCCGCGGATCGTCCAGCACCGAAGGCACCAGGCCCTCGCGCATCCACTCCACCAACGCCGGCTCGATCTCGGCCACGACGATCTCACGCACCGCCGACGAAGCCAGCAACGCCCGCACGGTGTAGCCCAGCCCCAGGCCGCCCACCAGCACCCGCGACGGCGAACCCACCAAGGCAACCTCGGCCAGCAACTCCTCGCTGGAGGTCTCCTGGTCGTCCATCACGAACACGCCGTTCACCCGCAGCTCCAGCGCACCATCAGCCCGCCGCCGCAGCACCAGTTCCCCACGCTCGCTCGCCGCGCGAGCCACCTCTGAAGTCACAGAGGTATCAGTACCAGTTCTTCGCTCTCGAGTGGGCCCAGGCCTCGCAGGGGGAGCCGTAGGCGTCCTCGATGTAGTCGAGGCCCCACTTGATCTGGGTGACCGGGTTGGTGCGCCAGTCGGAGCCGTACTCGGCCATCCGCTTGCCGGGCAGCGCCTGCGGGATGCCGTACGCGCTGGAGGTCGGGTTGTCCGCGGACACCTTCCAGCGGGACTCCTTGGTCCACAGCTTGTCGAGGCAGGAGAACTGGCTCTCCTTCCAGCCGTGGTTGTCGAGCAGGTTGAGCGCGATCTCCTTCGGCGTGCCCTCGAGCTCCTTGCGGGCGGCGTCGCGGCTGGCGCGCTCCTTGCGGGAGTCGTTGTTCGTCTTCTGGAGCGCCTCGTACCGGGCCAGGGCGGCGTTCTTGGCCTTGCGGCGCAGTGCGGCCTGGTCCTGCATGGTCTTGCGGGCGGTCTCGACGGCCTCGATCTGGTTGCGCAGCCGGGTCACCTCCGCGGCCTGCTCCTCGACGCTCTGCGGCTTGGCGGACGGCTTCTTGGCGTCGCGGCTCTTCTCACTGTTCAGCGCGGCGAGCTCGGCCCGCCCGGAGACCGGGTCGGAGGCCGCGCTGGTCTTGGGGGAGCTGAAGAGATCGATACTCGCGACGATCGAGACGACGGCGATCCCAGTGACCGCCAGGACCGCGACGGAGCGCTTCGCTTTCATCTGTCCTTCCGAGATACCCGACCCCCGTCGGCTGCAACAGGAACATACTCTGACCTAAACAGACCGTGATCACAAGCAGGTCACAAGACACGGTGCGGCCACATGGCGTGTGGCCGCACCGGGTATCGCAGAAGTTTTAAATTGGCTTTACAGAACTACCCCAGAACCACCGCCGTACGACGGCGCAAGCGCCCCTCAGAGCTGCACGTCCTCGAGCATCTCGGTCACCAGCGCGGCGATCGGCGAACGCTCCGACCGGGTCAGCGTGACGTGGGCGAACAGCGGGTGCCCCTTCAGCTTCTCGACCACCGCGACGACGCCGTCGTGCCGCCCGACCCGCAGGTTGTCGCGCTGCGCGACGTCGTGGGTGAGCACCACGCGGGAGTTCGCACCGATCCGGGACAGCACCGTGAGCAGCACGTTGCGCTCCAGCGACTGGGCCTCGTCGACGATCACGAACGCGTCGTGCAGCGAGCGCCCGCGGATGTGGGTCAGCGGCATCACCTCGAGCATGCCGCGGTCCATCACCTCGTCGATCACGTCCGGGCTGGTCAGCGCGCCCAGCGTGTCGTAGACGGCCTGCGCCCACGGCTGCATCTTCTCCGACTCCGAACCGGGCAGGTAGCCCAGCTCCTGGCCGCCGACCGCGAACAGCGGGCGGAAGACGACCACCTTCTTGTGCTGCCGCCGTTCCATCACCGCCTCCAGGCCGGCGCACAGTGCCAGCGCCGACTTGCCGGTGCCGGCCCGGCCACCGAGCGAGACGATGCCGACGTCGGGGTCGAGCAGGAGGTCGAGCGCGACTCGCTGCTCGGCGGACCGGCCGCGGAGGCCGAACGCTTCCCGGTCGCCGCGGACCAGCCGGACCCGCTTGTCGGGCATCACCCGGCCGAGCGCACTGCCGCGGTCCGACAGCAGCACCAGACCGGTGTGGGTCGGGAACTCACCGGCCTGCCGCAGTTCCAGTACGCCGTCCTCGTACAGGCTGTCGACGTCGGCCGTCTCGACCTCGAGCTCGCTCATACCGGTCCAGCCGGACTCCAGCGTGAGCTCCGCGCGGTACTCCTCGGCCACCAGGCCGCAGGCCGACGCCTTGACCCGCATCGGCAGGTCCTTCGAGACCAGCGTGACGTCGCGGCCCTCGGCCTTGTAGTTGCAGGCCACCGCGAGGATACGGCTGTCGTTGTCGCCGAGCCGGAAACCGGCCGGCAGGCCCTCAGGATCGGTGTGGTTCAGCTCGACCCTGAGGGTTCCACCCTTCTCCCCCACTGGCAGGGGTGCGTCCAGACGTCCGTGCAGAATCCTGAACTCGTCCAGCATGCGCAGCGCGGTGCGGGCGAAGTAGCCGAGTTCGGGGTGATGCCGTTTGCCCTCCAGTTCGGTGACAACGACGACCGGAATGATCACCTCGTGCTCGTCGAACCGCTCCATCGCGTGCGGGTCGCTGAGCAGGACCGAGGTGTCCAGCACGTAAGTGCGCTGGTCCGGCGTGGATGAGGTGCTTGACGCCTTGGCGTGGGTGGCAGCCATGTCGCACGTCCTCTCGGGCCGCAGCGTGCACCACGCCCGGCCCACCAGTGGTTAGGTAGTGGACCGGGAACAGGCCCGGAGGTCTGGTGCAGACCCCCTCCGGCACGCCGTGGCGTGGCCGGGGATCAGCAAGATCGAGACCGTAGGTCTCGGGCACTCCGTTCTGCCCCTCATGGGGCAACCGGCTGGCGAGCGATTCTCATCTGATCGGGCCTCCCGCGACAGCCGGCTTCCCCTCCGACCGTCACCACCGAGAGTAGGACGGTCCGCGAAACGCCGCAGCCCGACACGCCCGCCCACGGGGTTAACGGCTTGTTACACGTTGCCGCCCGCCCGTTCACCCGTGCGGGGGAAGCCGATCGCCCGCAGGAGGGATCCGCTCACGCAGCGTACGAACCAGGCTGGATCCATGCGGAAGAACTGGTCGATCTGGATCGGGTGCGCGACAGCCCTCTGGTCCTTCGCGTACGGCGTGCTGGGCGTTTTCTGGGCAACGGGCGGCGCGGGATACCCGTTCGCGAGGATCGAGGACGACCGGTCCACGGCGTCGCTGCTGGAAGGCGCTCCGGTGGACGTGGTGGCGCCGGTGATGGCCGTGCTCGGGTTCACCGGCGCGGTGGTCGCGGTGCTGATGACGGTACGACGGCCGCGCGGGTGGTTGCCGCAGGCATTCGGGGCCGTGCTGGCGGTCGGGCTGACGCTCGCGATCCCCGACTACACGCCGCTCGCGGTCCTTGCCCTGTCCCCCGCGTTGCTGGTGTTCGCGTTCACCGGGGTCCCCGGTCAGCAGGGCGGGCTCGAGGACATCCTGTACTGGCACCGCGTGAACGTGCTGCTGATCTTCCTCGGCGGGCTCCTGTGGGCCGCTACGGCGATCGCGTACCACCGCCGAGCCCGGAAGGCCTGCGTGTCCTGCGGACGCCGACACGGGCCGCCGGCGGCCTGGACGACGCCGGAATCGGCGCTGCGGTGGGGACGCCGGGCGGTCTGGGTCGCGGTGCTCTCGAACGTGCCGTACGAGTTCACCCGCGTCGCCTGGTACTTCGGGTGGCCGCTGGGGATCTCCGACGAGTTCCGCCAGATGATGAGCGACACCCCGGGCATGCTCGAGATCGGGCTCGCGATGGCCCTGCTGGGGGTCGGCGGGAGCATCCTGACGCACGGGCTCGTGCAGGGGTGGGGCGAGGTGTACCCGCGCTGGATCTGGTGGCGGGCCGGGCGCCGGGTGCCGCCGTCGCGGGCGATCGTCCCGGCCCTGATCGTGGCGGTGGTGCTGATCCCGGCCGGGCTGATGAACCTGCGACTGATCGATGACAACCCCGGGTCGGCCTGGGGGCTGGTGATGCCCGGGGTGCTGTGGGTCGGCTGGGGTACGGCGCTCGGCGTCGCGGCGTACGCGTACTACCTGCGTCGTCGAGGCACCTGCACCCGCTGTGGCCGCGGAGAACCAGCCAAACCCGTCGTGGGATCGGTCAGTTGACGTTCAGACGCCGAAGCGGCGCTCGCGCTGGGCGTACGAGCGGATCGCGCGCAGGAAGTCGACGTGCCGGAAGTCGGGCCACAGGGCCTCGCAGAAGTAGAACTCCGACAGCGCGCTCTGCCACAGCAGGAAGCCGCCGAGACGCTGCTCGCCGGAGGTGCGGATGACGAGGTCCGGGTCCGGCTGACCCTTCGTGTACAGGTGCTCGGCGATGTGCTCGACGTCGACGCGCTCGGCCAGCTCCTCGATCGAGATGCCCTTGGCGGCCTCCTCCAGCAGCAGCGAGCGGACCGCGTCGGCCAGCTCGCGGCGCCCGCCGTACCCGACGGCGACGTTCACCAGCAGGCCGTCGACGTGCTGCGTCGCGGTCTCCGCGCTCTTCAGCACCTCCGCGGTCGCCGACGGCAGCAGGTCCAGCGCTCCCACCGGGTGGATCCGCCGGCCACCGACCGCGGCCATCTCCTCGACGGTCTGCTCGATGATCCGCAGCAGCGGCTCCAGCTCGTCGGCCGGGCGGGTCAGGTTGTCGGTGGACAGCATCCAGACCGTCACCACCTTGACGCCGACCTCGTCGCACCAGCCCAGGAACTCCGAGATCTTGCTCGCGCCCGCCTCGTGCCCGCGCGACACCGGATCGCCCGAGGCCCGGGCCCAGCGCCGGTTGCCGTCGATGATCACGCCGATGTGGCGCGGCATCCGGTCCGGGGACAGGGAGCGCGCCAGCCGGCGCTCGTACAGTCCGTACACGGCGTTGCGCAGGCGCTGCTTGCCGGGTGTCCGCATGGGCAGGTGTTCTCCTCGAGTCCTCGACCGGGCCGTCTGCGGGATCGGAGGTGGTGCAGGCGTGCCCCAACGAGGCTAGCCCAGATCGGCGGGGTCGCAGAGGCCTTGACGAACATCGAACTTATCGACTCTCGATCGCATCAGACACTTCAGTGAGTGTCGCGGAACACTCCGGCCGACTCTCCCGTACGCCGTGAGGTGGCCTACATTTCATCCTTGAGGACCATTGAACCTACGCAACCGTAGGTTACGGTTGCGTAGGTACGAGTTCCGACGGCGTTCCGAGGAGGATGGCGTATGACGGCCAAGACCGTGACCGACGGCACCACCCCCACCGAACCGCCGGCCGAACGTGAGACCGGGCACCGCCTGGGCCAGGCCCTGAAGCCGAAACTGCGCGGCTGGCTGCACGCCGGCACCTTCCCGTTGGCGACCGCCGCGGGCATCGTGCTGATCTGCCTCGCCCCGACCACGAGCGCCCGCTGGGCCGCGGCCGTCTACACGCTGGGCTCGATGCTGCTGTTCGGCATCTCGGCGCTCTACCACCGGTTCTACTGGGGCCCGACCGGCGAGGCGGTCCTGCGCCGGCTCGACCACAGCAACATCTTCCTGCTGATCGCCGGCACCTACACCCCGCTGGGGGTGGTGCTGCTCCGCGGCAACGATCGGATCCTGCTGCTCAGCCTGGCCTGGGGTGGCGCGCTGATCGGCATCCTGTTCCGGATCTTCTGGGTCGGCGCCCCGCGCTGGCTCTACACCCCGATCTACCTGGCCCTGGGCTGGGTCGCGATCTTCTGGATGGGCGACTTCTACCACCTCGGCGGCGCGGCCGTGGTGACGCTGCTGGCGATCGGCGGCGGGCTCTACTCGATCGGCGCGGTCATCTACGGCACCAAGCGGCCGAACCCGTCACCGCTGTGGTTCGGCTTCCACGAGATCTTCCACGCGTGCACGGTGGCCGCGTTCGTCTGCCACTACGTCGCCGTCAGCATCGCCACCTACCAGGCGGGCTGAGCCGCTCTACGCCTCGATCCGGTTGCCGCCGATCTCGATCAGCGCCTTCCGGAAGTCGGCGTACCGGTCGTTGCCCAGCCGCTCGGCCCACAGTTGCTCCACGCGGTCGATCGCGCCCCGGGCGAACGCCGTCGCCTCGTCGCCCTTGCGCGTACGCCGGACCAGCCGCACCCTTCGATCCGTCTCCAGCCGCGCGGACTCGGCGTACCCGTGTGCCTGCAGGTAGTCGACGTGCTGACCGAGCCCCTGCTTGCTCATCCCCGCGTGCGCGGCCAGATCGGTGATCCGCGCGCCGTCCGGCGGAATCAGGTCGAGCAGCCGGTAGTGCGACACCCGGAGGCCCGGGAACGGCTGTCCCGAACCCTCCAGGATCTCGTCGCGCATCGTCGCCATCACCGCGCCCAGCAGGTTGGCCACGTGCGGCGGATGGTTCAGACCCGAAAGGCCGTTGACGGAAGTCATAAAGCCACTTTACTATCCAAATGGTAAAGCTGCTTTGCTTTTCGGGGGGAATCTGATGACCATCACCGCACTCGAACCACTCGGCCGGGACGCGCTCGACGACGTCCAGCTCACCGAGCTCGTCCGGGCCGTCACCGGCGACCCGTCCGCCGTGCCGCTCAGCAGTCGGGTCGAGACCTTCCCCTACGAGATCGGTACGCCGAGCACCGCAGCCCTGCTGCGGGTCCTCGGCACGGCCCGGCTGGCCAACGGCTCCACCACCGACTGGTGCAGCTTCGTCAAGCAGCTCCAGTCCCCGCGGCACTGGGACCTGATCCACCTCATCCCCGAGCCGTTCCGCGAGGAGTTCGTCCAGAACATGCCCTGGCGGCTGGAGGTCGCCGTGCACCAGAGCGACATCGCCGCCGTGCTGCCGGACGGCCTGCGGCTGCCGACGACGTACCGGATCGTCGAGTACGACGACGACCGCGCGACGCTGTGGATGGAGCACGTCGTCCAGGAGCCGGGGATCTGGGGCCTGGAGCGCTTCGGCCGGGCGGCCTTCCTGCTCGGCCGGCTGTCCGCCCGCCGCCGGCCGCACCTGGTGGCTCCGTTCCTGCCGCGCACGGACGTCGACAAGCCGGGCGTCGGCCTGCGGTACTACGCCGAGGGCCGGGTCCTGATGACGGCACTGCCCGCGCTGGCCGACAAGGAGACCTGGCGCCATCCGTTGCTCGCGTCGGCCGTCTGCAACACCGGCGACCACAGCCTGCGCGACGACCTGCTCGAGCTGGGCGAGCAGTTGCCCGCCGTACTGGATGCCCTCGATGCTCTGCCGCAGTGCTACCAGCACGGGGACGCGAGCCCGCAGAACCTGCTGGTCCCGTTGGGCAGTCCGGACGAGTTCGTGGTCATCGACTGGGGTTTCGACTGCCCGCAGGCCGTCGGTTTCGATCTGGGCCAGCTCCTCGTGGGGCTGGCCCACGCCGGTGAGCTGTCGCCCGCCGCGCTCCCTGCTGTGCACCGCGTGATCCTCGAGGCGTTCACGGAGGGGTTGGCCGCCGAGGGCATGCCGGTGCCGCTGGAGCAGGTCCGCTACGGGTACCTGGGGTCCTTGCTGGCCCGGGCGACGTTCACCGCGCTTCCGCTGGAGAGTCTCGGCAAGCCCGCGTCGGCCGCCGACCACGTGCTGTTCGAGAACCGGGTGATGCTCACCCGGGCCCTGGTCGACCTGACCAGGCAGCTCAACTAGGCGACAGCACGAAGACCCGGATGTCCCGACCACTGCGTACGACGTACGTGTCGTACGCCGGCCACACCTTCGTCACCAGCGGCCAGACGCGGTCGCGCTCGGCCCCTTCGGCGAGCGCGGCCCGGACCGGTACGTCGCGGCCGCCCGGCAACGCCACGACCGCGTCACCGCAGGCGATCAGGTTGCCGGACCAGGCCGGATGGTGCTGCTGGCCCCAGTTGGACGCGGTCACCACGAACGAGTCGCCGTCGTGCGCGTAGATCAGCGGCACGGTCCGCGGCTCGCCCGACTTGCGGCCGGTGGTGGTCAGCAGCAGCGTCGGCAGCGCGCTCTTGCCGAGGATGTTGACCCGCCCACCGGTGCGTCGTTGCAGCCAGCGATCAAGAGGCATGAGAGTGCGACCGACAGTGGCGAACCAGGGCCGGCGCCCTAACAGCCGGATGACATTCGTGTACCAGCCCATGCACGAAGTCTGCCGCCCGCATGGAAGTGGGTATGCATGAGGGTGTGAGGAACCTTCGTCTTGCCGCCGCAACTGCTACTGCCGCCGCCGGTCTGCTGTTGGCCGGCTGCGGAGACGACTCGGGCGCCGGAAGCAGTCCCAGCCCGAGTTCCCCCGCGACCAGCACTCCGACACCGAGCACACCCGAGGCGGGGCCGATCACCGTCACCCGCACCGGTGGTTTCGCGGGCTTCGACGACAAGGTCGTGATCGGCACCGACGGTGTCACCACCGTGAGCCAGCGCGGCAAGCAGACGCACAAGTGCAAGCTCGACGCGGCCTTCCTCACGTCGCTCAACGACGCGGTGAGCCAGGTCGACTGGGCCGGCATCGGTTCGACCAAGCCGACGATCAAGCACCCCGACGACATGATCATCGCGATCTCGGCCGGCGGCGGAATCGCCCGGATGGAAGACCCGCGCCTGAAGCCGCTGGCGACTCCGGTGACCCAACTGCTCACCGAAGCCGCCGCGCCCGGCAAACTCTGCAAACCGGTCTAGCTCGTACCCAGCACCACGTCGTCGATCACGAACGAGGTCTGCAGCGACGAGTCCTCCTGACCGAGGAACTTCACCGTCACCGTCTTGCCCTTGTACGCCGTGACGTCGTACGTCTTCTGCACGTACGCCGTGGCCTTGTTCAGGTTCGACAAGGTCGCCAGCGTGGACGTCGTCGCGCCGTCGACCACCTGGACCTTCACCGTGTCGTACACCGTGGACCCCGTGGTCTCCGCGGTGTCGATCCGGATCCAGAACGACAGGCTCGCCGCCGTCGCCGAGGCCGGGATCGCGACCGACTGGCCGACGTTCTCGGTGCTCGACCGTCCGTTGCCCTGCAGCCAGGCCTTGTAGCTGCCGCCGTGCGCCGGCTTCGAGCTGGAGTTGGTGATCACGCCGGTGGTCCCGGTCCAGTTCGTCGCGCCGGACTCGAAGCCCGGGTTGAGCAGCAGGTTGCCGCCGGTCGGCGGGTTGGTCGTGCCGTAGTCCTTCTGCGCGTAGTTCCAGACCATGTGGCCGATCGCGTCGCTCTGCCGGTCCAGCGAGGTCAGGTTCAGGTTGCTGATCGTGTCGCAGGACCGGTGGTAGCAGGGGTCGTACGCCTGCCCGGCCGTCCCGCCCCACTTCGTCGCCTGGGCCGAGGTCTTGATGCCCTCGGCACCGGAGAACGTCCCCGCCGTGGGGATTCCGAGCGACCGGAAGGCCGCGTGGTCGGACCGGCCCTGCACGTCGATGTACTCGGTCTGGATCGACTTGCTGGTGAAGTACGCCGTCAGGTCGTCGCGCGCACCGTTGCCGGCCGGGTTGTCGTTGTAGACGAAGTAGCCCGGGTTCGGCGAGCCGGTCATGTCGAAGTTCAGGTACAACTCGACCTTGTCGCGTTCGGCCGACGGCAGGTTGTTGACGTAGTACTTCGAGCCGAGCAGACCGAGCTCCTCGGCACCCCAGAAGCCGAAGCGCAGACGGTTCCGCGGGGTCTGGCCGCTCGCGGCGTACGCGAGCGCGGTCTCCAGGACACCGGAGCTGCCGGTGCCGTTGTCGTTGATGCCCGGACCGACGCTGACGCTGTCCAGGTGCGAGCCGGTCATCACGACGTGGTTCGCGTCGCCGTGCGGCCACTCCGCGATCACGTTGTACGACGTACCGGCCGACGTCGAGAAGGACTGCAGCGTGGTGGTGTAGCCGGCCGCGTCGAGCTTGGACTTCACCCAGTCGGCCGAGGCGCGGTAGCCGGGGCGGCCGGTGTAGCGGTTGCCACCGTTGCTGGTGGCAATCGACTGGAGCTGGTCGAGATGGGCCTTGACGTTGGTGACGGAGATGTCGGGTGACTCGGCAACGACCGTCGCGTCGGCGGGGGCGCTCGGCACCAGGGCGGTGGAGACGAGTGCGGCGCCGACGACGCCGTACAGAAGGGACTTGGACATGTGATTGGACTCCCTTGCCTCACAAAGACTGTGTCCAACAAAAGAGTCCGGGGCGCACAGCCTCGGGCGGGAGGTGTGCGCCCCGGACGGGACCAGCAGGCTCAGATCAGGAGCCGGCGACCAGCGAGACGTCGTCGATCACGAAGCTCGTCTGCAGCGACGAGTCTTCCTGGCCGAGGAACTTCACCGTGACCGTCTTGCCCTTGTACTGCGTCACGTTGAAGGTCTTCTGCACGTACGACGTCGACTTGTTCAGGTTCGACAGGGTGCCGAGCGTGGTGGTGGTGCCACCGTCGACGACCTGCACCTTCACCGTGTCGTAGACCGTCGAGCCGGTGGTCTCCGCGGTGTCGATCCGGATCCAGAACGACAGGCTGGCCGCGGTGGCCGCCGCCGGGATGGCGACGGACTGGGTGACGTTCTCCGTCGTCGAGCGACCGTTGCCCTGCAGCCACGCCTTGTAGCTGCCGCCGTGGGCCGGCTTGGAGCTGGAGTTGGTGATCACTCCGGTGGTGCCGCCCCAGTTGGTGGCGCCGGACTCGAAGCCCGGGTTCTTGATCAGGTTGTCACCGGTCGGCGGCTCCGGGTCGGTGCCACCGCCACAGGCGGCGGTGCCGGCCGGGACGGAGATGCCGGTGAACGCGGCCTCGATGCCCTTGCACTGCGCGGAGTCCGCGCCGTACAGCTCCTTGGCCGAGTTGATGGCGCCTTCGCGGGCGTCCTTGTAGGTGCTGCCCGAGGTGAGCTTGGTGCTCAGCGTCCGGTACCAGACCTTGGCGGCGACGTCACGGGTGACGCCGGCGATGGTGGCGCCGTTGCAGGCGGTGCTCGCGTGGGTGACCCCACCGATGACCTTGCTGCCGGTGCCCTCGGAGGCCAGGTAGAACCAGTGGTTCAGCGGGCCGGAGGAGTAGTGCGGGTCGAGCCCGCCGGTGCTGGTGGTCCAGCAGTCCTTGCTGGCACCGTCCTTCGACGGCTTGTCCATGTAGCGCAGCGGCGTGCCGTTGCCGTTGATGTTGATCTTCTCGCCGATCAGGTAGTCACCCGGGTCGGACGAGTTGTTCGCCGAGAACTCCACAGCGGTGCCGAAGATGTCCGAGGTGGACTCGTTCAGGCCGCCCGCGTCGCCGAAGTAGTTCAGGTTCGCGGTCGCCTCGGTGACACCGTGGCTCATCTCGTGGCCGGCCACGTCGATGGCGGTCAGCGGGCGGGCGTTGCCCGATCCGTCGCCGTACGTCATCTGGGTGCCGTCCCAGAAGGCGTTCACGTACGCGTTGCCGTAGTGCACGCGGGACCGCGCACCCTGACCGTTGTTGAAGATGCCGTTGCGGCCGTGGACGTTCTTGTAGTAGTCCCAGGTCAGCTGGGCGCCGAAGTGCGCGTCGACACCGGCGGTCTGGCGGTTCGCGGTGGTGCCGCTGCCCCAGGTGTCGTCGGGGTCCGTGAAGGTGGTGCCGTTGCCGGACGTCGCACCGTTCAGGTCGGTGGTGTAGTTGCCACCACGGCTCGGGTCCGTCATCGAGAAGCTGCCCGACGTACCGATGCTCACCGTGCCGGAGTACATCGAGTTGCCGGTACCGGTCTTGATCTCGTCGTCCTGGGCAAGGACGGCGCCGGACTTGGCGTCGATGTAGCTGTGCAGGACCGACGGGGTCTGGTCGGCCTTGGTGCCGGTGGTGACGACCTCGTAGGCCAGGACCGGCTTGCCGGTGGCCGCGAAGACGATCAGCGAACCCTTGTTGCTGGTTGCCTTGAACTCGGCCGACTTGGCCGCCGTGCCGAGCGCCGAGGCCTGGGACAAGGTCGGCTTGGTCGAGCTGACGGCGACGCTCTTGGCGTTGCGGTTGTACGTCACCCCGCCGATCGCCTCGCCCTTGCGCTTGACGATCAGGTCACCGCCGACGACCTTCAGGCCGTTGTAGGTGCGGTCGTAGTGCACGAACTCGGTGCCGTCCGGGTCCGCCGCGACGCCGCGGGCGACGAGCTGCTCGCCTCCGCCGAGTCCGAGGGCGGCGGCCGTCTGCGCGGTCAGCGCGTTCTCGGCCTTGATGGCGGCCGGCTCGTTGAAGCCGGATGCCGGGAGCGGGGCCGTACGGTTGGCGGCTCCGGCGGGCGTGCCGGTGATGGTCGCAGCCAGACCCGCAGCTGCGACGATGGCCACCGCCCCTGCTGATGTCAGTCGTTTCAAGACAACATCTCCTCACGGTGTGGTCGCTGTTTGGGCGCAGCGACCAATTCAATTGGGGACGCCGGACGCAACTGACCCAGCAGTGCCACTGCCTCATTTGTGACACTGTGTGTCAGGACATGCGCATCCTGTTACATCCGACTGAGGGAGGACTCTGCGCCTCAGTCGGGCAAGAGTCAAGGGAATCTCGCGAAACGACAGGGAAAACCCGCGTTGGCCCGCGTTGTCAGTGGCCTGTCGTCAACTCCGCGCGAAGGTCTTCCGGCAACACGACCGGGAGCTTGCAGGTGAACTTCTGACACACGTACGCCGCGGCACGCCCGTCCACCAGCCCACGCCCGGCCAGAAGTGGTACGTCGGAACCAGGCTCACCCCGCACGACGGCCGTCCCCCAGGGTGCGTTGGCGACGGCGACTCGCACCAGCTCGCCGGCCGAGGCGACGTCGGAGGTTGATTGCGGACCAACAATCGCGATCTCAAGTGGTCCGGCCTGCTGCGCTTCCGCAACCGCGAGCGCCCGGCCGGCAAAACGTGGGGCCCGAGCCGCCAGCACCGCCGACGCAGCAAGCGCCAACTCGGCCGCTTCCTCGTACCGAGCCTCCCCCGTCACCGACGCCAAAGTGGTGAACGCCTCCGCCGCCAGCGACACCCCCGACGGACTCGCATTGTCGGTCGCATCCTGCGGCCGCCACGCTAGCTTCTCTGCATCGCCGGCCGTGTCGAAGAAGGAGCCATCAGCAACGAACTGCTCCAGAACCCTGTCCAGCAAAGCCTTTGCCAGAGTCAACCATTCGGCATCGGTGGTTGCTGCCAGCAACACCAAGCAGGCCTGCGCGTACGCCGCGTAGTCCTCCAGCACCCCGTGCGCCGACCCCACGACACCGTCCCGCGAGGTCCGGTACAACCGCCCCGACGAGTCCAGGTGCACGTCGCGAATCAACGATGCCGCCCGCACCGCGGCGTCGACGTACTCGGGCCTGTCGAGCACGATCCCGGCCCGCGTCAGTGCCGTGATCGCCAACCCGTTCCACGCGGCGACGACCTTGTCGTCGCGTCCCGGATAGGTCCGCGGCCCACGGGCCTCCAGCAACAGTCGCTTGACCCGGGACCACCGCTCGGCGTCGTCCGGACCCCGCCGCAGCTGCAGCACCGACGTACCGTGTTCGAACGTTCCACTCACGTCGCACAGCTCGACCACCCAGGCCGCGTCGTCGTCCCCGAGCACCTCGCGCAACTCGTCAGGCGCCCAGACGTAGTACTTGCCTTCCTCACCCTCGGTGTCCGCGTCGAGCGCCGAGGCGAACCCGCCCTCCGGCGTCCGCAGCTCCGCGAGCAGGAAGTCGGCCGTCTCGGTCGCGACGCGCTGAGCCAGCGGCGACCCGCTGACGGCCCACCAGTGCGTGTAGACGTCGAGCAGCAGCGCGTTGTCGTACAGCATCTTCTCGAAGTGGGGCACGATCCACTGCGCGTCCACGCTGTACCGCGCGAACCCGCCGGCCAGCTGGTCGTACATCCCGCCCCGCGCCATCCGCTCGCAGGTCGCCTCGACCATCGCGAGCGCGTCCTCGGACCCGGTCCGCCGGTGATGCCGCAGCAGGAAGTCGAGCACCATCGACGGCGGGAACTTCGGCGCCTGCCCGAACCCGGCGTCCACCGGATCGAAGTCCACCTTCAGTACGGCGGCCGCCCGCTCCAGCACGGCCGCGTCGATCGCTCCCCCGGCAACCTGCTGCCGCGCCCCGAGCTGCTCGACCACGGACTGCCCGATCCCCGCGATCTGCTCCCGCTTGGTCCGCCACGCATCGGTCAGCGACTCGAGCACCTGCCGGAAGCTCGCCATCCCGTGCCGGGCGTCCGCCGGGAAATACGTCCCGCAGAAGAACGGCTCCCCCGTCGGCGTCAGGAACACCGACATCGGCCAGCCGCCCCGGCCTGTCATCGCGACCGTCGCCTCCATGTAGATCGCGTCGACGTCCGGCCGCTCCTCGCGATCCACCTTCACGTTCACGAAGTGCTCGTTCAGGTACGCCGCCGTCGCCTCGTCCTCGAACGACTCGTGCGCCATCACGTGACACCAGTGACAGGCCGAGTACCCCACCGACAAGAACACCGGCACGTCCCGCTCCCGCGCCTCCGCGAACGCCGCCTCCCCCCACTGCTTCCAGGCCACCGGATTCTCCGCGTGCTGCCGAAGATAGGGCGAGGTCGAGGAGCCGAGCTCGTTGGAGGTCATGGCCCCCACGGTAGGTGGTCCCTGGCGAGGGTCCGTGACCAGTCTGGCCAAAACGGCCCTGGTTGCTGGCCGAAATGGGCATTCCGTTTACACGTTTCACCGCGGCTGATCGGATGCGGTCACCCCTGACCCCGGAGGAAACGTGCGCCGTTCATCTGCCCTTGTGCCGCTTGCGGCCTTAATCCTGATCGCCGGCGTCGCCGCTCCTGCGCCGGCCGGCGCCGAGCCACCGCCGCCTACAGCTACCGCCTCTGCTGCCGGACCGCTCGAGCTCACGCTGATCACCGGCGACAAGGTGACGGTCGCCCGCGGATCCGGCCGAGCGGTCTCTGTCCAGGCCGTCGTCCGTGCACCTCGGGCGACCGGATCGGTCCGGGTGACCGTCGAGGCGGGCGACACCTTCGTGCTTCCCGACGAGGCCATGCCGTACGTCGCGACCGGGCGGCTCGACAAGCAGCTGTTCAATGTCAGCGAACTGGTCGCCCAGGGGTACGACGACGCGCGGACGAAGGAGCTGCCGCTGATCGTCACCAGCACGGCCGGAGCGCCGGATGCTGCCGGTAGAGCCCGTACCGCGCTGAAGGGTGCGAGCGTCGCGCAGGATCTCCCGTCGGTCGGAGGCGCGGCGGTCCGCGCCCAGCGATCGGATGCGTTCTGGTCGTCTGTCACCAGCGCGTCGGCCGCTCGTCGCGTGGCGCCGGCGGCCCCGGCGTTCGCCGCCGGCATCGACAAGATCTGGCTCGACGGCCAGGCGAAGGCGATGCTCGCCGACACGACCGCGCAGATCGGCGCCCCCGCCGTGTGGGAGACGGGTGCCGTCGGCACCGGCGTACGCGTCGCCGTACTGGACTCCGGCGTGGACACCACTCACCCGGACCTCGCCCCGCGCATCGTCGCGACCCGGAGCTTCGTGGCCGGCGAGGACGTCATCGACCGGAACGGCCACGGGACGCACACGGCGTCCACCGTCGCCGGCACCGGCGCCGCCTCGGACGGCAAGGAGCGCGGCGTCGCGCCCGGCGCCGACCTGGTGATCGGCAAGGTCCTCGGCGACAGCGGCTCGGGCCCGATCTCGGGAATCATCGCCGGGATGGAGTGGGCGGCGCGGACCGAGCACGCCAAGGTGATCAACATGAGCCTCGGGACGGCGGCCTGGCACACCCAGGACGACCCGCTGAGCCAGGCGGTCAACCGGCTGAGCGCCGAGACGGGTGCGCTGTTCGTCATCGCTGCGGGCAACTCGGGCAACACGCCGTACGCCGTGAGCGCGCCCGGCACCGCCGACGCCGCTCTGACTGTCGGCGCGGTGGACACGTCGGATCAGCTCGCCGGGTTCTCGAGCGTCGGGCCGCGGATGTTCGACGACGGCCTCAAGCCTGACCTGACCGCGCCGGGCGTCGACGTACTGGCTGCGCGGTCGCAGCAGATGAACGACGGGAGCGAGGGCTACTACCGAACCGACAGCGGCACCTCGATGGCTGCGCCGCACGTCGCCGGTGCGGCCGTGTTGCTGGCTGGGCAGCACCCGGAGTGGACCGGTGCGCAGCTCAAGGACGCGTTGATGAGTACGACGGCGCTGACGCCCGCCTACACGCCGTACGAGGCAGGCAGTGGGCGGCTGGATGTGGCGGCGGCCTCTCTGCACGGTCAGATTGTCGCGACCGGGTCGGTGGATGCCGGGCTCGTTCTGTCGGGATCGACCCCCAAGCCGGTCAAGCGGCAGATCACCTACCGCAACACCACGGATCGTCCGATCGCGCTGGAGCTGTCGACCTCCGGGGTGTTCACCTTGGCGGCGCGTCAGGTCACGGTGCCGGCGCGCGGGACCTCGACCGTCGGTGTCACGGCTGACCCGAAGGGTTTGAAGCCCGGCCAGTACGCCGCTCAGGTCGTCGCGCGCTCTTCTTTCGGCACCGTGCACACGGCGGTCGGTCTGTCTGTCGAGCCGAAGAAGCACAACCTGACCGTCCAGCTGAAGGACAAGACCGGCAAGCCCGTCAGCGGCGAGGTCGAGATCACCGGCGCGGACGGCAAGACCACCGTGCTGTGGTTGCCCGACGGGAAGCTCACCAGTCGTTGGGCTCCTGGTTCGTACACGGTGGTCGCGACGCTCGACGTACAAGGCCTTCATGGTCCTCACTCGCTCGGTCTGGCGGTGCTGACGGCACCCGAGGTGAACCTCACTGGTGACCGGACCGTGGTGCTCGACGGGTCGGGGATCCGCGAGGTCAAGGTCGCGACTCCGCTGCCGACGACCGTCACGACCAGCCGGGTCGATCTCTTCCGGTCGTTCACGTCGGCGCCGGATCCGAGCGACGCGCAGGCGCTGCACGCGATCCTGATGCCGCCGCCGGCGTACGACAGCCTGTGGGCACTGCCGACGAAGACGAAGGTGCAGAAGGGCAGCTTCGTCTTCACCACGCGGTTCCGGGCCGAGCAGACGCCGTTGAAGCTCGCGTACGGCGGGCGGACGCTCGACGACTCTCTTCTCGTGCAGCCGGGGTCTGCTGCTTTCCGGGACGGCAAGTCGCGCGTCAGCGCTGTCTTTGCTGGTACCGGTACCGATTATCGCGGGTTGTCCGTGCGCGGTAAGGCTGTCGTCGTACGGAGCAGTCCTGACGTTGCACCTGTCGAGCAGGCTGCGGCGGCACATGCTGCGGGCGCGGCGATGCTGCTGGTGGTCAATGACATGGATGGCCGCAAGAGCGACTGGTACGGCGATCCGGACGGGCGCAGCCTCGGGCCTGTGCCGACTGCGTCGCTCACGCTGGACGAGGGTGAGGCGTTGATCGCTCAGCTCAAGCGTGGCCGGACCGAACTGGCCGTTGAGGCGCATCCGGTGCCGTCGTACCTGTACGACCTGGCCGACTACCACCAGGGTGGGATTCCGAACGACCCGTCCGCGGCGACGGATCCGGGCAGCCTCGCGCGGATCGAGAACGACTTCGCACCTGCGGGAGGTCAGGCGGTACGCGAGAGCCGCGAGGACAGCCCGGCGTACGAGCACTGGCCTGCTGCGTATCCGTACGCCGGGTACGGGATGACCCGCGTCCCGCCGTTCCCGCGCAAGCCTGCGGTCGGGCATCGGACCGACTGGGTGTCGGCGGGCGCGAAGTGGCAGCAATACGGGGCGATCGACGGGTGGGCGACGTTCACGGATGTGGTGAGCTATCAGCCGCGCAGTGTGCAGAACGAGCGGTGGTTCGGTCCGTTGGTGCGGCCGCGCATGCTCGGGTTCGAGGTCCCGCACCGCGTCGGGAATGCGATGGGCGGAATGATCGCCGGGTTCGGTGACGGCGGGTCGGCGCACAGCGGGGACTCGCTGATGACGCGCAGCTTCGCTTTGTACCAGGGCGATCGGCTGCTGGCGCAGAACGGACCGCGCCCGGACTTCGGCGTCGGTGACCTCGCGCCTGAGAAGCTTCCGTATCGGTTGGTGGCCGACACGGTCGGCAATGCCGACCTCACGCCGTACTCGACCACCACGCACACCGAGTGGACCTTCACCTCCGGCGAAGCCGAGAACCTGGCCCTGCCGTTGGCCCAGCTCGACTACACCGTGGACGTGGATGCTGCTGGGCGCGCGAAACGCAATTCGGCCTTTGGTATCAGACCTGCCGTGCTTGGAAGTGGTGGTCGGGAGGATGCGGTCATATCCGTCGTGCTCGAGGTCTCGTACGACGGCATCACCTGGGAACGCCAGAACCTCAAGGAGCACAAGGGAACTTGGCAGACGACGCTGCACGCGCCCGCGCGGGCTGATCAGGTGTCGGTGCGAGTCACCGCCAAGCAACGCAACGGCGGCGGGATCACCCAAACAATCACCAAGGCCTTCGGCCTGAGGTAGCCGTACGAGAACTCGACCCACCAACCCAATCAAGTACCGGCCCCCGACCGGGGGCCGGTACTTGTGGCGTGGTGACGGGGGCGGAGGGCAACCGGCTGCCCCGCGGCCGCCTCGAGCAGACGCCCGACCCATCAACTCAACCAAGTACCGGCCCCCGATCGGGGGCCGGTACTTGTGGCGTGTGGGGTGGTGACATTGGACGCGTGGGCGTTGGCGTGTGGGTGCGCTCGCCGTGCTGTTGTCCGGCGTACGGCGTCAGCGTTCCTGGTCGGTGCTGAAGGTTTCGGTGCCGACGACTCGGAGGAGGTCCAGGCGTTCTCTCGATTCGGTGTCGGCAGGAGTGAGGACCAACAGCATCTGGCCGAGGTCCGGGGTGACGAGAGTTTCGCAGTCCATCAGGAGGCTGCCGACTCTGGGATGGACGAAGGTCTTCTGGTCGGCTCGCCGGACCTCGACCTCGTGCTCGGACCAGCGGCGGGCGAAGTCCGGGCTTGCGGCCTGCAGGCGAGCGATCAGGCCCTGGACAACGGGATCGCCAGAGCGGCGGCCCGCAGTGGCGCGGAGGTCGGCGACGAGGACGCGTGCGTGGTGCTCGCGCTGCTCGGGCGGGTGCATCGCCCAAGCATCAGGCTCGGTGAACCAGCGGTACGCGTGGTACCTCCGATCGCCGGTGAAGCTCGTGTGATCACCGCCGAGCAGCACGGACATCCTCGACTGGGCGAGGATCTCGCCAAGGTCCGACATCACCATCGCCGGGGTGTCGCCGAGCAGGTCGAGCATGCGGATCAATCCAGCTCTCGCGAGACGTGCAACGCCGTCGGCCGGCGGAGGTTGATGACCGGCCAGGTGGAACAGATGATCCCGCTCGTCGTCGGACAGCCGCAGCGTCCGAGCCAACGCACCAACCAGTTGCGTCGAAGGCTGGCTACTCCTGCCCTGCTCCAGCCGTACGACGTAGTCGACCGAGATGCCCGCAAGCATCGCGACCTCCTCCCGCCGTAGTCCCGCCGTACGACGCCGTGGGCCCGCAGCGATTCCGACGTCCGCCGGGCTGATCGCCTCCCGGCGACGCCGCAGGAAGTCGGCCAGCTCGTCGCGTTGCATGCCTTCATCCTCCCTCGCCGGCTGGACTCGCCCTCGTCTACGGACTCCCTTGCCTTCATCCTCTCTCGCCCGCGAAGCCCGATCCAGGGAGCGCCGCTCCCACGATGAACTCTCTCTCCCGCCCACCGTCGTACCGGAGCAAGCTGATGCCAAGAGCAACCACAAAGGGAGACACACAGTGCAGACAAGAGAACTGGGCAAGTACGGACCGACCGTCGGCCTGCTGGCACTGGGCGCGATGGGCATGTCCGGCGCGTACGGCGAGACCGACCGCGCGGAGAGCATCGCGACAGTCCACGCCGCGCTCGACGCCGGGATGACGCTGGTCGACACCGGCGACTTCTACGCGATGGGCCACAACGAGCTCCTCCTCGCGGAGGCCTTAAAACAAAGGGATCGCGACAGCTACCAGCTGAGCGTGAAGTTCGGCATGCTCGGCCAGCCCGGCGGAGGCATCGGCGGGATCGAAGGCCGCCCGGCGCTGGTGAAGACCTTCCTGGCGCACTCCCTGACCCGCCTGGGCACCGACCACGTAGACATTTACCGCCCGGCCCGGCTCGATCCGCAGGTGCCGATCGAGGAGACCATCGGCGCGATCAAGGAACTGGTCGAGGCCGGCTACGTCCGGCACATCGGCCTGTCGGAGGTGAACGCGGACACCATCCGCCGCGCCCACGCCGTCCACCCGATCTCGGACCTGCAGATCGAGTACTCGCTGATCTCCCGCGCGGTCGAGGCCGAGATCCTGCCGACCCTGCGGGAGTTGGGTATCGGGCTCACGGCGTACGGCGTACTGGGCCGTGGTCTGATCTCCGGCCACTGGTCCGCCGCCCGCTCCAACACACCAGGCGACCTCCGCGGCCGCAGCCCCCGCTTCGCCCCGGAGAACGTCGAGCACAACCTCACCCTCGTCGACTCCCTCCGCAAGATCGCCGCCGCCAAGGGCTGCACGGTCGCCCAGCTCGCCATCGCCTGGGTCGCAGCCCAAGGCCCCGAAATCGTCCCCCTGGTAGGCGCCCGAACCCGAGGCCGCTTGACCGAGGCTCTCCCCGCAACCGACGTCCACCTGACCCCCGACGACCTGGCCGCCCTCGAAAAGGCCGTCCCCCCAAACGCAATCCGCGGCGACCGCTACCCGTCAGCCCACATGCCCGCCCTCGGCGTCGGCAACTAGCCCCGAGCAACAACCACCCCGATGCCGCCGAGCGCGGTCAAGGACCGGCGGCAGCGCCGAGCGCAGCAAAGGCCTGCGGGGCGACGCCGCCTAGCGCAGCGAAGGCCCGCGGGACGGCGCCGCCAAGCGCAGCGAAGGCTCCGGGGCGAGCTGCCCCCTCCCCCACCCACATCCCCCGCGGGATTGGGCTCAGCCCGTTTGGGACAGCGCGACGGACAGGCCGATGGCGATCGACATCACCAGGAGCTCGACCGCCACCAGCTGCCAGAAGCTGGGGCCTGGTTCGATCAGGTTGGTGACGACCTGGCGGCGGTGGATCCAGCCGCCGATGATCAGCAGCACGAACACCGCGGTCTTGGCGATCAGCAGACCGCCGTACGGCGCTGTGGTGGCGGCGTCGAGGACGTTGCCGAAGCCGCCTGCCTGGGCGGCGAGGCGGCCGGCGCCGCTCAGCAAACCGCTGAGGAGAACGATGATCGACGAGATCAGCGCGACCTGGCTGAACCGTTCGAGCACGAACGGCAGACCGTCGCGGCTCGCTCGGCCATAGCGGACGAGGCCGGCCAGGCCGCCGACCCAGCTGGTGGCGGCGACCACGTGCAGGACAAGGGCTGCACCAGCCAGTACGACGTACGCCTCGTTGCGAGGATAGGCGGTCAGCGCCGGCGGGAGCAGCGCGGCGACGGCAACGAGGACTCCGAGGCCGGCGGCGGACGAGGTCTGGACGCGGCGGATGCCGACGGCAAGGGCGACGACCAGGATGCCGGTGATCAGCAGTGCCTTGACCTCGGGTACGCCGAGCGCGTCGTCGATCCGGTAGCGGAGCAGGCGAACCGGGGTGTTGAGGATGATCGCCGCACTGACCACGGCGCCCGCGAACGAGGCGACCGCCCAGATGACGGCGGCGTTGCTGGCGTCGCGGACGGCGCGCCGGCCCTGCGTACCGAGCGGGCCGCCGTCGGTGCGGAGCAAGACGACCGCGGCGAGCAGCGCGCCGGCGCAACCGACGGTCGCCAGGGTCGAGATCAGGCGGAAGAACGGAAGCAGCCAGTTGACCACCTGGCCCGGGCCGCCGATGCCGAGAACGTCCGCGGTCGGTTCGCTACCGGCGGCGAAAACCCCCACCACCAAGGCGATCGAGGCGACGATCAGGGCAGCCAGACCACCCGCGACCAGACGTCCAGGCATCCGGTGCCGGGCGGCGCGGGTCGCGGTCACCGACCGGTCCCGCCGTGGGTGCAGTTGAACACGCGCTCACTATAGGGTGAGCTACCTCACCACGGCCGCCAGCGACACCATCTCGTGACCGTAGGGTGCAAACGGTTGCCGGGGCGTGACTTTCCGCAACCCCAACCCGTTGCCCACGGCACCAGGTTGGGCCTAGTTGCCGGCCCGGGCGGCCGGCGTCAGCGCTTGGTGTCGCCGGGCGCCGGGTCGGCGTCAGGCGTCGTCGGCGCGGCAGCGCCAGCCGGGGCCGGTGAGCTGGGATCCGTCGCCTGGGCGTCGGACGGTGCTGGGCCGTCCGCAGTGGCGTCCTTGGGCGTGTCCGGGCCGTCGGTGGGATCGATGTCGATTCGCTTCAGCTGCTTGCTCATGTTCTTCATCAGCAACGCCACAGCGGCACCGAGCGCCAGGATGATCAGCAGGGCGACCCAGCCGGGGCGCACCGTGTTCGGGTCGATCTCGCCCGCCGGGGGTGCGGTCGTCAGAAGAAGGGTCGTCGCGGTCACCAGGCCAGTGTCTCACCGTCCCCACCCGCCGTCAGCGCAGCCCCGCGAAGAGGTCGTCCTCGGGGAGCTCGGACTCGACCAGACTGCGGGCCAGTTCGTAGTCCTCGGTGGGCCAGGCCGCCTGGTGCACGGCCAGCGGGACACTGAACCAGGAGCCGTCCGGATCGATCTGCGTGGCGTGCGCCAGCAGCGCCCGGTCGCGGACCCCGAAGTACTCGGCGCACTCGACCCGGGTGGTGATCCGGCGCTCGTTCTCCGGGTCCGGCTTCCACTCCTTGAGGCGTTCGGCGTACGGCGACTCCAGGCCGCGCGCGATCATCGCGTCGTGCAGCGCCTTCATCCGCTCGAAGTGGAACGTGTGGTGGTAGTACAGCTTCAGCGGCTGCCACGGCGTGCCCAGCTCCGGGTACGCGTCCGGGTCGCCGGCCGCCTCGAACGCGGCGACGCTGATCTGGTGGCACATCACGTGGTCGGGGTGCGGGTAGCCGCCGTTCTCGTCGTACGTCGTGACGACCTGCGGACGGAACTCCCGGATCAGCTTGACCAGCGGCGCGGCGGCGTCCTCGACCTTCATCAGGCCGAAGCAGCCCTCGGGCAGCGGCGGCAGCGGATCGCCCTCGGGGTAGCCCGAGTCGACCCAGCCGAGCCACTCCTGGCGGATGCCGAGGATCTCCCGGGCCGCGTCCATCTCCTTGCGGCGGATCTCGGTGATGTTGGCCAGGACGTCGGGGCGGTCCATCTTCGGGTTCAGGATCGAGCCGCGTTCACCGCCGGTGCAGGTGGCCACCATCACATCGACGCCTTCGGCCACGTACTTCGCGGTCGAGGCAGCGCCTTTGCTGGACTCGTCGTCGGGGTGGGCATGGACATGCAGCAGGCGAAGATCTTCGGTCACAAGACACAATGGTCCTCCAAGCCCGAGGAGAACCGTTGACCGACCCAGCCGCGACCGACCTGGACGCCCGCTACGGCCGTACGCCGCGCGCCCGCCGACCCCTGCTCCTGATCGGTGTGATCGGCGTCATCGCCATTGCCGCGCTGGTGTGGCTGGTCCGGGTCGCGTTCGTCCAGTCCACGCCGCCGGTGTCGTCACGGCTGCTGGCGTTCACGATCCCGTCGGACACCTCGGCGACCGCGACGATCCAGGTCGAGAAGCGCAAGGACGTCGAGGCGTCGTGCCGACTGCAGGCCAAGGCCGCCGACTTCTCGATCGTCGGCGAACTGACTCTCACGATCCCGGCCGACTCCCCACGGACGCAGACCCTGCCGGCCACGCTGACAACGCAGCGCGCGGCAACCTCGGTCGTCCTGATCGGCTGCACAACAGCCGACACCGCCCGCCCGCACTAGCCACAGCCCCGGCCACACCCGCCGCGGGCCCGGCCATCGGCCTCGACCCACAACGCCTTTCAAGTACCGACCACCGATCGGAGGCTGGTACTTGTGAGGTTGTAGGTGACGAGGACGCAGGTGACAAGGCTGACAGCAGCTGCGGCTGCGTAGGCTTCGGCGTACGGGGTACTTGCTGTCCGTAGTACGGACCGGTATCCCATCGTGAGCGGTGGCAAACGATTGCTGTGACGCTCGTGCAAACGCTCACGCAGTGTTTGAGACGACGAAGAACTGTGGGGTTCCGGGCCCGTTCTTGCTACGCTCGGAGGATTGGTCGCCGTCGACGACGGCGGCCTTGAGTATTTCCGACCCATCCCATCGACAAAGGAGCAGCCCGTGACGCAGAACATCGAGGACAGCGTTGTCTGGCTGACACAGGATGGCTACGACCAGCTGAAGTCGGAGCTCGAGAACCTGAAGGGTCCGGCCCGCGCCGAGATCACCCAGCGGATCAGCGACGCCCGCGACGAGGGCGACCTGAAGGAGAACGGCGGCTACCACGCGGCCAAGGACGAGCAGGGCAAGATCGAGGCCCGGATCCGCCAGCTGGAGGACATGCTGCGCCGCGCCCAGGTCGGTGAGACCCCGAAGCCGGGCGGCAAGGTCGAGCCGGGGATGAAGGTGTCGATCAAGTTCGCCGGTGACGACGAGGTGGAGACCTTCCTGCTCGGCTCCCGCGAGCTGCTCGCGCTGGACGCGTCGGTCGACATCGACGTGTACTCCCCGCAGTCGCCGCTCGGATCGGCCATCCTGGGCAAGAAGAAGGGCCAGAAGGCCACCTACGAGGCGCCGAACGGCAAGGACGTGACGGTCGAGATCGTCGCCGCGGAACCGTTCACCGGCTGACCCACCCAAACGCACAAGAGCGCCCCGGTGGGAAACCACCGGGGCGCTGTTGTTTTGGTGAGAACCTCAACCCACCTGCACCTACCAAGTACCAGCCACCGAGCGGGCGCTGGTACTTGAGATGGGTCGGCGGGCAATGAGATCAGCAGCCGGCGACCGGGCCACACCTCGCCTGATCGCCCACCACCTACCAAGTACCAGCGCCCGAGCGGTGGTTGGTACTTGATAGGTGGCGGGTGATTCGGGCAGTTGCTGTCGGCCTGGTCAGTGGCCTGTCGTACGGCGGTACTTGCGGACGGCGAGCGGCGCGAAGATGCCGATGATCACCGCGCACCAGATCAAACTGAGCCAGACCGGGTGCTGAGCCGGGAACCCATCCGGGCTAGCGAACGGCGACGGATTACCGAACAGGTGCCGGCAAGCGGCGACGATCGAGGAGATCGGGTTCCACTCCGCGACAGGTTGCAAAGCACTCGGCAGGTTCGGCGTAGGCACGAAAGCGTTCGACAGGAACGTCAACGGGAACAGCCAAATCAACCCCGCCGAGGCAGCAACCTCAGGGCTGCCGACCGACAGCCCGATCAGCGCGCCGACCCACAGCATCGCGAACGCGAACAGCAGCAGAATCGCGAACGCACCGAGCGCTTGGCCGAAGCCGTTGTGCCAGCGCCAGCCGACGATGAACCCGCAGATCACCATCACCAGCATCACGAACGCGTTGAACACCACGTCCCCGATCACCCGCCCGGCGATCACCCCGGAGCGCGCCATCGGCAGCGACCGGAACCGGTCGATCAGGCCCTTCGACATGTCGTCGGCCAGCCCGACGCTGGCCGAGGCGACCGCGAACGCCATCGTCTGGGCGAAGATCCCGGACATCAGGAACTCCCGGTACGCCCGCGCGCCCGGGAAGCCCGGGATCGGGATCGCGTTGCCGAACACGTACGCGAACAGCAGCACGAACATGATCGGCTGGATCGTCGCGTAGATCAGCATGTCCGGCGTCCGCGGGATCCGCTTCAGCGTCCGCCAGGCCAGGATCCCCGCGTCGGACACCGCCCGCCCGACAGCGCTCTGCTCCCGCCCGTCGAGCGGCTCGGTCGGCGTCACTTCCGCGCTCATGCCCGGCTCCCCTTCGCACTCACGGCCGGTACGGCGTACGGCGTACTCATGCCCGGCCCTTCTTTCCAGCGTTCTCGGATTCGTCCGCCCCGGTGTCCGGGTTGTCGGTCGCGTGCCCGGTCAGCGTCAGGAACACGTCGTCCAGCGTCGGCCGCCGCAGCCCGATGTCGGCGATCCGGATCCCGTGCGCGTCCAGCGTGCGAATCACCTCGACCAGCGCCGCCGAACCGCCCGGCGCGGGCAGCGTCACCCGCCTGCTGTGCTCGTCGAGCGAGGTCGCCTCGGGATCGGTCACCTCCAGCGCTGTCTTCAGCAGCTCGAGCGCCCGAGCGGTGTCGCCCGGCTCGTGCACGACGACCTCGATCCGCTCGCCGCCGACCTTCGCCTTCAGCTCGTCGGCGGTCCCACGCGCGATCACCGAACCGTGGTCGACGACCGCGATGCTGTCGGCCAGCTCGTCGGCCTCTTCCAGGTACTGCGTGGTCAGCAGGATGGTGACACCCTCGCTGACCCGGTCGCGGATGATCTTCCACAGGTCGAGCCGGCTGCGCGGATCGAGCCCGGTGGTCGGCTCGTCCAGGAACAGCACCTTCGGGTGCGCGATCAGCGACCCGGCCAGGTCGAGGCGCCGCCGCATACCGCCGGAGTACGTCTTGAGGATCCGGTCCGCGGCCTCGGTCAGGTCGAAGATCTCCAGCAGTTCGTCGGCCCGTTGCTTGGCCTGCTGACTGCTCAGCCGGTACAGCCGGCCGAACATCCACAGGTTCTCCCGGCCGGTCAGCAGCTCGTCGACGGCCGCGTACTGCCCCGAGAGCCCGACCAGCCGCCGAACGGTGTCGGCCTCCTTGACCACGTCGTGCCCGAGCACCCGCGCGCTGCCGGCGTCGGGCGCCATCAGCGTGGTCAGCACCCGGACCGTCGTGGTCTTGCCCGCGCCGTTCGGCCCGAGCAGGCCGACCACGCTCCCCTCGGGCACTTCCAGGTCGATCCCGTCGAGCGCCTTGACCGTGTTCTTCCGGGATCTGAACGTCTTCACGAGGCCGGTTGCCTCAATTGCAGCCATCAGAGCCGCCCCTCCTGAGTGTGATGCAGATCATCCTGGCCGAGACCTCCGACAGATTTCGAGCCTTTTCTCCAGCGCTAAATACGTTAGCAGTTATATAAGCCCGCGCCACTATATAGTTGCAGACTCCAACTTGAGTCCCCTCGACTCAAGTTTCTTGACATTGAGTCGACAAGGCTCAACTTCGCGGTCTACGGTCCCGCCATGGGCATCCTGAGTCACCCCGATTTCCGCCGCCTGTGGATCGCCGACCTGCTCAGCCAGCTCGGCGCGCGGCTCGGCATGATGGCGATCCCGCTGCTCGCCGTCCTCACCCTCGACGCGACGACGTTCCAGGTGTCGCTGCTGCGGACCTGCGAGACCGCCGCCTGGCTCGTGCTCGGCCTGTTCGCGGGCGCCTGGGTCGACCGGATCCGCTGCCTGCCGGTCCTGGTCGCGGCCGACCTGGGACGGGCGGTGCTCTTCGGGTCGATCCCGGTCGCGGCAGCGTTCGGCGTACTGGGTCTGCCGCAGCTGTACGTCGTACTGGCACTGTCCGGGCTCCTGACCGTGCTGTTCGACGTCGCGCACAGCTCCTACCCGCCGCGGCTGCTCACACCTGACCAGCTCCTGCCGGGCAACGCGCGGCTAGCGGCCAACCACTCCGTCGCAGCCGTCATCGGCGCTGGAGCGGGCGGCGTACTGGTTCAGTGGCTGTCAGCAGCAGCCACGATCGGCCTGAACGCGCTCGGCTTCCTCTGGTCGGCCCTGTGGCTACGTTCCATCCGTACGCCGGAACAGAAGCCACCCGCACCCGAGCACCGCAACCTGCGCCGCGAGATCGCCGAAGGCCTGCGCTACGTCTTCCGCCACCCGCTGCTGCGGCCGCTCGTCCTCAACACGGCGACCACGATGCTCTTCCAGGCCGCGAACTCGGCCGTGATCATCGTGTTCCTGGTCCGCGAGGTCCACCTCTCCCCCGCCACCATCGGCCTGCTCAGCATGATCGGCCTGCTCGGCGCGATCGCCGCGTCCGCGTTCACCGAGCGCCTGAGCCGCTGGATCGGCGACGCCCGCGCCCAGCTCTACGCGGCGATCGGCCTCGGCATCGCGTTCCTCCTCCAGCCGCTCACCAACCCCGGCTGGGCCCTCAGCTGGTACGTCGGTTCGACGCTGCTCGCCGCGATCTGCATCATCGTCGGCTACATCCTGCAGGTCAGCACCCGCCAACGCGTCTGCCCGCCCGAGCTCCAGGGCCGGGTCAGCGCGACCATGTCCTTCGTCAGCTGGGGCGCCCTCCCCATCGGCAGCCTGCTCGGCGGAATCCTCGGCACCGCGTTCGGCCTCCGCCCCACCCTCTGGATCGCCGGCGCCGCCACGCTCCTGGGCACGAGCTGGCTAATCTTCTCCCCGTTCCGGACGTTACGGACGATTGCTGAGGCCTCCATCAAGTAGGTGGCGACTCTGCTGAGCTGGCCGGGTCGGCCCGTCAGGCATCCCTGGTGCGGTAGGCCAGGCAGGCCGCCGTACCGGTGCAGAGGAGCCAGGCCAGCAGGACCGCCGTACCGGCTGCTGGGCCGAAGGGTGCTGGGTCGGGCGAGTACAGCGCCCGGCCGGCTTGGTCGGGCAGCCAGCGGGCCTGCTCGGTGACGGTCGCCAGCAGCGGCGAGGCGATGACTACTCCGGCCAGCGTCACCGCCAGCGCCGGGACGAGCGACCTGAGCACCACTGTGACCGTACTGGCCAGCAGGCTGACCAGTACGAGGTACGCCGCTGCTCCGGCGAGCCGCCAGAGCGAGCCCTGTATCGGTTCGTGCGTCCAGGCCGTCAACAGCGCCGCCACCAGTGCGGCCATGCTGGTCACGGTCGTGGCGATCAGGTGGGCAACGGCCTTGCCTGCCAAGGAGACAACCCGGTTCGGCACGGCTGTCAGGGTCGTCCGCAGCTCATGGCCGCCGTACTCCGAAGCCACGCCGACCACGCCCAGCACGATCGTCCCCACCTGCAGGAACGCGACGCTGCCAAGCGCGATCGACACGGCGTCCGCAGTGGAGTCGCTGGTCGAGCTCGCATGTGCCGCCGACACGAGAACCGCCACAGCCACTGTGACCAGGCTCGTGATCCATGCCGCAGGCAACGTTCGCAGCTTGATCAGCTCGGCCGCGATCACCTGCCCGATCATGCGTCGCGACGGTTCAGTACGACGCCCGCAAGCAGCAGGAGCGCAACCGCCCACGCCGCCATCACGAGGCCGCCGGTGAGCGGAGGCAGCGCGTCGTCGACGGCAGTGAAGGTCTCGTCGGCGAACAACCGAGTGCCCGCAAGGTCGGGCAGGTAACGGGCAAGCGGCGTGACCTTCCACAGCAGGAACGACACCGAAACCACCGTCCCGTTGGTGATCAGCACGATCAACGGCACGATCCCACTCCGGGCCAGGACGGTGATCGCCAGCGCCATCAGCGCGGCCAGGACCCAGTAGATCCCAGCGCCAATGAACCTTCCCACCTGTGCGCCGGGCTCTCCTGCGTCGCCGACGATCGCGGAAGCCGCGACCAGCGAGATCGACGAGGTCACCAGAGCCGCCAGCACGACGAGCGCCGCAACGACCACAGCCTTCGCCACGAGCACCGTCCACCGGCGAGGTGCCGCTATGAGCGTCGTACTGATCTGCCGCCCACCGCCAGCGTCAGTGCTGTTCGCGGTGTACTCGCTGCTGATCACCACAACACCGAGCACCATCGCACCGGCGGTCCCCAGCGGCACAGCACTCAGCGCCGCCTCAGCCGCACTGGTGTAGGCAACATCGGTCTGCCCCGAGGTGAGCGCATCGCGGACATGGAAGGCGTTGAATACGGCAAGGGCGATCGGCCCGACCACTGCAACCGCGAGGGCCACGGCGGTCGAGGGCAGGGTCAATGTCTTACGCAACTCGGCAACCACGAGGTTCATCACCGTTCTTTCGCTCCTGACCGCGTCAGCGCGAAGAAGGCGTCCTCCAACGACTCGTGGCCGGCGCCGATCTCGGCGCACGAACCAGAGACCACGATCCGCCCTTCGGCCAGCACCACGAGATCATCGGCAAGCTGCGCGACCTCGCTGATCTGGTGGCTGGACAGCAGGACCGTTCCGCCCGCTGCCGCGTGGTCCTTCAGCAGGTCGCGCAGCCAGCGGATCCCGTCCGGGTCCAGACCGTTCGACGGTTCGTCCAGCACCAGCGCTTCCGGCTCGCCCAGCAGCGCAGCCGCCAGCGCGAGCCGACGCCCCATCCCGAGCGACAGCTTGCCGGCCCTCGTCCGCCGACTGTCCGCAAGCCCGACCTGCTCGAGCACCTCCCCGACCCGCCGCTGCGGAATTCCGTTGCTCCGGGCAACCCACGCCAGGTGCTCGCCGGCCTGCCGCGACCGGTGCGCGCCGGAGCCGTCGAGCACCGAGCCGACGGTGCGGAGCGGATCACGCAGTACGCCGTACGGCCGCCCGCCGATCAGCGCCGTCCCAGAAGTGGCCCGATCCAGGCCGAGCAGGATCCGCAGCGTCGAGGACTTGCCCGCGCCGTTCGGCCCGAGAAAGCCGGTGATCCGCCCCGGGGCCGCCGAGAAACTCACCTCGGACAGCACCAGCCGAGAGCCGCGTCGCTTCACGAGTTCGTCGATGGTCAACATGCGATCCATCCCACCGCCCAAGCCCACCACCCGGATCAGCCCCAGGACCGGACTTCGCAGCCCGCCTCGGTCCCAGGTCCGTCAGACCTAGGTCCGACGCCAGTCTCCGTCAGAGGACCGCCGCTCCCCCGCCAGACCGGCGTCGGTCGCCCAACTCCGTCCCAGGTCCGTCAGACCTGGGTCCGATGTCTGCAGAGCCCGCGGAACCTAGACTCGCCCTGTGGAGGCTGGCCGACCGACCCGAACCTCAGGCATCGGCCTCGCGGCCGGAACCGTCGCGGTCCTGCTCGTCTCCCTGCTCTTCGTCGCCGGCGCTCCGGACCCAGCCACGCTCATCGCCCCGGTCGTCATCACCTCGATCGCGATCGCCGTCTCGGTCTGGGCAGTGATCCGCAGCCGCCGGCAGCGACGCGAGTACGAGGAACGCCTGACCGCGTGGGCCGGCGAGCAGGCCGTCCAAGCCGAACGCCTCCGCATCGCCCGCGACCTGCACGACCTGGTCTCCCACGGCCTGGGCCTGATCACCATCCGCGCCGCCGTAGCCCGACGGGCAGGCGCCAACACCCCCGCCGCGCAGCACGCCGCATCCACCGCCACCGCCGCCGCGCTGAACCCAGCGCCGACCAACACCGCCACCGGTCAGAACTCAGCGTCGTCCAACATCACCGCTGGGCCGCACCCCACGTTTGCCAACACGCCCACCGGGCAGGACGCAGCATCGAGCGACGTCACGGCCGGCCAGCACCCCACGCCCGCCGATCTCGCCGCCGCCCTGAACGCGGCGCTGACCGACATCGAGCAGGTCAGTCGCGGCACCACGACGGAACTTCGCCGAATGCTGAACGTCCTCCGCTCAGCCGACGGCGAGCCCGCGCCACTCCGCCCCGCGGAAACACTCGACGACCTCCCGGCGATCGTCGAAGAAGCCCGCGCCGCCGGCCTGCAGGTCGCGCTCGACCTCCCCGAGCTGGACGAGGTATCACCAGGCGCGCAACTCACAATCTGCGCCGTCGCCCGCGAGGCCCTCAACAACACCCTCCGCCACTGCGGCCCCACCCAGGCCCACTTGGCCGTACGACGAGAAGACGGTGTCCTCCTCACGTCGTACCGCGACGAAGGCCCGGTCACCAATTGGACCGCCCACCATGGCGTCGGCCACGGCCTGACCGGCCTGCACGAACGGGTCACTGCCCTGGGAGGGACCCTAAAGACCGGCCCGAACCAAGACGGCTTCCAGCTCATCGCCCGGCTCCCCGACGGGCCGAGCCGATGAGCTCCGCGCCAGCCTGCGGCGGTTGCCCGCTGCCTCGGCGGGGTGGTCGACTGAGCGCTACGGCAGCTCGCGGCGGCCTCGCCCGCGAGGCTCATCGTGGCCAGCTTGTGCGTGGCGGGGAGATGAGTTCAACGTCAGCCCGCGACGGTTGCGCGCTATTCCGACGGGCCGAGCCGATGAGTTCCGCACCAGCCCGCGGCGGATGCCCGCTGCCCCGACGAGGCGGTCGGGTGAGCGCTGCACCAACTCGCGGCGGCTTCGCGTGGTTTGCCGGCGGGTCGGCCTTATGAGCGCCGAGCCGGTTCGGGTGTTGATTGCGGACGATCAGCCTCTCCTGCGGCACACCCTCGCGTTGCTCATCGACGGCACCGACGATCTGACCGTTGTCGGGCAGGCCGGGACTGGGCGTGAGACCGTCCAGCGTGCGCGGGAGTTGCGGCCGGACGTCGTACTGATGGACATCCGCATGCCCGGCGGCGACGGCATCGAAGCCACCAAGCACCTGACCGAGGACCGCGCGCTCGCCGGTACGCGGGTGCTTGTGTTGAGCATGTTCGAGCTGGACGAGTACGTGTACGCCGCGCTTCGGGCGGGGGCCAGCGGGTTTCTGCTCAAGGACGCCGAGCCTGACCAACTGCTCGACGCCGTACGGCGGACGCATCGCGGGGAGTCGCTGTTCGCGCCGCGGATCGTGACGCGGCTCGTCGAGCACTACCTCGACCGGCCGGCGATCCGCCGTACGCGCTCGGTCGACCACCTGACCGAACGCGAGACCGAGGTCCTCGTCCAGGTCGCTCGCGGCCTGTCCAACGACGAGATCGCCGCCACCCTCGGCATCTCGATCAAGACCGTCAAGACCCACATCGGCAACCTGCTCGCCAAACTGGCGGCCCGCGACCGAGCCCAACTGGTCATCACCGCCTACGAAACCGGGCTGATCACCGCAGGGTGAACCGGTACGACGTCGCGGCGTCCACAGCAGTACGGCGGCGCGGGTGATCGCGCCGCCGTACGTCGTACGGGACCTCAGTCCGAGGTGATCTGTGCCGTGCCGACCAGCACCTCTACGTCGAGCGCCGCACGCCCGCGGCCGATCTCCACATCCTTGGACTGGCCGTTGACCGCGCCGGCCCAGGTGACGCGGCCGAGCTGGGACTCGGTGTGGACGCGGACGTCCGAACCTCGGCGCAGGTTGACCGTGGCCGAACCGGATTCGACCCGCACGCGGGAGCGGCCCTTGGTGACCTGGGCGTCGAGGTGCGCGGAGCCGGCCTGGACGAGCATGTCGATCGGGCCGTCGACGTCGTGCACCTTCGCCGTACCGGCCGTCACGCGGACGCGGCTCAGCCCGGGCAGCCGCTCGGCGACGACGCTGCCGCCGGTCACCTCGACCTCGACCTCGAGCGTCGGGTTGACCCGGATCGACAGCTCCTTGGCGAAGCCGTTCACGTGCGCTTTCAGATCGGTCGGGTTGCGCAGCATGCTGAACCCGTCGAGCGACACCCCCATGTCGCCCTCGCTGTTGATCGACAGCGTGTTCCCGTCCCGCTTGATCACGTGCGGGCCGTCGACGGCGACACCGGTGATCGCCGGCTCGCCGATCAACCGCACCCGCCGTCCGACCGCCCGGACGGTCACCCGCTGCACCCCGGACGGCACCGGCACGTTGCTGTGCTGGACCTCCTCCTCGACCTCGTCGGCCTCGGGCACCGTGGTCTGCACCGGCTCGACCGGTCCGTCGTCGACGACGCTGTCCTGTACGCCGCTCGCTGCAGAGGTAGTCGGAGCCGAGCCGGCGGTCGGCGCGGAGCCGGCGGCGGGAGCCGACGTGCCGGTCGGAGCCGAGTCCCCGGCGGCGCCGTTCGGGGCCCCCGCCCCGTTCGCAGCGTGCTTCGGCGCAGGCGCGGGCGCCGAGTCCGCGGCATCCGGCGAATCAACCGCCTCGGCCCACACCGAGGCCGACGGCACATCCGCCTCAGCCGTCGACCCGGCAGCACCGGCGTTCGGCCCGTCGGCAGCAGCCGCCCCCGCAGCGCCCGCAGCACCAGGAGTCTCATCGGCAACCGGCGCGCCGGCCGTGGGCTTGGTGACGGCGGCGATCAGCGTCGCGGCCTCGTCGCTGGACAGGTGGCCTTTCGCGACCCGGTCGAGAATGTCCTTGACCCGGCCGTCGTAGTCGCTCTGGTTGCTCATGTCCTCCAGTCCAGCACCCCGACGGGTCCAAACCAATAAGGGATCACCCCGGACCTTCCCGAACCAGCCCCCCGCACCCCCTCCACCAAGCCCCGCAATCCCTCCACCAAGCCCGAGAACAGCAGTGCGGGTCCCGGCGGAGTAGCCCGAGACCCGCACTGCGGCATATACCTTCAGCAGCCCATCAAGGGCTGGTTGGAGCTAAACAGCAGGCTCCATCTCCTCAGCAGCCAGTTCACGCTGCACCGCCTCGACCTGCGCCGCCTCAGCAGCCTCGGCCGCCCGGCGAGCCCGAAGCCCCCGCAGACCGGTCAGCCCGATCACCAGACCGAGCGCGGCGATCCCCGTCACGACCCCGAGAGCAGGCTTGTACGCCGACAACATGCCCTCCGGCGTCGTCACCCCCGCGGACCGGCCGCTGATCACCGCGGTGACGATCGCGAGCACGATCGCCCCGCCGACCTGGTTCGACGTGTTGAACAGACCCGAGGCAAGCCCCTGCTCGTGGTCCGGCACCCCGGAGGTCGCCTGGATGTTCAGTGCCGGGAACGCGATCGCGAACCCGAGCCCGATCAGCATGATCGTCGGGAACACCGTCGCGAAGTACGCCGACTCCGGGCCGATCCGCAGCGACAGCGCGTACCCGACCACGAACAGCGCCATCCCCGCGACGATCATCCGCTCGGTACCGATCCGGTCCGCCAGCTTGCCCGCGTTCGGCGACAACGTGGCGACCAACAGTCCGGCCGGGAGGAAGCCCAGCGCGGTCTCGAACGACGACCAGCCGAGCAGGTTCTGCAGGTAGAGCGTCCCGATCAGCTGGAACGCGACGTACGCGCCGAAGACGGTCAGGATCGCCAGGTTCGCCCGCCGCAGCGCGGGCGCCTTGAGGATGCCGAGCCGGACCAGCGGGTGCTTGGTCCGCCGTTCGATGACCACGAAAGCGGTCAGCAGTACGGCCGCCAGAACGAACAGGCCGATCGTCTGGAAAGAGACCCAGCCCGCGTGCTCGGCGCCGACCACGGCGTACACGAGCGACAGCATGCCGCCGGTGACGGTGACCGCACCCGGGACGTCGTACCCGCCGGCGGCCTCGTCGCGCGGGCTGTTCGGGATCAGCTTGAGCGCGAACAGGAAGACGATCAGCGCGACCGGGCCGGGCATCAGGAAGGTCCAGCGCCAGCCGACCTCGGTCAGCGCGCCGCCGAGGATCAGGCCCATCGAGAAGCCGCTGGCGGCGCAGGTGGTGAAGATGCTGAGGGCGCGGTTGCGGTCCGGGCCCTCGTGGAAGGTGGTGGTGATGATCGAGAGCGCGGCCGGCGCGGTGAACGCGGCGGCGATGCCCTTCACGAACCGCGCGGCGATGAGCAGTTCGGGGTTGGTGGCCAGCGAGCTCAGCATCGAGACCACGGCGAAGACGGCCAGCGCGATCAGGAAGACCCGCCGGCGGCCGAGCAGGTCGGCGGTGCGGCCGCCGAGCAGCAGCAGTCCGCCGTACCCGAGGACGTAGCCGGTGACGACCCACTGCAGCGACGAGAGCGAGACGCCGAGGTCGGCCCCGATCGAGGGCAGGGACATACCGACCATGGACACGTCCAGGCCGTCGAGGAAGATCACGCCGCAGACGACCAGGAGCGCGCCCCACAGGCGGGCGTCCCAGGTCATCCGAGCCGGAGGTGTGTGCGTTGTCTGTGTCACGAGGAGAGAGTTTTGCATGCGTGTGCATCTAATGTCTAGGCATTAAATGCGTTTGCATTGAATGCACATGCATGATAACGTCCCCTCCATGACCGAGACGAAGGTCAGCGCCGGTCCTGGTGAGACCGGCACCGATCGTGAGAGCACCGCCGACGTGCGGGAGTGGCGCGAGATCCTCGCCCGCCACGCGGACCTGAGCTGCGCGCTCGACCGCGAGCTGCAGGCGGGCCACGCGCTGGGCATGAGCGAGTACGAGGTGCTGGAGCGCCTGGCCGAGCTGCCCGAGCAGTCCGCCAAGGTCCAGACCATCGCCAAGTCGGTGCACCTGAGCCAGAGCGCGCTGTCCCGCGTGATCGGCCGGCTCGAGGTAGCCGGCCTGGTCGAACGGCACATGTGCCCCGAGGACCGCCGCGCGGTCAACGTCCGGCTCACGCCAGAAGGGCTCGGCCGTCAGACGGAGGCGCAGCCCACCCAGCGACGGGTCCTCGCCCAGCGGCTGCACGCTCCCCTGCTCAAGTCCTGCGAGTAGGTCGAGGCTCTCCGTCCCCGCCGTAGCGAGCAGGTGCTCGGTGCGGTAGCTCGCTGCGCGGGAGACGAGCGCTGCGATGCGCAGCATCGTGAGCTTGGCTCCCGTGCAGCGAGCTACCGCACCGAGTGCCGCGCAGTAGGCGGGGACGGAGAGCCTCGACCTACCTCACTCCCGTACGGCGCCTTCCAGCATGCCCGCGATGAAGTGCCGCTGCAGGAACGCATACACCAGTACGACGGGCAGCCCGACAATCACCGCCCCCGCGGCGAGCAGCGTGAACCCCGACGTGTACTGACCCGAGAAGAACGCCAGCCCCAACGGCGCCGTGCGCAACGACTCGCTCGTCACCATCACCAGCGGGATCAGGAACTCGTTCCACGTCCACATGAACACCAGCACGATCAGCGTCACCAGCGCCGGTCGCGCCGGCGGAATAAGCACCTGCCACAGCGTCCGCCAGTGCCCGGCGCCGTCCAGTCGCGCCGCCTCGACCAGCGCGCGGCTCGACGAGCGGAAGTACGCCCGCATCCAGAAGGTGCCGAAGGCAACGGATTGCGCGACCTGCGGCAGCGCGACGGCCCAGTACGTGTCGGTCAGCCCGAGCGTGCGCAGGTCGAAGTACAGCGGAACGACGATCGCCTCGGTCGGCATCATGATGCCCAGCAGGAACAGGTAGAACAGCACGCCCGCGCCCCGGAACCGCATCGTCCCGAACGCGTACCCGCTCAGGATCGACAGCAGCACACTCGCGACGACCACTGACACCGAGACCAGCAGGCTCATCCGCAGGTACGTCCCGAAGTGCCCGATCTCCCACGCCTGGCTGAAGTTCCCGAAGCCGCTCGACCCACTGCCGCCGTCGTCCGGCCCGAGCGCGGCCGCGACGATCGACACGATCGGCGCCAGCGCGAAGCACCCGAACACGATCAGCAGCAGGTAGTTGCCGAACCGCTCGGCTCCCGACGCCCTCATGCGCGGTCCGCGATCCGGTTGACCCCGAGCGTGATCACGAAGATCAGCACGGTCAGGCAGACCCCGATCGCCGCCGCCGAGCCGACCTGCCCGAGCTCGAACGCCCGGTGGTACACCTCGTACGACGGAACGCTCGTCGACGTTCCCGGTCCCCCGCTGGTCGTCACGTAGACCAGGTCGAAGGTCCGCAGCGCGGCGATCACCGTCAGCGTCACCGCGACCGCGATCTCACCCCGTACGGCGGGCAGCACCACCGCGAAGAACTCGGCCACCGATCCGGCACCGTCCAACCGCGCCGCCTCGTACCGCTCGCGTGGAATCCGGGCCATCCCGGCCAGCAGCAGCACCGTCACCAACCCCGTCTCGAACCACGTCCCGATCACCCCGACCGCGGGCAGCGCGAACGCGTAGTCCCCGAGCCAGCCGCGCGCGAGCCCGTCCAGACCGACAGCCCGCAGTACGCCGTTCAGCGGGCCGTCCGGTGCGTAGATGTGGCGCCAGGCAACGGCCACGACGACCATCGCCACCACCTGCGGCAGGAACACCACGGTCCGGAAGAACGCCAGCCCGCGGACTCGCGCCCGCTGCAGCACGGACGCGAGCGCCAGCCCGATCACCACCGGCAGCACCGAGTAGAAGACGATCAGCACCAGCGCGTGCCCGAAGGCGGCCCGCAGTCCCGCGTCGGCGACGACGTCGGCGTAGTTGCTCAGGCCGACGAACTTGCCGAGCGAGATCCCGTCCCACTCGAACAGCGAGAGGTGGACGGCCCGGCCCAGCGGGTAGAGCAGGAACAGTCCGTAGACGACCAGGGCGGGCAGGATGTAGAGGTAACCGATCTTGCGCGGTTCGCCGGGCGGTGAGCTCACTTGCCGGCGAACTTGCTGTAGTCGGCCTCCAGCTTGTCGACGAACTGTTGCGGTGTCGCCTTCTTCGCCATCAGGTCCTGCAGCGCCGCGCCGAGCGTGTCGTACATGGTCGGCGTCGCGTAGTCCAGGTACGGCACCAGGCCTTCCTGGCCGACCGCCGTACCGAACGCGGCGAAGATGTCCTTGGCCAGCCCGGCCGGCGCCTGCTGCTGACCGGTGTCGGCGATCGGCAGGTTGCCGGTCGCGGTGAGCACCTTCATCGCGTCGGGGCTGGTGATGAAGTTGATGTACGCCGCGGCGGCGTCCTTGTTCTTCGCCTTGTTCGTCATCGCGAACGGCAGCCCGGTCCCGCCGGTGATCACCGGCTTGGCGCCGGCCTCCGTGCCGGGCGGCAGCATGAAGCCGACCTTGGTGCCGAGCGCCTTCTGCAGGTCGGCCTGCAGCCAGGTCCCGGCGATCAGGAACACACCGTTGCCCTTGCCGAAGTCCTGCCAGGCCGGGTCGTAGCCCTGGCCGTTGAAGCCGGAGTTGAAGTAGCCCTTGTCCACCCAGGAGACCAGGTTCTCGGCGGCCTTGGTGTTCTCCGGCGACTTCCAGGACGCGCCCGGGCGGCCGAACGCGAGCGTGGTGATCTGGTCGGCCGGCGTGGTCTTGTCCTGCACCGTGCCGAAGACGTGGATGGCCGGCCACTTGTCCAGGTTGCCGAGCTGCATCGGGAGCTCGCCGCCGGCCTTGGCCTTGGCCAGCGCGTCCTCGAACTCCGCCCACGTGGTCGGCGGCTGGATCCCGAGCTTGGTCAGCTTCTCCTTGTTGTAGTAGAGACCGACCACCTCACCGACCTGCGGCAGGCCGTAGAGGTTGCCCTCGCCAAACGTCTTGCCGTCGGCGGAGTAGCGCGAGTACTGCATCACCGAAGCCGGGTACCGGCTGCCCCAGTCGTAGGCCTTGGCCCACTCGTCCAGCGGCACCAGCTGCCCGGCCTTGACGAACTCACCCATGTCCGAACGCCCGTTGTTCGCCTGTACGACGTCCGGGGCATCGTTGCCAGACAGCGCGAGCCGGAGCGTGGTCTTCAGGTCGTCGAAGGACCGCGAGACCCGCTTGATCTTGATGTTCGGGTACTTGGCCTCGAACTGCTTGATCAGCTCGGCCATCTGCGCCGCCTGCCCGCCGCGGACCTCCTGGTCCCACACGGTCAGGCTGACGTCGCCCAGCGACGCCGCGTCGGTCTTCACCGTGCTCGGCGCGCTCGCACCGCCTTCGGGGGTCTCGGACCCCGGCGTACAGGCGGTGGCCAACAACAGTGCTGCAGCCGCTAGGGCAACGACCTTCACAGGGGGCTCCTCAGTTCAACGTGTAGGTGTATCCGCTCGCGCTCAGGCTGTTCAATACCCGCATCCGGTGCTCCTCACCCCGGGTCTCCAGCTGCAGCGCGACCTCGACCTCGTCCAGGTCGAGGGTCTCGGAGATGCGTTCGTGCAGGACCTCGATGATGTTCGCCTCGACCTCCGCGAGCCGGCCGAGCAGCGTGGCCAGACCACCGGGTGTGTCCGGGATCCGCACCCGCAGCGACAGGTACCGCCCGGCGGCGGCCATGCCGTGCCGCAGGACGCGCATCAGCAGGACGGGGTCGATGTTGCCACCGGACAGGACCACGACGACCGGCGGCTTGAACCGCTTCGGATCATCCAGTACGGCGGCGACCGCGGCCGCGCCGGCCGGCTCGACCACCAGCTTCGCGCGCTCGAGCACCAGCAAGAGGGCCTTCGACAACGAGTCCTCGCCGACGGTGAGCACCTCGTCGACGTACGCCTGGATCGCCGCGAACGGCACCTGGCCGGGCAGCCCGACCGCGATCCCGTCGGCCATCGTGCTCATCCGGTCCAGCGCGATCGGCTCGCCGGCCGCCAGCGAGGCCGGGTACGCCGCCGCGCCCTTCGCCTGGACCCCGACGACGCTGATCGGAAACCCGTCGCGCTGCATCGCCGACGCGATCCCGGCGATCAGTCCACCACCACCGGTCGGTACGACGACGGTCCGGACCTGCGGGCACTGCTCGACGATCTCCAGTCCCGCGGTCGCCTGCCCGGCGACGATGTCGCGGTGGTCGAACGGGTGGATCAGGATCGCGCCGGTCTCGGCCTCGAACTCGCGCGCCGCGCGCAGGCAGTCGTCGATCGACGTGCCGACGAACTTGATGTCCGCGCCGTACGCGCGGGTCGCCTTCTCCTTCGGCAGCGGCGCGCCGTACGGCATGAAAACGGTCGACTTGATCCCGAGCAGCTGCGCCGCGAGCGCGACGCCCTGGGCGTGGTTGCCGGCGCTCGCGGCAACGACGCCGCGCGCCTTCTCCTGCTTCGACAGCCGCGCCATCCGCACGTACGCGCCGCGCAGCTTGAACGAGCCTGTGCGCTGCAGGTTCTCGCACTTGAGGAAGACGTCGCCGCCGACCAGGTCGCTCAGCCAGCGCGAGTACTCCAGCGGCGTCGGCGCCACGACGTCGTGCAGCAGATCCGCTGCCCGGGCAATCTCAGCCGCTGTGATGCTCACCCGCCCACACTAAGCCGAGCGGCCATGACGAGGGCGTTATTTCCGGGGCCGTTTGCCCGCGAAGAGGACGGCGTCCAGCTGGTCGAGCGGCGGAGGCGGTACGGGGAAAGGCGCCTGACCGGCCGGGCGCAGGCCGTCCAGCATCAGGGCGAGGTACCGGCGCCACAGGTCCGCAGACGTGCTGCGGCTCATCTCGAACGCCGGGCCGAGCAGCGCGAAGATCGCCGCGATGTCCTGCGGCGCGGCGTCCGGGCGGATCACCCCGGCCGCCTGCGCCCGCTCGAACAGCTCGGTCACCGCCTCGAACACCTGCGGCCAGATCCGCGCCTGCTCCTCGTCGTTGCCCTGCCCGGTGAGCGTCTCGTACAGGCCCCGATCGGCGACCTGCCGGATCGCGTTCCGCTCGAAGAACAGCACCAGCCCGTCCCACGGATCCGCGACCGCGAGCGCGTCCCGCGCGTCCTGGGCGATCGCGCTGGTCGCGTCGGCCAGCACGACCGCCGCGACCGCCTGCTTGTTCGGGAAGTGCCGGTACGCCGTACCGGTGCCGACCCCGGCGTGCCGGGCGATGTCGTCGAGCGTCGCCCCGAACCCGCGTTCCGCGAACACCTCACGCGCGGCCGCGACCAGCTTGGCCCGGTTCCGCACGGAGTCGGCCCGTGCCGGTCGCTGCTCGCTCATCAACCCATTGTTGCAACCAGGCGCTTCGGTAGGTGGTCCTGGGCGTGACCCTCGACGTGCAGTTCCGGCAGGCGGCCCATCCACGCGGGCATCCACCAGTTGGCGCGCCCGAGGATGTGCATCACCGCCGGGACCAGCAGCAGCCGGACGACGGTCGCGTCCAGCAGGATCGCCGTCGCCATCCCGACCCCGATCACCTTGAGGATCACGTCCGGGCTCGGCACGAACGCGGCGAACACCGCGATCATGATCGCCGCCGCCGCGGTGATCACCCGCGCGGTCCCGGCCAGCCCCTCGGTGACCGCCCGGTGGTTGTCACCGGTCCGGATCCACGACTCGCGCATCCGGCTGACCAGGAACACCTCGTAGTCCATCGACAGGCCGAACAGCACCGCGAACATCAGCACCGGTACGAACGGCGGCAACGGTGTCGGCGTGTCGATCCCGACCAGCCCACCGAGCCAGCCGCCTTGCAGCACCAGCGACACCATCCCGTACGCCGCACCGACCGACAACAGGTTCATCACCGCCGCCTTGACCGCCACAGCCACGCTGCGGAAGCCGACGAGCAGCAGCACCATCGACAGCAGCACGACGCCGCCGATCAGGAACGGGATCCGACCGGCCAGGTCCGTCGTACTGTCGATCGAGGTCGCCGCGACTCCGCCGACGCGGACCTCCAGCTCCGTCCCATTAGTTGCCGCAGGCACTGTTTCGTCCCGCAACCGGCGCACGAGATCCGTCGTCGCCGCGTCCTGCGGTCCGGTCTTGGGCACCACGGTCAGTACGGCGGTGTCGCCGCCCGGGTTGAGCTGCGCCGGCGACACCTGCGCGACGCCTTCGGTCCCGACCAAGGCCGTCCGGAGCTTCGCCAGCGCCGGCTGATCTGAAGCGCCCTCAACCGCGAGCAGGAACGAGCCGTTCACCCCAGGCCCGAACCCGTCCGCGATCAGGTCGTACGCCTGTCGCGTCGTCGTCTCCGCGCGGTTGTTGCCCGCGTCCGGGAAGCCGTACTGCACCCCGAAGAACGGGATCGCCAAGGCGACCAGCGCGGCGACTCCGGCCAATGCCGCGACGAACCGGTGCCGCTCGACCAGGCGGCTCCACCGCAGCCAGAAGCGACTCGGATCCACATGCCCGTCGGCGGTCACCGTCGCATTCGTCCTTTTCAGAAGCGGCAACCGCAGCCGCTCGACGTGCTTGCCCAGATAGCCGAGCAGCGCCGGGAACAGCGTGACCGACGCCAGTACGACGACCAGCACCGCCGTGATCGTCACCAACGCGGCCCCGCGCATGTACGCGATCCCCATCGCGAACAACCCGAGCATGCTCACCACCACGGTGCTCCCGGCAACCACCACCGACCGCCCCGCGGTGTCGAGCGTCGCCACCGTCGCAGCCTGCGGATCCAGGCCGGCCGCCCGCCACTCCCGGAACCGGGTCACCATCAGCAGCACGTAGTCGATCCCGATGCCGATCCCCATCATCGTGGCCAGCGACGTCGACCACTCCGGCGCCTGGACGAAGTTGATCACCAGCCCGGTCAGCGACCCGCTGACCGCCAGCCCGATCACCGCCACCCCGATCGGCAGCCCGGCCGCGACCACAGACCCGAAGGTGAGCAGCAGGATGATCGCAGCCGCCGCCAGACCCAGCCCTTCGGAACCGATCTCGCTCTGGTCACCCAGCTGGATCGCCTGGCCGCCGATCGCGGTCTGCAACTGGTCCGAGCCGCGCGCTTCGGTCAGCTCGATCAGGCGTCGGGTGTCCTCGACCGGCATCTCGTCCGGGTTGACGACGTCGAGCCGCAGCCGGGCCACGGCCGTCTGCCCGTCCGCGGAGATCCCGCCGGGCGTCACGAACGGATCCTCGGCCGACGCGATGTGCGGCACGGCCTTGAGCTCGGTCAGCAGCTGCGTGATCGCGGCCCGCTCCCCCGCGATCCCGTCCTCCGCGTGAGCGACGACTGTCACGGTCGCGCCGGACTGCGCCGGGAACCGCTCTTCCAGCAACTGCTGCGCGGCCTGCGAGTCCGAGCCGGGCGTCGAGTAGTCGACCTCGAAGTCACCACCGAACATCGCGGACAGCCCGATCGCGAGCGCCAGCGCCGCGATCCAGCCGAGCACGACCGTGCCGCGGCGGCGGAAGGCGAACCCGGCCAGCCGTCCCAGCGGGCCGACCGGTGGAGAAGTGTTCTCGGGATGTGCCATGACGGGAGCCCCTCGCTCGACAGAACTGGAAGATTCCTCCACAAGATATGGAGGAATCTTCCAGTTAGCAAGATTTCGCTAGCCGAGCGGCTAATGAACTAGATCACAGAACCTTGCGTTCGAGCAAGCTGTTGGCACAGGCCAGGACCGTTTCGGCCGCCGGCCGCGGCGTCCAGCCGAGCACCCGGTGCGCCTTCTCGGTGGTGTGCCGGTTGCGCCGGCCGAGCGAGATCGTGATCGCGCGCAGCGACTTGTCCCGGATCGACGCCAGCCGGACGAGGAGGTCGGGGAGCTGCCGGGTCGAGATCTTGGCGCCCGCTGCGCCGAGACCGTCCTTCAGCACCTGCGCAATGTCCCGCATCCAGATGAACTCACCCGTTCCGAGGAAACGCTCGCCGGCCGCTTCGGGCGCGGCCATCGCGCGGACGTGCAGGTCGGCCAGGTCGCGGACGTCCACGACCTCCAGGCCGATCCGGGGCGCACCCGGCATGTCGCCCCGGACCATCCGGGCGATGATGTTCACCGTCCCCAGGTTGGCGGCGCTCAGGATCGGCCCGAACACCGCACCGGGCAGGATCGTGGTGAGTTGCGTCGGGCCGTCGTACGCCGCGATGAAGTCCCAGGCGGCCTTCTCCGCCAGGGTTTTCGACCGCCGGTACGCCGGCAGCGACGGATCGTCGACGGTCCAGAGCGTCTCGTCGGTGACACCGTCCTCGGCGTACGACGTGGGCGAGGCCGCGTTCGCCGCCGAGGTCATCACGACCCGCTTCACGCCCTCGGCCGTCGCGGCGCGCAGCACCCGCAAGGCACCTTCCCGCGCCGGCCGGATCAGCGCGTCCGGATCTCCGGAGTCCCCGTCACCGAGCGGCGACGCGACATGCAGGACATAGTCGACGCCGCGGACGGCGTCGGCCCAGCCGTCGTCGGACATCAGGTCGGCGACCGCGAACGTGAGCCGCTCGCCCGGATCGACGGCACTGCTCACCGCCTCCCGCACGACGTCGCCCTTGGCCAGGCTCCGCACGGTCGTCCGTACGTCGTACCCACGCTCGAGCAGGGTGACGATGCACCAGCCGGCCACGTACCCCGTCCCGCCCGTCACCAGCACCGTTTCCGCCATCGTTCCATCCTTAATCGGAGATAGTCTCTCCGATTAAGGTAGCAGCTCCACTGGATAACTGGAGGATTCTTCCAGTAAGATCCGGATCATGCGCGCAGACGCGCGGGCCAAACGGCTCGCCATCCTCGAGGCCGCGGCGGCCGTCTTCGCCGAGAAGGGCGTCGGCGTCGCCCTCGACGAGGTGGCCCGGACGGCGAAGGTCGGGATCGCGACCCTCTACCGGCACTTCCCGACCCGCGAGGACCTGATCACCGGCGCGTACGTGCGCGAGATCGGCCTGCTCACCGACGGCACCGGCGACCTGCTCGCCCGGATGCCCGCCGACGAGGCGCTGATCAGCTGGATGGACCGCTTCGTCGGGTACGTCGCCGGCAAGCCCGGGATGGCCCAGGCGGTGAAGTCGGTGGTGACGACGACCGACCCGACCGCGGCCCAGGCCGCCCACGCGAAGGTCTACGCGGCCCTCGGCCAACTGCTCGCCGCCGGCGTCGAGGCGAAGCTCTTCCGGACCGACGTCTCCGTCGACGACCTGGCCGGCGCGCTCAGCGGGATCAGCGGATCCGTCGGCTCCCCCGGTTCCGAGGCCCGCGCGGGCCGGCTGATCCGGCTCTTCACCGACGGCCTGCGCTACGGCGCCGGGTGAGCCACTACGATCCGGCAGGTGGCGACCAAACGAGCCGAGCAAGCTGAGCAGACCCGCCGCCGGATCCTCGAGACGACCCACGAGCTGATCGTCCGGCAGGGCTTCGACGCGACCTCGCTGCAGCAGATCGCCGACACGATGGGCGTCACGAAGGCGAACGTCTACTACTACTTCAAGACCAAGGCCGACATCCTCGTCGCGTTGAACGAGGCCTCGCAGCAGCGGATGGCCACGGTGTTCGACCAGGCCGAACTGATCGAGGACCGGATCGAACGCCGCGAGTTCCTGATCGACAGCTACACGCGGGCGCTGGTCGCCAGCCGGACCATCTCGGCCGTCAACCAGGCCGACCCAGGCATCCGTCGCAACCCGATCATCAGCGCCGCGATGGAAACGCTCGGCCGCCGCGGGCTCGAACTCTTCTTCGGCCCCGAACCCACGCTCGACGAGCAACTGGGCTACTACCTGATCAGCGACGTCGGCGCGCTGCTCCAGCGGTTCCCCGATCTCCCCGACGACGAGCTCCAGGTCGCGCTGAAGGACCTCTGCTTCCGGCTGATCCCGTAAATCCGGTACGTCGCCCGGAGGTTTGCTGCCTACGATGCGGCGGTGACCGTAACTGCTGTGGTGGTACGCCCGGACGACGAGGCGGTGCTCGTCCTGCCGACGGGACTCCCGCGGATCGAGCTGGACGGGGAGCACTGGTTCCCGGACGTCAACGCGGTCGTGCGCGGGTACGCCGAGCAGCTCGGGATCGAGGCGTACGTGCTGGAGTGCCTCGACACCGAGGGTCCGGCGTACCTGATGGTGGCCGTAGGCAACATTCCGGCGGACGCCCAATGGGCCGCCGCCGACGACGACCCGCTGGTCGACGCACTCCTGATCGCGGCGGCTCGCAAGCAGCTCGCGCTGCCGCCCGGCGCCCCTCTCACTCCCGCGTGGACCAGGCCCGACTGGTACGCCGATGCACTCCCCTGGATCGACCAGCACCTCGACCGCACCGGCCCACCGGAACAGGTCCGTTCCTGGGGCCTGTCCAACGTCTTCCGCATCCCCGCCCCCACAGGAACCGTCTACTTCAAGGCGATCACCCACGCCTCGACCGTCGTACCGGCTCACTCGGATGCACTCCCCCTGCTCTTCGCCCACGAACCCGCCTTCCTCCGGCAACTGTCCGCCGAGCGCCCCGGCCTGGTCGTCGAGCCGATCGCGGTCGACGAGCAGCGCGCCTGGATGCTGCTCCCGGACCTCGGCGAACCACTGGCTGAGCAGACCGACGCCGCGCTGTGGACCGAAGCACTGACCTCCCACGCCCGGTTGCAACGCAGTTACGCCGACACCCCCGAGGCCCTGCTCGCGATGAGCTGCTTCGACCGCCGCCTCGACCGCCTCGCCCTCGACCTTCCCCGCGTCCTCGGCCCGAACGCGTTGACCGGCGAGCTCGCTGAAGAGGAGCGCGACCGGTTGCCCGGCCGCGCGAAGGCCTTGCAGGACGCGATCGCCGAGCTGACGTCGATCGGCGTACCGGAGACCTTGCTGCACGGGGATCTACATCCGCGCAACGTTGCCGTACGGGACGACAAGGCGCTCGCGTTCGACTGGACCGACGCCGCGCTGGCGCATCCGTTCCTCGACCTGGTCACGTTCGTCGAGGGCCGGTCGCCGCTGTCGCGGGACCCGCGGGTGATCGACGCGTACCTCGCCGAGTGGGAGGACTACGCGCCACTGTCCGACCTGCGGCGCGCGCTCGACCTGGCCGGAGAGGTCGGCGAGCTGTACCAGGCGGTCACCTATCTCCACCTCGTCGACAACCTCGCCGGACCGAGCCGTACGTCGATGCTCAGCGGTGGAGTCTGGTGGCTACGGAAAATCCTGGCAGACCGGAGTGCGTCGCTCGACTAGGTTTAGCGTTATGACCTTGCAGACGCGTCCCCTGGGTTCTTCCGGTATCGACGTCACCACGATCGGGCTGGGCGCGTGGCAGCTCGGCAAGTCCTCGAGCTGGCCGACCGGTCCGGACCCGGACGAGGCGGTGCGCATCGTGCACGCCGCGCTGGACGCCGGGGTGAACTTCATCGACACCGCTCCGGCGTACGCCGACGGCCAGAGCGAACTGAACGTCGGCACCGCGCTGCAGAGCGTCCCGCGCGACCAGGTCGTGCTCTGCACGAAGGTCGGCCCGACCCACGACGGCCGCGCCGACTGGTCGGTCGACGCGATCGCGACGTCGGTCGAGGGCAGCGCGCGGCGGATGGGCGTCGACCACATCGACGTCGTCGTCCTGCACAGCCCGCCGCCGGAGGTGCTGAACAGCGCCGACCACTACGCCGCCCTGGAAGCCCTGCGCGACAAGGGTTTGATCCGAGCCTTCGGCGCTTCGGTGGACTGGGACCAGGACGTCCGAACCGTCCTGACGAACACCAGCTCACAGGCCCTCGAGGTCCGCATGTCGGCGCTCTTCCAGGAGACCTGGCCCAGCGTCTCCGAAGCTCCCGCTCAGGGCGCGGGCGTCATCGTGAAGGTCCCGCTGGAGTCCGGCTGGCTCTCCGGCCGGTACGACGCCAACAGCACCTTCACCGACGTACGCTCCCGCTGGTCCGCCGAGGACGTCGCACTCCGCGCCGGCCTGGTCGACGAGCTGCGCGCCCTGCTTCCGTCCGGCGTGAGCCTGGTCGACGCCGCTGTCCAGTTCCTGCTGGCGAACGACGGCGTCTCCACCGTCATTCCCGGCACCCGCTCGATCGACCACCTCGAAACCAGCATCGCCTCAGCCGCCGAGCCACTGCCCACGGAAACCGTCGAGGCGATCCGCGCCTGGTACGCCGACCGCCTGGGCGAGCAGCACCTCGACTGGTAGGGCTACGCCAACTGCTCGTCGAGGGCTTCGAGCCAGAGGACGACGGCCTCGGCACCGGGATCGACGGTGCCGAGGGCCCGATCGCCGAGATAGCTGGACCGCCCGCGGCGCGCCAGGATCCCGGCGGTCTCGTCCGTCCCCTTCCGCGCCGCCGCAACAGCCTCAGCCAGTACGCCGGTACGCAGCGCGACCGCCGCCGGCACCAGAGCGTCGAGCATCGTCCGGTCACCAACCTTGGCGCCGCCCAGCTCCGCGATCGCATCCACCCCGGCCGCGAACGCCTCCGGCCAGGACTTCCCAGCGGACCGCGCGCTGGCGGCCCGCAGTACGAGCGCCGCGTACAGCGGACCCGAGGTCCCACCAACCGTTCGGCGTACCGTACCGGCGATGCCGCGCAGGGTGCTGGCGTCATCGGTCCCGTCGTACTGATCCTTCTCAGCAAGAACGGCGCGGGCACCGCGGGCCAGACTGATGCCGAGGTCACCGTCGCCGACCAACTGATCCAGCTCGGTCAGCTGCGTCTCCGCCGCGATCAAGACGTTGCACACGGCAACCACTGAGTCCCACAGGTGGTCGTCGACAGCCTTCGCCGGTGCGGGCAGCTCGACTGACGGCTCGGGCCGCGAGGTAACCGCCGAGACCCGACCGATGTGCGCAGCCGGCCAGGCCATCGTCTCGGTCGGCGCATCCAGCAGGCCGAGAACCTGGTCGTCCACCCGGGCCAGCGAGAGCGAACACCCAGCCATTTCGAGCGCGGTGAGAAACGTCCCCACCCAGATCCGCTCCAACTGGATCTCACGTTCCGCCAGTACGGCGACCGCCCGCCGCGCGACGATCCCCAGCTCCATCACCGGCGTACCACCCAGGTTGTTCACCAGCAGCACCACCCGATCGCCGGCCTTGACCTCGCGATCCGCAATCAGCTGCCCGAGCAGCCGGTCGACCACCTCGTCAGCCGTCGGCAGCTTCCCCCGCTCGATCCCCGGCTCGCCGTGGATCCCCAGCCCCCACTCGATCTCGTCCGCCCCGAGGTCCAGCCCAGGCTTCCCCGCCGCCGGCACCGTGCAGCCCGACAAGGCGACCCCCATCGTCGCGACCGACCCCGCCGCCGCGCGCGCCTGCTCGGCCACCTCGCGCAACGGCCGCCCCGCCTCCGCCGCAGCGCCCGCGATCTTGTGCACGAGCACGGTCCCGGCCAGCCCTCGGCGTCCCGCGTTCTCGTCGCTGTCGGCCAGCGCAGCGTCATCCGCGACGACCACCAGCTCGACCGGAATCCCTTCCCCACGGGCGATCTCAGCAGCCAGTCCGAAGTTCAGCCGATCCCCGGTGTAGTTCTTCACGATCAGCAGTACGCCGGCCGCGCTTCCCACCGCCCGAATCGCCGTCAGTACGGCGTCCGCCGACGGCGAGCTGAACACATCACCCGCCACCGCGGCGGTCAGCATCCCCGGCCCGACGTACCCTGCATGCGCCGGCTCGTGCCCAGCGCCTCCTCCGGACACGAGCGCCACCTGCCCGCGCTCCTTCAGCCGGTCGGCGTCAGCCCGGACCGCCACGCCATCACCCAGTACGACGATCCCCGGGTTGACCAGCGCGAACCCGTCCAGCATCTGCGGCACCACGTCCCCCGCGCTGTTGACAAGCTTCTTCACAGCAGCCGCCCTCTCGTGAACCACGTTCGATAATGTCGAATGGGTTTCACAGAGTAGGCCGCGGTTCATCCGGCTGTAAAGATCACGCCTCCGCCGGACGGTTTGAGCGGAGGGACGGATCGCCTGGCGCGGATGTGGGCGGTGGTGCCGACTTGAAGGACCGGGCGGTGGTGCCGACTTGAAGGACCTGGTGGTGGTGCCGACTCGAAGGACCGGGCGCGGGGCCTCGACGCCGCCGGTCAGGCGGGCCAGCGCGAAGCGCCGAGCTCCCGGCTGATGTTGCGGGCCGCCTCACGGACCGCGGTGAAGGTGGACTCCGTCGGCGGCCAGTCGGCCGCGGGCAGAACGATGCCGATGGCCCCTACCGCCACCCCCGACGCATCGAAGATCGGAGCGGCAACCCCGGCCTCACCGAGCACCGCCTCCTCGCGCTCGGTCGCGAGAGCATCCCGGGCAACGTCGGCCAACTGCGCCCGCAGCAACGCCGGATCCACCAGCGTCTCCGACGTCATGCTCCGCAGCTTCCCGTCAGCCATCAGCTCATCCGCCTGCTCCGGCAGGAACGCGAGCAGCGCCTTCCCCAGAGCACTCGCGTGCGCAGGGATCACGATCCCCACCTCCGGCATCTGCCGGCTCCCGTCGGGCCGCGGCTCGTGGTGGATGATCACCACCTCGTCGAAGGTGAGCACCCCGGTCCGGACCGCGTGACCACTGCGCCGCGCGAGCTCCTCCGACCAGGTCACCGCGCGCGACCGCAGCTCCAGGGTGTCGAGGTACACGTTGCCGAGCTTCAGCACGGCCGGGCCGAGCTGGTACCGGTTGGAGTCCCGGTCCTGCACGACCATGCCGTGCGCCTGCAGCGTCTTGAGGATTCCGTGCACCGTCGACGGCGGCAGCTCCAGCCGGCTCGCGACGTCGGACAGGCTCAGCCGGCGCGCACCCTGCAGCACCCCGAGTATCCGGATCGCCCGGTCGACGGACTGGATCATCCGAGTTCTCCTCAGTGAATCGAACAAGTCTTTACAGCAGTGAACCACAGGCGTATGTTCCGAGAACCATTCGACAATGTCGAACGGCCTTCAGATCCCAGCGACCGCTTCCCGGTCGCTCCCGGAAGGACTCCCCATGGACGACAACTCCCTCGCCCAACGACTCGGCACCGAGTTCCTCGGCACCGCGATCCTGGTCTTCGTCGGCGTCGGCGCGGTGCCCGCGACGCTGATCGTGAACGGCGCGGCACCGTTCACGATGGCCGACCTCGGGATGATCTCGCTCGCCTTCGCGGCCGCGGTGGTCGCCACCGTGTACGCGCTCGGCCCGATCTCCGGCAACCACATCAACCCGGCCGTGACGCTCGGCCTGGCCGCGACCGGCAAGTTCCCGTGGTCGCTGGTCCCGGCGTACGTCGCCGCGCAGGTGGCCGGCGCGGTCCTCGGCGCGGCCGCGATCCTCGGCGTGCTCGGCCCGAAGGCGAGCGACCTCGGGCTCGGCATCGCGACGTACGGCGCGACCGTCAGCGCACCGCAGGCCTTCCTGGCCGAGTTCGTCGGGACCTTCATCCTGGTGCTGGTTGTCTTTGGCGCGACCCACCGCAAGGCGGCGCCAGGATTCGCGGGGCTCGCGATCGGTCTGGTCGTCTTCGCCGCGATCATCCCGGTCGCACCGATCACCGGCGCCTCGATCAATCCTGCGCGTACCGTCGGCCCGATGCTGGTTCAGCAGCTCGCCGGCGGCCAGGTGAACTTCGCGCAGCTCCCCGTCTACCTCGCCGCCGAGCTCAGCGCCGGCGTACTCGCAGGTCTGGTCTACCTCGCACTCTCCCGTACGGCGGCCGACCGGGCTCCGGCCGCCCAAGAGGTCGCGTCGTGATGATCTCGGTGGACTTCCTGGCGCACTGGATCCGCGCGTTCGCCGACTTGGTCGACTCCCAACACGACCGCCTCAACGCCCTCGACGCGGCCATCGGCGATGCCGACCACGGCACCAACCTGACCCGTGGCTTGTCCGTCGTCACGGCCGACCTGTCCACCCCGCGCGATCAGCCGGGCGAACTGCTGACCGCCGTCGGCCAGACCGTGGTGAGCAAGGTCGGCGGCGCCGCGGGCCCACTCTTCGGCAGCTTCTTCCTCTGCCTCGGTGATGCCATCGGCAACGATCCCGACCTGGACGCCCGCCGCTTCACCCTCGGGCTCCGGGCCGGCCTGGCCGGCGTCGTCGCGCGCGGCAGCGCCGAGCCGAGCGACAAGACCATGTACGACGCCCTTGCCCCAGGCATCGACGCGTTCGCCACAGCGGCAGCCGCACGCCACGACCTCCCCGACATCTTCCAGGCCGCGGCAGCAGGCGCTGACTCAGGCCGCGACGCCACGATCGACCTGCTCGCCCGCAAAGGCCGAGCCAGCTACCTCGGCGAACGCAGCGTCGGCCACCTCGACCCAGGGGCCACGTCGTCCGCGCTCCTCTTCACCGCTCTCACTGTCACTTGATCAGTCGCCGTACGCTTCCCAGATGCCCGAGCCGAGTACGACGATCGCCGCGGTCCTGCTCGACAGCGACGGCCTTCACCGACTGCCCGACGTGCAGGTCCCCGGCAACGTGTGGTTCTTCGACGTCGAAGCCGTGCTTCAGACAGTCCGGTCCGAGCTCGGTGTCGACGCGACAGTGCTCACCTGCCTCGGCCGCAGCCCCGGCCAGATCGACTACTTGCTGAGGAGCACGGGCACGAGCGGCGTCGGGCGAGCGACGCCGAGTCCGTCCGGCGACTTCGCGCAGACCCCTACCGATGACCCACTCGTCGCAGCAGCTCGGGCCCACCTCGCACTTCCCCACGACTACCCCCTGACCCCTGCCTGGACGCAACCGAGCTGGTACGCCGAAGCGCTGGCCTGGATCGATCAGCACATCGAACGAACCGGTTCGCCGACCCAGGTCCGCTCCTGGGGGTTGTCCAACGTGCTGCGCGTCCCGACCAGCTCCGGCGACGTGTACTTCAAGGCCCTCCTCCACAGCGGCACCGTCGTACCGGATCGGCCTGATGCTTCCCCGCTGCTGTTCGCCCACGAGCCGCGGCTGCTCGACCAGCTTTCGGCCGCGCGGCCAGGTGAGGTGGTCCGCCCGATCGCGATCGACGAGGACCGGGTGTGGCTGCTGCTGCCCGACCTCGGCGCACCGCTCGCGCAGCAGACCGAGCTGGACCTCTGGGTCGACGCACTGGAATCCCATGCCCGGCTGCAGCGCAGCCTCACGGAATCGCCGGACGACCTGCTCGCCATGAGCTGCGTCGACCGCCGGCTCGGAACTCTCGCGGGCGAGCTCAACCGCCTGTTCGGCCCGAACCCGGTGACCGCCCAGCTCAGCACCGAAGAGCGCGAGCAACTGCCCGCCCTGTCGAAGGACCTGCGGGACTCCACCGACGAACTCGCCGCGATCGGCATCCCGGAGACCCTGCTCCACGGCGACCTCCACGCCGGCAACATCGCCGTACGGGACGGCCTACCGATCGCCTTCGACTGGACCGACGCCGCAGTGTCGCACCCGTTCCTCGACCTGGTCACCTTCGTCGGCGACCGGTCCGAACTGTCGCGGTCGCCTCGAGTCACGGACGCCTACCTCGCTGTCTGGCAGGACTTCGCACCGCTCCCGGCCCTGCGCCGCGCGCTCGACCTGGCCGACCGGCTCGGCGCACTGCACCAGGCGATCACCTCGTTCCACCTCGCCGACAACGTGTCCGGCCCGAGCCGCGACGCCATGTACCGAGGCGGCGCCCAGTGGATCCGCAAGCTGCTGGGCGTTCCCGCTGCTACTTGAGCAGCAGCTTGCCCAGGCGGCGGGAGGCGACGTACATGCCGGCGGTGCCCATCGCGATCAGGTAGAGCGCGTTGATCAGCAGGGTCCAGCTGACGGTGCCGGTGGTGAGCGCGCGTTCGAGCGCGACGCCCTGGTAGAGCGGGGTGATCTCGACCAGCCAGCGGATCGCGCCGGGGTAGGTCTCGATCGGGTAGAACGTCGCCGAGAACAGGAACATCGGCATCGTCGCCAGCTGCACGAACTCGAAGTCCTGCCAGCTGCGCATGAACGTCGTCATCGCCATCCCGGCGCCGGCGAACGCGTACCCGATCAGGACCGCGGCCGGCAGCGCGAGCAGCGCCCACCACGACTCGACCAGGCCCATGATGAGCATCACGACGATGAACGCGGCCGAGTAACAGGCGCCGCGGAGCAGCGCCCAGGTCACCTCGCCGGTCGCGACGTCCCACGGCCGCAGCGGCGTGGCCAGCATCGAGTCGTACAGCCGGGCGTACTTCATCCGGAAGAAGATGTTGTACGTCGAGTCGAAGATCGCGCCGTTCATCGCCGAGCTGGCCAGCATCGCCGGCGCCACGAACGCGGCGTACCCGATCGTGCTGCCGTCGCCGAGCGTGAAGTCGCCGACCAGCTGGGCGACGCCGACGCCGATCGAGAGCAGGTAGAAGACCGGCTCGAAGAAGCCGGACACGAAGACGATCCAGGACCGCCGGTAGACCAGGAAGTTGCGCTCGACCAGGTGCCGGCCGTTGCCGAAGCGGACCGGCAGCGGCACCACGCGCGCGGTGAGAGTGGCCATCAGCTGATCAACCTCCGGGTCAGGCCGCGCACCGCGAACCACGTCCCGACGACGAACCACGCCGCCAGGTAGGCCACGTTGCCGAGCGCCGCGAGCGGGTCGACCGTGCCCAGGCTCAGGTCACGCGACAGCTCGACGCCGTGCCACAGCGGGCTCAGGTAGGCCAGCCACTCGATCCAGTTCGGCAGCTGCGAGACCGGGAAGAACGCGCCCGAGAACAGGAACGCCGGGACGACACCGAACCGGAAGATCATCGCGAAGCCCGAGTCGTTCTCCAGCCGAGTCGCGACCGCGCAGACCGGAGCCGACGCGGCCATCCCGACCAGCAGCGCGACCGGCAGCCCGAACAGTCCCCACGGCGTCGCCAGCCCGTCGAACAGCGCGATCACCACCAGGAACACCGTGCACGTGGTCAGCACCCGGAACGCGACGAACGCGAGCTGCCCGTACATCACGTCGGCCGGCCGCAACGGCGTGGCGATCATCGAGAAGTAGAACTTCTGCCACTTGATCCCGCCCATCACCGGGTACGTCGACTCACCGACCGCGATCTGCAGCGCGGTCGCCGCGAGCAGGCCGGGCGCGATGAACTGCAGGTAGCTGATCCCGCCGAGCGCGCCGCTCCCGTTGTCGTCGACGAACGAGCCGAGGCCGATGCCCATCGCGGCCAGGTAGAGCAGCGGCAGCAGGAAACTGCTGACCAGGCTGCCCTTCCAGGTGCGCTTGTAGACCGTCGCCCAGTAGTCGAACTGGCGGCGGCCGTTCTCCAGCACGACGCTCATCAGTCCACCAGTGTCCGGCCGGTCAGCCGCAGGAACACGTCCTCGAGCGTCGAACGCCGTACCAGTACGGCGGCCGGCTGCAGGCCGCGCTCGTGCACCGCGGCAACCGTGCGCTCACCGTCGTCGGTGTAGAGCAGCAGCCGGTCGGGCAGCACCTCGATCCGCTGCGCCAGATCCGCGACCTTGCCGGCCAGCGCGTCGTGATCGGCCGACATCACCTCGGGCCCGAACCGCAGCTCGGTCACCTCACGCGTCGAGTAGTCCCGGATCAGCTCGTACGGCGAACCTTCGGCCGCGATCAGCCCGGCGTCCATCACCACCAGCCGGTCGCAGAGCTGCTCGGCCTCGTCCATGTAGTGCGTCGTGATGATGAGCGTGACCCCGGCCTGCTTGAGCCGGAACAGCTTGTCCCACAACAGATGCCGCGCCTGCGGGTCGAGCCCGGTCGTCGGCTCGTCGAGCAGCAGCAGGTCCGGCTTGCTGACCAGCGACCGCGCGATCGTCAGCCGCCGCTTCATCCCGCCCGACAGCTCGTCGACCTTCACCTTCGCCTTGTCCGTCAGCGCGACGAACTCGAGCAACTCGTCCGCCCGCTCCCGGCAGTCGGCCCTGCTGAGCCCGAAGTACCGCCCGTAAACAGTCAGGTTCTCGTGCACCGACAGCTCCGTGTCGAGCGTGTCGTCCTGCGGACACACCCCCAGCCGCGCCCGGATCGCCGGCCCGTCGGTCGCCGGATCCATCCCCAGGATCCGCAGCTCCCCACCACTGACCGGCGACACCGCCCCGATCATCCGCATCGTCGAGGACTTCCCCGCCCCGTTGGGCCCCAGGAAGCCGAACGCCTCGCCCTTGACGACGTCCAGGTCGATCCCCCGCACCGCCTCGAACGCGCCGTACGCCTTCGTCAGCCCGCGCGCCCGAACCAGAGACTCCCGCTGCTCACTCACCCCACGACCCTAGACCGCCCCACCGACAACTTCTTGTCGATTTGCCCCACGCCGTCTCCCCGCGCCGATCGCGGAGCGTGACCGCACACTGACTGTTAGGACCCGTCCGTCCTTTCTGCCTGGGGAGGCTCTGCTATGCCCAAGTTCCGCCGTACGACGTTCCTGCTCGCCCTGTCCACCGCGCTCGTCGCCCTGACCGCGTCACCGGCCTCGGCCACTCCCGTCTTCGCCAACGGTTTCGAGGACCCGGTGCTCACCGTCGAGTTCCGCGGCTACGTCGCCGGCCAGAGCTTCGGCGGCTGGAACGTGACCGCCGGAAGCGTCGATCTGACCACCGACTGGCAGAACGCCGAAGGCCGCCAGTCCCTCGACCTCAACGGCTCGGGCCCGGGAGCGGTCGCGCGGTCGTTCCCGACCCAGCTGCTGACGACGTACAAGGTGACGTTCGCGGTGGCGGGCAACTCCGAGGGACCGCCCACCGTGAAGAGCGGCCGGGTCACGGTGAACGACCAGCAGGTCGACGCCTTCACCTTCGACGTCACCGGCAAGTCCAACGGCAACATGGGCTGGACCTACCGCTCCTTCTACTTCACCAACCTCCTGAACAGCTCCGCGACGCTGAAGTTCGCCGGCACCTCACTCCAGGCCTGGGGCGCAGTCGTCGACGATGTCAAGGTGGACAGCTGCCTGCTCGTCCTCTGCCCCGCCTCGGCCTCGCAGGTCAACCGGATCAGCTGAAGCCTGGACGCCGGTCGCTACCCGCGGCCGGCGTACGGCATGCCGGCGGCCATCACCGTGAGGGTCGGTACGGCGACCGAGGTCGGGAGGAGGGCGACGCGGGCGACGAAGTCGGCGACGATCCTGGGGTCAAAGGTGGGCTCGACGGCGATCGTGCCGTCGGGCTGGAGGACGCCTTGTTCCATGCGTTCGGTCATCGCGGTGGCGGCGTTGCCGATGTCGATCTGGCCGGCGGTGATGTTGTGCGGGCGGCCTTCGAGCTCGAGGCCCTTGGTCAGGCCGCTGATCGCGTGCTTGGACGCCGTGTAGGCGATCGCCTGCGGCCGCGGGACGTGGGCCGAGATCGAGCCGTTGTTGATGATCCGCCCGCCCTTCGGATCCTGCCGCAGCATCAGCGCGTACGCCGCCTGCGCGCACAGGAACGAGCCGGTCAGGTTCGTGTCGACGACCGCGCGCCAGGCGTCCTCGTCGACCTCCTCGATCGGCGCGGCCGGCATGCCGGTGCCGGCGTTGTTCACCAGGACGTCGATCCGGGACAGGCTCGCGAAGAAGTCGCGGACCGCGGCGCCGTCGGTCACGTCCAGGACCGCCGTACGGACCTCGCCCACGCCGGCGTTCCCGACGGCGTCGATCTCCTCGGCGGCGGCCGCGGTCTCCCACAGCTTCGCCTCGGTCCGCCCGGTCACCGTCACCTGGAACCCGGCCGCCGCGAGGGCCAGCGCCATCTCCCGCCCGAGCCCGGACCCACCACCGGTGACCACCGCGATCTTCTGCATCCCCGACCCCAATCCACTCCGTGACCGCCAGACTACCCGCGGTTAATCGTTGGCCATCCGTCGCACATCCTAGGAAACTCATTTGCATGTATCACGCACGTATGTATATGCTTGCACCATGCATGTAAATGACGGGTACGCCCCGCAGACCCCGATCGAGGGGGTTCTGCACGCGTTCACCCGGATCGGGCGGCGGCTGAAGGCCAAGCAGCCCGGTGACTCGCTCGACCAGAGCGCCCACCTGGTGCTCTTCGTCCTGCGGTGCAACGGCGCGCTGCGACTGTCCGACCTGGCGAACAAGATGGAGATCGACGCCTCCACCGCCAGCCGGCACGTCCGGTCGCTGGAGCAGGCAGGTCTGGTCCAGCGCTCGGTCGACCCCGACGACGGACGCGCCTTCCGGGTCGAGCTGACCGCGCAGGGCACGGCCGAGTGGGAGGAGAACGCCCGCCGACGGATGGCGTTGCTCACCCAGGCCATGGAGGGCTGGTCCGAGCAGGACATCAAGAGTTTCGAGCAGTTGATGACGCGGTTCGCCGACGGCGTCGCGAACCTCACCGACGCACGCGACGACAAGGCCTGGGCCGACAAGGGCTGGGCCGCCGCCGCGCGACTGACCACCGAAGAGAACGTGGAGAGCACCAGATGAGCACCACCGAGCCCGCCGTCACCGGCGGCGCTGCGCCTGATCCGAACACTCCGAGCTACCTGTCCCACAAGCAGATCCTGGTCGTGCTCGGCGGCCTGATGGCCGGCATGTTCCTGGCGGCGCTCGACCAGAGCATCGTCGGGACCGCGCTGCCGCAGATCGTCAGCGAGTTCAACAGCCTCGACAAGCTGTCCTGGGTGGTCACCGCCTACCTGCTGACCTCGACGGCCTCGACGCCGCTGTGGGGCAAGATCTCCGACCTGTACGGCCGCCGTCCGCTGTTCATCGCGGCGATCGTCACCTTCCTGGCCGGCTCCGTGCTGGCCGCGCTGGCGCAGAACATCGAGATGCTGATCGGCTTCCGGGCCGTCCAGGGCCTCGGCGCCGGTGGTCTGATGTCGCTGGCCTTCGCCACCATCGGCGACGTGATCCCGCCGCGCGAGCGCGGCAAGTACATGGGGTACTTCGGTGCCGTCTTCGGTCTGTCCTCGGTGGCCGGCCCGCTGCTCGGCGGTCTGCTCACCGACGGTCCCGGCTGGCGCTGGATCTTCTGGATCAACCTGCCGATCGGCCTGGTTGCCCTGGGCATCGTCGGCGCCGTGCTGAAGCTGCCGCACGTGAAGCGGTCGCACAAGATCGACTACCTGGGCGCCGCCGTGGTCACCGCCGCGGTCACCACCTTGTTGCTGGCCGTCTCCTGGAGCGGTCCGGACAACGGCTGGGGCTCGGCCACCACGGTCGGCCTGCTGGTCGCGGCCGTCGTACTGGCTGTCGCCTTCGTCTTCGTCGAGCTGCGGGTCTCCGAGCCGATCATCCCGATGGACCTGTTCAAGGGCCGGATCTTCGCCGGGTACGCCGGGTTCGCGTTCCTGCTCGGTTTCGCGATGTTCGGTGCGCTGATCTTCCTGCCGCTGTACCTGCAGGCGGTCAAGGACCTGTCCCCGACGCGCTCCGGGCTGGCGCTGCTGCCGATGATCGTCGGTATCTTCAGCGCCTCGATCCCCAGCGGTCAGCTGATGAGCAAGACCGGTCGCTACAAGATCTACCCGATCATCTCGGCGGTCCTGGTCGGCGGCGCGATGGTGATGCTGTCGACGCTGAGCATGAGCACGCCGTACTGGCAGCTCGCGATCTACATGTTCGTGATGGGTTCCGGACTGGGCCTGTCGATGCAGATCACCGTCACCGCGGCGCAGAACAGCGTGCCCCGCAAGCACATGGGCACCGCGACCTCGACGATGACGTTCTTCCGCTCGATGGGTGGCGCGATCGGCACGGCCGTGTACGGCGCGGTGCTGACCAGCCGGCTCACCGACCACCTGGGCGACATCGTCCCGAACACGGCGCAGAACATGGTCGGCATGCTGGCCAAGGCGGCCAACAGCGTCCAGGCCCTGCACGCGCTGAAGGAGCCGATGAAGGGCTGGGCCCTGCTCGGCCTGGTCGAGGCGATGGGCGACGTGTTCCTGGTCTCCCTGCCGTTCCTCGCGATCGCCCTGGTGATCGCGATCATCACCCCGGAGCAGCGCCTGGCCGGTCGCGACGAGGCACCGAAGGACGGCGAGGAGCCGAACCTCGAGGCCTCCGCAGCCGCCTCCATGCACTGATCCCAGCGCCACTCAGCAGCCGCCCCCGGGACGTCCCGGGGGCGGCTGTTTGGTACCGACCGACAGGACGAGTCCGTCGGCAACGCCGGCCCGCGCGGCATGTCGCGGCGTGTCGTGGCTCGCTGGGCCGAGACGTCCTGTCGCTCGGTACCGCTTGCGGCAGACTGTCCGGGTGGACGAACTGCAGACCCGGATGGCGACCGTCGGCCTGCGGGCGCTGGCCGAGGACGGCTTCGTGCTGGCCGGCGGGTACGCGCTGCGGGCGCACGGATTCGGGACGCGGTCGTCGGACGACATCGATCTGTTCACCGATCAGCTGGACACCGAGCGGTTCGCCGCGGCGGTCGCGCGGCTGGTCGCGGCGTACCGGGCGGACGGGCTGAAGGCCGAAGTCGTCCGGCAGGCGCCGCTGTTCGCCCGCGTCGTGGTGGGCGACGAGGCCAAGGCCGATCTCGGTGCCGATCTGCGGCAGTTCCCGCCGGTGCGGATGGAGGTCGGGCCGGTGCTGGCCGAGCAGGACGCGGTCGGTTCGAAGGTCGGGACCGTCTACACCCGGCTCGAACCTCGCGACTTCATGGACGTCCAGGCCGTTCTCGACAGCGGCCGCTACGACACCGACGCGCTGCTCGCACTCGCCGACCGGCGTGAGGTGACCCCGCTCGATCGCCCGATGTTCGCCGGTCAGCTCCGCGCCGGGAGCCGACTGCCCGAGGCCGGGTTCGCCCGGTACGGCGCCACGCCTGACCTGATCGCGAGAATCCGCAGTACGGCGAACGAGTGGGCCGAGCAGCTCGGCCGCGCCGACGACAGCCGCCGCGCCGTCACCTGATCCGGTCCTCGGTGACAATGGGCGGATGAACGAGCCGCACCGGACCCAGCCCGGAGACCTGCACGCGACGCGGATCCCGTACGTCGTACCGGACTCCCTCGACCAGCTCACCGGGCCCCGGTCCGGGCGGGTCGAGCTGCCGGTTCCGATCGACTGGAGCCCGAAGTCCGGGTACGACCTCGGCGATCCCGACGACCGGATCCTGCTGTACACGACGGTGATCAGCGAGGCGGCGACGGTCGACGACCTGACCCGGTTCCTGAACAAGGACCTGCTGATCGAGCTCTGGCCGCAGCTGCGCCTCCCCCGGTACTGCGTCCGCCGGTGGCACACGGCGTTCCCGCGGCTGGCGGCGATCGGCGCGGGCGGAGTGTGGCAGTGATGGATCCCGATCACGAGCAGGTCGCCCGGATCGGGCTGGCTGCGGTGCGGGACCAGGGCTATGCGCTGGCCGGCGGGCACGCGCTCGCGATGCACGGCATCGGGTCGCGGCCGTCCAAGGACGTCGACCTGTTCACCGACCAGCAGCAGACGGATTTCGGCCAGACCGTCGAGCGGCTGCGGGCGGCGTACGGCGAGCAGGGATACGACGTGAACGTCACCCGCCAGGCCGAGGAGTACGCGCAGGTCCAGCTCACCAAGGACGGCCGGACGACGCAGGTCGAGCTCGGCCGCGACTACCGCAGCCGGCCCGCGGTCGACTCGCCGGTCGGCCCGGTGATCTCGGTCCAGGACGCGGTGGGCTCGAAGGTCGGCACGGTCTACCAGCGCGGCGACGCGAAGGACTACGTCGACCTGCAGGCTGCCGCGCAGTCCGGATACACCCACGACCAGTTGCTCGAACTCGCTGACGAGCGCGAGGCGTCACCCATGGACCGGGGCATGTTCGCCGAGCAGCTCGACTTCGCCTCGAGGATCCCCGACGCGCAGTACGCCCAGCAGGGCCTGAGCCCTGACCAGATCGCCGGCCTGAAACAGGACATGAGCGGCTGGGCCCAGGAGCTCCGCACGCGCGCGGCGAACCCGGACATCGACAACGGCATGCGCCTGATGCAGACCGGCTCCAGCCGACAATCCCCCGGCCGTGGCAGCCAGTCCGGCGCGACGGCGTACCAGCCGCCGGAGCAGTCCCCGGACCGAGGCCGAAACCTCTAGTACGACGTACGGTCAGCCGTCGGTGACCGGGGTTTCGGCTGGTGGTCGGCGTCTGACGGGTCTGCGAGGGATCGGACGTGGCGGTTCGGGATCGACGTCGTTGCCTGCCAGGTGATTGACGATCGTGTTGAGCACCGCGGCCGTCGGCACCGCGATCAGTGCCCCTACGATCCCGGCGACGATCACGCCCGTCGCGATCGACAGGATCACCGCCAGCGGGTGCACGCTCACCGCCCGCCCGAGCAGGAACGGCTGCAGCACGTGCGCTTCCAGCTGCTGTACGCCGATCACGACCGCGAGCATGATCACCGCGACGATCGGGCCCTTGGCAACCAACGCCACCAGTACGGCGACACAGCCGGACACCAGCGCACCGACCACAGGGATGAACGCGCCGACGAACACCAGGATGCCGATCGCGCTGACCAGCGGCAGCCCGAGGATCGCGGCACCGAGCGCGATCCCGATCGCGTCCACCGCGGCGACGATGATCGTCGCGCGGACGAACGCGGTCAGCGAGACCCAGGCCTTGCGCCCGGACGAGTCGGCCTTGTCGCGCGCCTGCCGCGGGAACAGCCGGACCAGCCAGGCCCAGATCTGCTCACCCTGGTACAGGAAGAAGAACAGGCAGAACAGCGCGATGAACAACCCTGCGACGACGTGCGTCGCGGTGGTCCCGACCTCGGCGGCCCGCTGCCCGATCGCGCCGCCGGACATGACGGTTTCGCGCAGCCGGTTCAGCGCGTCGGTGATGTCGGCGTCGGTGACGTTCAGGTTGATCCGGGCCAGGTCGCGCAGCTTCTGCACACCTTCGCCGACCTGCGTCGACAGGTTCTCGAACTGGGTCGCGATCTGCGTCCCGACCAGCGTGAGCAACCCGGCCACCAGCACGATCGTGAACACCACGGTGATCCCGGCCGCCGGTCCGCGCGCGAGCTTCAGCTTCTGCAGCCCGTTGGTCACCGGGATGAGCAGCGCGGTGAGCAGGATGCCGACGGTCACCGGTACGACGACCTCGGACAGGTACCGCATCGCGTACGCGATCACCAGGACGGCGGCCACCACGACCAGGAACCGCCAGGCCCAGGCGCTGGCGATCTGCATGCCCGGCGTCACACCGGTGTCGACCGGCCCGCGGCTCGATGCCACGACCAGGTGGTCAGCCTTGTCGGGGACGACGGTGTCGCTGGTCCCCTCGGCGACCTCGTTGTCGGCGACCGGACTCGGCGCGTCGCGCCCAACCTCCGGTACGTCGGACCGCTCTTGCTCCGGCTTCTCCGGATCGCTCATGGCACCTCCCCAGGCTTGCTCCTGACCCTAGTGCCCGCCGGGGAGCGATCCATGTAGGTCCGCGCCCACGCGGCGCGCTAGTCCTTCGGCTGCCACGGGGTCCACCTCGGCCAGCAGCCCCACACCTGCGAGCACGTAGTCCTTGTCGACGCAGACCTTCGCGGTCGTCGGCACCAGCCAGCCCTCCTCCTGCGCGCCCACGCCCACGGACCCAAGGATCCGCTCGGCCACCTCAGGCCCGTTGTGCCGCAGCACTCCCCCGGACCCGACCAGCAGGTCCACCTCGCGCAGATCCTTCCCCGACCGCTCGATCACGCGCCCGCCCGGACCGAACACGACCCGCTGCCGCCCCGCATGCCGTCTCAGAGCAACGGTCGCCGCCACACTTGCCAGCACTTCGTCGTACGCCGCTTCCGCTGGCGAGTCCGGCAAGTACGCCGGATCGTCATGCCTTCGGCCGGCTGCGTCTCGCAGCTCTTTCCGCTCTTCGATCAGTCCGGCCTCAACCCCCGCAGCCACCACAGGCACCGCACTCCACCGCATCCCCAGATCGCCCTCGACCGTGCGCGTCACCGGGTGCGTCGCGACGACCTCGCGCCCCAGGTTCGCGTCCTCCGGATCGAGCTCGATCACCGAGTGCACGTCCGTCGTAGCACCGCCGATGTCGACCACCGCAACATCCCCGTGCAACCCAGCGAGCACCTCGACACCGCGCAGTACGACATCAGGCGTCGCCGCCCGAACCATCCGCGCGAACGCCGGGTCCTTCGACAGGTTCTTCCCGCCGATCACGTGCGCCAGGAACATCTCCCGGATCGCCGCCCGCGCCGAGTCCGGAGCGAACACCCCGATCTCGGGCACCACGTTGTCCGCCAGCACCGACGGCACTCCCCCACCGGCCAGCAAGCCCGCAACCTCGTCCCGGGCCTCAATGTTGCCCGCAGCAACCACAGGCTTGCGCCACTTGTACTTCGCCAGTACGCCGGCCGCTCCGGTCAGCACCGCGGAGTTCCCGCCGTCGGTCCCACCCAGCAGCAGTACGACGTCCGGCTTCTCCGCCCGCAACGCCTTCACCGAGCCGGCCGTCAACCCACCACTGACCACAGCCACAACCCGCCCACCACTGGACAACGCAACCCGCCGCCCAGCCTCGGCAGTCACCAGCTCTTCATTCCCCACCACGGCAATCCGCAGCCCACCCCCCGCAGAAGAACAAGCCAAAACCTCAGCCCGCTCCACCCCACGGTCCACGCCAACCAGTTGCTCCCGACAAGCAAACCACCCGTCGAGCACATCCGTCCCGACCGTGGTCCGATGCTCGGCCCGAGCCACCAGGTCCCCCGAGCCCGCATCCACCACGATCGCCTTGGTAAACGTCGACCCGAAGTCAACCGCCACCACCAACGCCATCTCTACCGCCCCATCCAGAAACCGGTACGACGAACACCACACGCCAGCCCATCAACACTCACGCCCGCGAACCCACCACCACTCACGCTCGCGCACCCACGCCCAGGCACCCAGCACCACTCACGCCCGGGGACCCAGCACCCGGCACCTCCGGGCACACCGCGCCCATCCATGTATTTCCCGGCCGCCGCAGCCTCAGTCCCCGCACCAACGCGCGGCACCCATCGCCACCCACGCCCGGGGACCCGGCACCCGGCACCTCCGGGCACCCAGCACCACTCACACCGGGGCACCCCAGCACCACTCAACATCTTTCCCGGCCGCCGCAGCCTCAGCCCCCGCGACCTCCCCGGCCGCATCGCCACCGACCTCACAACCCTCTCCGGCGCACCACTGCAGCCGCCTCCCGCACCGCCGGAGGCAGGGGACAGTACGCAGCGCCCCCGCACCAACGCCCGGCACCCAGCACCACCCACACCCGGGCACCCAGCACCACTCACTCCCGGGGACCCGGCACCCGGCACCTCCGGGCACCCAACACCACTCACGCCCGGGCACCCAGCACCGCTCAACATCTTTCCCGGCCGCCGCAGCCTCAGCCCCCGCGACCTCCCCGGCCGCATCACCGCCAACCCCAAGCCCCGCGGACGACCCGGGCCCCACGCACGACCGACGGTGCGACTCGCTGCCGACAGCAACGAGTCGCACCGCGGGGCAAGCATCACGCCATGGCGCGGTCGAGGTCCTGGAGGAGGTCGTCGATGGTTTCGATGCCGACGCTCAGGCGGATCAGATCCGCAGGGACCTCCAGCGGAGTGCCCGCGACCGACGCGTGCGTCATCTTGCCCGGGTGCTCGATCAACGACTCCACACCACCGAGGGACTCGCCCAGCGTGAAGACCTCGGCCTTGTTGCAGATGTCGAGGGCGTGCTGCTCGCCGCCGCTGACCCGGAACGACACGATCCCGCCGTACCGCTTCATCTGCTTGGCGGCGGTCTCGTGACCGGGGTGACCCTCGACGCCCGGGTACAGCACCGACGTCACCGCGGAGTGCCGCTGCAGGAACTCGACGACCTTCTCGGCGTTGTCGCTGTGCCGGTCCATCCGGACGCCGAGCGTCTTGATTCCGCGCAGCACCAGCCACGCGTCGAACGGCCCGGCGACCGCGCCGATCGCGTTCTGGTGGAAAGCGATCTTGTCGGCCAGCTCCGCGTCGCGGACGATCAGCGCACCACCGACCACGTCGGAGTGCCCGCCCATGTACTTGGTGGTCGAGTGCACGACCACGTCCGCGCCGAGCTCCAGCGGCTGCTGCAGGTACGGCGAGGCGAAGGTGTTGTCGACGACCAGCAGCGCGCCGGCGTCGTGGGCGATCTGCGCGACGATCGCGATGTCGGCGACGTTCAGCAGCGGGTTGGTCGGGGTCTCCAGCCAGACGACCTTGGTCTTGCCCGGGCGGATCGCGGCGCGGATCGCCTCCGGGTGGGTGACCGCGGCCGGCGTCATCTCGACGCCCCAGGCGCCGAGCACCTTGGAGAACAGCCGGAACGTGCCGCCGTACGCGTCGTCGGGGAAGACCACGTGGTCACCGGGAACGCACAGCGACCGGATCAGCGTGTCCTCGGCGGCCAGACCGCTGGCGAACGCGAACCCGCGCTTGCCGCCCTCGATCGCGGCCAGACACTCCTCGAGCGCGGTCCGGGTCGGGTTCGCCGACCGGGAGTACTCGTAGCCGCCGCGCAGCCCGCCGACACCGTCCTGCTTGTAGGTGCTCGTCGCATAGATCGGCGGCACCACCGCACCGGTGGTCGGGTCGGGCTCGTTGCCGGCATGAATAGCAAGCGTCTCGAAGCCGTACTGGTCGTTGATCTCCACCGAACCAGCGTACGGCCTGGTCCCATCCGTTCCCGAATCGTGCCCTAGATGCTGTGGACAACTGTCGTCCGGAGTGCCGGGTCCGGTACTGCACGAACCTGCAGGACGGGGCTGTGGACAACGGATTGGCCATGACCCTCGATCGCACCTAAATTTGCTCGGGTTGAGTGAAAGGGATGCGGGATGAAGACGCAGGACAGGCCGCTGGACGAGGACGACCTGGCGATGGCCGACTTCGCCGAGGTCCAGGACTGGACCGCTGTGGCCGGGCCGGACAGCGACGCCACCGGGCCCGCCGTGGTGACCGCGCTGGTCAACCGCGTGATGGCGGCGACCGGCTGGACGCCGTGGGACCTGGAGCCGGGCGAGACGATCGACGAGTCGTCGGCGTCCTGGGGCTTCACGACCGGGCGCGGTACGACGATGGTCGTGTTCGACGGGCTGGTGTTCTCCGACTGCCGCAACTCGGGCTGGTCGGCGTACCAGATCGGCCCGGACGACATCGCCGACGCCGAGGCCGGGCTCGACGAGCACTGGCCCGCGCACCTCGCCCTGGCCCGCAAGCACTGGGGCGAACCGGACTACCTCGGCGACGAGGCCGGTCCGGACTTCCTCGACGAGTGGGCACCGGGCGCCGGCGCGGACCGCCGGCACCTGGCGGTCTGGCTCCGGCCGGGTGCGCAGCTCCACCTGTTCAGCAACAAGCCGACCAAGGATCCGCTGACTCCGGCGGTGGGCGTCAACTACGCGGTCTACATCGACTAGGAGATCTGATGAGCACACCGAACGAGGGTCCTGGGCTGCAGTGGACGCAGGGTGACGTCGCCGGCGCCGCCCGTGCGCTGTCCGAGCTGAACGCCCGCGAGCAGCAGGCGCTGGGCCGCGTGATCCGCGCGGCGGCCGCCGTCGGCCCGATCATCAACGGCGTCGCGCGCGGCATCCGCGTGATCCGGCAGACCATGACGCGGCTGAGCGAGCGTGCCGTGCAGCTGGCGAGCGCGGGTCGTGCGCTGGGCCAGACCGCGGTGGGCAATGTGCGTCAGACCGCCAGCAACGTCAGCGAGCGTACGTCGAACCGCGCCACCGAGCTGGGCCAGCAGGCGAGCGAGGCGGTCGGTCGTGCGCGGGACGGCGCCCTGAACGCCCGCGACTGGACGGTCGACCAGACCGTCGGCATGACCCAGCGCGCTGCCGAGGGCCTGAGCGCCGCCGGCCGCGGCGCCGCCAACGCGGGCCGCGCGGTCGTCGAGGCCGGTCAGAACGCTGGTCGCGCGGTCGCAGACGCGGGTCGGTCGGCCGTCGCCACCGGCCAGGACCTCGCGGGTCGCGCCGCTGACGCGGGCCGTCAGGGTCTCGCTGCTGGTCAGGAACTCGCAGGTCGTGCCGCGGAGGCGGGCCGTCAGGGCCTCGCTGCTGGTCAGGAACTGGCCGGTCGTGCCGCTGACGCGGGCCGTCAGGGGCTCGCCGCCGGTCAAGCCGCTGCCGGTCAGGCCGTGGCGGCCGGTCAGGCTGCCGCTGGGCGCGCGGGTCGTTGGTTCAACCAGCAGGTCAGCCGCGGTGCCGCCAAGGCCAGTGCGTCCCTGGCCGGTCTCGCTGCCCGTCGCTCCGACCCGACGCTGACCTCGCCGGACCAGAAGCTGCAGAAGCGCGACGTCCTCCTGGCCCAGAAGGCCGCCGAGCTCTTCACCTCCCCCGACAACCAGCGCGCCGCCAAGGCCGCCGAGCTCGCCGCGTTCATCCAGAACGAGTACGGCGGCGAGCAGAAGGTCAACCTCGAGAAGTCCGGCGGCCCCGAGCAGTCCGTCGACGCCGGCGCCCGCACCACGGCCGCGTCCCACCAGATGGCCTGGGTCCTCAACGCCAACAAGCCGGCCACCGAGATGCGCGCCCCAGGCGCCACCGGCGAGCAGCCCACCAGCACCCAGGGCGAGCAGGCCACCGGCCGTCACACCAAGAAGGAAGGCCCCAACCAGAACGGCCCCTCCATCGGCGGCTGACCCACCAGCACCAGGGGCGAGCCCGAGCACCCGCTCGAGCTCGCCCTTCTGCTTGCCCCAGCACACAGCACCAGCTCGGGCGACCCGTCGTACAGAAGTTCAAGCAGGAAGGTTGCGGCGCCCGGAGAGTACGGCGGTTGCCGCCTCCAGCAGGGTCTGGCGGAGCTCGGCGTCACCCAACTGGGCGGGCTCGAGGCCTGAGGACATCACCGCGCCGACCACCTCGACGGCAGCGGCGGCGAGGACGCGGTCGCGGGGCTCCGGGTCAGGCCCGGCCAGCCACAGCTGGAAGGCGCGGCTGCGCGCGATCAGATCCTCGAGGTCGTCACCGAAGGCCGCGAGGATCGCCGCGATGTCGCGCAGGACGGTCGGCCCGGTCCCCCGGTGCTTGATCACCACGTCCAGGTAGTCGCTGAGCAGCAGCTGCTCGGACTCCAGCGACCACGGAACCGTCTCGGCCCGCAGCAGCACCTCGTTCATGTCGTCGAAGAACGTCCCGATGATCGCCTTCAGCAGGTCCTGCTTCGACGAGTAGTGGTAGTACAGCGACGCCTTGGTGATGCCGACCTGCTCGGCGATCTCCCGCAGGCTGGTCTTCTCGTACCCCTGCCCGCTGAACAGCTCGAGCGCCGCCTGGTGGATCTCGCCCTTGGTGTCGCGGGTCCTCGTCTCGTGCTGCATGTCACCACTTTCTCACTTTGCCTGCCTACCGTGCGGCAGGTAGTCTACCAACCGACCGGCAGGTAGACAGCGCGGCAGAAGGGGCTCCCCGTGTTCAACCGACTCGGACGATTCGTCGTCCACCACCCGTGGAAGGTGATCGCCGCCTGGGTGATCGCGGCGGTCGCCGTGCTCGCCTTCGCGCCGACGCTCGCCGACGTCACCAGCAAGGACCAGGCCAGCTTCCTGCCCGACTCCTACGAGTCGGTCCAGGCGCAGAAGCTGGCGGCCGACGCGTTCGGCCAGACCAACGACGCGACCGCGAGCATCGTGGTCAAGCGGTCCGGCGGCGGGGAGCTGACCGCGGCCGACCAGGCCGAGGTGACCGGCCTCGCGAAGGCCATCACCGACGCGAAGATCGACCGCGTCACCGCCGCGATCACCGGCCCCCAGGCGCTCTCGCCGAACAAGCAGGTCCAGCTGGTCAGCGTCGGCCTCAAGGGTCTCGCCGACGACCAGGCCGTGCTCGACGCCGTACAGAAGGTCCGTGATGTCACCGGGCCGGCGCTCACCGACAGCGGACTGCAGTACGGCGTGACCGGCGACGCCGCGCTCTACCTGGACAACCAGGACGCCTTTGAGAACGCGTTCGTGGTGGTCGGGATCGCGACCCTCGTCCTGATCGTCGGCCTGCTGCTGTTCATCTACCGCAGCCCGGTCGCTGCCCTGCTGCCGATCCTCACCGTCGGTCTGGTCAGCGCGATCGCGCCCGGACTGATCGCCCTGGCCGCCAAGGCGTTCGACCTGCAGGTCACCCAGGACCTGCAGACGATCCTGACCGTCGTCCTGTATGGCGTCGGCACCGACTACATCCTGTTCCTCCTCTTCCGGTACCGCGAACGCCTGCGCGCCGGCGAGGAGCCGAAGCAGGCCCTGATCACCGCGGCCGGCCGGGTCGCCGAGGTGATCGTCTCCGCGGCCGGCGCGATCGTGGTCTCGTTCAGCGCGCTGCTGCTGGCCGTGTTCGGCGGGTTCAAGAGCCTCGGCCCGGGCCTGGCGATCGCCGTCGCGGTGATGGCGTTCGCGGCGATCACGCTGATCCCGGCGGTCGTCTCGCTGCTCGGCCCGAAGGTGTTCTGGCCGTCGAAGTCGTGGCAGAAGACGCCGAAGGGCGCGATGTTCAAGCGCTTCGGCAAGTTCACCGCCAAGCGCCCGGCCGTGGTCGCGACGATCTCCGGCGGCATCATGGTCGCGCTCGCGCTCGGCACGCTCGGCATGAAGATCGACTACGACGCGTTCGCCCAGCTGCCGGCTGACACCGAGTCGTCCCGCGCGATCAAGGACCTGCAGACCGGCTTCCCCGCCGGCGCGCTCAACCCGACGACCGTCTACGTGAAGAGCACCGACGGCAGCCCGCTCGACCCGACCGAGCTCAAGCAGTACGCCGGAAAGCTCGCGCAGGTCGACGGCGTCGGCGCGGTCCTGCCCGCCTCGGCCGACGGCTCCCCCGCGTTGCTGAACGGCGACAAGACCGTTGCCCAGATCAACGTCGTACTGGACGGCGCGCCGTACGCGGCCGAATCCCTCGACCTGGTCGACGGCGCCCTGAAGGACGCGGCGCACGCCGACGCACCCGCCGGTACGACGACCTTGCTCGGCGGCGTGACCTCGTCGTACACCGACATCCGCGACGCGAACAGCCGCGACCTGTCGGTGATCTTCCCGGTCGCCGGCGGCCTGATCGCGATCATCCTCGCGCTGCTGCTGCGCAGCCTGCTGGCGCCGCTGGTGCTGATGATCGCGGTGGTGCTCAGCTTCTTCAGTACGACGGGCGCCACGGTCCTGGTCTTCCAGGGCGCCGCGGGGCACGCCGGGGTGTCGTTCTCGCTGCCGATCATGCTCTACCTGTTCGTCGTTGCCATCGGCACCGACTACAACATCCTGATGATCGCCCGGCTGCGCGAGGAGGCCGAGGAAGGCACCGATCCACGGACCGCGGCCGACCTCGCGATCGAGCACGGCGGACCGTCGGTCGCGGCGGCCGGTCTGATCCTGGCCGGCACGTTCTCCTCGCTGATGCTGGCCGGGATGGCCTTGCTCACCGAGATGGGCTTCTCGGTCGCCGTCGGGATCGCGATCTCCGCGTTCGTGATGTCGATCTTCCTGGTCCCGAGCGTCACCGCCCTGCTCGGCACGAAGGCGTGGTGGCCGCGCAAGCTGAAGACCAAGCAGCCGCTGGAAGAGGACCGCACCTTGGAGCCGGTCGGCTGACGTTCAGAGCCGCAGGCTGAGGGGTCCTGCGCAGCGAGGCCCGGACCGTTGATGGTCCGGGCCTTGCTGTGTCCTCGGTCGATATTCGGTGTCGTGACGATGTCCTTACCTGTTAGAACACAAGGCATGGCGGAGCGCAGCATTGTCGTGGTCGGCGCCGGGATCGTCGGTGCGTCGCTGGCGTACCACCTGAGCGGGCAGGGGCGACCGGTCACGTTGATCGACGCCGGCCTGCCGGGTTCGGGTGTCACGCGGTCTTCCTTCGCGTGGATCGGTCGACCGGTCAGCAGCGATCGCCCCTCGGCGCCGCTGCGCTACCTCGCGCTGGACGAGTACCGGCGGCTCGAAGCGGAGCTTCCCGGGCTGGCGATCCGCTGGACGGGTTCGCTGGTCTGGGACGGCTTCGACGACAACCCGGGGCCGAGCACGGACGACGTCGGTGGGTTGGAGCCGCACCTCGTCGATCCCCCGGCCGAGGCGGTTCACAACACTGGGGACGCGGCGTTCGATCCGGTCGCTGCTGCTGAGCTCCTGGTTGCCGGCGCGCGTGAGCGAGGCGCGCGGGTGTTGGTCGGTACGACGGTGACCGCCCTCGAACACCAAGCAGGCCAGGTGATCGGCGTACGGACAATTCCTGCGGTGACCGGCGAACCGACCGCTGGGACGACTCCTGCGGTGATCGGCGTACGGACGACCGCTGGGGCGATTCCCGCCTCGACCGTCGTACTGGCTGCTGGTACGGGCAGTGTCGCCCTGTGCGCCGGGGTCGGTGTCACGCTGCCCGTCGAGCCGTCGCCGGCGATCCTCGTCCGGTTGCGGGCGACGCCTGGGCTGGTGCGGGCGATCGTCGCGACGCCGGCGCTGGAGGCCCGGCAGCTGGACGACGGCACGGTTCTGGCTCCGACCGTCTACAGCGGCGAGACCGATCAGGCTGCGTTACTCGCGACCGCCCAGCGCGTCCGCGACCAGTTCGCCGCGCGCTTCCGCGGGGGCGACGACGCCGAGATCATCTCCGTCGAGGTCGGCTGGCGACCGATGCCCGTCGACGACGAGCCGATCATCGGTGCGCCGAGCGGCACTCAGGGCCTGTACGTCGCCGTGATGCACTCGGCGATCACACTGGCCGCCGCCGTCGGCCGACTCGCGTCCGGCGAGATCCTGACGGATCAGCCGGCCCCCGAGCTCGAGGGCTGCCGACCGACCCGCTTCGACTGAAGGAACTGGACGCGTCGCCGCCCGCGCTCCCAGGCGCTGTCCAGCGAGTCCCGCCTGTCCTAGGCCTTCACGCGTTCCGGCAGTCGCACGGTGAAGAGCGGCAGCAGGACGTGGACCAGCGGGCCGATCGCCAGCGCGTAGGCAACAGTCCCCAGCCCGACCACGCCGCCGAGCAGCCAGCCGACGGCGAGGACCGTCACCTCGATGCTCGTGCGGACCAGGCGCACGCTCAGACCGGTACGCCGTACAAGCCCCGTCATCATCCCGTCGCGCGGCCCCGGGCCGAACTGGGCGCCGATGTACATCGCCCCCGCGAGTGCGTTCAGCACGATGCCGCCGACGGTCAGGTAGAGGATCCGCACCCACAGCGCGTCCGGCGTCGGCACCAGCGACAGCGACAGGTCGGTGACCAGGCCGATCACGATGGCGTTGCTGATCGTTCCGAGCCCGGGCCACTGGCGCAGCGGGATCCAGAACAGCAGCACGACGAAGCTCATCGCGATCACCACCGTGCCGAAGGTCAGCGGCAGGTGCTCGGTGATGCCCGAGTGCAGCACGTCCCACGGGTCCAGGCCGAGGTGGCTCTCGATCATCAGGCCCATCGAGGCGCCGTAGAGGACCAGTCCGACGTACAGCTGAACCAGGCGGCGCGGGAGGCGGCCGGCCTTGAGCTGCTCGATCGGGTTCAGGGCGGCGAGCGTGCGCGGTGGCGTGGTGGGTTCAACGGTGGCGGTCACAGGATCCAGTTTGGACGCCAGTGGCCTGGTGATCGATAGCCAATTGAGCAATAGTGGACTGCATGACTGGCCAACAACTCCCCGCGAGCACCCTGAGCGGCCTGCTCGGAGCGTGGTCCGACAGCAACGGACCGGCGTACCGAGCCCTGGCCGAACGGCTCCGCCTGCTGATCGCGGACGGGCGGATCATGCCGGGCTCGCGACTGCCGAGCGAGCGCGAGCTGACCGACGCGCTCGGAGTCAGCCGTACGACGGTCGCTTCGGCGTACCGGGAACTGCGCGACCGCGGGTACCTGACCAGCCGGCGCGGCTCGGGCAGCGTCACCGCGCTGCCGTCGCGGATCGAGCCCGAGCTCGGCCGGCACCACGCGCCGGGGATCGACATGGACGGGCTGTACGACTTCACCTGCGCGGCTTCTCCCGCCGTACCGGGAATCAGTACGGCGGTTGCCGCCGCGATGGAGGACCTGCCGCACCACCTGGCCACGCCCGGGTATCACCCGCAGGGCCTGCCGGAGCTGCGCGAGGAGATCGCGGCGTCGTACGAGGCTCGTGGACTGCCGACGTCGGCAGACCAGATCATCGTCACGGCCGGCGCACTGGCGGCGACGTCGATCGCGATCCGGGCGATGACGCAGATCGGCGACCGGGTGCTGACCGAGAGCCCGACCCACCCGAACTCGGTCGACTCGATCCGGCGCAGCGGCGCGCGCGTCGTCGCGGCGCCGATGAGTCCCGGCGGCTGGGACCTTCCGTTGCTGGAGGCAACGATCAGGCAGACCGCGCCGCGGGCCGCCTGGCTGGTGGTCGACTTCCAGAACCCGACCGGGCGGCTGATGCCCGAGGCGGATCGGCAACGGCTGGCGATCGCGTTCGCCCGCAGCCGGACGACGGCGATCATCGACGAGACCCTGTACGAGCTGCCGCTGGACGGGCAGGAGATGCCGCCGCCGTTCGCGTCGTTCGACCCGGGTGGCGTGATCACGGTCGGGTCGGTGAGCAAGTCGTTCTGGGGCGGGCTGCGGATCGGCTGGCTGCGGGTGCCGGAGACGCTGGTCGCGCGGATCCTGGACGCGCGGGCGTCGATGGATCTCGGGGCGCCGGTGCTCGAGCAGCTGGTCGTCGCGCGGCTGCTGCGCGACAAGGCTTCGATTCTGCCGGAGCGGCGGGCCGGGCTGCGGGAGCGGCGGGACGCGCTGGCTTCGGCGTTGCGGTCGGTGCTGCCGGACTGGAAGTTCACGCTGCCCGGGGGCGGGCTGTCGATGTGGTGCGAGCTGCCGGCGGCGGTCGGGTCGTCGCTGGTCGGGGTCGCGCAGCGTAACGGCGTACTGCTGGTGGCTGGATCGCGGTTCTCGCCTGAGGGCGGGCTGGAGACGTTCATGCGGTTGCCGTACACGCAGGATCCGGACACGCTGCGTCACTCCGTGGAGCTGCTGGCGGCGTCGTACGGGCAACTCACCGAGCGCGGCCCGGCGGCCCGGCGTACGGCGTCCGCACTGATCGCCTGACGTCATCGCCACGTAATCCCCGGCGGGAAGGTTCGCTCCGGGGGCCGCGTTGAGACACTATGAAAGTCATTCTGCGAGAGGCGTGAGATGTCGTTCTTCAAGCGCAACACCGCTCTGGTCGAGCCTTCGGCCGCACTGCCCGGTCGCCAGGAGCCCGGCTACACCGTCCCGGCGGACAACATCGTGCTCGGTACGCCGCAGACGGCGCCGGTGCCCGACGGCTTCGAGGAAGTCTGGTTCGGCACCGGGTGCTTCTGGGGCACCGAGGAGATCTTCTGGCAGCAGCCCGGCGTCTACACCACCGCCGTCGGCTACGCGGGTGGGTACAGCCCCAACCCGACGTACGAGGAGGTCTGCACCGGCGGAACCGGCCACACCGAGGCCGTCCGCGTCGTCTACGACCCGACCAAGACCACCTTCACCGACCTGCTGAAGGTCTTCTGGGAGACGCACGACCCGACGCAGGGCATGCGCCAGGGCAACGACCTGGGCTCCCAGTACCGCTCCGCCGTCTACTACACGACCGACGACCAGCGTCTCGAGGCCGAGCGCACGCGCGACCTCTACGCCCCGGTCATCAAGCCCCGCGGCTACGGCGACATCACCACCGAGATCGCCCCGCTCGACTCGTTCTACTACGCCGAGGGCTACCACCAGCAGTACCTGGCCAAGAACCCCAACGGCTACAGGTGCCACAGCAACACCGGGGTCCCGTTCCCGGCCTGAGCTGAATCCTGGCAAGCGCCCGACCGTCTCGGTCGGGCGCTTGTCGCTGTTTAACTTGGTGCCTGAAAGCCGCCGAGCTGCTGCTCTAGGAGCTCGGCCAGCCGGAGCGGGGTGCGGTCCTCGAACATCGGGCCGATGAGCTGCACTCCTACCGGCAGGCCCTCTGGGGACAGACCCGTTGGTACGGCGGTGGCGGGCAGGCCAGGCATCGTGGCCAGGCCGGCCCAGACGAGCTGGTCGAAGTACGGGTACTCGACGCCGTCGATGTCGAGCCGGCGTTCCAGTACGTCGGGGTTGTGGTCGTGCGGGTACGCGGGGGTCGGCGTGATCGGGCACACCACGGCGTCGTACTCGGCGAAGAACTGCCGCCAGCCGTGGCGGTGGAGCTCGCGACGGTTGGTCGCCTGGATCCAGTCGCGGTGGCTCAGCACCATCCCGCGCAGGCGTGTCGCGTCGAGGCTCTGGTCGTCCGCGCTGAGGCCGGCGGCTTGGAGCTGCAGCTGTTCGTAGGCTTCGACGGGGAACCGGGCGACGGAGCCTGAGAATAGGAACTGCATGTAGAGCGTCCCGGATTCTGTGAGGTCGGGCAGCAGGCGAGCGCCTTGGTCCGCTCCGCTAAGCGGGGCGTGGAGTCCGACGCCACCTTGGCCAACTCCGCGTTCGACGCCTTGGCCCGGAGTGTGCCGGTCGACGCGGGCGCCGCCGGCGACCAGCGCGTCGGCCACTCGATTCACGCCCGCCCGTACGGCGGACCCGGTCGGGATGAGCGGATGATCCTCGATCACCAGGACCCGGAAGTCGCTGAGCCGCTCGTGGCGCGCGGGCGGCAGCTTCACGTCGTACGCGATGCCGTGCGTCAGCGGGTCAGGCCCGGCCATGACGTCGAGCAGGAGCGTGAGATCGCGAGCTGAGCGGGCCATCGGCCCAACGACGGCGAGGTCGAGATCGACCGGCAACGCCGGCCCCGGCGGCGCCACCATGCCGCGGGTCGCCGCCAGCCCGAGCGTCGGCTTGTGCGCGTAGATGCCGCAGAAATGCGCCGGCGTACGCAACGACCCAGCAAGATCCGATCCGATCGACAACGCCCCGAACCCCAACGCCAGCGCCGCCGCGGACCCACCGGACGACCCGCCCGACGTACGAGCGTCATCCCACGGATTGTTGGTCGTCCCATAGACCTCGTTGAAGCTCTGAATGTCCTGCAACCCCAACGGCACATTGGTCTTCCCCAGCACCACCGCCCCCGCGGCCTTCAACCGCGAAACCTGTACGGCGTCCTCAGCCGGTTCGAAGTCCCGCTGGTCCGGCATACCCCACGTCGTCGGCAACCCAACCACGTCGTAAGACTCCTTGACCGTCACCGGAATCCCCAGCAACGGCCGGTCCTCACCCCGAGCCCGCGCCTCGTCGGCCTCCCGCGCAGCAACCAGCGCCCGCTCGAAGTCCCGCACACAAACCGCGTTGACTACCTTGTCGTCCCGCTCGATCCGCCCAATCGCCTCCTCGGTCAACTCCACCGAGCTCACCGCCCCGGCCCGCAACCCAGCCGCCATCTCTCCAGCCGTCTGAAACTCCGTCTCCATCACCATGATCCCGACGCTAAAACCCCTTGAGGCAAGCCACAAAATGCCTTTCCACGCAACGGGATCGCCTTCCTCCGTTGCCCCCTGAAGCCACACATCAGCACGCACCGCAAGTTTCTGCGGATAGCCTGTCGGATCCTGGGGTGGGCGTTCGTAGTACAGGTGAAAGGCGGCCGGGTGGTCGCCGGGTGAAGGAGCGATGGGATGACGCAGTACCTGATCTCGTTCGAGGACGGGACGATGGAGGTCACCGAGGAGGAGCTGCCGGCGGTGGCCGATGATGCGCATGCGGTGGTTCAGGAGGCGAAGGACGCGGGGGTGTTCGTGTTCAGCGGTGGGCTGGACTACCGGCAGCAGCACGCGACCGTCGGGCGGGACGGCGTGGTCACCGACGGTCCGTATCCGGAGAGCAAGGAACTGATCGGCGGCCTGCTGGTCGTCGACGTTCCCACCTTCGAGGATGCGCTGAAGTGGGCCGCCAAGATCGCGGCCGCGTGCCGGTGTGCGCAGGACGTGCGCGAGTTCTTCCCGTTCCGGAGGTTCTGAGATGACCAAGTACCTGATCTCGTTCGACAAGGGCGCGATGGACCACATCCCCGACGAGGACTGGGCGGACGTGGGCAAGGCCGCGCGTGCGTTGTGCGACGAGGCCAAGGACGCCGGGGTGTTCGTGTTCTCCGACGGGCTGAGCTACGACGACGGCGACGTGCAGCACGCCGTGGTCGGCGTCGACGGTGTGATCACCGACGGGCCGTACCCGGAGAGCAAGGAACTGATCGGCGGCGTACTGATCGTCGACGTCCCCACCCGTGACGATGCGCTGACGTGGGCCGCGAAGACCGCGAGAGCCTGCCGGTGCGCGCAGGACGTCCGCAAGTTCATCAACGGGACGATGAGCGCCTGACCCCGGCGAGGGGGCGCCGCCGTACCGGTGCGGCCTTCCGGCACGGCACGATGTCCGCATGAACGAGGATGTTCGGCCGTCCGTAGCGGCGTCGTGGCGCCGGATCGACACCTGGCTGGCGGCGCACTCACCGGCAGATCTGGCGTTGCTCAACCCACCCGTGCAGCCGGATCGGCTGGAGTCGCTCGAGCGGGTGATCGGCCTGCCGATTCCCGGCGACCTGGCCGAGTCCTTGCGCTGCCACGACGGGGCGAGCAGCTGGTCGACCATGCTGCCGGAGCAGTCGCTGCTCAGCGCCGACGTGATCGCCGAGCGCTGGCAGATGCTGATGGAGCTGGCCGCGGACGTCGACGGCTTCGTGACGCGCGAGTGGGACGACGAGCCGTGGTGGCATCCGTTGTGGATCCCCTGGGCGGAGGAGGGCGGCGGGGATCCGCACGTGCTCGACCTGCGCCCCGGGAGCGAGTCGGGACGGCTGGGCTGGGCGGTTCACGACGGCTGCGGCGACTTCTCCGATGCTTGGCCGAGCCTCGCCGAGTACCTGCACGCGGTAGCGGAAGCCCTCACCTCCGGTAGCGGCGTACGGAACCTGTATCCCTACCTGACCTCGGCCGGACAGTTGTGGTGGGACGGCCCGGACTGCCAGACCCTGAACGGCCGGCCGCTCACCACGGCGCCGACACTCGCGGGCGGGCCGCCGTACGGCGTCGGCCGGTAGATTGGCCGGGTTTTCGCCCATCGAGCTGGAGGTTTCATGCGCCCGATCGCCCTTGGTGCCCTGTCCCTGCTGGTCACGGCCGCTGCCGTGGCCCTGCCCGTCACGACCGCCCAAGCCGCGCCGACCACTGTTGCCGCGGTCGACTGCGAGGTGTGGCGCTCGGTCGGCGCGGGCCTGACCGGGTTCGGCCGGTGCGTGGCGGCCGACGGCTACCCGCGCTTTCAGATCCGGGTCCGCTGCTCGAACGGAACCCTCATCAACTCACCGATCGTGCCCCTCGGTCAGACCACCTGGGCGACCTGTACGTCGGCCCAGGGCGGGGTCAGTTCGATTCAGGGGCTCGGCAAGAACTGACCGGCCCGGGAACCCTCGCCGCGCGAGGGTGACCCGTCGCAACCCGGCACTGCCGGCGGACGCGCTCTGCCGGTGGCGCGGGGTCAGCGTCCAGTACGGCGAGGGCGCCGGCCGGGGTCGGTCGATGAAGCCCCGGCAAGCTCAGCCCATCGACTTCTGGCCGTCGATCGTCTCGCGGATGATGTCGGCGTGGCCGGCGTGCTGGGCGGTCTCGGCGGTGATGTGCATGAACACTCGGCGTACCGACCAGAAGACACCCGGCGGCTGCCACGGCGCGGACGGAAGCTCGTAGCTCGCGTCGAGGTCGAGGGTCTTCACCAGCTCGTCGGTCTCGGCCGCGACCTTCTCGTACTCGGCCAGTACGCCGGCCAACGTCTCCCCCTCGACGAGCCGGAACTTGTTCTCCCACGCGGCGACGAACTCCGGCGTGTACTCGATCTCGGTCACGTCCTCGCCGCCACCCTTGCGCGCGAAGTCGGCCCAGTTCTGCTCGACCGCCGTCACGTGCTTCATCAGCCCGCCGACCGTCAGCGCGCTGACCGTGCTCCGCGTGTTCGCCTGCTCGTCGGTGAGCCCCTCCGCGGTGTGCCGCAGGAAGTAGCGGTGCTTGGCGAGGAAGTCGAGAAGGTCGGCCCGCTCACCGGTCAGGGTCTGCTCGTTTGTCGTCATGAGACGACTCTAGAAGGAGTAGCGGCCAGGTTGTGTCCTCTTTTCTGGCCTCTTCGGTTGAGACCATCCGGCATGCCCGATGTGCCCACGAGCTTCCGCCAGGACTGGATCCGCCTCTGGAACCTCGCCGAGCGACTGACCAGGACCCACCCGCGCTCCCGCGTGTTCCGCGAGCCCGAGCACCCGTCGACGGTTCTCGGCTTCGCCGGCCTGTTCCTGGAGTCGCCTGAGGACCCGAGCGACTGGAGCGACTACGTCAACAGCCCCCGCAACGCGATCACGTTCGCGTCGACCGGCGTCGACGGCGTCCACTTCTGCGCCCTGTTCGGCCCCGCCGACTCCCCCACCACGACGATCGTCCTCTGCGTCCCGCTGGCCGACGAGCCCAACCACGTCGTCGGCACGAGCCTGCCCGATTTCCTCGCGCTGGGCTGTCTGACCGGCTACCACCTGGACGAGCTCGCGTACCACGGCCCCATCGCACTCCCTGATGGCCCGGAGACCCCCGAGGAGCCCGAAAGAGCGTTCCTCCTCAAAGCCCTCACCGAGGAGTTCGCGCTCACGCCCTGGTCCGACGTCCCGACCCGCCTCACCCACCTCCAGAACCAGCACGCCGCCGACATCGACTGGTCGCCGTACCCGGGTTGACTGCTGTTCGGAAAGCGACTTTCGGGTGGGGGCCGGGGGCGACTTGTGGGCGATGTGGCCGTACGGCGGCGGCGCCTACGTTCTGGGGCATGCGAATTGTTGGGGTGGTTGTTGCTGTGGGCATGGTTACGGCGGGTCTGGGTGGAGGGACCGCTGCGGCGTCGGGTGGGATCGAGTGGGAGGCGTGTGGGGCGGCGGGAGCTGTCGAGTGTGGGGTGTTGAAGGTGCCGCTGGACTGGGGGAAGCCGGGTGGGGCGGCGACCGAGGTGTTCGTGTCGCGAGTGCCGGCCAAGGGCCGGAAGGTCGGGACGTTGGTGTTCAACCCGGGTGGGCCGGGCTCGCCGGGTGGGTCGTTGTTCGAGAACGGGGTCGCGGATCGGTTGATGCCGGAACTGCGGGAGCGGTACGACCTGGTGAGCTTCGATCCGCGCGGGTCGGGGAAGTCGAGCGATCTGGACTGCGGGCCGGTGCTGCGCAGCGGCGTACCGGTGTTTCCGAAGAACAAGCGCGAGTACGACGCGATGGTGGTCTCTAGCCGCGCTACGGGGAATGCATGCCTCAAGCAACATGGGGAGCTGATGCGGAACCTCGACACCAGAACAGTTGCCCGTGACATGGATGCCCTGCGCAACCAACTCGGTGAAGCGAAGTTGAACTTCCTCGGCCTGTCGTACGGATCGTTCCTCGGTACGACGTACGCGCAACTGTTTCCGCGGCGCGTCGGCCGGATGGTGATCGACGGGATTCTCGATCACAGGCAGGGATCGACGCGGCTGATGCTCGACGAGGCGAAGGTGATGGAGGACGGGTTCAACCGCTTCGCCCGTTGGTGCTCGACCGATCCGGCGTGCGCGCTGCACGGGCAGGATGTCGGCGCGGTGTGGGACCGGCTGGTCGCCAAGGCCGACAAGCAGCCGATCCCGGTCGAAGGGCACGAACCGGTCGACGGCGACACGATCCGGATGGCGTTGCCGGATCTCCTGCCGAAGACCGACTTGGCCGGCGACGCCTGGGCCGAGCTTGCCGACGGGATCGCGCAGGCGGTCGGCGGGGATGCGTCGCTGTTCGCCGAAGTGAGTTACGTCGGCGGCGACGATACGGCGTACGCGGCGGTGTCCTGCATGGAGTTCCCGGGCGAGCTGAGGGGGTACGCCGATGCGAAGGCGCGACTGGCCGCGGCGAAGCGGATCGCCCCACGCATCGGCGCGGCCGTCGAGGGCTGGGCGATCGCGGCGGCGTGCTCCGGTTGGCCGATCCCGCCGAGCAACCCGTGGCAGCCGACGCCGATCAAGGATGCGCCACCGATCCTGCTCACGTCGACCAGCGACGACCCGTCGACGCCTGTGACCGGCGCCCGCGGCCTGGCTCGGCAGATCCGCGGCAGCCGGCTCGTGATCGCGAACACCTTCGGGCACACCGCGTTCTTCAACTCCACCTGTGCGCGAGCGAAGATCACGACGTACCTGCTGGAGGGGAAACTGCCGCCGCGCTACTCGACCTGCTGAAATGGCCCGATGCGCAAACTGGTGCGGGACCGCATGCCGGAGATCATCCGCGCGAAGGGCGAGGTGCCGATCGTGTACCGCGCCGAGCCCGACGAGTACCGGCAGCGGCTGCGCGACAAGCTGGTCGAGGAGGTCGACGAGTTCCTCGCCGAGGACGGGCGCGACGCCGCGCTGGAGGAGCTGGCCGACGTACTGGAGGTCGTTCACGCGTTAGCCGTTGAGCTGGGCTCGAGCGCCGAGGAGCTGGAGCGGATCCGCGCGGCGAAGGCGTTGGAGCGCGGCGCGTTCGCGGAACGGGTCATCTGGTCGGACAGTTGAGCCTCAGTCAGCAGCCGACGAGAGCAGCCGAATCCGTGCCCGAGACCGCCGCGGCGCGACCCAGGCGCCGTACCCGATCGCGACCGGTCCCACCAGGAAGAGCAGGTTCCAGGGGGACTCGGTGATCGCGGAGACGATGATCCCCGCGGTCACCACAACCGACACGACCTGAAGGAAGATCCGGCGGACGCCTGACACTTCGAGCGTCTGCTGGGCCGTCGCGATCTTCAGCGCAGCCGCCCGGATCCGCGGATCGTCAGGTACGGGCCCCCGATCCGCTGCCTGGTGGGCGGCCTTCAGCTCCTCCGCGGAGAGCTCTGACTCCGCCTCCCGCATCGTCCGAGCCCACCGACCACCCCACCGACCCATCGCGAAGCCGAAGAAGGCACCGGCCGCGAGCCCCGTTCCAACCGTCGCGCCCCAGCCCGCGCCGTCGTGCTTGACGAAGGCCCCGAATGCGACGCCGAACAGCAGCCCGCTGAGCACACCCGTCAACCAGTTCGGCGGCTCGGTCATCCCACTACGCATCTGCACATCATCCAGTACGGCGTCAGGCCGGTCGTACGACGAATTCGTCCGTGCTGGACTCGTAAGACAGGAGTTGCCTGGGGCGAAGGTCCTCGGAGGTGACAATCGCGGGCTTACCCACGGCCGGCGCGGCACCTCGATTGTCGGTGGGGGCTGGGAGGGTCTGTACATGGATGCGGTGGATGGGTTGTTGGTGGGGTTCTTGGACGCCCAGCGGGGGCGGGTGTTCGAGGTGCTTGCTGGGTTGAGTGACGGGCAGCTGCGGCAGGTTGTGTTGCCTTCGGGGTGGGCGCCGTTGGGGCTGGTGGAACACCTGGGGCATGCGGAGCGGCACTGGTTTCAGCAGGTGATGCTGGGGGCGGCGGAGCCGTTGCCTTGGGAGTTGGACGGGGACGACGGGCCGTTTTCGACCGGGCGGAGTCCGGAGGAGGTGTTCGGGTTCTACCGGGAGCAGATCGCGCGGGCGAACGACGTACTGGCTTCTACTGCGTTCTCGGCGGCGCCGGCTGGGCTGCACGGGGTGGGGCCGGAGCCGGCGGAGCTGCGGGTGATCGTGCTGCACATGATCGAGGAGACCGCGCGGCATCTCGGGCATCTGGACGCGGCGCGGGAGCTGATCGACGGTGCGGTCGAGCTCGGGCAGGACGAGTGGTGAGGGGAGTCCGGCGTACGGCGGTGGGTTCGACGCGGAGCGATTTCGGCCTGGTCGGGCCTCGGCGCGATCGGGTCAGCGCCGCACGGGCTGAGTCTGCCCGTGCGAACGCCGTACGGGCTGAGATGGCCCGGGTCAGGGCCGTACGGGCTGAGACGTTCCGCGGGGATCGCGTGCGGGCTGAGGTGGGCTGCGTGGATCCTGCGTCGGCCGAGGCGGCTCGGTTGAATCTTGTACGGACTGAGACGCTCGGGGTACGGCCCGTCGGCGAGGTGCGGGAGGGGGCGGCTGGCATCCTCTGCGGATGGTGATCGAACGGCGCAGTCCGTGGTGGCGGGGGACGGTGAGTTCGGACCTCGCGGAGTTCCTGGTGGCGTTCTCGCACGGGCAGGTCAGCGAGATCGTGCCGGCCCGGTGCGACGGGTGCGGGGACTCGGTGTTCGTGGTCGGGATCGACGACGAACGCGGGTACGCCGTACGACGCTGCGCCGGCTGCGACCGCCCCTGGGTGATGCTCGGCGGGACCAACTGGGCCGAGATCGAGCGCGCCGTCTGCCCGTGCGGCGGCGAACTGTTCGAGGTGGCGGCCGGGTTCGCCGAACGCATCGACGGCGAGCTCGGCTGGGTCTACCTCGCCCTGCGCTGCACGACGGACGACGTGCTCGGCCTGTACGGCGACTGGCGGATCACCACGCACCCAACCCGCAAACTCCTCGACCTCGTCTGACCGCGCACGAGCGGCACCGCGTCGTGCGCTCCTGTGTCGCGCGGTCCCCACGTCGCTCGGTCCCAGGCCGCGCGGGTCCCACGTCACAAGGTCCTGCGTCGGGCCCCCCTCAGCACCCGCAGCCGTAACCACCCCCGGAGCTCCCCGGCCTCGGCCGGGGCGTACATGTTGTCGGGGGAAGTGACGGGGAGGAGGGCGGCGCGCCCCGGAGCGGCTGGGCTCCGCCCGCCGCCGGCCCGGGCCTCCGGCCCATCGCCGCATCGCCGCAGCCCGGTCTCACCGAAGCGTTTCTGGGGGTGCCTCGTGGCAGGATCACGCGGACCTAGTGGAGGAGGGCGAGATGGCGTTGCGGTGGTACTCCGTGGTGGTGGACTGTGCGGACGTGAAGGCGCAGGCGGCCTGGTGGGCTGAGGCGTTGGACTGGCGAGTGATCATCGAGAGCGATGACGAGTGCGTGATCATTCCGTCGTGGGTGGACGAGCAGGCGATGCGTGAGACACCGTGGGAGCGGGTTGGGCCGGGGATGGTGTTCGTGCCGGTGCCGGAGGGCAAGGCGGTGAAGAACCGGCTGCACCTGGACTTCGCCCCGCACACCAGCCAGGATCGCGACGCCGAGATCGCGCGGCTTGAAGCACTTGGCGCCCGTCGCGTCGACGTCGGCCAGCCCGACGGCCCGAGTTGGACCGTCCTGGCCGACCCCGAAGGCAACGAGTTCTGCGTCCTCAGCTCCCGGGACCACTGAGGTCAGCCCGATCAGGCGGTGGTGACCTCGATCGGGATCGACGGTGCGAAGCCTTTGCAGGCCTCAACCAACTGATCCACAGACAACTCCTCCGTGAACAGCTCAGGATCCGGCCGGAAGTGCACCGTTGTGCCGGTCGACGCAGCCCCCGGCAGCGACACCAGCGGCCCGCGCGGTACGCCGTACTCGTAGCGCCGTGTCCAGCTGCCCTCGGTCCGGTGGTTCGTGTGGATGGCCCACGAGCTCAGCGCGACGACGACCGACATGCCGTGCCGCGGCAGCCCGTCGGGCAGCGTCTGCGCGGACGGATTGCCGAAGAAGCGCAGGTCGCGCGTCGCCATGATCGGCTTGACCATCGGCAGGCCGTCGTCGTCGAACCGTACGAACGTCCCGCGCCCGTTGTCCGACACCTCGATCGAGCCGTCCCCATGCAGTACGACGCGCGCCCGCGTCGTCGTACCGCCGACCCCCTCGTCGACCGGGTACGCGATCGCCTCCAGCGCCTGGTGCAGCAGATCGCCGTACTGCGCAGGATCGGCGCGGACGGCGTCGATGTGCGACGCGTCGGCGACGGACAGCCAACTGTGCGAGCTCAGCCGCAGATCGATGAACGGGATCGTGTCCCCCGGCAGCACGTACCGGTCGATCTCGATGAACCCGTGCCTCTGCGCGAAGTGCAGCCCCTCGGTGTTGCTCGCGAGCACGACCGTCTCGACGACCGGAGCCCCGAGCTCCTCGGCCTTCGCGAGCCCGCGCCGGTACAGCTGCTCGCCGTACCCGCGCTGCCGGTACGCCGGAAGCACGCGCGCGATCACCGTCGCGGCGGACGAGTCGCTCGGCGGTCGTACCGTCGAGCACCCGACCGCGACGTCGCCGGCGTACAGGACCTCGAGATGGTTGCGCCCGGCCCGTTCCCGGACGTCGTCGGTGGACAACGGCGCGGTGGGGATGATCGCGTTGTGCACCTCCCGCCAGTCCTCGACCAGCCGGTCGTCGCCCGCCTCCACCACAACCATCCGCAGCTCACTCACCCGACCACCCAACCCCGCCCGACCACCCAGGTCAAGGAGCCCCGATGTTCAACCACACCCCGCCCGGATACGCCTGCCCGTTCTGCCGCCTGGCCGCCGGCGGCGAGGACGAACTCACCACCCAGCACGACGTCGTACGGCGCACCCCTGCAGCCCTGGCCTTCGTCGCGTCGCGCTGGTGGCCGAACAACCAAGGCCACGTCCTCGTCGTCCCGACCGAGCACCACGAGAACCTCTACGACCTCTCCCAAGCGGCGGGCCACGGCGTGCAGGACGTCGTCCAGGAGATCGCGATCGCCATCCGCAGCACGTACGACGGCTGCGAGGGCGTCTCCACCCGCCAGCACAACGAGCCCGCCGGCTACCAGGACGCTTGGCACTACCACGTGCACGTCTTCCCGCGGTACGTCGGCGACAACCTCTACAACACCCGTCACCTCACCGAGCCCGCGACGGCCGCCGAGCGTGCGCCGTACGTCGAGAAGCTGCGGACCTTCCTCGGGAAATGATGACCCCATGACCTTCGCGACGCACGAACTGCTGCCCGAGGCAACCGATCCGCCCGTCGGCCGGGTGGTGTTCCTGAACGGCACCTCCAGCTCTGGCAAGTCGACCGTCGCGGAGGAACTCCTGCGCACGCTCGACGGCGCCTGGTACCACCTCGCGGTCGACCACTACCACCGCGCGCGGTCCCGGCACGACTGGACCGACGAGGAGTTCCTGCCGATCTTCCAGCGCACGGTCCTCGGCTTCCACCGGGTCGTCGCGGGCATGGCGTCGGCGGGCAACGACGTCGTCGTCGACCACATCCTCGGCGAGCGCTGGCGCCTGGCCGACTGCCTGCAGGTCTTCGCCGGATTCCCGGTGTACTTCGTCGGCGTCCACTGCGCCCTCCCCGAGCTCGAACGCCGAGAACGGGCCCGAGGCAACCGAACCATCGGCCGCGCCGCACTGCAGTTCCCCCTCGTCCACCAGCAACTCCAGTACGACGTGGAGGTGCACACCGACCAGCAAACGCCCACCGAGTGCGCAACCCAGATCGCCGAACGACTGAAGACCCCGCCGACCGCATTCACCCAGTGAAGTCGGCAAGCACCTCGTCGATGACATGTTGCGCGTTGGCGGCGATGACCGGGTTGGTCTCGCGGTAGTACGGCAGCTGGATGAGCGCCATCGAGAGCGCCCGAGCCCGACCACGGATCCACTGCGAATCGTCAGCCCCGACAGCAGCTCGGAAGGTTTCCCGCGCTGAGGAAGGCAACAGATTCCAAGCAGGGATGAGATCGCAGGCCGGATCGCCCGTGCCGACACACCCGAAGTCCAGTACGGCGGCCAACCGGCCCTCGCGAACCAGCAGGTTCCCGGGCATCAGATCGGCGTGCAACCACAGGTCGGGCTCGGTCTGCGGCACGGCAAGCCCCGCTTCCCAGGCAGCCACAGCAGCCGACGTGTCGATGGCACCCTCAAGCTGCGCGAGTGCGTCGCGAGTTTCGGCGTCCTCCTGAATCAAAGGACCACCCCGGTGCCCCCGCGGCGCGTCGGGCAGGTCGACGGCCCGGAAGGCTGCGACGAGCCTGGCGAGGTCGAGCGCAAGCTGTCCGGCAACTGGAGCGGCAGTCTGCAGGTCGGCGGCCAAAGGCACGTCCCCCGTGATCCACCGATTCACGGACCAAGCCCACGGATATCCAAACCCCGGCTCCCCCAAGCGCACCGGCAGCGGCACTTCCACCGGCAAGTACGGCGCCAACCGCGGCACCCATTCGTACTCGGTGAAGATGTCGCTCACCCCACCCTCGACCAGCGGCAGCCGAACCGTCAGCTCCTCCCCCAGCCGATACATCGCATTGACCGTCCCACTGGACGGAATCGCAGACACCGCCAACCCCGCCCACTCCGGAAACTGCGAAGCCACCAACCGCTCCACCAGCAGCTCGTCGATCTCCGCCTGGTCCGCGTGCATCCTCATCGACCCATCCAAACTCAATACGCCCCACGGCGCCGCATCGACAGCGGCCTCCCATCCGGGTCGTACACATGATCGAAGATCGGCCGAGCCCACACCCGTTGCCAACGGCTCACACCCGCAGGCCGATGGTGACGAATCTGCCCACCAGGCCGATCGCCAACGCGCCCACCCGAGTGCCAAGCATCCAAAGCCGACGCCGTACGACGCCAAGCATCAAACCCGGCAACAGGATCGAGCTCAGCATCCAAGCCGAGATGCTCCGACCACAACTCAGCCCGCAACGACCGAGCAACCTCCGGCGCAACCACCGCACACGTCAGCTCACTGTCATTCGTCCACGACCGCCGATTGAAGTTGTCCGACCCGCAGGCAAACCACTCGTCATCCACGATGCAAACCTTCGCGTGCACATAGATCGGCACTCCAGCGGCATTCTCCAGATCGTAAACAGCAACCCGATCCGACCGCAGCAATTCCAACGCCCGCCGCTGACCATCGAGCGCCGGCGGCCCACTGAACCGCCCGTCCGCATCAGGAAACCGCGGCACAACCACGATCACCCGCAACGAAGGCGACCGATCCAGCGCCTCCTGCAACGCAATAGCCACATCGCGCGACCAGAAGTACTGATCCTCGATGTAAATCAACGACTGCGCCCGCCGCAAAGCCTTCAGATACCCCCGAGCAACGCTGTACTCCCCGTGCGGCGCGAACGGGAACCCAGGATGCTTGTGCGCATAAGTCCGCAGTACCTGCACAGCAGCCCGCCCAGCCACCGGCGGATCCGGAAACGCCTCCGGCAGCGACGAAGGATGCCGCGGCATCCGCGACAGCCGTTGCACCAACAGCCGGTACGGCGTCCGCCGGTCGAGCGGATGCGGATCGTCCCACCGTTCGACGAAGCACCGCAGCAGATCCCCCACCACCGGCCCCCGGATCTCCAGCGCCACGTCGTGCCACGGCGTCCGCGACCCGTACCGCGGATCCATCGGCGCCTGCTGCGGATCCCCCTGATGCGAGGCGTCGTCCCGCCGCTGGTGCGACAGATCGATCCCGCCGACGAACGCGACATCGGCAGCCGGATCGTCCCGGTGCCGGATCACGAAGAGCTTCTGGTGATGCGACGCCAGCCGCCGTACGCGCTGATCCAGCAGCACCTCACCGCCCGCCTCGTTGAGCTCCGTACCGAGCCGCTGGTTCTCCTGCGCGTTGAAGCTGACGTGGTCCGAGTGCGACCGCCAGAGCAGCCCGCGCACCTCGACGCCGGACCGCACGAGATCGCACAGCACTTCGCCGACGGTCGTCCCGTCCTCGGTCAGCGCCTCGTCGTGATCCCCGCGCCAGTCGGTGAAGTAGACCCGGTCCCCCTTCGACAGCGCGCACAGTTCGTCGTACAGGTGTGCGAAGTACGTCGCGCCGTGCACGAGCGGACGGACCAGGTTCCCCTCGGTCCAGGCGCCGTCGCGATCGATCTCGGTCGCCGGGTTGCCACGCTCGGTAGTGGTCAGGAACCAGTCTTGCTTCATACGACTCCAGTGCCCAGACGGCCCGAGACCATGAAATGCTGACCGGCAAATGCGCACCTGGCCTCTGATCCTCGGACTCCCCGCGTCGATGGCCTGGTCGGTCGTCGTGACCGCCCAGCTGCCCGACTGGTTCGAGCCGAGCGAGGACTGTGCGCTGATCGCCGGCCGCCCGTCGAGCGCCGGCGTGACCGTGCACCAGAGCTGGTTCCCGCCCCGCGCGACCTGCGACTTCGGCAACGGCGAGGTCCACGCCCTGATCTCGCCGGCCGAGACCGTGATCCTGACTGCGATGGCCGTCCTGATCGCGCTGGCCGTGATCGTCGGTCTCACCCGATGGATCAAGAACCTGTTCCGCCAAGACCAAGCAACGCGCGCCAAAGAAGGCATCGACCTCCGCCAGCGCCGCTTCGCCCACCTCACCAGCGCCCTGGTCCTCGGCGCGCTCGGCACCGGCGCCCTGCTCTGCCTGGTCGTCGTCGGCTTCGTCTTCGGCGGCCCGCCCGGCATCGTCAGCGCTGTCATCGGCGGAACAGTGGCCCTGGCCACGGCAGCCGGCGCACTGGACCGCTCGGTCGGCCCACTCCCGAGTACGGCGGCCCAGTCGCGCCGCCGCGGCGCGCTCGCCACCACGATCATGCTCGTCTGCACCGTGATCGGCGTCGTCCCGCGCTTCCCCGTCCCGCAGTTCGGGATCCTCGTGGTCGCCGCCGCGTTGTTCGCGATCACCGTCCTGATCCAGTGGTCCCGCGCCGGTAATCAAGCCAATACCTTTGCTAATACGGATTAGCTTCTTGACCGCACGCGAGCCCGCCTCACACACTCGGCACGAGCCAGCACGCCGCCCCCGTGAGAGGACCTCGAGATGCCGAACCTCAGCCGCCGCACCCTGCTCCGCGGCACCGCCGCCCTCGGCCTCGGCGCCGCCGCCACCAACCAGGCACAGGCGCACGCCGCCCCCGGTGGATTCCCGAACTACGCCTTCACCCGCGTCGCCTTCGACAAGAGCACGCTGCAGTACGCCCCGGCCCGGAAGGAGGTGATCTTCCCGTGCGTCCGTGGCACGGTCGGCCGGATCGCCAACCCGCTCGGCCGGTTCTACCTGTACTTCGCCCCGCACGAAGCCCCGGGCGGCCTGTGCCTGGCCTACTCGGACTCGCTCGGCGGGCCGTACACGGAGTACCCGAACAACCCGATCATCGCCCGGACCTGGTCACCGCACTACACCGTCTCGCACGTCTCGTCACCGCACGCGATGTGGAACGAGGACACCAACGAGATGTGGATGTACTTCCACGGCGAGAACACCACCACCCGACTGGCCCGCTCCAAGGACGGGATCCACTTCACCTACGACAAGGGCGTGCTGTCGACGGCGATGCTGCCGGCCGGTACGACGGAAACGTCGTACGCGCGGGTGTTCCGGCACGACCTGCCGTCGAAGAACGCCCGGTACGTGATGGTCTTCATGATCAACACCACCGCGAACCGGCGCTCGATCGGCTGGGGCTGGTCGAGGGACGGCCGGACCTTCACCTTCTCCCAGACGCCGCTGATCACGCCGCAGCAGCTCGGCGTCCGGGACCTCGGCGCCCCGACGCTGGCCGGCCACAACGGGTCGATGTTCGTCATCTACCACACCGACAAGGGATCCGGTGGCTCGATGCGGATCACCGAAGTGGGCAACGACTTCAGCCTCCGCAACCACCTGGGGGTCTTCCACGCGCCGGCGGCCGGGTACCCCGACAACGGCCGGTGCGCGGCCCCGTCCTTCGGCCAGGACAACGGCGTCAAGTACATGATCTACGAAGCCGGCGAACGCCTGGAGGGTTCGATCGCCATCGCAAAGGCCGTCTAGGCCGGCCGGATGTTCTGGTTCAGGTGGAACACGTTGTCCGGGTCGTACTCCCGTTTCACCTGAGCCAGCCGCCGGTAGTTCTCCTCGCCGTACCCGGCGACCACCCGGTCCTGCCCCTCGTCCCCGATGAAGTTCAGGTACACCGCGCCCGTCGACCACTCCCGTACGTCGGCGCAGACGTCCCGCGCCCACTGGATCCCCTGCGCGTCGTCGGCCGCGTCCGCCCACACCCCGAACGGATGCACCACCCAGGCCGCCGACCGGTGCGGCAACGGCCACTTGTCCGCCTCCCGCGCGACCGCGCCACCCCACGGCACGATCAGCTGCTGCGACGGCGAAGGCCGCACCATGTCAGCCGCCCGACTGGCGAGCGCGGCGATCGCCTCGTCCGGCAGTTCGTTCAGGTGCTCGGCCGACCAGTAGTTCCGGAACCCCGGCGGGTCGTCCAGCGCCGACTGCAGCGCGGCGTACGGCATCTCGGCCACCATCACGCCCTCGGGCGCGAGGTCGAACATCGACTGGAACACCTCACGCGTCGCGGCCTCGTCCCCGAGATGAACCGCCGACGCCGCGACCAACGGCTCCCCTTGCAGGTGCAGCGGCACGAATTCCTCAGGCGGCCCGGTCAGGAACAGCACGCCACCCCCGAGCTCCTCCGGCGCACCGCCTTCGATCAGATCCCGGTAAGCCCGTACGACGTCCGGCCCGGCCTCCGCCGGCCAGAACAGCATCGCGAGCGTCACCACCGGCAGCACCTGCAACCGGAACGTCAGCGCGGTCGCTGCCCCGAAGTTCCCGCCACCGCCGTGCAGCGCCCAGAACAGCTCGGTGTTGCGCGTCTCGTCCGCGATCACCAGCTCCCCGTCGGCCGTGATCAGCTCGACCGAGACCAGGCTGTCGCAGGCGAGGCCCCACTTGCGTTCCAGCCAGCCGGACCCGCCGCCGAGCGTGAGCCCGGCGACGCCGGTGGTCGACACCCGGCCGCCCGTCGTACCGAGCCAGTACGGCTGGCACATGCTGTCGAAGTCGCCCCAGGTCGCCCCGCCGCCGACCCGGGCGATCCGCGCGTCGGCGTCGACCTGGACCGTGTTCAGCCGGCGCAGGTCGACGACGAGTCCACCGTCGCTGACCCCCGTTCCCGCCACGCCGTGCCCGCCTCCGCGGACCGCGATCTCGAGTCCCTGCTCGACGCCGTACCGGACCGCGGCCCCGACGTCGGCCGCCGACTCGCACTGCGCGATCATCGCCGGGCGTTTGTCGATCATCGCGTTGAACACCGTGCGCGCCTGCTCGTAGTCCGGGTCCCCCGACCGCAGCAACCGGCCACCGAACCCGAGTGGACGCGTGATCATCGTGTCGGACATGGGAACTCCCCCTAGATCGCCAATCCCCAGCTGACGCCATGATGTTGCTCCCGCGCACGGCCGCGGTCAACGCCTCGATTCCCTTACTACCTTGGGTTCCCGACCGGTCACAGCAGGCAGTCACTCCCAGGCAATCGCTTACCAACTAGGCTGGGCGCATGCTCGACTCTTCTGTGATCGGCGACAGCACCCGGACGCTCACCGAGGACGAGGTCACCGCCTTCGTCCAGGACTCGCTCGCGTCGGCCGGGCTGGACGGGCGCAGCGTCTGCGTGATCGTGCCGGACGCGACCCGCAGCTGCCCGTTGCCGTTGCTGATGAAGGCCGTCCACAGCGCGCTCGCCGGCCGGGTCAGCAAGCTCACCGTGCTGGTTGCCCTCGGCACCCACGCGGAGATGTCGCCGGAGGCGCTGCGCGAGCATCTCGGCGGCGAGTACGACGTACTGAACCACGAGTGGTGGAAGCCCGAGACCTTCGCGGACCTCGGCACGATCGGCGCGGACCGGATCGGCGAGATCTCGGACGGCCGGCTGCACCAGGAGGTCAGCGTCAAGCTCAACCGCGCGGTCGTCGAGCACGACGTCGCGCTGGTCGTCGGCCCGGTCTTCCCGCACGAGGTGGTCGGCTTCTCCGGCGGCAACAAGTACTTCTTCCCCGGCGTCGCGGGTCAGGAGGTGATCGACCTGTCGCACTGGCTCGGCGCCCTGATCACCAGCGCGAGCATCATCGGTACGACGGGGACGACGCCGGTCCGCGCGCTGATCGACGAGGCCGCGGCGCTGATCCCGGCCGAGAAGCTCGCGCTGTCACTGGTCGTCGAGTCGGGTACGCACAACCTGCACGCGGTCGCGTTCGGCGACACCCAGTCCTCGTGGCGCGCCGCCGCCGAGATCTCCGCGCAGACCCACGTCCGCTACCTCGACCACCCCGTACGCCGGATCGTCTCGCTGATGCCTGCGCGCTACCAGGACATCTGGACGGCCGCGAAGGGCTTCTACAAGGTCGAGCCGGTGGTCGCCGACGGCGGCGAGGTGATCCTGTACGCGCCGCACGTCCAGCAACTGGCCGCGATGCACCCGGAGATCGAGCAGATCGGGTACCACTGCCGCGACTACTTCGTCGGCCAGTGGGAGAAGTTCCGCGACCTGCACTGGGGCGTGCTCGCGCACTCCACCCACCTGCGCGGCGCCGGCACCTGGGACCCGGCCACCGGCGAGCACCTCCGCGTCGAGGTCACGCTGTCGACCGGCATCGCGGAGGACGTCGTACGCCGGGCCAACCTCAACCACCTGGCCCCGGCCGACTTCGACCTCGCGGCGTACGAGAACGACCCCGAAACCCTGGTCATCCCCAACGCCGGCGAGATCCTCCACCGCCTCCGTTAGCCTTCGGGGCTCAGCCTCGGCCTCGGGAGCTTCCTCGCCACCGCGTCCGCCTCGGCCTTCGCCGCCTCGACCGCCAGGCGCAGCGCGTCGACGACGTACGTCGGCACCCGCAGCCCCTTGCGGCTCGCCCACAGCAGCTCGTGCTCGACCCGGGCGATCTGCTGCGCGTGATGCACGACGTCCGAGTCCTGCGTGGACATCCCGAGCGCCTCCATCACCCGCCCGAAGTCGGCCCGCTGCCGCCGGTGGTCGACACCGACCGGCGTGAACGTCAACCGCCGCAACGACCGGACGAGCCACTTCTGCCAGCCACCCAGCTGTCCCCACAGCCCGCGGGACGACATCTGGTAGAAGGCGAAGTGCCCGGGCTCCTGCCGACGGATCGGCGCGATCACGGTCTCCGCGATCGCGCGCTCGTCCATCTCGCGCAGCCCGCTGTGCAGCTGCCCGTAGGCGAGCACGGCGGACCGCTCGGTCGCCATGCCGGTCAAGTAGTAGAGCATCCGGCTGACGTCCTGGACCGGCCCGAACCGCCCGAGCGCGCCGAGCAGCCGGAGCCGGATCGACACCTGGGTCAGGTCGGCCTTCAGCGGGTCGAGCCCGATGATGCCCTGCAGCTTGTCGAGGATCTCGCCGTGGCGGGTCTCCTGCGGCATCCAGACGTCGGCGTAGAAGTGCCGGTCGACCTCGGGCGGGTTGGGCAGCAGCGCGGCCAGTTCGAGCACGTTGCGCTCGACCTCGAGCTCGACGCGTGCCATGTAGCTCAGCACCGGACCGAAGCGGCGCGCGATCACGCCCGGCTGGGACATCGCGTAGTCGACGCTGTCCAGGTCGATCGGCGGGTGCTCGTCGCCCAGCCGATCCACGTGTTCGGTCAGGCGGTCGTCCAGCTTGTCGCGTCCGCTCATCCGACCGGCCCGTCGTGGGTCGTCGCGTTCACGTCCGCCTCCTCACGAGACAGTTGGGCAGGGTCACCAGAATAAAGAACGGTTGTTCTTTAACCTAACGAGTTACGGGCCGGAGCGACAGTGAATCCGTTCACACTCCGGGGAGTGAGCACGTCGTCGTACGGCCGGGAGGTAGTTCGGAGCGGAACCAGGACCGGATCGGACCAAGCCAACCCTTACTTCCTAGCCTAACCCGCCGGTAACCTTCCGGTCATGGGTCAGACCGAGGTCGTCGTCGTCGGGTCGGGGTTCGCCGGGTTGTGCATGGCGATCAAACTGCGCGCGGCCGGGATCGAGGACTTCGTCGTCCTCGAGCAGGCCGAGCGCCTCGGCGGCACCTGGCGGGACAACACCTACCCGGGCTGCGCGTGCGACGTCCCGTCGTACCTCTACTCGTTCTCGTTCGAGCAAAACCCGCGCTGGCGGCGGATGTTCGCGCCCTGGGACGAGATCCTCGCCTACCTCGAGCACTGCGCGACCAAGTACGGCGTCGCCGACAAGATCCGGTACGGCGCGGAGGTGACCGAGGCGGTCTTCGACGAGGCGACCAGCCGCTGGACCGTGACGATCAACGGCGACGAGACCCTCGAGACCCGCGCCCTGGTCGCCGGCGTCGGCAACCTGCACCAGCCAAAGCTCCCGGACCTGCCCGGCCTGGACACGTTCGCCGGGCCGGCCTTCCACTCCGCCCAGTGGGACCACAGCCAGGACCTGACCGGTCGCCGCGTCGCCGTGGTCGGGACCGGCGCCAGCGCGATCCAGTTCGTCCCGCGGATCGCGGAGCAGGTCGACCAACTGGATCTCTACCAGCGCACCGCACCGTGGATCACCTCGAAGCCGGACCGCGCGATCGGCCCGCGCGAGCAGGCCCTGCACGAACGGTTCCCGGCCGGGCAACGCGCGATCCGCGACGTTATCTTCTGGGGCCTGGAGGCCCGCGGCCTCGGCTTCGCGGGCAACCCCAAGCTGATGAAGGGCCTGGAACTGCAGGCCCGCCGCCAGCTCCGCAAGCAGGTGAAGGACCCCGTACTCCGGGCCAAGCTGACACCGGACTACCAGATCGGCTGCAAGCGGATCCTGCTCTCCAACGACTACTACCCGGCGCTCACCCGCCCCAACGTCGACGTGGTGACCACGCCGATCAGCCGGGTCACCGAGACCGGCGTGATCGATGCCAACGGCACCGAGCGCCCGGCCGACGTACTGGTGCTCGGCACCGGCTTCGAGGTCTCCGGCAACCTGACCCGGATGCGGATCCTCGGCCGCGACGGCACCGACCTGGCCGACCACTGGAAGCAGCACGGCATCGGCGCCCACCTCGGCATCACCGTGGCCGGCTACCCGAACCTGTTCCTCCTGGTCGGCCCGAACACCGGGCTCGGCCACTCCTCGATGGTCTTCATGATCGAGGCCCAGGTCCGGTACGTCGTCCAAGCGCTCCGGCTGCTCGGCCGGGCCTCGACGGTCGAGGTCCGCGAGGAGGTCCAGGAGCGGTTCGTCGACGAGGTCCAGCAGCAGCTCGACAACACGGTCTGGGAGTCCGGCTGCAACAGCTGGTACCTCGACGATCAGGGCCGCAACTCGACGATCTGGCCGGAGTTCACCGTCGGCTACTGGCGCCGGACCCGGCGGCTGAACCCGTCGGACTTCGTGCTCACCCGGGGATGACCCGGACTCCCTTGGTCGTAGCGCTCAGGGTTCGCCGTACGACCAAGGGATGAGCCGAAGACGGGACCTTGGACCGATGTCCGGACCGGCGCCGGAAGGGACCATCTATGACATGGACCTTATCCAGATCGTGAGCGCAGTCGTCATCGTCGGCGGTGTCGTCATCACCGCCCTGATCGCCATCGTCCCGTCACTCGTCGACCGCTGACCAAAGACGTAGCCGCAGGCAACAACCTGCGACCGCGGGATGAGCACAGAACCACTCCTGGGACCGATGGAAACCGCGCTCCACGAGAGCACTGTTGAAGGTATGGAAATCCTTCAGATCCTCGGTACAGCAGCGATCGTGCTCGGCATCCTGGTCACGGTCCTGATCGCCATCGTCCCCACGGTCGTCGACCGCTAGGACCTAATTCTTCAGTCGACCGCGATGTGGCTCAGCAGGTCCTGCCGGGTCAGTACGCCGACCGGTTTGCCGTCGTCCAGCACCATCAGGGCGTCGCGACCCTCGAGCAGGGCCACCGCCTTCGCGACCGCCTCGCCGGCGCCCAGTGAGGGCAGCGCGGCGTCCATGTGCAACTCGACGATGTCGGCCAGCCGGGCCTTCCCGCTGTAGAGCGCGTCCATCAGGGTGCGCTCCGAGACCGCGCCGGCCACCTCGGCCGCCATCACCGGCGGCTCCGCCCGGACGACGGGCATCTGCGAGACGCCGTACTCGCGCAGGATCTCGATCGCCTCGGCGATCGTCTCGTGCGGGTGGGTGTGCACCAGCGGCGGCATGCTGCCGTCCTTGCCGGCCAGCACCTCGCCGAGCGTCGTGCCCTGCCGGCTGTGCGCGAGGAAGCCGTACTGCGCCAGCCACTCGTCGTTGAACACCTTGGTCAGGTAGCCCCGGCCGCCGTCCGGCAGCAGGACCACGATCACCGCGTCGGGGTCGTCGAGCTCCTGGGCCAGCCGGATCGCCGCGGCCGCCGCCATCCCGGCCGAACCGCCGACCAGCATGGCCTCCTCGCGGGCCAGCCGCCGGGTGACCGCGAACGAGTCCGCGTCCGAGACCTCGATGATCCGGTCGCAGATCGTCTTGTCGTAGGTCTCCGGCCAGAAGTCCTCACCGACGCCCTCGACCAGGTACGGCCGGCCGGAGCCGCCGGAGTAGACCGAGCCCTCCGGGTCCGCGCCGATGATCTGCACCTTGCCGCCGGAGACCTCCTTGAGGTACTTGCCGGTGCCGCTGATCGTGCCGCCGGTGCCGACGCCCGCGACGAAGTGCGTGATCTTGCCCTCGGTCTGCTCCCACAGCTCGGGGCCGGTGGACTCGTAGTGCGAGATCGGGTTGTTCTCGTTGGCGTACTGGTTCGGCTTCCAGGCGCCCTCGATCTCGCGGACCAGCCGGTCGGAGACGTTGTAGTAGGAGTCCGGGTGCTCCGGCGCGACCGCGGTCGGGCAGACCACGACCTCCGCGCCGTACGCCTTCAGCACGTTGCGCTTGTCCTCGCTGACCTTGTCCGGGCAGACGAAGACGCACTTGTAGCCCTTCTGCTGGGCCACCATCGCCAGCCCGACACCGGTGTTGCCGGACGTCGGCTCGACGATCGTGCCGCCGGGCTTGAGCTCGCCGGAGGCCTCCGCGGCCTCGATCATCCGGACCGCGATCCGGTCCTTCACCGAGCCGCCGGGGTTGAAGTACTCGACCTTGGCGAGGACGAGCGGCTTGGCGCCGTCGGTCGTCTTCGTCAGGCGTACCAGCGGGGTGTTGCCGACCAGGTCCAGGAGTGAGTTCGCGTAGCGCACGGATCTCACTGTATGGGACACGGTGTGTTTCCCCCTATTTCACTTGCTTCGGTGTCACAGCGTGTAATCCTTGGGAGTATGAGCACAGCCCGGGCCGCTAAGCGACTGGCCCAGGCCGCAGCCTTCGGTGGTGGGGGACTCGGACTGATCGGCGCCACGCTGTACGGCGTACTGACCGCGGAAGCGCGGTACGCCGCGCGCGTGATCGGCCCGATGAAGGCTCACCCGGCCAAGGGCGACGGCCTGTACGGCCGGTATCCAGGTCGACCGATCACGCTCGCGATGATCGGCGACTCCAGCGCGGCCGGATACGGAACGTCGTCACCCGACGAGACCCCCGGCGTCCTGCTGGCCTGCGGTCTCGCCGAGCTGGCCAAGCGCCCGGTCCGGCTGGTCGACGTGTCGAAGGTCGGGGCGAAGTCCACCGATCTCGCGCCGCAGATCGACACCGCACTGCTGTCCGGCCCGCACGTGGCCGCGATCCTGATCGGCGCCAACGACGTGAAGGCCCAGATGCCGCCGTCGGTCTCGGTCCGCCTGCTCGACCACGCCGTACGACGGCTGCGCGCGGCCAACTGCGAGGTGGTCGTCGGCACCTGCCCGGATCTCGGCGTGGTCCGGCCGATCATGCCGCCGCTGCGGCAGGTCGCCCGGTCCTGGAGCCACCGGCTCGCTGCTGCCCAGACGATCGCGGTCGTCGAAGCCGGCGGGCGGTCGGTGTCGATCGGCTCGCTGCTCAGCGAGGTCTTCCGGACCGACCCGCGGATGTTCGGGCCGGACCGGTTCCACCCGTCCGTCACCGGGTACGCCGCGGCCGCCGCGGCGCTGCTGCCTTCGGTCGCCGCGGCGATGGGTGTGGGGACGGAGTCGTTCGTGCAGCCCGAGGCGTTCCGGGGCGAGGCCGTGCTGCCGATCGCCGAGGCCGCCGTACAGGCTGCTCGCACTGCCGGTACCGAGGTGGCCCCGACCGAGGTCGCCGGCCGCGAGCGGGGGCCGCGTGGTCGCTGGGCGCAGCTCCGGCACCGACGTCGGCACCCGAAGGCCGACATCGAGCGCGTCGAGGAGGACGGCTCGTCCGGCGATGTCGGACCTGAGGCCGGCAAGTCGATGGCCGGCAGCCCTTCCTGACCGGTCTTTCCTCGCCAGGGCAGGCCGTCTCCAGGCAGGCCGTCCTGACCCGGCTTCGGCAGGCCGTTCGTTCGGTGCCGAGGGCCCGGATCGGACCGCCTGGCAGGGCTGTCGCGCATTCGTGCGTCCGCTGAGCGGCGACTTTCATGAAGAGACTCTTGCCTGCACGCGCTTCGTGATGCACAGTCGATAACTACGCACGACCCCGACGAACGGGAGGCGACGATGGGCTGGAACCACTCCGAGGAGACCCACAAGCGTCTGGTGGAGAAGGTGCCGCAGTGCACCGGACGCGAGATGACCGAGTGGTTCGGCCTGATGAACGACGGACCGTCGTTCTCACGCTTCGACGACAGGGTGAGATGGCTTTCCAGCGAGTACGCCCTCGCGCACGGGCACGCCACAGCCATCGTTCACGAGTACGACCTGGTCAAAGCGCACCGGCGAATGGGCTGACGAGCCGAACAGGAGTCGATTTTTCGCCGCGGGCCTGCCCTTTCAGGTGGAGGGGCAGGCCCGCCGCGTTTTTCTCCACGTGTTCCGGGTGGTTTCAAGTAGTCCTTACGCCCGGAGCCGGGCGTTGTCCGCGGTGCCCTCGACCTCGACGATCAGCCCGTCGACGATGCGGTACAGGTCGAACTCGTCGGTCTCGACCCGCGACCCGTCGCCGTCGGCCCCGAGGAACTCCCAGTGCCGCGTCCCGGTGTCGTACAGGTGGACGGCCAGCCACTCCCCTTCGTGGATCGCCCGGCGCAGTTCCCACCGGTAGTCGGGGAAGATCATCGTCGTCCGCCGGACGTCCGCGACGTACTCGGCGCGGGACCGCTCGACCCCGTTGACCAGCACCTGGTCCGCGACGAACGATCCCAGTTCGTCCCAGTCCCGCCGGTTGCACGCGTCCAGGTAGGCCTGGTAGCGGCGGACGATCTCGTCTCGGGTCGGCATCTCTCGATTGTGACCGCTGGACCACCAGAAGTCGCGGACTTCCGGCCCGGCGGTCCGGCGTACGGCGGAACGCCAGAAGGGCCGACCCCCACCTGAGGGTCGGCCCTTCTGTTGTCAGTTGCTCAGCCTGGAAGGCCGAGCTGCGTGCTAGTCGCCACCGCGCAGGATCGCGAGGATGCGGAGCAGGTTCCAGTACAGCCAGACCAGGGTGACGGTCAGGCCGAACGCGGCCCGCCAGGCCTCGTTCTGCGGGGCGCCGTGCTTGATGCCCTGCTCGATCATGTCGAAGTCGAGGATCAGGTTGAACACCGCCAGGCCGGCGCCGAGTGCGGCGAACAGCAGGCCCAGGGGGCCCATACCGGAGATGCCGGTGCCGATCCCGAACAGGCTCAGCACGAAGTTGATCAGCAGCACGCCCGCGAAGCCCATGGTCGCGACCATGACCATCCGGGTGAAGCGCGCGGTGACCTTGATGTTGAAGTACTTGTACGTCGCCAGCGTCAGGCCCGCGGTCACCATCGTGGCCAGAATGGCCTGGACGACGATCGCCGAGTCACCGACCCAGTTGGCGATGAACTTGCTACCGATCCCGAGGAACACGCCCTCGGCGACGGCGTACGCCATCAGCAGTACCGGGTTGACCCGGCGGGCGAACGACAGCACCATCGCCAGCGCGAATCCGACCAGCGCACCGGCCAGGAAGGCCGGCTTGACCAGGTCGGTCGGGATCGCGGCCCACGCCACCGCGGCGGCGGCGACGACAACACCGAGCGTGAGCGCGGTCTTGACGATCACGTCGTCCAGCGTCATCGGCCGGCTGGCGGCATCCTGGTACTGCTGCTGCGGCGGCATACCCGGCCCGCCGTAGCCCTGGCCAGGCTGCTGGCCGTAGGGACCCGGCTGACCGTACGGAGCGGCCCCGGGGTAGGCCTGGCCCTGGCCAGGCGCGAACGCACTCGACCGGTTCAGAACCGGGTTACTGCTCTGCATGTCATCCTCCTGATGAACCCACTGTGGGTCGTACCGGAATAGTACGGTCCCACCCTTAACAACTGCTGAGGAAGAACCCAGTGTTCCCCAACCGAAACCCCTACGCCTGAAGCGGTTGCGAACGCCAACAGATCAGCCACCAATACATCGCCCGACGCGGCGCGGCGTCGTACTCGTATGGGCGAGTACGACGCCGGCTTCCGTGGCCACCCAGGAGAGGTGCTTCCCGCAGGCCAGATCAGGGGGTCAGCCGCTGGGGTGCTCGCGGTCGGCTGAGAGCTCTGCCGGTGAGGTCAGGGCAGCTCCGACCTGCGCGGCCAGCGCTACGGCGACCAGGCGCTGCTCGAGATCGGGGCGGCTGATCCGGGTCGACGCGGTCAGCAGGAACCGGCCGCGCGTGCGTCCGGCGTACTGGATCGGCAGTTCGATCTCCGCGTTCGTGGGCAGGCCGTCGCGCTCGACCTTCAACTCGTGCGCCCCGCGCGTGACGGAGCCGTCGTGGTTCAGCAGCGGGCCACGCGCCGGCGTCGAGCCGGGGACGAAGCGGCAACCGTCGATCCGCAGTACGGCGATCAGTTGCGCGCCGACCTGGTCGATCAGCTCGGCCGTCGACGACCCGGCCGCGACCGCGCCCGACGTGGTCAGGACGCCGTCCAGGTAACCCTTCTGCCGGCTCGCCCGCGCTTGTTGCCGACGGCCCCAGATCGCGATCTGGGTGACCGCGGCACCGATCACGACCAGCAGGACGGTCATTTCCAGGTCGTCGCGCCGGTCGATCGTCAGCCGGTAGTACGGCGGCGCGAGGAACAGGTCGAACCAGACCGCGCTCGACAGCGCGGCAACGATCCCGGCCGACCGGAGCCCGCAGGCGGCGACGGCAACGACCACCAGGACCAGCAGCAGCGCGGCGTTCGCGTTGGCGAACCCGTCCCGGAAGGGGATCAGCGCCGCGCAGACGACCAGCGGACCGGCGACTGCCGCGGTCATCACCCGAGCCCGGTAAGTACCCACAACTCCATTGATGCGCGCCGATCGCCGCCGATCAACGCTTCTCACCGGACTCTGACAAGAATTCGCCTGGCGGCCGCCTGCCCGCCGTACGGCGAACTACTCCAGCCACTCCGTCTCGAACGTCGCGTTCGCGTGGATGTGGACGGCCTCGTAGCCCTCGGGCCCGGTCTTGAACTTGTGCGGGGTGTCGGTCGGCACCACCAGGATCTGCCCGGCCCGCCCGACCACCTCGGTGCCGTCGACCGTGAAGATCGCCGACCCGCGCCGGATGATGAAGGTCTCGGGGTACGGGTGCTTGTGCAGCCGCGGCCCGACGCCTTCCTTCGTGGTCGCCTCGAGGATGATCGAGATGCCGGCGCCGCCGGGCAGCTCCTCGTAGTTCTCGGTCCAGTCCTCGCCGTCGTCCCGCCCGTCCGCGCGGTTGACGACGAGCTCGCTCACGTCGGTCATCGGTTGACCCCCTCCTGGTGGCGTTCTCGGCACGGTACTGCGCATCCGGACCATCCGCCGAGCTTTTCCACCAGGCCTTCAGCGTTCGCCGACCTTCGCGCTCACGAAGTCCTCCCAGGTCCGGCCGGTCCCGTGCCCCGGAGACAGGTTCGCGCCCGCCCGGTACGCCGCGGCCGCCTTGCCCGGCGTGTGCATCGGCAGCATCATCCGGCGCTTGCCGACCGCCTGCAGGTAGACCTTCACCATCTCCTTGAACGTGTACGTCCGCGGCCCGGCGATGTCCTCGACCTGGCCCTGCGGCGCCTTGTCGGCGAGCTCGACCAGCCGCTCGGCCACCGCGGCAGCATCGACGGGCTGGATCTTGAACCCGCTCGGCGCGGGCACGACCGGCAGCTTGGCCAGCTGCTCGGCCACGGTGAACGTCAGCTCGTGGAACTGCGTCGCCCGCAGGTTCGTCCACGGGATCCCGGACTGCTCGATGATCAGCTCCGCGCCGCGCTTGCCCGCGAAGTAGCCGAACATCTTCTTGTCCAGGCCGCTGACGACCGGGAGCGTGTTCGCGCCGACGACGGAGATGTTCACGATGTGCCGTACGCCGGCCGGAACCGCCGCCGCGATCAGGTTCTTCGCCTTCTCGTCGTCACCCTTCGCGGAGCCCGCGCAGTGCACGATCGTCTCGACGCCGTGCACGGCCTTGTCGACGCCCGCACCGGTCTCGAGATCACCGACCACGACCTGCACGCCGTCGTACGGCGCCTTGTCGCTGCGGCTCAGCACCCGCACGTCACGGCCCGCGTCCAGCAGCCCGCGCACGACCTTGCGCCCCAGCGTGCCGGTTCCGCCAGTCACCAGAATCATTTTCGTTCTCCATCGCTCCGTCCCCGCTGCTCGGGGTCTTACAGGTGCGACGGATCTCGCTGGGGAAGTGTGACTAGCGGGCCTCGAGGAATTTCAGCACGCGCTCGATCAGGAGCTTCGCGGCCCTTTCGTCGTACGACGGGAGCGAACTGTCGGCGAACAGATGCTGGTCGCCGTCGTACAGGAAGAGCTCGCCGCCCTCGGCGACCAGCGCCTTGGCCGCGTCGGCGTCGTCGAGGTAGAACTCGTCGTTCTCCATCGCGTGGATCTGGACCGGGAGTCCTTTGGGCCAGGTGCCGAACTCCTCCACCGGCAACGCCGAGTCGAAGAACAACGCGCCCCTGGCTTCTGGCCGTGTCTGCGCCAACTGCTGAGCCGGTACGACGCCCAGCGAGAACCCGGCGTACACCAACTCCGTTGTCAGCGGTTCGGCGGCTTTCACCCCACGCGCGGCGATCTCCCCGAACCCGACGCTCTTGACGTAGGCCATCCCCTCCTGGATCGACCCGAACGTGCGCCCCTCGAACAGGTCCGGCGTGTGCACCACGTGCCCCGCCTTGGTCAGCTCGCCGGCGAACGCTTTGACGCCGTCCGTCAGCCCCTGCGAATGATGAAACAGCAGTACCTCAGCCATGGCTCGTCCTCTTCCGTCGCGTCCGATGATCCGCAACTCTAGAACGATCCATATATCTGGATCAATACCCGGCGAGGTCTTCCAGCCGTTCCACGACGTCTTGCAGCGGCGCCGACGTGTCGATCTCCAGATCAGCCGAGGCCCGCAGCAGCGGCTCCACCACTTGGAGATGCTCCAGCACCAGCGCCCGCTCCTCCGCCGACTTCCCGTACGGGTTGTCGCTGCGCCGATCGATCCGCTCGAGCATCACCTCAGCCGGCGCACTCAGCAGCACGACCTTGTCGAACCGCGAGTAGAACTCCCCCTGATTGCTCCTGCACCCGGCAACGAACAGGTCCTCGTGCTGGTCGAGCAACTTGTCGATCGCCTCAGCCCGCCAGATCCAGTCCCTGTCCCCCTGGGCGTCGATCACCCACTCACACCACTCGTCGGAGTCGGTGTCCACGGTTGCGTGCCCTTTCGCGGCCAACACTTGGAGCACGGTCGACTTCCCCGTCCCCGACATCCCCGTCACCAGGATCCGAGCCACCTGGCTATCGCTCCAGCAGCTTGCTGAGTACGTCGCCCGCCTCGTCGTACCCCGCGTCCGAGATCCGCTGCAGCTCGATCAGATCCTTCCGCGCCGCCGCCCTCTTCGTCAGCAGCTCTCCCGCCCGCTCGGACCCCTCATCCAGCAACTCACTCAACTCGTCGAGATCCCCCCGCTGGTCAGCCAGCTCCGCCAGCCGATCCAGCGCCTTCTCGTTCCCCTCATCAGCCAGCGCCCGCAGCGTCTCCCGATCAGCATCAGTCATACCGCCGATTCAACACCCGTCCCACCCCAGCCCGCCGCAGAAGCTTGTATCGTCATCCCCTGCGCCCGGGTGGCGGAACGGCAGACGCAGCGAGCTTAAACCTCGCAGCCGAAAGGCGTACGGGTTCGAATCCCGTCCCGGGCACCGGGTTCAGCCCACGCGTGCTCCGCACGCGCTTTCTTCGTCGCTTCGCTCCTCAGCGCGCGCACTACGCCCGCTCCCACCCACCCCCGGCTTAGCGCCGTACGTTCTTCGGCCGGCTGGCGCCGGCGGCTGCGGGCTAACGCCCGCGGTGCGCGCTTACGCGCGAGTGACCACCCGGCCTGCCCCGTTCCGGATAGTCGACGCCGAGTCAGTCCTCGCACCCGAAAGACGCACGGCTCCGGACCTCATCCCAGGCGCCGGTCGATCCCACGCCCGGCCTAGCGCCGCGTGCTTCTTGGCCGGCTGGCACCTGCAGTTGCGGGCTACCGCCCGCACTCTCGCGCTATCGCGCGACCTACCGCACTGTCTGGCGCGCTTCGGACAGCTCCCCAGTCGAGTTCACACCTTGCATCCGCAAGGCATACGGCTCGAATCCCATCCGCGCACTTCCGCCTGACCCGCACTCGTCAGAGGACACCGCTACCTGACAAGTTCCTCTACGTCTTCAAGACGGGCCCCTCCAGGGCCCGAAAGCGCGCCGCCACCGGGGGACGGGCCGCCTGCCTCCCGCTCTCGCTTCGCTTCGCTCCCGGCGCGGGCCCTTGGCTTGGCGCGCACGTGCCAACAGGGTGCCGGGTCGAAGACAGCGGCACTCGCCGCCAACGATTCGACACCCTGTTGTGTACCGCTTGCATCCGATTGGCCGGCCATCCGTGCGGGGTGGCTGGGCATGCCTGCCGCCTGACCGTGGACTTACCGGATCGTCCCGACAGCAATCATGGGAGTGACGGCCCTACGCGCCACGCGTCAAGGGCGCCTGGGGCGTCGCTCCGCGATCGAGCAAGCTCGCCCCTGGACCCGCGCCAGTCCGGACCTCAGGCGGCAGCTATCGGGACGATCCGGCGGACTGGCCGCAGCTACTTCTGAGGCGGCAGCTCTCGAAGCGACGCTCCGTCGTGGCCGTGGTCAGGCCACAGAAACGAAAATACGTCAATGTCTGGCTGACCGTGTTCGGTAACGACCTGTAGCCATTTACTACGTGCCTTTTCGATTATCTCATCACGCAGATCATGGAATTCAACTCCCCAACCATCATCGATATACTGCGGAGGCAACTGCGCTAATACAACATAGGTTAAGTAGAAGAGCGAGATGCCATGATTGACCCAATCATCCGAGCTGGGCTCATCGTCGGAGTAGATCTCTGAGTCGATCCATTCGCGAGCGAACCACACGATATGCTGCGCCAAGGCGCGGAGTAACATTCGTACTTCGTAGATTGTGACTACTCCGACGGAAGTCAGCCACTCCGACACTTGCCCATTCGAATTGTCCGACAACTCGTTGCGCACCCTGGCCCGCAGCAATGTCGCCAGCTGGTGGTCGATTTCATTGATTAGCGGTTCGGATTTGATGAACTCTGCGATTGACGTCTGGTCCACCTCGAAGACGCTAGGCGCCGAAGCAGTGGAAGCATCCTCATTTAGTTGTTCGGACACATCTTCAGCATACGTGTCTAGTTCTTTCCGAATAGCATCGAACTCAGCGTCCGCTAGTTCCAGCAGACCGGCTAGGCGTGAGAATCTTCGGCGGATAATCCTAGGTACGCGTTTTGGATTCTTGTAGCCTAGATCGTGTTCGATCTCGGCCCATGCATGTTGCAGAATTGACCTTATTTGCAGTTCGAACCGCATGCCTACGAATGACAGATTCTCCGGCAGCGCTTGACGCTGCTCTGAAAGCTCGGCCACGAGATGCAAAGAGGTGTATCCGAATCTGTCTGGATCCATGAGCGCACGTTTGTCTGGCGAATTGTCTATATCAATCTTAAAAGCGGGCTTAAGAGTGTCAGCGACCTGATCGACCTGCTCAGCGAAGTATGTGATCACGCGAAGCCCTAACATGTCGGTGAGGTCGTTATAACTCGAATATTTGTGAACACCATCAACCAGCTTCTTCTCGGCGCTTTCATATCTTTTGATCCTGTAATCAACACTATGAACCGCAACGTCAACTGGTTGCAATAGCTGCGTGATCAGTGCATGCAAAGAGGCGCCGAAATTGAGTAGCCCAGAGGTTGCTTGTTCGTAATCACTACGACGATCATTCACGATCTCCGGCGCTCCCTTGAAGACAATTGTAGAGAGACACAGTACCGCCCATCACTTGGATTGACACGCAACTGTCAACCCGTGAAGCACCGATGCGCAACTGTCGGTCCAACCCTGACGAGACGGGGCCACGCGGTGAGGTAGGGCGGCGATCGCCCCTCATACTGGAGAGTCGGGATAACGGCTTCGGATGGGTCAGTACAGCCCCCAAGCAGAACTACTTGCGGTTGCACCTGTGGTTGCAGTTCGGCTTGATCCGCTAGCGTTCGCGGCAAACGTCTACCCAAGTGCAGGAGTCGTCGTGAACCCTTCCGAACTATTCTGGACAGTTCTGCTTCGAACTTAAACCTCGCAGCCGAAAGGCGTACGGGTTCGAATCCCGTCCCGGGCACCGGGTTCAGCCCACGCGTGCTGCGCACGCGCTTTCTTCGTCGCTTCGCTCCTCAGCGCGCACACTACGCCCGCTCCCACCCACCCCCGGCTTAGCGCCGTACGCTTCTTGGCCGGCTGGCGCCGGCAGTTGCGGGCTAGCGCCCGCGTCGCGCTGACGCGCGAGTGCGCTACCGCGAGGGAAGCGCGGCTCAGCCCGGCACGCGTCAAGGGCGCCTGTGGCGTCGCTCCGCAATCGAGCAAGCTCGCCCCTGGACACGCACCGCCCCGGACCTTGGGCAGCAGCTATCGGGACGATCCGGCGGACTGGCCGCGGGTTGACACGTAACCGTCAGCGGAGCACCCGGTCAGACCTTATTCGCTCTGTCCGGATAATCATTGAACACCATGCCGAGAATCAGATCCTTCTCAATAGCGTCAACCGCGAAGGAGGGACTCAGCTCCTTACGAATCGCGAGTGCCACCTCCGCGTACCGATCCCAGAGCGCTTGTTTGGCATCCGGTCGGCCGGTGAGAACCCGCCGTACTGGCTCATGATCAAATGGGTCTGCACATGCCAGCCCTTCAATGCTCTAATCGTCTCTGGGCTGCCCCACAACGCCACTTGTGCGCGGATAGGTGTTTCCGGCCGCTTTGGGCTCGTTGGATCAAAAACATCGGTCATATGTTTGATCAATTCCTCATAGACCTCCTCACGGTGCCGATGCTCCGAAACCTCCAACTCGCGCCGACGTAAATGACGCCAGCTGACCGTTGCGTGTACGCCCACGATTGCAGCTAGACTCGCGACGATCATCGCCGTACCAGCGGGCACAAAGGACTCTGGCCAGCTACTTATTCCAGGCAATCCGCCCACAATAAGGGTCGATCCGGCAACAAAGGTCACAACGCAGACGATCCTAATGACCCAATATGGCCAATCACGGTCACTCACGGCATCCACTCCTTCTCCCACCGGTGACCATACGCTCCCGACAGACCTCGAAAGGGCCATTGCGCCGGTTAGGTAGTCATCACTCCTGGCCCGAGCCCTCGGGAGCATCGGGAGGCGAGGTGTCGGCGGGCCACCGGACCGTCTCAGCCTCTGCGGTTGCATTTGCGGTTGCAGTTCAGTGCAGTCCGCGTCAATTCGAAGGAGTCGTTCCCCCGTCCATCGCAGGCGGGATGAACGGTGCTGAACATCACCGGATAGCGGCCGTTCGAACTTTAAACCTCGCAACCGAAAGACGCACGGGTTCGAATCCCGTCCCGGGCACGGCGTGATGGCCCGCGTATCGGTGCTCGCTCAGGCGTCTGGGTTGCGTTCGAACGACGCTTTTAGGGCGTCGATCGTGATGGTGCGTTCCTTGACGGCGAAGTGGCGCAGGACCGGGGTGGCCAGGCGCCACACGCCGTACGGGATCAGTTTGCCGCGGTGGATGACCAGGGTTTCGTCGGTGCTGGCGGACTGCAGGTGGTAGCTCGGCCAGCCTTCGAACTTGAGTTTGCCTGACTTCGATTTCTCCCACCAGTGGAAGACGATCGTGTGCGGTGCATCTAGTTCGGTGATCTCGCCGGGCATCGTGCCCTGGCTTGTTTCGTCCTCGAACGTTGTGCCGACGGCGGGTGGTCCGGGAGAGGTCTGGCGGGTCTGTTTGAGCATGGTTCCGGTGCCGGCCATCCATTTGTTGTGGCCCTCGATGTCGGCGAGGCGCGCGAACACCTGGTCGATCGGTGCGTGGACCGTCCGCCGGAGCTCGAAGTCGATGGGCTTCATCCAGCCAGCATCGTCACCTTGCGGATCCACCACAAGGGGCAGGTCATGCGCCAGCCTCGTCCCCGGCCCTATCCCCCTCGAGGGTGTCGAGGTCGCGTACGGCGTAGCGGTGGTGTTCCCATTCTTCTTCCAGGATTACGTGGAGGCAGGAGAGGGTGGTTTCCGGGTGCTGTGGGGCGTGGGGGTTCTTGCGTGGGGTCTGCAGGGACTCGGGGGTCAGCGTGGCGATGTAGTCCCGGACCATCGCGACGTGGTCCGCCCGGGCTCTTAGGACTTGCTCGTACGGCGGGGTGTCGGTGACGAAGACGCTGAGGTCCAGGCCTTCCTCGGTGGCGCCGGTGTCGGCTAGGCCTAGGGGGTGGAAGGGCTGCTCCTGCTCGAGGATGCCGCGGCCTAGCCAGGTGTTGGTGGCGAGGATCAGGTGGCGGAGGGTTTGGGCGAAGGACCATTCGCCGTCGACGGAGACATCGACCGAGCCGGCAGGCAGCGCGGCGGCTCGGGCCACCGTCACCGACCAGGCGCGTTCAAGGGCGGACCAGGCTTCGCGGAGGCCCTCCGGAGTGGAAGCGCGGCGGAGTTCGCGGCCTGGGAAGCGGTTGTTGAGTTCGGCTTCGACGTACGGGGCGATGTCGACGCCGTTGACTCGGAGGGTGCTCAGCCAGGGGGCGTCGATGTCGCCGTCGCGGATCTCCACGCCTCGCATGACGACGCCGGAGAGGTCTGACTCGACGAAACGCGCTCCCTGCAGGTCTGCGCCGGTGAAGCGGGCGCCGCGCAGGTCGTCGGATCGGTTGAAGGTTGCCATCGGTCCCTCCTGGACTGCTGAGGGCGGCATTCTCGTCAACGAGCCCCGGGGATGTCGAGAGCGGCGCGGTACGCGTTCATTCGATTGACCTGGCGACGCACTCGGCGATTGGAGCCGCGGAAGGAGTAGCCGCTGAGCCAGTTGAAGAGTTCCCCGTCGTCATCGGGAAGAACGCCGGGGGCTAGCTTGACTGCAGGAACGCTGGTTTCGCCGACGCTGTTGGCGCTCTGGAGCACCTCGAAGCCCAGCGACCTGGTCCCACGCGTAGTGGTGATCGACGAAGAAGCCTCGGACGGTCACTCGTTCAGGCGTCAACACGGCGCCCAGCCGCCAGACCCGCCACAGCACCAGTACGCCGTACAAGCCCCAGGAGCCCAGCTGCACGCGGTCGTCAGTGATCCCGGCCTCGGACCAGATCGCGATCAGGACAACCGTGCCCATGCCACCAATGACGAGCAGGATCACGAAGCCCCACGTCCAGGCTCTGAGGACCACGGCTAGAGATAGACCTTCCGCGGGTAGATCGCGTGTGCCCCGGCCACCCGGTCCAGGAACAGCGCCCCGTTGCAGTGGTCGATCTCGTGCTGCAGAGCCCGTGCCTCGAAAGCGTCGGTCGACAAGGTCACGACATCAGAGGTCCCCGGCAGCACCCCCGAAACAGTTAGCCGCGTCGCGCGCTTGACGTCGCCCGTGAGATCCGGGACGGACATGCACCCCTCCCGCGCCTTCTCGCGCCGGCTTGCCTCGACGACGACCGCGTTGCACAGCACGAAAACGCCGTGGCACGTCCGCGTCTTCGCGTGCCCGGTGACATCCAGCGCGAACATCTGCGCCGCCACTCCGACCTGCGGCGCCGCAAGCCCGACGCACCCAGGCGAAACCCGCATCGTCGCCACGAGATCGGCGGCCAGGGCAACCATCACCGGATCGAGCGGATCGACGACAGCACCCTCGAGAGCCAGCACCGGATGCGGCGCCCGGACGACCTCCAGTACGTCGCCCGCCAGGCCGAGCTGCGCCGGGGACCAGGCCGCGAGGGTCTGGTTCAGATGACCGATCACAGATCGTCGCTCTCGGCAGGGTGCAACGTGACTCCGACGCCCAGTTCCTCCGCCGTGATCTCCAGCGCCCGCATCAGCATCGGCAGTTCCGCCGACGGCGGGATCTCGACCTCGGCGGTGAGCACGTACAGCTCCCCGCTCAGCCTCGTCGTCAGATCGGTCACCGTCCCGCCCACCGAGGCGATCATCCGCGTCACCGCGGACACGATCCCGGGCCGATCGGCTCCGTGCACGCTCAGCAGGTACGGCGCGCCGAGCGGCGCGTGCGCGGTCTCCGGCCCCATCTCCCGCACCGTGATCACCAGCTCGCCCCGCAGCGGCTCGAGCGCCTCCTTGACCGGTGCGAACGGCCCGCTGCAGACGATCATCATCGCGAAATGCCCGCGCAGGAGCGTCATCGTGGAGTCCTCGAGGTTCACCCCGACCTGGGCGAGCACCTCGGTGACGTCGGCGATGATGCCCGGGCGATCGGGCCCGATGACGGTGACAGCGAGCTGGGTCATGGGGCCTCCCGGCCTGGACTGAGGAGTGGAGGGAGCGAAGCGACTGGAGTGACGAGGGAAGGCCGGGAGGCCCCCGCGCCGGGGGCGCGGCATTGGTAGAGCATGCCGGAACCGTACCCAACCGAAAGTCTCGACCTTGCCCGACTTCGGTATCCGGACCGCGCGATCACGCCGTACGGCGGCCGCCCGCTCGCTATCGTCGAGGCTGTGGACCAGTCGCTCAGTCGCAAGCGCAGCGCCCGCGACTGGGTCGTGGACTCCGTCGCGTTCCTCCTCGCGATCCTGGTCGGGCTGATCCTGTACGACGAGAACTCCGCCGACCGGATCCCGGAATGGCTGTTCGCGGCGGACTTCGTGAGCGGGATCGCGCTGTGCCTGCTGCTGTGGTTCCGCCGGCGCTGGCCGATCCAGCTGGCGGTGCTGTCCGCGGTCGTGACGATCTACTCCGAGACCGGGGGGATCGCGGCCCTCATCTTCGCGATGACCGTGGCCGTCTACTTCCAGCTCCGGGTGACGCTGCTGATCGGCGCGCTCAACGTCGTCAGCGTGATCGTCTACTCCTTCGTCCGCGAGACCACGGACCCCGCCATCCTGGTGTACGCCACCGCGCTCCCGCTGTACGGCGCGGCAGTCGGCTGGGGCTCCTACATCCGGTCCCGCCGCCAGCTCCTGCAGACCCTGCGGGAGCGCGCCGAGCGGGCCGAGAGCGTCGCCCGGCTCGAGGCCGAGCAGGGCCAGCTCCGGGCCCGTGAGGAGATCGCCCGCGAGATGCACGACGTACTCGGGCACCGCCTGTCGCTGCTCAGCGTGCACGCCGGCGCGCTCGCGTACCGGCCCGATGCGTCGACCGAGGAAATCGCTGGGGCCGCGGAGATCATCCGGTCGAGCGCGCATCAGGCGTTGCAGGACCTGCGCGAAGTGATCGGCGTACTGCGGGCGCCCGTCGGCGAGCTGCCGCAGCCGACGTTCGGCGATCTGCCGGTGCTGGTCGAGGGCGCGCAGCGGGCCGGCGTACCGGTGGAATTGGAGCTGGATGCGCCGGGTTCGCTGCCCGAACACGTCGGCCGTACGGCGTACCGGATCGTTCAGGAAGGGCTGACCAACGCGATGAAGCACGCCCCCGACGAGCCGGTCCGGATCCGCGTGGTCGGGGCCCCGGGCAACGGCCTGACCGTTGACGTGAGCAACCCCGCGCCGAAGGTCCGGCCCGGCGATCAGGGCCAGGGCCTCAAGGGTTTGCGCGAACGTGCTGCACTGGTCGAGGGACGACTTGAGCACGGCAGGACGCCAGAAGGCGACTTCCGGCTCTCTGCCTGGTTACCGTGGCCCTCATGACCGCACTCTCGGCGACGCGCCTGGTGCTCGACAACTCCGGCCGGGAGGCCTCGTGACCATCCGGGTGGTGATCGTCGACGACGATCCGTTGCTGCGTGCCGGCCTCAAGATGATGCTGGGCGGCGCGCCGGACATCCGCGTGGTCGCCGAGGCGGACGACGGCGCCGGCGTCCAGGCGCTGATCGACCGCGAGTCGCCGGACGTCGTCCTGATGGACATCCGGATGCCCGGGATCGACGGCCTGACCGCGACCGAGTCGGTCCGGTCCCGGCCGGGCGCGCCGGAGATCGTCATCCTGACCACGTTCGACGCCGACGAGCACGTACTGCGCGCGCTCCGCGCGGGCGCGGCCGGGTTCATCCTCAAGGACACTCCCCCGGGCGAGATCGTCGAGTCCGTACGCCGGGTCGCGAACGGCCAGCCGGTGCTCTCACCGGCGGTGACCAAGCGGCTGATCAGCCGGGTCGCGTCGTCGGGCCAGGACCTGCGCAAGAACCGCGCGGCGACCCGCCTGGAGGGGCTCAACGACCGCGAACGGGAGATCGCGGTCGCGGTCGGCGAGGGCAAGTCGAACGCCGAGATCAGCGCGACGCTGTACCTGAGCGTCCCGACGGTCAAGACGCACGTGTCCCGGATCCTGACCAAGCTCGACCTGAACAACCGGGTCCAGATCGCGCTGCTCGTGCACGACGCCGGTTTCCTGGACGACAGCCGCTGATCACCCGTACGTCACTGTCGCGGTTTAGCCTGAGGGAGTCCGTCCGCCCCACGGAAGGTTTCCCATGCGCCGCGTCGTCGCCGCCGTCACCGGTCTGGCCCTGCTCCTGCCCGCACTCCCGGCCCAGGCCCGGCCCCCTTTGGAGCCTCAGCCGTCGGCGGCAATCCCGCAGCCGGCGGTCGGGACCACCAGCGCGACCCACGCCGCCGGCGCATTCGGCGCGACCGGCCGCTTCGATCCCGCCGCCTCCGTCGACCCGCTGATCGGCTCGGCCCGCGACGGCAATACCTGGCCGGGCGCGGTCCGCCCGTTCGGGATGATCTCGTGGAGCCCGACCAGCACCCGCGGCGACCAGACCAGCACCGGCGCCGCGAACGGCTACCAGTACGACACCACGCGCGTTCGCGGCTTCAGCCTGACCCACGTCAACGGTGCCGGCTGCAACCCGGGCGCGGCCGGCGACGTACCGATCCTCCCGTACGCCGGTGAGGTCGACTCGTCTCCGACGGCGGACACGAAGGACGCCAAGTACGCGAGCAACTTCAGCCACGCGAACGAGAAGGCCGTCCCCGGCCGCTACACGGTGAAGCTCGACAACGGCGTACAGACCGATCTCGCCGTGACGACCCGCGCCGGCCTCGGCGATTTCACCTTCCCTGAAGGCCAAGCCGCCAACCTGCTCTTCCGTACGTCGAACTCGCTGAACGGCAGCGAGGACGCCGAGATCACCATCGACGCCAAGCACCGCAAGGTCACCGGCTCGGTGCTGACCGGCGCGTTCTGCGGCCGCCGCGCGAACGGCGGTATCAACAACCGGAAGACCTACTACCGCCTGTACTTCACCGCGTCCTTCGACCAGCCGATCGTTGCCAACGGCACCTGGAAGGACAGCACGCTGACGCCGGGCAGCACCCACACCACCGGCGGCGAGGGCTACGCGACCGGCGCGGACCGCGCGGGTCGCGGTTCCGGCGGGTACGTCACCTTCAAGCCCGGTGCCAAGGTCCGGACGCGGATCGGCATCTCGTACGTGAGCCTGGCCGGTGCCGAGCGCAACCTCGCGACCGAGCTCCAGCCGCGCGCGACCGTCGACAAGGTCGCCGCCGACGGCTATCGCGCGTGGAACCAGCAGCTCCAGGACGTCAAGATCACCGGCGGCACCGACGCCCAGCGGACCACCTTCTACACCGCGCTCTACCACGCGTACCTGCAGCCGAACATCTTCAACGACGTCGACGGCCGCTACCTCGGCACCGACCAGCAGATCCACCGGCTCGCGCGCGGCCAGAAGGCGCAGTACGGCACGTTCTCCGGCTGGGACCAGTACCGCGCACACATCCAACTGCTCGCGCTGCTGAAGCCGGACATCGCGGGTGACTTCGCGCAGTCGATGTTTCAGTTTGCCCAGCAGAACAACGGCATCTGGGACCGCTGGCTGCACAACAACGGCGCGACCCACGTGATGACCGGCGACCCGGCCGCGCCGACGCTCGCGACCTTCGCGGCGATGGGCGTGCGCAACTTCGATGCCCGCGGCGCCTATGCATCCCTGTTGCACCAGGCAACCGTGCAGAACGCCGAGGCCGAGAACGATGGCGGTTGCCCCGGGCAATGCACCGGGCAACGACCGGCGCTGGACACGTACCTGGCCAAGCACTACGCGCCGCAGGACGCCTGCCACTGCTGGGGCGGCGCCGCCGAGACGCTCGAGAACTCGCTCGCCGACTTCTCACTGGGCCAGTGGGCTCAGCGGCTGGGCCAACCGGCCGCCGCGCTGAAGGACCGCGGTACGTGGTGGAAGAACACCTTCGACCCGGCCGTCGGCTACCAGCGCGCTCGACTGAGCGACGGCTCCTGGCAGCCCGGCTTCACCCCGTCGACGGACGTCGGCTTCGCGCAGGGCTCCAGCGCGACGTACACGTGGATGGTCCCGCAGGACGTGGCCGGCCTGGCCGCCGCGATGAACGGTGCTGCTCCCGCCCGATTGGATGCCTTCTTCCACGACGAGGCCGGCAACTGGGCGGTCAAGGGCGGCAGCGCGCTGCGCTACGACCCGACGAACGAGCCCGGCCTGCACGCGCCGTGGCTCTACAACGGGCTCGGCGAGGCATGGAAGACGCAGGCGACGACGCGCGAGATCGTCGACACCGTGTACGGCGTCGGCCCGTCGGGGCTGCCTGGTAACGACGACCTGGGCACGCTGTCGGCCTGGTACGTGTTCGCCGCGATCGGGCTCTTCCCGCAGACGCCGGGCCGGGCCGAGCTGCTCGTCGGCAGCCCGCTGTTCCCGAAGGTGGAGATCAAGCGCAGCAACGGCGTACGGCTGACTGTGAACGCGCCGCAGACCTCAGACACCAACCAGTACGTCGAATCGCTGGCCCTCAACGGGCGTCAGCGCTCGGAGTCCTGGCTGCCCGAGTCGTTCATCACGCACGGCGGCCGGATCGACGTACAGCTGGGAGCGGCTCCCACTGCTTGGGGAACCGCTCCCGTCGACCACTAGCTGTTCGTCGCCCGCCGGAACTCCTCGTTCGGCATCTGCAGACTGCCGAGGCTGGTCACCTCGCGCCGGAAGAACAGCGCGAGGGTCCAGTCGAGGATGACGCGGGCCTTGCGGTTGAAGGTGGGGACGCGGGACACGTGGTAGGTCCGGTGCAGGAACCAGGCCGGCCAGCCCTTCACCTTCACGCCGTACAGCTGAGCGACGCCCTTGTGCAGGCCGAGGCTCGCGACCGATCCGACGTACTTGTGCTTGTAGTCCTGCGGCTCCTGGCCGTCGACCACGCGGAGGATGTTGGCCGCGAGGCGGTGCGCCTGCCGTACGGCGTGCTGCGCGTTCGGCGCGCAGTACGCACCGGTCTCCGACGTCAGGTCCGGTACGGCGGCGTTGTCACCGGCTGACCAGGCGTCGTCCAGGCCCTCGATCCGCAGATCGGCGCGGCACTTGACCCGGCCCTTCTCGTCCAGCGGGAAGTCGGTCTTCGCGAGCTGCGGGTTGGCCTTCACACCGGCCGTCCACACGATCGTGTCGGACTCGAACTCCTCGCCGTCGCTCAGGATCACGTGGCCCTTCTCGCAGGACTCCAGCCGCGTCTCGAGCTTGATGTCCATGTTGCGCTTGCGCAGTACGTCGACCGTGTACTGGCCGAGCTCGGGACCGACCTCGGGCAGGATCCGGTTGGTCGCCTCGACGAGCACCCAGCGCATGTCCTCGGGCTGGATGTTGTCGTAGTAGCGGGTGGCGTAGCGGGCCATGTCCTCGAGCTCCGCGAACGCCTCGACCCCGGCGTACCCACCGCCGACGAAGACGAAGGTCAGCGCCGCTTTACGCAGCGCCGGGTCGGGCTGGGACGCGGCCACGTCGAGGCGGTCCAGCACCTTGTTGCGCAGCGCGATCGCCTCTTCGACGTTCTTGAACCCGGTCGCCTCCTCGGCCAGCCCCGGGATCGGCAGCGTCCGCGCGATCGAGCCGAGCGCGACCACGATCTGGTCGTACGCCAACTCGTAGTCCGGGCCCTCCTCGGGCATCACCTTGGCGACCTTGTGCGCGTGGTCGATGGAGGTCACGCGGCCGGTGACCACCCGGCAGCCCTTGAGCGTCTTGCGCAGCGGCACCACGACGTGCCGCGGCTCCACCGAACCGGCCGCCGCCTCGGGCAGGAACGGCTGGTACGTCATCACCGACCGGGGGTCGACCACGGTGACCCGGATCTTGCCCCGCCGGGCGGCCTTGCGCAGGCCGTACGCGGTGTACATCCCGACGTAACCGCCTCCGACGACAAGGATGTGCGGTACCTGGGCTGTCATGTCGCTCACTCTCCCTGAGTGCGAACTCGACTTCATGTCCCCTTCAGGTTACGTGCTCGTGAAAACTTTCACAAACCCCCGGACGGGTGATCTCGCCCACCGGGACTTCACTCCTGAGAGGGACCCATGAGCCTTATTGTGGGCCCAGGAGTGCGCCGCCGGCGGCTCATCTCGCTTACGGCCCGGCATCAGAGCCCTCCGAGCACCTTGGCCCTGGTCAGCACCGCGTCCTGCATCTGCTCGGTCAGCTTCCCGGTGAAGGTGTTCTGCTGACTGGGATGGAAACTCCCCATCACCGTCACCTCGCGGTCGGCGACCGGTACGACGTACTCGACGCCGTGCCCGAACTTCGCCTTCGGCTTGGGGACCGCTGCCCCGAGCCCCTCCAACGCCCCGAGCAGCACGTCGAACCCGAACTTCCCCAGGCAAACGACCACCCGGGTGCTCGGCAACACCAACTCCAACTCCCGCCTGAACCAGGGGTTGCAGGTGTCCCGCTCCTCCGGCGTCGGCTTGTTGGCCGGCGGCGCACACCGCACAGCAGCAATCATCCGAGCCCCTCGAAGCCGCAGCCCGTCCCCCGCATGCTCACTCGTCGACTGATTGGCCAACCCCACCCGGAAGAGCGAAGCAAACAACCAGTCCCCCGACCGATCCCCCGTGAACACCCTGCCCGTCCTGTTGCCCCCGTTGGCCGCCGGCGCCAACCCAGCAATCACAATCCGAGGCTCCTGATCCCCCCACCCCGCAATCGGCCGCCCCCAGTACGGCTGATCAGCAAACGACTTCCGCTTGACCCGAGCCACATCCTCCCGCCACCCCACCAACCGAGGACAAGCACAACAAACGGACACCCGAGCATCCACCTCAGCCAGCCCATCCACCCGAGCCAGCTCCACCACCTCCGCCGGACCGTGCGCCACCGGCGTATCCCCCACGGCGGGATCCTCAGGCCACCCACTCCCAGCCGGCACCGGACTCTCAAACAACTGACCAGTCAAGGGATGCGGAAGCTTCATCTCCTCAGACTAGTGAAGTCACTTCCGTGGGTGGTCGGTCGTGCACCAGACCTCGGCGTCGGCGATGAAGGCTGTGGACATGGGTGCGGAGGTGTCGACCTTCGGTTGGCCAGCGAGTTGAGTGCCGGCGGCTGTGATGGTGCCGGAGAGGCACGGGATCCAGACGGTGGAGAGGATGTTGGGAGTGCCGCCGAGGTCGTACTCGTCGTTGCGGGTTAGGTAGCGCTCGATGGGGGTGGTGATTTCCACCTTGACGTCGTCGGCGACGGCGACGAATCCCTTGGTGAGGTCGAGGGTGAACTCGACCGGAGCGGTCGTGTGCTCCGGGGTGGACCAAGGAATGCCATCGGTGACTGAGGTGAGGTGGCGGTTGAACTCCTCGCCGAGCCAGGCCCCGAGCGAGGCGTCTGGGCCGATGATGCGGGTTCGGTCGGGGGTGCCGAGGACCAGCGCGTGGCCGGGGCCCCGGAGGGACCAATCCACGCGCCAGACCGAGGCGTACGCCGTGGCGCGGCCTGCGTCGTCGTACAGGGTGACGCAGGGGTTCGCGCCCATGAGTCGGAGGGTCATTGCACTACCTAACCAGCTCCTCCAAGAGCGGGTCGGGGGCTGCGGGCTGGGCGCGACGCACGGCAGGGATGGCGAAGGCCAGCAACACGGCTACTGCGGAGAAGGCGGATAGCAGGATGAAGGTGTCGGTGAAGCCTGCTTCTGCTGGCAACCCGGACGGCTGGATGTGGGCGGTGATGATCGAGCTGGCGATCGCGGTGCCGAGGGAGCCGCCGATGGTGCGGATGTTGGCGTTCATGCCGGTGGCGGCGCCGGTTTGTTCTCGGGGGACGTTCTGGACGATGAGGCTGGTCATCGACGCGTAGGCGAGGCCCAGGCCCAGGCCGAAGATGGCGGTGGAGAGGGCTACCTGCCAGGTCGCGTCGTGGAAGGACGCGAAGAGGACCGAGGCGATCAGGCTGAGGAAGGAGCCCCAGATGACTTGGGCTTTGACCGAGAAGCGGGGAGCCATCGGGCCGCTGAGGGAGCCGGCTACGGCCATGGTGACGAGCATGGGGAGCATCAGCAGGCCGGCCTGGGTGACCGTGGAGCCGAAGCCGAAGCCTGCTGCTTTGGGGATCTGAAGGAACTGCGGGACGAAGGCGTAGACCGCGAACATCGCGGCGCCGAAGAGGAGGGCCACCAGGTTGGTGGTCCAGACGGCGGGGATGCGCATCATGCGCATGTCGATCAGCGGGTTCTTGGAGCGCAGCTCGACGGTGATCCAGCCAGCGGCCAGTACGACGGCCGCGGCGAACAGCCCGATGGTCTGGACCGAGGCCCAGCCCCACGAACGGCCCATGCTCAGCGGCAGCAAGAGCGCGATCAGCCAGCTGGACAGGAGCGCGGCGGCCAGCCAGTCGATTCGGCCGGGAACGCGGTTGGGCGACTCCGGCACGTACCGGCGTACAAGAAAGCCCGCGATCGTGACGACGATCAGCGGGATCCAGAACAGCCAGCGCCAGCCGAGCGCCTCGACGATCGGGCCGGCCAGCACGATGCCGAGGCCACCGCCGGCGGCGATGACGGCCGACACGATGCCGACGACTGACGGGACGCGCTCGGCGGGGAACTCGTCGCGGATGATGCCGAACGACAGCGGGAACACCGCGCCGCCGAGACCCTGGATCACGCGAGCGGCGATCAGTACGCCGATGTTGGGCGCGAGCGCGGCGAGCAGACAGCCGACCGCGAGGGCGACCAGCCCGATCAGCAGGGTGCGTTCCTTGCCGACCATGTCGCCGATCCGGCCGAGCAGCGGGGTCGCCACCGAGACCGAGAGGAGCAGGGCCGTGAACACCCAGGTGACGGTGCTCGCCGAGGTGTGCAGGTCGTGTTGCATCACAGGCAGCGCCGGGGTCACCAGCGACTGCAGCATCGAGAACGCGGCCACGACGCTCGCCAGCACCGCCAGCGTCACGCGTGGAGACGTCGTCTTCCGATGGTAAAGTTGAGGCATGCCTCCACTATAACGGAGGTACCCCTCCGTTTCTAGTCGATTAAGGTGATCGAGGTGACTCAGACTCCACGCAGCGGCCTGGCCGCCGCGGTGAAGCGCCCGCAGCGGGCCGACGCGCGCCGCAACTTCGACGCCCTGCTGACCGCCGCCCGCGAAGCCTTCGCCGAGCAGGGCACCGGCGCCTCGCTGGAGGAGATCGCCCGCCGCGCCGGCGTCGGCATCGGCACGCTGTACCGCAACTTCCCCACCCGCCAGGACCTCTTCGAGGCGGTCTACTTCGGCGAGGTCGAAGAGCTGTGCGCCGCCGCCGACGACGTCGCGGAGCTGCCGCCGTGGGAGGCACTGACGACGTGGCTCGCCCGCTTCGTCCAGTACGCCGCGACGAAGCGCGCGATCATCGAGGCGCTCAACCGCGACTCCGAGATGTTCTCGACGGCGCGTGAGGCGATGTACGCCGCCGGGACGCCGCTGTTCGAGCGCGCCCAGGCGGCCGGCGAGGCCCGGACGGACATCGCCTTCGACGACCTGCTCCGCATGGTCAGCGGCCTGACCGCCGCCGGTTTCGTCGACGACGCGCAACGCGAGCGCGTCCTCAAGATCGCGCTGGACGGCGTACACACCTAAAGTCAGCTGAGCAGTTCGTCGAGCCTGGAGCGAAGGTCGGGCTCGGGTCCCTCGATGTCGACCACCTTGTCGCGGCTGGTTGCGCCACGCACAAGAGTCACGGCCGACCGCCGTACGCCGAAAGCCGCGGCAACAGCGAGCAGCACAGCCTTCGTCGCCTGACCCTCCACCGCGCGGGCGGCCACGGCAACGACCAGCGCCGGACCCGCGGGACCGTCGTACAGACCACCGACCAAGGTCCGCGATGCACCCGGCTTGACTCGCAGCAGGACCCTCATGGATAACCAGTCTGACCCAGGAAAGCAGTGGTCTCGCCCGCGGCCCACAGGGGATGATCGGCGGCGTGGACACAGATGTCGCGCGGAACAGAGTTGTGTGGGAACAGGCCTCTCAGAAGCATGTGCGCGAGTACGACGAACTGCTGGCGGAGGCGTCGCGGCACGAGTCGCTGAACGCTGACGAGCTGAGACTGCTCGAGCCGGTACTGCGGGAGCGGCCTGTCGTCGTGCATCTGCAGAGCGGGCACGGCCTGGACGACGTGGACCTGGTTGCCGCAGGAGCGAGTCGGGTTGTGGCGGTCGACTACAGCGTGACCGCGGCGTCGGCGGCTCAGCGGCGGGCGCGGGAGCTCGGCGTACCGGCGTACTACGTGGCGGCCGAAGTGCCTGGGGTTCCGTTGAAACCGGGGGTGGCTGATCTGGTCTACACGGGCAAGGGCGCGCTGATCTGGATGCGGGACATCGATGCTTGGGCGCGGGGCGTGTCGACGCTGCTGAAGCCTGGTGGGCACTTGTTCGTGTACGAGGCGCATCCGGCGGTTCCGCTGTGGGTGTGGGACGAGGAGAAGGCCGGGATTCGGTCTGATCGGAGCTACTTCGCGGCGTCGCATATCAACGACACGTTTCCGGCGAACGGTGCGCAGGAGTGGCAGTGGACGCTCGGGCAGATCATCACGGCTGTTGTCGCGGCGGGGCTGGAGATTCGGGTGCTCGAGGAGTATGCGGAGCCGTTCTGGAAGCCGGTCGGGCAGGAGGCTGCTGTCTGGGAAGGGCAACTGCCGAACTCGTTTTCCCTGCTAGCCCGAAAGGCGTGAGCCGGCCTGTTCTTCGAGCCAGGCGGGGCCGAGTAGTTCGCCGTCGATCGGGCCGAAGTGGTCGAGGGCGGCTCGGTGGAGGTCTGCCACGGCGGTGGTGATGGGGTGCGGGAGGCCTACCGGGGCTGCGTTTTCGACCGCGTTGAGTTCCTCGACGCAGCGGTCGAGGCCGAAGTCGGGGAGGTAGTTCCCGGCCAGGAGCGCGGGCAGGTGGCGCTGGGCGAAGGCGCTGTCGCCGGCGCTGCCTTTCAGGATTTCGGCGAAAGCGGCCGGGGACTGGCCGTGGTTTTGGGCCAGGAGGAGGGCTTCGGTGGTGAGGGTGGCTTGGCCGAACCACAGGAGGTTGATGAGGAGCTTGGTGAGGTAGCCCGTGCCGTGGTCGCCGGTGTGGTGGATGGTGGTCGCGAAGGTGCGGAGGATGGGGGTCGCGGCCTCGAGCACCTCGGGAGCGCCTCCGGCGTACAGGGTGAGGGTGCCTGAGCGCATGCCGTCGATTCCACCGCCCAGCGGGGATTCCAGGTAGGAAACCCCTGCAATTGCAGCGATTTGGGCCGCGGCCTTGCCCAGCTCAGGGGATGCGCTCGTGAGGTCGATCCAGAGTGTGCCAGGGCTCAGCTCGGTGAGAAAGGGGCCCTGGACAAGGGCTTCCAGTTCAGGCGTGCCGGGCAGGACGGTCAGGACGACCTCGGCGTTGGAGAGGTCCGGCGACCAGCGGGCGCCGGCTGCTTCAACGGCTGGGCGGCGATCAGGGCGGAGGTCGGTACCGACGACCTCGTGGCCTGCGGCAACCAATCGCTCGATCAGCGGAGTGCCGATCCGGCCGGCTCCGACGACCGCGACCGAAGTCATCAGCGGCCGAGGGCCAGGGCGACGCCGTCGAGGATGTCGTGCTCGGAGACGACGACCTCGTCGCGGGTCAGCGTGAGCCGGTCGTACAGGCGTTGCAGGATCAGCGCACCGGCGCCGATCACGTCGACGCGGCCCGGGTGGATGGCCGGCTCGACCGTGCGCTGGACGCGGGTCGAGCCCATCAGCCAGGACGTCGTGTCGAGCAGCAGCGGGCCTTCGATCCGAGCGTGGTGGATGACCGTGGGGTCGTACTCGGTGAGCTTCAGCGCCACGGCCGCAACCGTCGTGACGGTCCCGGCGACGCCGATCAGAGTGCGGGCCTGATGCAACGGAACCGTCGTGGAGTCGAGCAGGTCGTCGACGTCCTTGGTCGCGGCGGCCATCTCGGGGATCGTCGACGGGTCGGACGGCAGGTGGCGCTCGGTCATCCGGACCGAGCCCATGTCGAGCGACTGCGCCGCGATCACGCCGGACTCGTCGCCGAGGACGAGCTCGGTGGAGCCGCCGCCGATGTCGGCGACGAGGTACGGGCCCGGTACGTCGAGGTCGGCGAGGCCCGCGGTCGCGCCCTGGAAGCTGAGCGCCGCCTCCTCGTCGCCGGAGATGATGTCCGGGTCGACGCCGAAGCGTTCGCGGATCCCGGCGAAGAACTCGTCGCGGTTGCTCACGTCGCGCGCGGCCGAGGTCGCGACGAAGCGGATCCGCTCGGCGCCTGCCCGGCGTACGAGCGCTGCGTACTCGTCGGACGCCGCGAAGGCTCGCTCAAGAGCCTCGGGAGCGAAGGCGCCGGTGGAGTCGACGCCCTGACCGAGCCGTACGACGGTCATCCGCCGGTCGAGCTCGGTCAGCTTGCCGTCGGCAACATCCGCGATCAGCAGTCGGAGCGAATTGGTGCCGCAGTCAACGGCTGCGACGCGGACAGCGCCGGCCGCGGGGGCCGGGAAGTCGATTTCGGGGCTCCGCCCCATCGCCTCGGCCGAACCGATCACGTCGGGCTGACCGGACAGGTCCTCCGGCTGAACCGGCGAGGTCGGGGCGCCCGACGCGCTCGGCGCAGCAGCCGACGACGTCACGGCAGCTCCCCCGGCCAACTCCGGCGACTCCCCCGACTCCGGCGTACCAGCGTCCTCCGACCCCGGCTGGTCAGACACAAGGACCTCGGCGGCCCCAGTCCTCCAGGGACTTCAGGGCCTCGTCACCCAGCGGGTTCACGCCAGGCCCGGCGGCCAGCGAGTGACCGATCAGCACATGCAAGCACTTGACCCGCGTCGGCATGCCGCCCGCGGTGATGCCGGCGATCTCCTCGACGTGCTCGATCGACTCGCGGTGCGCCAGGTACGACTCGTGGGCGGCCCGGTACGACGCCGCCAGCTCCTCGTCCGTGCCGAGGCGCTCGGTCATCTCCTTCATCATGCCCTCGGCCTCGAGCGTGCCGATCGCGGACGCGAGCCGCGGGCACGTCACGTAGTACGTCGTCGGGAACGGCGTACCGTCCGGCAGCCGCGGCTCGGTCTCGACCACGTCGGGGAGACCGCACGAGCAGCGGTGCGCGATGGAACGGATGCCACGCGCCTCACGCCCCAGCTGGGCGCTGACGGCGGCGGTGTCTTCGGGGGTGACGCTCAACGGTTGGCCTTCGGCGAGGGGGTCAGGATGGGCTTCGGGGTCGGTTTCGTCGCCGGCGGTTTCACCGGTACGGCGGGTTTGCCGGCGCCTTCGACGCTGCCCCAGAGCTTGGTGTACCAGGTCGGCTGCTGCACGTCGGCCTCCGCGTCGGCCGGTCCGACCGGCTCCGGAGGAGCGCCGATCGGTTTCCCGTCGGCTCCGATCACCCGGTACCCGACCTCACCCGGCATCACCCAGCCGAGTCGCTGCCGGGCCTGCGCCCGGACGTACGCGTCGTCGTCCCAGCGGGCGATCTCGTCGTTCAGCTGGTCGACGCGCTTCTCGCGGTCGCGGATCTCCTGCTGCAGCGCGGTGATCTGCTGGTGCTGGTCGAACCACACCCGCAGGCTCTGCGCGTACGACACGATCAGCGCGCCGAGCACGAGCAGGACCACCGCGGCCCGGCCGGTCAGGTTGCGCGAACCGCGCGTCCTGGGCGGCGGGGGCGGCGCTCCCGCCGTACGGCGTTTGGGCTGGGTGCCGTCCCGCCGGACCGGTGGCCGCGACTGGGTCCGGCTCGACGGACGCGAGCCGGGTCGGGCACCGGAATCCCGGCGGGACGACATCAGATCAGCCCTGGAACCGCGGGAAGGCCGAGCGGCCGGCGTACCGGGCCGCGTCGTCCAGCTCCTCCTCGATCCGGAGCAGCTGGTTGTACTTCGCGGTGCGGTCCGAGCGCGCCGGGGCGCCGGACTTGATCTGGCCGCAGTTGGTCGCGACGGCGAGGTCGGCGATCGTGGTGTCCTCGGTCTCGCCGGAGCGGTGCGACATCATGCAGGTGAAGCCGTTGCGGTGCGCCAGGTCGACGGCGTCCAGGGTCTCGCTGAGCGAGCCGATCTGGTTGACCTTGACCAGCAGCGAGTTCGCCGACTTCTCGGTGATGCCGCGCTGCAGCCGCTCGACGTTGGTGACGAACAGGTCGTCGCCGACGATCTGGGTCTTGTCACCGAGCTGGGCGCTGAGGTTCTTCCAGCCCTCCCAGTCCTCCTCGTTCAGCGGGTCCTCGATCGACACGATCGGGTACGCCGCCACCAGTTCGGCGTAGTACGCGATCATCTCGTCGGCCGACTTCTTGCCGCCCTCGAAGGCGTACACGCCGTCGGTGTGGAACTCGCTCGCGGCGACGTCCATCGCCAGCGCGATGTCGGTGCCGAGCTTCAGGCCGGCCTTCTCCACCGCGACGGCGATCAGGTCGAGCGCCTCACGGTTGCTGGCCAGGTTCGGCGCGAAGCCGCCCTCGTCGCCGAGGCCGGTGGACAGACCGCGCTCCTTCAGGACCGCCTTCAGCGCGTGGTAGACGCCGGCGCCCTGCATGAGGGCCTCCGCGTACGTCGCGGCGCCGATCGGCGCGATCATGAACTCCTGCACGTCGACGTTGCTGTCGGCGTGCGCACCGCCGTTCAGGATGTTCATCATCGGCACCGGCAGGACGTGCGCGTTCGGGCCTCCGACGTACCGGAACAGCGGCAGGCCGGCCGAGTCGGCGGCGGCCTTGGCGACCGCCAGGCTGACGCCGAGGATGGCGTTCGCGCCGAGCTTGGCCTTGTTCGGGGTGCCGTCCAGGTCGAGCAGGGCCTGGTCGATCAGCCGCTGCTCGTGGACGTCGTACCCGACGATCTCCTTGTCGATGTCCTCGAGAATGGCGGTGACGGCCTTCAGGACGCCCTTACCGCCGTACCGGGACTTGTCGCCGTCGCGAAGCTCGACGGCCTCGAACTGCCCGGTGGACGCGCCGGACGGCACTGCAGCCCGGGCGACGGTGTCGTCGTCGAGGAGAACCTCGACCTCGACAGTGGGGTTCCCGCGCGAGTCGAGAATCTCGCGGGCGCCGACGGCCTCGATGGTGGCCACATCTACTCCCAAGTCTTCAGATGACGGATCACCGCCGAGCCTAACGGTCAGACCAGCAGACAGGGTGGACCGCGTCACCTCCAACGATCCCATCCACACATCCGCTGCCCCGTCAGCAACACACCTTTACCTGTGTCACGCGGTCTTCTTCCCACGCGTGCTCCGCAGCCGCCTTCCGTCGCTGCGCTCCTCCAGGCAGCAGCTACGCACGACTCCCGCCCACCCTCCGGCTTGGCGCCGGCGGAGGCTGCCTGCTTGGCGCAGGCACTTGCCGGCTGGCGCCGGCGAGTGACGGGCTACCGCCCGCGAGTGCACGCTGGCGCGCGGTGACCACGCTGTGGCTGAGGCTGGCGTCGAAGCACAGGTAGTTTCGGGTCTGCAGCTCCGAAGGTGGACCCAGAAGCGCATTCACCTGCCGATGAAAGGGCGCAAGCCTCCTGCGACGGCCAGGGACTGTGAGCCCGCTGTCTAGACCTTGCTCGCCACCACCATGTAGTTCTCGGCCTCAGGGTTGTACGTGTTCGTTTCCGTCCGGAGTCCGACCTGGTGCAGCTCGGCGACGAGTTCGTCGTACCGGTAGGGCCAGCACGACAGCAGTTCCGAGCGGACATGAACCGGCCCAGCCGCATCAACTTGCGCGATCGCGATCTCGATGTGGTGCTCCTCCTCCCACTGTGACGCGATCTCCCAGCGGTAGATCACGACGGCATCGCGCCCGTTGCGGCGGACAAGACGGTCGCTGATGTCCAGCCGGGAACCTCTGGCCCTCACGAGTTCCCAGGTGCGGGAGGTGAGTACCAAGCGCCCGCCGGGGCGCAGAAGCCGTGACATCGACTGCAGGGCAGCAACCCTGCCGCTCGCGCCCACGGCATGGTGCAGCGAGTTGCCGACACAGAACACCATGTCGAAGGTGTCGTCGTCGAAATGGTCAGGCAACTCTTGCCAGTCCGCCCGCACTGTCCGGACAGGTGCGCTGAATTCCTCAGCCAACTCCGCCGTACGACGAACCATCTCTTCGCTGGCGTCAGTTGCGACCACCTGCAGGCCACGACCGGCGAGGCCGACCGCCAACTGTCCGGTTCCGCACGAACAATCGAGGACGTGAGCGTTCGGAGGCAGGAGACTGAGGACGTCGTCGAACGACGCAGCGAACTCGGCCGGCGCCAGCTTCGCATCCGAGATGAGCCACTCGTACACCTCGGCAAGCGCGTTATAGCTCGTCACAACAACTACCTCCGACACGGGGCAGACTCACGGTCGCCCATCAGTACACCAACGGAGCGAGCCGGTTCACCAATGGTTTTGCAGGCTAGTTCCGGCGAAGCTCCGACCCCCGCTCAAGCTACAACTTGGGTATGCGCGACTACCTGATGACGAAGGCTCCCTGGTGGCTTCTCGTGCTGGTCAACGGTGGCTTGTTCTTCGTCATCACTCTGATCTTCAGAGCCCTGGCTCCCTCGTTCGCGCCGGATTCGATCCTTGGAGCTGTGATCAGCAGCGTCTTCTTCGGCGTTTTCATCGCCACCTTGACCGCCGGGTCACGTCCCCGCCGAGGGTCAGGACCAACTGACCAGGACTGACAACCCTGTTCAGGCCGTCGCGGGTTCGTTGGTGACGAGTACGACGTTGCCGTCCGGGTCTTCGACCAGCGTCGCGTAGGGGCCGAGGAGATGTCCCGGGGCCGTGCGTCCGCTGTAGCCGGCGGAGGTGACCTTGTCCCACACGGCATCGACGGCTGCGTCGTCGTCGACGAAGAACTCCACGACCTGCTGGTATCCGGCGCCCTCGGGGCGGGTCCACGTCGGGTCGAAACGCAGAGCGGTCTCGTCGACGGTGATGATCATGGTGACGCCGTTGTCCATCCTGTAGATCGAGACCGGCCGCTCGGGAAGCGGATCGGGCACGTCGAGCCCGAGGAGGCGGTAGAAGTCGATCGATTTCCGGAGATCGCGCGCGTAGACGACGATCATTCCGAACCGGGTTCCCATAGGTTTGACTCCTTCTGACGAGCTTCAAATTGATGTACCTGGGTAGATAATCTACCACGGTAGATAGATGGGAGAGGAGTCCTTTTGACGAGTGATCTCGGCGCCGTGCTCAGCCGTCTGCTGGAAGTGGTCGTCGAGCGCGAGGCCCCGATCCTGAGCGCTCGCGAACTGACGATGTGGGAGTACGTCGTCCTGGTGTCGATCGCGGACGAGCCGGGGCTGAGCCAGAACGACCTCGCCCGCAAGAGCCGGCGCGATCCGACCCGCTTGATCCGCCACCTCGACGAACTGGCCGAACGCGGCCTGATCGTTCGTGACGTCGACCCCACCGACCGCCGCCGCCGCATCGTGAGCCTCACCGACAGCGGCTCCGCGCTGGTCCGCGCCACCCAGGAGGACATCCGCGCGATGGAGACGACGCTGCTGCGAGCACTCCCCCCGGCGGAGCAGGACAGGCTTCGCCGCTCGCTCACGGAAGCGCTGGGCGGCGCATTGGAATCACCGACAGCCCAGGACTGACGAGAGAGCTGGTATCACCAGATGTTGGAGTTCTGAGAGGCCGTGGCGAGACTCGCAGTGAAGCTGCTCCTGCTCGATGAAAGTGAACGCCTCCTGCTCATCCACGCCCAGGACCCGCAGACGCACGCGAAGTGCTGGTACCCCGTGGGCGGAGGCGTCGAGCCCGGGGAGACTCTGCAGGAGGCCGCAGCTCGTGAGGCCTTCGAAGAGACCGGCCTGGTCACCCTGCCGCCCGGCCGGCTCGTCTGGCAACGCGATCACACCTACGAGTTCAACGGCCGCGTCATGGACGTGCACGAGAAGTGGCTGATGCACGCAGTCGAGCATTTCGACCCCGAACCGGCTGAGCTGTCCGAGTACGAAGCCGAGAGCATCTTGGGGTTCCGGTGGTGGCACGCCGCGGAGTTGGTCGAAACGACCGAGACAGTCTTTCCGCCACAGCTCGGTCGCCTACTCCAGGACCTACTGGCCGAGGGCGTGCCTGCGACCTCAGGTGATTCGGTTGACGGTGGAAGCTGAGGCCGGGCACAGGATCAGCAGACAGCTCTCCACCTTGACGTCGTCGATCACGGCGCCCCAGATGGTCCCGGAGGTTCCGGCGAAGGCGAGGACCGAGGAGCTCGACAGCAGGTTCGTGAAGTAGAAGGTGCGGTAGACCCAGCCCATGTTCTGGTTGCTCCGGCCGGCGGTGTCGACGGCGATCGTGTCCACCTGGTGCCCGTTGACCGTGACCTTGCCGGTCTTGAGGGCCGGCGGGCCTTCGGTGTTGGCCGCCACGGCGTACGTGACCTTGTACGTCGTGAGGAGCTGCGCGGGCACGCTGCGCTCGATCGAGCCGTTGCCGTTGCCGTTGAGGTCGAGGGACTGGCGCCCCTCGGTCTGCTGCCAGTACGTGACGAGATCGACGCTGCCCGACGTGACGGACCAACCGCCGACCTGCGCGCCGGCGGGGAAGGTCTTGAACCCCGGAGAGATCGCCGGTTGCTCGAACCCGCCGGCGTAGATCGGTGCAGCCGCGGCTGGTGACGCGGTCAGGCCGACCAATACGGCGGACAGGGCCAGGAGCAACGTCGTACGACGGAACTTGGGCACAGCGGGCCTCCCCAGGCAGAAGGACGGACGGGTCCTTGCCCATCAGCGTACGGTCACCCTCTGCCACCGGCTGATCGCAACGGCGCGCCCACCTGCTGTTGACATCGCTTCGCGACCGTTAGCAGGATGGGGTCAGGCGTCGGCCGACGCCCAGCCCCTGAGGACCTGCCCCAGCAGGGTTCTTGACGAGGGCGAAGGGGAACCCGCCCTCAAGGCCAACTGCTGGTGTCCAGGCCTGTATCGAGTGTCGCGTCGCTGGGGGACGGAGACATGTCGAGGAGGCTTGTCATGACCAAGCAGGGCAGTTTCAAACGCGCCGTCCGCCAACGGGCCCGCGAGACCGGGCAGCGGTACACCCAGGCACTCGCCGATCTGGAACAGATCAACAGATCGCCGTTCGCGCAGACCCGCCCGTTCGAGCGTTCCGATCTCAAGACCCACCTCGAGACGCGGTACGGGATCCGGATCAGCTCGCTGGCACCGATCGACGACGACCCGGCCACGCGGCCGCGTGGTTCGTGGCCGGCCCACTACCAGTCGACGTTGCTCGTACGGCGAGAAGACGGCCCGCCCTGGATCGCCCGGGTGTTCTCGTCACCCGCGGACCAGGTCGCTCGCGTCGAGGGCGACGCGGAGATCCTGCGATTCCTGGCCGCGAACGACTTCCCCGCCGAACGGATCGCGCACGACGATCCGGTGTCGCGGTTCCACGACAGCGGCGTGATCGTGACCCGGTTCGTCAACGGCGGACGCCCGTCCGACGAGCACGGTCGCAGCGAGTCCGCCGACGTTGCACAGGAACTGGGCGACCTGCTGGGTCGATTGCACGCACTCCCCGCAGCAGGTGGCGCGGTCGCCCGAGACGGGGGCGCAGAGGAGGCCGACGGCGGCTTCTACACCGGCCGGCCGAAACAGGATCTCGCCGCGGCGATGAGCTTTCTGGTCCGTGTCGAGGACAAGGTGACCCCCGAGGGCCGGGAGAAGTTCGACTGGCTGCGCGAGCAGGTCGAGACCGCTGACGACGCCGAAGGGTTGCCCGAAGCGCTTACCCACGGCAACTACCACCTCTGGGCCGCCGTCGGCATCCCCGGCAGCCTCACGATCGTCGGCTGGGCAGGCTCCGGACGCGGGCCGCGACTCCCCGCACTCGCCTGGCTCCTGAGGACCACGGCCGAAGGCAACCCGGACAACATCGACGCCGTACTGCGCGGCTACCGCCAGCATGTCGAACTCACCGACGACGAGCTCCACAGGCTCCCCCGAATCCTGAACATGCGGGCACTCTGGCTGGCCTGCCTCGACTGTCAGATGGCGGTGAACAACGGCGACGCACCGCCCCTCAACGAGGGGTGGCTACACCCAGGAAGCATCGAGTACGCCGAACATCTGGCAGCGCGAGTTGTCGCAGCACTGAGCCGGTGATCTCCGGAGCCCACCGGCCGACCTGATCAGCCACCCCCGACCAGCACCTGGGCGGAGGTCGAAAGCTTTCTGCTTGCGAAAGTGGAAAGTGATCTCTAAGGTTGCCGACATGGAAAGTGATGCGCAGGAGCAGTTGCGGTTGCTCGAGCGGGCCGAGGCGGCGCCGTACGTCGATTATCCGAAGACTCCCTGGTGGTACTCGGTTGTCATCGGGCTGTGGGTGGCGGCAATGATCGGGACGTTCACCTGGTGGCGGGAGAACGCGCCGCTGTTCACGGCGTCGCTGGTCGGGCTGATCCTGCTGGAGCTGGCGTTCATCGTGTGGATGCAGCGGCGGCACGGCGCGATGCCGATGCCGGGGCGCGGCCGGCCGCCGGCGGAGATCGGTGCGATGTGGCGCAGGTACTTCGCGGGGATGGCCGCAACCGCCCTCATCACCGGGCTCATCTGGTGGCTGATCGGCATCCCAACAGCAGCCGCGACAGCATTCGTGCTCGCGACGGTCGGGCTCGTGATCTACGAACGCCAGTACGCCGTGGCGGCGGCGAAGGTCAAGGAGCGGCTGGCGTGATCCGCGGGCTCGACCCGGTCATCCACACGCCGAAGCGGCTGGCCGCGATGGCTGTGCTGGCGAACGCGCCGACGGCGTCGTTCCGGTTCCTGAAGGACTTCCTGGAGATCGCCGACTCGGACCTGTCCAAGCACATGTCCGCCTTGGAGGCGGCCGGCTACGTCAGCTCGACGAAGGACGGGCGGGGGCGCGGCGCGACGACGACGTACAAGCTGACGCGCGCCGGCCAGAAGGCCTACAACGCCCACCGAGACGCACTCCGCGCGCTGCTCGACGGCTCAGGACTCGAGTAGGACCGGACGCACCGCGGGATCGATCCGGACCGCGACGGCAGCCAGGAACCGAGCAGCAGCATGGCGTACGACGGGGCGCCGGCGCGGAGTCTCGAACACGACCGGCGCGTCCGGCAGGGCGGACCGGGACTGGTTGCGGGCGGCATCGATAACGGGTGAGGTGGGCATGAACATCGTGATCACTTCCTAGGTGTCGAGGTACTTGCGGAGGGCATCCAATCGGCCGTCCCAGTCGTTCGCCAGGGCCGCGAGGAACTGCTGGGCGACCTGGATCGGGGCGGAGTCGAGGCGGTAGCGGATCCGGCGGCGTTCGCCCGGTTCGGCGATCAGCAGGCCCGCTTCGGTCAGCAGGGTGAGGTGTTTGGCGATCGCCTGCCGAGTGATCGGTAGCCGGTCGGCCAGCTCGGTGGCCGTCGCGGGTCCGCGAGCGGCCAGCTCGGCAAGGATGCGGCGGCGGCTCGGGTCCGCGAGGGCGACGAAGACCCGTTCGGCGGCCGCCTCGGCGTCAGACGGCATCGAGGTACTCGACCAGTTCGGCGAGCTCACGCCCCCAGCCGTCCGAGTTCCCGCGGTACGCCGTACCGTCCGGCGCCTGGGCGAACCCGGTCTCGCTCACGGTCAGCCGCGTCCCGGCACCGACCGACTCGAGGCTGAACTCGACGTACGTCCGCCGCGGATCCTCGGCCGGCAGCCCGTCGATCGGCCAGGTGAAGGCGAAGACCGACGGCTCGTCGACGCGCTCCACGCGGAGATCGATGCTGTTGTCGGGCCACCACAGCCGGGCCGCTCCGCCCGGCCGCAGGTCGATCGAGGCCTGCTTGCCGAACCAGGTCCCGAGACCCTCGGCCGTGGTGATGGCCGCCCAGACCTTCGACGGCGGGTGGTCGAGCTCGAGGACGCGTTCGATGCGATCAGGAATCATAGATAGCAACCTTTCAGTTGCTATCCACGGTATGGCAACCAATCGGTTGCGTCAAGCGCGATCAGGCGGTCTCCGCGGACCGCACCTCCTCGGCCAGTTCCCGTACGGCGTTGCGCAGCGCCTGCTCGGGGTCGACACCGGCGGCCCGGGCCTGGCGGACGAGGTCGAGCAGCGCGGCGCCGACGGCATCCTCGTCGATGACCGGATTCTCGACAGCGGGAAGAACCTTGGAAGCCCGCGAGAGCACCTTGTCGGCCAGCGCCAGAGCGGGCAGCGCCACCGGAATGCCCTCCAGCACCGATGTCCGCTGCTTCTCGGCCGCCTTGATGGTCTCCCAGTTCGCCTCGACGTCGGCGACGCCGTCGACAGCGACGTCCGCGAACACGTGCGGGTGCCGCCGGATCAGCTTCTCGACGATCCCGGCCGCGACGTCGTCGATCGACCACGGCCCGTCGTCACCGTCCTCATCCGCGAGAGCCTCCTCCGCGATCCGGGAGTGGAAGGCGACCTGGAGCAGCAGATCGCCGAGTTCCTCCCGCAGATGCGTCGAGTCGCCGGTGTCGATCGCCTCGAGCGTCTCGTACGTCTCCTCGAGCAGGTACTTGGCCAGCGACTCGTGCGTCTGCTCCTGGTCCCACGGGCAGTTGCGGCGCAGCCGGTCCATCACCTGGACCAGGTCGATCAGCCGAGCGCCCGGTACGTCGTACGAGCCGTGCAAGATCTCGATCTCGTACGCCGGACGCGGCTCCCGCGCGAGCTGGTCGGCCACGAGCCGCAGCAACGCCGGCTCCCCGTCCTCACCCACCAGCCAGGCCACAGCCCGGCCCGCAGACGCAGCCGCGACCAGCCACGACCACTGCGCGTCCGCACCACCTTCGACCGACGCCACGACGAGCCCCGAGCCGACCACGGCCTGCACCGACGGGCTCTCCACGCCGGCCGCAGCGCCGATCACGTCGGCCTGCTCGAACGCCTGCCAGGCCGCGCGGGTCAGCAGACCCGGCGCGACCCGCGGGCTCGTCAGTACGACCTTGATCAAGGTCAGCCCTGGGGCTGCTGCTGCTGTTGCTGCTGTTGCTGCTGCTCGGCCGCCTCGCGCTTGGCCTTGGCCTGCGCGGACTCCTCCGACAGCGAGCCGGACACCTTGCCGTCGATCGCGCCGTCGGTCCACTTGCCGAACCGCGGCGAGACGTCGACCGTGATGTTCTTCGCGGCGTCCTTCACCACGACCAGGCCGGCCTGCTGGGCCTGCTGCACGTTCGGGTCGGTGATGCCGGTGCCGCCGCCGAGCTTGATCGTGCCGACCGCCGCCTTCGCGACGCCGCGCAGGAACTCCTCGGCCACCGGGTCGGCGACGAACTTGTCGTACGCCGCCTGATCGCCGACGACCGCCTTCATGGCGGGCGCGAGTTCGGCGTCGGTGACCGTGACCGAACGCTGGTTGGCGACCTGCTGGACCAGCGCGCTGTTCACCAGCTCGCTGAGCGCCAGCGACGCGGTGAACGGCTGGCCGAGCGCGGTGGTGACCGAGCGGGAGGTCTCGTCGACGTCGCCGACGGTGATCTCGGTCCCGCCCACCACAGCGGCCGCACCCGGGTGCGTCCCCGCGGCACAACCACCGAGCAGCAGTACCGAAGCCAGCGCGGCACCCGCCACATGTGCGAGTTTTCTGCTCAACGGACTCTCCTCCAGCTGGAACTCATCAGGCCTTCGCCCCCACGGGCTCGGCAATAACATCGTCGATCAGTCTGGCGCACCACTGCAGCAACTCCTGGTCGCGCAGCGGCTCACCGGCGACCGGCCGGGTGGCAGGTCTCGGCACCAGGATCGTACGCAGTTGCGGCTTGACCAGACTCTTCGGGTACAGCCTGTTCAGTCGCATGACCTTGGAATCGGGCAGCTCGACCGGCCCGAACCGGATCAGATTGCCCTGCAGGGTGACGTCGTGCAGCCCCGCGACCCGCGCGTGGTTGCGGAACTTCGCCACCTCGATCAGGTTCAGCACCGGCTGCGGGATGTCGCCGTACCGGTCGTGCAGCTCCTCGACCAGCTCCGCGATCCCGGCCTCGTCCCGTACGGCGGCCAGCCGCTGGTACATCTCCAGCCGCAGCCGCTGCGAGGGCACGTAGTCGTGCGGCAGGTGGGCGTCGATCGGCAGCTCGATCTTGACCTCGGGCTCCTCGGCCTGGGTGTCGCCGCGGTACTCCGCGACGGCCTCGCCGACCAGCCGGACGTACAGGTCGAAGCCGACGTCGGCGATGTGCCCGGACTGCTCGCCGCCGAGCAGGTTGCCGGCGCCGCGGATCTCCAGGTCCTTCATCGCCACCGCCATACCGCCGCCGAGATCGGCGTGCTGCGCGATCGTGGCGAGCCGGTCGTGCGCGGTCTCGGTGAGCGGCTTCTCCGGCGGGAAGAAGAAGTACGCGTACGCCCGCTCGCGTCCTCGGCCGACGCGGCCGCGGAGCTGGTGCAGCTGGGACAGGCCGAGCAGGTCGGCGCGCTCGACGATCATCGTGTTCGCGTTCGAGATGTCGATGCCGGACTCGACGATCGTCGTACAGACGATGACGTCGGACTGCTTCTCCCAGAAGCCCTGGATCACGTTCTCCAGGGTGTGCTCGTTCATCTGGCCGTGCGCGACACTCACCCGAGCCTCGGGCACCAGTTGACGGATCCGGGCGGCGGCCTTCTCGATCGTGTTGACCCGGTTGTGCACGACGAAGACCTGGCCCTCGCGGAGCAGCTCGCGCCGGATCGCGGCGGTGACCTGGCCTTCCTCGTACGCGCCGACGAAGGTCAGCACCGGGTGGCGCTCCTCCGGCGGGGTCGCGATCGTGGACATCTCGCGGATGCCGGTGATCGACATCTCCAGCGTGCGCGGGATCGGTGTCGCCGACATCGTCAGTACGTCGACCGCCGTACGGAGCCGCTTGAGCTGCTCCTTGTGCTCGACCCCGAAGCGCTGCTCCTCGTCGACCACGACCAGGCCGAGATCCTTGAACGCGACCTCGCCGCTGAACAGGCGGTGCGTCCCGATCACCACATCGACCGAGCCGTCGGCCAGCCCGTCGATCGTGGCCTTGGACTCCTTGTCGGTCTGGAACCGCGACAGCGGCGCGACGTTCACCGGGAACGCGGCGTACCGCTCGGCGAAGGTCGCGTAGTGCTGCTGGACCAGCAGCGTGGTCGGCACCAGGATGGCGACCTGCTTGCCGTCCTGGACCGCCTTGAACGCGGCCCGGACGGCGATCTCGGTCTTGCCGTAGCCGACGTCGCCACAGACGATCCGGTCCATCGGCATGACGCGTTCCATGTCGTGCTTGACGTCGTCGATCGTGGCCAGCTGGTCCGGCGTCTCGACGAACGGGAACGCGTCCTCGAGCTCGCGCTGCCAGGGGGTGTCCTTGGCGAACGCGTGCCCCTTGGTCGCCTGGCGCGCGGCGTACAGCTTGATCAGCTCGCCGGCGATCTGGCGGACCGCCTTGCGCGCGCGGCCCTTGCGCTTGGCCCAGTCGCCGCCGCCCATCTTGTCGAGCGTGGGCTGCTCGCCACCGACGTACCGGGTGACCTGGTCGAGCTGGTCGGTCGGCACGAACAGGCGGTCGCCGGGTTGACCGCGCTTGCTCGGCGCGAACTCGATCACGACGTACTCGCGGGTGGTCCGCTGGGTCCCCGTGCCGACCGTGCGCTGCATCATCTCGACGTACCGGCCGACGCCGTGCTGCTCGTGCACGACGAAGTCGCCCGGAGCGAGCTCCAGCGGGTCGACGGTCTTCTTCCGGCGGCTCGGCATCCGTTGCTGGGAACGGCGTCCGGCCGCCGAGCGCTGCCCGGCCAGGTCGTTCTCGGTGAGCACCGCGAACTTGATGCCTTCGGCAATGAACCCGTGCTCGAGCGCGCCCTGGGAGATCAGTACGACGCCCGGCTCGGGGATGCCGTCGATCGAGTCGACGGTCCGGGCCGGCAGCTCCGCCTCGGAGAACACCTCGGCCAGCCGCTGGGCCGGGCCGTGGCCCTCGGTGACGCAGACGACCCGCCAGCCGTCCCGCAGCCAGCCGCGCACGTCCTCGACGGCGGCCGCGGTCTCACCGCGGTACGGATCGACCTCGTGGGCCGCGATCTGCCGGCTGCGAACGGCACCCGAGTCGGTGTCGATGTCGAACGAGACCCGCGTGCCCATCGAGTCGCGCAGCTCGGGCTCGTCGGTCGGCGCGGCCGCGAACGGCGACAGGCTCCACCAGGCCAGCCCGCGATCGAGCGCCTGGGTCCGTACGTCGGCCAGCGACATGTACGCCGCGGCGCCCAGGTCGATCGGCGCCTCGCCTCCCCCGGCAGCCGCTGCCCAGGACGCCTCCAGGAACTCCTGGCTGGTCGCGACCAGGTCGTGCGCGCGGGCGCGAACCCGCTCGGGGTCGCTGACGACGACGTGGGTGCCTTCCGGCATCAGGTCGACCAGCAGCTCCATGTGGTCGACGAGGACGGGCGCGAGCGACTCCATCCCCTCGACCGCGTGACCCTCGGCGAGCTTCTCGAACAGCTCGGCCAGCTCCGGGTGCTCCTTGGCCAGTACGCCGGCGCGGGCGCGCACCTCGTCGGTCAGCAGCAGCTCGCGGCAGGGAGGAGCCCACAGGCCGTGCTCGGCGATCTCGAGCGAGCGCTGGTCGGCGACCGCGAAGTACCGGATCTCCTCGACGTCGTCGCCGAAGAAGTCGACCCGCAGCGGGTGCTCCTCGGTCGGCGGGAAGACGTCGATGATGCCGCCGCGGACCGCGAACTCACCACGCCGCTCGACCAGGTCGACCCGGCTGTACGCCGCACCGGCGAGCCGGGCGATCACGTCCTCCAGCTCCATGGAGTCGCCGACGTGCAGCTGGACCGGGCGCAGGTCGGCCAGACCGGCGACCTGCGGCTGCAGCACGGACCGGACCGGCGCGACCAGGATCTTGATCGGCCCGGTCGTCTCGTCGGACGGGTCCGGGTGCACCAGACGTCGCAGTACGGCGAGCCGCCGGCCGACGGTGTCGGACCGGGGCGACAGCCGCTCGTGCGGCAGCGTCTCCCAGGCCGGGTAGTAGGCGACCGAGCCGGGCTCGACCAGGCACTGCAGCGCCTCGGTCAGCTCCTCGGCCTCGCGGAACGTCGCGGTGACCGCGAGCACCGGGCGGTCGGCGCCGAGCCGCTGGGACGCGAGCGCGGCCAGCAGGACAGGACGGATCGAGCCGGGCGCGCTCAGGTCGAGCGTCGCGACGCCGGCGGTGCGGATGTCCTTGCGGGCGTCACCGATCGCGTCGGCGACCACCGGATCGGTGACGAGGGTGTCGACCAGACCGGCCAGTTTCACGAGTTGTACTTCCCTTGGGTCACTTCGAGGCCGTCAGCGAGCAATGACTCGATGGCGTCGGCGGTGCGGTCGAGCTCGAACGGGAGGTCCTTGCGCTCGGTGCTGGAGAACTCGTTCAGCACGAAGTCCGCCGGGCTCTGCCGGCCGGGCGGACGCCCGACCCCGAACCGCACTCGATGGTAGTCACCGGTGCCAACCGACTTGCGGATCGACTTCAGGCCGTTGTGCCCGTTGTCGCCGCCACCGAACTTGAGCCGCAGCGCGGCGAAGTCGATGTCCAGCTCGTCGTGCACGGCGACCAGGTTGACCGGCTCGACCTTGAAGAACTTGAGCAGCCCGGAGACCGGTCCGCCCGACTCGTTCATGAACGAGCGCGGCTTGGCCAGGATCGTCCGGTACCCGCTGAGCCGGGTCTCGATCACCTCGGCCTTGGCCTGCTTGTGCTGTTTCCAGCCGCCACCGACGCGGCCGGCCAGCTCGTCGACCACCATCTGGCCGACGTTGTGCCGCGTCTTGGCATAGGAAGGGCCGGGATTCCCCAGCCCGACGACCAACCACACGTCGTCCGCCACGGATCTCCCGGCCCTCTCCTGTTCGTTGCCTGTACGGCGTACTACTTACTCCGCAGCGGCGGCGACCGGCTCCTCGGCGGGAGCATCCGCCTCGTCCTTCTCGATGCCGGCTTCGGCCTCGGCCTCGGACAGCTCGGCGTCCAGCTGCTCGGCGGTCGCGGCGGCGGTGATGTTGACGATCAGCGTGTCCGGCTCGACGGCCAGCGTGGTGCCCGCGGGCAGCTTCAGGTCGGACGCGTGGATCTGGGCGCCGGCGTCCAGGCCCTCGATCGACACGGTGACGCCGTCGGGGATGTGGGTCGCCTCGGCCTCGACCAGGATGCTGGCGTTCTCCAGCACGACCAGGGTCTCGCTGACGGCCTCGCCCTCGAGGTGCACGGCGATGTCGACCTGGACCTTCTCACCGCGCTTGACGATGACCAGGTCGACGTGCTCGATGAAGCCCTTGATCGCGTCGCGCTGAACCTGCTTCGGCAGGGCCAGCAGGCTCTCGCTGCCCTCGACCTCGATCAGCAGCAGGGCGTTGGCGGTCTTCAGGGCCAGCATGGTGTCGTGACCGGGCAGCGTGATGTGCACCGGGTCCGTGCCATGGCCGTACAGAACGGCGGGGACCTTGCTTTCCCGGCGGATTCGGCGGGCAGCACCCTTGCCGAACTCCGTGCGCGACTCGGCTTGGATCTTGACCTCGGCCACGAGATGAACTCCCTCAAGCTTGTTGCGGTGATCTGTTGACTGGTGGTGGAACCGGTTGCAGAGCCTCAGCGGGCACGTCTTGACTCCGGAAAAGGCGTCAGGCAACGAACCACCGCGTCGATCACGGAGCCGCGCCCGCCTAGCACTTCTCACCGAGTCGAGCACTTCGACATCAAGCGCAGTCGGGGGGCGTCCCTCGCCGAGGCAACCAAAACAGTCTACCCACCACCCCGCCCAGACCGGAAATCCGGGTCCACCGTGCACCACGTATACCCTCGGCCCGGTGAACATCGTCTCGCTGCTGCCGTCGGCGACCGAGATCTGCTTCGCGCTGGGCGCCGGGGACGAGGTCCAGGGCGTGACGTTCGAGTGCGACTACCCCGCGGCGGCCCGCGAGCGGCGGATCGTCTCGACCACCAACCTCCCCGCCGGCCTCACGCCGGCGCAGATCGACGCCGCCGTCCGTGAGCGGACCGCCGCCGGCGAGGACCTCTACAAGCTCGACCGCGACGCCCTTCGCGCGATCGACCCGGACCTCGTCATCACCCAGGACCTGTGCGCCGTCTGCGCCATCGACGTCGACGACGTGGAAGAGGCGCTGTCCTACCTCGGCTGTCAGGCGAAGGTCGTCACGACCGACCCCCACGACCTCACCGAGGTCCTGGAGTCCATCGACCAGATCGCCCAGGCAATCGGTCGCCCGTCTACTCAGTTGGTAGAAGATCTCCGTCACAGGCTGTCGGAAGTACAAAAGCAACCTCACACAGGACAGAAGATGTTGGTTCTGGAGTGGACCGATCCGCCTTTCGCTCCCGGCCACTGGATTCCGGAGATGGTGGAAGTTGCCGGTGGAGTGAGCGTGCTGGGGTCCGCTGGGCTGCGCTCCGGGCGGACGACCTGGCCGGCTGTTGCTGCCGCTCGGCCTGAGGTTGTCGTGGTGGCGCCCTGCGGCTTCGGGCTGGACGACTCAGTGCGCCTGGGGAAGGACCTGATCGACCAAGGCCTGCTGCCCGACGTACCGGTGTGGGCTGTCGACGCGAACGGCTACTTCGCGCGTCCCGGCCCCCGTCTGGTGGACGGCGTGGAGGCCCTCGCCGGGATCCTTCGCGGTACGACGGTCGACCCCGAGGTGGCCCGGCAGATCCGTTAGTTTCGTCCGCGTGCTGATCACCCTGCTGGTTCTTGCCGCCGCCCTGGCCGCGCTCGCCGTCTGGGCGAAGGCCAAGCGCGAACGCTTCTTCACAGCGCGGACCCAGGCAGCCCTTGAGATCGGCTGGACCTCAGCACCGATGGACCCCGCGCTCGAGGGCGTCGCGAACCGCGTCCTCACCCCCGGCACCAACACCCGCCTGATCGCCGGCCAGTACGCCGGTTACGACTTCCGCGCCTTCGACCACTCCCACGCGACCAGCAGAACCAGTACGGCGACCAAGCTCCACCTCGTCGCCGTACTGCTCCCCGTGGTCCTCCCGTCGATCGCCGTCACCACCGACAACCCGATCGCCCGCACGCTCCGCGTCCCCGACCAGCAACTCGAGTCCGGCCACTTCAACGACACCTTCGCCGTCGAGTCGCCCAACCAGCGCTACGCCTCCGCCGTCGTCCACCCGCAGCTCATGGAGTGGATGCTCCAGCACCCCCACCTGCAGTGGTGGATCGACGGCCCGTACCTCGTCACCTGGGGCCTCCACTGGTGGACCGTCGACAGCGTGAGCGCCGCACTCGACGACCTCACCGCTGTCGCCCAGCAGATCCCGCCGTTCGTCCTGGCCGACTACCGGCTCAGCTGAGTCCACACCTCGCGCAACGCCCGCGCCGCGTCGCCTTCGAGCCCGGCCGCATCCAGTGTCTCAGCGAGCTCGTCGAACTCTGGACCCCATCGCCAAGCCACCGCCCGCAACTGCTCCGGTAGCTCCGGATCCTTCAACGACCCGCCGTCAGCCCGCGTGTGCTGCGCTGTCAACGCCTCGGTCACGCCGTGCTGGGCCGCCAGCTGAAACGCCAGCACGGCCAACGCCGCTTTCCCCTTGTTGTACAGCGCGTACGACGACTTCGCCGCACTCGCTGCGCCCGGCTCGGCGCCGACCACCATCGGCGTCACCAGAGTCCCCGCCCACAGCTCCGCCGCCTGCTCGGCGGCCTCGCCGGAGAGCATCAGGTGCGTGGGGCTCGGACCGCCGGTCGGCGGCGGACCGACCACACCTGCGTCCACAAACGTTGCCTTGGGCAACGCTTCCCGGACTCGCTGCAGGGACTTGGGCGACAGCGGGTTCGCCTCGACGTAGATCCCCGCGAACCCCGACCGACCCACCTCCTCGGCGATCGCGACCGCGCCCTGCGGCGCGCACGAACACAGCACCACCTCGGCGCCGCCCACCGCTTCGTCGTACGACGAACCGATCAGTCCCGCTGCCTCGGCGCGCGCGACCGACGCCGTACTGCGTCCTTCCGGCACCCAGTGCACCTCGTGCCCTGCCGCGACCAACTGCGCGGCGAGCTGCGACCCCATGGCTCCCGGATGGAAAACAGCGACCCGCATGTCAGCGGTGTCCTTTCTCGAGCGGTCAGTGCTCTCCAAGATAGGCGAGTACGGCGAGCACGCGGCGGTGCTGCTCGTCGTTCACCAGCAGCCCGAGCTTGCCGAGGATGCTGCCGATGTGGGTCTCCACGGTCCGCTCGGTCAGCCACAACCGTCGACTGATCCCCACGTTCGTGCACCCCTCGGCCATCAGCGCGAGCACCTCCCGCTCCCGCGCCGTCAACGCCGCCAGCCGATCCTCGGCCCGCGACCGCCCGATCAGACTCTCCACCACCTCCGGATCCAACGCCGACCCACCGGCGGCAACCCGCTCGAGCGCGTCGAGAAACTCGTCGACCGCCAGCACCCGATCCTTCAGCAAATACCCGAACCGCCCACCCGTCACCAGCTCGGTCGAGTGCCGCGTCTCCACATGCTGCGACAACAACACGATCGCCAGCTCCGGGTACAACCCCCGCAACCGCTTCGCGGCCCGCGCACCGTCGTCGGTCAAATCCGGCGGCATCCGCACATCGATGATCACCAACTCCGGAGACGTCTCGGCCACCGTCGTCACCAACAAGTCCGCATCCCCCGCCAACCCAACAATCTCGTGCCCCCCATCAACCAACAACCGAGCCAACCCCGCCCGAAACAAAGCAGAATCCTCCCCAATCACGATCCGCACGACGACCTCCTCGCCCGCGGCTGCGCCGCGAGCATCGGTGGGGAAAGAAGAGGAGGAGAGGAGGCCGCCCACCCCGGCTGGCTTCGCCGCCGGCCCACAGGCAAGCGCACCGCGGCGGCTCCGCGCTCGCCCGCCGTAGGCGCACCACCCCCCACCACCCGCACGACAACCCCGCGCTCCCCCAACACACGCGCAGCACCCCTCACCACCCGCACGACACCCCCGCGCTCCCCCAACACACGCGCAGCACCCCTCACCACCCGCACGACAACCCCGCGCTCGCCCGACGCGCGCTCAGGAGCTCTCACCACCCGCACGGCAACCTCGCGCTTGCTCGCCGTGCGGGCAGCACCCCTCACGATCCGCACGGCAGCACCACCTCTATCGCCGTTCCGGCGCCGACGGGGCTGTGCATCGTCAAGGAACCGCCCAGCGCCACCACTCGGTCGGTCAGACCACTCAACCCCGAGCCCGGTCTCGCTCGCGCTCCCCCACATCCGTCGTCCTCGACGCGGATGCGCACATCCTCCGGCGACCGAGTGACCTGTACGCCGATCCGCGTCGCCTGGGCGTACTTCGCCGCGTTGACCACCGCCTCGGCCGCCACGAAGTACGCCGTGGTGATCAACTGCTCGGGCAACTCATCCCCGACGACCTGCAACCGCACCGGGATCGGCAGGTTCCGCGTGATCGCCGCCAGCGCGGCCGGCAGCCCGTCGTCCAAGCTCGTCGGCCTCAACCCATGCGCGATCTGCCGCAACTCAGCCACCGCCGTAGCCAGCTCAGCAACCCCCTGGTCGAGCACCCCATCCACATCGACCGTCCCGTCAGCCAAATGCCGCTGCGCCAACCGCAGACTCATCCCCAGCGCGACCAACCGTTGCTGCGCCCCGTCATGCAGATCCCGCTCAAGCCGCCGCCGCTCAGCATCCCCGGCCTGCACGAGCCGAGCCCGGCTGGCCTCGACCTCCCGCAATGCCCCCGCCAACTCGGCCCGCAGCCGCGTGACCTCCACCAAACTCGCCGCCGCACTAGCAACCACCCGCAGTACGGCGGAACTCGCCCCCGCAAGAATCCCGATCTGCAACCCACCCAGCATCACCGGCACAACCTCACCACCCACCGGCTCCCCCGCCGCATCGACGAACCCAGCAGCCCCCGGCACCAGATACCCCACCCGCAGCGAGGGATCCCGCAACGCCTGCCGCAGCACGGATTCCAGCTCCTCCGGACTCCCCTCACCAGCGTGAATCCGATGCTGCAACTCGTCGATCGCCACCAACGCAGCCCGCCGCGGCGGATACAACCGTCGATCAACAACCCGCCGCAACCACGACCGCAACGGCGCCAGCACCAACGCACACACAGCCGTCGCCGACGCCGCGGCGACCGCCGATCCCCGCCCAACCACCAGCCCCAACGCGAGCGCCGACATCGCGTACGTCGCCAGCAACGCCACCAGCACGATCGCGTACGTGACCGCATCGGCGACCGCGCGATCCACGTCGTACAGGTCATGCCGCAGCACAGCTACCGCAACAGCCGCCGGCAAACTCACCAACGCCAGTACGCCGGTCACGGTCGCAACCGTCCCCGACTCCCCCGCCACCGCGATCTCCGCCAGACACACGAACGGGTAGCAGACCGCGACCACCCCGGCGATCGCCAACCACTTCACCTGCGCCCGCGGCCGCCCGCTCGACCGTCGGAACCTCACCACCACAGAAGCCGCCGCAACCAGCACCAACCCCAGGAAGACGCCGAACACAACCTCACTGAGCACCCGAAGCCCTAAAGGCAACGGTGCATACGGCCGCGCCCACCCCTCCAAAGGCGCCAAGAACGGCGCGGTCGCGAACGCCCCGAACACCTGCTGCCCAACACCGAGCACCACCAACCCGACCGGCACGACCCGCCACCGCGGACTGATCAGCCGCCCGTCCGGGAAGTAGAGCAACAGCAACGCCACCGCGACGAACAGCCACCACCCACTCTCGTCCAGCCAAGCAACCACCCGGCTGTCCAGCGGGAGTCGCCCCGGCTCAGCCACCACCATCTCGTAGTACGCCGACCGCACGGCCAGAAACGCAACCAGCGCGCCAATCACACACAGCAGAACCCCAACCACAGGCTCCCGCCGAGCGACCAGCAGACCGAGTACGGCGAGACCGGCCGCAAGCAGTCCGAGCGGCACCTGAGTCTCAGGCGAGGAGGCGAGCAGCAGCCAGCCACCGCCCACCAGCATCGTCGCCACGAGCAGGGAGGTGCCGACTGCGAGCCCCCACGGCCACCGCATGACGTCACTGTAAGTCGCGGCAGCGGAAAGCGGCTCCGAGTCAGCACGGAGATCTCTTCCCGTACCAGCGCGGATCCGTCGCCCCAGGCCTGGCGGCTTCCCTGGAGAGGTCAGATTTCCCCGTGGCTTTGGGAGGCCAACGATGTCCACCTCGACCATCAGGACAGAGCTCGGCAGCGACCCGGTCACCCGTCGTCGCGTCGGCATCGTCTCGCTCGTCCTAACCGTGACGGCGTTGGCCGCCGTACCGGGCGGCCTGCTGTGGCCCGAGCCCGCCGGCGGCGGCGAGACCTACACGTACGCCGACATCCAGCCGCTGCGGGACCGCTGGTGGGGACTGCTGGTGTTCCTCAGCGCGGCGCTGGTCCTCAACGTGCCGGCGCAGGCATTCGCGACCAGTCTGCTCGTACGGCGACGCGGAACCGCCTGGGCCACGACCGGCGGCGTACTGATGTGGATCGGCACAGCCCTGTACGCCGTGGGCGGCGCCGGTTGGGCCGCGTCGTACTACTTCGCGACGGCGCCCGGAGTCGATCCAGCGGCCGGTGCTTCGGTCATCGACCAGATGGCCGAGGACCCGCTGCACCTGTTCGCGCCGATGATCACCGGCGCACTGCTGGTCGCGATCGGCACGCTCGTCCAGACGGTCGGGCTGTGGCGCTCGCACGCCGTACCGCGCTGGATCCCGCTGGGTGCCGCGACGATCGCGTTCACGTTCATGGTCCCCGGGAACGGCGCGATCGGCCTGGTCACCGCGCTACCGATGACCGCCGCGGCCATCGGCATCGCGTACTACGCCTGGCGAGCCGTCCGATGATGTGGTCCCCGTGGCCCGTCCTGTTCTGGCCGGCGCACTGGGACCACAGCAACTCGGTCAGGCCCTGCCCTCGAAGAGGCTGGTCACCGATCCGTCCTCGAAGACCTCGCGGATCGCGCGGCTGATCAGCGGAGCGATCGACAGCTCGGTGAGCTTGTCGAACTTGCGGTCCTCCGAGATCGGCAGCGTGTTGGTGACGATCACCTCGCTGGCCTGGCAGTTCTTCAGCCGGTCGACCGCCGGGCCGGACAGGATCGCGTGGGTGGCCGCGATCACCACCCCGGCGGCGCCGTCGGCGTACAGAGCGTCGGCGGCCTTGGTGATCGTGCCGGCGGTGTCGATCATGTCGTCGACCAGGATGCAGACCCGGCCGGCCACCTCACCGACGACGCGGTTGGCGACGGTCTCGTTCGGCCGGTCGATGTCGCGGGTCTTGTGGATGAAGGCCAGCGGCGCGTTGTTCAGCCGGGCCGACCACTGCTCGGCGACCTTGATCCGGCCGGCGTCCGGCGAGACCACGGCGAGCTGCTGGTCGCCGTACTTCTCCCGCACGTAGTCGGACAGGATCGGCAGCGCCATCAGGTGGTCGACCGGTCCGTCGAAGAAGCCCTGGATCTGCGAGGTGTGCAGATCGACGCAGATCAGCCGGTTCGCGCCGGCGGTCTTGAACAGGTCGGCCATCAGCCGGGCCGAGATCGGCTCCCGGCCGCGGTGCTTCTTGTCCTGCCGGGCGTAGCCGTAGAACGGCAGGACCACGGTGATCCGCTTGGCCGACGCCCGCTTCAGCGCGTCGACCATGATCAGCTGCTCCATGATCCACTCGTTGATCGGCGAGGTGTGGCTCTGGATCACGAACGCGTCGCTGCCCCGGACCGACTCCTCGAACCGGACGTAGATCTCGCCGTTGGCGAAGTCGTACGCCGAGGTGGGCACCAGGCCGGAGCCGAGCTGCTCGGACACCTCCTCGGCCAGACCGGGATGGGCCCGGCCGGAGAAGACCATCAGGTTCTTCTCGGTGGTTCGCTTCATCCCGCTCATCGCCACTTGCCTCCCGTTACGCCTTGTCGCCGGTGGTGCCCGGCTTCGGCTTCGCCTCGGCGACCGGTTCGTCCGGTGCGTCCGTTGCCGCGTCGGCCAGCGCGTCTTCCGCTGCCTTCGCCGTCTTCGTCCCGGCCCGCTTGCGCGCGACCCAGCCCTTGATGTTGCGCTGCCGCCCGCGCGCGACCGCGATCTCGCCGGCGCCCACCGGCTGGTCGATCGCCGACCCGGCCGCGATGTACGCGCCGTCGGCGATGCTGACCGGCGCCACCAGCACCGAGTTGCTGCCGACGAAGGCGTAGCGCCCGACGGTGGTGTGGTGCTTCTTCACGCCGTCGTAGTTGGCGAAGATCGTGCCGGCGCCGATGTTCGCGCCCTCGCCGATCGTCGCGTCGCCGGCGTACGACAGGTGCGGGACCTTCGCGCCGTCGGCGATCGCCGCGTTCTTGGTCTCGACGAAGGTGCCGATCTTGCCCTTCACGCCGAGCGACGTCCCTGGCCGCAGGTACGCGAACGGGCCGACCGAGGCGCCCGCGCCGATCAGCGCGCTGGACCCGTGCGTCCGGATGATCGAGGCGCCTTCACCGACCTGTACGTCGGTCAGCGTGGTGTCCGGGCCGATCACGGCGCCGGTCGCGACTGTGGTCGCGCCGTGGAGCTGCGTGTTCGGCAGGAGGGTGACGTCCTGGTCCAGCTCGACGGTCTGGTCGACCCACGTCGTACTGGGGTCGACGATCGTGACGCCGGAGCGCATCAGGGTGTCGAGGGTGCGCCGGTTCAGCTCGGCGCGCAGCGTGGCCAGCTGGACACGGTCGTTCACGCCCTCGGTCTGCATCGCGTCCTCGATCACCCACGCACCGACCCGCTTGCCGTCGCCACGCGCGATCGCCAGGACGTCGGTCAGGTACAGCTCACCCTGCGCGTTGTCCGTGGTCAGCTGGCTCAGCCCGTCGCGCAGCGTGGCCGCGTCGAAGGCGTAGATCCCGGCGTTGATCTCGTCGATCTGGCGTTGCTCGGGGGTCGCGTCCTTGTGCTCGACGATGCCCGCGACCGTGCCGTTGGGACCCGGCAGGATCCGGCCGTACCCGGTCGGGTCGGGGACGCGCGCGGTGAGCACCGTCACAGCGTTGCCCTGCTTGTCGTGCTCGCCGATCAGCTCCAGGAGCGTCTCGGCGGCCAGCAGCGGGACGTCGCCGGAGGTGACCACGACGGTCCCGTCGAAGTCGGCCGGTACGGCGGTCAGCCCGGCCCGGACGGCGTCGCCGGTCCCGAGCTGCTGCTCCTGGACGGCGGTCCGGACGTCGGCGTCGACCTCGGCCAGGTGCGCCTCGACCTGCTCACGGCCGGTGCCGACCACGACGACGAGGTGCTCCGGCGCGAGAGCACGCGCGGTGACGACCGCGTGCCCGACGAGGCTGCGCCCGCCGATCTCGTGCAGGACCTTGGGGGTCGCGGATTTCATCCGGGTCCCCTGACCGGCGGCCATCACGATGACCGCCGCAGGACGGTGGGAAGTCACGCGGTCTTCTCCTCGGGTTCCCTACGAGTTCTGGGCGAGTTCGTGCGTGAGCGCCCTGAACCGAGCGCCCGCGCAAGCGTACTTCCTCACTGTGCGAGGGTTCGCAGCGCATCCACAAGCTTCTGCTCGCTGAAGCCGGTGTACTCGAGCATCAGCCGGGCCCGCGCCGGCTCGTTGTACCCCCGGCGGGCGACCTGGAGGTAGAAGTCGGTGACCGCCCGGAGGCCGACCTGCTTGATCAGCTGCTCGACCGCCAGCCAGCTGATGTCGTCACTGTCCGTAGCCTCGTACTCGTCGTCGGCCGGGAGCCGAACCAGGTCGCCGAGGGCTCGCCGGCGGATGTCGTCGCGGGCGGCGGAGACCTGCTTGGCCCGGCCGGTCGCGATCAGTTGCAGGCTCTCGGCGTACTGGGCCAGTCCCTCGGCGAGCCAGCGCGGAGCCTCCTCGCCGAGCCTGACCGGGAGCAGGTGCATCAGCGCGTGGTTCAGCTGGGCCGAGTCGAAACGGGCCTGGGCTTCCGGCCGTACGACGATCCAGCCGCCGACCGGGCGACCGTCCTTGGCCGGACTCGGGATCGGCTGCACTCTGGCCGGCTCGTTGCCCTTGAGAGTCGGGGGCAGGTCCGTCAGTACGCCGGGCTCGCGCATCGCGACGATCATCGGGACGATCTGCAGGTAGCCCTTCCACAGGGCGCGGATCTTGCGGGCCATCGCGACCGTCTCGTCGGCCTGCCGGTCGGCGTACGCCAGTCGTCCCTGGTCGACCACGACCAGCACGTTGCGCCGCTTCACCACGTCGATCGGCCCGTAGTCCCACGGCTGCCGCCCGGACCCGATCGCGCGGTCCAGGTCGTTGTCGTCCACCAGGAACAGCCGGCCGTCGCGGACCGTGTAGGTGTATCCCACGTCGGTCGCCGCCTGAGCCAGCCGGCTTCCCGAGATCTGGTAGCGCATGCTCACGCGGAAGGTCCCGGTCGCCAGGCCGTACCGGCGTACGGCCTCGTAGTTGGTCCAGACCTCGGCCCGGCGGTAGGTCACCGCCATGCCGAGCTTGCGCATGTTCTCGAACACCTGCCGCTGCTCGGTCCGGAGCTCCGGCGCGACGTCCCGCAGGAACAGTTGCACGTCGTTCTGCTTCACCGCGATCCCCCGCCGAGCCAGGATCGCATCCACCGCGGCCCCCAGGCGCGGGTCGACGTCACCGCTCGCACTGGGCCGCACCTGCTGCAGCGTCGCCCCACCCATCGCCTCAGCGGTCAGCGAAATCCCCCGCCCCGCCGAAGGCACGCCCACCCACAGCCCGCCCCCGACCACGACCATCGCCACCACCACCGGCCACACCGCAGGCCCCTCGGCCACGACCCACCGCCGCACCGCCGCCCACAACCCCGGCATCCCAACCCTCTCCCAACCAGCGACCCCGCGCGTCCCCCATGGTCGCCCACCCCAAGGCCAGCCACCAACTTTCACCGAGGGTGATAAGGCTTCGGGCTACTACTCCTCCCCGCCGTACAAGTCAGCCGTGCGCCTTGACCAACCCGGTCTCATACCCGAGCACCACAAGCGCCACCCGGTCCCGCAGGCCCGTCTTCGCCAGGATCCGGCCGATGTGCGTCTTCACCGTCGCCTCCGACAACGTGAACAGCCGCGCGATCTCCGTGTTCGACAACCCCCGCGCGACCTCCACCAGCACCTCACGCTCACGCGCGGTCAACTCAGCAAGGTCCGGCACCTCGCGCTCCTCATCAGGCAGCGCCCCCGCAAAATGCTCCAGCAACCGCCGAGTAGTACTCGGCGACACCACCGCATCCCCCGAGTGCACCTGACGAACAGCCGACAACAGATCCGCCGGCGGCGTGTTCTTCAGCAAGAACCCAGCCGCCCCCGCCTTGATCGCCGCAAACGCGTACTCGTCAAGATCAAAGGTCGTCAGCACGATCACCCTCGGGGCCGAAGGCAACAACTGCACCTGCCGCGTCGCCTCCACGCCATCCAGCCGAGGCATCCGAACATCCATCAGTACGACGTCAGCAGCGGTGACGCGCAACTTCTCCAGCGCCTCACCACCGTCCCCCGCCTGTCCCACCACGCGCATGTCCGGCTGCGAGTCCACCAGCATGGTGAACCCGGCCCGGACCAGCTCCTGATCGTCCACCAGGAAGACCCGGATCACGCCGTCGTCGGTCTCGCTCACGCTGCTGTTCCTCCAGCTAGGAATCGCTTACTGGTCAGGCGGTCCGGCGTACGGGAGCTTCGCGACCACCTCGTACCCGCCGCCCGCCTTGGGTCCGGCGTTCACCGTACCGCCGGAGATCGAGGCGCGTTGCCGCATCCCGACCAGTCCGTGCCCCGGGTCGCTGCTCGGCGCGACCCCGCCGCCGCGGCCGTCGTCGGTGACCACCACGGTCAGCATCTCGCGCCCGAAGTCCAGAGTGACGGACGTCCGCGCCCCCGGCCCGGCGTGTTTCAGCGTGTTGGTCAGGCCTTCCTGCACGATCCGGTACGCCGTGAGGCCGAGCAGCGCCGGCAGGTCCCGTGGCGTCCCCGTCACCTCGTAGTCCACCGTCAGCCCCGCCTCGCGGACGTTCTCGACCAGCTCAGGCAACGACGAGACCCCCGGCTGCGGCCGCGGCTGATTGGGATCGAGTTCGTTCTGCTCGTCCTGTTTGAGCAACCCGAGCATCTTGCGCATCTCGGTCAGCGACGCCCGCCCGGTGTCGCCGATCGTGGCCAGCGCCTTCTTCGCCTGCTCCGGCGAGGCGTCCGCGGCGTACAGGCCTCCGTCGGCCTGGACGATCATGATCGACAACCCGTGCGCGACCACGTCGTGGATCTCGCGGGCGATCCGGGTCCGCTCGTTCGTGACGGCCAGCGTCGCCTCGCGATCGCGATCACGCTCGGCCTGGACGGCGCGTTCTTCCAGTTGGGCGACGTACAGACCTCGCGTACGACGGCGCTCGCCGAAGGCCCAGACCCCGAACACGAGCGCGCCGAGGGCAACCATCATCGTGATCTGCTGGCGCCAGTCGGAGTTGGCCCAGTAGCGAGCCGTCGCCATCAGGACACCGAGGCCACCGATGCCGAGCGCGATCCTGCTGAACCGCACTTCGCCGTACACGGAGATCGTGTACAGCGCGACCAGGAGCCCAACGTTGCCGGGTTGCAGTTCGATCCCGGCCAGCCACTGCAGGACGGCGATCGCCGAGACACCGAAGAAGACCAGCTCGGGATAGCTGCGCCGCCAGATCATCGGCACCAGCAACGCCAGGCTGACCACGCCGGCGAACTGGGCCTGCGCCAGCGACAGAAACCCCAAGAACAGCGTCAGCGCACCTGCCAGCAGCAGGTCGAACGCCTTGGACTGCGGCGAGACCCGCCGAGCCGTGAGAAACCCCGTCATGCCGGCCAGCGTACGGCGGCACCACCGCCAAAACGTCGTGCCACGGGCGGATCTGCGCGTCCTACCTGCGTAGCACCGACGGCCACCACTGACCAACCTCGCCGCCGCTGCGACCTCCACGCTCAGCCAAGCGCCGGAACGCTGCGGGAGCGGAGGTTTGGACAGTGGTGGGCGTCGGCCTACTTGTGCGGCCGGGTCGAAAGCGTCGGCTTGGCTTCCAGCCCTGCCAGGCCGTTCCACGCGAGGTTGACCAGGTGCGCGGCGACGTCCTGCTTCTTCGGGCGGCGCGCGTCGAGCCACCACTGGCCGGTCAGCGCGACCATGCCGACCAGCATCTGCGCGTACATCGGCGCGTTCTTCGGATCGAGCCCGCGCCGCTTGAACTCCTCGGCCAGGATGTGCTCGACCCGCGTCCCGACGTCGCTCAGGATCGAGATGAACGATCCGCTCGACGACCCGACCGGCGAGTCCCGGACCAGGATCCGGAAGCCGTCCGACGAGCTCTCGATGTAGTCCAGCAGCGCCAGCGCCGCCTGCTCCACCAACTCGTGCGCGCGGCCCGCGGTCAGCGACGCGGTGACGGTGTCGAGCAGGCTGCGGACCTCGCGGTCCACCACCACGGCGTACAGGCCTTCCTTGCCGCCGAAGTGTTCGTACACGACCGGCTTCGAGACCTCGGCCCGCGCCGCGATCTCCTCGACCGACGAGCCTTCGTAACCCTTCTGGGCGAACAGCGCGCGGGCGATCACGATGAGTTGTTCGCGACGATCCGCACTCGTCATCCGGACCCGGGTGGATCGTCGCGGCTTGGGTTCCGTCACGTCGAGATCACGTCTGCATCATGCCGTACGCCGGTGCCGCGCGCCGGGAGATTTCCGGCCGCGCACCGGATTGTGACCGCGCCGGAGTCCCCCTCAGGCCGCGACCTTGGTGCGGCGACTGCGCGCCGCCTTGTCGGCAGCCTTCTCGGCCGCCTGCTCCTCCGCGCTCACCCGGCGCGCCTCGAGCCGCTCCGGCACCGGCCAGCGCACGTCGCTGACCCAGCCGCGCTTCTCGAAGAACCAGATGCACCGCGCCGAGGTGTCGAGCTGACCCTTCAGTACGCCGTGCCGCGCGCAGGTCGGGTCGGAGTGGTGCAGGTTGTGCCACGACTCGCCCTGGCTCAGGATCGCCAGCCACCAGACGTTGCCCGACTTGTCCCGGCTCTTGAACGGCCGGTCGCCGATCGTGTGGCAGATCGAGTTGATCGACCAGGTCACGTGGTGCAGCAGCGCGATCCGGACCAGGCTGCCCCAGAAGAACGCGGTCAGCGCGCCCTCGATCGACCACGACCACAGCCCGCCGATGAGAGCCGGCAACAGCAGCGAGACGAGTACGAGGAACGGGAACATCCGCGAAACCTTGACGATGTCCTTGTCCTTCAGCAGATCCGGCGCGTACTGCCGCTGCGGGGTCTGCTCGGTGTCGAACAGCCAGCCGATGTGCGCGTGCACGAATCCCTTGGTCAGCGCGCCGAGAGTGTTGCCGTACTTCCACGGGCTGTGCGGGTCACCGTCGCGGTCGGAGAACTTGTGGTGCTTGCGGTGGTCGGCCACCCAGCGCACCACGGGCCCCTCGATCGCCAGCGAGCCGGCGATGGCCAGGGCGTACTTCATCGGCCGGTTCGGCTTGAACGACTTGTGCGTGAACAGCCGGTGGAACCCGATCGAGATGCCGTGCCCCGCGACCGTGTAGAACACCACCGCGATGACGATGTCACGCCACCCCAGGAAGCCGCCCCACGCGATCGGTACGGCGGCGAGCACCGCCAGGAACGGAATCCCGATGAACAGCGCGAGCGCGACCTGTTCCCAGACCTGCTTCTGCTCACCCCCGAGAGTTCCGGTGTCGACGTCGAGCTCGTCGGCCTGCGCGGCGCCGGTGGGCGCCTCCGGTGCTGCCACGGCGGGTGGAGTCATGTCGTGTTCCCTCAGGTGGAGGACGGCTTACCTACGCAACCGTAACCTACGGAGCCGTAGGTAAGGAACCCCTACGCGTGTCGTGCGCCCCACCCATGGCAAACTGTCCGCACGCACCAGCGGTCCCCCGTGGGGTAATCGGCAGCCCGCGAGACTTTGAATCTCGAAGACCAGGATCGAAACCTGGCGGGGGAGCAAGTCCATGTTGGTCGTGGGAGATCTTTCTCCCACGCGGTGACTACGCCCGCTCCTTCGTCGCGTGCTACGCACCGCTCCCGCCCACCCTGGGTGTGGGTGCGCGTGCTTGCGCCCGCTTCGAGTGCGGCGCTGGCGCGCCTCAGTACGCGCTGGCCCGCTGATGTGCGCGCTTATCGCGCGAGTACCGCGCTACCGCGCGGAGTACGCGCTTATCGCGCGAATGCGCGCTGACGCGCGGGATTCCCGCTCTCTCGCAGATCGCCGTATCGGCCAGCGTGGCCAGGAGGTGTAGTGCCGGGGGTGGACACCCTGAACTCGACGACGGATCAGATGGGATCGAACGCGGATGCGAGCGCGACGGAAAGACAGCGGTAGTGCTGCATGAGTGGGCCAACGAGTGTCGGGTCGGACTCCATCGCGGAGCACAGGCCCTTCGCCGCGTCTTCGATCCGGTCGTCACGGTCGGGGTGCTTCCGCTTGGTCCTGCGGTCGAACGTTCGCCACCGCCGCCAGCCGACATCGAGCACCGTCGCGTGACTGCCTGGTTCAGCCAGTGGGCATCCCTCGCTCCACAATTTCCCGAGCGCTGCCATCGCCGTAGTGCGCGTCGCGTCGTCCACGAGTGGAGCATTACAGGTCCGGCAAGCCTTGTCGCCTGACCGAATTTGCTAACGGATCTGCTAACAAACGGCGTGGATCGGGATGGACGACCAGGCGCAAGGTGAGCCCGGTTCAAGCTCAGAGCGGGGCGGTCGGACGCCTTGTCTGGACCGTGGTGGACGGGTCGGCGGCAACGTTGAATCTCGAAGACCAGGATCGAAACCTGGCGGGGAGCAAGTCCATGTTGGTCGTGGGAGAGCTTTCTCCCACGCGGTCCTACTCCTTCGCGGAACCCGAGAACACCCGGAGGACGTGTCCGTCCGGGTCGGCGAGGCGGAACTCGCCTTCGTCCCCCGTGTAGGGCATCAGGACCTTGGCTCCATTGGCGACGAGTCGGTCGTACAGCGCGGCGGGCTGACTGACGAACAGCGCGAGCCACGTGCCGGGCTGGCCCTGGCCGTTCACGCACAGGTAGATCTCATGCTCGTCCCAGCGGATGATGCCGAAGTCAGCCGGCTCTCCGAACGTGCCGAGGAGCTCGAAGTCGAGGACCTCTGTGTAGAACTCGATGCTGGACTGCAGATCGGAGACGTTCAGGATCGGGTTGATGTGAACAAGAGCCCCGCCCGTCGAACCCGGCATGGTCTGCTCCTCCAGAGTCCGTCCTGCTGAACGTCGAATCGATGTGCACGAGTATGGACGAGGCCAGCTCAAGGCTCGTGAAAGTCAGACGGACCCTGCGCTGACGGGCGGGTCACGTCGGATACGGCGGATCAGCGAGGGCCGGTTTTGGTGGAGCCGGCTGGGCGGCATACAGCCTGAGGATCGCGAGCGCAGCGGGAAGCAGTTCGATCCCGATGAGCGTGAGGTGCGACGAGCCCGGCAGCAGCCCCTCCCCCAGGTACGCCACGCCCGCGCAGCATGCTGCGGCGCCGAGGCTGGTGCCCATTCCGGCCTTCTTGCGTTGGAGCAGGAGAGCGAAGGCGAGGCCCGCGATTGTCAGTACGCCGAGGGCGAGCGCGCTGCTGAAGATCAGGACGTCGCCGTGGGGATCGTCGTCGGGACCGACAGGTACTGACTCGATGAGGATCGGCTGCGCGATCGCCACCGCGGCTGTGATGAGGGTGGTGATCAGGTTCGCCGGCCAGAGCCATCGGGTCATGGACAACCCAAGGCGGACGTTCATCCGGCTGACGGTCCGGCCTGCTTCAGGTTTGCCTGGTGAGGGCCGGCGAGCCAGTCCTGCGCGAGGCGGGCGTCGGACGGATCCTCGCCTCGGCTGAGGGCTTCGACGTACGCGCGGTCGGCGGCCAGGCGGGCTGCTATCTCGGGGCCTTGGGCAACTGATCCGTGGCCGGGGATCACGACGTCGGCGTACCGAGCAGCCTCGGCTAGCCGGTCGAGGGCGGTTTCGTACGCGCTCACCTGACCGGGGCGGCGTGGGTCGAGGAGTGGGATCAGTACGTCGGACAGCATGTCGCCGGCGATCAGGACGCGGCGGTCGGCGAGGAGGATCGCGGCGTGGCCGGGGGCGTGGGCGTCGTGCTCGATGAGCTCGCCGGGGATGGGTCCGCCGTCGGCGGGCAGTGGGGTGAGGAGCGCGACCAGCTCGAGCGGGATGTCCGGTGCGCTCTCCGCCGCCATCGCCTGCGCCCGCTCTCGGGCGTCCGACGCGACCTGGGCGCATCCAGGCGTGGCGTAGCGCGGCACCTCGCCGTACCGGGAATGCCACAGCAGGTGGTCCCAGTGCGGATGTGTGGAGAACCCGGCGACCACCGGGACGCCGAGCTGGTCGATGTCGTCGGCGAGCTCGTTCAGGTCGGCGCCGGAGATGCCGGGATCGACCAGGATCAGCCCAGCGTCCCCGCGGACGACGACGGCGTTGCTCCACACCCACTCGCTCTGACGGACCCAGACGCCGTCGGCCACCTCGTTCAGCATTCGATCACTCTGGCAGGTGTCCGTACGACGGACGACAGGTCAGCTGGATTCAGGCGCCGTGTCCCACTCGAAGTAGTCCGGTTCCGGGTCGACGGGGAACCGGACGGCGTCGATGGTCGTCTTGCCGTCGAGCCAAGCCCTGGAGATTCGGTGGCCGCCGTCCATCAGGCGGCCGTCCGCCGAGAGGATCACCGGGTACCGGAGGTCGGCCTTCTCGATCAGGCCGGCGTGGCGGGCGACCATGCGGCAGGTGACCGGGCCGTCGCCGAACCAGCAGTTCTCGTCGAACTCCCGGATGCTGTCGATCGGCACCGACTCGACCGGCAGACCTTCCGACAGCTTCCACAGTCGTTCGGTCCAGAAGAAGGCGCGACCGCCGGGGACGGGGCGCGAGTGTTTTTCAGGCATCGCACCATCATCGACTCAGCCGCGGTCCGGGCGCTCGTGATTTTGCTGGGCCCGGAGGACGACGCGGGTGGTCGACGTACGGGCACCTTTCGTCGACAGGGAACTCAGTAGCCGGTAGTACCGTCGATCAACTCGCGCATGGCGTCGAGATGGCCGAGGTGCCGGGCCGTCTCTTCAATGAGGTGGACGATGATCCAGCGCAGCGACACAAGGTCGATGCCCTCAGGAGCCCAAGCCTCCAGGTCATCGAACTGGTGGGCGGCAACGATCTCGCGGGACCGCTCACACTGCTGGTCGTACTCGTCCAGCAGACGATCGAGCGACGCATCAGGCGGCTGCGAAAGCTTGAAAGGGTCCTTGGTGCCTACAGCTTGGACACCAAGGAAGCTGGTCTCGAACCACCCCAGTTCGACATGCCTGAGGTGCCCCACCAGGGTTTTCACGGTCATCCGAGGAGAGGCCGGCAGTACGGCGAGTTCGGCCTGCTCTTCGGACAGGCCCGTGCACTTCAGCCTGACCGTCGCGCGCTGACGATCCAACCAGCCAGTGAGCATCTCGCGTTCGTCAGCCGTAGCAGGCGGAAACTGCCGGGTCACGCGACCAATACTAGGGGCCTGCGTGTTCTCACAAAGTCAGCTAGCGATTGTCGCCGCTGCCGCCTAGCACTGCTCGCTGCTGGCGGTCTGCGAGCTTGGTGATGTTGAGTTGGGCGACGTCGTCCAGTGGGATGTCGAAGTAGTCCGCGATCACCGCGACGTACCAGAGGGTGTCGCCGAGTTCCTTCGTCAGGTCCTCGACGTCCCACTGGGAGAAATCGCTGCCTTTGTCCCGCACGATCTTCTTCGCCTTCTCGGCGATCTCACCGGTCTCACCCACCAGCCCGAGCAGCAGGTGAAACACCTCGTTCAGCTTGTCCTTGGGCGCAGCAGTCCGCAGCGCGGCCTGCTGGTACTCGTTCATCTCCACGGCGCCACCCTAGGCCGGTGACGACAGCAGCTCGGTCAGTGGCGGTCTGACGTCGGCGGGGTACAGGCCCAGCTGGTCGAACTCGGCGGGCTCGGCCCAGATGAGTTCGAAGCTGTCGTCTGGCTGGTGGGCCTCGGCTTCCGGGCCGGACAGGAGTGGTGTGCCGGTGACGTCGGTCATCAGGAAGTACGACGCGGGGCGGCCGTTGTGCTTGCCGGTCCACAGCAAGCGGTCGATGCGGGCGGTCAGCGTGGTTTCCTCGGTCAGCTCCCGGAGCGCCGTTGTCTCGGCGGTCTCGCCGTCCTCGACGTGACCGCCGGGCAGTACGGCGTACTGGTGCCCGGGGCACTCGGGACCGTCCCAGCTGGCGGCCTCGCACATGACGCACGCGCGACCTGGTTTGTGCCGCAGGTAGCGCTTGATCAGCAACGCTCGATGACCGTCAACGACGACTGCCGCTGCCCTTGGAATCACCATGCGGAGAAGGCTGCCAGAGGCCTCCGACAGTTTGTCAGGGCGGCGCGACCGCCGAGGCCCCGAAGCAGCTCAGCCGTTGCGGACGAAGCCGAGTTCGTTGCCGTCGGGGTCGGCGATGGTGAACTTGCGGGTGCCGTACGCCGTGTCGAAGAGCGGCTCGATCACCACGGCCGTGTCCTTGAGCTCGGCCCACAACGCGTCCGGGTCGTCGACGGTCAAGTTGAAGCGGGCGCCGCGACCTTCTGCCTCCATGAGCGCGAAGGTTGCGCCGGAGGTGGTGACGAAGTGGGCGTAGTTCGGGGCCTCGGGCGGCCAGTACGACGCGACCTCGAAGCCGAGCACCGCCGTGTACCACTCGACGGCCGCCGCGAGGTCGGCCACGTTCGCGCGGGCGTGCTCGAGTCTTGTCCCAACCATCTCCACAGCCTGTCAGAGGCCTCCGACAAAACGGCAGATCGTGCCGGACTGCGGTGATGCCCCGAGCCCGGCAGTGCGTCGTACGAGATCTCCCGCTGGGCAGAGGACAACTAGCGGCGGTGGGTGAGCGCCGTCAAGAGAACTGCCAGCGCGACTCCCCCGGCGACGAACGACCGCGGCTTGCGCAGGACCGCGCGGTCTCCCTCGCTGCTCAGGACCGACCAGCGCGAGCGGGCCGAGAGCGCCGAGCCGACGGAGAGCACCGACCCCGCGGAGAACGCGGACAGCGTCGAGCCGACCGAGCCGATCGACAGCGCGGAGCCGACGGAGCCGATGCTGAGCACCGAGCCTGCCGAGCCGATCGACAGCACCGAGTCGCGGCTCGCGATCGACAGGAACGAGTTGTCCGACCACAGCGAGAGGGCCTTCACCCCGCGAGTGTGGCACAGGCGGCGGGGTGGAACCTAGGCTCGGGCGCATGACGGTGAAGCGGATGGACAACGTCGGAATCGTGTTGCGCGACCTCAAGGCCGGGATCGCGTTCTACCGCGAGCTCGGGCTGGAGCTCGACGGCGAGATGACGATCGACGAGGACTGGGCGGCGCGGATCGTCGGGCTGCCCGGGCAGGTGGTCGACGTCGCGATGATGCGTACGCCGGACGGCAGCAACCGGCTCGAGCTGATGAGCTACCAGCGGCCGGACATGCTGTCTCCCAGCCCCGAGAACCCACCGATGAACACGCTCGGCACCCACCGCCTGATGTTCGCCGTCGACGACCTCGAGGACACCGTCGAGCGCCTCCGCCCGCACGGCGCCGAGCTCGTCGGCGAGATCGTCAACTACAACGACGCCTACCTCATGTGCTACCTCCGAGGCCCTGAAGGCATCATCACCGCCCTGGCCCAGGAGCTCAGCTGAGTGACCGACGTCGTCCTCACCCTCCACGCCCGGGACCTCACGATCGAGGATCTGCCGTACTGCTCGTTCGCGGGTACGCCGCATCATCTGACCGACGTACGGCGCCAACTGCTGCGAGCAGCAAAGAATGAGGTCGACTACCTCGCGGTCTGCACCAAGGCCGACCTCCCGGTCGCGATCGGTGGGGTCGACTACGCCCCCATCCCTGAGGCCGGCACGATCTGGCAGCTCGCCGTCGATCCCGCGCTGCAGGGCGTCGGGATCGGCACCTACCTGATCGGCGCGGCCGAGGAGCGGATCCGCCAGAGGGGACTCGCGACGGCCGAGCTGGCGGTCGAGGTCGACAACCCGCGCGCACGTGCCCTGTACGAGCGGCTCGGCTACTCGGCGTACGGGCAGCAGACGGAGTCCTGGGCGCTGGCGGACGGGACGCTCAACTCGGCCCTCTGCGACCTCCTGCGCAAGCCGCTGGGCTGACGAAAAGACTGTTGTGGAAGGCAATCACTACGACCCTGGTCGTACGTCGATTGCATGCCGTGGTCCGACGAGAACCCGGCCGGGGATCACTAACTTCTGGAGGGTGGCGGGAACACCCCCGCCGTCAAGCCCCCGGAGGACACCGATGACCATCCAGACCGGCGAGCTCCCGCTCGGCCGTTTGCCGCAGGACGCCGCTGCCAAGACGGCGATCCGCGCCCACGAGCTGCGGAAGATCTACGGCCACGGCGACACCGCGGTGGCGGCGCTCGACGGGGTCTCCGTCGACTTCGGCGTCGGGCGGTTCACCGCGATCATGGGTCCGTCGGGCTCCGGCAAGTCGACGCTGATGCACTGCCTCGCGGGCCTCGACACCCCGACGTCCGGGCAGGTCCTGCTCGGCGAGACCGAGCTGACCACGCTGCCGGACGCCGAGCTGACCCGGATCCGCCGGGACCGGATCGGGTTCGTGTTCCAGTCGTTCAACCTGCTCCCGATGCTCTCGGCCAAGGACAACATCCTGCTGCCGCTCGAGCTCGGCAACCGCAAGCCCGACCAGCAGTGGCTCGGCACGCTGGTCGACGTACTCGGCCTGCAGGACCGCCTCACGCACCGCCCGTCGGAGCTGTCCGGCGGTCAGCAGCAGCGCGTCGCCGTCGCCCGTGCCCTGGTCGGCCGCCCGGAGGTCGTCTTCGCCGACGAGCCGACCGGAAACCTGGACTCCCGCTCCGGCGCCGAGGTCCTCGGCTTCCTGCGCCGAAGCGTCCGCGAGTTCGGCCAGACCGTCGTGATGGTCACCCACGACCCGCTCGCGGCGTCGTACGCCGACCGCGTGGTCCTGCTCGCCGACGGCAAGCTCGCGGGCGAACTGCTCGAGCCGACGCCGGAGTCCGTGCTCGGCGCCCTGCGGCAGCTGGGGGCCTGACCGTGCGACGCTCCATCCTCTCCTCGCTGCGCGCCCACCTGGGCCGCCTGGTCGCCGCCTGCCTGGCGATCGTGCTGGGCGTCGGGTTCGGCACCCTGGCCCTGAGCGTGCACGCCTCGGCGTCGCACGGGATCGACGAGACCATCGGCAAGGCGAACGCCGGCGCCGACACGGTCGTCGAGAGCGACCAGCGCTCGATCGAGGCCAAGGACGTGGCCGCGATCCAGAAGCTGCCGCAGGCCGCGTCGGTCATCGTCGACACCGGCGCGTACCTGCAGGTCCAGTGGGCCGGCCAGGTCCGCCCGACGTACCTCAGCGTCAAGGCGCTGTACGACACCTCGAAGATCGCCGGCCCCAAGGCCAGCCAGGGCCGGCTGCCCGACAGCACCCTCGAGATCGCACTACCGGCCCGGACGGCCGAGAAGAACAAGGTCGCCGTCGGCAGCAAGCTCGAACTCAGCTCGTACGACGAGAAGCACTGGACCGTGACCGTCGTCGGCATCCTCGACGACTCGACCAGCTTCGGCACCGGGTCCGCGGTGGCGACCGCGCAGTCGGTGAAGATCTTCGAGCCGCAGGGCTACGTGAACCAGATCAAGGTCAACGCGCAGTCCGGTACTGACCAGGAAGCCCTGGCCGCGGCGGTCTCCAAGGTCGTCCCCGGCCTGCAGGTCTACACCGGCGCCGCCTGGATCGACCACGAGGTGAAGAGCTTCACCAACGGCATCGACGTGCTCGGCGGGGTGTTCGGCATGTTCGCCGTGATCGCCCTGTTCGTCGCCTGCCTGGTGATCGCGAACACCTTCACGATCGTGATCGCCCAGCGGACCCGCGAGATGGCACTGCTGCGTTGCGTCGGCGCGTCCCGCCGGCAGGTGTTCTCCTCGGTTCTCGCCGAGGCGTCGGTGGTCGGCCTGGTCGCCTCCGCGATCGGCGTGGTCGTCGGGGTCGCGCTGTCCGCACTCGGCCTGGCGCTGTCGCGGGAGTTCGACCTGGAACTGCCGCCGATCAGCCTGCACCTCGACCTGGTGTCGATCTTCGCGCCGCTGCTGCTCGGTACCGTCGCGACCGTCCTGGCCGCGATCGTCCCGGCCCGCCGGGCCACGAAGGTCGCGCCGCTGGCCGCCCTGCGTCCGGCCGACGCGCCGGCCGCGGCGTCGAAGCGTGGCGTCGTACGGATCATCTTCGGCTTCCTGCTCCTGGCCGGTGGCGGATTGTTGCTGGCGGCAAGCGCTGCCACGGCGCAGGTCATCATCGGCGTCGCCGGTGGCGTGATCTCCTTCGTCGGCGTCCTGGCGCTCGGTTCGCTCCTGGTTCCGGCACTGGTCCGGCTGCTCGGTGCGCTCCCGGCCCGCAAGGGCGGCGTACCGGCCCGGATCGCGGTCGCGAACGCGGTCCGCAACCCACGCCGTACGGCGGCAACGACGTCCGCGCTGCTGATCGGCGTCACCCTGATCAGCCTGACCTGCGTCGGGATCGCGTCGGTGCGCAAGACGTTCGACGTGACGATGGACGGCGAGTACCCGGTCGACCTGACCGTCCGGACGTACGAGGAGAAGCTGCCGGCCAGCGCCGAGCAGCAGCTGCGCGACATCAAGGGCATCACGCAGGTCGTCCCGATCCGGACCGTCGACGTGAAGACCGGCGAGCAGACGCTGACCATCACCGGTATCGACCAGGCGCGGGCCGGCTCAGTCATCCACAACCCGCAGCTGGTCGGCCAGTTGCAGCCGGGGGTCGCACTGCTCGACCGGCAGACGATGAGCATGCTCGAGCTCACCGAAGGCGCGGACATCACGCTCGTTGCCTCCGGCCACAAGGTCACGCTCAAGGCGCAGCAGGCGGCCGGTTTGGACCCGATCACGATCACCCAGGCCGACCTGCAGAAGCTCGCGCCGACTGCGGCGGTCTCCGGGTTCTGGCTCGCTTCGGACCCGAAGGCGGACGGTCCCGAGGTCATCGACGCGGTGCAGCAGTCGCTGCCGACGATCAAGGTCCTGAGCGTCGAGGGCGGTCTGGCCGAGCGCAGCAGCTACACGCAGATCTTCGACGTACTGCTGATCGTTGCCGTCGGCCTGCTCGGGGTGTCGGTGCTCATCGCACTGGTTGGCGTGGGCAACACACTCAGCCTGTCGGTGCTGGAACGCACCCGGGAGAACGCGTTGCTCAGGGCAATGGGTCTGACCCGGCGCCAGCTGCGCGGGATGCTCGCCGTCGAATCGTTGCTAATGGCACTGGTCGCGGCCGGCCTGGGGATCTTCCTCGGCCTGGTCTACGGCTGGACCGGTACGGCGGCGCTGATGAGCTCGCAGACCGACGGCAAGGTCCAGTACGCCGTACCGGTGACGTTGCTGGTGACGATCGCGCTGGTCGCGACGATCGCCGGATTGCTCGCCTCGGTCCTGCCCGCGCGGCGCGCGGCGAAGGTCGCTCCGGCGGGAGCGCTCGCGACCGAGTGAACACGTGGCGGCCGGCGTTCAGCAGCGAGCGCCGGCCGCCGCTTCAGACAATCTCGACCCGATTCCCGTGGCCGTCGCTGGTGTGAAACCGCCGACGGCCCGGGATCGTCTCGTTGTCCCAGGTCACCGGATAGCCGAGGCCCTCGAGCTTCGCCGCCAACGCGTCCAGGTCGTCGACCGCGAACGCTGGGTGCGCCTTCCGGGCCGGGCGGAAGTCCTGCTCGACGCCGACGTGGATCTCGGCCGACCCTTCCTTGAACCAGCACCCACCCCTTGCCGCGAGCAACGGTGGCTTGGCGATCTCGGTCAGACCGAGCGCGTCGCGGTAGAACGCGCGGGCGACGTCCTCGCCGCCGGGCGGGCAGGAGACCTGTACATGGTCGAGGCGCATTCAGCTCTCCTTCTGGGCGACGGCGAAGATGCGGCGGAACGGGAGGAGCGTGCCGTAGTCGCGGGGCGGGTAGGCCTCGGCCAGGCGGGCGCCGTACTCGGTCTCGAACTCCTTGCGGAGGTTGTCCGGAAGTGATTGGAGGACCGGTCGCGCGCCGGTTCCCTTGACCCACTCAAGGACGGCGTTGTCGCCGGGGAGAAGGTGGTTGTACGTCGTCTCCCACGCGTCGACTGTGCACCCGAGCGCACTGAGTGCTTCGACGTACTCGGCCGGACCGGGGACGTCGGGGCGCAGGGACTTGTTGGCGGCGTACTCGGCGTACGGCGGTCTCGCGGCCAGTTCGCGCAGGATCGCGTGGGACGGCGCGTCGCCGTTGCCGGGGATCTGGATCGCGATCCAGCCGCCGGGCTTGAGCGCGCGGACGAACCCCGGCAGGAGGTCGAGCTGCTCGGGGATCCACTGCAGGGTCGCGTTGGTGACGATCACGTCGACGGACTCGGCGGGCGCGGACCAGTCGAGCAGGTCACCGACCTCGAAGGTGAGCCGGGCACCGATGACTGGGTCTTCGCGGAGCTTCTCGGCCTCGGCGATCATCTCCGCCGAGCTGTCGACGCCGTGAACTGTTGCCGAGGGCCACCGGTCGAGCAGGCTGATGGTGAGGTTGCCGGGGCCGCACCCGAGGTCGAGGACGACGGCTGGTTTGTCCGCACCAACCCGTCCGACCAGGTCGGCGAAGGGGCGGCCGCGCTCCCCGGCGTACTTGCCGTACTGCTGGGGGTTCCACACCGGTGAGGTGCGCATCCTGCCTCCTTCGATTCATGATCTCTTGACGTCGAGATACTTTACGCGCACGAGTTGTCTTGATGTCAAGAGTCTTGACGGATACTCTCGAACCATGAAAGACGAGGTCGACCGGCTGATCGAGGCCTGGCGCCGGGAACGGCCCGATCTCGACGTCGCGCCGATGGAGGTGCTGTCCCGGGTCACCCGCCTGGCGCGGCACCTGGACCGCGCGCGCAGTCACGCGTTCGCGACCCACGGGCTGGAGTCCTGGGAGTTCGACGTACTGGCCGCGCTGCGCCGCGCCGGTTCGCCGTACCAACTCTCCCCCGGCCGACTGCTCAAGGAAACCCTTGTCACGTCAGGCACGATGACGAATCGCGTCGACCGGCTGGCCGCACGCGGTCTGGTCGAACGCCTCCCCGACCCCGCGGACCGCCGCGGCGTCCTGGTCCAGCTCACGACAGCCGGCCGCGACGCCGTCGACGCCGCGCTCGCCGACCTGCTCGCCCACGAGCGCGCCCTGCTGGCCGCAGTCACCGACAAGGACCAGGCCAAACTCGCCCGCCTCCTGCGCGAACTGGTCGGCCCGTTCGACCAGGAAACACACTGACCGCACGCTCCCGGAAACCGCGCCGAATTGTGCCGGAATAATCCGAAAAGACAGCGCGTCACTTAATACCCGTACCGATCGTTGCTAGTTGCAACCGGATCGTGAAGGTGCTGTAGCAGACGACTGTCGACACTGAGTCACCATGCGCACTAAGGTCCTCACTGTCGGTACGTTTTCGGCTACGCATCGTTGCGAACAAGGTGTCTTTCGGCGGCAAGAGGTGGTTCGCCGAAAGAGGTCGATGGTGTCCGGGGCTCGGGGCCCGGACAACGTTGACCACAACGGGACCCGCTCTCCCAGTGATCGCGGCGTACCTCCCAATCACAGGGGATGGGAGATACGCCGCGATTCGCACGCGCACCACAATTTGATCATGTATACATTATTAGAACGTTAAACCGCCGATCGTTGCTCTTAGCCCGCATCGCGGAGGCAACGGAGCAGTGCGTGGGAAGAAGGTCTAGCTCTCCGCGCGTTCGGCGGCTTCCAGCCAGGCGAGTTCGAGCTCTTCGCGTTCGTCCTTGAGTTTGCGGAGGTCGGTGTCGAGCTCGGCGAGGCGGCCGTAGTCGCTGGCGTGGGTGGCGAGCTGGTCGTGGAGCTTCTTCTCCGTGTCGGCGAGTTTGGAGAGTTGGCGTTCGATGCGGTTGAGGTCCTTCTTCGCCGCGCGGGCGGCGGCTGCGTCGACCGGGGCGGTGACGGGGGCAGCAGCTGCGGTCGGCGTACTGGCTTCTGCCGGTGCGGTCGGGGAAGGAGCAGTGGGGGCTACGCGACGACCGGGGCCGCCGGACTCGAGTTCGTCGAGGTACTGCTCGACGCCGCGGGGCAAGTGACGCACCTTGCCGTCGCCCATGATCGTGTAGACCATGTCGCTGACGCGCTCGAGGAAGTACCGGTCGTGGGTGACGACCACGACGACGCCCGGCCAGCTGTCGAGGAAGTCCTCCAGGACCGTGAGGGTCTCGACGTCCAGGTCGTTGGTCGGTTCGTCGAGGATCAGCACGTTCGGCTCGTCGAGCAGGATGCGCAGGAGCTGAAGCCGGCGTCGCTCCCCACCGGAGAGGTCGTTGATCCGCGTGGTCAGCTTGTCGCCGGTGAAGCCGAAGCGCTCCAGCAGCTGCGACGACGTCATCTCACCGCTGTGACCGGCGAGCGCCGCCGTACGGCGGATGTCCGTGATGTGCTTGAGCACGGTCGACTGCCCGTCGACCTCGTCCAGCGTCTGCGAGAGGTTCGCGATCCGGACCGTCTTGCCCTGCTTCACCAGACCGGCGTCCGGCGCGAGCTGCCCGGTGAGCACCTTCAGGAACGTCGTCTTGCCCGCGCCGTTCGGCCCGAGCAGCCCGATCCGATCCGCCGGCCCGAGCCGGAACGTCACGTGGTCGAGCATCACCCGATCGCCGAACGCCAGGCTCACGTTCTCCGCGTCGAAAACGTCCTTGCCCAGCCGCGACGTCGCCAGCAGCGACAGCGCGAGCTTGTCGCGCGGCGCCGGCTCGTCCTCGATCAGCGCGTTCGCCGCGTCGATCCGGAACTTCGGCTTCGAGGTCCGCGCCGGTGCGCCGCGACGCAACCAGGCCAGCTCCTTCTTCAGCAGGTTCTGCCGCTTGCCTTCCATCACCTGCTCGGCGCGAGACCGCTCGGCCTTGGCCAGCACGTACGCCGCGTAGCCACCCTCGTACGACGAAACGCGGCCGTTCTGCACCTCCCACGTCTCCGTGCAGACCGCGTCGAGGAACCACCGGTCGTGGGTGACCACGATCAGCGCGCCCGCCCGGTCCACCACGTGCGCGGCGAGCCAGTTGACCGCCTCGATGTCCAGGTGGTTGGTCGGCTCGTCCAGGACCAGCAGGTCGACGTCGGTCAGCAGCAGCCGCGCCAGCGAGGTCCGGCGACGCTCGCCACCGCTCAGTGTGCCGATCAGCGCCTCGTGGTCGATCTCGCCGAGCAGGTGCTCCATCACGGAACGCGCCCGCGGATCGGCCGCCCAGGTGTAGGTCTCGACGTCGCCGAGCACGGCCTTGCTGACCGTGAGCGTGGGGTCGAGGTCGTCGCTCTGGCCGAGGTACCCCAGCCGGAGGTCGCGGTTCTGGGTGACGCGGCCGTCGTCGGGCTCCTGCTCGCGGGCGAGGAGCTGCAGCAGCGTCGACTTGCCGTCCCCGTTCCGCCCGACCACGCCGACCCGGTCACCACGGCCGACGCCGAGGCTCACCTTGTCGAGCAGGATGCGGGTTCCGAAGCCTTTGGAGACGCCTTCGAGATTGACCAAATTCGGTGCAGGGGTAGCAGCCATAACCGGACCAGCCTACGGGATCCCGCACAACGCCCCCGCCGCCGCGTACGGGGTGGGCACCGTCGCCCGGTCCCCCGCTTGTAGCGAGGAACCGGGCGGCGTACGGCTACTGCTGGTTCAGGTGGAGGAGGTACTCCTTCAGGTTGAGGGGGTTGCCGTCTGTTCGGGGGCGGGTGGGTGGGGTGCCTGGGATTGGGCGGAAGGAGTCGAAGGTGCTGAGGAGGATGCCTTCGCCGTGGGTGAGGCCGGGGAGTTGGGACTCGAAGGGGTGGACTCGGCCGGCTGGGATGAGGCCGGTGAGTTGGGCGTGGGTGGCGTCGATCTGGCTGGTTTCGACGGTTGCGTGGGACTCGGCCAGGCGGCCGAGGATTGGGGACACGGCATCCGGTGGGAGGTCGAGCTCGAAGTGGTTCACCGGTTCGAGGACCGTGGTGCCGGCCTCGTGGAGAGCTTCCATCAGTACGACGGGGACCAGGCGGCGGAAGTCCGAGGCGGTCGACGTCACGGAGGAGTAGCCGGTGTGGGTCAGGTCGATCCGTACGTCGTCCACCTCCCAACCGTGGAGGCCCTGCAGCAGGGTCTGTTGGACGGTCTCCTCGATGGCGGTGTGGTACGCCCGGGGAAGTCCGCCGAGCTCGACGCCCAGGCGGTAGTCGATCCCGGTCCCTGGCGAGACACGGAAGCCGACGGTGCCGATCCACGGGTTGTCGGGCGCGCTCATCTCCCGTACGGCGGAACCGACGCCGATCGGGCGTTCCTTGTGGATCGGGCGGGTCTGGTCGAACGTCACCTCCAGCCCGTACTCCTCCGCGAGCAGGCTGGCGATCACCTCCTTCTGCACCTCGCCGTACAGGCTGACCGAGATCTCCTCGTCCTTCCGGACACGGATCAAGGGGTCCTGCTCGGCGAGCTGCTGGAGGGCCTGGAAGAGCTTGATGCGGTCGCCTGCCCGGACGACGGTCTCCAGAGTCGGCGGAGCGAACAGCTGTCCGCCCCGCCCACTAGGTGAGCCGAGCTGGTCGCCGATCCGGATCTCCTTCAATCCACGGAGAGCAACAATCCGCCCGGCTTCGACAGCATCAACCCGCTCGGTCTCCCCCTGGGTGAACAGAAGAAGGGAAGAGGGTTTGGAGGAGTAGGTCGCCCCCGAGAGCGAGCCGCCTCCGGCGGCCGCCGCAGGCGCTTGGCCGCCGCGGTGGACCGTGATCTGCTCGCGGGCCCGCAGGGTCCCCGCGAACACCCGTGCCGAGGCGATCTTCTCCCCCGCTGGACCTCGCTCGACCTTGAAAACCGAGGCCTGCAACGGATCCACAGCCGATCCAGTTGCGCGAGGCAACAGTGTGACGATGCCTTCGATCAACGAAGGTACGCCGTCTCCGGTGATTGCCGAGCCGAAGTAGACAGGGTGAGCAACAGCAGACCGCACCTGCTCGGCCAGCTCCACCAGCTGATCCTCAGCAGTCAGCTCATCGGCCAGATACCGCGCCAAATACTTGTCGTTGCGTTCGGCAAGCAGTTCGTCGACACCAGGAGAGCCCGGCGGAAACGGCTGGAAAGCAGCCGCCCGACTGCCCAGATCAGCAACCACCCCCAGAGGAACAACAGCAGGCGTCAGCAACCGCCGGATATCCGCCAGCAGCGAGTCGTACCGAGCCCCCATCCGGTCGATCTTGTTCACGAACAGCAGCGTCGGGATCCGCAGTCGCTGCAACGTTCGCATCAGCAATCGCGTCTGCACCTGGACGCCCTCGACAGCGGACAGCACCAGAACGGCGCCATCGAGCACGGACAGCGCCCGTTCGACCTCGGCGATGAAGTCGGAGTGTCCAGGAGTGTCGATCAGGTTGACCGTCACCCCGGCAAGCTCGAACGACACGACCGCGGAGCGGATGGTGATGCCGCGGCGGCGTTCGAGGTCCATCGTGTCGGTGCGGGTGCTGCCCGCGTCGACGCTGCCGACGTGGTCGATCACGCCGGCGGTGTGCAGGAGCCGTTCGGTCAGGCTGGTCTTGCCGGCGTCAACATGCGCCAGGATTCCCATCGTGAGTGTGTTCAAAGGTCCTCATGCGAGTCTCGATCCGTTGGGTGGAGACGGGGCGGATCGAAAGTCGGCGCATCAGGAGGCTCCTTCGCAGGGCAAGACAAACGTTTGACGAGCGTAACGCCGGGACAACGTCGGCCGCAGGTGGTTTTCCGACCCCTTTCAAAGTGCCTGTCGCGACAAGTACCCTGCCGCCCACACGGCCGCCCAGGTCTTGTTTGAAACACTTCGCGGAACAAGGGTTCTCGGGCGTCGTGGACACAAGGAGTTCCCGATGTCTCTGACGGACGACTACCTCCGAGCGGCCACCGATCGTGGCCCCAAGGCCAGCGCCGTTCTCGCCGCTGCCGCCCCCGAGCTCGACGCCACCACCTACCTGGGCCGGTGCCTGAGCCGGCCCACCTTCCTGGAAGCGGCGCCGTACCGGCAACTGGTCGCGGACCTCGACCTGCTGCACTCGGCCCTGACCAGGCTGCCCGAGCGCGTCTTCGGCGGCGATCTCGCCGAGTTCGCACGGACGGTCGGCATGGCCGAGACCCAGATCCAGGCGATCACCCGCGGCCGCGGTCCGGCGCCGAGCCGGATGGGCCGCGCGGACCTGTACCGCGACGCCGACGGTTTCCACCTGCTCGAGATCAACATGGGCAGCACCGTCGGTGGCGTCGACAACCCGGTCCTGAACGCGGCGATGCTGGAGCATCCGTTCATCGCCGAGTTCGTCGCCGCCAACGACCTCTCGTACGCCGAGACGATGACCGAGGTCGTCCGCACGATCGTCACCGAGGCGAAGGTCCCGACCGGCGTCCGCCCGGTGATGGCGATCGCCGACTTCCCCGACAGCTACCCCGACCTGGAACGCCAGCTGCACAAGAGCGCGGAGATGCTCGCGCCGCTGGGCATCGACGCGATCCCCTGCCCTGTCGACGCGCTGGAGTACCGTGACGACCGGATCTGGCTGGGCGACCGCGCGATCGACGTGGTGTTCCGGCTGTTCATGATCGAGGACGTGCTGAAGCCCGGCGCGGTCGAGCTGCTCGAGCCCGTACTGCAGGCCGCCGAGCGCGGGCACGTCTCGATCTTCACCCCGCTCGACGCCGAGCTGTACGGCAGCAAGGGCGCGCTCGCGCTGCTGTCCGACGAGGCCTACCGCGACCGGTACCCCGCCGACGAGCTGGCCGCGCTGGACCGGATCCTGCCGTGGACCCGGATGGTCCGCAGCGGCCCGGTCACGGTCGACGGCTCGTCCATCGACCTCGAGGAGTACGCGCTCACGAACCGCGAGGAACTCGTCCTCAAGCCGACCGCGCTGCACGGCGGCGACGGCGTACTGCTCGGCTGGCAGACCGACGAGGAGACCTGGGCGACCAAGATTCGCGAGGCGATGGACAACCCGTGGGTGCTGCAGCGCAGGATCCGGCCGGTCCCGGAGGTGTTCCCGACCGACGACGGCAGCGAGGAGTGGCTGCTGACCTGGGGAGCCTTCCTGGTCGCCGACGGCCTCGGCGGATTCCTGATCCGCGGCTCGCAGGAACTGGACGGCGGCGTTGTCAACATGGCCACCGGCGCCACCGCGACCTGCTGCTTCCACCAGCACTGAGGCTCAAACAAACGACCGTTTCAGAATTGGACCCCGGAAACCCTTGTTTTCAAGGGTTTTCCGTCTCGCCGTGGGCGCGAGCACGGGAGTAACGTCGCGGACTGCGACCGGCCCGGTGGCAACAGTCACCGGGCCGGCACAGCCCACCGGCCTCCCCTGGATGGAGTCGCATGAGCACCACGACGAGAACCGGCGCCACCGTTGTCATCGTCCCGCCGGCGACCGCGAACGGCCCGCTGCACGTCGGGCACCTGTCCGGTCCGTACCTGGCCGCCGACATCGCCGCCCGCGCGGCCCGCGCCCGCGGCGAACGCGTCGTCACGACCGCGGGCTTCGACGTGCACCAGAACTGGGTGCTGACCCGCGCCGAGAACGAGGGCGTCGACGTCGAGAAGCTCGCGGCGTCGTACCGGAACGAGATCGTGGCCGCGCTGGACGCGGCCCGGATCCAGTACGACGTGTTCCTGAATCCGCAGAGCCCGTCGTACCAGCACGGCGTCACGACGCTCGCCGCCGACCTGACCGAGGCCGGGCGGTTTCCCCTGCGGGAGTTGACGTTGCTGGCCTGCGCGGACTGCGACCGCACGCTGCATCAGTCGTACGTCGTCGGCGAGTGCGCGTGGTGCGGCGCGGAGGCCGCGGGCGGTGGGTGCGAGGGCTGCGGCGGCTACACGTCCGCCGAGAACCTGGTCGACCCCAAGTGCAACCGGTGCGGTGGCGAGCCCCGCCCGTTCCTCGCCACCGTGCCGGTGCTGCCGATGGAGGACTACCGCGACGAACTGGTCGAGATCTGGCTGCGCGGCGAGTTGCCCGAGCGCGCGCGCCGGATCGTCTCGCACTACCTGGAGCACCCGCTGCCCGACGTACCGATCGCGTACCCGACCAACTGGGGTCTGCGCGGTACCGGGCCGCACGAGGGCCTGCGGCTCGAGGTGTACGCCGAGGTCGGGCTCAGCACTGTGTACGGCGTCGCGCAGTCGCTGCGGCCGGGTGCGCTCGGGCTGGAGGCGACGGCGGAGGCCTGGTCCGAGGTCGCGTCGCTGTGGCACTTCAACGGGATCGACAACGGGTTCTACTTCGCGCTGTTCTGGCCTGCTGTGTACCTGGCCGCCGGAGTGCCCGCCGACGCGATCGGCGGGGCGCAGGTCAACGAGTTCTACACCCTCGACGGGGAGAAGTTCTCGACCAGCCGCAACCACGCGATCTGGGCGAACGACTTCCTCACCGACGAGGACGTGGACATCGTGCGGCTCTACCTGGCGTGGGACCGGCCGGACCGGTTCGCGAGCGACTTCACGCTGTCGGCGTACCGGGAGTTCGAGGCGTACGTGCGGCCGCTGCTGGACAAGGCGCGGGACTCGGGGCCGGACGCCTCTGACGCGACGCTGCCGGCGACCTTGGCTGCCGCGGATGTCACGCGCGGGATGGCGGCGCTCGGGCCGCGGCGGTTCGACCCGGCGCTCGCCGTACGGGCTGTGCTGACCGGCATGGCCGCGAGTGCGCCGGGCGTCGAGGCGCTGCTCTCGATCCTGACCGGCCGATGAGCGTCGAGTACGACGGGCGCGTGTTCCGCCCGCTGAACAACCCGCCGGGCTCGCCGACCGGGCTCTACCGGCAGCGCGGCAACCTGATCTGGGCCGAGTTCGGCGGCGGCCGGCTGCACTTCGGCCGGCTGGTCGGGACCTGCGACGAGAGCGGGACCATCACCGCGACGTACTGCCAGCTGGCGACCGACGGCTCGGTGACCGCGGGCAGCCTGACCAGCGTGCCCGGCCGGACCGACGAGGGGGTGCTGACGCTCACCGAGCACTGGCACCGGCTCGACGGGTCGAAGGGGATCTCGGTAATCGAGGAGGTCGACGCTTCGTTGGCGCCGCCCTCCCCGCTCACCATCGAGGTTGCTCAGCCTCAGCCGAGGTAGTCGCGCCAGGGGCCGGTGATCGCGAGCGTGATGCCCGGCGTCTGGATGTTGACGAACAGCACCTTGCCGTCGTCGGAGAACGTCGGGCCGGTGAACTCCGAGTCGTTCAGCATGTTGCGAGCGATCGCGTACGTCGGACCGCCCGGCGTCGAGCTCAGCACGTGGCTGCTGGCCAGGCCGTCCTCGGCGAGGACGAGCGATCCCCACGGCGTGACGGTGACGTTGTCCGGAGCGTCGAAGTTGAAGTCGTCGTACTTCGCGGCGGCGCCCTGCTCGATGGCGGGGTTGGCCGGGAAGTAGGTGACCAGCTGGATGGTCCCGGACCTGTAGTTGTAGAACCAGATCATGCCCTCGTGCGGGATGCCGTCGGCCGGGATGTCCGTCGTACCGATCTTGGCGAACGAGTTGACGACGTACACGCCGTCGTCGGTGCCGTAGACCCCCTCGAACTTCTTGCCGCGGGTGACCTGGCCGTCGGTGAACTGCTTGCGGGTGGAGACCGAGACGGCGTCACGGTCGGGCACCTTCACCCAGGCGACGCGGAACGGACGCAGCAGCTGCGCCGAGGTCAGGTAGGCGACGTCCGGGATCGGCTTGCCGTCGTCCCCGAGGATCGCCATCGCCTCGAGCGTGCCGAAGTTGACGTCGGCGAGGTCCTTCCAGCTCCTGGAGCTGAGCCGGTAGCCGCGCGGGGCGCTCCACCGGTAGAACAGCCCGTTCGGGCCGGACGCGTCCTCGGACAGGTAGATGTGCTGCCGGTCCTGGTCGATCGCGAGCGCCTCGTGCGCGTACCGGCCGAGCGCCTTGAGCGGGACCGGGTGCGCGGTCTCGCCGTCGCCCCAGACCTCGAAGACGTACCCGTGGTCCTTCAGGCGGGTCGTCCCGTTCGCCTTGTTCTCGGTCTCCTCGCACGTCATCCAGGTGCCCCACGGGGTGGGCCCGCCCGCGCAGTTGGTGAGGGTGCCGGAGATGCCGACCCACTCACCACGGTTCTTGCCGTTGCGGTCCACGGAGATGACCGTGCAGCCGCCGGCCGAGCCGACCCCCGCGTCGTACACGGTGCCCTTGATCGGCGGTACGCCGAGCGGGTCGTTCGCGCCGACCTCGTGGTTCTGGATCAGCAGGTAGTCGCGCCCGTCGTCGAACACCGCGGTCCCGTCGTGCAGCCCCGGCGTCGGCTGACCCGACTTGAGCTTGGTCTCTCCCGCCCGCGTCACCACCGTGTACTTGAACCCCGGCGGCAGCGCGAGCACCCCCTTCGGGTCATCCATCAACGGCGGGAACGGCTTGTGCTGAGGAAATCCCCCACGCCGCTCCCCCGGCGAAGCCTCAGCCAGCGAAGGCACAGCCCCCACCGCCGCAAACCCGACCCCACCCACAGCAGCCCCACGCAAAACAGCCCGACGATCCAAGGACATGGCGACCCTCCATAGCGCATGACGGCGCCCCCCAGACGCCTTTGAGCCTCGATCCTGTCCACGCCGATCGGCCACCGGGCAAACACCAGTTGAACAACTCCACGCTCACAACCGGTCGCCCACCAGAACTCTTAGATCAACCACCAATACATCGACCGGCTCCCTACTCCGCGAGGAGACGCTGAACCGACTCGGGAACCGTCAGGTCGGGAACTTCCGACCGCCTGTCCGAGAGCGCGCGACGCAGCAGCGTCACGTCGACCGATGCGGTGTCGATCGCGGCGATCGTCGCGTGAATCCGGGCATCCTGCTGCCGGGCGACCATGGTGGCCAGCTGCACCTCGACCGGAACGGTCGGCACGGGCTGCCCGTGGCTGTTCAGAGTCTCCCGCTCGTGCCAGACCAGTAGCGCGCGGGTCTCCATCATCCGGGCGGCCACGGCGGGCGCGTCGATGTGCGCCAGCTCGACCTTGACGCCGTCGATCATCCACTTACCAAAGGTCCACCGTTCGCCGGCATGCTCGAATCGAAGCGCCGGCTCTGCCGCGGTGCTGACCCAGTCAGCGGGGTCCTGAGACTCGACCAGCGGCCCGTCCGGCGTCGGCAGAACCGCCGCAGCCCGAGCCACATCACCGGCCTCGAGCACGGCGATGTCAATGTCCCCCGGAACGATCTCCACTCCGTGCAGCGCTGTCGCCGCACTGCCCACGAGCATCCACTCGATGCGAATGCCGTTCAACTGCTCGGCAACGTTCGTCAGTACGGCGGTCCACGGAGCGCTCATACCCGCAGAGGTTAGCCACAGCCACCGACATCCTGCGTTCTCTCTGTTCTTCTCTACCTGTTGACCGCGGCCGGGAGGATTCGAGCGCCGGGGACTGGGCCTTCGGCTTGGCGGACCATGCGGCAGAGGCCGGATTCGGCCAGTTCTACGGCGAGGTCCACCGCTCGGCGGCTGTCGGCGGCCAGGAAGAGGCAGGTGGGGCCGGAGCCGGAGATCATGGCGGCCAGGGCGCCTTGGTCGAGGCCGAACTGGAGAGTGGCGGCCAGCTCGGGGCGTAGGGAGAGGGCGGCCGCCTGGAGGTCGTTGCTTACGGCAACTGCCAGGGCGGCGGGGCGGCCGGAGAGCAGCGCTGAGAGGAGCTCGGGGCGGACCTCGGGGGGCTCGACGCGGCGGAGGGGGCGGAGGCGGTCCAGCTCGCCGTACACCTCTGGAGTCGACAGGCCGCCGTCGGCGATGGCGAAGACCCAGTGGAAGGTGCCTCGGGACATCACCTCGGTGACTTGCTCGCCGCGGCCTTGGCCCAGGGCGGTGTGGCCGACGAGGCAGAAGGGGACGTCGCTGCCGAGGTCCGCGGCCAAGTGCTGGAGCTCCGACTGGGCCAACTGGAGGCCCCACAGGCGGTTGCAGGCGACGAGGGTCGCGGCGGCGTCCGTGGATCCCCCGGCCATTCCACCCGCGACCGGGATCGTCTTGCGGATGCTCAGGTCGACGCCGACCTCGACGTCGTACTCCGCCTGCAGGAGCCGAGCAGCCCGTACGGCGAGGTTCGAGTCGTCGGTCGGTACGTCGACGGCGAAGTCGCCGACCACCTCGACGGTGATGTCGGCGTCGTCGCGCAGGGTCGCGGTCACGTCGTCGTACAGCGCGACGGCCTGGTAGACCGTCGCCAGCGGGTGGAACCCGTCCGGGCGCGGCGGACCGACGGAAAGACCGAGGTTGATCTTCGCCGGCGACCGCACCGTGACCTGGGCTGATGGTGGCACGGCCACACCCTAAGACATGTGTTGCCTGCTCGCAGTCGCAAACAACACGTGGAGCGTTAGGAGAGTCGCTGCTTCGCGTCAGCCAGTGCGGCGAACTCCGTGATCCCCAGCATCTCCCCGCGCAGCCCCGAGTCGATCCCTGCCGCGGCAAAGACCTCGTCCAGCAGTTCGCGCTCCGGCGTCCAGCGCGCGAGCGCCGACCGGATCGTCTTCCGGCGCTGCGAGAAGGCCGCCTCGATCACCGCGAACACCTCTTCACGGGAGGCGGTAGTTGCCGGTGGCTCCCGTCGCGTGAAGGCAACCAGTCCGGAGTCGACGTTCGGCGCCGGCCAGAACACGTTGCGCCCGATCGGACCGGCTCGGCGTACGTCGGCGTACCAGGCGGCCTTCGCGGACGGTACGCCGTACGTGCGCGACCCCGGCGGCGCGGCCAGGCGGTCGGCGACCTCGGACTGGACCATCACCAACCCGTGCCGCAGCGACGGCGCGATCGCGAGCAGGTGCAGCAGGACCGGTACGGCGACGTTGTACGGCAGGTTCGCCACGCACGCCGTCGGCGTTCCAAGAACATCAGCCTGAACCTGCATCGCGTCCGCCTCGACCACCGAGAACGACGAGGCCTGCCCCGGCGCGTACGTCGCGATCGTCGACGGCAGCGCCCCGGCGAGTACCGGGTCGATCTCGACCGCGATCACGCCGTGCCCGGCGGCCAGCAGCGCCAGGGTCAGCGATCCCAGCCCGGGCCCGACCTCGAGCACGGTCTCGCCGGCCTCGTCCAGGTCGGCGGCGCGCACGATCCGGCGCACGGTGTTCGGGTCGATGACGAAGTTCTGGCCGCGCTGCTTGGTCGGGCGGATCCCGAGCGACGCGGCCAGCGAACGCACGTCCGCCGGACCGAGAAGCCTCGGTCCGGCGGAAGTGGACGAATCAGCGCTGGTCACACCGGTCAGTGTGTCAGGCCCTTGCTCGAGAACGTCACGCGCGCTTGCCGCAGACCGGCCAGTCGCCGTAACCGCCGCGCGCCGCGCGGACCTTCTCGGCGATCGCGATCTGCTGCGCCTTGCTCGCCTGGTAGGCCTCGGGGGCGTACTTGTCGCCGCCGTAGGCGACCCAGGTCTGCCGGCTGAACTGGAGACCGCCGGAGTACCCGTTCCCGGTGTTGGTCTTCCAGTTGCCGCCGGACTCACACTCGGCGATCCGGTCCCAGGCACCGGTGTTACCGGTGGCCGGCTCGTCTTCGGACGTCTCGTCGTCGGCCTTCGGCTTGGTCCCGACGGTGACGAGCTCGTCGACCGCCTCGGAGACGGTCTTGCTGGTCAACGTCTTGGTGGTGACGAGCTTGCCGTCGACGTAGGTGAGCAGGTAGTCGACCGTCTTGCTGCCGGCCTTGCCGGGCTTGGTCGTCTTCTTCTCACCCTCGGTCAGCTCGGCCGACTTGGTCTCCTTCTTGCCGAAGGCGATCGCCTCGGTCTTGGTGACCTTCTTGACGTCGACCTTGACCACGGTGATCCGGTTGACGCCCGGCTTCAGCACGGTCGCGACCGCCGGGGTGATCCGGTCGTCCTTGTCGTAGCCGACCTTCGCACCGGTCAGCGCCTCGCCGACGGTCATCGCCATCGACTTCACCGAGACGACCTTGCCCTGACGGACGAACTGCACGGTCTTGGGGGTCCGGACCTCCAGCGACAGCCCTTCGCGCCCGATCGGGGCGCTGCGGCTGGTGGACAGGAACGCGCCGTCGTAGCGCAGTCCCAGGTCGGTCAGCGCCTCGTTCACGCTGTCGGCCGTGGTCCAGAAGTTCTTCTTGGAGCCGTCTTGGTTGACCGTCAGCTGGCGGCCGTACTGCACCGCGATCTCCTGACCGTCCTGCAGCTTGGCGTCCAGCGCCGGCGCGACCAGATCGCGGTCTCCGACCTGGATGTCCTTGGCCTTCAGGGCGTCGGCAACGGTCGATCCGAAGGTGTGCACCTTCTGGACCTGGCCGTCGATCGACAGACTCACCGTCTTGCTCTTGCTCGCATAGGCCACGCTGCCGCCCACGACGGCGATCGCAGCCGTCGCACCGACGACCGCAATGATGGACTTACGCACTCATGCTCCCAGGTAGGGCTACCCGGGCACGGGGTCCGACAGCACTGGCAGACACCGTGAACGCCGGGCCTTGTGGGCCCGGAGAGCTGGGTCTCCGCCGAGGGGCGTGCTGTCCGGAACCTTCCCCGATCCCGGCCAACATCACGAGACAGTAACGAAGAAGTCCCGAGAGCGCCAATCCTCTCCCCCGGCGTGGCGGAAATGGTGTAACGGGCCGACTACCCGGCGTGTCGACCCCACTGGCCACGATGCACCACTTCCGCCGTACTCCGACGCCCTCGACGCAGCGACGGCGACCTTCTGTCGGGCGCCGGGTAGCCGATCGAGATCACCCCGACGAACTCCAGTTCCTCCGGTACGCCGAACTCGGCCTTCACCGCCGGCAGCAGAGCGCTCGGTACGCCGAAAAAGCACGCTCCCAGGCCTTCGTCGACCACCGTCTGCAGCATCAGCAACGACGCCATCCCGGTGTCCACGAACCAGTACGGCGCCGCCCAGCGCGACTCGTCCCGATCGGTCCGGCCCTTGTCTGCTTCGGCGTACCGGTCGAGGTACGCGGCCTTGTCGGCGAAGGCCAGGATCAGCAGCGGCGCCCGGCGCAGTCCTGTGACCCATCGCACATACTTCTCGTCCACGTCGGCGGCCGTGATCGCCCAGTAGCGGTCCCGATCGGCGCCTTCCAGGGTCAGGAACGCCCACCCCTGGCTGAACCCGGCCGACGGCCCGCGCAGCCCGTTCGCCAGGATCCGCTCGCGGACGTCGTCGGGAATCGGGCGCGAGTCGTCGTAGTCGCGCACCATCCGGCGCCGCCGGACGACCTCCGAGAACTCCACTACCAGCGGCCGCCGAACGCGCGGAAGGCGTTGTCGGTCAGCGCGCCGCACAGCTCGGCCACCGAGATGTTCAGGACGCCGGCCATCTTCCGGACGGTGTGCGGGATCAGGTACGACGCGTTCGGCTGCCCGCGGTGCGGCGACGGCGTCAGGTACGGCGCGTCGGTCTCCACCAGCACCCGGTCCAGCGGCGTGACCGCGAGCGCGTCCCGCAGCGACTGCGCGTTCTTGAACGTCACCACGCCGGCGAAGCTCAGGAACGCGCCACGCTCGACGCACTTGCGCGCGAACTCGGTGTCGCCGGAGAAGCAGTGCATCACCAGCCGGTCCGGAACGCCTTCCCTGTCGAGGATCGCGAGGATGTCGTCGTGCGCGTCGCGGTCGTGGATCATCAGCGTCTTGTCGAGCCGCTTGGCCAGTTCGATGTGCGCCGCGAACGACTCGTGCTGCGCCGCCCGCCCGTCCTCACCGGTCCGGAAGTAGTCGAGCCCGGTCTCGCCGATCACGCGAACCTTGGGGGAGCTCGACGCCAGCCGCTCGATCTCCGCCAGCGCACTGTCGAGTTCGCCGGCCTGCTTCAGCTTCGGTGCCTCGTTCGGGTGCAGAGCAACGCCCGCGATCAGGTTCGGGTGCTTCTCAGCGGCCTCGACCGCCCACACCGCACCCGGCAGATCGCAACCCACCTGGACGATCCGCGTCACACCGACCGACGCGGCCAGCTTGATCGCCTCGGCCGCACTCAGCCAGTTCCCGTCCTCGCCGTCGGCGATGTCCAGGTGGCAGTGCGCGTCCACCACAGCCATCGGCAACTGATCGGGCACCGCCGGCCGGGTCCGGTCCCGCGACCGCCCGTCCTCCCCGATCGCCGCACGCTCCCTGGTCGGCCGCTCGACCTCCACACCGTCAGACATGCCACCCAGCCTACTTAGTCCAGGCGGTAGATCTTCACGTCCTGGTTCTCGTACGCCGGTACGCCGAGCTTCGGCGAAACCGGACCGGCCCGCCGGTCGGCGATGATCCAGTCCACACTCGCGTGGTCACGCAGTCTGGTCAGCAGCTCAGGCGTAGGACTCTGTACGGCGGCCAGGCTGTCGGCCAGCCGGTCCGGCCAGGGTGGCGGCAGCGACAGGTAGCTCCTGGTGTGGTGGGTCGCCGCCAGGTTCTGCGGCGCATAGGCCCAGCCACCGAGGTACTGCTGGACTCCACTCAGTCCGGACACCCAGTACGCGTCGTTCGGACAACCAGGGCGGTAGCGCGTCGGCATGCAGAAGACGTTGCTCACGGCCACGTCATCCGGTCCGGCGTGCTCGCGCAGCCAGAGCATCGCCTCCTGCTCCGCGCGGGTCAGGTAGATCCGAGTGCCCTGGCCGGTGGTGAACGGCCGGTCGATCACAGCGCCGTACGACGCCACTGCCAGGTACGTCGACTGCGCCGGCAGACTGGACGCCGCGATGAAGCAGGTCGCGTAGACCACCAGTGCGCGAGGCCAGTGCCGCGGTGCGACGACCCGCCGGATCAGGAGCGCGCTGACACCAGCAGCGACGACCAGCACCCCGGCCGGCCCGAGCAGGTCGAGCGCTGCCTCCTTCTGGTTGGTCACCACCACAGTCGGCCAGACCTGCTTGAGCACCACCGCCGCACCGATGCCACCGGCCAAGCTGACGGCCAGCGGGACCCACACCTTGCGGTGCCGGACCTCCTCCCCGAGCACCCGGGCGACGAGGGCGACCACCACGACCGGTCCGAGGTGGATGACGGTCCGGAGGAAGTGGTACTCCGAGTAGCCCGTGTGCGAGAACACCAGGGTGATCGCGGCACCGGTGACCACGCAGGCCGCCGCCCACCAGTACGCCGGGTCGCGCCTGGTCGGGTGGAGCATGATCCCGACGACCGCGAGCAGCCGCGGCAGGCTGAGCACGCAGTACCAGGCGACCAGCACAGCCGCGAAGTACCAGAGCCCGCCGTCCGCAATCCCCGGCACCACCACTCCGCCGTACGTCGGGAAGGAGCTGTCGCCGGTCACCACTCCGTAGTACGGGAGCACCCGCAGCGCAGCGAGGAACTGGACCCGGCTGCCACCAGTGCTGCCGGTCAGCGTGGAGGTAGCGGCCAGGAACAGCCCACCGCACAGGAGGCCCAGAACGACCACCCGCAAGGGGAAACGGCGATCCACCAGCCAGCAGGCCACCCCTCCGACTGCACAGCCCACCGCCATGATCGGCAGCAGCGTCGGCTTCGTCCCAGAGGCCAGGACGAGCAACATCACCAGTGCGATCCAGGTGCCCTTCCCGGCCTGCCTGCGGAGGATCAGCACCGTCGGACCGACCAGCCCGAGCATGATGACGGCCGCCAGCGTCCCGGTCGGCCCCTGGATGCTCAGCGCACCGGCCATGTCGACTCCGGGCTCGTCGGTCAGCCGCAGCCCTCCCGCAAAGACACCGGACACCAGACCGGCGACCGGTCCGGCCCACCGGGCACCGCTGAGCAGTTCCCCCGCGGCCCAGCCGGCCAGGACGAAGGTCAGCGCCATCGTCATCGGCCACTGGTGCAGCAGGACCTCCGGTGCGCCGACACCAGACACCTGCCCGTGCGCGGCCATCAGCGCGTTGGTGAACCAGTGGTAGATCAGCGGCTCACCAGCAGCCGACAGGTCAGGCGGTACGACGTGCTTCTCGAGCGCCTCGACCAGCCCGAGCTGGAACCACACGTCCTGGTGCCTGCCGAACTGAGCCGGCGGCAGCGGCACCAGCCGCAGCAACTCGACGAACACCCGCACGGCGGCCAGGACGAGGCCCAGCACCATCACCGGCAGCCAGGTGATCCGCTCCGGCGACCTCCGGCGTACCAGCGGGAGTAGGGCGAGCACCAGGCCGACCGTGGCCATCCACTGCTGGCGTGGGTAGCCGACTCCAGTGAAGATCGCCCAGACACCCAGCGCCCAGGCCAGGCCGAGCGCTGAGCCGAAGCCGAGGTCCTGCGCCCACGAGCGGCCGCCGGTGAGCGTCCGCCAGAGCAGCGTGCCGGGGAGCAGCACCAGTACGCACCAGGTGGCCAGGTATCGGGCCGTGGCAGCCGCCGGATGACCTATGCCGTTCAGCAGCAGGATGACGACCAGCGGCACCGCAGCCCACAGCACCAGCTGCCGCAGTGCTCGAAAGGCCGTCATACTGAATAGATGCCTGAGCAGCGTAAAAGCTTGCTTGTGTTGCCAACCCGTGATCAAAGGCCGCCGGTGGTTGCAGCTTTTGACATCAGCGCAGGCGGTAGATCCGGATGTCCGCGTTCGCGTAGACCCGCTCGGCCAGGTGGTCGAGGGCTGGTGAGACCGGCCCGGCGCGCAGGTCGGCGATGACCCAGTCGACGCCGATCTCCTTGTGCAGCTTGGTCAGCAGGGCCGGCGTCGGACGGCGTACGGCGTCCAGGCTCTGCTGGAGGCGGTCCGGCCAGGGCGACGGCTGGGTCAGGAAGCTGGTCTTGTTCTGCGTCGCCTCGAGGTTCTTCGGGGCGTAGGCCCAGGCGCCCAGGTACTGCTGGACGCCGCTCAGCCCGGAGGTCCAGAACGCGTCGTCCGGGCAGCCCGGGCGGAAGCGCGACGGCATGCAGAAGACGTTGCTGACCGCGACCTCACCGGGCTTGGCGTGCTCGTCGAGCCAGATCATCGCCTGCTGCTCGTTCTCGGTCAGGTAGGTGCGGTCCTTCTCGTCGGCGACCACCGGACGGCCGGAGACCGAGCGGTACAGGTTGCTGGAGAGCTCGATGACCTGATTCGGCAGACCGGCCGCGAGGACCAGTGCGATCACCTGCAGGAGGACCAGCGGCTTGGAGCGCCGTTTGGTCAGGAAGACCACGACCAGGCCGACCACGGCAAGCACCTGGAACGGTACGACGAGCGCGACGATCGCCCGGCCGACCGTCGTCGGCACCTCGGGTACGTGGAACCACAGCAGCCGGATCAGCAGCGCCGTCGCGAAGCCTGCGACCCCAGCGACCAGGATCGGCCGCCAGCGGGTCGTCGCGTCGACCAGAGTGGAGGCGACAGCGACCGTGCCGACCACTCCGAGCGCTGTGACGGTCCGGAGGAAGTGGTACTCCGAGTAGCCCGTGTGGGAGAACACCAGCGTGACGCCTGTCCCCGCAACGACACAGCCGGACAGCCACCAGTACGCCGGGTCGCGGCGCGACGGACTGGTCGTCGTACTGAGCAGGGAGAGCAGGCGGGCCGAGTTGATCAGCAGGTAGTAGGCCAGCAGGCTTGCGGCGAACAGCAGCAGCCGCGGCTCACCAGTGGCGATCGACGGCAGCACCCAGCCGCCGGTCGCCGGGTAGGAGTGGTCACCGGAGACCGAGGCGTAGAAGGGCTGCACGCGGAGCGCTGCCAGGATCTGGATCCGGCTGCCGCCCGTGCTGCCGGTCAGGGCGACTGTGGCCGCCAGGAAGAACGTACCGGCCAGGGCACCGAGTGCGACGATCCGCCAGGGCAGTTTGCGCTCGGTGACCCAGGCGAAGAGGCCGACCACGACCGAGCCGGCCAGCATGATCGGGAGCACGGTCGGCTTGGTGCCTGTCGCCAGAGCGATCATCAGGGCCATCGCCAGCCAGGTGCCACGCGTGGCCTGCTTGCGCAGGATCAGCACGGTCGGGCCGACCAGTCCGAGCATCACGAGGACAGCCAGCGCGCCGGTGGGGCCCTGCACGACCTGGGCGGGCGACACCTCGACCATGGGCTTGGCAGCGAGCTGGAGCGTCCCGGGGAGTGCACCGGTCAGCAGGCCGGCCACAGCTCCGACCCAGGTCTTGCCGGTCAGCGCCTCTCCCGCAGCCCAGCCCGCCAGGACCAGACTGATCACGAAGGTGATCTGCCACTGGTGCATGAGCACGTGGGACGGCTCGACGTTCGCCATCACCGACTGACCGGCCATCGAGGCGTTGGCGAACCAGTGGTAGATCAGCGGCTCGCCCAGCACCGACGGATCAGGCGGGGTGATGTCGTGCTTGAGCACCTGGATCAGGCCGAGCTGGTACCAGTAGTCCTGGTGCCGGTCGAACGCGATCGGCGGCAGCGGCCAGACCCGGAGCAGGCCGACCACGGTCCGCACCACGGCGAGCAGCAGCAGCGCAGCCATCGCCGGCTGCCACCAGCCCGGCCCCGGCTGCCACGTCACTCGCCGCCGCAGCGCCGGTACGGCGAAGAAGACGACGTAGAACCCGAGCGCCGGGAGCCACTGCAGACTGGGCACGCCCAGCCCCGTACAGGCCACCCAGACGAGCAGCTGCCAGCAGATGCCGATCACGGCGCCGAACCCGAGGTCCTGCGGCACCGACCGCCCGCCGGCCAGCACCCGCCAGATCAGGACGCCGGGCACGAGGACCGTCAGCAGCCAGGTGATCAGGTACCTGATGGTCTCCGTGATCGGGTCTCCGACTCCGGCCATCATCAGGACCGTCACCACAGGCAGGGCGATCCACAGGGCGGGCCGAAGCACACGCACGGACATCAGAGGTTTCTGCTACTCCCACCAGACAACAAGTCGTCGCAGCTTAACGAACCCCTGAACGGGCCTTCACACGGCAGTCCTCAGCCTGACTCGGCAACCTTTTTCACGCCCTGGACGAGCATCTCCCACATCCCGCGCGAGTGCTCGGCCTCCTCCTCGGAAGCGTTGTTGTCCTGGCTCAGCGACAACGACGTCGGGCCGTCACCACTCAGCTCGTACGTGAGCGTGTGGTAGTTCTCCGGTACGTCGGGCTGCCCGCCGAGCGGGCTGTAGTGCGTCACCTTCAACAGCCGGCCCGGCTCGACCTCCAGCACCTCGCCCTTGTCCTGGTACGCCTTGCCCTCGTACTCGCCGCTCCAGGTGATCGGGCTCCCGACCTTCCAGTCGGTCTCCAGATCGGCCCCGAACATGAACTCCTTGGTCGCGACCGGGTCCAGCAGCACCTCCCAGACCCGCTCCGGCGACGCCTCGATCTCGACTCGCGCAGTGGCCACGTAGCCAGTCATATGTCCTCAACTCCTTCTCCCCCGACGGTAGGCCGGTACCCATCGGGGGTCTTGGAGAAAAGCGTCACGCCAGCCGGGCGAGTTCCTCGTCCACCACCGACGGCGCCAGCTTCGCGAACACCGGCCGCGGCGCAGCCACCGCAGTTCCCGGTACGACGGCCTGCGGCGCCCACGGCGTCGTACTGGAGTAGTCGCCGGTGATCACCGGATAGCCGGGTCCTCCGTCCAGGTCGGCGACCTCCCGGATCTCCGGGCGGTCGGTGATCGCGCCGGTCCCGCCGAGCGTCTCGTGCACCTGCTGCGCCGCGTGCGGCAGGAACGGCGCCAGCAGCCGGTTGGTGTCGCTGACCACCTGCGCGGCGACGTGCAGAATCGTGCCCTTGCGCTCCGGGTCGGACTCCTTCCAGGGCGCCTGCTGGGACAGGTACTGGTTCGCGTCCGCGGCGACGCGCATCGCGGCCCCGATGCCCTGCCGGAGCCGCTGGTGTTCCAGGTGCTCGCCGACCACGCCGTACGCCGCCCGGCTGCGCGCGAGCAGGTCGTGGTCGGCCGTGGTCAGCTCACCGGCCGCCGGGATCGCGCCGAAGTTCTTGGCGATCATCGAGGCGGTCCGGTTCACCAGGTTGCCCCAGGTGCCGACGAGCTCGTCGTTGTTGCGGCGGACGAACTCGGCCCAGGTGAAGTCGGTGTCCTGCGTCTCCGGCCCGGCGGCCGCGATGAAGTAGCGCAGCGCGTCGGCGCCGTACCGCTCGAGCACGTCGCGGACGTAGATCACGACCGACCGGGACGAGGAGAACTTGCGGCCCTCCATGGTGAGGAACTCGCTGCTGACGACCTCGGTCGGCAGGTTCAGTACGCCGTACGGGCCGGGGTTGCTGTTGTTCGCGAGCAGCTCGGCGGGCCAGATCTGGGCGTGGAAGGTGATGTTGTCCTTGCCCATGAAGTAGTACGAGCGCGCGTCCGGGTCGCACCACCAGGCGCGCCACGCGTCGTCGTCGCCGGAGCGACGGGCCCACTCGATGCTCGCCGAGAGGTAGCCGATCACCGCGTCGAACCAGACGTACAGGCGCTTGTTCTCCCAGCCGGGCAGCGGGACCGGGATGCCCCAGTCGATGTCGCGCGTCATCGCGCGGGGACGGACGTCGGCGAGCAGGTTCGTGGCGAACTTGAGGACGTTCGGGCGCCACTCGGTCCGGGTCTGCAGCCAGGAGCCGAGCTGGTCGGCGAGCGCCGGCAGGTCGAGGAAGAAGTGCTCGGTCTCGACGAACTTCGGGGTCTCGCCGTTGATCCGGCTATGCGGGTCGCGGAGGTCGATCGCGTCGAGCTGGTTGCCGCAGTTGTCGCACTGGTCGCCGCGGGCGCCGTCGTACCCGCAGATCGGGCAGGTGCCCTCGATGTAGCGGTCCGGCAGCGTGCGGCCGGTCGACGGCGAGATCGCGCCCATCGCCGTCCGGGGGATCAGAAAGCCGTTACGGTGAACGGTTCTGAAGAGTTCCTGGGCGACGGCGTAGTGGTTGCGCGTGGTGGTCCGGGTGAACAGGTCGTACGACAGGCCGAGGCCCTGCAGGTCCTCGACGATCACCCGGTTGTACCGGTCGGCGAGCTCGCGCGGACTGACGCCTTCGCGCTCGGCCTGCACCAGGATCGGCGTCCCGTGCTCGTCGGTCCCCGACACCATCAGCACGTCGTGACCCATCATCCGCTGGTACCGGCCGAACACGTCCGCAGGAACCCCGAACCCGGAAACATGCCCGATGTGCCGAGGCCCGTTCGCATAGGGCCAAGCCACCGCGGCAAGGATGTGAGTCATGGCCCGACTGTAGAACCGCACCGCGGGCCGGGCGACCGGTTAAAGTCGCCCGACCCAGGCTGTCAGGGAAGAAGAACCAGCTTGCCCTTCGCGTGACCGGCCTCGGAGATCTCCTGCGCCTTGGCAGCTTCAGCAAGAGCGAACGTCTCAGCAATGCGCACCTTCAGCTGACCGTCGGCAGCGAGCTGCAGTTGCTGGGTCAGCCAGCCGCGCGCGATCTCCGGATCCGTCCCACCGGCCGACACCTCGATCCCCAGATCCCCAGCACTCATGTCCGCGATCGTGACGATCCGCTCGGTCCCGCCGCGCAGGTCGATCGACTCCTTCAGCCCACCCTGCCCCGCAGCATCGAAGACAGCGTCGACCACCGGCGCCACCGCACGCACCCGATCGACCAGCCCATCGCCGTACGCAACCGGAGTCGCCCCCAGCGACCGCAGGTACTCGTGGTTCGCCTCAGACGCCGTACCGACAACCGTCACCCCAGCAGCAACCGCCAACTGCACAGCCACAGCCCCGACAGCACCCGCCGCACCGTGCAGCAGCAGCGTCTCCCCCGCCTTCACCTGCAGCAGGTCGAGCACCCGCTGCGCCGTCTCACCAGCAACCGGTACTGCGACCGCCTGCTCGAACGACACCCCAGCCGGCTTCCGTACGGCGTTCCCGAGCAGCGCGTGCTGCGCGTACCCACCCGTCGCCGACCACCCGACCACCTCGTCACCCACGGCGAACTCGGCACCCTCGCCGGCCTCGTCCACGACCCCCGCGATCTCGGACCCCGGAACCGCCGGGAACGTGGTCGGCATCATCGCCTCGAACCACCCGCGGCGGACCTTGTAGTCCATCGGGTTCACGCCGGCCGCCAGGACCTTGATCCGGACCTGCCCCGGTCCGGCGTGCGGCGCGTCGATCTCGCGGCTGCGCAGCACCTCGGGACCACCGAACTCCTCGAACACGACCGCTTCCATCAGATACCCGTCCTTAGGTAGTTGAGCTCTCAATCAAGCCTCTTCGAGTTCAAGCGTGGACCCGTCACCGGTATTCCCGACTGGCCTTTCGGCCAGCTGTCCGCAGTCCGAAAGAACGGCCAGGTGGATAGGTCAACCGCCGTACGCTGGCCACCATGGAGAACTCCGAGGCCGTGACCGTCCTGACCGCCGCCGCGCGCCTGGTCCAGGTCGAGCCGCCGCAGATGATCGCGGCGCTCTCGGAGACCCTGGCGACCGCCGTCCCGCACCGCGCGGTCGCGCACCTCACGCCGCAGTGCGCCGGTTCTCCGCTCAGCGCCACCGGCGACCCGCAGATCACCACCGTGATCACCGGCGCCGAGCTCGCGCCGTTCATCGGCTCGGTCACCGCCGGCCAGCCCTGGCAGGGCGAGGCGCGGATCGGCGGCAGCGAGGAGACCGTGCTCGCCGTCGCCAGCGACCACGCTCCGCGCGGCTCGGTCCTGGCCTTCGTCCTCGAGCCCGGCCACCGGGTCGCCGACGAGACGCTGCCGCTGATCCAGTCCCTCTGGGACGTGGTCACCGCGCACTTCAACCGGCTCACCCTCGAGATCGAGCCGAGCGTGCTGGCCCAGTCCCGCGCGGTCGCGATGGCCCGCGAGGTGGTCGCCGCCGAGCTGTCCGACGCCCATACGGCGACGCTCGCGGCATTGCTCGGCGTACTGCGGAACCGTCAGATTGACGACGCCGCAGCCCGTACGACGGCCGTCGACCTCGCACTCAACGCGCTCGCCGACCTCCGCACCGACTCCCAGCGCGACCGCGCCGACGCCGGCGAGGAACCGGCCGGCCGCGCCTTCCAGCGCCTGGCCGACTCACTGCACACCCTGCTCCGGCACCTCCCGGTCGAGCTGGAACTGGATGCCCCCAGCAACGACCGCCTGCTCCCGTCGGACCTCGCCCACGCCGCCCGGGTCGCCGTGCGCGCCGCCGTACTGGCAATGCTCGGTCAGGACGGCGTACGCCGGATCCGCGTCGGCTGGCGCATCAACCCGACCGGCCTGCAGGCAACGGTCCGCGACGACGGCCCCGGCGTACTGGACGACCGCCTGGACCTCGGCCGCATCGCCGAACGCCTCCGCGCCCAAGGCGGCCGCCTCGACGTCGAAGCAGTCCCCGGCTGGGGCCTGACCCTCCGCATCATGCTCCCGGTCGCGCTCTCCGACGTAGCCAAAACCGCCCGAGCTCTCACCACCACGCTCTCGGCGGCAGGCAAGATCCTCACCGCCGAACCGCTGGCGGCCCTGGGCCAACGCGAGCTCGAGGTCCTCGAACGCCTCGCCCTGGGCCACCGCAACCGAGTGATCGCCGACAACCTCCACATCAGCGAGTCCACGGTGAAGTACCACGTAGCCAACATCCTCACCAAGCTGGCCGTCACCAGCCGAACCGAAGCCGCCGCCCTGTACCTGGCAACGGCTTCGGCCTGACTACTAGGCCTCTTCGGTCAGCCGCGGGAAGAGGGCGTCGCCCTTGGTGAGCGTGGAGCCGGCGGGGAGCTGGCCCCAGGTGCCGGCGTCCTGGACGCGCTGGTCGGCCAACGCCCCGAGCTTGGCCTCGGCGCCGAGCAGGGTCCACAGCTTGGCGGCGGTCTTCGGCATCGTCGGGTGGTGCAGTACGGCGACCGCCCGCAGGACCTCGGCCGACGTGTAGAGGATCGTGGCCAGGCGCTCGCGCTGGGCCTCGTCCTTCGCGACCTTCCACGGCTCCTGCTCGGAGACGTAACCGTTGACCGCGCCGACGAGGTCGTTGATCGCAGCCAGGGCGTCGTGGAACGCGAGCGTGTCCATCGCCTTGTCGGCCGTCGCGACCGTCTCGGCGAGCTTGTCCGCGAGGACCTGCTCGGCCGGGCCGTGGTCGGTCGGCTCGGGCAGGACGCCGTCGAAGTACTTGCCGACCATCGCCGCGATCCGGGACGCCAGGTTGCCCAGGCCGTTGGCCAGCTCCGAGGTGTAGACCGCGTTCAGGTGCTCCCAGGAGAACGAGCCGTCCGACCCGAACTGGATCGTGCGCAGGAAGTAGTACCGGAAGGCGTCGGAGCCGAAGTGGTCGGTGATCTCCTTCGGCGCGATCGCGGTCAGCTTCGACTTGCTCATCTTCTCGCCGCCGACCAGCAGCCATCCGTGCGCGAAGACCTGCTTCGGGACCGCGACCTCGGCGGCCATCAGCATGGCCGGCCAGATCACCGCGTGGAAGCGGAGGATGTCCTTGCCGACCAGGTGCACGTCAGCCGGCCACAGCTCCTCGAACCGCTCCGGGTCGGTGCCGTAGCCCGCGGCGGTGACGTAGTTCAGCAAGGCGTCGATCCACACGTACAGGACGTGCTTCTCGTCCCACGGGACCGGGATGCCCCAGTCGAACGTCGACCGGGTGATCGACAGGTCCTGCAGGCCCTGCTTGACGAACGAGACGACCTCGTTGCGCGCCGAAGCCGGCGCGACGAAGTCGGGCTGCGACTCGTACAGCGCGAGCAGCTTGTCGGCGTACGCCGAGAGCCGGAAGAAGTAGTTGGTCTCCGAGACCGTCTCCAGCTCGGTGCCGTGGATCATGCACCGCTGGGTGCCGTCCTCGTCGGTCCGGATGTCCGCCGGGAGCTTGAACTCCTCGCAGCCGACGCAGTACAGGCCCTCGTACTCGCCCTTGTAGACGTCGCCCTTGTCGTACAGCTTCTGCCAGAACTCGCGGACCCGCTCGGTGTGCCGCGGCTCGGTGGTCCGGATGAAGTCGTCGTAGTCCACGTCGACGTCGACCCAGGCCGGCTTCCAGGCCTCCTCGACCAGCTTGTCGGTCCACTCCTGGGGCGACATGCCCTGGGCCTGGGCGCTGCGCAGCACCTTCTCGCCGTGCTCGTCGGTACCGGTCAGGTACCACTTGCGCTCGCCGCGCTGGGCGTGCCAGCGGGTCAGGACGTCTCCGGCGACCGTCGTGTAGGCGCTGCCGATGTGCGGCGCGGCCGTGACGTAGTAGATCGGCGTGGTGACGTAGTAGGGCTTCGCTGACAATTCCGGCATGCCTCAAGCGTAGTGCGCCGGGCCAGCGTGTTTTACCGGGGTTGGCGGGCAGCCAGTACGGCGTCGTACACGGTCCTCTTCGGTACGCCGTACCGCTTGGCCACGTCGGAGATCGCCTGCTTGCGCGGCGTACCGGCCTCTTCGTCGACGGCCACCTCCGCGGCCAGCTCCTCCGGCCCCAACTTGCGCGCCGACGGATCGACCCCGGCGACCACCACGGTGATCTCCCCGCGCACCCCGTCCGCCGCCCAGGTCGCCAGCTCCCCGACCGGGCCCCGCTTCACCTCTTCATACGTCTTCGTCAGCTCCCGGCACACCGCCGTACGCCGGTCCGCCCCGAACGCCTCGGCCATCGCCTCCAGCGATGCCGCCAGCCGGTGCGGCGCCTCGAAGAACACCATCGTCCGCCGCTCCTGCGCCAGGTCGGCGAGAACCTTCCCCCGCTCCCCCGCCTTCCGCGGCAGGAACCCCTCGAAGCTGAACCGATCCACCGGCAACCCGCTCAACGCCAACGCCGTCAGCACCGCCGACGGCCCCGGCACGGCGGTCACCTGAATCTCCGCCTCGATCGCCGCCGCAACCAGCCGATACCCCGGGTCCGACACGCTGGGCATCCCCGCGTCGGTCACCACGACAACGGTCTGTCCCTCGACCAGCGCAGCCACCAGCTCAGGCGTCCGCTCCCGCTCGTTCCCCTCGAAAAAACTCGTCACCCGGCCGCCGACCACGATCCCCAACTCGCTGGTCAACCGCCGCAGCCGCCGCGTGTCCTCCGCGGCCACGATGTCCGCCGACGACAGCACCCGGGCCAGCCGAGGCGTCGCGTCCCTCAGATCCCCGATCGGAGTCCCCGCCAAGATCAGTCGCCCAGTCACGCGAGCCATCATCGCAGCCCGCCCCGGCGGTGTGGGGAGACGGTTGACCGGGGGCTCCGTACGATGGCGGGCGTGACTGCCGTGATCGATGACCAGGGTGCGGCTGCCGCACCGGCGCGGGAGACGCTCGGACGGGACGCGTTCGGGCGGGAGCTGCCACCGGTGAAGCAGCGGCTGTACCCGCCGATGCCGCGGGACTTCGAGGGCGGCTGGATCGCGACGCTGGCGATCACCGCGCTCGCGGCGATCCTGCGGTTCTGGAACCTGGGCAACCCGGTCAAGTTCGTCTTCGACGAGACGTACTACGCCAAGGACGCGTACTCGCTGCTCAAGTTCGGGTACGCCCGGCAGTTCATCGACAAGCCCGAAGGGATCGCCGACAAGCAGATCCTGGCCGGCAACCTGGACGTCTTCAAGGACACCCCGAGCCTGACCGTGCACCCCGAGGTCGGCAAGTGGATGATCGCCGCCGGTGAGCACCTGTTCGGGATGAACACGTTCGGCTGGCGGTTCATGCCGGCCCTGTTCGGCACGCTGACCGTGCTGCTGGTGATTCGGACCGTACGCCGGATGACGCGCTCGACGCTGATCGGCGCGATCGCCGGTCTGCTGCTCGCCGTCGACGGCCTGCACTTCGTGATGTCGCGGGTCGCCCTGCTCGACATCTTCCTGGCGTTCTGGCTGGTCGCGGCGATCTCCTGCCTGGTCGCCGACCGCGACTGGACCCGCCGCCGGCACGCCGATTCCCTCGACGACGGCACCGGTCCCGGCGCACGGCGTGCGGTCGGCCGGCTGCTGCTGCTCCGCCCCTGGCGGATCGCGGCCGGCGTCTGCTTCGGCCTCGCGCTCGGCACCAAGTGGTCGGCGGTCTGGGTGATCGCGGGCTTCGGGATCCTGGTCTTCGCCTGGGACCTCGGCGCGCGGCGCGCGATCGGCGTACGGCACGCGTTCTGGCGGTCCGCCGTCGTCGACGGCATCCCGGCGTTCCTCAGCATCGTCCTGGTCGCGCTGGTCACCTACACCGCGACCTGGACCGGCTGGCTGCTGCACGACAACGCCTACGACCACGACTACGCCTCGAAGAACCCGGCGCACGGCGTGATGAAGGTCGTGCCCGACGACTTCCGGTCGCTGATCCACTACCACCAGGAAGTGCTCGCCTTCCACACCGGCGACTACATCAAGAACGCGACCCACCCGTACTCGTCGCACCCGGCCGGCTGGATGATCATCGCCCGCCCGATCGGGTTCGACGCGGTCAACGACATCAAGCCCGGCACCAACGGCTGCGAGGCCAAGCAGGGCACGAACTGCCTGTCGGTGATCTCCGCCGTCGGTACGCCGCTGCTCTGGTGGGGTGGCGCCCTGGCGCTGCTCGCGGCGCTGGTCCTGTGGGTCGCCCAGCGCGACTGGCGCTTCGGCGTACCGATCGTCGGCTACCTGACCTGCTGGGTGCCCTGGTTCTTCTTCGACGACAGACCGATCTTCTTCTTCTACGCCGTGACGATGATCCCGTTCACGGTGATGGCGGTCGCCCTCGTCCTCGGCAAGATCCTCGGGCCCGCCAAGACCGCCTTCCAGGCCGCCACGCCACGACGCCTGATCGGCAGCGCGGTCGTCGGCGCCTTCGTGGTCCTGGTCGTCCTCAACTTCGCCTACATCTGGCCGATCCTCACCGACCAGGTCCTCCCCCACCCGGACTGGCTGAACCGCATGTGGTTCAAGTCCTGGATCTAGCCGGTCCGTCGTACGGGCTACTCCTCGACCTGGTTCTTCTTGCTCTTCTTCGGCTTGAAGACCTTCGCGCCGACGCCACCGAACAGCGCCAGGCCCTTGAGGACGACGACCGGCGCGGTCGGGTCGATCTCGTCCTGGCCGCCGGACACCCCGTAGCCGCCCATGATCCCGAAGCCCTGGTTCCGGATCTCGACGCCCTGCGGTACGACGATGTCGATCCCGCCGAAGATCGCGAACGCGTAGACCGTCACCTCGCGGCCCTCGAACACCGCGTTGGTCATGTCGAGGTCGCACCCGCCGAACATCGCCAGCACATTGGTCCGCCGCTTCACGCGCCAGCGGCCCTTGCGCTCGCTGCCGCCGAAGATGCCGACCACCAGCTCGAAGCTGTCCTGCGAACCGGTCGGCTCCTCGATCGGCACCCGCCCGGTCGCCGGAACCGCCATCGCCGCGGCCGGCCGGAACGGCTGCCCCGGGATCGCCAGGTCGACGGTGATCGGCTCGAGCTCGCCCAGCGTGCGCGCACTCAGCGTCTGCTCCAGCCGCTCGGAGTGCTCCTCCTGCGACAGCCGCCCACTCATCAGCGCGTCCCGCAGCACCTCGACGACCTGGTCACGATCGGTGTCGGACGCCCGCAGATGCGCATGCGGGTTCTGGCGCTCGGGCAGATTCTCCATAATCCCGAACGATATCCCCCACTCCGTCCACCCGGGAACGCATAATCCACCGATCCCAGGGTCCCTGCGCGAGACCCCAGGGTCGCCCTCCGGGATCCCCCCGACCGCTCGCTCACCTCTCGTCCCCACCACCCCACTTTGAGCACCCACCAGCCGCCCCCGCACCGGACTGCCGGCTGACCGGTGCTCAAGGTCGAAGAGACGGGCGCAGGTCAGCTGTCGGTGGTGCGGACTCGGAGGGCGAAGACCAGTGCGAGCGCGGTGATGGCTGCGAAGGCGGCGGCTGTGCCGGGGTAGCCGGCTACGCCGAGGCCGAGGCCGCCGATGGCGGCGCCGAGGAAGACGCCGAGGGACATGCCGGCGGCGTTGACGCTGAGAGCCGAGCCGCGCAGATCGCCGCTTCGGCGTACGAGAAGAGTGGTGACACAGGCGGCGACGGTCGCGTGGCTGGCGCCCATCAGTGCGGTGAGGACGAGCGTCGTCGGCAGCGTCGGCGAGAAGTAGAACCCCGTGACGCTGACGAGCGCGACGACGACACCGGCGAGCAGCAGCTTGTCCGGGCCGAGCCACGTCCGGTCGAGCGCGAGGAACCGGCCGGCGAACAGGTTGCCGAGGAAGAACGACGCACCCGACAGCGACCAGACCAGCGCGAACCAGCCGGGCTCCAGCGAGAACTTCTCGTCGTAGAAGGCCGCAAGGTACGCCAGGTACCCCATGAAGGCAGCCGTCCGCAGCATCGCGACGGCGAGCAGCGGGACCGCGCCGGGGATGCGTGCGAGCGCCCGGTACATCGCCAAGTAGCTCATCCGCGCACCACCATCGGCGCGCAGCGGAGCCTTGCGCCCCCACCCGCGCCAGAAGAACGCCGCGGACAGCGCGAGCGAGACCACGGCGGCGGCGATCAGGTTGCCACGCCAGCCCCAGACGATCGCCGGTACGGCGAGCACCGGCGCCGCGAGCATCGCCATCATCGACGTGGTCGCCGACACCAACGTCGCCGCGCGTCCAGCCGCGGCAGGCGACCGGAACCGGTCCGCCGCGGCGGCACCGATCGACGGGCCGAGGATCGAGGTCGATGCCCCGATCAGCAAACAGAACGCGGCCAGCGCGAACACGTTGCCCACGGCACCCAACAGCGCCGACAGGCCGAGCAACGCCAACCCACCGGCGGCAACCAGCTCACGCGCCAGCCGATCGATCAACGGCGCGAGCGCAAAGCCGACCACCAGCGCAGCCAGACCACCGAGCCCCCGCAGCCCGCCGATCTCCGCCACACTGCCGCCGGCCGAATCCGCGATCGGCACCAGGTACATCCCGAACACCGTGAACGGAATCAGGCTCACCGTCGAGGCCAGCAGGAACGGCCAAAGCCGCCGGGCCATCTGCAGATCGCCCGGCACCACCTCGGCGCCCGCCGTCCCGCCGCTCGGCGGCATGGCCGATGCGGGGTTCATCGTTGATGAGGGCGCAGCTGGATTGCGGCTGTCGGTGCTCACGTGCGGGACGCTCCGTCCTGGAGGTGGTAGCGGTACAAGCTCGTCGGGCGGGAGCTGAACTGGGAGAAGGGGAACGGCTCGGCGGACACCGCGGTGACGCCGGAGCCGAGGAAGGCGCGCACCACCGCGCTTCCGGTCTGAGCATAGATGGCCAACGGCTTCCCTTGCTCACGGCAACGGTCCACCAGGACGTCGAAACTCCCGTTGCTCAAGGTCATTCCGGTCGCGACGACCGCATCGGAGGCGTCCAGAACCTCCGTCATGTCGCGGGAAACCGGCAGTCCGGAGGCCGTCTCGCGCAGGTTGAAGTCGCAGGGCAAACAGATACCACCTCGTGACGTGATCGCGTCGACGAGTGGGTTCACCACCCCGATCAACGCGACCTTCGCGCCAGGCGCGACGTCGAGCAAGCCGGCAACAGCCGCATCCCGTGCCCGAGCCCGCACGTCCGGCGTACCGGCCGGCAGCACGATCTCCTCGGCGCCCGCAGCCGTGTGATGCGGCTCGACCGACGCCAGGTACGCATCCAGCGCAGCGATCCGCACCGGCAACGGCGCCGACGTCAAAAGCTCCGACAAGGCCACGCCAGAGGTGTCGGCACAGAACGAAGGATCGAGCTCGCCCTCCTCGAAAGCACAGGCCCCGAAGACCTCGCCGACCCGCAGCAGCACGTAGTAGTTCTTGTACGTCACGTCCGCCCCCGGCAGCCGCGTCGTGTTGTGCAACCAGAACGCACTGATCACCGACACAGAAGAAGGCGCGGGCCCGCGCTCCCCAGCGAGAACAGAGGAAGTCAGGGCATCAACAGAAGCGATCACGGGAGATCGGCCAGCCTTTCGGGGTCGAACGTCAGGGCGGACAACTCAGGACGACCAGCAGGCTGGAAGCAGAACAGCAACGACCGCCGATCGGTCGCCGTACGGTTCGGTGCCGACCGGTGCACCATCAGGCCAGGGAACATCAGGACCGACCCCGCAGGCGCCTCGATGGTCACGGTCGCCGAGTCGACGCTCGAGGGATCGACCAGCAGACCGGTCGGATCACAGGGATCCCGCGGAGCCGGGCCCTCCAGCTGACTCCCCGGCACCAAAGTCATCGCCCCGTTCGCCACCGTGTTGTCGTCGAGCATCACGATCGCCGTACCGATCTCGTACGCCGAGGAGCCGGCGCAGCAGTACCAGTACGGAAAGTCCTGGTGCCACGCGAACTCCGACCCGACCCCGGCCCGCTTGAAGTTGAGCTTGGCCACGAACGGCCCCAACGACGATGCCCCCAGCAACGAGCTCATCGGCCGAGTCAACCGAGGATCCGTCCACAACGCGTCGATCGCGGCGGACATCCCGGACACCGGCGACAGCGACCGCACCGCCTTGCCTGGCGCATCCGGCTCCCAGTGGATCGTCGTCCCGCCGATCTCCTCCAGCCGGTGCCCGTCGGGCCAGACCGTCACCGTCGTCTGCCCCGCCTCGGCCGCGGAGACGACGGCGGCGTGCACCTGCTCGACCGCGTCCCGCAGGCGGCCGACCTCCGTTGCCGTGAACAACTGCGGCAGCAGCACATACCCCGACATGCCCCTCAGATTAGTGCGACGGAGTCGCAGATGGAAACTGCTCGCGCTGCATCAGCGCCGATTCGCGCCGGTCCCAGGACATCGCCGACCACGGCACCGCGAGCTCGTCGAGCGAGTCGATCTCCCGCGGCCGCATGGTGTCCATCGGCCGCGCCTCGGCATGCCGGGAAAAAGCGGAGTCGACGTACCGGGTCCCGGTGTCGGCAGCCAGGAAGACGTGCTGCCGGCTGCTGTCGCAGTTGTGTTCCCACAATGCGGACAGGTACGCCGCGCCCGCGGACAGTCCGGCGAACACCCCGGACGTCCGGAGCAGGTCGACCGCCGCCGACATCGCGTAGTCGAACGAGACCCAGTGCAGCCGGTCGTACAGCTCGTGCCGGACGTTGCGGAACTCGATCGAGCTGCCGATCCCGGCGATGATCATCTCCGGATCCTGGGTGTGCCCGGCGCCGAACGTGATGCTGCCGAACGGCTGCACGCCGACCAGGTTCACGTCCCGGCCGCGGTCACGCAGGTACGCCGCGATCGCGCCCGTCGACGCACCGGTCCCGACTCCGCCGACCAGGCACAGCGGCCCGGCCGGGGCGATCTGGTCGACCAGGTCCGCCACCGCGCCGTACCCGAGGTAGTGGATGTCGTCGTGGTACTGCTGCATCCAGTGGTACGACGGGTTGTCGCGCAGGATCTCGGCGATCCGGCGGACCCGCAGGTTCTGGTCCAGCTGCAGGTTGTTCGACGACGGCACCTGCTCGACGGTGGCGCCGAGGATCTCGAGCTGGACCCTCAGCGTCCGGTCGACCGTGGTCGAGCCGACGATGTGGCACTTCATCCCGTACCGGTGGCAGGCGAGCGCGAGCGCGTGCGCGTAGATCCCGCTGGAGCTGTCGATCAGCGTGTCGCCGGTCCGGACCGCTCCGGTCTCCAGCAGGTGCCGTACGGCGCCCAGCGCGGAGTACACCTTCATCGTCTCGAACCGCAGGCAGATCAGGTCGTCGCCGACGCGAATCGGGTCCGGGTCCTTGATCGCCTCCGCGAGATGGTCGTGCAGCCGGGCTGTGCCAGGGATCGTCACTGCGGGGTGCTCCTCGTGTCAGTACTCAGGGATGGCACGGGCGGAGGCGGATCTTGTCCGACCCGGGCGGCCCTCACCAGCCGCCGGGTCACCTCAGTGGACGGGTGGGTCATCACCGTTGCCGGTGGTCCTTGCTCGACGACCCGGCCGGCGTCGATCACCAGGACGTCGTCCGCGACGGCTCCGACCAGGCCGAGATCGTGGCTGATCCAGACCAGCGCGGTGCCCTGCTGCTTCAGCTCCTGCAGCAGTTCGACGACCAGTCCGGTGCCGCGCTCGTCGAGCGCGGTCGTGATCTCGTCGCAGATCAGTACGTCGGGCTTGGCCAGCAGCGCCCGCGCCAGCGCAGCGCGTTGCAGCTCACCGCCCGACAGCCGACTAGGCGGCCGCGCGGCAACCATCGCCGACACTCCAAGGCGAGCCAGTACGGCGACCGCCTCGTCCCTGGCCTCCAGGGGCCGGAAGCCCCGGAGCCGCTGCGCGGTCCGCGCGACCTGATCGACCACGGGCCGCCGTTCGTCGAACGACCCGCGGACCTCCTGCCACACGTACTGGACGCGCCGGTTCTGCTCGGCCGAGCGCTTCCGCAGGACCGGGAGCACCTCGCCGTCGAGCGTGATCTCCCCGGCGTACCGCTCGTGCAACCCGGCCAGGCACCGCGCGAGCGTCGTCTTCCCGCTGCCGGACCGCCCGACCACGCCGAGACAGGCTCCGGGCAGCACGCTGAGATCGACCTCTCGCAGAATCGGTTCCCGTCCGCGCACCCGCGCCGACAGCTTCGTTGCCTGGAGCAACGGCTGGGCGCCGCGATTGGTTCCGTGCACGACGGGCAGCTCGGGCCCGGCCGGCAGGACCTCGGATCCTCCGGTGGCCACCACCTGCCCGGCATCGAGTACGACGACGTGGTGCGCCAGCGCCCGGACCAGGTCGAGATCGTGACTGAGCAACAAGATCCCGAGGCCCTCGCCGGCGAGCTCGCGCAACTCCCCCACCAGCTGCAACCGCGTGACCGAGTCCAGCCCCGTACTCGGCTCGTCCAGCACGAGCACCCGCGGTCGGCACGTCAACGCCTGGGCCAGCGCGATCCGCTGCCGCTGCCCACCCGAGAACTGATGCGGGAAGCGCCGCAACGTCTTCCGGTCGTGCGGCAGCTGCGCCGCCCGCAAAGCTTCCGGTACGACGCTCCGCCCCGGATGATGCAGCTTCTCCAGCTCCCGCAGCCCAGCCCCGATCCGCCGCGCGGGATTCAGCGCGCTCCCCGGATGCTGCGGCATGTAGGCCACTACGCGCCCGCGGACGGCGGCAGCCGCAGCCGTCGGGCCGTTGTCGTCGACAACAACCTCTCCACCGACCTCGACCAGTCCCGACAACGAAACGCGATCCCCGTGCTCCCCCAGCAAGGCCAGCGCGGAGGTCGTCTTCCCTGACCCCGAGGCACCGACCAACGCCGTGACCTGCCCGGCCCACACCCCGAAGCTCACCTGATCGACGAGGATGGAGGAGCCGGCCGTCGCGGCCAGCCCCCGCACCCGCACCAGCGGCTCCGAAGGAGCCACCTGCCCGGGGTCGTCGGCTTCTCTCTTCTTCATCGCGAAACCTCAGCCATCCGCCGCGTGCGATGAACCAACCGGTCAGCGAGCAAATTGAACCCCAACGTGAACGCAACCAGCAGCAACGCAGGAGCCAGCACAGCCCACGGCTGCAGCAACAACCCCTCCCGGTTACGACTGACACTGACCGCCCAGTCCGGCGCGGTAGGGCTCAGCCCCAACCCAAGAAAGTTGACCGAAGCAACCAAGAACACCGCCAGCGTGATCCGGGTTCCGATATCGGCGGCCACCGGCCCCAGCACCGCCCGCCCGACGTACCCGAGGTGAATCCCGATCCAGCTCTCCCGCTGCATCCGCAGGGCTTCCACCACCGGGCTGCTGGCGGCATCCAGCGCCGCAGCCCGCACCAGCCGTGCGACCGTGGGAACGTTGACCGCTGCAACAGCCAACGTGATCGCGACAGCAGACGCCCGCCAGCCGACGGCGACCACACTGATCACCAGCAGCGACGGCAAAGGCATGAGTACGTCGAGCGGACGGATCAGCAACTCGTCGAGCCACCGGTGCCGGGTGGACGCCGCCACCAGGCCGATCAACCCTCCGACCAGGTACGCGATGGCGACGGCGCCCAGCGCCATCCCCAAAGCAGTCCGTCCACCGTTCAGCAGCAGCTCGAGCACGTCCCGGCCGAGTCCGTCGGTCCCGAGGACGTGCCCGGCACCCCGCTCGTAAGGCAGTCCAGGCGCCGCATCCACCGGCACCAACGGCCCGAACGCCGCGACCAGCAAAGGGATCAGCACGAGCAGCAGGGACACGACGACCGGCGTACGGGCTCTCATCGCAGCAACTCCGTTCGCGGCACCAACCGGTTGCAGACCAGGTCCGCCGCCAGATTGATCAGGAGAGCGGCGACCGCAAGGACGAGCGTCAACCCCTGCACCACCGGCAGATCACGCGTCTCGACGCCATCGACCAACGCCGTCGCAAACCCCGGAATCGCGAAGATCGCCTCCACCACCAGCACCCCACCGAGCAACGTGTCCCCGGTCCGCGCCAGTTCCTGCACGCCCGGTACGGCGGCGTTCGGCAGCACGTGCCGCAGCAGCAACCGCCGCCGAGGCACCCCGAGCCGCCGAGCCTGTACGACGTAGTCCGCATGCAGCGCGTTGATCGTCCCCGCCCGCACCTGCCGCGACAGCAGACACACCGTCCGCCCCAGCAGTACGCCGACCGGCAGCACCAGCAGCACCGGACTCGCCAGGAGATCCCCACCGACCCACGTCGCCGGCAGCCAGCCGAGCTTCAGCGAGAACACCGCCACCAGCACCACCGCGATCACGAAGTCAGGAATCGCGCTCAGCGCCAGCGTGATCGAGGTGATCGTCCGGTCCAGCCGCCCGTTCTCGCGCGTCCCCATCAAGATGCCCAAGGCAACAGCCACCGGTACGACGACCGCCAGCGTCGCGACCGTGAGCACGAGCGTCGCGCCCACCGAGGCCTTCACGATGTCCAGCACCGGGCCGCCGCTGATCAGCGACGTACCGAGGTCACCGCTCAGGACGTTCCCGACCCAGTGACCGAAGCGTTCGATGGCCGGCTGGTCCAGCCCGAGCTGCGCCCGCAGCGACGCCACCTGCTCCGGCGTCAGCGTCTCGGTGAACCGCATGTCTGCCGCGTCACCCGGCAGCAACGAGGTCAGCACGAAGACCAGCACCGACAAGACGGCGAGCTGGAGCACCGCGAGGGCCGCCCGTTGGGCCGCGTAGGCCCGCATTCAGGCCAGCCACACCTTGTCGAACCGGCCCTGGTCCAGGGTGTTCGGCGGAACCGCCTCGACCCCTTGGACCTTGGACGACACGGCGATCAGGTAGTCCGGGTGTCCCCAGGCGAGGATCCCGCCCTCGTCGCGCAACGTCTTCTGCAGTTCGCCGTACTTGGCCGCCCGCGCGGTCTCGTCGGTCAGCACCTGGGCTCCCGCGAACGCCGCGTCGAAGGCCGGGCGCCGCCAGTGCGTCACGTTGAACGGCGACTTCGACAACAACCGGTCAGTGACGTACTGGGGGATCGGCATCGCGCCGGAGCGGTGGCTGCCGATCGCGCCCTTGGTCAGCAGGTCCTTCTGGTACGTCTGCGAGCTGCCCGTCGTGACCTTCAGCTTCACCCCGGCCTCACCGGCCTGCTCGGCCAGCAGGGTCGCGGCCTCGACGAACCCGGCCGACGCGTCGGCGGTGAAGATCTCGATCTCCTTGTTCACCAGACCGGCCTTCTTCAGCAGCGCCTTCGCCTCGTCCAGGTTGCGCTCGCGCTGCGCCAGGCCGTCCGGGTAGTACTGATACCCCTTGCCGAACAGGTCGTTCCCGACCACACCGCGCCCGGCCAGTACGACGTCCACGAGCCGCTGCCGATCGACGAGCAGCTTGAACGCCATCCGTACGTCGGGGTTGTCGAACGGCGCCTGGTCGGTCTTCATCACGAACGCCTGCATCGTGCTGCCCTTGGCCGCGACGATCTTCACCGTCCGGCCCGCTTCGGCGGTCCGCGCGAACGTCGCGGTCATGTCGTTCGCGTACTCGGCCTGGCCGCCCTGCACCGCGTTCGACCGGGCCTCGGCGTCGGCGGAGAGGAGCTGCAACTCCTCGATCCGGGCCGCGCCGTCCCAGTAGTCGGCGTACCGCTTGGCGACCATCGACCGGCCGGCCTCGAACGAGACGTAGGTGAAAGCGCCCGTACCGATCGGCTTGGTCGGGTCCTTGAAGCCGTCGGGCACAATCTGCGTGCCGATCCCGGCCAGCAGCGCGGGGAACTCGGCGTTCGGGGCGGTCAGCGTCAGCTCGACCGTGCGCTTGTCGATCGCCTTGCAGCGCTTGAGATCCAGCGACGCCAGCGACGACTGAGCAACCCGGTCGGGCGCCGACGGATCCGCCATCCGGGCCAGGCTGTACAGGACATCCTCGGTGGTGAGCGACTTGCCGTTGTGCCAGGTGACGTCCCGCACCGTGAACCGCCAGGTCGCGGCCTGCGCGTCCGGCTCCCACTTCTCCGCCAGCCGCGGCACCGGCTTGAGATCCGGACCGAGCTCGACCAGCTTCTCGTAGATCGCCTTGTGCCGCGCGATGTCGACGAACAGGCTCTGCACGTGCGGGTCGAGGACCTCCTTGGCACCGCCCCCGGCGAACACCGCCCGCAACCGGCCACCGTGCTGCGGCTGCGCGGCCGCCTGATCCCCGCCGCTCCCGCACCCGGCGATCGCAGCCAGTCCCAGTCCCCCGGCCAGGCCCAGGAATCCACGTCTGTTCAGCGCTTCGGACATCAGTTTTCCCTCACGGTGCGATGGGTCCGGCGAGTTCCCCCCGCCGGCGTCGATCCTGCCGTTAATGAAAATCGTTGTCAAATTCAGGCGCATCTGAACGAGACTCATTCTTTACGGCTCATCGACCCCTCGCTGCCCGTGACGGCGTGTCACCGCGCAACTACCCCTGAGTACTGGCAGTCACCACCACGTTTGCGGTCGGCGTACCAACGAAAACTCCCCCGCTCACTGCCGCGAGGGCAGCGAGCAGGGGAGCTCGGGGATGGATCAGACAGCAGCCGGCTGGCGCAGGTGAGCCAGTGCACCGCTCCACTCGACGACCTGGTCGAGCATCGTGGTGACCTCGGCGACGTGGTACTCCGCCGGGGCGAACTCGCTGTAGTTCTTGAAGTCCGTGGCCAGCGACAGCGCGACCTGGGCGCGGACGTCGGCGACCTTGAGCTCGCCCATCACCAGGCGCAGGTGCTCGACGGCGCGGGCGCCGCCGACCGAGCCGTAGCTGACGAAGCCCGCGGCCTTGTTGTTCCACTCGGCGAACAGGAAGTCGATCGCGTTCTTCAGCGCGCCGGAGGTGGAGTGGTTGTACTCCGGGGTGACGAAGACGAAGCCGTCGAACGAGGCGACCTTCTCCGCCCAGGCGAGCGTGTGCGGCTGGGTGTACTGCCCCATGGCCGGCGGCATCGCCTCGTCCAGGTGCGGCAGCTTGTACTCCGCGATGTCGACCAGTTCGTACTCGGCGTCGTCGCGCTGCTTGGCGATGTCGAGCACCCACTCGGCGACGGCCGCGCCGTTGCGGCCGGGGCGGGTGCTGCCGAGGATGATCGCGATCTTGGGCATGTCAGTCCTTCGAGACGAGGGGTGTTGGTGATGCATCACCAAAAATAGCAAATCGAGATGACATGTCAACCCAAGGATCGGAGTGGTCGGCTTACGGGACGCGAACGGGTCAGCAGTCGGCGTCGGCGGTGGTGCCGGTGCGGCACAGCTCGCGCGTCGGCAGGCCGCTCAGGACGCGGTCGAGCAGACCGGCCAACTGGTCCTGCTCCTCGCGGGAGAGCTTGTCGAACAGGTACGTCCGGACGGCGTCGACGTGGTCCGGCGCGGCGGCCTCGATCGCTTTCCTGCCCGCGGAGGTGATCCGGACCATCGAGCCGCGGGCGTCGGACGGGCACTCCTCGCGGACCACGAGCCCGCGCTTCTCCATCCGGCTGACCTGGTGGGACAGGCGACTGCGCTCCCAGCCGACGGACTTGCCGAGGTCGCGGGTCCGCAGCAGGCCGTCCTCGGACGACGACAGCGGGTGCAGCAGGGCGTAGTCGGCCGGGGAAAGACCGCCGTTGGCCGTCATCCGGCCCTCCAGAGCGACCATCAACTCCCGGTAGGAGTCGCGGTAGGTCTGCCACAGTTGCGCCTCACGCGCATCGAGCCACTGCACCTCACCCATCGACCAAGCATACGGGTTCGTTGACAGATCACCGATCGTTTTCGCCGGCTTTTACGGCGTACGCGAAAGGGCCACAGCGAGGCCGACGGTGCCGGCCATCACCAGGAGCTCGACGGCTGCGAGCCGGTAGAACAAGTTGGGACGGTCCGCGAGTGCAGGCAGCGTCGCGCGGCGGTGCCACCACCCGACGGCCACCAGTACGGCGAACGCCACGGCCTTCGCGAACACCAAAGCGCCGTACCCGCTGGTGACCCACTGCGTGATCAGCCCCCAGCCGTCCTCGCGACCACCGAGGTGGATCTCGGCCGTGAGCAGCCCGGTCATGCCGATCGTCACGGCGCAGACGAGAGCGAGCCGACTGAACGTGTCGACGGAGCCGCGGTAGCGAATCACCGCCCCCAGACCACCAATCCAAGTAGTCGCGGCAAAGACATGAACGACCAGCGAAGCGGTCGCGAGGACAGTCCAGAAAGCAGTCCGCTCAATCGCCCCATGCCCAGTGAGCAGCGGACCAACCAAAGCCGCCGCTGTGAGTACAAGTGCAACCCGAGCAGACGCGACAGTCCTGGTGCCGCTGAGCACAACAGCCAGTACGGCAGTAAGTGCGACTGCGACGGCCAGCGCTCGCACCTGATCGAGCTGACCCGCCAACGCCGCATGCTCCGCCAGATGGGACAACGGCAGCCCAAGAATGACCGAAGCCGTCGCGACCAACCCACCGATGCTCGCCACCGCCCAGACACCCGCCGCCACCGCCGCGTCCTGGACCGCTCGGAGCCCTTGCGTACCGAGCTTTCCGTCCGCCTCCGGCTTCAGCAGCAGGACAGCGGCCAGCACCCCACCACCACAGACAATCGCAGCACCGTCGGCGAGCAAGCGAAGTAGTGGCACCGCCCAGGACACGGGAAGGCTGGCGCCGTGCAACCCACTGGGCAACGACTTCGGCGCACCACCAGCCGCCAGCAACGCGACCACGCAGACAACGATGCCTGAGGCAACGATGCCCGCAGCGACCGCGCCCCGGCGCGACTGCTGGGCCGGGGCAGGAGTGGTGGACGAACTGGTCATGCGGCCGGGCGGCGGCGGACGATGACGATGGCCAGGGCGACCACCACCAGCATCACCAAAGACATCGCGACGATCGTGACGACGTTGGAGTTGCCTTCGGCAGGAGCCGCGGTCGGCGTGACCGGGCTGTTCGGATCATGCCCCGCGTGGCTCACGGTGAAGGCGCCGGTGACGGTGATCGGGTGCCCGTCGGCGGAGACGATCCGGGCGTCGACCTGGTACCGGCCGGTCTCGATCATCGCGCCGACCGGCTGAGTGACGGTGTTGTCGATCACCTGGATGTCGCCCAGGGCAACGTTCACGCCGGTCGGCGACTTCACCTGCAGCTGCGCGCCGGTACTGCCGACCGGCTCGTTGAAGGTCAGCACCACCTGCGTCGGCGGCACCGCCATCGTCGTCCCGTCGCCCGGTGTCATCGAGTCCAGCTTGGCGTGCGCCGCCGCCGTCCCGGTGGACCCCACCAGGACGAGCAGCGACGCGGCCAGGATCGCGAATGCTTTGCGCACGACTACTTGGCCTCACCCGAGGACGCGCCAGTACGGCGTACGGCCAAGCCCAGAGCGATCAGTCCAAGCAGCAGACCGGCTCCACCCAGCGAGCGGGCGAGCACGTCCGAACCCGACTCGTCACCGTCGTCCGTGGTGGCGGCGACCTGCGTGATCGCGGTGGTCAGCTTCAGCGACGGCGCCGGGTGCTCGGGCTTGTCGGTGTCGCTCTTGGCGACGTCCGCCCACTTCACCACCTCCCCGTCGCTGTAGGTCTGCTCGGCCGGGAAGCTCAGCGAGTCGACGCCCTCCGGGAGCCGCCCGACCGACAGCGCGAACTCGTCGAAGTCCCCGGCCGGAACGCCGGTACCGGTCGCGGTCCAGGTGACCGTGGTGATCGCCTTGGTCAGCGTGACGTCGCCGACCTTGACCGGCGACGGGAGCGTCGTGGTCGTCTTGACCACCTTCCAGCCGTCCTTCACCTGCGCGCCCACCGAGGCGAACGGGCGGTCGGCCGGCAACGAGACCGTCAGCTTCGTCGTACTGGCGGTGTCGGACTCGGTCGGGACGCGGAACACCAGCTTGGCGTAGCCGCCCGGCTTGGCGTCCGGCGAGGAGACGGTGACGTGGGCCGAGGCGGAGCTCGCCGCACCGACCAGGACGAGCGCGGACGCCGCGGAGATGGCGGCAGCGCGCAGGGCAACTCTCTTGAACATGGGTCAGCCTTTCGCAGGCACACGGGACCCGGTCCCGCAGACGCGCGCGACCGGTTCAGGACGGAACGGGGAGGGTCCGTCCGGCCGGCGGCCCGCGCCGCGACACGTTCGAGGTCAGTCGGCTGTGCCCGTACGACGGTGTTGCTGGTGTTGCGCGCAGCGCGTTGTGGCTCGCTGCGATCGCCACGATCGGCGCGGGCAGGGCCGGGACCAGTCGCGCGACGATGCGCCGTACGCGCGAAACCCACTGGTGGGTGCGGTCGACCAGGCCGATGCCGACGAGCAGGACAACCAGGTGGGCCGTCGCCATCGTCAGCGAACCGGCCGCGCCGCCGTGCATCGACGCCATGTGGTGAGCGGAGTCGAGCGAGAAGTGGACGACCAGCTGGATCGCGGCCAGTACGACGACCGCGAGCTCCTGCCGCTCCGCCAAGTGGTCACCGAGCAGCCAGCACGCCACCGCGAGCGCGAGCAGCTGCGGCAGGACGGAGCCCGCGACAGCTCCGCCCGCGAGAGCATGGCCGATCACCGCGACCCCGACGCTCAGCGTCAGGACCGCGGAGGTGGCTGTCCTCTCGGCGTGCAAAAGCGGTCACACTTCCTTGCTTGGGCGGTGGGCGGTGGTGAACCGCCGCCTCCATGGTTCCACAGCCTCGGCGTCCCGGCACCGGCTCCTGGTTCCGGAACTCGTCCTGGTCAGTGGGTGGTGAACTTGACGACCGCCTGCTGGAACGCCTCCGGCTCCTCCAGGTGCGCGAAGTGGCCGCTCTCGGGGAAGACCACCAGCTCCGAGCCTGGGATGCCGTCGTTCAGCTGGTGGGCGAACTCGACGCCGCAGATGAAGTCGGCGACGCCGGCGAGGATCAGCGCGGGCACCGAGATCTCGCCGAGCCGGTCGCGGACGTCCCACTCCGAGGGCTTGCGGTTCGGGTCGACGGTCAGGTCCATGGTCGGCAGCCAGTCGGCCAGGCGGGACTCGATCGCCGGGTAGTCCTTGAAGTAGACCGGCAGGAGGCGGCCGAGGTTGTCGAGCTGGGCCTCTTTGGTCGGCGGCAGGTCGGCGTCTTCCTGCCAGGCTTTGAGGACCTGGTCGGCCAGCGGGTCGCCCGGGCGGGCGGCGACGTACTGGTCGACCTTGAGGCTGGCGGCCTCGTGCAGCTCCTGGCCGTAGAAGGCCATGCTGTCGTAGACGATCACGCCTTCGACGTGCTCCGGGTGGTCGAGAGCCAGCTGGAGCCCGACGAAGCCGCCGTGGGAGTGGCCGAGGAAGTAGGCCTTGTCGACGCCGAGGTGCTGGATCAGGCGGTCGGCGTACTCGGCGTACTGCTGCACGGTGTACTCGCCGCTCGGCAGGAGATCGGAGCGGCCGGTGCCGACCGGCTCGACGTACACGAGAGTGAGGTGCTGCTCGAGCTCGGGCAGCCGCAGGTACTCGTAGTGGATGCCGGGGCCGCCGGGATGGACCAGGCAGACCGGGCCGGTGCCGGCAACGTGGTACGCGAGCTTGATGCCGTCCACCTCGAACTCGTTCGTCATACCGACCAGTGTGCCTGGACCGGTCCGGCGATCGGGAATGATGGGGGGCATGAGCAACGAAGCGGGCGTAGCTGTGCTGGAGGTCGGCGGTAGTCACGTGACCGCGGCGGTGGTTTCGCCGGGGACGTGGGAGGTCGCTTCACTTCGGCGTACGCCGCTGGACTCGCAGACCTCGGCCGAGCAGATCGTCGCCCAGCTCGCTGCCGCGGCCTCACAGTTGCCGTTGGCAAACGGGTTGGCGCTGGCGATGCCCGGTCCGTTCGACTACTCCGCTGGAGTCGCGTGGTACCGCGGGGTCGACAAGTTCGACTCGCTCTACGGTTTCGATCTGGGCCAGAGCCTGCGCTCGCTGCTGGACCTCGACCGCGTCGTCTTCGTGAACGACGCCGAGGCCTTCGCCGTCGGCGAGTGGACCACCGGCACGCTCCAGGGCCTGGACCGTTGCTGCGGCGTCACCATCGGCACCGGCATCGGCACGGCCTTCCTCGCCGACGGCCGAGTAGTCCGCTCCGGTGACTCGGTCCCACCCGGCGGCGAGCTGTACCGCACCGACATCGCCGGCAAGCCCCTCGAGGACTGGATCAGCTCCCGAGCCATCCTCCGCGCGTACGGCGAAGCCCCCGGCGTCAAAGAAATCGCCGACGCCGCCCGAGCCGGTGAGAGTCGAGCCCAGCAGGTCCTCGTCGACGCCTTCACAGTCCTGTCCGAAGCCCTGACCCCCTGGCTAACCCGCTTCGGCGCCACCCGAGCAGTCCTCGGCGGCTCCATCTCCGGCGCCTTCGACCTGGTCAGCCACGTCTTCGACTTCGACGTCGTCGTCACCAACGACACCGAACACTCAGCCATCATCGGCACGGCGGTCCGAGCCCTCGACTGACCACGTCGTACGACGTGCGCCAGGTGAGCTGACCGCCGCGCAGAAAAGCGCAGCGCGACCACTCCAGCTCAAGACGCGAGGTGCCGCAGGCCTCCACCCCCGCCGAAGGCGGGCGGTGCCCGGGGCGACCGGCCCCACCACACTCCACCACCGCCGAAGGCGGAAGGTGCCGGGGGCGACAGGCTCCCCCTCCCCACCTCTTCCCCCGACGAAGGTTGCGGACGCGTGGGCTCCACCACCGCCGAAGGCGGAAGGTGCCCGGGACGACCGGCCCCCTCCCTACACCTCTTCCCCCGCCGAAGGTTGCGGACGCCTCAGCTCCACCACCGCCGAAGGCGGAAGGTGCCGGGGGCGACCGGCTCCCTCCCTCCACCTCGTCCCCCGCCGAAGGTTGCGGATGCCTCGGCTCCACCACCGCCGAAGGCGGAAGGTGCCGGGGGCGACCGGCTCCCTCCCTACACCTCTTCCCCGCCGAAGGTTGCGGACGCGTGGGCTCCACCACCGCCGAAGGCGGGAGGTGCCGGGGGCGACCGGCCCCTCCCCCTCTCCCCTCCCGCCGAGGCGGGGGTTGTCTGTGGAGCCCGATACGGTGACCGCATGAGTGGGCGGGGCAAGGCTGCACAGAAGATCGCGACACCTCGGCTGCGGAAGGACCTGGAGCGGGCGACTCCTTCGGTTGACGAGATCGAGGACGAGGATCGGTTGCTTGATCTGGAGCTCGAGGAGGTGGAGCTGCGGGATCTGGAGGCTGAGCACCTGGAGATCAGCGGCTGCCGGCTGACGCGGTGTGTTCTCGGCGGGTCCGAGCTGGAGAAAGCAATACTGGTCGACGTCGTACTCGACCACTGCGATCTCGCCAACGCCCGCTGGTCCGACGCGTCGGCAACCCGCGTACAGATCAACTCCTCACGCCTGACCGGATTCGCCGGCCCCGCGCTCAACCTCCAGCACGTCACCGTCCAGGACAGCGTGCTCGACTTCAGTTCGTTCCGGTTCGCGAAGTTCGTCCGGGTCGAGTTCACCGACTGCCGCCTGCAGAGCGCGGACTTCGTCTCGGCCGATCTGTCCGGCACCGTCTTCCGCAACTGCGACCTGACCGGCGCCGAGTTCTCCCAGGTGAAGGCGAACGGCGCCGTCTTCGTCGACTGCACCTGGGAAGGCACCCGTGGCATCGCCAACCTCGGCGGCGCGACGATCGCGAACTCCTCGCCGATCGACGCGCTCGCCGTCACCCTCGCGATGGCCTCGGCCCTCGGCATCACCCTCGGCGACCCCGACGACTTCACCGCCTAGAAGCCCGTACGACGTCCGCCGGGCGACCTCTCAGCCGCCCGGCGCCGCGCTCAGCTGTTGTACGGATCCACCAGCAACTTCAGCGTCCCGGTCACGTTTGCCGTCACCGTGACCGTCCGCGACTCCCCCGGCAGCAACCAGAAGTAGTTGTCGCTGTACAACGCCGGCAGCACCCGCTCACCGTCCCGGTCCCGCAGCGACAACCGGATCAACGGCGCCACAGCCTTCCCGTCGTTCCGAATCACCGCCGTCACCTTCCCCCGACCAGCAGTAGTCCGAACGTTCAACCGAGCCTTCCCCAACGAGTTCAACTGCTGCACGTCAGTCGCCGCCCGGTACCGCCAGTACGTGTTCTCCGACAACACCTTGCCCTGAGCATCAGTCAGCTTCAGCCGCAGCAGATGCAACGTCGGCAGCTCAGGGCCAAAGGCAACCACAAACCCATCAGCCTTACCCGAAGCCCCAACCGAAAGCACCTGCTCCTGCCGAGCCCCGAGCCGCTTCCCTTGCAGGTCGTACAGCTCCGCGATCACGGTCGCATTCAACGGCGATGTCGTGTGGTTGATCGCAGCAACCTTCCAGTCCGGCTGACTCGCCTGGACGTGGATCGCCTCGCACCCCTTCCGCGCCCCGTAGTAACTCCCGTTCACATCCAGGTCGTAGTCGTACGTCTGCCACACCGTGCTGTGCCACGCCGGATGCGACATCCACAGCAACAACGCCGACGCGTCCTCCCACAAGTGAGCGTTCCAGGCCTCGAACATCGCCCGCATGTTCTCGTAGTTCACCAACTGCGCCTTACGCGTGAACTCCTCCAGCCCGCTCGACGACCCCAACCGATCGTCGATCGCCGCCAGGTAGGTCTCCGGCCGCTGATTCCCATGCGTCGACCAGTCGTGGTGATACCAAGGCGTCCCGATCGGCCACCCCTCGTCGCCCTCACCGACGAGATTCCGCATCGACTCCACCACCGGAATCGTCGGCATCCCGATCTCCGTGTGGAACCCGAAGTTGAACGTGTCGTACGTGTTCGCGTCGAAGTACTTCGCCGGATCCACCCAGTAGTACGGCCCGTGCCCCGACACGAACCCCGCCGCCGAGTCCGGCAGGTACAGGATCTCGTCATCCTCCTCCCGTACGGCGGCACTGATGCCGGCCTCGATCCCCGCCGGCGGGTGCTGCTCGTTCGCCCCGCACCAGATCACGATGCTCGGATGCGTCCGATACCGCACGATCGTGTCCCGCGCGATCTCGACGTACCCGGGCAGATCGTCGGAGAACTCACCGGCCTCCCAGAAGTCGTTCCAGACCAGGATCCCGTTCTCGTCGCAGGCCTGGTAGAACTCCTCGCGCGTGCTCGACCCGATCCAGTTCCGGATCATCGTGAAGTTCATGTCACGGTGCAGGCCGACCAGCTCACGCATCCGCTCCGGCGTGACCCGGCGCAGCAGTTCGTCGTACCCCCAGTTCCCCCCACGGCAGAAGATCTGCACCCCGTTGACGCTGATCTTCAACGGCACCGGCGCATTGCTCACCTCCTGCACATCGGCCCAGTTGTCGCCGTCATCAGAAACCTGTACGACGAACAGCGCGGCGTACGCCGTCTCCCACAACAGCTCGAGCCGGTCGAACGTCTTGGCCGACCCCAGATCGACCTGGATCCACTGGTCGTCGGTGTACTGCGACGCCCAGCGCGACCGGTCGTCACCGTCGATCGCGTTCGCCGCCGGGCTGCCGTCGTCGGACGACGCGGTCGCCGTACCGGTCCGCGCAAGGTCGACCTCGCCGGTGCCCTTGATCGCCAGGGTCCACAGCGAATAGCCCCAACCGGTCGCCCGCCGCTTGCCCTGAATGCGGACGAACCGCTTGGTCTGCTGAGGGATCCGAACAGTCTGTGGCGCCGAGTTCGTGGCCGGGTCGACCTTGATCGGCAGGTCGTAGCTGTACCCGAACTCGCGGATCCCGAAGGTCGTCTTCCGGATGTCGCTGATCCGGCCGCCGATCGAGACGGTCGTGGTCAGCGTGTGCAGCGCCGGATCGCCGTACCCGTTCGGCCACCAGAGCTTGGGATTCGTCACCGTGACCGCGTCGAACGCGACGTGCGTGCTCTCGCCGGCCTTGAGCGTGACGGTCCTGGTCAGCGTCGTACCGTCGAAGACGGCCTTGACGTTGACGGTCCGATCGACCGCGGCCGCGTTGCGGACCGGAACAGTGACGGCAACAGTCGCGCTGGCTCGCCCCGGAACTTTGCTCACCACTCGCGCATCACCGAGTACGGCGTCGCCCGTCGAGCGCAGCCGGACGTGGTTCCAGATCCCGGCGGCCCGGTCGCGGACCGCGGGCATCCAGTCCCAGCCGGACGCCGACAGCAGCGTCGGCGAGTCCTGCCAGAGCTTGCCGGACTGGACGAACGCCTGCCCGGCGTCACCCTTGTCGCCGGGCTGACCCGGGTGCGGCATCGGAGTGATCTGTACGGCGAGCGCGTTCTTCGCCTTCAGCGCGGCGGTGATCTCAAACGAGGCGCGGGCGAACGGCGACTTCAGCGTGCCGACCTGGACGCCGTTGAGCCACGCGTCGGCCTGGTGGTTGACCCCGTCGAACTCCAGCCAGACCCGGCGACCAGCACTGACGTCGAGCCCCTTCGGCAGGTCGAAGGCGCGCTGGTACCACCAGCGGTGCCGGCTGAGCGCCTCCGGGATCTCCAGGTTGTTCATGCCCTCCACCGGGTCGGGGAAGTGACCCTGCTCAACCAGCGTCGCCAGCACAGTGCCCGGTACGGCGGCCGGCAGCCAGGTGGAGGTGTCCTGACCCGCCTTGCTCAGCGTGGCGCCGTCCTGGGTGGCGGCGAAGTCGTCCGTCGTCAGGGACCAGCCGGACTCCAGCGGGACCGTGCCGTCGAGGTCAGCCTTCAGTGCGGGCGGTGTGCCGTGGTGGGTACCCCAGGAGGTCCAGCCGGTGGCAGGCGGACGGCTGCCACTCGCAGTGCCGTACACCTGGAAGCCGTTGAGCCCCAGCGGGTTGGCGTTGGCCTGCTTGGTACCGGTCAGCCGCACGTACCGGGCGTTGACCGGCGTGGTCAGCAGGACCTCGACCTGCCCACCCGGGCTGTTCGTGGCCTGGTGCACCGTGCGCCACGTCGTACCGTCGGTGGAGGTGTCCACCCGGAAGTCCAGTGCCGAACTGGAGAGGACCTCGTGGCCCTGCGTCTGGCCGTACGGGTTGCCGCCGGACAGGTCGAAGGCAGGGTCACCAGCCGTGCCTTCGAAGGTCAGCATGACCGCCTCGACCCGGCAGCGCGCCTGGAGGTCGACGACGATCCACTGCGGGTCACCGGTCGCGGCCCGCCAGCCGGAGCCCTTCACGCCGGTCTGCGCCAGCCCGTCCACGGCGAACTGGGCCGGCGTCGCGGCGTACGCGGTGGAGGACGCCTTCACCGGGCGGTTGAGCGCCAGGTCGGTGAGGCTCGCGGCGGGCGCCGCGGCGGCTTGCTCGGGCAGGACCGACCCGACCGAGATGCTCGCCAGCACCCCTCCGGTACCGGCCATGAACGTCCTTCTGGACAACGTCATCGATCACTCCCAGGGGCGGCGGGCTTACTTCAGGAGTTCAAGTATGTCCGCCCCGGGCGGGCTGTCCAGATTTATTCGGATTTAATTTGTCAGCACGATCGGGCGGCCCCACGTGTCGTCGGTGTCGTCGGCCGTCGCCCGCAGCTCCTCCGCACAGTCGTCGGCCGGTACGGCGACCGTGAACTCACCCCGCTCGGCGTCGGTCCCGGTCTTCGCGAGCTCTGACCACTTCTCGCCACAGCGCTTCTCGACGGTCACGCCCACATCGCCGTACGGTACGAGCCCTTTGTCCTCCGGCGAGTAGCGCAGCACGACGTACGTCGACTCCACGCCACCGTCGTCCTGCGGAATGCTGGCGATCGACTGGATGTCGGTCCCGAGCCGGATGTCCACGTCCACAGGCTTGGTCTCGATCCCCTGCGGCCCGCGCCAGGTCCGCAACCCCAGCGGATCCCCGTCGTACACGTGCACCTTGGCCAGATCCGACTCGCTGAACTCCACCCCGTCGAGATGCTGACTCCCCTGCCAGCTCTCCCACATCCCGGCGTCCGGACAGGTCGACTTCGCCATCAGAAACGCAGCCGGCGTGAACACATGCCCCTTCACCAGCCCCGACGCTTCCTTCGTCACCATCAACGGCGGCTCCTCACCGTCCCCCCGCCCAGCCTCCGGCGGCGCGCCCTCGATCAACAGCTCGCACCCCGAACTCTCGGCGCGATCCTCCACCGCATTCCCATGCCCCGCCGCGACCCCCGCCATCGCAAACGCCAGCACAAACAGCCCCGCCGCCACGCGCTGCCTCACACCACTCACCTCCACGCCCACCCAACGCACCCACCCTGGCACACCCCACCCCCACCCCGCTGCACCCACGCCTTCTCGCCGGACAGATCGAACGGCCGCGAGCGCGTCACCGACCCGGATCCGGACCCGTCGTCCGTCAGGAGACAGAGATCTCGAGCAGGGGTGACGGGTCGCGCCGCCGATCGGAGGGGTACGGCGGCGCGGCTCCCAACAGCAACACCGGGGTGGACAGGGAGAGACGAGATGAACGAGACGTCCCTCGCAGGGTGGACAACGCAGGCATCTGTGCCTGAGCTGGAGATCACGCGGAAGGAAAGACGACGGATCTGGTGGCAGGCCGTCCGGGACCGGGTCCGGTACCGCGAGGTGCCGCTCGGCGATGCGACCAACTGGACCCACGAGCAGAACCAGCTCTACGCCGGCTTCGCGCAAGGGCTGCGCAAGCAGCTCAAGGACCAGGAGAAGCGGCTCCTGGCCGAGCGTGCGGAGCAGGACTCCGTACTCCGCGAGGCACCGGAGCCGGTGGCGGGTTCGCCCCGCCGGCCGGACGGCGACCCGCGGAACCTGCACGAGTGGTCGATCCATCGCCGGGCCGAGCTGCGCGCACTCGCGAACGAGCACCGCAAAGCGCTGGCCCGCAGCGGCGCGGCCAGCAGGATCGCGGCGATCGACGCCGAGCTGGGCGGTATGCCCGAGGAGTTCGCCACGCTGCGCTCGCTGTGCGAGAGCGCCTACCTGGTGCGCGTGGAGATCTACAACCGGCACCGCTGCTCACGCGCCGACCGCAAGGTGAGCCAGGTACCGGTCGGGCCGCCGTTCGAGGGCCCCGATTGGGGCTCTCGGCAACCATATCTGACCACCGTCCAGACCCGCAGCGCCTGAGGAGGCGACCAGATGAAGTTCTTTTCCCGACGCCGGGCCGACCACGATGCTCGGCCGGCGCTGGTGCAGCGCAACAGCGACCTGCCCGCGTTCGCCCAGCTGCCGCCGGAGTTCGACCTGCCGCTGGAGCTGAAGGCCGCCGAGGCCAAGGCCCGGGTCGACGTCGAGAGCGGCGCGTACGACGTGACCGTGCTCGAGGCGATCGAGGGCCAGCTGCCGTACGAGAACGAGATCGACGCCAAGATCGACCGGATCCGCTCCGAGGAGGAGGTCCGCGGCATTCTCGCCGAGGCCGAGGGCGACCACTTCGTCCACCAGGCGCTGGAGTCCACCGAGGACGAGGACGGCAAACGGCTCTCCCACACCAAGCTGCAGCTCCAGCACGAGACCATCAGCCGGGACCTGACGGCCGCGGAGGAGAGCCGGGCCGAGCTCGGACGAGTCCTGCGCGGTGAGAAGAAGTCCTGGGACGACACCGACTGGTCGGCCACCGAGCCGGCCGCGCCGACCAGTGACAAGTACCTGCGGATCGTGCTGCGGCCCGAGCGCCTGAAGCTGTGGTTCACGACGATCGGGCTGATGATCCTGTTCGGCGTACCGGAAGGTGTCGTGCTGACGTGGATCCTGCAGATCTTCATCCGCTCCGACGAGCTGCACCTCAGCGCCAGCCTGGCCGCGATGCTGATCCTGTTCATGGTGGTGGTGCCCTACGTGTTCGGCACCCGGCTGGTCGGCTGGCGTCGACGCGGCTACGCCAACCGGCTCGACCGCGCGGTCTTCGTCGGCACGGTGCTCTGGCTGCTGTTCGGGTTCGGTCTGGCCCTGGCCAGAACCGACGCCTCGGCGCAGGAGACGAGGTCGGCCTCACTCAAGCAGGTGGCCGACGGCGGCGCGCCGATCGAGTTCCACTACGTGCAGATGCTGCTCATCTGGTACGTCGCGATCCTCGCCGTCGGCATCGCGATGATGTTCGTCAAGGTGCTCACCCACAACCCGGTCCGTGCCGACGCGGTCAAGGTGGACACGACGATCGCGCTGCTGCGGCGACGGCTGGCCAAGGTCGGCAAGCAGCTGGCCGCGGTGACCAACCACGCCGAGTTCAAGCGGCGGATGGTCGACAAGCAGAACGAGGCCCGGCGGCACGTGTACGACGTCGTCCTGGTCAAGGCGGCCGCGCACGTCAAGCGCCACTACCGCGACAGCCTGATCACGATGACGGGCAAGCCGGACTTCACCACCGGGATGACCAGCGGCGAGGTGGCCTGATGAGTTGGAGGTTCTGGCGCTGGCGCCGGTCCGAGACGAACCCGGCCGGCTTCTGCCGCGCCTGCCAGAGCGAGCTCGTCGCCTGCGAGTCGCCGCCCCACGGGCACCGCGACTACGTGCACTGCTTCCAGGGCGTCAGCTGCCCCGCCCACGGCCGGCACTGGTTCTGACCGTGCCACGAAAAGGACTGATGACGATGAAGATCTCACTGCACCTTGTCACGGCAGCGGGGGTGGGGGCACTGCTGGTCGGAATATCGGCCTGCGGCGGCGGGGATCCAGCACAACCTTCCGGCCCGCCGGCCAACGTCGCGGTGGTGGTCAGCACGCACCGCAACGCGCCGAAGGTCACGAAGAGCGCCGTCCTCGGCAAGCTGCCCGCGCTGATGACCGGCTCCCGCCTCGTGCTGGTCGGCGTCGACGGCAACCGGGCCGGGACGGAGGTCTTCGACCAGGAGATCGCCGCCGGAAGCACCAAGCAGGAGACCGCCGACAACATCTCCCAGGCCAAGATCACCCTCGGCAACAAGGTCGAGGAAGCGGTCGCGACCAGCGCGGAGAGCGACCCGCTGGCGGCGATCGCGGCAGCGGCCCGCAAGCTCAAGGGCGTCCCGGGCGACAAGACGCTGATCGTCGCCGACTCGCTGCTGTCGACGTCCGGTGCCCTTCGGCTGCAGCAGCTCGGGTTCGGCTGGACCGCCGAGGACATCTACGAACAGCTCAGCAGCCAGAAGCCGAGCAACATCCCCGACCTGACCGGGTTCACGGTCAAGGTGATCGCGCTGGGCGCGACCCGTCCGCCCCAGCAGCCGCTCGACGAGGCGCGTCTCAAGCAGCTCCAGCAACTGTGGGAGCTGATCTTCGTGAAGGCGCACGCCAAGGTCGAGGTGACCTTCCCCGGCGTCGGCCAGGAGGACTCGAAGTCGTCGCACAAGGTCTCGGTGATTGCGGTCGAGCCGCCGCAGGCGCCCGTCGTACCGAAGAGCCCGTGCGCGGAGTTCGTGATTCCGGAGACGGTGGTGCGGTTCAAGCCGGACACGGCGGAGTTCCTGGACCGCGACGCCGCCGACGCAGCCGCCGACCGCGTCGCCCAGGCGATGCGAGACTGCCCCGGCTCGTTGAAGGTGACCGGTACGACCAGCTCGGCCGGCACCGAGGAGGGTCGCAAGCGGGTCTCGACAGACCGCGCACTCGCCTTCCGGGCCGTGCTCGCCCAGGCGATGCAGGTCCCATCCGAGTCGATCACCGCGGTCGGTGTCGGCATCCACTTCCCGGGGTTCCGCCGCGACCGTGACCGGTACGGCAACCTCGTTCCTTCCCTCGCGATCCTGAACCGGACCGTGCGGGTCACCGCGGTCCCGGACGGGAGATGAGATCGGTCCGGCTGTTCGTGGCACGGAGTCACCCCGAGTGAGCCGCTGCCGGAAAGCTCTGACATTTGATCAGGTGTAACGTGGCTCACACGTTGGAGCCGTACGGCGCTGACGGACAACGCCCGGGGGTGACTCGCCGTGGATCATGGCGTGCCGGAACAGCTGATCAGTGCGGGTGGGGCCGGCCTGATGATCGCGGTGGACGACTCCACCGTGGGCATCGCGGTGGTGACCCTGACCGGCGCGGTCTCGCTGTCGGCCGTGCCGCGGATACGCGACACGTTGATGAAGTGCATCGCCGAGCAGCCGTCGTCGATCGTTGTCGACCTGAGCCTGGCGCGGCTGGAGCAGGCGTACGTCCTGAACGTCTTCAGCATGGTCGCCCGCCGCGCGGCGCTCTGGTCCGGCGTACAGCTCATCCTCGTGTCGGGCGCCGCGTTCGATGGTGGCTTGAGCCTTGCCGCGCGGACGCTCGGACGGTTCGTCCGGATCTGCCCGACGCTGGCGCAAGGTCGAGCCGCCGCGCGCCGCGCACCGCTGCGCCGGCTCGCGGTGATGATCCTCCCGCCCTCCGAGGCCAGCCCGCACACCGCACGCACATACGTCACCGACGTCTGTACGACGTGGGGCTGCACCACCCTCCTCGACGACGCCGTACTGGTCGCGAACGAACTCGTCTGCACAGCACTCCACCGCTCAGCCGGCGACCTGATCCTCCGCCTCGAGCTCCGGAGAGACCTCCTCACCGTCGCCGTCACCGACGACTGCCCCGACCCACCCGACGTCACCACCCTCCCCGGCGGCCCACCCGTAGACCCGATCCGGATCCGCATCCTCTCCGAACTCGCCAAGGCCTGCGGCTCCTCCCCCACCCGCAACGGCGACCGCATCAACTGGGCAGTCCTCCGAGACCCCAACGCCCGCACCGACGACCACCCCCTCGGCTCCCTCCACCGCCCCCAACTCCCACCCGCAACCCACCACACCGGCCGCAGCCACCTCACCCCGTGGCCGAACCATCCCTAACAGTTGCCCCAAGCAACAGCTAGTACCGGCAACGCGTCGCCACAACCGCAAAAGTCTTCCTTCTCCACGCACGACGGCCAGAGACGCCTTGGGACTCACTTAACAATCCCCCGAGCAGATGCGCGACGCCTGTTGCGCCTAGCGACCTCATCCTGGCGACTCGTACAGTTGCGATCGTGAACGGACCCGCCGCAACGAACCTCAACGTCTGCCCTACGGAGCCAGCTACTGGCCAGGCGGCGTCCCCTCCAGGGCTCTGCCACACCGTCTGAGCTACTCCACTCGAACGCCGGATGCGGCTGCCGGTTCCCCTCGACGACCCGCGCCCGGGGGACCACTATGCACACCGCGCATTACATCGAATACCTGCACTGCAACGGCCAAGGTGAGGTCATCAGCGTCGGCGCACACGGCCGACCTCCGGGCTGTGCCACGTGTGTCAAGGTCGCTCCCCCGCTTGGAGCGCGCCGGTTCGAACGCAAACATCAACCGAAAAGGGTCTACCGCTGCCGCACCCGACCCACATCGCCCCACTGCGGCCAGCTACACAGCCGACAAGGGATCCACCCGTGCTTGCGACGATGAAGTCGTACACACAGCCTCGGTCTTCGGTCCCACCGACCAGCCCGCCGCTTTCACGCAGATGATGCCGGCGTCAGTCTTACCCGGCTCTGACCGGGGCATCGAGATCGTCGGAGTCCCGGACGGAGCGCCCCCAAGGAATAACCGAGGCACGGCGCATCCCACCGCAACTGCGACGTCCATCGCGGAACAGAACTACGGATGGGTGATGTATTCGGAGTTCAGCGAACTGCAAATCCATTTTTTAGTCGAAATATTGCGGAAAGCGCTGAGAGAAATCTAAGATCATCTGCAGCTCTTCCAAAGCCATGAGTTCTTTGGCCAACACGCGTACCTGCGCACGTGCTTGCCCAACCGGCAACGCTCCAGATTCGCCACGAGCCACCAACACACGTACCGCAAGAGCGAGATTTTGTGGATCCCGCCGATCCTTCAATGCCTTCTCAATCGCTGACTGCGCATCATTGAGGTCATCGATAGCGAGCGCCAACTTCGCTTGGACGTTGCCAACAACGGCTGGCGGGGCTCCCGGCAGTCCCTCAACCCGCGCCAAAGAAAATTGGGCGGAAGCATTATCACCGAGATCGACCTGAACGCTTGCGAGCGACATCCAAGAGTCCACAAAGGTAGCGTCAATCTCCACCGACCGCTGAAATTCTTGCATAGCAAGAGGTCTATTTCCGAGTTGTAGAGCAATTCTTCCGAGTCTATGACGATAGCGAGGATTGTTTGGCTCCCGGCCTACCGCACGCGACATCATAGTCTGAGCGTCTTCGAATTCACCTAGCGCTTCCAGCGCCTGTGAGTAGATTGACAGCGCATACGGAGTATCCCCACCTTTGTCGATGGCTGTCTTAGCGGCCGCAGCGGCACCTTCCCAGTCCTCCATACGAATCTTGACCTGAGCGATATCGGCATAGAGTTGCGAATTATTCTGCCTCAGCGGAATCGCACGCTCGTACCATCTGATCGCCTCAGTCCATCTTCGGTCAATTTGCTCAACCCGCCCTCTATCCCTCAGAACAGAAGGACTATGCGAGTTCGCCGAAACCAGTCGATCTCCGAGAGAGCGCGCCTCTGCGAGCCTGCCGAGGCTTGCGAGTGCCTTCATAATAAGCTGACGGGCCGGCAAATCGACTTCATCGTCTCCCGTCAGCGCCTCTTCCAGATAAGTAAGAGCGTCTTCCCATCTGCGCTCCTGAAATAGCTCCTTTCCTGTCTGGAACAGGGTGCCGATTAGGCCCTGCCGGAGCTCGCGCGCCTCATTTAGTCGTCCAGCCAAGCCGAGGACCTTGACTGTGGAAAGCAACGTTTCGACATACGATTCCTCAGACGGCTCGAGCTCACTGAGTCGCTCCACTAAGAGACTCGCGAGTACGCCAGTCAGCTCCAAATAGTCAGGGTGCTTACGATAGGATCGGAGGAAGTAGTCCCTCAGCAGTGGATGCAACGCAAGTGTTCCAGACGCGCCGAGACGCACTAATGAGTATTCCGTCACCTCCGATACAGCATCGTTGTAGCTGTCTGCGTCGAGTTCGAGAACAGCCGAAAGATCTTTTCCGCTCAACGGCCCATCGACAAGCGATAAGATCTCCAGAAGTCTCCACCCCCGGGTGCTGACACGAGATGGATCAATTAAGTCAGTAGCTATGTCGTGCCGCTTGTCGTTCAAAGCAAACGCACTCAAGGGTAGCTGCGGCGCGATGACCTCTAGAGCGAGCGGATGACCATCAAGCTCGCGTGCCGCGCGCAAAAGCTCCTCATCCGATCCGGATGCCTCATGCGATCGTAGCAGAGGCAATGCATGTTGATCCTTCAACCCATTCAAATAGAAGAACGCCACCGACTCCTGGTAGGTCGGATCTACCTTAGGCTTCCTTCGTGATGTAAAAATAACTAGTCGATTGACATTATCGCCCGGACGGTGCACAGCCTCAACAACCTGCCTGAGCACGCGTCCATATGTGCCGTCGTCCTCCAGCCAGTGTTCTGCATCCTCGAATATCAGCACACCACCCGAGGATGCGAATGAAGAGATTTGCCGCGCACTATGGGCTGCAGTAGTAACGAGGTCAGCCCCCTCGGCCTCTGGATCTACTCTGAGCGCACTCGATAATCTCAAGTTTAGCTCAGGCTCTGCAGTTCCTCCATCAACGGTCACCGTCAGGACTGTTCCCGATCCTGTAGTAATTCGCGCCAAGGCCTCTCGCGCTAACGACCGTTTGCCGCTTCCCGGTATCCCGCAGATCCACAACACAGAGACGTTATTGTCATATAGAGCCCCCTCAATTTGATCAACCTCAGCATTTCGATTGAAGAAGCGTCGACGCGGACTTGGTGCGGGAGTATTTCCTTGCAACACCGAAGCGATAGATTCAGCACTGGCTGCAGTCCGCGCCTGCAAGAACGGGCGAAAATGAAGTGGTACGGCCGTGGAATCGAGGCATACGATTCTTAGTGCTATCGCAGAGTCTTCCAGCCAGCGAGTGAATGCCATCGTCGCCTCAAACTGCACCCATCTTGACTGAGCCGAGGTTTTCGACCACAACAGAACAAAGTCCGTGGCCGCTTCGATTCCAGCGCTAATCTCATGCAAAACTATTTGACCTAAATCGATCTCGTGAAGGTCAACCCATGACTCGCCATCGAGCCTTGCCTTCAACTCCAGCGCCAGCGGCTTGTCGACTCCAGCGTGGGAGATGAAGTACCTCTTAGCCACAGTTGCCTCCCATTACTTCTTCGCTAGTCAACGTACTAGCAGCCGATTCAGCGATGCCAAGGCCAGATCCGATAGTCGCGCCGGCGGCGCGCCGGCGACATCCAGATCCTATGCCACCTGCTGACACTCAGGTAGGCGACTCAAGCCGAAGCGGAGCGTTGTTCTCGCACTCACTTGATCCACGGCTTGGCTCCTCGACGTTTGGGGCCCTAGCAGCGGTGGACCAGTGACCGTCAGGCACGACAAGTTCAAGTTCTGGACCTCACTCCTCGATGCCGAATCGGCGATGCCGACGGCTGCCGGCCCAACGCCAACGCAGCATCGCGCGCTTCTTCTCACGCCCGGACTTCATCATCAGCCTGACCATCGCTGGCGGCGCCTCTATTGAGCGACCGATAAAAAGTACGTGCCCCCGACCAATCGAGCGTCGATCTGGCAATATGCTCTTGAGGGTTGCCGCTCGCCCGAAGGGGACTATTGCCTGAGCAGATCGCCGAGGCAACGCGACTCTACGAGGACGGCTGGCCGTCAGCTCGGATCGGTGAGCGGCTCGGGTTCAACGGAACAACGATTGTCGCGACGCTGCGAAGGCACGGCGTACGCGTTCGCGATCAACAATGGCGACCGGTATGACAACCCCATCCTCGAGGTAAGCGGCCCCGAACGGGGCTGCCATGGGCGACACTGAAGCGCACTTACTTTTGAGGTACTTGGGCAGGAGTCCCCCACTCCTCCTTCCACCTCGCTGTCTCACAACGAATCGCGGTCGGCTTGGAATATCCAGTACTAATGCGAAATGATGTATAGAAGCAGTAGGTCTGCCCCGGCCATAATTGACTGACACGAAGTCGCACGGTCTTTGGCTGGGCGTCATCACGCAGGCCGTAGTGATACCAGTTCCAGCACTCGCCAGAAGCAGCGGCTGGTTGCTTCTGATCAATAAACTCATCACCCGGATCATCCTGCCCATACACACCCTGTATAGCGATACCGCTTTGTGTGATTGGAATTGGATTGATCCATGTCAACACAAGGTCCACACGACCTGGAACCTCTCGGCTGGGAATAAATGCAAAGCCAGCTAGGGGCGGCGCAGCTAAGCCCGACTGCTTCCCTAGGAGGCCATGCGCCTTATCGAAAAGACGCGAACAATTAATGACAGCTATAGGGCGCGGACGGATCTCGTCCCGCCTGGCAATTGCGATAGTGAGCAAGATAACGATAGCTATCCCAATACCAGCAAGCATGATGATCACCTTTTGACTCATGCCAGCCGGGGGCAAGATCCAGTTAACAAGACCACCCACGAGGATACCGAAGAACACTAGCGCAACGCCAAGCCAGATGATGGATGCCATTGAGTTCGAAGCCTCACCGATACAGTGAAATCCTGAAACAAGGGAAACCGGGCACCAAGGTGCCCGGTGAATGCTATGGCTTCTTTCCCTCTCCTTCTTTTAGTGACACGAGGCGGAAAAGAGCCGCAGTTGACCCGAGGAGCAGAGTCCAGAAAGACCCCACCGCGAAGACCATGCTCGCATTGATGGGATTACCCAGCCAAAGCCACGGCTAGCACGAGCGAGGCGAACGAGACAAATAACATTACCTCACCGGGCCACACCTTACGGAACCACGAACGCATAGCGTGTTCTCTTTCATTGAGCACACCTAAACCGTAGATGGCGGGTTCTACCCAATACAGGAGAACGATACACATTCCATTCTATTCATGCATTAAAGCTTCGACTTGTCAATAGCCGCGCGCTAGGCCCCGAGCCACAAGCGCTCACATTGCCGACATTCACTCGAAGATCCACGCCTGGGTGAAACCAACGCTGTCCTTGGCTCCACGCTGTTCGCGAATACGACTTGAAACTAGTCGCACATCACGCTTCACTCCTTACGAAATGAGTTCATTCCGGACGGGACCGAGAAGCTCGCCACATCGTATGCTCTCTGCTGATCGCCTCTTCAGCATCGGATACCTCTACCGCCCAGTCATTGTCGGCCGTTGGGCTGTTTGGATCGATCCGTTCTAGCCGAGACCGAACGATCGCCAACTCTTGGGCAGCGAACGAATATGCCCTGCTGTTCGTGGAGTATTGACGCAAACTCAGCCGTGTGGCACCGACACCGATCACAGCAGCCACCACGCCGGCCAAGTCGAATTCGATCCAACCCACCACCTTCGCGAACGCCGCAAGGATGCCAACTCCCTCCGCCATTAGGAGCGTCCGACTCCAAACCTCGACACGCCTACGATTGAACTCTGCTTTGCTGCCATACCATGATTCCTGATCTTTAATCCGGTCCCGTATATAGACAGCTTGACGCATAGCAACCGGCAACGTGCGCAGGTCCAGAACAGCCTTTGAGATTGCATCGCGCGGAGCGGGACCGATGCCGGACTCAATTTTCACATCCGAAAGAAGTTCCCGAAGCTCATCCAGGAAATATGCATCCTGCGCGCCATTGGCCCCAGTGAACGGCGCAGCTCTGACAGCGTATCGCCAGGTCAGACTCTTCACGGACTCCGCGACCGCCCGGCCCTCATACCACTCATCGCTCGGCCTGCTGCTGCGTAAATAGAGCTCCAAGACCAGAACGACGACCAGAATGGTCATCGTAAGAATCGCCAGTACATCGATTCCCGGCCGGCCGACTTTCCAAGCTGCGACTCCGCATAGGGCAGCACCCAGAGCCAACACGGACCGCGCCATCACCAACCGGGCGTATCGTTGCTGGCCCGCAAGAGACACCCTATCGGCGCTCGTAAATAACCCGGGCATGTCGTCGTCGGTAAGTCGACGATCCGGGAATGACTGCACCATCGGGAAATCCCACCCATCTGTGTCTGGCGCTCCACCCACCGAGGCGCTACCGTGACAAGATGGGTAGCGACTCAAGCTTAAGTAAACCACCAAATGCGCCGTGGAAGGAGTTCACGGATGCCAGCGGTGGAGCTGGAGCTCTCTCCATCTACTTGAGCGACCCCCTAGCCAGATACCCCGTCCGCTACGTAACGAAGCGCGGGGACAACAAGAGCGACCCGAACCTAGAGACCGGAACCTATGGTCTCTTCTCCACCTGTGAGTTCGATCTCCGCGGCAAGGCCGTACGAGAAGGACGCCCGTATATCTTTTTCGTGACCAAGCATGGCAACCGCGCTCGTGCCCTGACGGGCTACTACGAGATCGGGTGGTTTGCCGAGAGCACGGCCGGAGCTGCTGCACGTGACTATGCACTCGCCGCGAAAACCTTGCGGTTCATCGATCCCATCCCGCTCACAAGCTTGCCATCCGCCTTGCGGAAGATATGTGAGCCATTTTTTCGCCTCACCAGACCTGTCAAGCCGACCGTGGTCGCAGATCTCCGCACGTTAATAGACTCAAAGGACGACCGCACCGAAGACTACATCGGCGAAGTCCATCGGCTTGAAAGTCTCTCATTCTCTAGATCGGAGTACACCTATCCGACCTGGGGCAAGAAGGACTCATTCGAGTGGGAGCACGCAGCTTCATACCTCGGCAAGCTTGGCACTGTTCATAAAGGCAAGAGTCCTAGCGGGCTATGGTATTGCACGGCGTGTAAATTCCGGGATATCCGCAGCCTCGCTCCTCTCAAGCAGTGCCCCCTCTGCAAGAAAATGGGCACACTTCAACCGCAGTGATCAAGCGAGGTTTACATGAGTCGTCGAGTGTTCGTTAGCTACCAGCACGCCGACCAGTTGAAGGCGAAGGGGTTCAACTTGATGCGATATAACAAGGCCCTCAATCTCAATTTCGTCGGACGCCACCTGCTAGATCCGGTCAAGAGCAACGACGCCACGTACATCAGTCGGAAGATTCGCGAGCAGATCAAGCACACCTCAGTTACCGTCGTTATCATCGGCGACGAGACCCATGGTAGCGACTGGGTTTCTAATGAAATCGCTTGGAGTCTGGAAAAGGAACGGCCTAACGCCATTATCGGCATCCGGCTCTCGCCGGACGTGCCGATGCCGCAAGATCTGATCGACTGTGGTGCCGAGATCTTGAACTGGTACAAGCCCGAAGACGTTCGAGAGTTTGGCCCTGCGATTGAGCGAGCAGCAAACACTAACCGCCGGATGGCGGACCCGATCTCCAACTCCACCAACTCATGCAGTCGCTAGAAGAGTGTGTCGTGCAACTCGGATGACGAACTCCCCAACACAGGTCCCTGAGGCAGTTCGTCGTTGATTCCCCACTTCGGAGGAAAGAACATTTTCATCGGCTCATGAGACACCGAGAACCGCGCTTTGATCCGCTTCCGCGCGCTGGCCAACTCCGGCGCTGCCTCGCGGCAGTACTTGTCGGTTTCGCAGAATAGTCCCTGACAGTCGATGGCGTGAAGTCGACGACCCCAGAGACCGTTGAATGGGAGTCCCAAGCGCTCGAACTCCTCCTCCTGGCGGTCAACCATCCAGAGAATGATTTCCTCGGGCGAATAGTCGCCGAGATCTTCGAAGCACTTCTTGATCCCCCGCAGCGAACCGGGGCCGGCCTGCGAGAACTCATCCTCGCTGAAGTTGACAAGGTCTGAGTAATTCAGATCAATGCTTGTCTGGTACGACATAAAATCACCCATAAGCGGGTAGCCATGGAGCAGAACATACACTTCTTTGAGAGACGTTGCCCCGATGAGCTGCCGAGCCAGATCGTCACTCAGGAACATGTGACGGAAAAGTTCAACGTGATTCAGGTGCTTCGCGCTCTGCCCGTACGCATCGGTTGCACACAGAATGAACGCACCGGTATACAGCCCCCCGTTGAGCCGCTTGGCCTCCCCTAAAGCGTCGACAAAGTTATTACTGGCAAGATCATCAAGCGTCGGGTAGTGCCCTAGTAGTTCGCGCACCGTGCGCCACGTCTTAATCTTGCTGAACGTACGAAACGCTACGATCTGAAAGAGACGGTCCTCTGGACTGCACTCCTCCTCATGGTAGGCCACGTCCCGGATGAGATACTGACTAACTCGATCAGCCGCTCGGAAAACATTGCAGAACTTATACTCCTGCAGGATCGGGTCATCGGTCCATGGCGCCGACAGTCCGGCAACGCGCCGCTCAAAGGCCTTCTGACGTTCAGACGCAAAATGCCAGTACAGTTCGTAAATGCCTTTTCGGGGGGTTGGGCTGCGCTTCATGCTTCTCTTTATCATATATCAGACGGCCTGGCGATAGAACACGCCGGTCCCGTGGAGATTGAAGTAGCGTGGATCATCAAGCAAGCGACTTCCGGCCATCCGCTCACCTAACGTGTAGCGGAATTTGCTATCCCCGGCGAAGTGGTCAAACACAATCGCGCCACCAACAACCGTCCGCTCCTGCACAACGTCAAGCGCGGCAACAGCCGAGCTGTAGTTGTCCGTATCGACAAAGCTCACGACGACATCTTCGTTTTCCAGTTTGCTCGCCGTTTGGACTATGTCACCGGCAACAATATCGACCTGACGCCCAGCGAAGTAGCGTCGCACGCTGTCCAAGTCGGTGAACACGCAGTCGGGGTGGTCATACATATCCAGTGCACTTCGTCTCGGTGGAAACCCGCTAAAGGAGTCAAACCCCACGACACGCCAGTCCTGCCCGAGTCGCTCTACGACCCGAGACAGGAACATGGTTGTTCCACCCTTGAACATGCCAAACTCGGCAACAACGCCCTCCAATCCCAGACGGCTGGCGTTCACAAGGCACTGATACAAGTGAGTGAGGCTGTGCTGATAGCCGTTGGCTAGCGACGGGACAAGGAGGTTCGCCCGCTCCTCCTCGAAGACCCGATCGCGGAACGCTAGGTGCCCATATCCGGCAAGCACGACCCGCGGCGCCCCGGTCAGGTAGGGCAGCGCAGCCTCGAGCAACTGCTCCTTGTCCTCATCCGACGCGACCACGACGACATCGGGCGCCACTTCGGCAAGCTGCGCCATTGAGGCGACAGGGACCACGAGTTCTGGTCGAGCACCAGGCTTGCCTGGCGTATGGACAGACGCGATCTGGCTCAGCAGCCCTGACGACGTGAGTCGTCTCAGCAACGCTACCGTGACGGGGGTTAGCCCCAGGATCACGACGTTCTGAGCACCCGCGAGCAACTCCAGCTCGACATCTTCGACTAGCTTCGTCAGGTCGCCGTTGTCCATCCAACATTCCCTTCGTGACAGAAGGTCAGCGAACGAGGTGACCTCCTGTCACGCCCACAGCATGACTCGCGGCTCCCCCATGTCAGAGCATCTTTGCATAGGTCAAAGTCCGTGCGTCAAGGTCTACTGTCAGCGTTCCGCCCTCGTTAGCAGCCAGTTGGTTCATGGCCGAGAAGCCCTGTGCGATAGCACGCCGCCAGAGCCATGAGGGCAACGCCTCCACTTCTAGGCCAGTCACAGCAGCTTTCACGACTTCGATGACCTCGCCATCGACGCTCAGTTCGGTTAAGAGGCCAAGCCGGCGCGTGGCTAGGCGGGACAGCACCGCCGCCAGCCCTTCTTCGGCGAAGACTGCTCGGGCTCCGTCTTCGCACTCATCAGTCGCAGGATCCGACTTTCGTTTCAACTTCAGCAGAGATCGGGTGTTCGGCGACCAGCCCAGCACAGCCATGAAGCCCAGATGAATCGCGTCGTGGTATCGGTAGCTGTCCGGAAGCCGAGAGTTGTCAGTCAGTGGATCGCCAAGCCTGCTACCTACGGCAAACCCAGACCGCTTCCCGCCAGGCAATTCGATCTGGCCCTGGGGAAACGCGTTTGGCTCAGCCGACACGATGAGCATCTCTGCCTCGCAACTGCCTGATGCCGTCGTCGACTCTGTGAACTGCAAGACCAACTTCCGGGGCAGCCGCTCCGTGGCGGGAAACCCATCATCGAAGACGGGAAGCCCCTCGAGATCCCCAGCCGTTACCTCGCCGTGGTACCGATCGCGCGTTCGGAGGAGGTTCGCCTCCGCGATAGCGTTTAGGTCCAGACCACAAGCTGTTGCGATCGCCGATACATACCACAGCTCGTCGCCCAACTCCTCAGTAAGAATCGCTCGGTTGGCTTCGAGATCGATGCTGTCGCGAAGATACTTCTTGTAGACGTTCAAGATGGAGCCAGTCTTGCTCGCAAGGCCGAGCATAGGCGCCAGGGCAGCCGTTGGACCACCTAGCTTCCGATGGCTTGTTTGTGCAGCAGTTCGTTGATAATCCGAGAAATCCATCGCTCATCCCCACCATTGAGCGCCGAATAGATCCCCCCACCCGACACATCCAAGTCTTTCACCCGCACTATGCGCCCATCACACTCCGTTGCCAAGGTCTCGGTCGCAGATTGTGACCGCCCGACGGTACAAACATCCGGACTCGATGTGGCGCGCCTCAACGCGTCACCCCTTGACAGGACCCATGCAGATCGTCGCCCTCCGTGCAGGGGTCTGGTTGCAAATCGTGGGCGCCGAGTGCGCCTGGTGACCCAGCAGAGACTAAGCAACGTTCAGGACGTAGGCATCCTCAACACCAATCGGTCGAACACAGGTGAGTCGGGGAATGGGTGCTTCTCCCCCAACTGCACCCACCCCCACGACCGGTAAGCCGCCTGGGCGGACAGATTGTCCTTGCGCACCAGCAGCTCGGCGACCGGTTCGGATCGTCCTTGCAGCAGTGCGTCATGAACCCGGCGGCCAACTTCCTTCCTCTGATGGTCCGGGTGAATAGCGAACTCGCGGAATATCTGCATAGGGACTGGCTCGGCGGAAAGACCCCACGCTGGATACGTCGAGTGAAGGTCATCCCAGATAGCTCCATGTTGGTCGCGCGGGCTGCCAAAGGCGTAGCCGACGACGGTGCCGGCGATCTGTGCGGCGACCAGCTCGAGATCGCGGCCGGGGAGATAGAGCTCGACCAGGCGCTCCCCGAACTGGTCTGGATGGAACCACGGATCGTGCATCTGATCGTCATGCGAAGCGGCGTACACCGGCAAGATGTCGTCGCGCAGCTCCAGGGTGGAGGTTGCGTCGTGCCGCTCGATGGTCAGGTGGTCAAGGTCGCTCATACCGCTCTGACTACCCCTCTTGAAGATGGATCAACCCGCGCTGAGCTCCAGGCACTCACGGAACTCGACAACAGCGGGCTTCGAAGTCTGGGGCGCCGGGACAGCTCCGAGTACTTCCTTGGCGAGGGCAACGATCGGCCGGATCTGATCCTTGCTTGGCAAGCTCTGGAGTGCGGCGGACGCATGCTGAACCCCTGTGGCGACGTCACCCGCGTTCATCATCCACAGCGCCCGCTGAAGCTCGATCTGAGCCGGTCCGCGACTGTACTTCGTGGGGTATGCCCTGATCGCTCGGTCCTGAGCGGCCGTCGCTTCGTTCGCGTCCCCGAGATACGTGAAACGTAGCTTTCAGTGAAGCGGAGACGATCCTCCGGCCAGCCGTAGATGGAATCCCGATTGTCGATCGTCTCAGGAGGCAGGCTGTCGTAGATCGCGCGCACTTCGTGGAGCGCCGCTTCGGCTTCGGCCCGGCGGCCGGCCAGGGCGAGCGTCTGGGCTTTGCCGGACATGAGCTCGGCACGATCGGTGGGAGTGGAGCCGTTGGCGAACGACTCGGCCTGCTCGATCATCTGAAGGATGGCCGCGGTTGGTCGTGCTTCGTACAGCCCACGGACGACCCCGCGGCCGCGGATCCACATGATCGTGCTCGGGTCGCCGGACTCTTCTGCGAGGTTGCGAGCGGTACGCCACCAGCGGCGCGCCTGGCGAACGTCGCCGACGTTGGCGATCGTCATGGCCATCAGGGATGCGAGCGTTGCGCCGTACTGGCGAAGTTCGTTCAACGGAGCGGCTCGGCTACCGCGCTCCAGGGCTACTTGCAGACCGAGCATGTCCACCATCAAGGATTGCAGCAGCTCCTGTGGCGGCATGCTGATGTAGCTGTAGCCGTACTCCCAGACGATCTCGCGCCACTCATCAGCAGCGGTATCGGCTCGCTCCTCAGCGAGCCCGAGAGCGAGTCCATGGCGGGTTGCTTCTCACGCAAGGCTCGGCGCAATGGCACCGAGTGAGGTTGCACTTCCGAGGCCCAGAAATTGGCGGCGATCAAGCATGTCAGCGTCTCCTTCGGCTGCCAGCAGTTGTACCGCAAGAGCGGTGTAACTGCGCGCATCCAGCAAGGGCGGCTCGGCGCTCGGAGGCGGCAACAGCTCCGCCAGTGCGCGAAGCTCACCTTCGGCCTCTAACACCCTATCCAGATGATCCGCCATCTCAGGGCGTGGGGCGCGGACACTGCGCTTGAGGTCAGAGATCTGCGACTTGCTGTAGTGCGCGAGATCAGCCAACTGGCGCAGGGAAAGACCACGCCAGAATTTCAGTCCCGCGCCGAACGTCTCCCCGTCCATTTGGATCCTCTCGCCGTATCCGAGTGTCCATGGACACTCACCGGACATTCCGCATCTTCCATGACACGCATCGTGACGGGCAAGGTGAGACACGGCATCACCGTCCGTGATCAACCAACCTACCGGGGAGCTGTCGGATCATGACCGCACCTATCTGGATCTTGGCGCTTGTCTGGCAGCCGGAAGCAGGCTGAGCTGCCGTCAGGATCTATCGTCAAAGTCGTTAATTCCAAGGGTGAAAGCACGAATTTCATGTCTCTCACCGCGGGAGGGCCAGGAGGGGCTCGAACCCTCGACACCCTGCTTAAGAGGCGTCTTCAGCACATCTTGGCCCCGCTACCCACCTCTGTTTTGCAGCACGCTCGAACACGAGCTTACGCAACGTTGGCAGGACACCTTGCCGTAAAACCGTACCGTCAGGACAGCCAGGCTTTCGAACCCGAACCCGAACCCGAAGCCGTTACGCAAGCTCTCTTTACTCTCCGGTGCATCCGCGAGGCACAGCTTCAACTCCTCCGCGAGCGTTCTTTCCCGCTCAATCTGCTCCCACCATCGAACGGCCCACCACACATGAACTAGCTCCCAATCCGCCAACTACTGCTGGAGTTCACATGGATGGCCCCTACCTGCCGACAACTGACGATCGGTACTTCTTGCAGTCTCAGAGCCTCGACTTTGAGGTTCAATCTTTCGATGTGGCCACTGGTCAGCCTGTTGAAGTAGACGAGTCGCTCGTCGGACGGCGGGCGGTCATCTACTTACGAGTGTCAACGAAGGACCAGGTCGATACCGACTACGACCCCGAAGGCATCTCGCTGCCGGCGCGGCGTCAAGCCTACTACCGCAGAGCCGAACAACAGGATCTCGTCTTCATCGACGAGTACGTCGAGCCCGGTAAGTCGGCGACGGAGATGAGCAAGCGGGTCGTGTTCCAGCAGATGCTGTCCCGCGTCCGTGAGCGCAAAGACGTGGACATCATCATCTTCTACAAGCTCAACCGCATGGCCCGGAGCCGCTACGACGATGCGATCGTCATGGCAGGGCTCCGTAAGCGCGGTGTATCGGTCATCTCGGCCACTGAAGCCATCGACGACACGCCTGTCGGCCAGCTCATGCACGGCATCCTCGCCACCTTCAACGAGTACCAGTCGAAGGAGTCCGGCGCCGACATCTCGTACAAGATGGGCCAGAAGGCGAAGAACGGCGGCACCATCGGCCTCGCGCCTCTCGGCTACCTCAACGTCATCGACCAGTTCGAGTTCCGCCAGATCCGCACTGTGGCTTTCGACCCCGTCCGCGCTGCGCTCATCAAGGTTGCCTTCGAGCTGTATGCCACCGGCGACTACACCTTGGCCGACCTCTCCGACGAGCTGTATGACCGCGGGTTACGTACGCGGCCCACCAGGAAGACACCGAGCCAACGGGTGTCGATCAACAAGCTCTCGAAGATGCTGCGCGATCGCTACTACCTCGGCTTCGTCACCTACAAGGGCGAATGGATACCGGGTCGCCACGAAGCCCTCATCGATGAAGAGCTGTTCGAGCAGGTGCAGGCAATCGCTGTCTCTCACTCGATGGCGGGTGAGCGACGTCGCACCCATCATCACCACCTGAAGGGCTCGCTCTACTGCGGCCGCTGCCACCGACGCCGCGTGGAGCAGCGGCTGGTCATCCAGCACACGACCAACTCGCGCGGCAGCAAGTACGAGTACTTCTTCTGCGTGAACAAGCGCACCAGCGAGTGCACCACCCCGCACGTCAACACGATGCAGGTCGAGGACGCCGTGGAGCGGGTATACGGCGCCGTCCGGTTTAGCCGGCAGTTCATCGAGCAGACGCGCGCCCACGTGGCCGCGGCTCTCTCCAACCACCAGCGGTCTGCCCGCCTGCTCAAGCAGCAGCTTCAAGCCGAACTCAAGGCCCTCGACGCGAAGGAAACAACCTGCTGGATCTAGCGGCCGATGGATCACTTCCGCAAGCCAAAATCAAGGAGCGCCTGCGCCGCATCGAAGGCCAGCGACGCCACTTGACGAACGTCTTGGCGAGGACGCACTCGACCTCACCGACGACGCCCGCCTGATCGAACTCAGCCTGACCTTGCTCGAGGACCCTCAGGCGCTCTACCGCCGGTGCAGCGACGACCAGAAGCGGCTACTCAACCAGGCCATCTTCCACCGGCTGTACCTCGATGAAGACGAAATCATCGGGTACGAACTGCGCCACCCGTTCGCGGCCCTACACGCCGTCCACACCGGTCAAACCGGCCCGGACGGGCCAGATGCCGTCCCGACCCCTGAAACGGTCTCAGACGCCAAAATGGCCGCCCCCGTCGCCGGGAACGGCCAATCTGTGTCAGACCATCGTCTGCGGGTCCTACTGACCGGCGATGATCTCGCCGGTTGTTCTAATAACACCCGTCTGGTGGAGCTGAGGGGATTCGAACCCCTGACCTTCTCATTGCGAACGAGACGCGCTACCAACTGCGCCACAGCCCCAGACTGCATCGCCGGTGTTCCTGGCGACCGCGAAACTCTAACACGGTGACGGGGTGGAGTTGAAATCGGAATCAGGGTGTGGCGGAGACAGATCTGCCCGCCGCTGGGAGGCGGCGGGCAGGGGTGTGACGAGGCTGAGATCAGTCGCCGACGGCGCGCTTGATCTCCGGCTCGACCTCGGGCTCCTCGACGATCTCGTCGGGGACGACCGGCGGGGCGGTGGGCTCCGGCTCGACCATGCGGGCGGACGAGAAGACCTCGGGGCCGGACAGGTTGATCGTGCGGACCGTCCGGTCGGGGGCCTTCTCCTTCAGCACGTACGTCGGCAGCGTGACCGGTACCGGGTCCCACAGGCCTTCCGACGAGATCGGCTTCGGCTCGGGCTTCGCGGGCTCGGCGACCGGCAGCTTGACCTCGACCGTCATCTCGTTGTCCGGCGACGACGGCGGTGCGACGGCCGGCCCGCGATCGTGGCGGGCGGCAGCCAACGCCCGGCGCTCAGCGACGAACGCGGCCCGCTCGCGGGCCTGGCGGCGCAACTGCACCCGAGTCAGTACGACGAACGCGACGATCAGGCCGGCCGGGATGGACACGCTCCACCACAGCAGGATCCCGAGCCCCGCCAGTGCTGTCATCGACAGCAGCGAAAGGGTCAGGATCGACAGCACCCGCCGGCGGCGCATTGCGGCCACCCGGCGGGCTCGGTTGGGGAGATGGTGTCGCGGCGGCGATCCGTCCGGCGGTGATCCGAGCACCGTTTCACCGCGCTCGGCCGAGCCCGGGATCACCACACCGGCGGCGGTCACACCCGCGCCGTGTGCGGAGGTGCCGGTGACTGTTGAACCGGCCGGGGTGTTGATGCCACCGGGAGCACGTACGGCGTACCCGCCGTCGGTCCGCGACAACACGCGCGCAGCCGACGACGAGTAAGCCTCCGCCGAGCGGCGCTTGCTCGCCTCGTCGTTGCGCTTCAGCATCATCGGGACAAGGTAGGCAGCCCACGCGGCGACGATCGCCACATAGATCAGCCCTGTCGTCCCCATGCGACGACGCTAAGACCCCGGACGGGTCAGGTGGGGTACGTGGGACGGTGTGTCGCAAGAAGACTCGTGTGACTGGTGTGAACAACCACGGAGCGTGATCAGGTCAGCCGGGCCACGAGACCCGGCCCGACCTCCTCGGCGTTGAGGGCGAAGATCCGGTGGTCGCGCCACTCGCCGTCGATGTGCAGGAACCGCGGCCGCTCGCCCTCGTAGCGGAAGCCGAGCTTGTCGACCACGCGCAGACTGGCCTTGTTCTCGGGCCGGATGGCAACTTCCAGCCGATGCAGCCCGAGCGTGAACCAGCAGTGGTCGGCCGCCATCGCCACAGCCGTCGGGACGATCCCGCGCCCGGCGTACTGCTCGTCGACCCAGTAGCCGAGGTTCGCCCAACGTGCCGAGCCGTAGGTGATCCCCGACACGGTCAGCTGCCCGACCAGCGGCCACTTGGCCCGAGCACCTGCGCCCGCTGCCCCGCCGTACGTGATGACGAACGGCAGCATCCGCCCGTACCGGGCCTGGCGGTTCCAGTCACGAGCCATCGCCCGGAAGGTGCGCGCACCGTCGTCCGCACCGGGCGGCTGGGTGGCGTCCCACGGCCGCAGCCAGCTGATGTTCCGCTGCCGAGCCGCACTCCACTCGGCGCCGTCACCGGCTCGTAGTGGCCGCAGCCCCACCTGTCCGTGCTGCAGCTCCACCGGCCAGTGGACGACTGCCATCAGGCGTCGTCCGTCCGCACGTGGTCACCGCCGGCGACCTGGTCGACGGCGTGCCGCAGCAGCGGCTCCAGCACAGTCAGGCCGTCCTTGACTCCGCCACGGGAGCCAGGGAGGTTCACGATCACGGTCTTGCCGGCCACACCGGCCACACCACGCGACAGCGCGGCAGTCGGCACGCCCTGCGCGATGCCGTAGGCCCGGATGGCCTCGGCGATGCCAGGGATCTCCTTCTCGATCACACCGGCAGTCCGCTCGGGCGTCTCGTCGGTCGGCGAGATCCCGGTGCCGCCGGTCGTCACCACTACCTCGTACGCCGCCTCAACCGCCGCCAGCAACGCCTCACCGACAGGAGCGCCGTCCGGCACCACCTGCGGCCCGTCGACGCTGAATCCCCACGCAGCCAGCCGGTCCGCGATCAGCGGCCCGGTGGTGTCGGAGTAGACCCCCGCGGCCGCCCGGTTGGAGATGCTGACGACAAGGGCTCTCACGCGCGCTCCCAGTGGCCGGTCTTGCCGCCGTCCTTCGTCTCCACCCGTACGTCGGACAGCACGGCCGCCGGGTCCAGCGCCTTCACCATGTCGATCAGCGCGAGCCCGGCGACGCAGACGGCGGTCAGCGCCTCCATCTCGACCCCGGTCCGGTCGGTCGTCTTCACCACGGCCTCGATCAGTACGGCGTCGTCGGCCACCTCGAGCGCGACCTTCACACCGGTCACCGCGATCGGGTGGCACAGCGGCACCAGGTCGGGCGTCCGCTTGGCGCCCATGATCCCGGCGATCCGCGCGACCGCGAGCGCGTCACCCTTCGGTACGCCGTCGCCGCGCAGCGCCTCGACCACCTCGGCCGACACGTACACCTTGCCGGAGGCAACAGCTCGCCGGGCGGACTCGGTCTTGTCCGACACGTCGACCATCCGGGCCGCGCCGGTGGCATCCACATGGGTCAGCCCGCCGGGGCCAACGTCCTGCGTCATCCGGTCTCCTCGTCCAGCAGCCAGAGCTCGACCTGCTCGCCGGCGCGGACGGCGGTGACGTCCTCGGGCACCACGATCAGGGCGTTCGAGCGGCTCAGCCCGCCGAGCAGGTGTGAGCCGTGGCCGCCGACTGTACTGGCCATCCAGCCCTCGTCGCCGGAGGTGGCCGCAGCGCGGACGAACTGGCGTCGCCCGGCGGGTGAGGTGAAGCCGTCCAGGCTGATCCCCTGGACCGGCGTCCGCCGGTACGGCATCTGGCCCATCAGCTTGCGCAGCGCGGGCCGCACGAACACCTCGAACGAGACGTACGCCGACACCGGGTTGCCGGGCAGCGTGAAGATCGGCACCTCGTCGTCGCCCATCACGCCGAAGCCCTGCGGCTTTCCCGGCTGCATGGCGACCTCGGGGAAGTCGATGGTGCCGAGTTTGGTCAGCACCTCCTTGACCACGTCGTACACGCCCTTGCTGACACCACCGGAGGTGATCACCAGGTCGGCGCGGACCAACTGGTCCGAGAGCGTGTCCATGATCTTCTTCGGGTCGTCGTCGACGATGCCGACCCGGTAGACCACCGCACCGGCCTGCCGCGCCGCGGCCGCCAGGGTGTAGCTGTTGGAGTCGTAGATCTGTCCGTCGCCCAGCCGCGTACCGGGCTCGCGCAGCTCGGCACCTGTCGACACCACGACCACTCTGGGGCGCGGACGCACCTTCACCCGAGCCCTGCCGACAGCAGCCAGTACGGCGACCTGCCGCGGGCCCAGCACGGTGTCGGAGTCCAGCACCTTGTCGCCGGCTTTCAGGTCCTCGCCGAACCGCCGTACCGACGCACCGAGCGCCGGCTGCTGAGCGATGCGCACCTGCGCCGCTCCCCCGTCGGTCCACTCGACCGGTACGACGCTGTCGGCGCCGCGGGGCATCGGTGCGCCGGTCATGATCCGCACACAGGTCCCGGCGGTCACCACGATCGGCTCGCTGCGTCCGGCCGCGATCTCGCCGACCACCGGCAGCGTGATCGGCTCCTCCTGCGACGCACCGGCCAGGTCGGCCGCCTGTACGGCGTACCCGTCCATGGCCGAGTTGTCGAAGCCCGGCAGGCTCACACCCGACACGACGTCCTCGCAGAGCACCAGCCCGAGCGCCTCCATCAGCGGCTGCTCAAAGGGAGGCAGGGGCCGAACCCTGCCGAGTACTACGTCCAGGTGCTCGTCAACGCTGCGTCTCACACAGTCGACTCTAGTCGCTCGGGATGTGAGCCCCAGACCATCCTCACGTCCGGCGCCTTCTCCTCGTTGGCCTGGCCGTCGGTACGCCGTACTTCGGTGAAGCCGTGCCGACTGTAGAAGGCCTGCGCCCTGGTGTTGGTCTGGAACGTCCACAGTGCGAGCCCGCCGGGCCGCAGGTCCTTGGCCAGGTCGACCAGCGCGGAGCCGACGCCCTGACCGGCCAGCGACGGCTCGACGTACAGCTGGTCGAGGTCGTCACCGTCCAGCGTCAGTACGGCGACGATCCGGCCGTCGTCCACCGCGACCCAGCTCTGCCCGTCCGGCAGCAGCACGTTGCCGAACCACGCCCGTACGGACGCCTCGGTGTGGATCGCCGGTGGCAGCTGTGAGCTGTCCGCGTGCCGAGCGGCCCACCACACCGCGGCCGCCTCGTCGGTGTCCCACGGCTCCAGCGGCCGGATCAGCAGGTCCTCCAACATCGGCCGGGCTCAGCCGCGAAGCTCGGTGCCGTCGGCGATCTCGAGCCGCTCGCCCTCGGGCGCGCTCACCTCGACCTCACCGACCACCACCACGTCCTTGCCGAAGGCAACATCACCGCGGACCTCGAGCCGGTCGGCCCGGACCAGCGACGGCGGCCCGGCCGGGAACCGCGCCTCGAAGTCGGCGAGGATCTTGAAGTAGTCGCCGTCCAGGTCGACGTACGGCTCGTCGCCTTCGTGCGTCGTGGTCAGGTCGCCGGCCTCGTCCAGGTCGTAGACGTCCGAGCGCAGTACCAGCAGGTCGTTGGTGGTCTTGACCGGCTTGAACCGGCTGCGGTCCACGATCACCGCCTGCGAGCCCTCGAAGGTCTCGATCGCGGTGCCCATCCCGGTCTCCAGCTGGATCACCTTGGGCGAGCTCGGGTCGGCCGGGTCGACGGTCTTGCGGTTGACGATGATCGGCAGCCCGAGGATGCCGTCGTGGCCGTCCATCAGCTCAGCCAGCCGGTCCAGGTCGATCCACAGGTTGTTCGTGTTGAACGTCTTGTGCAGCTTGGTGTTCTGGAAGGAGTCGACGTCGTCGGGGTGCACCTGCGCGCTGTCGCGCAGGATCAGCCGGCCGTCGGACTTGCGGACCGCGACATGCCCGCCCTTGCGGTCGGAGCGGGTCCGGCGGCAGACCTCCATCCCGAACGGCACGTCGTGCTCGGCCATCCAGGCGGCGATCCTGCCGTCCGGGGTCGCGCCCAGGTTGTCGGCGTTGGAGATGAACGCGTGCCGGAAGCCGCGCTCGCGCAGCTTGTCGAGCGTGCCGGACGCGACCAGCGCGGTGAACAGGTCGCCGTGGCCGGGCGGGCACCAGGCCAGCTCGGGGTCGTCCGGCCACTCCGCCGGGGTCAGGTCGTCGGCGAGGAGCTTGGGCTCCATGTTCTGCTGGAAGTCCAGCGGGAGCCCGTCGACCGGCAGGTCGCCGTACTCGCTGAGCACGGCCAGCGACTCGTCCTTGGTCCGGAAGGAGTTCATCAGGACCAGCGGCAGCGGTACGCCGTACTCCTTGCGGGTGGCGAGGATCTGCCGGGCGATGATGTCGAGGAAGCTCAGCCCGTCCTTGACCGGCAGCGCGGACTTCGGCCCGGTGACGCCCATCGAGGTGCCCAGGCCGCCGTTCAGCTTGATCACCACGGTCTCGGCGAGCGCCGCGCGCATCGATTCGGCGTCGGTGTCCAGGTGCTCCAGATGCGGCAGATCACCGACCGGATCGATCTCGTCCTCGCGGATCGTGCCCTGCTGACCCGCCTCGAGCAGCCGGTAGTAGTGCGAGAAGACCCGGATCGCGACCTCGGCCGCGCCGGCCGCCCGCATCTTCTCCTGTGCCTGCTGAAGCCCCGCCTCACTCATGACCCAACACTAGTGCCTCGTGGTGGGGAGCGTTCGAGCGATAGCGGTGTTCAGGTGCGTGCATCGCGGTGCTGGGCGAGCGTCCTCGATGCGGAGCATCGTGGATGCTCGCCCAGTGCCGTGAGGTGCGTGCCTGGGCGCCGCTAGCGCCGAAGGCTCCCCATCACGAGGCACCAGGACGGTGTGTGAGGCGCCGATGGCGAGTGGCGTGCTTCATACAATCCAGGGGTGATCTCCACCAAGGCTGCCGTGCGGCAGTCACTTCTGGACGCCCGTCGCTCGCTCCCGGCCGGTCAGGGCGTGCTGGACGCTGCCCGGGCGACCCAGCAGGTCCAGCAGGCCCGGCGGGTCGCGCTGTACGTGTCGATGGGTCCCGAGCCGCAGACCGGTGGGCTGATCGACTGGCTGCTGGCCGCCGACCACGAGGTGCTCCTGCCGATCCTGTACGCCGACAACGACCTCGGCTGGGGCCTGGCGCCCGGTGCGGCCGACCTGGTGCCGGGCCGGCTCGGCCTATCCGAGCCCCGGGTGGACCTCGGGTCGGAGGCGATCGCTACGGCCGACCTGGTGATCTGCCCGGCCCTGGCGGTCGACCGGACCGGCGTACGGCTGGGGCGTGGTGGCGGTTCGTACGACCGGGCGCTGGCCCGCGTGCCTGCGGGCGTACCGGTGTGGGCGGCGGTGTACGACAACGAGATCTTCGACCAATTGCCGAGCGACCCGCACGACCGGCCGGTGCACGCGGCGCTCACGCCCAGCGGCCTAATCCAGCTGACCTGAGCCTGCCCCGCTGGTTGGATGTGCGAATGGATCGCACAACCCGAGTCGCAGAAGCCGCCGCAGCTGCCGGACGAGAGCTGGGCCTGGAGGTGACCGAGCCGACCGTCCTGTACGACGTGTTCTCGGTCGTGGTGCACCTGAAGCCGTCTCCGGTCGTGGCGCGCGTCCCCGTCGTACTGCCTGCTTCCCTGCTCGACCCGGCGATCGCCGGCGCCCGCCAGCAGCGGGAGCTCGAGGTGGCGCAATGGGTGTTCGACCAGGGCCAGCTGGTCGTCCGGCCGAGTCCGCTGGTCCCGCTGCGCTCGGTGCAGCGCGATGGCCTGTCGATGTCGTTCTGGGAGTACGTCGAGCACGACAAGTCGAGCGAGCCGGACTACGTGCAGGGCCTGGTCCGCGCAGCCGAGCTCCACAAGCTGCTGGAGGAGTACCCGGGTGAGCTGCCCTGGTTCGCGCCGGTCACGACCGTCGTACCGGAGGGACTCGAGCAGCTGTCGTCAGAGACCCCAGTGCTCACCGCGGCCGACGTGGACCGCGTACGGCGTGAGTGGGACGCCGTGGCGCCGCTGCTGATGACCCGCGAGGGCTGGGAGCGGGCGTTCCCCGACTCGCACGTCCAGCCGCTGCACGGCGACGCGCCGTACTACAACATCATCCCGACCGCCGACGGCGTGCTCTGGTCGGACTTCGAGGACAGCTGCCTCGGACCGCTGGAGTGGGACCTGGCCAGCGTCGGTCCGGAGTACAGCAAGGTCTACAACGACGCGGCTGCCGAGCTGGGCCGTCCGCAGCTCGACCCGAAGGCCGTGGCCGCGATGGACCTGGCCAGGGCCTTCCAGCTGATCCTTTGCATGCCACTGCTCCCCCAGATGCCGGACGGCATGGCGGAAACGCTGGAGCCCTTCGTGGAGGCCTGGCGCGCCATGCCGTTCGGCAACGGGCTGGTCTAGCCGCTATCGCTCCGGCTTGGTGAAGGTCAGTGTGTGCTCACGCTTGGCCTCCACCGCGCCCTTGCTGAACGCCCAGGGCAGCGTCTCGCCCTTGACCCACAGCTCGGTCTGGTCGGTGTAGTTGCCGGTGAAGGCGTGGCCGGAGACACCGGTCAGGTTGATCCAGCGCGACTTGTCGAAGTCGGACAGGTCGACGACCATCCGCATCGACGGAGTCGCGGTCACGCCGTACCCCTCGGAGGCGTCCCAGCCGGTCGCGTTGACGACCGAGGCGCCGCCGCCCAACTCGTACGGGCCGCGGTTGAACAGCTTGTCGACCACGCCGATGCCGGACTTGCCCAGCGTCTGGTTGGTCAGCGTCAGCTTGTGCAGCCGGCCCCACTGCCAGTTGCCGGGCTCGCGGGCCATCTTGGTGGTGATCTCGGCCCGGCCCTGCACCAGCGCCTCGCGCAGGATGTCGTCGCGGCTCTCCCGCTGCGGCGTCCGCAGGTCGTCCCACCAGGCGCTGTTCGGCTGGACGAGCAGGTTGCGGATCACCTCGAACCAGCGCGAGCCGCCGTCCGGCCAGACCGCCTCCGGCAGCTGGTCGTGGAAGGTCAGCGCGAGCAGGTTGCGCCAGACGATGTTGAAGTACGCCGCCGGCGCGGAGTCGGCCGGCTGGGTGAAGTCCCAGCCCTTCAGCGTGTCCTGGCCCTGCTTGTCGAAGTCGTCGTTGATGCCGATCCGGAGCAGGTACGGAACCAGGGTCTCGGCGTTGCGGTTCTTGGTGTCCAGCTGGATCGAGCTCATCGCGGCGACGTCGAGCTTGCCGCCGGCCTGGATCCGCTCGAGGATCTGCTGGGAGCGGTAGCCGTAGTCCCAGTCGTTGGTCAGGTGGTACCGGTACGACTTCGGGACGACAGCCTGGTTCGCGGTGACGATGATGCCGTCGGCCGGGTCGAACTCGGTCGGCATCGCCTGGAACGGGATGAAGCCGTCCCACTCGTAGCGCGGGTCCCAGCCGGGGACCGGCCAGTCGCCGGTACCGACCTTGCGGATCGGGACCCGGCCGGGCGCCTGGTAGCCGATGTGGCCCTCGCGGTCGGCGTACACGAGGTTCTGCGACGGGACCTCGAACAGGGTGGCGGCGGTCCGGAACGCGGTCCAGCTCTGCGCCTTGTTCATCGCGAAGATCGCGTCGGCGGTGCGGCCCGGGGTGAGCGCGGTCCACTTCAGGGCGATGCCGTACGGCTCGGTGCTCTTGCCCTTGGCGGCCAGCTCACCGGCCTCCTCGGCGTCGTCGTCGACGTCGGAGATCAGCGGGCCGTGCCGGCTCTCCCGGACGATGATCCGCTCCGGCTCCTTCTGGCCGGCGACCTTGAACTCCTCGGTCCGCATCTTCAGCGGCTCGACCTTGCCGTTGTAGAGCACGCCGTTGCCGGACAGACGCTCCAGGTACAGGTCCATCACGTCGGGGTCGAGGTTGGTGAAGCCCCAGGAGATCGCGCTGTTGTGGCCGATCACCACGCCGGGCAGACCGGAGAAGCTGAAGCCGGACACGTCGAACGGGCACTGCGGGCTGAACTTGTTGCAGTGCAGCCCGACCTGCGTCCAGATGCCCGGCATGGTCGCGCCCAGGTGCGGGTCGTTGGCCAGCAGCGGCTTGCCGGTGGTGGTGTGCTCGCCGGAGACCACCCAGGAGTTGGAGCCGATGCCGTCACCGCGCCCGAGCAGCAGCGGCAGGCCCTTGGCGACCTTGTCCACGCTGTCCAGCGACTTCAGCAGGCCCTTGCTGAACATCGCCCGGGCCGGCGCCTGGCTGTCGACCGGCGCGGTGGTGAACTTGTTCTCCTCGTCGACCGCGCCGCTGGCCAGGATCGGCTCGTTGCGGTCGTACGGGTAGCTCGGGTAGAGGCTGTCGATCGTCTTGGCCGGCAGTGTCGCGGCCAGCTTGGTCCGGGTGATCTCCTCGTCCATGTTGCCGCCGAGGTCCCAGGCCATCGCCTTCAGCCAGGCCAGCGAGTCGGCCGCCGTCCACGGCTCGGGCCGGTAGTCGGTGCCCTTCAGCGACAGTACGGCGTACTCGAGGCTGAGCCCGGAGCCGGAGTGCTGGTCGAGGTAGGAGTTCACGCCGCGGGCGTAGTCGTCCAGGTACTGCCGGGTGGCCGGGCTGAGCAGGCCCAGCTCCTTCTCGGCGACCCGGCGCCAGCCGAGCGTCCGGACGAACTTGTCGGTCTCCAGGGCGTCCGGGCCGAACAGCTCGGCCAGCCGGCCACTGGTGACGTGACGGCGGAAGTCCATCTCGAAGAACCGGTCCTGGGCCGCGACGTAGCCCTGGGCGGCGAACAGGTCGGCCGGCTTGTCGGCGTAGATCTGCGGGATGCCGTTGGCGTCGCGGACCACCTCGACGTCGGCGTCCAGGCCGGTCAGCTCGATCGTGCCGTCGTAGGAGGGGAAGGAATGGCGGACCACGAAAATGCCGGTCCCGGCCACCACGAGCAGCAGGGTGGCCAGCGCAATTCCGCTGATGACGAGTAACCGAAGCAGGCGACGCACGGACCCAACCGTAGAGAATGCCGCCGCGCACCCCAAATGCAGATACCGGTCCTTAACGCTCCGTACTCACACAACCGGCTCCCGGGCCGTTCAACGGTCATGTTCAGCGAGCTCGAGTTCCTGCCCGTTCCGGCCACCGATCTGGACCGGATCCGATGCAACGACCACGACGACCACGGCAATCCGCTGGTCGCCTTCGACTCCGGCGCGGGGGCGCTGCTGCGGTGCTGCCTGCGGATGTCGACCGAGGGTGAGCGGATCGCCCTGATCGCCTACCGACCGTCACCGCTGGGTGGCCCGTACGCCGAGGTCGGCCCGGTCTTCGTCCACGCCTCGGAGTGTCCCGGGTACGTCGGCCCGGACTTCCCCGACGACTTCCGCGAGCGGCGCGCCGTGCTGCGCCCGTACGACGCGACCGGGCAGATGCTGGACGGCGTGCTGGCCGAGCCCGGTACGGCGCCTGGCGAGCTGAAGCGGCTCTTCGACGACCCGGCCGTGGAACTGGTCCACGTCCGGAACGTCATCGCGGGCTGCTGGAACTTCTCGGTCCGCCGGGCGTAGTCGCGTCCTTCGTCGGCGCGGTCAGCGCGTAGACCGCGACCGCGCCGACGGAGTAGCGGTGCTCGGCGAAGCCGTCGAGCTCGCCCGGCGGCCAGTCGAGGTTGGTGTCGAAGACGAGCCAGCGGACGCCGTACTGGTTCCACAGCTGGTCCAGAACGCGCTTGGTCGGCCGCTTGAAGGCACGGTCGTTCAGCTGGAGCAGCGGTTGGTTCCAGAACGGGCCGTAGATCGCGGCGTCGGCGTTCTGCCGGCTCTGCGCGGTCGGCGTGTAGGCCCAGCCCTCCACGAGCACCCGTCGCTCGGCGTACGCGGCGAGCCAGAAGTTGCGGGCGTCGCAGTTCCTGTCGGCGTACACCGGGGTGCAGTGCGAGTTGGTGGCGAGCTTGTCGCCGACGGCGGAGTGGTCGCGGATGTAGCGAGCGGCCTCGGCGCCTCCTGCCGGGACCTGCCGTCTGGTCTGGCGGCACTCGGGGCGGTCCGGTCCGGCGACGCAGACCTGGTCGGTGAGGGTGGTCACCATCGTCTTCGGGACGTGGACCGCTGCGACTCCCAGGACGACCAGTACAGCTAGGCCGAGCGCTGCCGGGCGCTCCTGCGTGCGCCTGAGGACCAGTACTGCGAGTCCGGCGACCAGGAGGACCGCCAGCCAGGGCCAGATCACCTGGAAGCTGACGGCCGCTACGCCTTGCCTGCTGCGCGGCCTGTTCGGAGTCAAGGACGCCACGACCTGCGCGAGCACCATCCCGACCGCCAGTGCGAGCAGCACCCGCGGACCGATGTGCCGGAGCCGGAGTCCGCTCAGCAGGAGAGTCAGCCCCCAGGCCGAGGCCGCGATGGCGAACGGGAAGGCGGCCCGGAGGAAGTAGAGCTGGCTGAAGCCCGGGTGGCGGAGCAGAGCAGCCGCCGCGATGCCCGCGAGGACGAAGCCGACGAGGAAGACCGCGGCCGGGTCCTTCCACTTGCGCTCGCGGGCGAAGCCGAGCATGCCGAGGCCCGCCAATGCCCAGGAGACGAGGAGCGTGGCGCCCGTCGTACCGATGACTACGGCGGCTGCGGTGTGGTCGCTGTAGCGGCTCTCGAAGCCGACCCGGCTGGCCAAGGCGCGGAAGGCTTGGCCCGGACCGAAGGCGACGCCGGACGAGCCGGCGCTGAACAGGACGAACTGGGCGAAACTTAACGCGGCCAGGACGGCCAGACCGAGTCCTACCGAGGTCCAGTCGAGTCTCCGCTCGGTCACCAGCTTCACGACCGCCACCAGTGAAACGGCCACGACCAGCATCGGCACGAAGGACGCTTTGGTGCCGGCGAGCGCTGCCAGGCCGATGACCAGCAGTAGCCAGTTGCCGCGGTGCGGGTCCCTTCGGAGCAGGCAGGCGATCGAGTAGACGACCGGGAACGCCAGTACGACGGCGAACGCGTGGGTGAGGCTGTACATCAGCACAGCACTCGAGTACGCCGCCTGGCTGATCAGGTCGCGGCCGCCCCAGCCGTACACGTCGAAGCTGGTCACCATCAGCAGGAGCCAGGCGGCCAGCGGACCGGCCCACGACTTGCGGGCGAGCCTGGTGGCCAGTGCGGCGACGGAGAGGATCGGGACGAGGGCTGCGGTCACCGGCATCAGGCGGCGGAGCAGGAGGTCCAGCTCGATCCCGGTCTGCCAGTTGGCCGCGGCCAGCTCAGCGTGGAGGAACCAGTGGTAGTTGAGCTGCTGGCCGATGACGTACGGGATCTGGCCGGGCAGGTGATGCTTCAGCTCGGCGGCCAGGGCCAACTGGAATGGCATGTCGCCGTACTGGAAGGCGGCGTCGGGGAACGCGATCGGCTCGATCTGGAGCCCGGCGCGGGTGATCACCCACAGGCCCAGCGCGGCGGCCCCGGCGACCGACCAGGCCCACCAGGCCGGCATCGGAGGTCGTTTGCTGTGCCAGTACGGGCGGAGTTGCTTGAGCGCTGTGAAGGCGATCAGCGCGCTCAGCGGCACCGCCAGCGGGAGGAGGGGGAAGCCGATCGCCCGGCCCGGCAGATAGGTGAGGATCGACAGCGCGAACCCGAAACCGGTCCCGAAGGCCAGATCGGCCGCGAACCCGTCCTGGTTGCCCCGCAGCATCCGCCAGAGCAGGACGCCGGGCAGCATGATCCCAAGGCTCAGGTAGGCGCTGTAGGCCAGAACCGCGCTCCACGGAGTCCCGTAGTGGGCCAGTACGACGGCGGCGCCGGCCCAGACCAGAACCCCAGGCAGAAGCGCGACCACCGACCGCACGTCCCCCTGGTCTTCCTGGTCCCTCCCCAGTGGTCCCACGCCTGAGGAGACGCGCGCCGAGGCCTGTTGGGTTGCACGGTGGCAGGAAGTGACCGAAAACCGGTCCAGACCGCCGGAGTTGGAATAGTTCGGCGCTCTGGCGCATTATTAGCAGTCGAGTAGTAGGAGTGCCAGACGGCCTGAAGGGGAAGAACGTGCCGACGTACCAGTACCAGTGCACCGACTGCGGTGAAGCGCTCGAGGTCCGGCAGAGCTTCACCGACGACGCGCTGACGGTCTGCCCGAACTGCCAGGGCACGCTGCGCAAGGTGTTCAACGCGGTGGGCGTGGTGTTCAAGGGCTCCGGCTTCTACCGCAACGACAGCCGCTCGTCGAGCACGAGCACGATCAGCGCGAAGTCCGACTCCTCGGCTTCGTCGTCGTCATCTTCGGACTCGTCGAAGTCTTCCTCGTCCTCGTCTTCGTCGGACTCCTCGAAGTCCTCGTCGTCGGGCTCGTCGTCTTCGTCCGGTGGGTCTTCGTCGGGCTCCAGCAAGACCAGCGCCGCCTGATCCTGCGCCCGTCGCAGGGGCCTGTGGACAACTGAATCGGCTTTTCCGGGGAAACTCGTACCTTCCCTGGCATGACGAACTTCTGGCACGACCTCATCCGCGCCGCCCGCTGGCACCGTCGGCTCCTCGCCGGCCTGTTCGCGGCGGCCGCCGTCTACTTCGGCCTCGCGTCCTTCTCGCCGCCGGCCGCGGCCTCGACCGCGGTCCTGGCGGCAGCACGCGACCTTCCCGGCGGTGTCACACCAGCGGCTGACGACCTCCGGGTACTGCGGTTGCCACCGGCGACCGTTCCGAGCGGCGTCCTTCGACCAGACACGGATCTGTCCGACCGCATCCTGGCGACCGCTGTGCGCGCCGGCGAACCACTCACCGACGCCCGGTTCCTCACGCCCACAGCGGTTCCACCCGGTCTGGTCGCCTATCCGCTCCGCCTCGACGATCCCGACATCGCCGGCCTCCTGCGTCCCGGCGACCACGTCGACCTGTACGCCGCCTCGGCCACCGCCGACCTGTCCGCCGCCCGCTTGGCGACCGCGGTCCGCGTCCTGGCCCTCCCCGCGCCGAGCCGCTCGTCCGGTGGAGCTCTGGTGGTCCTCGCCACCTCCCCTTCGACCGCCGCGCGGTTGGCGCAGTCCACTACCAACTCCCGAATAGCCGTCGCCCTGACCCGGGACACCAGCTGACCGGCTCGGTCCCTTGATGATCACTGAGCGGACATCTCCGACCACGATCCGCTGCCGTGCGGCGCGGTCCCTCGCCAGCCTCCGGACGGAGTCCTACGTTGGCCGGGTACAGATCACCGCGGGTCCACCCGGACCCTCTCGTGGAGGCAGAAAGAGATGCTCAAGGGCTTCAAGGAATTCCTGATGCGAGGCAACGTCCTCGATCTGGCCATCGCCGTGGTCATCGGCACCGCCTTCGCCACCGTGGTGAAGACCGTCGTCGACAGCCTGGTCAGCCCGCTGATCGCCTCGCTCGGCGGCAGCAACGTGGACGGCCTGGCCTGGCAGATCGTCGAGGGCAACAAGGCGTCGACGATCAACTTCGCCGCGATCATCAACGCGTTCATCGTCTTCTTCCTGACCGCGCTGGTCGTCTACTTCGTCCTCGTCGTCCCGATGAAGGCGATCCAGGACCGCCGCGCCGCCGCGGCCGCCGCCAAGGGCGAGCCCGAACCCGAACCGGAGCCGCTCACCATGGACCAGCAGCTCCTCATCGAGATCCGCGACGCCCTCAAGTCCCGCCAGCAGTAGGTCCCTCCGGATCGCCTACGCCTGGCTCGTGGTCGGGTACTGCATCCAGGTGTAGGCGATCGGTTGGTCCTTGTTCCACTCGTCGGCCAGATCAGCCGCCACGTACTCGAACCCGACCCGCCGATACGTCCGGATCGCCACGCCGTTGTCCGGACGCACCCGGACGAACACCTCGGAGTACCCGGCTTCCAGCGCCGGCCCCAGGAGCGCTTTCACGAACGCCGTCCCGATCCCCCGCCCCCGCGACCCCGGCCGCACGATGATCCGGGCCAGCTCGACCTCGTCCTCCTCGTCGTCCAGCCACAGCTCGCCGTACCCGACCGGTTCCCCGCTCACGTAGTACAAGAAGGACCGCACATCGTCGGCCACCTTCGGCCAGCTCCCCGCGAGTTCGGCCGGAAACGGGAACGCGGTCCGCCCCGACAACAGGGAGACCTCCTGCGCCGAGGTCGCCCACCCGGCAACCACCGCAGCCTTCCCCGCCTCGAACCCGCGCAGCTCCATGCCCCCAGCATCACGCGATCCGCCCCGAACATCCACGCCTTATCCACCGGCTTGTCCGCCGCCGGTCTATCCGCCCCCGGCGAACGCACCGAGCGTCGCCACCAACCGATCCCGGTGCGGCCCGAAGTCCGGCCGCGGCGGCTCGGGAGACCCCGGCAGCTCGACCGCCAACGGCATCAACCGCAGCAACGCATCGACCGTTTTCCTTTGGTGCGAAGGGTTTTCCGGCACCGAAGGCAACACCCCGACCGGCAGACCAGGACGCCACGGCCCGCGATACTCCCCTAACGACACCAGCTGCGCATCGCTCACCCCACGCAACGTCTCCCCCGCGAGCAGCCCATCAGCAACCGCCCCCGAAGCCCCACGCTCCAACAAACCCACGCGAGCCCGAGCGCTGACCTCAGCGTCGTCCCCCGTCGCCGGCCACGCCAGCAACAACCGCCCGACCGCCTCCGGAAACTCCACCGCCAACTGCGCCGCCACGGTGCACCCGTTCGACGCGCCCACCACAGTCACCGGCTCGGCCCCCAGCACCCCACTGCTGAACAGCCCACCGAACTCCGCAACGTCCTGAGCCCAGTCCACCGGCCGCCGCTCCCGATCCGGCGCCACCACCTTCAGCCCAGCCCCTTCGAGCCCAGCCACAATCCCCGGCCGGTACCAGAACAGCTCGGCATCGGTCCCGTCCCACAGCCCCCCATGAACCAGCAGCACAGGAGCCGCCATCACAACCCCACGCGTCGACTAGGACCCGTGATGCGGCGGCACCTCACGCAGAATCCGCTCATCGTCATCGTTACCGCTGTCCCGCTCACCCCAAGACCGCGCATCATCATCCCGAGTCTGCTCAGGCAGCAACGGCTCATCGTCCTCGTACGGCGTACTCATACCCCCAGATTACGGGGCTCCACGGAACGACCGTCAGTCCTGCCCCGGAATGCGCGGCAGGTTCTGCTGTCCGCCCTCGATCTGGCCTTGTCCCTGCCCAGGCGCCACCTGCGGGTTGGCCGCCTGCAGCAACGGCGCGATACCAGGCTCGCTCTGCCACCGCTCAGCACCCAGCACCGACCATGCAGTGAGGATCGACAACGTCGGCGTCGCCAACCCACCGAGCTGCAGCGGCTCGGCCTGCTGGAAGCCGAGCGTCACCGTCCAGTTCGCCGGATCGGGATAGAACTCCTGCACCGAGTTGTAGTAGAAGCTCAACCACCCCCGCTGCTGCAGATGCGTCATCAGCCGGTAGTTCGTCGCGATCAGCTGCACCTCCTGCAGATCGCGCCACAGCAGCTGCATGTCGCGCCGCGCCGCGGCCTTCCGGCTCGAGTTCACCGCCGCGTTGGCCGCCATCATCCCGAGCACGAAACCAGTGCCGCCGAAGAAGAATCCACCGCTGCTGTTGTACCGGCCATCACCGCCGTACAGCCGCGCGTAGTGCACCGAGGTCTGCAGGTACGCGACCTCGCCCGGTTCGAGCACGATCCCGTACAACGGCAGTGCCTGCGGCGTTCCCCCGCCGCGCAGGAAGCGCGCCCAGTCCTGCCCGAGCTGCCACTCCTCCTGTTCGCGACGTGCGAGTTCGGCCGAGTCTTTTCTCTTGCCCACGTCCGTCCTTCCTTCGGCTGCACCCGGCATCATCCCATTTCTCCGGGGTGAACAGCGCGCACCTGTTACAGCTCTGCTGCTTTTGCCGCTCGATCCGTCTCGTGACCGGATAGACGCGCCTCCGTGACACTCCTGCCACGGTGTGCGAGACCTCGGTCGACCATCATGGTGCTCCTTGCCTACCCGGAAGGACCGAGTCGTGAGTGCATCAAGGACACGGGGCCTGATCGGAGCGTCGTTAGTGGTAGCCGTCCTCGGAGTCACCGCCGCCTGCGGTGACGAGAGCGGCTCCTCGGGACCCGCCGCCCAGCCCAGCTCTACGCCCACCCCAACCCCTACCTTGCCGACTGCCAGCGCCACCCCGCCCACCCCCAGCGGAACGCCGAGCACGGACTGCCCGGAGACGATCACCGCGGTCCGCAAGTCCGTCGACGCGGCGGTCTGGGGCAAGGGCACGGCGAAGTCGGCCTTCCAGCCGGTCAGCGTGACGATCTGCCAGTACGACGCCCAGGCGTCCGGGCAGGACTACGCGACGGTGACCACCAAGCGGACCATGAAGCAGGCGACCGACCTGTTCGCCCTGGTCAACTCCGCCAAGCCCGAGGCCAAGAAGCCCGGCTTCTGCACCAAGGAGCTCGGCCCGACGTACGTGCTGCGGTTCACCGACAACGACCGTGGCGTCCTCTCCTACACCGCCGAGGCGTTCGGCTGTCACCGACTGGTGGCAACCTCGTTCGAGGGCCAGGGCAAGCCTGGTGACCTCGCCGCGCCCCGGGCCACCACACCCGAGCTGCTGAAGTCGCTCGGCCTGCGCTGACCCTGCTCCGGACGCGCCCCCCGAAGCCGTCCGGGACGGGGTCATCCCGCCCGCCTTGCGGGTCCCCCTGGGGTTGACCCGCAAGGTGGGTGGCAGAGCCTTGCCCCCGCACCTCATTGCCTGCACCCTGATCGGCAAGAGCCCATCAGGGAGGCCGTATGCGGCTGGTCGCACTGGCAGCAGCCGCACTGCTGCTGGCCTGCTCTGCCTGCTCCGACTCCGACCCACCGGATGACGCCGCTCCCGACCTCCAGCAACAGTGCGACAACCTCGTCGGCTTCACCTGTACGACGCTGAGCGTGCCGCTCGACCACTCCAAACCGACCGGCACCCAACTGGAGCTCGCAGTCGCCGCCGCGACGAACGTCGACGCACCCCGCGGCGTACTCCTGATGCTCACCGGAGGCCCCGGCCAGCCAGGCGTCCCGCTCCTCCCCCGCATCCGCTCGTACCTCGACCCGGCCGTGCTGCGGGAGTACCAGCTCGTCATGTTCGACCAGCGCGGGACAGGCACGAAGGGCATCGACTGCCCGGAGCTGCAACGAGCGGTGGGCGGCTCCGACTTCCTCACCCCACCGGCCGACGCCGTCGACGCCTGCGCCCGTCAGCTCGGCCCGAGCATCAACTTCTACGGCACGCCCGACACCGTCGAGGACATCGACCTCCTGCGCCGCTCACTCGGCCGGGACCAGCTCACACTCAACGGCACGTCGTACGGCAGCTTCACGGCGGCGCAGTACGGACTGAAGTACCCGGACCACGTCCGCTCGCTGGTGCTCGACTCAGTAGTCCCGCACAGCGGCTTCGACCCGTTCGGCGCCGACCTGATGGCCCACACCGGCAAGGTCCTCGCAGCGAGCTGCAAGAGCGACCCGGCCTGTACGACGGACCCGGTGGCCGATCTGGCCTGGTTGGTCCAGCGCGGCGAGCTCGACGGCGCACCGGTGAACGGCACGAGCCTGATCGAGTCGCTGTCGATCCTCAGCCTCAACTCGGTCAACCCGTCCTTCGAAGGCATCCCCAAGGTCCTGCACGACGCGCGCGACGGCGACACCGCCGCGCTGAAGGAGATGTTCCAGCGCGCGACCAGCCGCGGTACGCCGTACGACGAACTGTCGGCCGGACTCCACCTGGCCACCCTCTGCTCGGACCTGCGCTTCCCCTGGAAGCCGGAGACTCCGGCGGCGGCGCGCCCCGGCCTGCTCAACGCCGCCGTCAGCAAGCTGACTCCGGCCCAGCTCCACCCGTACGACGTACGCACCGCCCGCAACCAGCTGATCGTCGACGGCTGCCTGCGCTGGCCCGCGACGCGTGTCTCCACCTACCCGGCCGGCCAGGAGCTGCTGCCACGGACGCTGATCCTGCACGGCACCAACGACCTGTTCTGCCCGACCGCGTGGGCCGAGTGGGAGCGGGACAACGCCCGCCAGGCGCAGCTGGTCGTCGTACCGGGCAGTGGTCACGGCGTCCAGGGCAGCCAAGTGGATCAGACCGGAAAGGCGCAGGTCAGAGCCTTTTTACTGGGCTGACACACCGGTCTGAGACGGAACTGAGCAACATTGTCTGCAGCACCTTGAGCAGCTCGATGCGTCTAATAGTCGTGAGGTGTTGTACGCCCAGTTGGGGAGTTGCCGGTGGAGTTCGAGGAGTACGCGTCCGCGCGCGGGCAGGAACTGGTGCGTCTCGGGTTCACCATCTGCGGCGACTACCAGCGCGCCGAGGACCTGGCCCAGATCGCGCTGATGCAGGCGTTCCGGTCCTGGCGCAAGGTGCAGCGGGCCGACGACCCGCACACCTACGTGCGGCGGATCCTGATCAACTCCTACCTGTCGATGACGCGCCGGCGGTCCTTCACCGAGGCACCGGCGGCCGACCTCGACCCCGACCACACGGTGCCCGACCCCGCCAACGACATCGTGGCCTCCGACGACCTCTGGCGCACGCTGGCCACGTTGTCGGCACGCGAGAGGGTCGTCCTGGTGCTGCGCTACTACCAGGACCTGGACGACCGGACGATCGCCGACCTGCTCGGCATCAAACCGTCCTCGGTCCGCAGCATCGCGAGCAGAGCGCTCGGCACGCTGCGGAAGTCGAGGCACCGTGTCGACGAGCGATTGCCATGAGCACCCGCTGGACGGAGAGGTTGCCGTGAGCATCCATCGCGTCGTCGACGTCAGCACCCACCATCTCGTTGAGAGGTTGCCGTGAGCACCACCGAGCTCGAGGAAGACCTGCGCGCGACGTTCGACCGCGCCGCCGCTTCCGTGCCGCCCGCCCCCGACCTCGTGTCGCGGGCCACCGACGGCGTCCGCCAGGCCCAGCGTCGTACGTACGTCGCCGCAGGCGCTGCCGTCGCCGCCGTCGTCGTGATCGCGGCCGCCGGGTTCGCCCTCGGCGGAGGTCTGGGCGGATCGACCGATCCGCAGCCGGCCGCTCCCAACCCCACGCCCGCAGTCTCCAGCGCGAAGCCGGTCGTCGCGTCGGACCAGCTCGCGGGCACCTGGCGCCCCCTCAAGATGGACGGCTTCGGCGCGCTGAAGACCGCCCGGCCGGACAACCCGACCCTCACCTTCAACACCGACGGCACCTGGACGGGCTCTGACGGCTGCAACGGGATCAGCGGCACCTTCACCATCGGCCAGCGCGGTGAGTTCACCGGGACGGCCGGCAACCAGCGGCTGATCGAGTGCGCGAACGTGCCGCACACGGCGGTCCTGCAGGCGGCCAAACGGGTCGCGACGGACCAGACGACGCTGAAGTTCTACGCCGCCGACGGGCGAGAAGTTGCGATCTACGCTCGCGCACGGTAGCGGGATTTGCTTGCGGAACGTAGTCAGCTCTTGACTATCCGGAGCCGATCCGTGAAGGATCTAGGGCGGCCTGTCCATCAATAAGGGGAGCCTAGTGCGACTCTCAGCAACCGTCCCGCTGCTCGCTCTCGGCTCAATGTCACTCGTCGCAGTCGCCGTGCCCGCCGGATCCGCCCCGATCCCGGCCGTCGCCACCTCACCGGCGTCGGTCGCTGTCTGCAACCACAACAGCCCGATCACGACCGCCGAACACTCGAAGCGACTGTCGCAGCCGACCAGCACCAAGGACACCCGGCCGCTCGGCCAGGCCCTCGGCGAAGGAGTCGCGGCCGCGGTCCGCTCGATCGAGCCGCTCGACGCGACCGGACGCCCGACGTCCGGGCTGCCGTACGGGCTGAGCGCCGGCATCATCGGCGTACTGGGCACGCAGGAGACCGGCTACAAGGTCGTGCTGGACGATTCGGTCGTCGACGAGAAGAAGTACCAGGCCGCCGTACAGAAGAACGTTCCGGCGGCAGGCAAGCCGATGCTCGCGGTCGAGCGCAGTTGCCGCTCGGCGCGCTCGGTCGCCGCCGCCTGGAAGACCGTCGGCGGTCGCGCCTGGTCCAACGACGCCACTAAGACAACCTTCACCGCCGACCTCGACCCGGCCAGCGAGAACATCGTCGTCGAGTACGACGCCGCGTCCACCTCCCCAGCCGGCGCCGAAGCGCTCGCCAACCTCGACGGCGTCGACGCGGTCCCGACCGGTGTCGCCCGGACGACCCGCTTCAACGACACCCCCAAGGGTGGCCACTGGGGCGGCGCGCGGATCACCTCGGCGCTGAAGAACTGCACGGCCGGCTTCTCCGTCGTCCGCAAGTCGAACAACACCCGCGCCTCCGTCACCGCCGGCCACTGCGGCGGCCCCGGCACGATCTGGCGCAGCGGCTCGAACTACTACGGCACCACGTCGGTCCGCTCGAACTACCCCGACTACGACCAGGCCCTGATCACCGGCAGCTCGTACGGCGCCAAGATCTGGACCGACGGCCCCGGCGACTCCGCCGACACCCGCACCGTCAAGGGCGGCGACGACCCGGCCGTCGGCGCGTCCGTCTGCCAGTCCGGGTCGTTCAGCACGTCCCTCTGCGGCATCACCATCCGCTCCCTGAGCGCCAAGTACTGCGACTCCGACGGCTGTACGACGTACGTCATCCGAGCCACCCGCAACAACCAGGTAGCCATCATCGGCGGCGACTCCGGCGGCCCCGTCTACTCCCGCCCGTCCTCCACCACCGCCACCATCCGAGGCATGGCCTTCGCCGGCTCCGGCTGCACCGCCTCCCGCTGCACCACCCTCTACGCCGAACGCTACAACTCCATCGCCGGCCACTTGGGCGTCCGAGCCCTCACCGGCTGACTGCAACTTGGTGCAACGGAGTTCCGCTCCGAGACTCCAGCCCCACAGACTGGCAGCTGAGCGAGGCGAACGCCCCGCTCTCCACGTACAGGCAAGGGGTTCTTCATGCGTCGGTGGCTCTCGGTCGGACTGGTCGTTCTCACTGCGAGCGTCGTAGGTGTGGCGCCCTCGGCCTACGCCAGCACGACCAGGTCGTTCAATCTGACCTACGGCGCCACCTACACGCGGGGCACCATCACGTTCTACAACCGATCGGCCAAGATCGTCGGCGTACAACGCGCCGTCTCACCCGACATCAGCGGCTGCCGCTACACCGACTTCTGGGCGAACCCCGAAGGCGGCAGCATCACCACCGACAACACCTGCAACGGCACGCACAACTACTCGTTCACCATCGAGCTCGACCAGCCGGGTGGACCGAGTTCGATCAGCATCTACTTCCACCTCAACCTTCCGGACGAGGACAGAACGGTCGCCGAGGCCACGATCAAGCGGTAACCGGATCAGCTCCGCAGCCCGCCGTCCAGGTGCCGGCTGAGCACCGCCACCCGGCTCGTCCCAAAGGTTGTCTCAGGCAACCACCGGACGATCGCCCGCACCTGCCCGGGCGCCTGCTCGACCGCCCACCGAATCGCCACGTCCCCATCCCCACCCGCCAGTTCCTCGGCCAACGCCATCTGCACGGCGGGCCCATGCACATGCTTCACCTGATGCGGACTCACCAAATCATGGATGTACGGCGTCCCCGCCGCATACCCCGCGGCCCGAGCGGCCGCCATCCCCACCGCATCCCCAACCTCCCGGGCAGCCTTCAACGCCGCCCAGGCCGCCGTCCGAATCCCCTTCGTCCGCGGCCCACCCTCGGCAAAGGCCCGCGTCTCCGCGATGGCCTCCCGAACCCTCAAATCCCCCGGCGCCCGCACCTCGTACAACTGCAGCACCCGCTCAGCACACTCCGCAGCCCATCCCGCCAGCACCCGCCGATCCAAAATCTCCACAAGCCTCAACCCTATCTTTGAAGCTATTCGTGGAGACTTTCCCAATCGCGCCCGCTCAGCCCACACCTAAACCCTCAAACGCCCTGAGGTACCGCCGCCGATACCACCGCTGCGCCACCAACACCGCCGGATACGCCACCCGCCACCACCCCCGCCCCGCCCGAGTGATCGACCGCAAGGTCAACCACACCGTCCCGTCCTCAGCCCGGTGAACGACGAACGCCTCCTCCCCCGTCACGGGATGCCCCACCCGAGTCCCATAGGCAATCCCACACCGCTCGGGCCCCTCAACCACAGCAACCACCCGAACCGGCTCCCGCAACCGAACCGGACCAAGCCGCGCCACCAGCGTGTAATCCACCCCCACCCGAGCAACCGCCCCGCCCTCAACCACAAACCCACTCCGAGTCTTAACCCCCCACTCCATCACCGCCTCCACCGCGGCACCCCAGTCCGCCCCGACCCGCACCGTCCTCTCATACCCCCGAAACCCACCCGGCGCCCCCGCCCACACCGCATCCCCCACCCGAGTCGCACCCTCAGCCGAGTAACTCAACCCATCAGTCACCCACCCATCCTCCGCCCCATCTCCCCGCCTCATTCCGCTAGGCTGTCCCATCGTGCGCCCCCGTAGCTCAGGGGATAGAGCGTCGGTTTCCTAAACCGTGCGTCGCAGGTTCGAATCCTGCCGGGGGCACAACATCAACAGGCAGGTCAGCCGCTCAGCGTTCCGGGCTCGTGCTGGCGGACCACGTGGGGTTATCCGTGGTGCGAGACAGAGCCGAGCTGTCTGGACTGGTCAGCAGGCCGCCTGTCGTGAACGCCAGGGCGAAGACCATGCGAGTCACGCGGTCAGGCTGAAAACCCACTACCGCAACGTTCACAGTATGTGAGCAGTTGACTACTCGGCGTGATGTAGCCTGAGAATCTTGCCGCCGGCCGGACTAGTTGCCCGAGGCCCGTATCTGCAGTTCCAGGGTGCGCGTGGAGTGCCGGCCGTGGTGGGCAGACGACTTCTGCCGGATTTCGATTGTGAAGGAGCACGGTCAGCGTGACAGAGCACAGGGTCCTGTCCTGGACCCCGCGAGCGGTCGTCTTCGACTGCGACGGCGTCTTGATGAGTACGGAGGAGTACTGCCTGCTCAGCAAAGTACTTGTTCTGCGTGACCACGGTGTCGAGCCGGATGCCGATGTGCTCGCATCGCTGAAAGGCTTGCACTACAGCGCGGCGGGCGACGTCCTCGCTCGGTCGCTCGGCACGTCGGCGAGTGCTGACGAATGCAGCGCGCAGGCACTGGCCAAGCAGCGGGAGCTGTACCGCACCCGTCCGTCGCACGCACTGCCCGGTGCGCTGGATCTGGTGAAGCGGACCAGTGCGGTGATGCCGGTGGCCTGCGCCACCAGTTCCCCGCACGACGCCGTGGAACATGTGCTGGCCGAGGCGGGAATCCTCCCGCATCTGGTGTGCGTGACCTCCCCGACCCTGGGATTCGCTCCCAAGCCGGCCCCCGACACGTATCTGGCTGCCGCCGAGGCTTGCGCGGTCGAACCGGCCGAAATTCTTGCTGTGGAGGACTCGACCAGCGGGATTCGTTCCGCCGTGGCCGCAGGTATGCGCGTACTGGGCGTCGGCCCCGAGCCGTCTGCGGAGCAGCTCGCCCTCGTCGACCACTGGGTTGTCTCCTTGGACGACCCAGACCTGACCGACTGGGCACAGCGCCTGGCCCTTCCGCACGGTCAGGAGGCGTCGGCATGCGTGTAGCCCTGGTAGCGCAGAACGGCAAGAAGGAAGCATTGCGGGCCTGGGCTTCCAAGCACGAGACGAAGCTGGCCGGCCACGACCTGGTCGCGACCGGCGGGACCGCTCAGGTGCTGACCGAATGCGGGCTCGCCTCCCGCGCGCTGGCCTCCGGCCCGCTCGGCGGCGATCTGCATGTGGCACATCTGGTCGCCACCGGCGAAGTAGATTTCTGTATCTTCCTGCGCGACCCGGCCGTCCACCCCGCGCACGAGGCGGATGTCGCCGCGCTGGTCCGCCTGGCGCTGGTGCACGACGTACCGCTCGCGCAGAACGAGTCCACGGCCACCGCCGTACTCACAGCATTGCTGTAGGCATTGTCCGACCTGCCGCGCCGCCGGTCTGCTCACCCTCAGAGTGACGCCCGCTACTGGATCGCTCGTTCGCCGTGCCAGGCGGTGAGGGACGAGAAGACCGTGCGGCCGAGGTACTCGTTGATGTTGTTCAGGCCGGCGAAGAGCGTCGCAGGCGTGGTGCTGGTGATCAGGTGGCGCCAGCTGCCTTCGCCGGTGTTGAGGTGTGGGTCGGGGCCGGCGATGAGGCGCACTCGTGCGGGTAGGTCTGTGGCATCCCACACGGTCTGCTTGCTGGCGGCGTTGTGGACGAGCTCTACGGCGTGCTTGACGTTGGTGGCGTGCAGGTTGGTCAGCTCCGGGGCCCAGTCGTAGTACGGCGCCCACTCGACGGCTCCGGTGCCGGTGAAGGTCGAGCGCAGTGCGCAGGGGGTCCCGCTCAGGTTCTCCAGTACCTGGTGGTGGATCGCCTGGAGGTTGCGGTAGCCGTTGTAGCGCTCCTCGTAGACCTCGGGGGTGAGCATGCCCAGCGCCACCCGCGGATCGCGTCCGTGGACGCGCCACTGCCAGGTCGCGATCAGGGTGTCCTGGATCAAGTAGCTGACGTGGGTTCCGGCCGAGGCTGAAGCTGTGATCGGCTCTCCGGCCGGGAGGGTCTCGAAGGATGGCGTGACGGTGTCGGCCGGCGTCACCAAGCCGGTCGTCATTGCGGTCAGCAGGCGCGACTGCAGCGATGTGGGTGGCACGTTCGTGCTGACGGTCTGATCAAGCATGTGCCGGATTCCTCTCCACTACCGACGAGCGGCCTCGACTCGAAAAGGAGCCGAGGCCGCCAGGTGCCAGAGCCTCAGCGCCGGTGCTTGGTGATGCGTCCGGCGTACCGGTGCTTGAAGCCGGTGTCGCTGTCGTCGGTGACGATCACGTCGTAGAAGCCGTAGCGATCCGTGGGCCAGTCGATCCGGTGCGACTTGCCGGCCGGTACGGACACCGTGTGGGTCCGGCCCTCGTAGTCGTTGGGCGTGAGCGTGAACGACAGTTTGTGCTTGCCCTCGTTCCGCAACGTCAGGCGCAGTACCGGCTCCCTGCCGTGGGTCTCGAGCTGCGCGTCCACCGCAGCGACGCCGTCGGCGTGCTCGGGCCCGTGGATCACCGTGCCGGCGAACGTCCGGACGAACCGGTCGGGGCCGTAGATCGAGAAGGCATAGCGCCCGTCAGTGGCGGTCGTGTCCCACTCGTAGGTCCGGTGCCGACCGGGCATCACCGTGTACGGCGTGGCCGTGAACGGGTAGTGCTCGTCCGGGTACACGGCCATCGAGACGCCCGTCGACGTACTGCCGCCGTCGTTCGACAGCGTGGCGACCACCTTGCCGGTCGCCCGGTGGACGGTGACCGACGCGTGCTGCTGGTACGGCGCAGGCTTCGGCTTCACGCCACCGTGAGTGGTGTGCGGCACCGGCATCGCCTGATCTGCCGGCGGCGCCATCGGCGGCAGCGTCGCGTCCATGTGGAAGCGATCGCGCTCCGGCGCCGGGTTCGGAAGCGCCGGGACCGAGAAGTCGGGGTTGGCGAAGTCGAGTGCGCCGGCCAGGTTGTTCAGCAGACTCCGGCGCCACTGCGTGATGTTGGTGTTCCGGACCCTGATGCCCTGGGTCTCGTGCAGCCAGTCCTCGATGAACTGCTGCGTCGAGGTGTGGTCCATCACTCCGGAGTACGAGTGCCCACCGCGGGTCCACGGCGAGATCAGCAGCGCGGGAACCCGCGGGCCGGGACCGATGTGACCGGGAGGGTTGGTTCCGGAGGCCGGCAGGAACTCGTCCTTCGTCCCCTCCTCGGGGACCGGCGGGAGGACGTGATCGAACAGGCCGTCGGCCTCGTCGAAGTTGATGATCAGCAGCGTCGAGTTCCAGACCTCTGGATTCGATGCCAGCGCTTCGACGACGCGACTGACGTACGAGCCGCCGCGCTCCCCGCCACCCGGGTGTTCCTGGTAGGCGTCGGGCGGGATCAGGTACGAGACGAGCGGCAGCGTGTCCTGGGCGCAGTCGGTGACGAAGTCCTGCAGGTACGCGTTCAGGTACGCCGGGCCGAAGTCGTCGGTGTTCGGCGGGGTCGGCTCCGGGAAGATCTGCTTGCCGTCCGCGTCGAAGTAGTAGCCCCCGCGGGCGGCGGCGGTCTTCGCGGGCTCGGTCTTCGCGCCGAACGCCACGTCGCCGGTGGACGTGAACCAGTCCCGCACGCCCTGGAACTTGCTGAGGATGTTGAGGCCGTAGTTCGTGCCCGGCGAGCGGCTGATGTAGACGTTCCACGACGCGCCGGCCGTCTCGAGCTGCTCGACGAAGCTCGGCCACGTGTACGGCGAGTTGGTGCCGTTGTTGTTGTACGCCGACTGGAACCCGCGCCCGGGGACGTTGCCGCCGCTCGGGTCGATGGTGCCCGACATCAGGTAGTACCGGTTCGGGTAGGTGGCACTGAAGATCGAGCAGTGGTAGTGGTCGCAGACCGTCCAGGCCTGAGCCGCCGCGTAGGCCCACGGGATCTCGCCCTCGGTGAAGTACCCCATCGTCCGCGGGGTCTTGGCCAGCGCCCACCCGTTGTTCGCGCCCTTGTTCCACGCCTGCTGACCGTCGGGCCAGCCGTGCGGAAGGTCCCAGCCACCCAGCGCGTTCATCTTCGCCGAGTCCATCCGGAACGGCAGCAGATGACCCTCCGGACGCGAAGCGTCAGGCTGCTGGAAAACGTTGGTGCCGTCGGGGAACCGCAGCGCCTGCTTGTCCTCGAAGCCACGCGCTCCCGGGATCATGCCGAAGTAGTGGTCGTACGACCGGTTCTCCAGCATCAGGATCACGACGTGCTTGAGGTCCCGGATGGTGCGAGTGATGCCGTGCGGCTTGCCTTCCGTGGCCGCCTGCGCGGCCGCCGTGTTCGCCAGGCTGCCGAGCCCGACAGCACCCGCGGCCGCCGCGGCCGCACCACCCAGCACGACCGAGCGCCGCCGAATGCCGGCCGGGTCCTGCAACGAATCGTCGTACTCGTCCGAATGCTCTTCTGAGGTCACGCCTGTACCTTCCTCGTCACACCTGTCCCGCCACCCGCTGCCGCGGACGGCCTCACGCGACATTTCTCCGCCGAGGTGAACGGCGCCCGAAGCCAACGGAGACACCGTGCGGCAGCTCACGAAAAACCGGTTCAGCTCGGCGCCGCGGATTGTTAGGGTCCTGACCGTGAACCACATCGTCATCACTCCGCCGGTCGGCGCTTAGCGGACCGCCGACTTCTGGGCCCGGGGATCTGACCCCGGGCTTCTTCGGGCTGTTCGCAGACGCCCTGATCTCTCGTGCGAACACCCTGGAGTGTCTGATGTTTCACCGTCTCGCGCCGTCGTCGGCGCGTGGTCTTCTGTACGTCGCAATGGCCGGAATCGCCTGGGGTACCGGCGGTGCCGCCGGTGCCTTGCTCTTTCAGCACAGCGGCCTGGACTCGACAGCGATCTCCTTCTGGCGCCTGTTCGGCGGCGCCGTGTGGCTGGCCGTGGCGTGCCGTCTGCTCGGGCGACGCGCGATCGTCCATCAATTCAGGGCGGCCCCGCTGCGCTACGTCCTGAGCGGTGTGGGTCTGGCGGTCTGCCAACTCGGGTACTTCGCCGCCATCCCCCGCGTCGGCATCGCGCTGGCGACCGTCATCTCCTTGGGCGCCGGTCCGCTGTTCATCGCTCTGGGCGCTCGCGAGCGCATCACCGGCGCGTTGCTGCTCTCCCTGGTCGGGCTGGTCTTCCTTGTCTCCGACAGTGGAGGCGGCGAGGCATCGGCCGCGGGTATCGCCTTCTCACTTCTCTCGGGAGCCGGCTACGCACTCACCACGCTGCTCAATCGCGATCAGCAAGAACCGATCACCAGCGCCTTGCTCGGTTTCACCGTCGGCGCAGTCCTCCTGCTGCCGTTGGTTCTGGCGGACGACATCACACCCGCGTCGGGCAGCTGGCCTGTGCTCGCGTACTTCGGTCTCGTACCGACCGCACTGGCGTACGCCCTCTTCTACACCGGGCTCCAAGCGATCCGCGCATCCACTGCTGCCGTCATCGCGCTGATCGAACCACTCCTGGCCGCGCTCATCGGCGTACTGGCGTTCCACGAGAGCCTCACCCCTCTCAGCCTGGTCGGCGCGGCCGTACTCCTCCTCGCGGTCGTCGTCCAAGCGCGCCGCGAACAGCTCGACTCCCCACACACAGAAGGATGATGCAAGGTGCGTATCCTCCCGCCCGGCGCCAGTCGCGACGCCGCGGTCCTGTTGCAGACCAGAGCAGTCCGGGCGTTCGGCGATGGCATCGTCAGCGTGGTGCTCGCCGGGTACCTCGCCACGCTCGGGCTCTCCGGCGCGCGCATCGGTCTGGTCATCGCAGCAACGCTGCTCGGCTCGGCCGCACTGACACTCGGCGTCGGCCTTCGCGGCCATCGAGTCGGTCGGCGCCGCCTCCTGCAACTCGTGTCGGTGGCGATGGTCCTGACCGGGCTCGGCTTCGCTGCCGCGAACGGGTTCTGGGTGCTGCTCGTGGTCGCCTTCCTCGGCACGCTGAACCCGTCCGGCGGCGACGTCAGCGTGTTCCTTCCGACCGAGCAGGCGCTGCTGCCGGGTACGGCGCCTGACTCCGAGCGCACCGCCCTGTTCGCGCGGTACACGCTGATCGGCTCGCTCGTCGCGGCGTTCGGCGCGCTGTGCGCGGGCGGGCCAGAGTGGATCGCCGCACACATCGACGTCAGCGCCGAGACCGCGCTGCGCTGGACGTTCGTCGGGTACGCCGTACTCGGCGCGACGGTCCTCGTGCGGTACCGCTCGCTGTCACCGGCGATCGAGCCCCGGGCCGACGCGCCCGCTGTCGCCCTGGGTCCGTCCCGCGGCATCGTGTACCGGCTCGCGGCACTCTTCACCCTGGACTCGTTCGGCGGCGGGTTCGTCATCACGGCCCTCGTCGTGCTGTGGTTGCAACGACGCTTCGACCTGTCGATCGCCGTCAGCGGCGCGGTGTTCTTCTGGGCCGGTGTGCTCTCGGCGTTCTCGTCGCTCGTCGCCGTCCGCATCTCCCGCCGGATCGGGCTCGTGCGGACGATGGTGTTCACCCACCTCCCGGCGAACGGCTTCCTGATCCTCGCCGCGTTCATGCCGGATGCGAGGCTGGCGGTCGCCGCGCTGCTCGCCCGCGCCGCGCTGTCGCAGATGGACGTCCCCGTGCGTACGTCGTACGTGATGGCGGTCGTCACGCCGGCCGAGCGTCCGGCCGCGGCAAGCGTGACGAATGTGCCCCGCAGCCTGGCCTCGGTGGTGCCGCCCGTCCTCGCCGGCTGGATGCTGGGTCAGTCGACCTTCGGTTGGCCGCTCGTCATCGGCGGCGCGGTGAAGATCTGCTACGACTTGCTCCTGCTACGCCAGTTCCGCGACGTCCGGCCGCCCGAGGAGCAGGTACGCGCCGCCGAGTGATCCCGCTGCGGCTACTTGACGTCCCAGCTGTGGGGGCAGACGGAGCAGCGGTGGGACTTGGGGTGGTCGGCAGGGCGGCGGCAGACGTGGTGGTCGTGGGCGCTGACGCCCTGGAGGTTCATCTCCGCCGTTGCGCCGCAGGTCTGCGCGCCTTGCGCGTGAGCGCCTGTTCCCTCTGTCACAGAAGGAATACTAGCGTTAACTCAGGGGCGTCAAAGGAGTGGACGGCGAGGCGGAACTACGGCGTGCTCGTACGGAAAGCCACGGTGGGACAGGGCATCAGCGCCCGGCGTACGTGGAAAGCCTTTGCAGTAAAGGGGTCAGCGGGAGCTGGACAGGCGGCGTCGGGTTGCACGGCGGGTGCTGCAGTGGCGGTACCAGGCGTAGGCGAGCAGCGCGCAGATGGTGCCGTTGAGGATGCCGGCGGTGATGTCGGTGACGTGGTGCATTCCTCGGTAGAGGCGGGAGAACGCGACGAGGAGCGGCATCGCGAGGCAGAGGATGACCGTGGTCCAGCGCAGCCACGGGCGTTCGATCCGTACGGCGAGGAGCGCGAACGCGACGTACAGGCCGGTCGATGCGCCGACGTGGCCGCTCGGGTAGCTGGCGGTGGGGGGTGAGGCGTCGAGTTTCTCGACCTGGGGGCGGTCGCGGTCGACGACCTTGGCGGCGATCAGGAAGATCAGGCCCTGCATGGCGATCGCGACGGGCGCGACGAAGGCCAGGCGCAGGTCGCGGGTCCGCCACAGGAGCAGGGACGCGACGACGATGCAGACCGCGATGACGCCGATGGTGTTGCCGATCTGCGACCAGATCGCGGTGATCGTGTCCCACGTGCCGGTGCGGTCGCCCGCGATGTCCTTGTTGACCGATTCCTCGGCGTGGGAGATGCCGTCGAGCGGTCCTTTCAGTGCGAGTCCGAGGCCGATGATCAGGCCACCGAGTGCTACGCCGGGTGCGACGGTCCTGGTGAGGAGGTCGACGCCGTCCTGCCGATGAATCCGATCCATGAAGCGAACATAATGCCCAGACCGAGTACGTGCCCGGCGAGGATGTCGGACGGGAAGTGCGCACCGATGAAAAGCCGGTCCAGACCGACGATCACCGGTACGACGATCGCGAGTCCGACGGCGATGCGGCGCTGGCTCGCGGACAGCAGCGGCCAGAGCAGGAACACCATTACGCCGGCCGCCAGCGTGATGTTCAGCGTGTGGCCGGACGGGAACGAGTAGCCGTGCGCGTGCGGCACCGAGTCGTCGACGACCGGCCGGGCGCGCTGTGCAATCGGCTTGGCGATACCGCCGATCGCCCAGCCGACCATCATCGTGACGAACGCCCACAGCGCGCGTCCCTTGAGCTGCTTGGACCGCCAGGTCCAGACCACGACACCGGTCGCCACGGCGTACACGAAGATCGGCAGACTGATCACCTGCAGCACGGTCAACGCCGGCACCAGCCCGTGCCGGATGCTGAACCCCGTCGCTTCACGGATCGCCGCCTGGTCGGCCCGGATCAGCGGATCGAACTGCTGCCGCACCGCCAGCCCGAGCAGCACCACCGGCAGCGCGAACACCAGCATCGCCAGGACCCCACGAAGCAACGGCCGTCGCCGAGTCCGGACGATCGACACCGCACCTGCCCACCGCGTGCTCATGAACGCCCTGTACCCATCGAGCCCGACTTCGCCCCCGGCACAGGTCTGCCGCGTCCTCGGGAGCGACGGGCTGGGTCAGTCCGCGGGCCTGATCAGCGGCGCGTCGCGGGAGAACTCGCGGAACCCGAGGCCGTAGTACAGCCCGCGCGCCCTGGGATGCCCCGGCGCACCGAGGCAGACGACCGTCGCGTGAGTCGCCCCGGCCGTCCGCGCGCGCTGCATCGCGTGGAGCATCATCGCGTTGGCCAGCCCAAGCCGCCGGTACTCCGGATGCGTGCCGACCGGCTCGAACTCGACGGTGCGGTTCGCCTCGTCGAACCACATGATCGTCGAGCACGCCATCCGCCCGTCCGGCGCCTCGACCAGCACGTGCAGGTCACCGCGGTACGCCGCCGTCTGGCGGACTCCTTCGTAGCTTCGGAGCGTGTACGCCGAGGGCGCCCAGGCGTCGACGTGAGCCTGGACCGCAGCCTCCGGCCCGACCTCGTCGGCGGTCCGGAACCGGAACCCCTCCGGCAGCACCGGCTCGTCGATGTCGGCGAGGTCCCGCTGGTTGAGCTGGGTCCAGTCGCCGGTGTCACCGAGCGCCTCCAGGTCGGGCTTGTAGCCGTACGCTGCCCAGCGCTCCAGCGCGAACTCCTCGGCGGTCGTCGGACACGCCGTACGCTCCAGGCCGCTCGCCACACCGTCGTACCAGCCGATCACTTCGTCGACGAGTTCGAGGTGATCGGGGTGGACCTGGTAGCTCAGCGAGGCGCCGGTGACGTCCCTGACCGACCCGTCGCTGCGCCGGACCTGACGCGGCAGGAAGGCCCAGCCCCACGCCACCAACTCGTCCCCGGAGACCCACAGCCGACGCCGCCAACTCGCACCGTCCGCCGCGTGCCCCTTCCCCCAGATCCACGCCAGCTCGCCGTACGACGCCCCAGCACTGATCAACTCCGGCCGCGCAGCGGTAACCCGCTGCGCCAGCCCCTGCATGAGCGGAATGTCAGCAGCCGTCACCAAGTCCGTCATGCCCCGCACTGTCGCAGCCCACCGCACCCTCGTCGAATCGTTTTCTGAGCATCTACGGGTAGCGAGAGCGTGACGTAGAGTAGTCAGATATGGGAGCTGGGGTCACCGTGAAGAGCAAAGCGCTGCCGGTCCTCGTCGCCGTGCTTCTGATCGGCGCGATCGGCTGGGCCACCTGGGACCGAACCCATTGGGACCGGGTCCGCGACGGGCAAGCGTTCGGCGAGGACGCTTCAGGCACGCACCTCGGCATGACGGCGGTTCGGCAAGGCGATGAGATCTGGTACCTCGCGCCCGCGCTCACCAACGTCGACGGGGGTCGCCTGACGTTGGAGTCAGCGACGCCGGTCGACGTCTCGGCCGGGATCGAGGCGATCGACGCGGCGGTTTACCGGAAGGACGACTATCCCCAGGGGCCTCCGCTGTCCTGGGGTGCCGATGGTGCTTCGTCTCCTGCCCGACGAGTCTCACGGCCGCTGCACGGCTACCCGTTGGCGGAAGGTCAGGCGATGGACGACCTGATCTACCTCCACGTGCGGGTCACGACTGCCCAGCGGCCGGTGCAGTTCACCGGGGTCGCCGTCGAGTACCGCCAGAGCGGAAGGCGGTTCCGGCAGGTCATACCGGTCAAGTTCAGCGTGGAGAACCCCGGCGCGTACTAGCCGGGGTCGGTGACGTCGAGGATGTAGTGCTGGGCGGGAGTCAGGCGGGCGTACGTCTCGGGGCGGATGTAAGCCTGCTGGTCCAGTTGTTGGGGGAGGTGGCGGTGGGCGAAGTACGAGTGCATGGCTCGGCGGGGGTGGTGGGTGTGGTTCTGGGTGCCGCCGTGCCAGAGGTGGCTGTTGAAGATGACGACCGTGCCGGCCTTGGCGGTGAGTTGGATCTGGTCGGGGTGGGTGGCGGCGGGGTCGGGCATTTCGTCGGCGGGCATGGTGCCTCGGCGGTGAGAGCCCGGTACGACGCGGGTGGCGCCGTTCTCGGGGGTGAAGTCGTCGAGGAGCCAGATCGAGTTGCAGACCTCGTACTCGCCGGGCGCGACTGGGTGGCCGAAGTCGGCGTGCAGGGACTGGTGGCCCTGGCCGGGGAGGGCGGCGCGGCTGTTGAGGGACGAGAGCCTGAACTCGGCGCCGAGGACGTGCCGCATCGCGGCGAGAACGCGCGGATGACTGAAACAGACCTCGAACATGGGATCCTTGTTGATCAGGTCGGCGAGACGGTCGGCGCCTTGTTCCTGGTGGACCTCGAGTCCGGCCTGTTCGCCTTCCGCGGCGGTGAGTTCGGCCATCCGCTGGTTGAAGGCGTACACCTCGTCGGGGGTGAGAACGTCTTCCAGGGGAAGGAATCCGTCGCGGTCGAGCTGGTCCAACTCGTTCTGGGTGAGTTCGCTGCCGGTCACGCCGAGGTCGCGCAGCGCGGTCGCCATGTCCATCAGGTGCTCCTTGTCCGGTGGGGAAAACGATTCCAGCATCGAGCCAACTAGGCTGGCGGATCAAGACGGTTTCAGGGTGGGAAGGTTGGGTCGCAGTGGTGATGGGTACGGGGGCCGGATGCTCGTAGCAAAGCGGTACAGGCTCGGTCCGTCGATCGGGCGTGGGGGCATGGGCGAGGTGTTCCGTGCCGTCGACGAGGTGCTGGAACGGCCGGTCGCGGTCAAGCTGCTGCTGCCGACCGATCGTGATTCGAGTGCTTCCGAACGATTCCAGCGCGAGGCGCGCGCGGCCGCGCGGCTGAGTGATCCGCACGTGGTGTCGGTGTACGACTTCGGCCAGCACGGCGACGGGTTCTTCCTCGTGATGGAACTGGTCGAGGGCCGGGACGTCTCACGCGAGCTCGAGGACGACGGGCCGCTGCCGAAGGACCGGGCGACCGACATCGTCGAGCAGGCCGCGCAGGGCCTCGCCGCCGCGCACCGGGTGGATGTCGTCCATCGCGACGTGAAGCCGGGCAACCTGCTCGTGGGCGCGGACGGGATCGTCAAGGTCGCCGACTTCGGGATCGCTTCTGTTCCCGGGCAGGGCGCGACCACGCTGACGGCGACCGGGCAGATCATCGGTAGTTCGCGGTACCTCGCGCCGGAGCGGGCGCGGGGCGGGCGGGCTGGTCAGCCGTCGGACGTGTACGCGCTGGGGTGTGTGCTGTATCAGTTGGTGACCGGGCAGCCGCCGTTCACTGCGGACAACCCGACCGCGATCTTGTACCAGCACGTCGACACTGACCCGGTGCCGCCGAGTGCGGAGCGGCCGGAGCTGGCGGGCGCGTTCGAGCAGGTGCTGCTGCGGATGCTGGCGAAGGACCCGGCCGAGCGGCCGACGGCTGCGGAGATTGCGGCGGGGGCGTTGCGGGCTCGGGCTGTCGGTGGGGACTGGCGGGGGCTTGCGGCGGGGGCTGCTGGAGCCGCCGGAGCAGGTGCTGGGCCGGATGCGCCGACAGTCGCCGCTGTGGGGGTTCCCGCTGGGGCAACCGGAGACGGCACGACACTTGGCCCGGGGCTGACCAGCGAAGGAGACCCGACGGGCGTCGTACCGCCGGGTGGGCCGGCGTCCGGTACGCCGGGCGGAGCCGGCCCTGCCAAGTCGCGCACGAAGGTGATGCTGATCGCCGCAACCGGCGTACTGGCTGCTGCCGCGGCTGCGATCACCGGCATCGTGCTGTACGGCAACGAGCCGGACCAGCCGCCCACGACGGACCTCCGTCCGAACGTCACGCCCAGTACGCCGGGCTCAGGCACCGGTACGACGGACCCGAGTACGACGAACGACCCCACTCGGACCGGTCCGACGGGTCCGGCGACGTCTGGCCAACCCACGCAGACACCGTCGAACAGCCCGACCCCGACCACCACTCCGTCCGACACGCCGACACCCACGACGTCGCCGACCGTGCAGCCCAGCACGACGCCCAGCAGCCCGACCCAACCCACCCAGACGCCGAGCAACACTCCGTCGAGCACGCCGCCGCCGGACACCCCGCCGCCAAGCACTCCGGCCAACCCACCCACCACCCCGGACGAGCGCAACAGCGCCACACCCCAGTCGGACTGAATCCCGCACCACAGCCAACCTCAGCGGGTGCTTCACCACTCTTTCGTCGTAACGACGACGAACGGAGACTCCCCATGAAGCACACCCTGAGGTCGATCGGCGCGCTGCTCGCCGTACTGGCCGGCGCAGCGCTGCTCGGCACCACGGCCGCCGGCGCCGCATCAGCGGGCAACCCCTGGCACGGCGTCTCCGGTGACAGCGTGCAAGCCGGTCACCCGTGGCACGGCGTCTCGGACGGCTTCCACGACAGCGTGCTCGCCGGTCACCCCTGGTCCAACTGATCGTCGAGGTTGAGTGTTTCTCCTCATGTGCGGACCGCCCGTCGGCCCGAGGATCTTGGCATGACGAAACCAGTTCAGCCCTCCCAGACGGGGGCGTTCTACGCGCAGGCGGTGGCATCCTTCGGGATCTCGGTGACAGCGATGGCGATCGGGCTGGTCTACCTGCCCGCGCAGCCTTGGGTGCGGGGGTTCCTCGCCCTCGGACTCCTGTACGTCGTGACGTCGACGGTCGTGCTGTGCAAGGTGGTGCGCGACCGGCAGGAGCTGGCCGGCGTCACCAACCGCGTCGATCAAGCCCGCTTGGACAAACTCCTGAGCGAGCACGACCCGTTCAAGGTGGAGGTCTGACCGCAGACCGTTGGAAGGGCTGCCGAGCCGGGGTTAACGTGGGCGGGTGCTGGGGGCGCTTCATCTACTCGGGCGAGTGACAGGGGCGGGACGACATGGGCACGATCACGACCACCGACGGCACGGAGATCTTCTACAAGGACTGGGGTAGCGGGCAGCCGATCGTGTTCAGTCACGGTTGGCCGTTGTCGAGCGACGACTGGGACGCGCAGATGCTGTTCTTCCTGCAGCAGGGGTACCGCGTCGTCGCGCACGACCGGCGTGGGCACGGGCGGTCGACGCAGACCGGTGACGGGCACGACATGGACCACTACGCCGACGATCTCAAGGCCGTCGTCGATCATCTGGACCTGCAGGACGCGATCCACATCGGGCACTCGACCGGCGGCGGCGAAGTCGTTCACTACCTCGGTCGTCACGGCGACGGGCGGGCGTCGAAGGCGGCGATCCTGTGCGCCGTACCGCCGTTGATGGTGAAGACCGACGAGAACCCGGAAGGCCTGCCGAAGGAGGTCTTCGACGACCTGCAGAACCAGCTCGCGGCGAGCCGGGCGCAGTTCTACCGCGCGCTGCCCGAGGGACCGTTCTACGGCTACAACCGGCCCGGCGCGACGGCGTCCGAAGCGGTCATCGCGAACTGGTGGCGGCAGGGAATGATGGGCGGCGCGAAGGCGCACTACGACGGGATCGTCGCGTTCTCGCAGACCGACTTCACCGAGGACCTGAAGAAGATCAGCATCCCGGTCCTGGTCATGCACAGCGAGGACGACCAGATCGTCCCGTACGTCGCTTCCGGCCCGAAGTCCGCCGAGCTCCTGGCCAACGGCACGCTGAAGACCTACACGGACTTCCCGCACGGCATGCCGACCACGCACGCCGACGTGATCAATGCCGACCTGCTGGAGTTCCTGAAGGCCTAGCGGGGATCGACGTAGACCCAGTCGCCGTTCTCGCGGGTGAAGTAGCTGTTCTCCTGCTGCGCGCCGCCGGCGTACGACGCGCGGAACTCGACCGTTCCTTCACTGTGGAAGGCAGTGCCGGCCGTCGTACCGAGAATCTCGAGGCCGGTCCAGTCGGTGGCCTCGAGCTCGAGGGACGGCGGCCGGGTCTTCACCGACCAGGTGCGCAGCAGGTAGGCGACGTCGCCGACGACGAACGCGGAGTAGCGCGAACGCATCAGCTGCTCCGCGGTCGCGGCGGTCTTCTCACCTCGGTGGAGCAGCCCGCAACAGGACTCGTACGTCGTACTCGAGCCGCACGGGCAGAAGACCGCCGGACGTCGTTTCGCCATGCCGACGATTGTCGCCTACGGCGTCAGCGCTGGGTCGGGTCGATGTGGTTGGTGGCGTTGTCGACGTGGCCCTGGGCGGTTTCGGTCGCCTGGTCGGCGTAGCCCTGGGCTGCTTCGGTGGCCTGGTCGACGGGGACGTCCACACCGGTGGCTTCGGTGAACTGGTCCGCGGCACCTTGCGCGTTGTCGACGTGACCCTGCGCCTGATCGGCCAGGCCGTCGACGTGGCCCTGGGCCTGATCGGTGACCCCTTGGGCCTGGTCGGTGACCCCTTCGGCGGCTCCGCCGAGGTGGTCGGTGACGCCGCTGACGTCGATGCCGGTGGCCTCGGTGACCTTGTCACCGGCGCCCTGCAGCATCTCGGTCGCCTTGTCCTTGAACTTGTCGAAAATGCTCATCGCGAAATCCTTCGGTCTCAGGGTTGGGGACGAGCTATGAACTCATCAACCTACAGACCGCGTTCAACTGAGCGCTCAACGTCGTCAGTCGTCGGCCGGCGGCGTCCCGTCGTCGTGCAGGACCTCGCGGTCGGCCAGGCCGGAGTCCTCGACCGTGCCGTCGTGCTCGAGCGCCTCGTTGATCTCGGAGTCGGTGACCTTGTGGGTCTTCTCGAAGCGGGTCGGGGTCAGGTTCTCGTAACGGTTGCTGGGATTCGTCATCGGCACATCCCTCCTAAGGCATTGAACACCTCCGGTACCCGCTGGCACACCACCTCGCGATCAGCCCTTGGGTGGCGACCGTTCGCGATATATCGTCGAACTATCGCAACCTCTGGGCAAGCAACCTCTGGGCGAGAGAGACGGTGGTCGGAGATGGGTGGATCGGCGTACGCGGCGGGTTGGCCGTTCGGGCGCGGGCAGTTCGGGCAGGGACAGTTCGGCCGCGGCTGTTCGTCGTTCGAGGAGATCAAGGAAGAGCTGCTGGCCGCGATGACCGGCCGGCAGCGGCACGGCGGCGGGCACCACCAGGCCTTCGGTGGCATGTGGGGCCCGATGTTCGGCGGACCGCCGTGGGCCGGCGGGCCGGGTCCGCGCGGCTGGCGGCAGTCGAAGGCGCGGCGCGGCGACGTACGGGCCGCGATCCTCGCCGTACTGGCCGAGGAATCGATGAACGGCTACCAGATCATCCAGGTCGTGGCCGAACGCAGTGGCGGGGCCTGGAAACCCAGCCCTGGTTCGATTTACCCGACCCTGCAGCAGCTCGAGGACGAGGGCCTGGTGACGGCCGACGCGGCGACCGGGCGGCGCACGTTCTCACTGACCGACGAGGGACGCGCGTACGTCGCGGAGCACGCCGACGAGGTGTCGGCACCGTGGGAGGCGATGAGCGCCGGCGCGGACGACGACGAGAACGGGCTGAAGCCGTTGCTCGGCCAGGTCGGCGGGGCGTTGTGGCAGGTGCTCGCGACCGGGACTCCGGAGCAGCAGGCCAAGGCGCGCAAGGCGTTGATCGAGTTGCGGCGCACGCTGTACGGGATTCTCGGCGACGACGAGCAGGACCGATGATGATGTCCTCCCTTGAACAGCACGGCCCGGAACGGATCGGGCCCGAGCGAGTCGGGCCGGATCACGTTGGCTCGCTGAGGATCGGTGACGCCGAACGCGACCAGGCCGTCGCGGCACTGGGCGATCATTTCGTCGCGGGACGCCTGACGCAGGACGAGTTCGAGGAGCGCAGCGGGCGGGCGACCAAGGCCCGGTACGACGACGAGCTCGCGCCACTGTTCGCTGACCTGCCGGACCAGACCGCGGTGGTACAGGTCGCCGGGCGGCAGCCCGCGTGGGCCGCCGGTCGCGGCAGGCCGCCGTCCTGGGTGGCGCAGGGCCGCCCGCCGGCGTTCCTGTTCGTCCTGCCGTTCCTGATGGTCGGCCTCGTCATCGCGAGCATCTCGTTCGCGGCGCCGTGGGTGCTGTGGGTGTTCTTCTGGATCGCCTTGTTCGGCGGCCCGATGCAGCACCGCCGGCACCGCCACACCCAGCGCCGCTGATCAGGTCCGGCGGTCGCCGTACGGCACACGATGTCGTACGGCGAGCGTCGGCACGATGCGCGGGATGCGACCGAAGGTCGCTAGGCTCCCGCCCGTGAGTACTCGTGAAGAGCGTCCGAAGCCGCGCCGCCGGGGACGTGGGTTCCTGATCTTTCTGGTGATCGTGCTGATCATCCTGGTGATCGGCGACCGGGCCGCGGAGTCGGTGGCCGAGAAGCGGCTGGCGACCGAGGCGGTCAACGAGGCGGCGCAGTACGACGTGACCGCGGCGAGCACGAAGGCGGAGGTCGGCGGGTTCGGCTTCCTGCCGCAGCTCGTGAAGGGCGAGTTCTCCGAGATCACCGTGACGATGGACCAGCCGAGCGTCTCGAAGGTGTCGGCCGAGGAGCTCACGATGGTGATGAAGGGGATCCAGATCCCCCGCGAGCTGCTCACCGGCGACACGAGTGCGACGGTGACGGTGAGCCGGGCCGACGTCCACCTGAAGATGTCGCCGGCCGCGTTGACCAAGCTGACGTCGGCCGCGAGCGGGATCGAGGGGCTGAACCTGTCGGCGGTCGGCGAGAAGCTGCAGGCGAAGCTCACCGTGCGCGGGTTCGACGCGACCGCGACCGTGCGGCCCGAGGTGCGCAACGGGCGGATCGGGTTGATCGTCGAGAACCTGCCGGACGGGGTGCCGTCGCAGGTTCGGACGGTGATCACCGCGCTGCTCGCGCGCGGGGTGCGGATCCCGGATCTGCCGTTCGGGGCGCGGGTGACCGGGGCTGATGTTCAGGGTCAGTCGTTGCTGGTCACCGCTACGGCGACTGATGTGAAGCTCTCGGGCTCCTAACGCGCTGGAGCCCCTACGGGCGCAGTACGAGCTTGCCTGTCGTACGGCGTGCCAGCAGGTCCTCGTGAGCACGCCGCGCCTCGGCCAGCGGGGACTCGGCGCCCACTAGCGGGCTCAGCCGACCTGTCGCCGCCAGGCCCATCAGCTCGAGCAGCGGCTCCCTGTACGCCGCAGCGTCGGCGATCGCCGGTACGAGCCAGAAGCCGGCGACTGCCAGGTTCCTGTCGGACAGCTCGGCTGGGTCGACCAGTGGACGCCCGGCACGAGCAGCTGTGCCGTAGCTGACCAGCCGGCCGAACCCGCCGAGCGCCTGCAGCGCTGCGGTGAACGTCGGCCCACCTGTCGAGTCGAGCACGATGTCGACGGGCCGACCGTCGTTGGCGGTCCGCACTCGGTCGGCGTACCCCTCGGGCTCGCTGTCGACGGCTACGTCCGCTCCTAGCTTCAACGCCAGCTCACGCTTCGCCGGAGTCGACGCGACGGCGATCACTCGACCCGCCCCGAAGTGCTGGGCCAGCTGGATCGCCAGCGTGCCCACTCCACCAGCAGCGGCGTTGACGACGACGGACTCCCCCGGACTCATCCGGGCGCTGCTACGCAGCAGGTGCCAGGCCGTCAGCCCCTGGACGAGCAGCGCGAGCGCCGGGCCGTCGCCGAGCTCGGCTGGTACGTCGACCGCCCGGTCTGCCGGTACGGCGACGTACTCGGCGTATCCGCCGCCTGCGAAGACCGGTGCGAGTACGCGCCGGCCGTCCGGCGTACGACCGACCACCTCGACGCCGGGGACTAGCGGGAGCTTCGCTCCGCCCTTGTAGGAGCCGTCGGCGCGATGGGTGTCGGCGAAGTTGACGCCGGCGGCGCTCACCTCGACCAGCACCTCGCCGGGCCCTGCGGCTGGTGTCGGCAGCTCCGTGGGGACAAGGACTTCGGGACCGCCGAACCTGGTGACCTGGATCGCTCGCATGCCTTCACGCTAGGCGGGTTGCGCGACGAGCAGCGGAGATCCCACTTGGTGGACGCCTACAGGTTGTTGCTTGAGGCAACCGAATTGAGGCGGCGGAGGACGAGCAGGCCGCCGATGGCGGGGATCAGGGCCAGGAGCTTGGTGTTCGTGGTGGCCTGCGCCGAGCGGGCGGTGAGGATGATGACGAGCAGGTAGCAGCAACCGTGGATCGGGCCGATGAGGGAGGACACCTCGGGCCGGTGGACGGTGAAGAGGTTGGTGAAGAGGATCACCAGGGAGACGACCTCGGCAGTCGCGGCCGCTCGGAGCGGGTTCATGGTCAGACTCCTGTCGTCGAGCCGGGGCGGGTGATCATCAGGATGGTGACGGTGGCCCAGAGCAGGTTGAACAGGCCGGCGTGCATCGCCAAGCGGGCGGGAGTTTTCTCGTCGGGGGTCGTGGTCAGAACGCGTTCCTGGCCGGGGAGCACGAGCAGGACGAGTACGGCGGCGGCGATGGCGGTGAGGGTGATCGAGATGATCAGCCAGGGGTCGCCGAGCACGTCGAGGCTCTGAGCGGTCGCCAGGCCGAACGCCGGTACGACGATGCCGACGACGGCGTAGACCCGGCAGATCTTGTGCAGGGTGCGGAGCTCACTCAGTTCACGTTCGGCGTGTACGGCGAGCGCGGCATTCACCGCTCGATCCATCGCCGCGGGTGGAACTGCAGACGTCGGGTCAGAAGCAGAAGCAGATGGCTCGGCGACCGCGAGCAGGCGGCGGGTGGCCGCGGGGAAGCGGCTGGCGGCTACTGCCACGGGGCCGATGGCGAGGATCGCCGCGATGACGTGGATCGAGAGCAGCAGCTTGGTCACGGGTGGACGGTAGCGGCGATCACCGTCGGTGAGGAACTGGCTGGACAGCCAGAGAGCAACGGATTCTGGCCAGCCTGCTCAAGAGGCGATTTGTCGACACCAGGCGTTGGCTGGAATCAGTGAGGCAACTACGATCCAGCCATGCACACCGTGGCCGTGCTCGCTCTCGACGACGTGATCCCGTTCGATCTGGCGACGCCGATCGAGGTGTTCAGCTGGGCGCGGCTGCCCGACGGGCGCCCGGCGTACGAGGTGAAGGTCTGCGGCGCGACGCCCTCGGTGAGCGCCGGCGTGTTCGCGCTGCAACCGCCGTACGGGCTGGATGCGCTCGCCGACGCGGACACGATCGTCCTGCCGGGCTGCCGCGACCTCGATCGCGCGATCCCCGCGCCGGTGGTCGACGCGCTCCGCGCGGCGGCGGCGCAGGGGACGCGGATCGCGTCGATCTGCGTCGGCGCGTTCGTGCTCGCCGCGACGGGGTTGCTCGACGGGCAACGCGCGACGACGCACTGGTTCGCCGCCGATCTGCTCTCCGAGCGCTACCCGGCGATCGAGGTCGACCCGAACGTCCTGTACGTCGACAACGGCCAGTTCCTCACGTCAGCCGGCGCGGCCGCGGGGCTGGACCTCTGCCTGCACGTCGTACGCCGGGACTACGGCTCCGCAGTCGCCGCCGACGCGGCCCGTACGGCGGTGATGCCGCTGGAACGGGAAGGCGGTCAGGCGCAGTTCATCGTGCACGACCAGCCGCCGACTCCCCGCGGCTCCGAGTTCGAACCGCTGCTGCGCTGGATGGAGGAGCACTGCGCGCGGGATCTCAGCCTGGACGAGATCGCCGCGCAGGCCCGTATGAGCACCCGCACCCTGAACCGCCGCTTCCGCGAACAGACCGGGACCACTCCCCTGCAATGGCTGCTGCGCACGAGGATCCGCCGCGCGCAGTCGCTGCTCGAGGCGACCAGCCAGCCGGTCGACCGCATCGCCGGCCGCGTCGGCTTCGGCTCCCCCACCGCCTTCCGCGAACGCTTCAAGCGTGTCGTCGGCACCAATCCCCACGCCTACCGAGCGGCATTCCGCCAGTCCGACGCGACCCCCCGGCCAACCGATGCGGCAGTACGCCGTACCGGCGCCGGTTCGCCAACGCCCGCTCTGGGTACCGCGAGACCATGAACGACACGCGTTTGATCGAAACCGCTCAGTTGCTGCGTCGTGCGCTCACGCCCGGCGATCTCGACCACACGCTGAGCCAGATCACGCACGCGGCGGTCGAGATGATCCCCGGGGTCGAGTACGCGAGCATCACCGTGCTGCACAGCGACGGCACGCTCGGGACCAGCGCCCCGACCGACCAGCGGCTGCTGCCGCTCGATGCCGCCCAGTACGAGTTCCGCGAAGGGCCTTGCTACTACGCGGCCGTCGACGCCGTGCACGTCATCTCCCCCGACCTCGCCCGCGACAGCCGCTTCCCGCGCTACGCCACGGTCGCCGTGGCCGCGGGAATCAAGTCGCAGGCGGGCCTCAGACTCTTCGACGCCCCCAAGTCCCAAGGCGCGCTCAACCTGTACGCCACCGAGGTCGGCGCCTTCGAGGACTTCGCGACGGTCAGCGCCCTGTTCACCCACCAGGCCGCGACCGCGATCGCCTACGCCCAGGAGATCGACGACCTCCAGCAGGCCATCCACACCCGCGGCACCATCGGCCAGGCCGTCGGCATCGTGATGGAGCGCTACCAACTGAACGACGAACGCGCCTTCGCCTTCCTCACGCGCCTCTCCCAGGACCACAACATCAAACTCCGCCGCGTCTCCGAAGAACTCGTCAAAGAACTCGACCAACGCACCGGCAGCTAAAACCCCACCGCCGAACGAATCTCACCGGCTAGTACGCCGGCCTGCGCGGTCCCGCACCAGATCCTCACCACGTGATCCACCAGCACCGGCTCGTCGATCCGCAGCTTTCCGGCCACCACCGCGAACCACCGGTGGTGGTCCTCGAACCGGCACGAGTCCAGCGCCAGCCGAACCGCCGTACCGGTACGTCCGGCACGCGCTGCCAGCAGCTCCGGATCGGCGTGAACCGGTGCGAAGAGCTCCGGCTCCGGTGCATCGCCGGGCAGGAAGACCACCGGCATCCGCGCGTCGCCTTTCCGGACCGCATCCCGCTGGTCGCCATCCAGTACGACGCACATCCGCAGGCGATCCGATGCCTGGAAGGCTCGGCCCAGCTTCTTCGCCTCTCCTTCTCCCCCGGCCGCGATCACCTCGGTCCGGGCCGCGACGTCCGGCGCGAAGCTCGCCAGCACCTCCCGTACGACGGCCGCGGCCACGGCGTCCTCCACGACGACCACCGCGGAGATCCCCACCTCGTGCCCGAGCAGGCTCAGCGCCTCGGTCGGCGAGTCCGGCGTCAGCACTCGCGCGCCGTCGGCGCCTGGAACGAGTAGACGGATCGTCGCCGGTGGGGCTTCGCGGATGATCGTGGTCGAGTGCGTGGCGATGATCGTCTGCAGCCCGTTCGCCAGCGTCAGGCGCGCCAGCTCGTGGTAGAGCGCGGCCTGACCGGGTGGGGAGAGGAACGCCTCGGGCTCATCCACCAGCATCACCGCCGGAGCAGGTGTCACGCGGAACGCCCAAAGGATCCAGTGCACCCAGAGCTCACCGCTGCTCATCGTCGCGTTGCCGATCGTCCGCCCATCGACCTCCGCCTCGAAGATCGGCACCGGTGACCTGCCGGGGTTGAACTCCCGCCACTCGAACGACTCGTACAACCTGCCGAGGATCGCTCGCAGGGTCTTCAGCTCGGCGGCCGTCAGTGAACCGCCGGGGCCTAAGCGCTCCCTGTCCGCCGGCAGGTACGGCAGCTCCTGGAAGTGCGTGGAGTAGTCCCAGAAGGCTGACGCCGGATCCAGGTACCGGCTGGCCATCAGGTCCGCGGTGTCGTCGGACATCGACGACAGATCCGACGGTCGCTGAACAGTTGCACCGTCGGCTGCGTGGAGGTGGATCAGGTAGCGCCCGTCCATCATGCCGTCGTGCTCGTAGCTGCTCCGGCGGAACGGCGGCCCGAGCGGTGTCGCGTTCTGCTTCGGCAGGATCTCGTTCAGGATCCGGAGCAGGTAGGACTTGCCGGCGCCGTGGACTCCGGTCACGAGCGTGAGGCGGTCCAGGGCAATCTCCTGGGCCGCGAGCACCGGGGAGTCGATCACCGTGATCCGGTCGACGCGGTCGACCTCTTGCCGTTCCAACTGGTCGAGGATCTTCGCGCGCTGGTTCACCGGAAGAGACTGACGGCAAGCTCGGCGTACGGCAACCCGGGCCCGGCGCTGTGGCGCCGGGCCCGGGGTTCACGAAGGATCTACTGGCCCGCGATGGTGAACTGTGAGCCTGGTTCGATCAGGACGTTGCCGTCTCGGGAGTTGGTGATGGTGGTGTTGGTCAGGGTGGCGTTTCCTCGGACGCCGCCCATGGCGAGGATTCCGGAGCCGTTGTTGGACTTGTCGATCCGGACGTTGGTGATGGCGACGTTCGCCAGCAGGCCGCCGCCGGTCTTGAACTGGATGCCGTCGTAGGTGGAGTCGAGGATCTCGGTGTCGCGGATGGTGACGCCGGGGATCGGGAGGTTCTGCGGGAACAGCGTGATCGCGCCGAACTCCTGGTCCTCGTTCCAGAACACGCCGCCGCAGCGGTAGAGACCGTTGTTGGCGATCAACGTCTGACCCGAGAACGGCAGCGGGTCGTGGTCGGTGGCCAGCATGATGCCCGGGTAGTTCATCGTGTCGTAGATCAGGTTGTTCTCGATCTTGTTGTCGTACCCGCCGTAGATCGCGATGCCGTTGGCGCGCCAGGGCAGCTGGACGGTGTTGTTGGTGAACGAGTTGGTGTGACCGATGTCGACCGACGTGTCCTTGACGTACTTGTTCGCCCAGACCGCGAGCGCGTCGTCGCCGGTGGTGCGGAACGACGAGTTGAACACCTTCGAGTTCCGGGTGCCGTTGCTGAAGTTGATCCCGTCGGCGTAGGTGTTCCGGATCCGCATGCCGCTGAACTCGAGCCCGTCAGCCGGGCCCCACAGCTCCTGGATGTTGTCGTAGTCGCGACCGACCCAGACCCCGACGTTGGCGTGCTCGATCCACACGTTGGTGATCTTGGTCCCGACACCGAACCGGCCGTTCAGACCGACGCCACCCTCGGCGTTGCCGTCACCGCCGCGAATCCGGCCCGACCCGAAGATCGCGATGTCCGAGATCTGCGTGTTCTTGTCGATGTCGAACCCGAAGTTGCCCTCGTGCGGGTGGTTGATGCCGCCCGCGTTCTGCGGCTCGATCGTCGAGTACAGCTGCGAGTGCCACATCCCGGCGCCGCGGATGGTGACGTTGCTGATCCCGACCTGGTTGTACTGACCCCGGTTCAGCGGGTCGTCGGTGAGGATCTTCTTCTCCTGCCGCCACTGGCCGGCCGGGATCCAGACGCAAGAGATCACGCCGTTCTGGTCGTCGGTGACGGCCCGCTGGATCGCGTCGGCGTCGTCGATCCCGTCGTTCGCGATCGCGCCGTACTGCGTGATCGAGGTACAGCCCGCGGGCTGGCTCGCGGCCGGAGCGACCTGCTCGAGGTCGATCGTGTCGATGATGTAGAACGACGCGCTGTCGCCGGCGTCGCGCTGCAGCTTGAACTTCGTTCCCGCCGGGTACGACGTACCGAGCAGCGCGCTCGACTCGTCGAACAGCCGGCGGGCGTCACCACCCGGCGTGTTCGTGAGCCCCTCGGGCTGGTCGGTGGCGCCGTACAGCCAGCTGTGCCGCGACGACAGCGTCAGCTTGCGGCTGAACGTGCCGTTCACGTACAGGCTGATCGTTGCCTCAAGCCCCTGTCCGTTGGCGGAGTCCGGGATCGAGTTGCGGACCACGATCGAGTTCGACTGGTTGGTCGAGGTGAACTCGACGAACTGGCCCTGGGTGTTCAGCCGCACCGAGCTGCGCCCCGACGACTCGGTCGCGAAGTTCGTGTGACCGAAGGTCCGCAGCGAGTCGGCGACGAGCAGCTGTCCGGTGTAGCTCGCCGCTTCCGCCTCGTACGACGTGTACGGTACGGCGGCGCCGCGGCCGACCACGATCGCCCGGGCGAACGCGTTGTTCGTCTCGTTGGTCTCGGCAACGACTCCGGTCGCGTCGGCCGTGGCGGTGATCGTTGCCCCGCCGTTGGTCGCCGTCCAGGTGCCGCTGATCGCGACGTTGCTGGTGGCACCGGCCGCAACCGCAGCCGTTGTGCCGTTGAGCGTCGTACCGCCGACGACCACACGAGTCACCGAAGCAGCGGAGGCCGACGTCCCACGGTTGTTGACGGCAACGGTAAAGCTGACCGCCTGACCGACCGCGGGGTTGGCCGGGTTGGTCGTCACGCCGGTGACCAAGAGGTCCGGGCCGGGCGCCTGCGCAATCACCAGTTGCGTCGGAGCCGTGAAGGCGTTGTTGTCGTTGTTCTGCTCGACGACCGTGTTGGTCGGGTCGACGACCGCGCCGACGGCGTACGAGCCCTGTGCTCGGGTGCCGGCGTTGAAGGTGACCGTGGTCGAGGCTCCGGCGGCGAGTGCACCGACCGGGGAGCTGCCGACGACCGTGCCGCCGAGGGTGAAGTTGACCGTGGTCGCGGGGGCCGCGGCCGAGCCGATGTTCTGCACCGTGCCGGACAGCGTGATCGGGCTGGTCTCACTCGGTGAGGCCGGCGTCCAGGACAGCGCGTTGACGACGAGGTCCGGGTTCGGAGCCGCCGTACCGATCACCTGGAGCTCGGCGACCTGGCCGCCGGGTGCGCCGGTGTTGCTGAAGAACTGCAGTCGCAGGTCGGCGATCCGGCCGCTGACCGGGATCTCGACGGTGTTCTGCGCGGACGGGTTGAAGACGCGGTCCGCACGGCCGGCCAGCGAGGTGAAGGCAGTCGCGTTCTGCTCGCGGCCGAGCACCTCGAAGTTCTGCGTGCGTGCGCCCCAGGCCTGGTCCGGGTTGAGCTTGACGACGACCGAGCTGACGTCGGCGTTCGAGCCGAGCTTGACGGTCAGCGTGGCCGGGAAGCCGTTGGACTCCCAGTACGTCGCCAGGTTGTTGTCGTTGGCGTTGGCCGCGACGAAGCTGTGGATCGTCGACGAGGCCTCGATCGGCTTTCCGGTGGCGAGGTTCGTGCCGCCGCCCTGGCCGGCCCGCCGGACCCGGTTGCTGTCACCGGACTCGTTGCCTGCGGCATCCTTCGCGTGGACGTAGTACTCGACCGTCGCGGAGGACGGCTGGTTGTCGGTGTAGGTGAGGACGTTGCCCGCGACCGTGGTGACGGCGGTGTTGTTGCGGTAGACGACGTACCCGGTGACCCCGACGTTGTCCGTCGCGGCCGACCAGGCGAGCCGGATCTGGCCGCTCGCGGGCTCGGTCAGGCTCAGGTTGCCGGGCGCGGTCGGCGCCTGGGTGTCGCCGCCGGTGTCCGGCCCGTGCACCTCGAACTCGGACAGCTGACCGGCCGGCCAGCCCGTGTTCGCGGTGATGTTCAGCCGGACGTACCGGACGCTGGTCGCCGGGAAGGTGATCGTCACGGTGTTCGCATTGGCAGGCGCGAAGCTGTAGCCGGTGCTGGTGACGATGTCGCTGTACGACGTGCCGTTGGTGCTGCCCTGGACGGACAGCGTCTGGGTGCGCGCACCCCAGGACGCCGGGAGCTTGAGCACGACCCGGTCGACGCTCTTGGTCGCGCCGAGATCGGCCCGCAGCCACTGCGGGAACTGGCTGTTGTTGCTCTCCCAGTACGAGTTCTGGTTGCCGTCGCCGGTGTTGCTCGCCGGGTACTCCCCCAGTTGGCTGCTCGCGGACAGGGTCTTCGGGAGCACAGCCGCGGGGGCGGCGGCTGCGTTCGGGGCGGTCTGGGCGGTCGGGGCAGTGACGGTCGCGGAGGCGATGGCCGGTGTGGCACCGGCGAGGATCAGGGCTGCGGAGAGCAGACCGCTGATCAGCCGCCTGCGGGGCTGGCTCCGTTTCATGGACGTCCTCAGGTCTGGGCGGGGAACTGCAGTCTGAGCTACGTAACTTGCGCTGTGTTGCTAACTTCTTGCGCCGTAGTAGCCAAAGCTTGCAGGCGCCGTGCCTGTTCGTCAACGGTTCGTAACTCGTTGACGTCAGGTGATGTGGGGAGTGCAAGGGAAGGAAAGCCCCGACTGGGGTGGTGGAGGGGTTTGGTGATGTGCGCCTCGAGGGGCGACTACTTGCTGGCGGGTCCTGAACTACTTGCGGGCGAGTACTGCCAGGACCAGGCGGGTGACGCCGGTGGGTTTGGCGGACTGGTCGCCCGTGGGGCAGGAGTCGGCGATCGTGGTCAGGCCGGGCGGGAGCAACTCCAGGCCCTCGACCAGTTCGGCGACCTCGGCCGGCGTACGGAATTGCATCGGCTGGACCGCCGGTCGTAAGGCGTCCTCGACGGCCGTAGCGAACTGCGCGAGCCGACCGCCGTCGCGGGGATTGATCGGGTGCGTCATCGCGAGGTAGGACCCCGACACCATCGCCGACAAGTACCCGTCGACCGCCTGCCGGGCGCGCTTCTGCCCGGGGATGTGGTGCAGCACCAGGCCCTGCAGTACGCCGACGGGGCGGCTCAGGTCGAGCACCTTCGTGACCAGCGGATCAGCCAGTACGGCGGCCGGGTCGGTCAGGTCGGCGTCGACGAAGTGGACCGTGCGGTCGTCGGCCAGCAGGGCGAGCCCGTGCGTGACGACGGTCGGGTCGTTGTCGACGTACACGACGGTCGCCCGCGGGTTCAGCCGCTGGACGATCTCGTGGGTGTTGTCCGTGGTCGGCAGCCCGCAGCCGAGGTCGAGGAACTGGTCGACGCCGCCCTCGCGGACCATCGTCTCGATCATCCGGCCCAGCCAGCGACGGTTCTCGCGCACCAGGTTCGGGATCTCGGGGGCGACCTTCAGCAGCTCGGCGTACATCTGCCGGTCGACCTCGAAGCTGTTCTTGCCGCCGAGCAGCAGGTCGTAGACCCGGGCCGCGTTCGGGCGGCTTGTGTCCACGTCCGGCAGGAAGGAGCGTCCGCTGCCATCCACCACCACTCGCGTCCACCCCACCCGCGCCGAAGGATCCGAAAACCCGGATTGTCGGCGAGGTTATCGCAGGTCGATAGTTGCCTACATCCTCCTGCCCCACGGAACGGCGAGACGTGATCGTTCCGGTGCACAGAATTCCCCGGCCCTGGACTCGGCAAGCGCTTGCCAGTCACCGTCGCGGACCTCAGACTGAGCGCCACCCGGGCCGTGGAACACGGTTCCGGGAACCGCCCCGACGTACCGGAGGACCGCCCATGCACCGCCGTACCTTCCTGACCTCGACCGCCGCACTGGCCGTCGCGGGTCTCACCGCAGCACCGGCCCGCAGCTCGACGACGACCCGAGCACGTGCGACCCGAGCCCGCACGCTCGACGAGCTCCGCAGCCAGATCGCCTCGGCCGGGCCGGGCGCGTTCATCACGCTCGCCGACGGGACGTACGACGTACCGGCCGATCGCCCGCTCGCCGTCAACGGCCGACGCGGTACGGCGGAGGCGCCGATCACCATCGCGGCCGAGCACCGCGGCAAGGCGGTGCTGACCGGCCAGCGCGGCTTCACCTTCGCCGACTCGTCGTACGTGACCGTGAACGGGTTCGTCTTCAAGCAGCGCGCGACGCTCGAGCTGCCGCTGAGCTGCCACCACCTGCGGCTGACCCGGAACGACGTCCAGCTGACCGACTCGGACGGGCTGAACTGGCTGCTGGTCAAGGCCGACTTCACCAAGCTCGACCGGAACCACTTCCACGGCAAGGCGACGCTCGGCGTGTTCGTCGGCGTCGAGGGACCGAGCGGCGACGGGATGGCCCGCGGGCTGCACATCCTGCGGAACTACTTCTCCGACCACACCTTCACCGGCGACAACGGCGGCGAGCCGATCCGGCTCGGCCTCAGCGGCCGGTCGCTGGCCGACGCCGGCGCGCTGATCGAGCAGAACCTGTTCGAGCGGGCGAACGGCGACCCGGAGGCGATCTCGGTCAAGTCCAGCGGGAACACGATCCGGGACAACACGATTCGCAACAGCCTGGGCGGGATCGTGCTGCGGCACGGCAACCGAACGCGGGTCGAGGGCAACTTCATCCTTGCCGGAAGCAACGGAATCCGAATCTACGGCAACGACCACCTGATCGTGAACAACTACGTCGAGCGGGTGGCCGGCGCGGGGATCGTGCTGGGCAGCGGTTCGGTGCGCGACCACCTGGCCTCCGACTCACCGGAGAGCCGGCGCGGCAACGACGCACCGGACCGGGTGACGATCGCGCTGAACACGGTGCTGTCGTCCGGCTCGGCGATCAGCGGCGAGAGCCAGCGCACCCTGCCGCCGTTGGGCTGCACGATCTCGGACAACCTCCTGGTGGGTGACGCCGGGGACCTCGTCGCGATGCCGTACCAGCAAGGCATCACCTGGTCGGGCAACCTGCTCTGGGGCGCGGCCGGCAACGGCAACATCCCGGCGAGCGGCTTCCGTCGGGTCGACCCCAAGCTCACGACGTCCGGCGTACGGCGGCTGACCGCGGGCAGCCCGGCGATCAACGCGGCCAGCCGGTCCTACCCGTCGGTGACCCGCGACCTCGACGGTCACCCGCGCTCGGGCAAGGCCGACGTCGGCGCCGACGAGTACAGCACCGCCGTACCGGTCAATCGCCCGCTCACGACGGCCGATGTGGGCCCGTCCGCACCCTGACCGATGAGTTTCTCCGGGTTGGCTCGTCTCAACAACCGACAGGACAACCCGGAAGGAACTCCCTATGGCCAAGACCCTCTACTCCGTCTCGATGTCGCTCGACGGTTTCATCGCCGGCCCCGGCGGCGACATGTCCTGGCTCACCGACCACCTGGGCCCGAACCCGCTGGTCGGTGAGCTGCTCGGAGACATCGGAGCCCTGCTGGTCGGCAGCACGACGTACGGCGGTGACGACCCGCACAAGAACGACGACGGCGCCGGCAAGGCCTTCGGCGGTGGCTGGGACGGCCCGCAGTACGTCGTCACGCACCACCCGGGCACTTCTGACGGTGAGGTCTTCTTCGTCCCCGACGTCCTGACCGGTCTCGACGCCGCCGAGGCCGCCGCCGGCGACAAGTACGTCAACGTCATGGGCGCCGACATCGCCCGTCAGGTGCTCGAGGCCGGCCGCCTGGACGAGATCCTCACCATCGTCGTCCCCGTCCTCCTCGGCGACGGCACTCCCCTGTTCCGCGGCAGGACGATTCAGCTCGAACGCATCCACCACAGTGCCGTCCCGCAGGCGAACAACCTCTGGTTCAAGGTCCTCAGCTGACCGCTACGACGCGCCGCCAGCCCTCGGAGACGAGCGTCGATTCCATCCCCACCGACTGGTAGAGCCCGAGGGCACGCGTCGGGTTGTTGGTGTCGACGTTGAGAATCGTGCCGGACCGCCCCGCCGCAGCATCGAGCGCGAACGCTTCCTGCAGCAGGAACTTCGCCAGCCCACGGCCACGGAACTCCTCGAGCACACACAGCATCGCGACGTACCCACAGTCGTCGGTCTCGACGTGCCCGTCGGTGCACTCGCGCAGCGCCACCGCCTGCCCGTCGATTTCGAGCAACGTCATCTGTGACCAGTCGAACGTCGCCGACGAACTGCGGTACTCGACCCACTCCTCGTGCGGCCGCGGGACGAAGCCGAACTGGTCGCGGAAGCACGCGAGGATGACCTCGTGCGCGGTCCACCGGGCGGCGTCGTCCAAAGCACCGCGCCGGACCACGACCCCCGGCGGCGCCTTCGGCATCGCGACCGGTCCGCTGTGATCGATCTGCATCTGGTGGTACGTCGTACCGACCGTGAAGCCCTGCTCGGCCAGCATCACCCGCTGCGCCTCGTCGGCGCGGTAGATGTCGGTGTCGACGGTGATCTCGGCATGGCCGCACTCGCGCCCCATCTCCCGGGCACGGTGCAGCGTCCGCTCGAGGAGCCAGGTCGCGACCTCAGGTGCGCGGGACCGCACCTCGATGCCGACGACCTGGCGATCGCCCTTCCCGAACGCGGTCCCGTAGCCCACCGGCCGGTTCTCAACGCCCACGACGAGAAACCCGTCCGTGCGGCGGTCGAAGCCTGGTTCGACGATCTCCTCGGCCACCTCGGTCATCGTCTCGTCGCGACAGCCGATCAACTCCGTGGTGTACGCCGCCCGCATCTCGAACAGCGCTTCGGCATCCCCAGGTTCCGGCGAGCGAACGGTGCAACCGTCCGGTAGTGCGGTGAGAGTCGTCATGAAGTCGGTAGACGGAGGTCGGCTGGACTGTTGGTGTGAACGAGATTCACGATGTCCCCCTTAGGACACTTGCTAGATGCATCGGGGGGCACCGAAGTTGCCTTCTACCAGGTGTGGGCGACGTCGACGACGATGCGGTTGGTCGCGCCGGGGCCGGCCAGGGTGAAGACGCGGAACGGAAGGCGGGCGCGGACGCCGACCCCGATGGTCGTCTCACCTTCGAAGCTGCCTGCGGTCGCGAGCTGCCGGAAGGTCCGGTAGCCGGTCACGTTGGACAGTTCCTTGGGGTTCGCCGGGTTGTACGTGCTGTGGCCGTCGTCGTCGTACGACGGGACCGAGAGCACGATCTGCAGCTTGGCGCCGCCGCGCAGCGGCACCAGCGCGCCTTCGCCGACGGTGTAGACGTTGTCCACGTACTGCACGCGGAACCACGACGGTGCGCCCTTGACGTCGAAGACGACGCGGTCGTAGCAGTCCTGCCGGCCGGTCCGGACGTTCGTCAGGGTGCCGGTCCCGCGCACGTTGCTTGCCTCAGGCAAGGATCCCCAGGCGGTGGCGCAGGCGGTCGACCCGGCAGCGAGCGCCGGCACACTGACCGCTCCCACCGGAACTGCGGCCACGGCCACGATCGCGACGAGGGTGCGGATGGACGGACGGTTGATGCGGATACCACTCATGATGTGTCCCCCCTTTGAGACACCTGTTAGATGCTTCCGTCGACACCGAAGTTGACCGAACGGAGCGATGACTTCAGGTGCACACGACGCGATCCGTCAGTAGTCGCTCGCGGCCGAGAACATCACCGGACGGACGTCGACACCGGCGCCTTCCTGCGTGGCCTCGGGGAGCAGCCGCGCGAGCTCGACGGCACGCGCCGGGGACTCGACGTCCAACAGGTAGTAGGCATGGATCGGCGCACCACAAGTGCCGAGCTGCGTGCCAAGCGAGGGGTCGGCGAGCAGCTGGCTGTCGACCAGTTCGCCCGCGTCCTGGGCGGTACGGCGAAAGGCCGTGTGATCCACGGGCTGAAGCAGGTCGGCGGCGTGCAGGATCACCAGGTACTTCATGGGCGCGGCTCCGATCGTCAGGTGGTGTCACCCACCAGACGGTGCCGAGCCACGGATTTTGACATCATCAGCCCATGATCTTGTCGACCGAACGGCTGACCCTGCGCAGGTTCAACGAGAACGATGCCGCGGCGTTGTCGGCGTACCGGTCCGTGCCCGAGGTCGCGCGCTACCAGTCCTGGGACGCGCCGTACTCGCTGGAGCAGGCGGCCGAGGCCGTGCGCTCCTTCGCGCAAGGCGATCCCGAGCAGCCCGGCTGGTTCCAGTACGCGATCGACCTGGACGGCGTACTGATCGGCGACATCGGCCTCAACCTCGCCGACAACCTCCGGCAGGCCGACATCGGGTTCACGCTCGCACCGGCGTACCAAGGTCAGGGGTACGCCGCCGAAGCGGTCGGCACATTGCTCGACCATCTCTTCCTCGAGAGGAATCTCCATCGCGTCGCGGCCGAGTGCGACGCCCGCAACGAGGCGTCCGCGCGGCTGCTCGAGCGCCTCGGCTTCGAGCACGAAGGGCTGCGCCGCGCGGCGAGCTGGTGGAAGGGCGAGTGGACCGACGACCTGCTCTTCGGCCTCCTGCACCCGGACTGGCCTAAGCCCTAGCAGTCCCCCGCACGGCCCACGCCCGAGCCGTCAACGAGATCGTGCCGTCTGACTCGAGAGGAAGCCTTTCCCGCAAAGCGTCCCGGATCCGGTCGCGCGTCGCGTCGTCGACCGTGCTCAGGTACGCCGGCGCCGCACCCTGCCCGCCGAGGAACGGCGTCCAGTAGTCCTCGAACGACGTGAACACCGTCGGTACGACGATCCCGCGGCTCGTGATCTCCCCGAACCCGGCGGCCGAGAACATCTCCTCCAGCCCTGCCGCGGTGCAGAACGGGAACCGCGTCCCCTCATCGAGATCCCGTCGCGAAGGATCGATCTCCCCCGCGACGTCCCAGAAGTGCTTCATCAGCTGCATGCCCTCGGCGTAGTCCCACACGTACGCCGCGACGACCGCACCGAGCTCCCCGAGCCGCCGCAGCAGCGCGTCGCGGTCCGGCACGAAGTTCAGCACCAGCCCGGACACCACGACATCGAACGAACCATCCGGCAGGTCCTCCGCCGGGCGCACCTCGAACGACGCCCCCGGCACCGTCCGCCGCGCGTACTCCAGAAAGCCTTCCGAGCGATCAACCCCCAGCACGTACGCCGGCCCGCAGTCCCGCACGATCGTGCTCGTCAACGCCCCCGTCCCGCACCCGACGTCGAGCCAGCGCAGACCACCCGGCTGGTCGAGCCACTCCACGAACTCCGTCGCGACCAGCCGGCTCCAGCGCCCGACGTACGGCTCGTACTGCTCCCCACTGGCCCAACGCTCCATCCAGGCAGGCTAGAACTCAGGCCGCGACGGTGGGAAGGGATACGCCGGTCAGCTGCTCGGCCGTCGTCCACAGCCGGGCCGCGACCTCGTCGTCGAGCGCACTCCGCGGCGTCTTGGCGAGCTCGGCCGGGCCGACCAGACCGAACCACTCCGACGGCCCGTAGTACTCGCGCGGCTTGGCCTCCGCACTCACCGCCGCGACCAGCAACGGCTCCGCACCCTGCTCGACACCCTGCGAGGGCAGCGGCAGCTTGAAGAGCAGCCGATTCACCAGCGAAGGCCTCTCCCGCCCGAGGCTCGCGCCGGCGGTCTGCAGGTTCGTCCGGGTGAAGCCCGGGTGGGCGATCGTGCTCAGCAACGGCCAGCCGCGCTCGGCAGCGATCGTCGCGAGCTGCCGGCCCATCATCAGGTCGGCCAGCTTCGACTGCGCGTACGCCGCCGCCGGGCGGTACCGCTGCTCCCAGTTCAGGTCGTCGAAGTTGATCTTCCCGCGGGTCGCCACCCCGCTGCTCATCGTCGCGACCCGTGGCGCCGGCGCCTTCAGCAGCAACGGCAGCAGCCGCACGGTCAGCGCGAACGGGCCGAGGAAGTTGCTGCCGAACTGCAGCTCGAACCCGTCGGCCGTGGCCACCCGCTCCGGCGGCACCATCACGCCGGCGTTGTTGACCAGCAGATCCAGCGGTACCCCGTCCGCGATCAGCCCGTCGGCGAACTCCCGCACCGACTCGAGGTCGGCCAGATCCACCCGCCGTACGTCGAGCAGCGCGCCAGGGTGCTGAGCCAGGATCTCGGCCCGCGCCGCCTCACCCTTGGCGACCGTCCGAACGGCCATCACCACGTGAGCACCGGCCGCGGCCAACCGCCGAGCGGTCTCCTTGCCGGTCCCGCTGTTGGCGCCGGTGACGACGGCGTACTTGCCGGTCTGATCGGGGACCTCGTACATGTCGCGCTCCTTAAGAGACTGCCGGTCTGTTGTGCTCGACATTAACAGACCGTTGGTCTGATGACAACAGACCAGCGGTCTGTAGACTGGGAGCATGACTTTTCAGCGGGCGCGCAGCGACGAGCAGCGGGCCGAACGCCGCCGGGTGATCCTGGCGACGGCGCGCGACATGCTGGCCGAGCAGCCGGTCGCCCAGCTCACGCTGAACGAGCTGGCCCGCCGCGTCGGCCTGGCGAAGTCGAACGTGCTGAACTACTTCGAGTCGCGCGAAGCCGTGCTGCTGGCGCTGATGACCCTCGAGACGGCCGCCTGGCTGGACGACCTGGAGGCCGCGCTGGGCGCGATCGACCGGAAGCTTCCGGCGACCGAGCGCGCGGGGGCACTGGCCGAAGCGGTGGTGGCGACGATGACCGCGCGGCCGATGCTGTGCGAGCTGAACAGCGCACAGGCCGCCGTCCTCGAGCACAACATCTCGACCGAGATCGCGCTGAACTACAAGCGGTCCGCGATCGTGGACTACCACCGGATGGTCGCGCTGATCACGGACGCCGTACCGGAACTGGGCACCGAGAGCGCGACCCGTTTCATCGCGGCCGCGGTACTGCTGGCCGGCGCGATCTGGACGCACTCCCGGCCGTCGGCGGCGATCCTCGCGGCGTACGAGGCCGCGCCGGAGCTCACCGCGATGCGGGTCGAGTTCGAGCCCGCACTGCGGATCGCCCTGGACGGCCTGCTGTTCGGACTATTGCCTAGGGCAAGTAGTAGTTCGGATTCGGGAGCTTGAAGGTACGGTCGGCGGACCCACCCTTGAGATCGCTGAACTGGTCGCCGAAGTTCGCGACGATGTCGTAGCCGAGCGACTCGATGTGCGCGCGGGTCGCCGACTTGTAGTGGATCGTCGTGCAGGAGCCGTTCGGGTCGGCCGCGCAGGCCTTCTTCAGGTACGCCGGGTAGTCGGCGACGGCCGGCTTGGTGAACAGCCCGTCCTCGCCACCGCGCAGGGTGGTCGGCTTCGGGTACCCCGCGTCGATGCCGACGCCGTCCTCGGTCAGGTTGCCGAGCGTCGCCTGCTCCTGCGCGGCCCCGCGACCGGTCAGGAAGAACACCGCGTAGCCCTCACGCTCAGCCGTCTTCACCAGGTCGACCATGCCCGGTACGGCGGGGAACTTCTGGTCGGTCACGAACTGCCCGTTGGTGGTCGGGTTGAACGCCCAGTTGCTGGCGATCTCGTAGTTCCAGGTGGCCAGCGCGGTGTCGTCGACGTCGAGCAGGATCGCCTTGGTCCCGCGGGGGTGGTGCCGCGTCGAGATCCAGCGCTTGCCGTCGGCCGCGACCCCACGCGCCTCCTTGGCGTAGTTGCTGTCCGACGCGAAGGTGCCGCTGCCGAGCGGGTCCCCGTAGTAGTTGCGCAGCTGCTGACGCAGTACGTCAATGTTGGTGACCTGCCGCTCGGTCCGCGGCGTCGAGGTCTGGATCGCCGGCTGCTGCGCCGCCACCCCGGCCGAGTAGGCAACCCCACCGGCAATGGACGCGACCGCGACAGTCGCGGCACCGATCAGCACCGGCCGGCGCCAGGAACGCTTGAACATGATGACCCTCTCCCGAAAACAAATCGCTGACCAATGCAAACTAACCCCGCCGGCGGGGGTCCGGCGAAGGACGTGGGGTAAACCCGCACGCGATCCGGCAGTTGAGACACCCGGACAGCTGACCCCGAACTGGTTTAGATTTCAGCTTCCGACAGGAGTCTTCTTAAGGATGGCTAATGACCTGCGCTGTTGAGCTCGTACCCGTGCAGCCGATGTGGTCGTCGAACTTCCGGCTGTACTTCGGGGCGCGGACGACCTCGTTGCTGGGCGACGCGATGATCCCGGTCGCGTTGTCAGTGGGTGTGCTGAATGCCGGGTACGGCGCGACCGGCGTGGGGTACGCGCTCGGGGCGTGGCTGGCGGCGGTGGCGTTGTGCATGTTGTTCGGGGGCGTGCTGGCTGACCGCTTCACCGCCCGGCGGATGATGGTGCTGGCCGACTTCGCGCGGTTCGGGCTGCAGGCGATGACCGCGGTCGCGTTCCTGACCGGTCGGCCGTCGCTGGTGCTGATCGTGGTGCTGCAGTTCCTGAGCGGGGCGGCGACGGCGATGTTCCAGCCGGGTGTGGCGAGCATGGTGCCGCAGGTGGCGGACGACGTGCAGAAGGCGAACGGGACGCTGCGGATCGCGGAGTCGATGGCCGGCGTACTCGGTCCGGCGCTGGCCGGCGTACTGGTCAGCGTCTCCGGGCCCGCGGTCGTGTTCGCGATCTACGCGGCGACGTACGCCGTCAGCGGTGCGTGCCTGCTCGGGCTGAAGCTCGACACCGCGCCGCCCGCGTCCGGCGCGCCCTTCCTGGCCGAGCTGGTCGCCGGGTGGCAGGCGTTCCGGGCGCGCACGTGGCTCTGGTCAGTGATCGCGATCTTCGGCCTGTACGGGTGCTTCGTGGTCGGTACGTCGTTGCCGATCGGCGCCGAACTGGTGATCGGGCACCTCGACTCGACCGCGCTCGGGCTCGGCCTGGCGGCGTTCGGCGCGGGCGGTGCGATCGGTGGGACGATCGCGATCCGCTTCCGCCCGCGGCGTCCGCTGGCGGTCGGTTCGATCGGCTGGGCGCTGTTCGCGATCTACCCGTTGGTCCCGGCGCTGCGCCCGAACCTCACGGTGCTGATGATCGGCTGGTCGATCGCGGGCGCGGGCATCGCGTTCTGGTCGGTGCTCTGGTCGACGACGGTGCAGACCCAGGTCCCGCCGGAGTTGCTCAACCGCGTTTACGCGTACGACGTCGCCGGGTCGCTGGTGACGATGGCGCTCGGGCGGACGGTCGCGGGGCCGTTGGCGGGGATCACGGGCGAGGTGCCGTTGATGGTGTTCGCCTGCGTGCTTGGGGTGTTGTGCGCGGCGCTGCTGATCGTCGTACCGGCTACTCGGCGGCTGAAAGTTTCTTGACGTAGCGGTGGCAGGGGACGGCGATCGTGCTGTCGTCGACCGTGGCCTGGTAGTCGAAGGGGCCTTCGTCGGTCCAGCCGGAGCGTTCGTAGAAGCGGCGGGCGCGGCTGTTGCCGGTGGCAACGGCCAGCCAGGTGGCAGGGTGGCCGGCCGCGGCGACCTGGCGTTCGGCTTCGGTGAGCAGGAGGCCGGCGATGCCTGATCCTCGGTGGTCCGAAGAGACATAGACCTGCTCGACCTCGTCGCCGGAGACAATCACAAACCCCGCGACTACTTGCTCGGCCTGCGGCCGAGCGGAAGAGGAGGGGGCGGCGTCGACCGTGGCGACTGTTGTTTCCGCGACTCGTTCGGCGGCTCGGGTCCAGAAGGTGTCCTTGGTGCGGACAGCTGTCAGCGCTTCCGGGACGTTGCCGTCGTGGCCGTCGTGCCAGCCGGTGTACCAGATGGCGGCAACAGCGTCGGCGTCGGCAGGGGTGGCGGGGCGCACTCGCATGCGCCCCACCGTGCCACTTACTTCGGGTCGTACGCCAGGTTCGGCCGGAGCCAGCGCTCCATCTCGTCCAGCTCCAGGCCGCGGCGCTTGGCGTAGTCCTCGACCTGGTCGCGGCCGAGCCGGCCGACGCTGAAGTACCGCGCGGACTCGCTCGCGAAGATCAGGCCGGAGACCGCGGCCGCCGGCGTCATCGCGTACGACTCGGTCAGGCCGAGGCCCAGCTTCTCGGCCTCGATCAGCTCGAACAGTTCCTTCTTCTCGCTGTGGTCCGGGCTCGCCGGGTACCCCAGCGCGGGCCGGATGCCGCGGAACCGCTCGGCGTGCAGGTCCGACAGCACCGGCTCGACGTCCGGCTCGAACCAGGCCTTGCGGGCCTCCAGGTGGATCCACTCGGCGAACGCCTCGGCCAGCCGGTCGGCCAGCGCCTTGACCATGATCGCCCGGTAGTCGTCGTTGTTCGCCTCGTACGACGCCGCCAGCTCCTCGGCACCGTGGATCGCGACCCCGAACCCTCCGAGGTGGTCACCGGCGGGCGCGACGTAGTCGGCCAGGCAGCGGTTGTGCCGTCTGGCCGGCTTCTCGGTCTGCTGCCGCAGCATCGGGAACGAGATGCCGCGGTCGTCCAGCACGATGTCGTCCCCCTCGCTGTGCGCGGGCCAGAACCCGTACGCGCCCTTCGCGGTGAACGACTTGTTCGCGATGATCTGGTCCAGCAGCGTGTTCGCGTCGTCGAACAGCTCGCGCGCGACCTCGTTCTCCAGGATCGCCGGGTACTTGCCCTTCAGCTCCCAGGCCAGGAACAGGAACTGCCAGTCGATCATCTCCCGCAGCGTCTCCAGGCTCGGCGTCTCGACCCGCAGGCCGGTGAACGCGGGCACCGGCAGTTCGCCGTACTCGACCGGTTCGGCGTTGGCGCGGGCCTGCTCGACGGTCAGCAACGGTGCGCGCTGCTTGTTCGCGTGCTGCTCGCGCAGGCGGTCCTGGTCCTCACGGTTGCTGATGGCAAGGGCCGCGGAACGGTCCGGGTCGAGCAGGTCGGATACCACACCGACCACCCGCGACGCGTCCAGCACGTGCACGGTCGTCCGGTCGTACGCCGGTGCGATCCGTACGGCGGTGTGCTGCTTGGACGTCGTCGCGCCACCGACCAGCAGCGGCAGCTTCAGCCCGCGGCGCTGCATCTCTTCGGCGACCGAGACCATCTCGTCCAGCGACGGCGTGATCAGCCCGGACAGGCCGACCGCGTCGGCGCCCTCGGCGATCGCGGTGTCGAGGATCTTGGCGGCCGGGACCATCACGCCGAGGTCGATCACCTCGTAGTTGTTGCAGCCGAGCACCACGCCGACGATGTTCTTGCCGATGTCGTGCACGTCGCCCTTGACCGTGGCCAGCACGACCTTGCCCTGGTCGCGGACGTCCTCGGCGCGGCCTTCCTGGCGGGCCAGTTCCTTCTCGGCCTCCATGTACGGCTCGAGGTAGGCGACCGAGCGCTTCATCACCCGGGCGCTCTTCACGACCTGCGGCAGGAACATCTTGCCGGCCCCGAACAGGTCGCCGACGATCTTCATCCCGTCCATCAGCGGGCCCTCGATCACCTGCAGCGGCCGCGGGTACTGCACCCGGGCCTCCTCGGTGTCGTCCTCGATGAAGTCCACGATGCCGTGCACGAGCGCGTGCGACAGCCGCTCCTGGACGGTGCCCTCGCGCCAGGTCAGGTCGACCTCACGCTTGGTGCCCTTGCCCTTGACGTTCTCGGCGAAGCTGACCAGTCGGTCGGTGGCGTCGTCGCGGCGGTTGAAGATGACGTCCTCGACCAGCTCGAGCAGGTCCTTCGGGATGTCCTCGTAGACCGCCAGCTGCCCGGCGTTCACGATGCCCATGTCCAGGCCGACCTTGCCCGCGTGGTACAGGAACGACGAGTGCATCGCCTCGCGCACGATGTCGTTGCCACGGAACGAGAACGATAGGTTCGAGATACCACCGCTGATGTGGACGCCGGGACAGCGTTCCTTGATCAGCGGCAGCGCCTCGATGAAGTTCAGCGCGTACCCGTTGTGCTCGGACATGCCGGTCGCGACGGCCAGCACGTTCGGGTCGAAGATGATGTCCTCGGCCGGGAAGCCGATCCCGGTCAGCAGGTCGTACGCGCGGCCGCAGATCGACACCTTGCGCTCGACCGTGTCGGCCTGGCCCTGCTCGTCGAAGGCCATCACCACCGCGCCGGCGCCGAAGTCCATGATCCGCCGCGCGCGGTCGAGGAACTCCTCCTCGCCCTCCTTCAGGCTGATCGAGTTGACCACGCCCTTGCCCTGCACGCACTTCAGGCCGGCCTCGAGCACGGTCCACTTCGAGCTGTCGATCATGATCGGGATCCGGGCCACCTCGGGCTCGGTCGCGATCAGGTTCAGGAACGTCGTCATCGCCTGCTCGCTGTCGAGCAGGTCGGCGTCCATGTTCACGTCCAGCAGGTTCGCGCCACCGCGGACCTGCTCCAGCGCCACGTCGACCGCGGCCTGGTGGTTGTCGGACTCGATCAGCCGGCGGAACTTCGCCGAGCCGGTCACGTTGGTCCGCTCGCCGATCATCACGAAGCCGGTGTCGGCGCTGATCTTGAACGGCTCGAGCCCGCTGAACCGGGTCCGCGTCTCGGCCGCGGCGAGCTCACGCGGCTGCCGGCCGCGGACGGCCTCGGCGATCTTGGCGATGTGGGCGGGCGTCGTACCGCAACAGCCGCCGACGATGTTGACCAGGCCGGACTCGGCGAACTCGCCGATCATCCCGGCGGTCTGCTCGGGCGTCTCGTCGTACCCGCCGAAGGCGTTGGGCAGGCCGGCGTTCGGGTGCGACGCGACGTAGGTGTCGGCGAACCGGGCCAGGTCGGCGACGTGCGGGCGCATCTCGTGCGCGCCGAGCGAGCAGTTCACGCCGACGACCAGCGGCTTGGCGTGCTCGATCGAGCTCCAGAACGCCTCGACGGTCTGGCCGGACAGCGTCCGCCCGCTCAGGTCGACGATCGTCACCGAGATCCACAGCGGCAGCTCGGGCGCGACCTCGCGGGCCGCGGCGATCGCGGCCTTGCAGTTCAGGGTGTCGAAGATCGTCTCGATCAGCAGCAGGTCGACGCCGCCGTCGCGCAGCGCGGCGATCTGTTCGGCGTACGCGTCCTTGACCTGCTCGAACGTCACTGCCCGGTACGACGGGTCTTCCACGCGCGGCGACAGCGACAGCGTGACGTTCAGCGGGCCGATCGAGCCGGCCACGAACTTGCCACCGGCCTCGTCGGCCGCCTGGCGGGCCAGCCGTGCGCCTTCGAGGTTCATCTCGCGGACCAGCGACTCCAGGCCGTAGTCGGCCTGGCCGATGCTGGTCGCGGTGAAGGTGTTGGTGGTGGTGATGTCGGCGCCGGCGTTCAGGTACTGCCGATGCACGTCGAGGATGACGTCGGGCCGCATGATGTTCAGCAGGTCCGGGTCACCGGACACGTCGTGGGTGTGGTCGACGAAACGGTCGCCCTTGTAGTCCTCGGGGGTCAGCTTCGCGCCCTGCAGCATCGTGCCCCACGCGCCGTCCAGCACGGCGATCCGCTGGTCGAGCAGGTCTCGCAACGAGCTTGTGGTCACCCTTTGCCTCCAGAAGATTCCCGGAGGCGCCCTTGCAGTAGTGACTCAGGACGAGCGTGGCGGGCCTCCGGCCCGTTGCAGCGCCTCTCGGCCCAAGGAACGATCGTACTGGCGTTGAGCGCTCAAACCAGCACAAAATGTCCAGTTAGTGAGACTGCTGTCCACCTTGGTCGATCAACTGCTGCAGCGCGGGCCCGTAGAGGTCGGCGACCAGCTCCGGATCGGCGGTCGCGGCCGGCCCGGTCCTCTGCAGGGCGATCATCGCGCCGAGCCCGAGCAGGTGGGCGACGATCAGCTCGGCGCGCAGCTCGCTGTCGTCACCGTCGAGGCGATCGGCGAAGGCGTGCACCACCTGCTCGCGGAACTGGTTGCGCATCCTGGCCCGCTCGTCGCCGTCACCGGCCGCGAAGACGACGCGGACCAGGAGGTCGCTGTCGTTCTGGCGGCGCCAACGGATCAGGGTCAGTACGGCGTGCCGGCCGAGCGACTCGATCGGGGCCGCCACCAGCAGCTCACCCGCGTCGCTGAAGTCGGCGACGACGTCGAACAACTGGTCCTTGCCGCCGAAGTGCTTGACGATCAGCGACGCGCTGACCCCGGCGTCGGCGGCGATCCCACGCAGCGTCACCGCGGCGTACGGCTGCCGCGCGAACGCCCGCCAGGCGGCCCGGAGGATCGCCGTTCGGCCCGCGTCGCTCACGACGTACGACCCACCTGTACTGAGGTCTGCACGGCGGCCGGGCGGCGGGCGGGGATCAGCAACGTGAGCCCGACGGCGACGACTGCCGCCGCGCCGGCGATCACGAAGACGATCAGGTACGCGCCGAGCGTCGGGGCGGTGCGGCCGGCGTTCGTGGCCACCACCGTGGTCAGCACTGTCGCGACGACCGCGCTGCAGACGGCCTGGCCGATCGTGCGCATCAACGTGTTGAGGCCGTTCGCCGCGGCGGTTTCGGTCACGGGCACAGCATGCATGATCAGAGCGGGCAATGCCGAATACGCGACCGCGGTCCCGGCCGACACGACGGTCGCACCGGCGACGATCGCGATCAGGTTCTCACTGGTGAACAACCGCACGACGTACCCGACAGCCATCAACGCCGCGGCGATCGCGAGCGTGAAGCGCGGCCCGCGCGCGGCGGAGATCCGCGCCGACACCGGGGACAGCAGCACCATCGCGACCCCGCCCGGGAGCAGACACAGGCCGCTGACCACGATCGATGCTTCGAGCCCGTAGCCGGTCGAGACAGGCTCCTGGACGAGCTGCGCGGTGGACAACGAGTTGGCGTAGAAGGCGAACCCGATCAGCAGCGCGGCCAGGTTGGTGAACAGGACAGCGGGCCGCGCGGACACGCGCAGATCGACCAGCGGGCTCGCCGTACGGAGCTCGAAGAACGCCCACAACGGCACGATCACCAGTGCACCCGCGAAGGTCGCGATCGTGGCGAGCGATCCCCAGCCCCACGCGCTGCCCTTCGACACCGCGAGCAGCAGGCAGACCAGGAAGGCACTCAGCCCCAGAGCACCCAGTACGTCGAACCGCCCGCTGGTCCGCAGCTTCGACTCGGGCACGATCAGCAGGACGACGGCGATGTCGAGCAGCCCGAGACCCGCGCAGATCCAGAACATCGTGTGCCAGTTGGCGTACTCGACCACCAAGGTCGCGGCCGGGATGCCGAACGCGGCGCCGACGCCGAGGGTCGAGCTCATGATCGCGATCGACGGAATCACCCGCTCGGCCGGCAGCTCGTCGCGCAGGATGCTGATCCCCAGCGGCACCACGGCGACCGCGGCGCCCTGGAACGCGCGTCCGACCACCAGCACCGGCAACACCGAACTCGTTGCGCAGAGCAACGACCCCAGGACCATCGAGACCAGGGCGATCAGCAGCACCCGCCGCTTGCCGTACATGTCGCCGGCCCGTCCGAGCAGCGGCGTGAAGACGGCCCCGGTCAGCAACGCGACCGTCACCAACCAGCTCACGTCGGCCGGCTTGCTGTGCGTCAGCCCGGGCAGCTCGGGCAGCAGCGGTACGACGATGGTCTGCATCACCGAGACGAGCACACCGCAGGACGCGAGCGCGGACAGGATCAGGCGAGGGTGGGCGGCGGGCCGGACGGTCACTCAGGAATCCTCACTGGGGGGCATTGGTGAACACTCGTTCACCTCTAGGGTAAACAATCGTTCACCACTGCGCGACCGAATACCGCCTGGCGGGCCGATGGCCCACCGAACCACGCCCGAAATGGCCCAAGCTCCTGGGCCGCAGCGCTCCTAGTGTGATGGGGTGACCGATACCCGACTCACCAGCCTGATGCACGTCACTCCCCCGTCGCTGCCGCCCGATGCGGAGGTGATGACGGCGACGATCGAGGTCCCACCGGGCGGTCCGGGCACCCCGCCGCACCGGCACAGCGGCCCGGTCTTCGGCTACCTGCTCGAGGGCGAGCTGATCTTCGAGCTGGAGGGCGAGGACCCGCGGGTGATCACCGCCGGCGAGGCGTTCTGGGAGCCGGGCGGCGACGTCATCCACTACCAGGCGGCCAACAACCTCGCGGACCGGTGGACGCGGTTCGTGGTGGTGATGGTCGGCGTACCGGGTGAGCCGATGCTGACGCTGGTCAGCGCGGAAGAGCTCGAGGCGCGGCGGGATCGGCGGGGCGCGCAGTGAGCCGGGTCTTCCTGGCCGGCGCGACCGGGGTCGTCGGGCGGTTGCTGCTGCCGCGGCTGGTCGCAGCGGGGCACGAGGTGACCGCGCTGACTCGTCGTACGGCGGACGCTGCATCGTTGCGGACTCAGGGCGTCGACGCCGTGGTCGGAGACGTGTTCGACGCGGACGGATTGCGTACGGCGGTCGCCGCGGCAGCGCCTGAGGTCGTGATGCATCAGCTCACCGATCTGGGTGGACTGGACTTCGCGGCGAACGCGCGGATCCGGAAGGTCGGGACGCGGAACCTCGTGGACGCGGCGCTGGCCGCGGGCGCTCGGCGGATGGTGATGCAGAGCATCGCGTGGATCTACGAGCCGGGCGCTTCGCCCGCTACCGAAGCGACGCCGCTCGATCTGGCGGCAGAGTCGGAGACCCGGCGCGGGACCGTGGACGCGGTGACGACGATGGAGGGGCTTGCCGCGAAGCTGCCCGAGTGGGTGGTGCTTCGGTACGGCCTTCTGTACGGGCCGGGGACCTGGTACTCGCCGGGCGGGTTGATGGCCGGGGCCGGGAAGCTGATGGCGAACGCTGACGTGAGCAGCTTGCTGCACGTCGAGGATGCTGCGGGTGCTGCGCTGGATGCACTCGAGTGGCCGACCGGTGTGGTCAACGTCGTGGACGACGTACCGGCTCCGGCGAGTGAATGGATGCCTGAGTTCGCGCGAGCGGTTGGTGCTCCGGTGCCGGAGGTGGTCGACGGAGAGCGGACCGGCTGGGCTCGGGGAGCCGACAATTCCCTTGCCCGTAAGGACTTGGGATGGACTCCGCGGCACAGCTCCTGGCGCGAAGGGTTCGCGCAGACAGCAGCCGGGCCCGGGGGCGCCTGAGGGGGAGAGAGGCGCCGAGCCGGGCCCGGTTTGTTCGGTCCGCTGCGTGTGGGGGGAGGCGTCAGCGGACCGGTCCGGTGGTCAGTTCGATGTCAGCGGTGTGCTTCTGACCGGTCTGGTCGGTCCAGGTGACGGAGACCTTGTCGCCCGGCTTGTGCTGGTTGAGTGCGGTGGAGAGTGCCTCGGGTGAGGTGACCGTCGTACCGCCGAGTGCGGTGATCACGTCGCCGGCCGCCAGGCCTGCCTCGGCCGCCTTGCCGTTGGCGACCACGTCGTTGACGACGGCGCCGTCGCCGTTGGTCAGGACGGTGATGCCGAGCATCGGGGAGTCGCCGAGGTGGATGTCGGCCGAGGACTGACCGGCCTCGATCTGGTCGGCGATCGCCATCGCCGCGTTGATCGGGATCGCGAAGCCCTGGGTCTGGCCGGCGCCGTTGCCCTGGTCGCCTTGGCCCTCGCCCTGACCGTCGCCCTGACCCTGGCCCTGCTGGCCTTGGCCTTGGTCGCCCTGGGACTGGCCGTCACCGAAGCCGCCGTCGCCCTGGCCGAAGCCGTTGCCGTTGTCGCCGAAGCCGGGGTCGCTCGGGTCGAAGGCCGTCTGGCCGGGTCCGCTCTGGTCGCCGTTGCTGCCCGAGCCGGCGGTGTCGACGCCGATCACCTCGCCGGCCGAGTTCGCCAGCGGGCCGCCGGAGTCACCGGCCTGGATGTTCGCGTCGGTCGCGATCAGACCGGTCAGGTTCTCCGGGTTCTGGCCGGACTCGTCGGTCGCGGTGATCGCCTGGTTCAGCGCGGTCACGTCGCCGGCCGCGTAGCTCGGCGTACCGCCCTTGCCGCCGGCGTTGCCGATCCCGACCACGTCGTCGCCGACCTTGACCGTCGACGAGTCGCCGATCTTCGCCGTCTCCAGCCCGGAGGCGTCCTTCAGCTTCAGTACGGCGATGTCGTGGCTGTCGTCGTACCCGACGACACTGGCCTGGTACGTCTTGCCGTTGCCGACGTCCACCACGCTGATCTGCGTCGCGCCCTCGATGACGTGGTGATTGGTGAGCACCTCACCGTCCGGCGTCAGCACGATCCCGGTGCCGGCGGCGCGCGCTCCCTCGTACCCGAGCACGGTGTTGATGTTCACCAGCCCGGGCGACACCTTCGCGGCGACGTCCGACGGGCTGAGCACCTGAGCCAGCTGCGACGAGTTCGTGACGTGCTGGTCGATCCCCCACGCGACCGATCCGGCGACCAGCGCGGCAGCCAGGCCGAACGCGCCGATCATCGCCGGCACCCGGCGGCGCCGCTTCGGCGGCTGCGGCTGGTACGGCGGCTGCCACGGCCCCGGCTGCGGGTACCCGTACGACACGTAACCGTGCGGCGGATAACCACCCTGCTGCTGATTCTGCTGCCCCTGCTGGTCCATCGTCCCTGCGCCTCCTCAGGCTGTTCCTTCCTGAGATCGAGTAGACCTCGCGGACCTGAGAACGCCATCGGACCAACAGAGGAATCACCTGAGAATCCGGTGTGCCCCACAACACACGCCCAAGGCAACTACTTCAGCAGCCGCCCGACGGCCGCCACAACCGCCTGCCGCCGTACCGCCCGGTCGGGCACCGCGGACTCGAACTCCGGGTTCATCGAGGACCAGCTGGTCGCGATCGCCTGCACCAGCGACAACAACTCCACCGCACTGAACTCACTGGACACCGCCCCCGACCCCAGGACCCGCTCCAACTCTTCGAGCCGAGCCGTGTTGACGTCGAGCACAGCCTCCAGCCGCGCACTCCCCGGGCGCTCCAGCCGATACCAGACCGCGAGCCGCAGATGCTCCGGGTGCTCCTCGAAGTAGTCGAACACCCGCCCGGCGTACGCCGGCAGGTCGTCCGCACTGAACCCGACCTCGGCCAGGTACGCCTCGACGTACGCCGTGAAGACCGCGTCGAACAGCCCGTCCTTGTTGCCGAAGTACGCGTAGATCATCGCCTTGTTACAGCCCGCCACCTCGGCAATCTTGTCCACCCGAGCCCCCGCGATTCCCAACCGAGCGAACTCTTCGGTCGCCGCCACCAGGATCTCTCGCCGGGTCCGCTCCGCGTCCCGTCGACGGGGGGGCCGCACTCCGTCGTCTCGCAGACGGCGGAGCAATCTCTCGTCCTCAGCTGGCATCTTCCCATCTTAGCAACCAACTGGTCGGTTGCTTATTTGGATACGAAGGTGTTTCCTGGATGTATCCAACCAGTCGGTTAGTTAGTGGAATCGAGGAGCACGAGATGTCCGAGGCAGGGCTCGACAACGGGAGCGCAGGAGTCAGCACGCAGGGCACCGGCGGCGGTACGCCGGGCGTCGGCGGTACGCCGGGCGTCGGCGGTACGCCGGGCGTCGGCGGTACGCCGGGCGTGGGTGGCGGTACGCCGGGCGTCGGCGGCGGTACGCCGGGCGTCGGCGGTACGCCGGGCGTGGGTGGCGGTACGCCGGGCGTCGGCGGCGGCAGGACGTGGCTTGTCACCGGGAGTTCTCGGGGGCTTGGGCGGGAGTTGGCGGTGGCGGCGCTCGAGGCGGGTGATCGGGTGGTGGCTACGGCTCGCACGCCGGAGCAGCTGGATGACTTGGTGGCGAAGTACGGCGAGCAGGTGCGGGCGGTGGGGCTTGATGTGACCGACGCGGCGGCTGCTCGGGACGCCGTGCGGGTGGCGGTGGAGGCGTTCGGCGGGCTCGACGTGGTGGCGAACAACGCCGGCTACGCGAACAGCGTGGCGATCGAGGAGATGGGCGAGGACGACTTCCGGGCACAGGTGGAGACGAATCTGTTCGGGGTTGTGAACGTGACTCGGGCGGCGCTGCCGGTGTTTCGGGAGCAGCGGGGCGGGCATTTTCTGCAGTTCTCGTCGGTCGGCGGGCGCGTTGGTGGGACGCCTGGGATGGGCGCGTACCAGACCGCGAAGTTCGCGGTCGAAGGGTTCAGCGAGGTGCTGAACAACGAGGTCAAGCCGTTCGGCGTCAAGGTCACGATCATCGAGCCCGGGGCCTTCCGGACCGACTGGGGTGGCTCGTCGATGACGATCCCGCCGGTCGGGCCCGACTACGAGTCCACCGTCGGCGCGATGAACACCTATCGCCGCGAGAACGACGGCAAGCAGCCGGGCGATCCCGCCAAGGCCGCTCGCGCGATCGTCGAGATCGTTGCCCTCGACAACCCGCCGCTGCGGTTGCTGCTGGGTAAGGACGCACTCGAAGGGACGAGGAAGTCCTCCGTCGCCCGCGCCGAAGAGGCCGAGCGGTGGTCCCACGTCAGCACCTCGACGGACTACTGAGCCCGAAGGACCCAAAGGCCGCGGACTACTGAACCAGGAAGTCCTCCAGCAGAGCGTTGACCTCGGTCGGATTCTCCAGCGCCGCGAGGTGAGCCGTCTTCTCCAGTACGGCGAACCGCGCGCCCGGGATCGCGTCCGCCATCGCCCGCGTCTCCGCGACCGGGAACGTCGCGTCCTCCCGCCCGGCCACGACCAGCACCGGAGCCTTGATCGCTGCGAACAGCTCCCGCTGGTCGGGCCGTCGCGGGACAACGCTCGTCACCGCGTGCCGCACCGACGAGACCTCCGCCCGCGACGCCAAATCGTTGACATAGGCAACAACTGCGGGCCGCTCCCGCTTGCTCGTCGGCCCCAGGAACGCATCCCGGACCGGCCCCACCAACGGCCCACGCATCCCACCCAACAGTCGAGCGGTGACAACCAGCAGCGGGTACTCGACCCTGTGCCGCAGCCCAGCCGGCGAAGCCGTCGCATTCATCAGCACGGCACGATCGACCCGATCGGGGTACAGCGCGGCGAACGTCCCGCCGATCATCCCGCCCCACGAGTTGCCGACCAGGTGCGCCCGGTCGATGCCGAGGGCATCAAGAATCTGTACGACGACCTGCGCACACTCGGTGAAGTCGAACGGCCGGGTCAGCGGGCTGCTCCCGCCGTGCCCCGGCGGATCCACCAGTACGACGCGGAACCGGTCGGCGAAGTACGACGCCTGCTCGTTCCACAGCGTCCCGTCCATCAGCAGACTCGGCCAGCACACCATCGCCGGCCCGTCGCCCCCGACCCGGAGCCGAATCCGCCCGAGCACCGTCTCGACGTACTGGTCTTCCATGAGCGGGACCCTAAGCCCCCGCAAGCCGGGCCGCTACCGTCCGGGCATGCGCCGCGACTTCGGGTGGTGAGACGACCTCGAAGCCGAAGCCCAGCAGGCCCATGTAGAGGACGAGCTCGTCCAAGGAGTTCGAGCCGGTCCGCACCAGACAGGTCGCGTCATCGACGGCCTCCACAGACGCAACCGACGGAGCCAGCCGGTCGCCGACCTCGAAAGCGGAGGCGTGCACGCGGAAGACCGCTTGGTACTTGTAACCACCGGACGCGATGTCCTGAGAGTCCTCCGGCACCTCCCGCGGCGTGAACCGCGGACCAACAGGAATCCTCAGAACCATCCGGTCCAGCCGATACGTCCGCCAATCCGAGCGATCAAGATCCCAGGCCGTCAGGTACCACCGTCGCCCGGTGTGGACGAGCCGATGCGGCTCCGTCGTCCGCACACTCGCCGTACCGTCGTGCGACTGATAGTCGAACCGCAGCCGCTGATGATCCCGGCACAGTGCAGCCACGGCCAGCAACACCTCCGGATCGACCACAGCCCCCTGAGCAGCCGGTACGGCGACCGACTGCAGCAGGCGGACCCGCTGCCGCAGCCGCGACGGCAGCACCTGCTCCAGCTTCGTCAGCGCGCGCACCGACGACTCCTCCAGCCCGGCCACTCCCCCGGCCGCCGAACCGCGCAACCCAATCGCCACGGCGACAGCTTCCTCGTCGTCCAGCAGCAACGGTGGCAACGAAGCCCCGGCCCCAAGTCGATAGCCCGCCACGCCAGGCACTGCCTCGACGGGGTAGCCAAGATTGCGCAGCTTGTCGACGTCCCGCCGCACGGTCCTAACACCGACGCCCAGCTCGTCAGCCAGCGTCGTGCCCGACCAGTCGCGCGGAGTCTGCAGCAGAGACAGCAGCTTGAGCAGCCGTGCCGAGGTTTCCAACATGCCGCGAAGTCTGCCACCAAGCTAGGACCGAAGCTGTCCTAACCGGATGACAAAGTCGAAGCCATGACGACGATCACCCCGTTCCGCATCGACATCCCGCAGACGACCCTCGACGACCTGCAGCGCCGGCTCACCGGCGCCCGGCTACCGGCCAAGCTGCCGGGCGACGGCTGGGACACCGGCGTACCGGTCAGCTGGCTGAGCGAACTCGTCGACTACTGGCGGACCGAGTACGACTGGCGCAAGGTCGAGCAGCAGCTCAACGAGTTCCCGCAGTACACGACCGAGATCGACGGGCAGCAGATCCACTTCCTGCACGTCCGGTCGGCCGAGGCGGATGCGTTGCCGTTGCTGCTGACGCACGGCTGGCCCGGTTCGTTCATCGAGTTCGTCGACCTGATCGGGCCGCTGACCGACCCGGTCGCGCACGGCGGCGACGCGAGCGACGCCTTCCACGTGGTGATCCCGTCGCTGCCCGGCTTCGGCTTCTCGACGCCGGTCGCGAGCGACGGCTGGACCACCGAGCGGATCGGCCGCGCCTGGGCCGAGCTGATGAGCCGGCTCGGCTACGAGCGGTACGGCGTACAGGGCGGCGACATCGGCGGGTCGGTGTCACCGCAGGTCGCGCGGGCCGATCGCGAACGCGTCGTCGGCGTGCACGTGAACGGCGGGCCCGCGATTCCGCCGTACCCGCTGCCGGACGAAGAGCTCGCGACGCTGACGCCGCTGGAACAGGACCGGATCGCGCGGGTCGGCGAGTTCATGCAGCAGCAGTTCGGCTACATCGCGATCCAGTCGACGCGCCCGCAGGCGCTGGCGTACGGGCTGGTCGACTCACCGGTCGGGCAGCTGGCCTGGATCATGGACAAGTTCCGCGAGTGGACCCACCCGCGGGCGACGCTGCCGGACGAGATCATCAGCCGCGACAAGCTGCTCACCAACGTGATGATCTACTGGCTGACCGGTTCGGCCGGCAGTTCGGCGTACGTCGGTTACGCGCAGGGCGGCGCCTGGGGCGCGAAGCTGGAGAACTCCGGCGTCCCGACCGCGGCGATCATCTTCGCCCACGACGTCTGCATCCGGCGGTACGCCGAGCAGGAGAACACGATCGTGCGCTGGACCGACGTCGACCAGGGCGGCCACTTCGCCGCCCTGGAGGAGCCGGAGCTCCTGCTCGCCGACGTCAGGGAGTTCTTCAGGACCGTTCGAGGATGACGATCGGGATCTCGCGGTCGGTCTTGGTCGTGTAGGTGTTGTAGTCCGGCCAGACCTCGACCATCTGCGGCCAGATCCTCGCGCGCTCCTCCGAGGTCGCGACCCGGGCGTGCGCGGCGAACCGGTCACCCTTGATCTGCGCCTTCACGTCGGGGTTCGCCTCGAGGTTGAAGAACCAGCCCGGGTGCGCCGGGGCGCCGCCCTTGGAGGCCACGATCGCGTAGCCCTCGTCGACCTTGCGGTAGATCAGCGCGTTCTTGCGCTCCTCGCCCGACTTGGCTCCGATCGTGGTCAGGACCAGGATCGTCGCGCCGTGGTCGCCCCACTCGTAACCGGTCGCACCGTCGGTGTCCTCGTACGCCTTCACGTGTGCGGCGCCGTACAGCTGCTCAGCCATGCCATCTCCTTGCTTACGCGGGTATAACGCGCACAACCATAAGCCCGCGCGGAAGATTCCCGCGCTCAGCGGCGTGGCGGCACCGGTACCCGCATCAGGTCGGCGGCGATCACGACCTCCCCGTCGAACTCGGCGCGCGCCTCCTCCTCGAAGAGCTTCATGTCCGTGTAGCGCTGGGAGAAGTGCGTCAGCACTAGCGTCCGTACGCCGCACTCCTGCGCAACGCGAGCGGCCTGCTTTGCGGTGAGGTGCCCGAAGTTCCGGGCCAGCGTCGCCTCCGAGGACAGGTACGTCGACTCGATCACCAGCAGGTCCGCGCCGTCGGCCAACCGGAAGACGCCGTCGCACAACCGCGTGTCCATCACGAACGCGAACCGCTGCCCGCGCCGCGGCTCGCTGACCTGCTCGACCGTCACCGTGCGACCGTCCACCACCAGGGACCCGGCTGCCTGCAGCCGTCCAACCGCGGGCCCGCTCACGCCGTACGCCGCCAACTGGTCCGGCAGCATCCGCCGGCCGTCGGGCTCGATCAGCTGGTACCCGAAGGCCTCGACCGGGTGCTCGAGCCGTCGTACCCAGAGCTGTCCGAACGAGCCGACCGACAACAGCCCTTCCTCGTCGATCGGCTCCTCGCGCAGCTCGGCCCGCTCGAAGAACGACGCCGCGTAGCGCAACCGGGTGAAGTACTCCTGCCCGGACGCCGGGTAGTGCGCGTGCACGGGATGCGGCACGTCGTCGAGCGACAGCCGCTGCACCACCCCCGGTACGCCGAGGCAGTGGTCGCCGTGGAAATGCGTGACGCACAACCGCGTGATCGCCCCGGCCGCGACTCCGGCGTACAGCATCTGCCGCTGGGTGCCCTCGCCCGGATCGAACAGGAATCCGTCGGAGTCCCACCGCAGGAAGTAGCCGTTCTGGTTCCGCTCCCGGGACGCCACCTGGCTCCCGGTGCCCAGCACAACTAGTTCACGCACGCCCTCACAGTAGTGCGAACGCCTTCAGGAAGATCTCGACGTGCTGGGTCTCCCAGATCAACGGCGGCCGGACCTTGAGCACCTGACCACCAGGACCGGTCGTGCCGACCAGTACGCCGAGGTCGCGCAACCGCTCGGCCAGGTCGGCCGCGGTGACCCCGGCCTCGTCGGGGATCTCGACGCCGACCATGAGTCCCTGACCTCGCACCCGAACGGCCGGGTGGATCGAAGGCGCGAGCTCGGTCAGCCCCGCGGCGAGCTGCGCGCCGACCTCGCCGGAGCGCGCGACCAGGTCCGACTCCTCGATCACGTCGAGCACCGTGTTGGCCGCGACGCAGGAGACCGGGTTGCCGCCGAAGGTGCTGAAGAACTCGTCCACGTCGGCGAACTGCGCGGCGATCTCCCGGCGGGTGATCAGCGCGGCGACCGGGTGCCCGTTGCCCATCGGCTTGCCGAGCGTGACGAAGTCCGGCGTCAGCCCGTAGTCCTCGAACCGCCACAGGTGCCGTCCGCCGCGGCCGAACCCGGCCTGCACCTCGTCGGCGAGGAACAGTCCGCCGGCCGCCCGGACCTCGTCCTGCAGCCCGCGCATGAACTCACCGGTCGGCGTCAGGATGCCCGCGCTGCTGAACACCGAGTCGACCGCGAGCAGTGCGACCTCGTGGCCCTGCAACTCCGAACGTCCGGCGCGAACCCGTTGCCTGGCGTCCTCCTCGGTCGGCTGGCGTCCGTCGGCGTCGGTGCGCGGCGCCTCGAACGTCCCGACGTGCGCCGGCCGCGCGGACGGCGGGTAGGTGTTGGTCGAGAACGCCGTCGTCGCCTCACTCACCCCGTGGTACGCGAGGTCGGCGGCCATCGCGCCGGACCGCCCGGTGACGATCCGCGCCATCCGCCAGGCCAGGTCGTTGGCCTCGCTGCCGGAGTTCATGAACACGCAGGTGTCCAGACCGTCCGGCATCGACGCGGTCAGCCGCTCGGCCAGCTCGATCGCGTGCGGGTGCAGGTACCGCGAGTGCACGTTCAGGACGGCGGACTGCCGCGCGATCGCCTGCACCACCGCGGGATGCGCGTGCCCGACGACCGGAACGTTGTTGTAGGCATCGAGGTACCGCTTGCCGTCGGTCCCCTCGATCCACGCACCCGCCGCCCGGGCAACCTGCAACGGCCGACGGTAGAACAAAGGCGACAACGTCCGCCCCCCGAACACCAAGTCCCGACGCCCGAGCAGGTCAGCTTCCCCCGTAACGCTGACGCGCGACGTGCCACAAATCCTGTGGAACCGATCCGCCAACTCCCGCGGATCCAGGTCCGCCCACAGATCCAGCACATGCCAACTGCCGGCAACAAGACTGGTCAGGTACTCCTCGTTCCCCGGGTACAGCGGCGCCCGCCAGGCCGAGATCAGCGTGCTCGCCGCGCACCGCGCGAGCACCAGCTCACCGATCAGCTCGACCTCCTCCGGCTCCAGCGGAAGCACCCGCTGGTACGCGTCGAGGAACTCCCGCGCGGCCGGCCAGGGGTCGTCGGACTCGCGCAGCAACGAGGTCAGGCTGATCGCCAGGTCCGCGACCCGCGCGGTGTGGTGCATGTCGCCGAAGTCGATCACGCCGTCGATGCCCTCGGCACCGAGCAGCACGTTGCTCAAGGTCACGTCGGCGTGCAGGACGAAGCCGGGCAGTCTGTCCGTTGCCGCAGGCAAGGACTCGAAACGGTCGAGCAACTTCTGCATCGGAGCCCGGCGGCGTTCCTCGGGCAGGCGTTCGGCGTACGGGCGCAGCGACGAGACGACGCGCGGATCCCAGTCCAGGCGGCGGTGGGCGGCCGGGTCGCCGAAGCCCTGCAGGGCCTTGACGAGCCGGGCGCAGATCGTGCCGAACGATGAGGCGAACCAGCTCGGCAGGCGGACGAGGTCGCCGACCTGGCCGGGCATCACCGTCATCAGCCGGGTCAGATGCTTGCGGCCGTCCGCGGCCTCGGCCAGGACGACCGAGCTGCCGTCGAGGGCTGCGAGCAGCCGCGGGATCGGGAGACCGGGATCGGTCACCTCGACGTGCCGCATCGCCGCGCTCTCCATCGCGATCTGCGCCGGGTCGTCGCCGGTGTTGGAGATCTTCAGCACCAGCTCGCGGCCGTCGTCGGCCACGGCGAGGAAGTTGCGGTCGCGCTCGCTGCGCAGCATCCGCAGCTCGGCAGTGATCCCGTACGCCGACCGCAGCAGCTCCGTCGCCGCGGCGATGTCCACCTCGGGCGGATCCTCGATCATGCTCGGCGTCTGGCCGGCCGCTGTCTCCACGCTCATCCCTTCACGCTGCTGACGCCGGAGAACACCAACGGCGTCCGCTCCCGCGCTGTCTCGAAAACTCCTCCGGCGGTCCGCCGGAGCAACTGATCGTGTCCCGGCTGGACGAAGTCCGCCAGAGCGGCGACCCGTGCGATCGACGCGTTCGCCTGCTCCGGATCGGTCGGCTGCCCGGACGCCTGACCGGACCGCAGCACGTTCAAGGTCGGTACGGCGTCGCCGGTCAGGACGACGGTCCCCTCGTCGGTCGCGACGGTGAGACCGATCGATCCAGGCGTGTGCCCCGGCAGTTCGATCACCCGTACGCCGGGCAGGACTTCCTCGCCCTCGGCGGTCTCGGTGATCTTCAGGCCGGCCAGCACCGAGCTCGTCCAGCTGGGAGTGTGCGGCCCGGCAGGGTTCGCCAGGAACGTCAGCTCGGCGGGATGCACCAGCACGCGGCTCTGGTGGAACAGGTCGATGTTCTGGATGTGGTCCCAGTGCCCGTGCGACAGCACGACGGTGTCGATGTCCTCAGGTTCGAGGTCGCGCTCGGCCAGCACCCGACGGAGTGCCCGGCGTCGGCCGACGTGCCCGAAGTCGAACACCAGGCGCCGCCCGTCGCTCTCGACCAGCACGATCGAGCAGAACGCCGGACTCCCCTGGTCGGTCGACAACGAGTAGCCGTTGAGCAGGGTGGTCACGGTCGGCATCGGGTCTCCTGGTCGAGGTGGAGCAGCAGCGCCCCGCGGTGTATGAGCACGCGTCAACGGGGCGCTGCTGGTAGAGGGGAACTCTGGTCAGCCCAGAGCCGTGACGAGCGTGCTCGCCGAGATGTTGCCGCCGCAGGACACGATCGCGACGCGCTTGCCTTCCAGTTCCGTACGCCGGGCGCGCGCCGCCGCGAACGCCATCGCGGCCGAGCCCTCGATCAGCTGGTGCTCGGTGTCGATCACCATCCGCAGCGCGGCGGCGATCGCGTCCTCGCTGACCAGCACCCAGTCGTCGACCAGCTCGCGGCACAGCGGGAACGTGATGCTGCCCGGCTCGACGCTGCCCGCCGTACCGTCGGACAGGCTCTCCTGCGGCTCGACCTGGACGATCTCCCCGGCCACCATCGACGCCGCCATCGGCGCTTCGCGCACCGGGGACGCACCGATCACCTGGATGCCCGGCCGGTGCTTCTTCAGCACCGCCGCGACGCCGCTGACCAGTCCACCGCCACCGACCGCGATGACGACCGCGTCCAGCTGCTGACCGGCCAGCTGTTCGAGGATCTCCACCCCGACCGTGCCCTGCCCGGCAATGGTGTCCGGGTCGTTGTACGGCGGCACGTAGACGAGATCGTGCTCAGCGGCGTACGCCCGAGCCTTCGGTTCCAGTACGCCGGAGTCGAACCCTTCGGCCCGCAGCTCGAGCCCGAACCGGCGCAGCGCGGCGACCTTGCCCGGCGCCGCGTTCTCCGGCAGGTAGACGATGCCGCGACCGCCCAGCGTCGCCAGCGCGTTGCCGACGCCGAGCCCGTGGTTGCCGGTCGACGCCGTCACCACGCCGCGCTCGCGCTGCTCGTCGGTCAGCGTGAGGATCTTGGACATCGACCCGCGCGCCTTGAACGACCCGGTGCGCTGCTGGTGCTCGCACTTGACCAGCACCTCCGCGCCGAGCTCCTCGCTGAACGCGTCGTAGCGCACGAGCGGCGTGACCGGCAGGTGCTCGCGCAGCTTCGGCGCGACCCGCTCGGACCGGGCCGCGATCTCGGCCGGTGTCGGTACTTCGGTCATTCGGATCTCCCCTGCTGGAAGGTGGTCAGCGGCCGGCGAGTACGGCGGTCGGCGCCGGGACGTCCGGCCGGTCCTCGGGCCCCGGGCCGTCGTACAGGTTCCAGGGCGCCTGCTGGTAGCTGTTGCTGCACGGCAGACCCGGGGTGAGCTGGTAGCTGCCGGTGGTCAGGTCGACCAGGCTGGACACGATCGTCTCGTTGCGGTCCAGCTCGTGCCGACGCGGGTCGGAGTGCTCGCAGACGGCGTTCGGGTGGCCGAAGTGGTCGCTCATCGTGGTCTGGACGATCCGCGCGACCGCTTCCTCGCTGGTCCCGTCGGTGCGCAGCTGCGCCAGGCCCTCCTCGACCCGCGGCAGCCGGTAGAGCGAGTCGACCGAGAACGGCTTGTAGCTGTCGTTGACCTGCTCGGGGATGAACGACTGGAAGTGGTTGCCGTGCACCAGCAGCCCGTCGGTCGGGTACATCCAGTTGTTGCGGCCGGGCGTGGTCTCGATGTCGATCGCGAACCCGTCCCGGTGGGTGAGCAGCAGGTTGCTGGACAGGCTCTGCTTGGCGTCGAAGATCACCTGCAGCGCGTCGTGGAAGTCCCAGCACTCCAGCACCGTACGACGAACAACCGTGCCCGGGATGCCCGCGCCCGGGCCGAACCCGGCGCCGAGGCCGTTGGCGTTCAGCGCGATCCCGGCCGAGTTCGCGCCGTGGCGGGCGACCTGGCCGGCCTCGACGTGGCCGATGATCGTGGGCTTGCCGGGCTGCGTGATCCGCAGGACGACGACCGTGTCGGCGACACCGGAGTACAGGTCCCAGTTCTGGCCGGCGTACACGTGGCCGAGCGGGTTGGCGGCCGGCAGCAGCGCGAACGACGTACAGCCGTCGTCGTTGCTGTTCTCGGTCTCGGTCCCGAACACGTCACCGCGGAGCAGTTCGCCGCGCACGTTCAGCGTGAGGATCTCCTCGAGGCTGCGGTTGGCGCCGAGCGCGATGCCGCGGATCTCCTCGAGCAGGTCGGGCGCGAAGCCCTCGATCAGCGGCACCCACTGCGTCGACCGGGCGACCACCTCGGCCCAGGGCAGTCCGGTCTTGCGCGCCACCGACTCGGAGTAGAAGGCGAGCGAGCGCTCGATCGGCGCGCGGGCGGCCTCGCCGTACTGCGTGCCCCGCTCCCGCGGGTCGGCGGCGGTGAGGTCGATGGTCTGCAACTGCGTCACGAGCTTGACTCCATTCGTTACAAGATCTGGGTTCACCGTAGTGTCTATTACAGCAACTGGCAATGGCATGATCGGTCCCACCTACGGCGAGGTGGAGGAACTGTGTCGGTAGCCAAGACCCCGACCTTGCAGGAGCGGGTGGCGAGCCGGCTCGGCGCGCTGACCGCGACCGAGACCAAGATCGCCGAGTACCTGGCGGCCCATCCGCAGGAGGCCGCGTTCTCGTCGGCCGAGGAGCTCGGCAAGGCGACCGGCACCAGCGACGCCAGCGTCGTACGGACGGCGAAGGCGCTCGGGTTCGACGGACTGCCGGGGCTGAAGCGTTCGCTGCGCGGTCACCTGCAGACGCTGCTCACGCCGGCGAACCGGCTCAGCAACAGCCTGCAGAGCATGACCGATGGGCCGGAGGCGATGCTCAGCGCGACTTTGCACGACCACGTCGAGCGGCTGCAGGCCGCCGAGCGCACGCTCGACCCGGCCGAGTTCCGGCGGGCGGTCGAGCTGCTCGGAGGGGCCCGGGAGATCCTGGTCTGCGGGCTGGCGGGGCTGGACGGCGTCTCGGAGTACGTCGCAACGCATCTGACCCGGATCGGCCATCGAGCCCGTACGGCGTCCGACACCGGCTATCGCTTGGCCGACCGGTTGCTGCTGCTCGGCCCGGACGACGTCGCGATCGTGATGGCCCACAACCGGATCCAGCGCGAGACCCGGGTGATCCTCGACAGCTGCCGCGAGACCGGCGCCGCGGTGATCCTGCTGACCGACACTCTCGGCGAGGCCCTGCGCGACACCGTGGACGTCGTACTGTCCGCGCCGATGGGCCGGCCCGGTCAGTTCAGCAGCCAGGCGACCGTGCTCATCCTGCTGGAGGCGTTGGTGATCGCCCTGGCCGCGGCGGACCGCGACCAGGCGCTGGAGGTCACCGACCGGATGAACCGGCTCCGCGAAGAGCTCAACGGGTACGCCCTGGCCGACGAGACCCCGCTGGTGCAGCCGCGCACCAAGGAACGCCGCAAGCGCGGCTGACCGGCTGCATCGGGTGGGCATCTGCTGCTACTTGGCGCCCGTGGCGACGGCGCCGCGATCGCCGTCGGACAGGTGCGCGACGGTGATCCCGGTCTCGGTCAGCGTCCGGGTCACCGCGCGGCCGCCGTACACCCAGTAGATGGTCATCTCGTCGTCGCCGACGTTGATGAAGTGGTGCGGGACGCCGGCCGGCACCCAGGTCGCGTCGCCGGCCTTCAGCTCGACCCGCTCGCCGCCGATCACCGCGACCGCGCTGCCGCGCAGGATCAGGACCGACTCCTCCACGTTGTGGGAGTGCAGCGGGATCTGCGTGCCGACCTTGAAGGTCGTCGTCCCGGTGGTGACGCCGTTGTGGGCGCTGTTCCAGCTTCCGACGTACGGCGTGGTGACGACTCCGTTGCCGCGATCGAAGATGTCTGTTTCGTCCGGCCTGACCACGAGGCACTCCGACTCCGGTGTCGTTGCCGGGCCGACCCAGACGGTCTTGGTGTTCATGAACTCGCGCATCCCGTGCGGGCCGAGCTCCCGGCCGTAGCCGGACTGCTTGATCCCACCGAACGGCAAGCGGGGGTCCGAGGCAACCATCCCGTTGACGAACACCGCACCCGCGTCGAGCTGGCGGCTGTACTGCTCGGCCTTGACCGGATCGCCGGTCCACAGCGCGGCGCCGAGTCCGAACTCGGTCTGGTTCGCAAGGCTGATCGCTTCGTCCGCATTCGCCGCGCGAGTGATCGCCGCGAGCGGGCCGAACGTCTCCTCGTCGAACGCGGCCATTCCCGGTACGACGTGGTCGAGCACCGTCGGCTGGTAGTAGTAGCCCTTGCGGTCGACCGGATGGCCGCCCCGCAGGAGCTTGGCGCCGGCCTCGACCGAGCGGCGGGTCTGCTCGTGCAGCGTGACGCGCAGGTCGGCGCGAGCCAGTGGGCCGATGGTGGTTTCTTTGCTCAGTGGATCGCCGACGACCAGGCGATCGGTCGCCGCACAGAACGCGTCGACGAACTCGTCCGCGACCGACTCCTCGACGATGAACCGCTTCGCGTTGACGCAGCTCTGTCCGACGTTGGTGAACCGCGCCTTCACGGCGGTCTCGGCAGCGGCCTGGACGTCGGCGTCCGCCAGTACGACGAACGGGTCGGAGCCGCCCAGTTCGAGGACCTGCTTCTTCAGCGCGGCGCCGGCCTGGGACGCGATGATCGTGCCGACCTCGGTCGAGCCGGTGAAGGTGACGGCGGCGATCCGGTCGTCGGCGATCAGCTCGGCGACCTTCTTGGTCTCGACCAGGAGGACCTGGACCAGGCCTTCCGGCGTACCGGCAGCATGGATCACGGCGGCGATCGCGAGTGCGGACTGCGGGACGGAGTTGGCGTGCTTGAGCACGATTCCGTTGCCTGCGGCAAGGGCCGGGGCGGCGAAGCGGAAGAACTGCCAGAACGGGTAGTTCCACGGCATCACCGCGAGCACGACGCCGAGCGGGTCGTAGACGATCCGGCTCTGGCTCGCGTTGCTGCGGACCGGCTCGTCGGCCAGGAAGCCGATCGCGTTCGTCGCGTAGTACTCGCAGGTGATCGCGCACTTCTCGATCTCGGCGCGCGCCTCGGTCAGGGGCTTGCCCATCTCCTGGGAGATCAGCAGGGCGAGGTCCGCGGACTTGTCGCGGAGGGTCTTGGCGATCCGGCGGAGCAGTTCGGTGCGTTCGCCGACCGGAGTCTGACGCCAGGCTCCTTGCGCCTTGGTGGCAGTGGTCAGCCGCTCGTCGACCGACTGGTCGGAGTCGGGCTCGAACGTGGCCAACTGCTCGCCGGTGGCCGGGTTGACGGAACGGATCATCTCAGAGCTCTCCTGCCTTCAGACGCTGCAGCACATAAGGCAGGACGCCGCCGTGCCGGTAGTACTCGGACTCCCGCGGGGTGTCCAGGCGGATCCGCAGCCGGTAGCTGCGGCCGCCGGACTCGACGGTCGCGAAACCGTCGTCCCCGAGGGTGATGTCGATCGGGTGCTCGCCGGTCAGGTCGTCGCCCTCACCGGGCGCGAACTCCAGCGGAAGGATGCCCAGGCCGACGAGGTTGGAACGGTGGATCCGCTCGAAGGACTGCGCGAGCACCGCCCGTACGCCGAGCAGGGCGGGGCCTTTCGCGGCCCAGTCCCTCGACGACCCCGTCCCGTAGTCCTTGCCCGCAAGAACGACCACGGGAGTGTTCTCGAGTCGGTACGCCTGAGCGGCCTCGTACACCGAGAGCAGTTCCCCGTCCTTGGTCGTGAATCCACCTTCCTGGCCTTGGGCCAACTGGTTCCGAAGCCTCAGGTTGGCGAACGCCCCGCGCATCATCACCAAGTGGTTCCCCCGCCGAGATGCATAGGTGTTGAGCTCCTTCACGCCCAACTCCCGCAGGTACTTCCCGGCCACACTGTCCGGCGGGATCGCTCCAGCCGGCGACAGGTGGTCGGTGGTCACCGAATCCCCAAGCCTGACCAGCGCGCGAGCGCCCTTGAGGTCTCCCGGCGTTGGGACGAGGTCCAGGTAAGGCGGCCGCCGCAGGTAGGTCGAGTCGTCTTCCCACTGGTAGGTCTTGGTGCTTTCGATGTGCAGGTCCTTCCACCGCGCGTCACCGCCGAACACGTCGGCGTACGCGCTGGTGAACATCTCCGGCTTGAGCGCACTCTGGATCACCTCGTCGATCTCGGCCTGCGTCGGCCAGAGATCCTTCAGGTAGACGCCGTCGGCGATCGGCTCGCTGGTGAGGTCGATCCCGAGCCGACCGGCCAACGCGTACGCGACGACGAGCGGCGGCGAGGCCAGGTAGTTCTGCCGGACGTCGGGCTGGATCCGGCTCTCGAAGTTCCTGTTCCCCGAGAGCACGGCCGCCACGGAGAGGTTGTTGCTCTTCACGACTTCAGCCACACCGTCGGCCAGCCCGCCGGACGCCCCGATGCACGTCATGCACCCGAAGCCGGCCAGATGGAACCCGAGCTTCTCCAGGTACGGCGTGAGTCCGGCCGCGGCATAGTAGTCCATCACCACGCGAGACCCCGGCGAGAGCGTCGTCTTCACCCAGGGCTTGGTCTCGAGCCCGAGCTCGACCGCCTTCTTCGCCACCAGCCCCGCGGCCACCATCACGCTCGGATTGGAGGTGTTCGTACAGGAGGTGATCGCCGCGATCACCACAGAGTCATCAGAAAGTCCCTCTACTGAAGACTTTCCGTGGGCAACCTCCGTCAGCGGGATGCGTTGGTTCGGGCGGTTCGGGCCTGCGATGGAGGCCACTACCTCCGCCAGATCGACCGTCAGCTCCTCGTCGTACAGGAGTTCTGTGGTGTCGTGCCAGAGTCCTTGTTCCTTGGCGTAGTTCTCCACCAGGTCGACATGCTCCGGCGCGCGACCGGTGAAGCGCAGGTAGTCCAGCGTCTGCTCGTCGATCGGGAACCAGGCGACCGTCGACCCGAACTCCGGGCTCATGTTGGCGATCGTCGCGCGATCCGGCACCGGCAGCTCGGCCAGCGCCGGTCCGTAGAACTCGACCAGCTTCCCGACCACCCCGTGCGCCCGCAGCCGCTCGGTGATCGTCAGCACCAGATCGGTCGCCGTCGACCCAGCCGGCAGTGCGCCGATCAACCGCACGCCGACCACCTTCGGGATCACCATCGAGATCGACTGCCCGAGCATAGCGGCCTCGGCCTCGATCCCGCCGATCCCCCAGCCCAGCACGCCGAGCCCGTTCACCATCGTCGTGTGCGAGTCGGTCCCCAGACACAGGTCCGGGAACGCCTTCCCGTCCCGCACCTCGACCACCCGCGCGAGCTTCTCCAGGTTGACCTGGTGCATGATCCCCGCGCCTGGCGGCACGACCTTCAGCTGCTCGAACGCCTGCTGCCCCCAGCGCAGGAACTTGTACCGCTCCCCGTTCCGCCGGTACTCCAGCTCGACGTTCCGCTCCAACGCATCCGGCCGCCCGAACACATCCGCGATCACCGAGTGGTCAACCACCAACTCAGCCGGCACCAACGGATCAACCCGCGCCGGATCCCCGCCGAGCTCCACCATCGCGTCCCGCATTGCCGCTAGATCCGCCAGCACCGGCACACCGTTGGTGTCGTGCAGAAACACCCGCGACGGGTACACCTCGATCTCACCGGTTGCCCCAGGCACCCAGTTCGCCAGCACGTCACTGGCCGTCCCGTGCCGAAGCGCGTTCTCCAACAGGATCCGCAGCGTCCGCGGCAGATGCGCAGGAACGGACCACCGCAGGGGTTGATAGTCAGGCGCGATCATGCTGAGGCAATCGCCTTGGCCACCGCAGTACCGAACTCTGCCGTACCTGTAGTCCCGCCGAGGTCCGGCGTACAAATCCCTGAACGAATAGTGCTGAACAGTCCCTTGTCAACCAACTGGGCGGCCTTGCTCGCGGTCGGGTCGTCGCACCGTCGGCCCAGCCAATCCAGGAGCATGCCGCCGGAGCCGATCATCGCGGTCGGGTTCGCCAGGTCGCGCCCGGCGATGTCCGGAGCCGACCCGTGCGCCGCCTGCGCCATCGCGCGTTCGGCGGACGCGTTCACCGACGGCGCGATCCCGAGCGATCCGGCCAGCTCACCCGCGAGGTCCGACAGGATGTCGCCGAACATGTTCTCCGTTACCACCACGTCGAAGTCGGCGGCCCGGCGTACCAGGTGCACGGTCATGGCGTCGATGTGGAAGTCGTCGACCTCGACCTCGGGGTAGTCCGCCGCGATCTCCCGGCAGATGGCGAGGAACATCCCGGTCGACACCCGCAGCACGTTCGCCTTGTGCACCACGGTCAGGTGCTTGCGCCGGCGCTTGGCCAGCTCGAACGCCTCCCGCGCGATCCGCTCGATCGCGGGACGGGTGAACACACCCATCGCGATCGCGACGTCCTTGGTCGGCATGTACTCACCCGTGCCGGCGAACGTGTTGCGGTCGGCGTAGAAGCCCTCGGTGTTCTCCCGGACCACGACCAGGTCGGTGCCGCGGTCGTCGAAGGACCGGGCCGGCCGGATGTTCGCGTACAGGTCGAAGTGCTTGCGGATCGCGCCGCTCGGGTTCAGCTCGGAGCGGTGCGGTTCCGGGTACGCCGCGCTGTCGTGCGGGCCGAGCAGCCAGCCGTCGAGCTCACCGAGCGTCTCCAGCGTCGCGGGCGGCAGCGCGCTGCCGTGCGTCTCGATCGCCGCGGCGCCCAGCGGCAGCGGGACCCACTCGATCGGGGCCGCGCCGGCCGCGGCGACGGCCGCGTCCATCACCTCGACCGCGGCCGGGACGATCTCCGGGCCGATGCCGTCGCCGAGCAGGATGCCGAGCCGGTAGCTGCGGGGGGTGGGGTTCACGCTGGTTCCTCTCCGGGGTGGTCGCACCTACTGTGCTTCGTTATAACCTGTTCCGTCAAGAGAGGTGTGGCGGTGGTCTCAGCCGTTGGAATCAGTGGTTATCTCCAGATTCGTCGTTATAACGAGCCGTGCAAGCGGGCGTGCGATAAGTTTGAGCCCCGGTCGGAGGGAGGTGCGATGGACGAGCAGAACGGGAACCGCCCGACCAAGGCGGAGGCGGCGTACGGGCTGGTCCGCGCCCGCATCCTGAGCGGCGACCTGGTCGCCGGCGCGGTGATCCAGCAGGGTCCGCTGGCCCGCGACCTGGGCATCAGTACGACGCCGCTGCGCGAGGCGCTGCGCCGCTTGATGAGCGACGGCCTCGTCGAACTGGACGCCCACCGCGACGCCCGGGTGACCGCACTGACCGCGGAGGAAGCGCGCGACCTGCTGGAGATCCGCCGCTCACTCGATCCGCTGGCCGCCGGGCTCGCCGCTGAGCGCCGTACGCGCGCCGAGCTGGACGCCATCCGCGCAACGGCTGCCGAACTGCTCCCCTTGCGGACCGACCCAGCGTCGTACGAGCTGGACACCCACCGCCGCTTCCACGCCGCGATCTACCAGGCGTCCCACAACCACCTGCTGATCCAGACCCTCGACGGCCTGTGGGACAAGGCCGACCGCTACCGCCGCCTCGCCCTCGAGAACGGCCGCTCCGACGAAGACCTGGAACGCACCCGCGCCGACCACCACGCCCTGGTCGAAGCCATCGCCACCCGCGACAGCGAGTCAGCCGCCGCCATCATGCTCGCCCACGTAGACGCCAGCCTCGGCGCCAAAGCAGCCGACCGCCTCACCACCCCGGAAGACACCCATGTCTGACCCGCGCCCCCGGCTCCCCCGCGCCCTCGTCTTTCAAGTCGGCACCACCCACCACCTGCACGAAGGCGACAAGGCCCATGTCTGATGCCCTCTGGACCGGCTACCGATTCCGTGAAGTCGACGCCGACGGCTGGTCGACCTTCTGGCGCCTGGACCCCCGCGGCCAAGCGACCGGCCTCCACGACTGGCACGGCCGCCCCGACCGTCCCGGCCACCGCCTCTGGTCCCGCGCCGCAACCCCAGCCGGCGTACGAGCCTCCTGGCGCACCACAGCAACCGAAGTACGCCTCGAACTGCGAGCCGCCCTCGACATCTACACCAAGCTCGCCCCCGTCGACTTCCTCGTCGACGGCGAACTGCACCAGCGACATGAGCTGGAGATCGGCGAGCAGCAACTCACCGTCACCCTCCCCGGCAACGACGTTGAGCTGACCATCTGGCTCCCCCAAGCCGGCGCCATCGCCGTACGAGCTGTTGACTTCACCGGCGACGCCGTCGCCTCACCCCCGAGCGGCCCCCGCTGGCTCACGTACGGCAGCTCGATCACCCAATGCACCGGCGCCTACGGCCCGTCCGAGACCTGGCCGGCCCTCGTCGCCCGCCGCCACGGCTGGGACCTCACCGCGATGGGCTTCGCCGGCGAGTGCCACCTCGACCCGATCGCAGCCCGCACCATCCGCGACACCCCGGCGAGACTCATCTCCCTCTGCCTGGGCATCAACATCTACGGCGGCGCCACCTTCAGCGGCCGCACCCTCCCCGGCCAGGTCGAGTCGTTCCTGCACACAGTCCGCGACGGCCACCCGCACACGCCGATCATCCTGATCACCCCGATCATCGCGCCGGAGCACGAGGGCAAACCGAACGAAGTCGGCCTCACCCTCGACGACGTCCGAGCCTGCATCGAACTCGGCGCCCGCTCCCTCAACGACCCCGACCTCCAGCTGATCGACGGCCGCACAGTCCTCACCGACGAGGAGGCCCGCGCCCTGTACGCCGACGACCTCCACCCCGGCCCCGACGGCTACCGCCTCATCGCCGACCGCCTCGCCCCACTCCTCACGCTCCCCCTCTGAGCCCCGACGCAGCTCAGGCTTCCGACCCGAGCGCTTCGTCCAGCCGTACGGCGAACGCGGCGGCCTCGGTCCCGAACCCGCCGTGGTCGCCGGGAAAGACGAGCGCCTTCGCCCCGAGCCGCTCCGCCACGGCGTGGGCAGCTCGTACCCACGGCTCGTCGGTCCCCGCCGCCCCGACCGCCGGGAGCACCCGCAGACCGCCCAGCTTGCCGAGATCCGCCCGGTACTTGGCGAAGTGCGGCACCTCGTAACCGATGAAGAACGGCAGGTTCGCCTGCAGCCTGGCCGCCGTCGCCGCATCCGGCTCAGCCTCCGGCCCCAAGACCGGCTCGTCTTCCGGCCCCGGCTCAGCCTCCGAGTCCAGCGCCGGCCCGTCCTCCGACGCCGCCGCCTCCTCCTCACCAGCCGGCTCGAACGCACTGTTGAACAGCCCCAGCGCCGCCCAGGGACCTTCTGCTGCGAAGGTGGCTTCGACCCGGTCGGTCAGCTCGCGCCAGCGCTCGTGGTCGGGCAGCAGATCGAACATCGGGGGCTCGTGCGCGACCACCGCGCGGATCAGCTCGGGGTACCGGGCGGCGAGGTCGAGCGCGATGATCGCGCCCGAGCTGTTGCCGAAGACATCGGCGGCCTGGCCGGGGGCAACCGTCTCCAGCACCAGCCGCGCGTCGTCCGCGTGCTCCTCGATCCGCTGCGGTCCCGGCTCGCCTGACAGCGGGCTGCGAGAGTTGCCGCGCCGGTCGTAGGTGATCACGGTGTACCGGTCGGCGAGCTGTTCGGCGAGCGGGCCGTAGCCGTCCGCGTCGTACACACCGCCGCAGATCAGCAGCAGCACCGGACCCGCACCGCGGACCTCGTAGTACAGGGTCGCGCCGGGGACTTCCAGGGTGTCGGTTCTCATCAGGACCTCCGCTCGAGGACCGGTCAGGGTGACCGGCCATCCACTGGTCGGAGCCGGGACGACGTTCTTGCGGTGAGCCTGTCAGACCCGTTTCGGTGCGTCTCGACGGAGTGCGCTGATCGTGGTTGCCCGGCGTCGGTGGAACAGGTCCCGCAGGGTGCTGACGTTGAGGTAGCCCACGCGGGTGGCGATCTCGGCCGCGGTCAGGTTGGTGGTCCGCACGAGCTGGGTGGCCTTGTCCAGGCGGATCTCGTGGATGAAGTCGACCGGGCTCATCCCCAGGACGTCCGCGGTGGTCCGTTGCAGGGTGCGCTCGGAGACGCCGAGGTGCTGGGCCGCGGCGACGATCTGGATCGGCTGCGCGAGGTGTTCGCGTACCCAGCGTTCGAAGGCACTGGTGATCGGGTCGTAGCCGGCCAGCACCGCGGGGATCGCGAACGCGGCCTGGTTGGCCTTGGAGCCGATCAGCAGGTAGCGATCCACCAGATCGGCCAGGGCCGGGTTGTGGGACCTGATGATCGCGAGCGCCAGATCGATGTGGGAGAAGGCCGCACCGGCTGTGGTGACACCTGGACTCTGGCTGATGATCAGGCCCTCCTGCAGGTCGACCTTCGGGTAGCGGCGCCTGAACACCGGCGCCAGCCACCAGCTCGTGGTGGCCGTTTCACCGTCGAGAACGCCGGACTCCGCCAGGAAGAAGGTCCCCGTGCAGGCCGCGGCGATTTCCACGTGCTCCACGCGGGCCTCGCCGATCAGGTCGAGGATCGGACGGTTCCGCGCACTGGTGACCCGTTCGAGCAGCCCGGTCGCCTCCTTGGTGTTCACCGCCGGCATCACCAGGATGTCCGGCAGCCGCGTCAGACTCGCGATCGGAACGGTCGGGGCGCGGTGCCCGAACCCGGTGCGCACCTCGGAGCCGAGCCCGATCGGTGTCACTGTCCACGGCTCCGAGGCGGCGTCGGTCTCGTGCCGCAGCGACGCGGCGGTGCCCAGGACTTCCAGGAGCGCGGTCAGACCGAAGTCGGCCACGTCGTCGACGGCGATCAGTCCGACCTCCACAACGGTTCCTCCCGGTGACCGGCAACGTGCGATGGGGTGACCGTAACCCCGATCGGACGCGAACGGTGTCAAAACCGTCGCATTCACCACTGCCGATTTCTCCGGCCGGCTCTTATTGTTTGTCCCGGAGTACAGCAAACCGCTCCCATCGCGCAGCGACATCTCTGTCCTGCCGGCGCCTCTCGCAGCGCTTCAATGTCGCGAGGAACTCCTCCGTGCGGCCCACCGGCCGCCCAGCCTGTTCGTGGCATCACCGTGCCCGCTGACAGGAGGCGTTTCCGCGTCTTTTCCCGCCCGATTACCGGCGGGCCGATTCCGGTCTTTCCCACCGGAAGTCAGCCGTTTAATTCACCTGAATTCACGGCACATCACCACAAATCGCCACGGCGTGGCGACGAAGGAGTCCCCTGTGTTCCGAGACCGCACAGCACCGCCATCTCTTTCGGCCGTCCGGCGCAGGTGGGGAGTACTGGTCCTCGCCCTGTCCCTGGCCGCCCTCGGCCTGACCGCGGCGGAGTCCACCGCGACCGCGGCGCCGCTCGAAGCGACGCAGACGACCACCGACAACTGGGTCGGCAGCTGGTCGGCCACCCCGATGACACCGCTCGGCCCGGACAACACGCTCGGCATGCCGCTCACGTTCGTCAACCAGACCCTCCGGCAGATCGTGCGTCCTCACCTCAGCGGTGAGGTGGCCCGCGTGCGGCTCACCAACCGGTACGGCACGCAGCCGATCACCTTCCGGGACGCGCGGATCGCCAAGCAGGTCCCTGGAACGGACAACCTTCCGGCCGGCCTCGGCATCCCGCCCCTGCCGACCAGCATCACCAACTTCCCGGGGCAACTGGTCAGTGCCGCAACGCTGGCCGGAGCAGTTCAAGGGGCGGCCTTCGTGGCCGGCACCAGCAAGCCGCTGACCTTCGGAGGCTCCACCTCGGTCACGATTCCGGCGGGCCAGGACCGTTACTCCGACCCGGTTCCCTTCGCGGTCCGCGCGCTGGAGAACCTCGTCATCGACTTCTACGTCCCGAACCTGACCGGGGCGGCGACGCAGCACACCATCGGGAACCAGATCAATTACCTCGCGCTGGGGAATGTCAGCGGCGTGAACCCGGTCCTGCCGTTGACGTCGGTTCCGTTCCTCCCGAGCGGAATCTCGTACTACTTCCTGAGCGGCGTGGACGTGGTCGGCAGCGCGACCGCCCGCAGCGTCGTCACGCTCGGCAACTCGATCACCGACGGATTGATGTCCACCATCAATGCGAACAATCGCTACCCGGATTTCCTGACCGAACGGCTCCAGAATTCCACGGCGTACAAGAACGTGTCGGTGCTGAACGAAGGAGTGGCCGGTCAGCGGCTGCTGTTCAACAACATCGGCCCGAGCACGCTGAATTCGCTCGACCTCAACGTGCTGTCCCGCCCGGACGTGAAGTACGTCGTACTGGAGGCCGGGATCAACGATCTGGCCAACCCGCCGTTCATCGGGATCCCCGGCCGGCACCCGGAACCGATCACCGCCCAGCAGGTCATCAACGGCATGCAGCAGGTCATCACGGCGGCGCACGCCCGGGGCGTCAAGGTCTACGCCACCACGATCACCCCGAGCGGGGACCTGACCTTCCCGGCCCGCGGCCTGTTCACCACCTACTCCCTGCCTGACGTGGTCGCCAAGCGGCTCGCGGTCAACAACTGGATCCGCACCAGCGGCGCCGCGGACGCCGTCATCGACTTCGACGCGACGATCCGCGACCCGCTCAACCCGAACTCGATGAAGATCCCCTTCGCGAGCGTCGACAACCTGCACCCCAACGACGCCGGCTACAAACTGCTCGCCGACTCGATCGACCTGTCCCTCTTCAACTAGACAGCACGGCCACGCTGCCCCGCGGGGCCCGGTGCGGACAGCATCGAGCCCCGTGGGGCGCTGTCGCAAACGCTGTCGAACACGTCGTATCCGCCACTGTCGAACGGGTGACCGGATTCCTACTGTGAGTCCGGTACCCCCGGTTATGAGAGGAGTCACCAATGGACGAGTTCGCCACCGCTGACGCTGCCGAAGGCGGCCCGGTGCCCGACGCACTGAAGGCCCTGTTCAACGACCCGGACGGCGTGAAGGTGCAGCCACTGCCCTGCGCGCTGCCGGACGAGAAGTCGATGGGCGTGCATTTCGCGGCGGGAGCCCGGACCGTGCCTCATCGTCACGAGAACGGTCAGCACCTCGTCATCACCGACGGAGTCGGCATCGTCGCCGACGAGCACGCGGTCCACGTCGTCAAGGCCGGCGACGTCGTCACCAACCCGCCGGGCGGCTGGCACTGGCACGGCGCGACGCCCACCTCGGCGATGTCGCACGTGACGGTCGAGGGCGAGGACGCCGGGCTGGATCTCGACGTGGAGCAACGCGATTGGGAGTCGACCTACACCTCCGATCTCGGCACCTGATCGAACCGCGACCGACGACCTCCAGGAGATCTGACCCCATGGCACTTCCCTACCCGACCCAGCCCGGCGACGTCGACCACATGATCACCAACGACCACGCCGCGGTGAACCGGCTGTTCGAGCACCTCGAGGCCGGACGCGGTGATCGGCAGATCCTCGCCGACCAGGTCTGCTTCCAGGTCGCCCTGCACGCCGACGCCGAGGAACGGACCTTCTACCCCGAGCTCAAGCGACTCGGCCGCGACGACGACGCCGAAGAACTGATCGCCGAGCACGCGGAGGTCAAGAAGCTGGTCAAGACCGTCGAGCAGTCCACGCCGGGTGACCCCGAGTTCGAAGACGCGCTGGCCGCGATCATCAAGGACATCCGCGAGCACGCCCACGAGGAAGAGACCATCTTCCTGCCGATGATCCGCGAAGGCGCGGGCCCGGAGCGAATGGCCGAACTCGGCGAAGAGTTCCTGGCGGCCAAGCGCACCGCTCCGACGTACTCGCACCCGGCCGCGCCGTCGAGCGGTCTCGGCCACAAACTGGCCGACGCCGGCGCCGCGGTGATCGACAAGCTGCGCGACAAGGCCAGCGGACGGATCCACGTCCTCGGGACGGACGCCTCCGGTCTGCTCGATCCGCAAGCGCAGCGGCTCGTCGACACCTTCGCCGGTCTGGATCCCAAGCCGATCGAGATCCTCAAGCCTGACCAGGCGCGTCGTCAGCCGACGTTGGTCGACGCGGTGCACGCCATCCTCGCGGACGACGGCAAGTCGACCGATCCCGAACCGGTGGGCTCGGTCGAGGACGTCAACCTGCTCGGTGACGACGGCGAGCTGCCGGTCCGGATCTACAAGCCACAGAACGCGGGAACGGCGCCCTTGCCGGTGATCCTGTGGATCCACGGCGGCGGTTTCGTGCTGTACGACGTCGACACGTACGACGCCTCCTGCCGCGGGCTGGCCAACAGGTCCGGCGCGATCGTCGTCTCTCCCGAGTACCGCCGGGCACCCGAGCACGTCTTCCCGGCCGCGCACGACGACGTACTGGCCACCTACCACTGGCTCCAGGCCAACGCCGCCCAGCTCGGTGGCGACCCGGCCCGGATCGCGATCGGTGGGGAATCGGTCGGCGGCACCATGGCCGCGGCCACTTCCTTGCAGCTGAAGGAGTCCGGCGCGCCACTGCCGGTCGCCCAGGTGCTCGTGTACCCGCTTACGACGGCCGAGCAGTGGGGTGACTCGTTCGCCGACGCCGCGGACGCCCGCCCGCTGAGCAGGCCGCTGCTGTCCTGGATGGCGATGCACGCCTTGGAAGGGGTTCCCGAAGCAGCCACCGATCCTCGCATCGCCTTGCTGGACGTGGGCAAGGAGGAGCTCGCGGGACTCCCGCCGACGCTGGTGATCACCGCCGAGCGCGACGTGCTGCGTAGCCAGGGCGAGCAGTTCGCCACGAACCTCGAGACGGCCGGCGTCACGGTCGTCCACAGCCGTTACGACGGCATGATGCACGAGTTCTTCGGCGCCGCCGCGGTGCTCGACAAGGCCGGCCAGGCCCAGCAGGAAGCCGCCGATCACTTCGCGGCCGCTTTCCGCACCCACTGAGTCGACGAGCGCGGGAGAGCGACATGCCCGGCCCGGTACGGCGCGGGCAGCGCCCGCGCCGTACCGCTGCGTCCGATCAACCGGCCGTGGACGCGGGGCGTGCCCACGCGGCAGGGTTCGGCCTGCTGGCGATGGACCTCCATAACGCCCCCGGTCTCGACGAGACCGTCTCCCGGGCCCTGCGGTTCGCGCACCAGGTCGTTCCCTGCGACTTCGCCGGCCTCATGCTGCGCGACGACAAGAACCGGTACCACCCGGTCGGGGTCTCCGATCCGCGCGCCGCGGCTGCCGTCGAACTGCAGGTCATCACCGGCGAGGGGCCGTGGCAGTCGCAGGTTCCCGCACCGCGCAGCATCCTGATCCAGGACACCATCGACGATCCCCGGTGGCCGCGATGGGGACCGCGGGTCGCCGGAATCGGTCTGCGCAGCCTGCTGAGCATCCGCTTGTCGACAGCGCGGGCCGAACTCGGTTTCCTGAACTTCTGCTCGACCAACCGAGGCCGGCTGGCCGTCGCGGACAACGCGGTCGCCTACCTGCTGGCCTGCCACGCGGCCATCGCCATCGATTCGGCCCAGCAGACGGCGACCCTGACGCGAGCCATCGAGGCCCGCACGGTGGTCGGTCAGGCCCAGGGAATCTTGATGACCACCTTCGGCATGGACGCCACCCAGGCGTTCGCGGTCCTGCGCCGCTACTCCCAGGACGCCAACGAAAAGCTGGCCGACGTAGCCCGCCGCGTCATCGAAACCCGCCGCCTCCCCGTCTACCGCCCCGCCCCACTCCGTACCAGACCCGAATGGCGCCCCGACGGCCGCCGGCAGTACTACGACGCGGAGTAACTCACGCCTGTTCTTCTCTCCAACGCGAAGGGGGTGTCCGGCCGTGTGGCTGGACACCCCATTCGGGTGTGGTTGGTGCTTGTTTGTCAGGTCAGGCTGGTGCCCAGGGCCTGCCAGTCGAGGACGGGGGCCGCGAGGTCGCGGATGGTGGCCAGGAGGCCTAGGCGGGCTGCCTTGACCTCGGGGTCTTCGGCCATCACCAGGATCTCCTCGAAGAACGTGGTGATGGGCTCGACCAGGACGCTGGCTGCCGGGACGAACTCGGCGAGGGTGGTCGGGGCCGGGGTGACCTTTTGGACCGCCTCGTGCAGAACTACCTCGGCGGGCTCCGTGAGCTTGCCTGCGTCGTACGTCGGGTTGGTGTCCGGCGGGACGATTCGGCGGGCGCGCTGGAGTACGGCGACGAGCTCGGCGAAGCCGTCCGTCTCGACCTGGCGCTGGAGCTCCGCCAGGGTCTCGTCGGCGAGTGCCGGGGCCTCGGCCAGCGGGAGTACTGCGGCGACCTGGAGATGGTCGTCGCCGCGGTCGATCAGTTGCTGCTCGTACCGGCGTACGGAGAACTCGGAGACCTCGGCCAGCGACTCGGCCGGTACGTCGATGCCCTGGGCACCGATCTGTTCCGCGGCGGCGGCCAGACCGACGGGCAGCGTGATCGCGCGCAGGTCCGGGTGCTCGCGCAGGATCGCGACCACGCCGGCCGCGGCCCGACGCAACGCGAACGGGTCGGAGCTACCGGTCGGCTTCGCACCGATCGCGAAGAGCCCGGCCAGCAGGTCGAAGCGATCCGCCAGCGCGAGCAGCGCACCCGGCTTCGTCGCCGGCACGGGGTCACCGGCCGAGCGCGGCAGCTCCATGTCGAACAGCGCCTGCGCGACCGCCTCGGTCTCACCGGCGCGACGCGCGTACTCGCGCGCCATCGTCCCGGCCAGGCTGGTCAGCTCGACGACCATCTGCGAACCGAGGTCGAACTTCGCCAGCTCGGCGGCGCGGTTCAGCGTGGTCAGCTCGTCGCCGCTCAGTTCGACGACAGACCCCAGCGACTGCGCGATCCGCCCGATCCGGCCGGCCCGCTGGGCCATCGAGCCGAGCTTCTGCTCGAAGGCCAGCTTGTCCAGCTCGCCCTTCATCGTCTCCGGCGAGGTCTGCAGGTCGGCGCGCCAGAAGAAGCTCGCGTCCTCGTACCGGGCTCGCAGAACGCCTTCGTTGCCACCACGTACGACGTCCGGCTTGACCGAACCGTTGGCCACGGCAACGAAATGCGGGAGCAGCTTCCCGTCCGCCGAGCGCACCGGCAGGTAGCGCTGGTGCTTGCGCATCACCGTGGTCAGGATCTCGGCCGGGAGATCGAGGTAGCCCGGCTCGAAGCTGCCCAGGATCGCGGTCGGTTCCTCGACCAGGTTGACGATCTGGTCGATCAGCGCGGACTCGCCCTCGACGTCGACGCTGCCGTCGACCGTTGCGGCCAGCTCCTGCGCCGCCTCGACGATCTGCGAACGCCGGCGGGCCGGGTCGGCCTCGATGCCGTGGATCCGGAGCAGGTCGAGGTACCCCTCGGCGGCCGCGATCTCCACAGTCGGCTGCGCCGCCGTACGGTGCACGCGCGTGATGCGTCCGGCAGTCAGCGTCGACGCGGCGACCGGGACGACCTGGTCACCGAGCAGCGCGACCAGCCAGCGCACCGGCCGGGTGAACGACAGCTTCGCGTCGTTCCAGCGCATGTTCTTGTCCGACCGCAGACCGGTGACGATCTCACTCAGTACGCCGCTCAGGACCTCCGCTGCGCCGCGGCCCGGGTCGGGCTTGGTCACCGCGACGTGGACCACACCGCCGACGTCCAGGTCGTGCAGCTCGGACGGGTCGACCCCCTGACCGCGGGCGAACCCGGCGGCCGCCTTCGTAACGTTGCCTTCGGCATCGAATGCCGCGGCCTTCTTCGGGCCGCGGGCAACCTTCTCGGCGTCCGGCTCGAACGCCTGCACCTCGGTGACGAAGGCAACCACGCGCCGCGGTGTCGCGTACGTCGTCACCTTGCCGTGGCCGAGGCGCGTCGCCGCCAGCTTCTCGGTGAGGGCCTTGCGCACCGCTTCGGCGGTCTTGGCGACCTCCGACGGCGGCATCTCCTCGGTACCGATCTCGAACAGCAGCTGGCGGGTCCCGCTGACCTTCGGGAACTCGGTCGGCTCCGGGGCCGCGGGCGGCAGTTCGGCCTTGCCCAGCGGGTACTCCAGCTCGGTCCGCCGCTCGGCCCACAGCTGCGCGACCTCACGGGCCAGCGTGCGCATCCGGCCGAACGCCTTCGCGCGTTCCGTCGTACTGACCGCACCGCGGGAGTCGAGCACGTTGAAGGTGTGCGAGCAGCGCAGCACGTTGATGTGCGCCGGGACCGGCAGGCGCGCGTCGAGCATCCGGCGCGCCTCGGCGGCGTACTCCTCGAACAGCCGCTTCTGCGACTCCACGTCGGCGTCGTCGAGGTAGTAGCGGCTCATCTCGTACTCGGCCTGGCCGAACGCCTCGCCGTACGAGATGCCCGGCGCGTACGCGATGTCCTTGAAGTGCGAGACGCCCTGCAGCGCCATCATGATCCGCTCGATGCCGTAGGTGATCTCCACCGACACCGGGTCCAGCGTCATCCCGCCGGCCTGCTGGAAGTAGGTGAACTGGGTGATCTCCAGCCCGTCCAGCCAGACCTCCCAGCCGAGTCCCCAGGAACCGGTCGCCGGGTTCGCCCAGTTGTCCTCGACGAAGCGCACGTCGTGGGCGTGGATGTCGATGCCGAGCACTTCCAGGCTGGCCAGGAACAGTTCCTGCGGGTTGCCCGGATCCGGCTTGAGCACCACCTGGAACTGGGTGTGCGTCTGCAGCCGGTTCGGGTTCTCGCCGTAGCGGCTGTCGTCGGGGCGCACACTCGGCTCGACGTACGCGACCCGCCACGGCTCGGGACCCAGCACCCGCAGGATGGTGGCCGGGTTCAGCGTGCCGGCACCCACCTCGGTGTTGAACGGCTGCACGACCATGCAGCCCCGGTCGGTCCAGTACTTCGTCAGCGCGAGCAGCGCGTCCTGCATGGTGAGCACGACAACAACCTCGGGTTCGGTATGGGGATCTCAAGACCCCAACAGCCGGGCAAGCCGCCGGGATCGACCTCCGAAGTCTATTAGCCCCGGCCGAGTGCTCGCGCCACGCGTCACCGCCCGACCACTGAGGGCCGTCGCGAGGGCGTTGGAATTGCGTCGACGGACTGTCGTGGGGTGGCTTAGCGTGGCGGGCGTGACCAGACCTGTGCACGCGCCTGTCGTTCACTGATTCAACCGTTCCCGCTCCCCGGCGCCGCTCGGCGGCCGGGTGAGCCGCGCTGCCCTCTGGACACCTTCTTCGCAGCAGGAACGGCTGATGAAAACACTTCTCGTCATCGACGACGCGTGGTCGGCGTCGCGCGCACTCCGAACCATCGATCGGGGCTCCCACCTCCTCTGGCAGGGCGACTGGCACAACGGCAGGCAGGTGATCGCCGCCATCAAGCGGCGCCTGAGACCGGGTGGGTCCGACTTCGCCGAGTACCGCCGCGGGCGGGCTCGGCAGGTGCGGGCCGTCAACTCCGTCTTGGTGCGGCTCGACTCCCAGTACGAGCTGGCCGTACGGCGGGCGCCCGACGTACGGAGGGCCTGTCGCGAGGCATATGGGAAGCCTGATGGCGAGCGGTTGGTGCCTTTGCAGGAGCTGCTGGGAGTGATCGGGGCTCATCAGCTGCGGGTGAAAGGCGTGCCCGTGCCGGCGTTGGGTGCGCGGATTCATCCCTACTACGGGGTGTTCGCGCCGACGCGTTCGGAGTACGTCGAACTGGTGGTCGAGGCGCCTTTGACGGGCAGGACGGCGTTCGACGTGGGGACGGGGACCGGGGTGCTTGCGGCTGTGCTGGCGCGGCGGGGACTCGCGGTGACAGCGACCGACATCAGCCCTCGTGCGGTGGCCTGTGCGCGCGACAACTTGGCGCGGCTCGACCTACCCGCCGATGTTCTTCGCGCGGATCTGTTCCCACCCGGCCGGGCGGACCTGATCGTGTGCAATCCGCCGTGGATCCCGGCCCGGCCGATCACCGCGCTCGATCACGCCGTGTACGACGACGGCAGCCGGATGCTGAGTCGGTTCTTGGCCGGCGTACGCGATCATCTGGAGCCCGGCGGTGAGGTCTGGTTGGTGCTGTCGGACCTGGCCGAGCATCTGGGGTTGCGGACTCGGGCGGAGTTGCTGGCAATGGTCGAGCGGGCTGGGCTGGAGGTCGCCGGACGGACGGACGTCGTACCGACGCATCGACGGAGTGCTGACCGGCGTGACCCGCTGGCGGCGGCTCGTGCTCAGGAGGTGACGTCGTTGTGGAGACTCAGGTGATCTCGTGGAGGTGGGACTCGACCCAGGTGCGGAGGGACGACAGCGGGACGGAGACGCTGCGGCCCAGGTCGGTCAACGAGTACTCGACGTGCAGCGGTACGGCGGGGAAGATCTCGCGGTGGAGAAAGCCGGCGTCCTCCAGGCGGCGCAGGGTCTGGGTGAGGACCTTGGGGCTGATGCCTTCGAGGCGGCGCTGGAGTTCGCCGAAGCGGAGGGCGCCGGGTTCGAGCGCGCCGATGGCAAGCGCGGCCCACTTGTTCGCGAGCAGGTCGAGGACGTCGCGGCACGGGCACTGGGCGGCGTACACGTCGTGCTTGTCGTGCTGGCCGGTGGCACAGGTGGCGGTCATCGAAGCCCTCTTTCGCGGTAGTACTTCCCGATGGATAGTAGCAGTCCTTGCGGGAAAGTACGGTCCAGAAGATAGCTTCACCGGCGTCAGAACAGGCGTTGGAAGGAGCGGGATGAGGGCGATCAGCCAGGACAAGTTCGGTGGGCCGGAGGTGCTGCGGCTCGTCGACGTGGAGCGGCCGGAGCCGTTGCCGACCGAGGTGCTCGTCCGCGTGCACGCGGCGGGCGTGAACCCGGTCGACTACAAGACCCGCGAGGGCAGCGGCGTGTCCGGCGTACTCGGCAAGCCGCCGTTCGTGCTCGGGTGGGACGTCGCGGGTGTCGTCGAGCAGGTCGGGCACGGGGTGCACACGCTCGAGGTCGGGGACGACGTCTACGGGATGCCGTGGTTCCCGCGGGCGGCTTCGGCTTACGCGGAGTACGTCACTGCGCCCTCGCGGCAGTTCGGTCGCAAGCCGGCGAACTTGTCGTACGCCGAGGCGGCGGCGCTTCCGCTGGCCGGGCTGACGGCTTGGCAGATCCTGACTGCGGCGGCTCATGTTGAGGCTGGGCAGCGGGTGTTGATCACGGCGGCTGCTGGTGGGGTCGGGCATCTGGCGGTGCAGTTCGCGAAGGAGCTCGGGGCGTACGTCGTCGGCACGGCGAGCGCTGGGAAGCACGAGTGGTTGCGTGGGCTGGGCGCGGATGAACTGGTCGATTACCAGAGCGCTGCGGTTGATGAGGTTGTGGCGGATGTGGATGTGGTGGTCGACCTGATCGGGAGCGAGACGACGCTGGATCAGGCGATCAAGGTGCTGCGGCCCGGTGGGCGGTTGATCGCCGTACCGTCTGGGACGTCGGCGGAGTTGGTGGAGAAGGCGCGGGCGGCTGGGGTGCGGGCGACTGGGTTCCTGGTCGAGCCGGACGGGCATGCGCTTGGGGAGATCGCTCGGCTGGTCGAGTCCGGTGCGGTGAAGGTGGAGGTCGAGCAGGTGTTCCCGCTCGCGGAAGCGGCCGAGGCGCATCGGCGGATGGAGTCGGGGCGGACGCGGGGGAAGCTGGTGCTCGACACGATCAACTAGGCGTACGGCGTACGGGTGGTAGCTGAGAACCGGCCTGCGGAGGGTGGTTCGAGAGGCGGCGGCTCTGACGCGGAGGGCTGTGATGAGACTGGGAGACCTCCGGCGTGGGTGCGTGGCCGGAGTATGTGAAGCTGGAGGCGACCGGCGCGTCCTGTGTGAACGGCTGCGCACCGGGCACAGGTCAGGAATCACGCCGCCCCGCGTGGTGACTTGACCTCAACCGTGGTTGAAGTTTCAAGCTGGTGTAGCTGAGACAGGACATCGGAATACCGGCCCCCGCGCGGGCCCTGACGAAGGAGCAGAGTTGACCACGTACACGCTTCCCGACCTTTCCTACGACTACGGCGCACTGGCGCCGCACATCGCCGGGGAGATCATGGAGCTGCACCACTCCAAGCACCACGCCACCTACGTGAAGGGTCTGAACGACACGCTCGAGAAGCTGGCCGCGGCCCGCGAGAGCGGCGACTTCGGTTCGATCGTCGGGCTCGAGAAGACCCTCGCCTTCAACCTGGGCGGGCACGTCAACCACTCGATCTTCTGGAAGAACCTCTCCCCGGAGGGTGGCGACAAGCCGGACGGTGAGCTGGCGGCCGCCATCGACGAGTCGTTCGGCTCGTTCGACGCGTTCCAGGCGCACTTCACCGCGGCGGCGACGACCATCCAGGGGTCCGGCTGGGCCATCCTCGGCTGGGACGCGCTGCAGGGTCAGCTGCTGATCCACCAGCTGTACGACCAGCAGGGCAACCTGCCGGCCGGCCAGATCCCGCTGGTGATGCTGGACATGTGGGAGCACGCCTTCTACCTGCAGTACAAGAACGTCAAGCCGGACTACGTCAAGGCGTGGTGGAACGTGGTGAACTGGGCCGACGCCCAGGCCCGCTTCGACGCCGCCCGCACCAACGCCGGCGGCCTCATCACCGTCGGCTAGTCGAACACCTGCAGCGTCCGGAGCACACCGCTCCGGACGCACCGCAGGTCATCTCTGCCCGCGCCCCGACGCCAGTCGGTCGACCGCTTTCTCGATGCGGTTGGCGCGGGTTTCCGGTTTCTTCGCCTCTTCGATGCCGAGGACGAACCAGCGGCGCTGGCTGTACGACAGGGTTTGGTAGAAGTCCTTCGCCTTCGGACTGGCTGCCAGCGCTTCGGCGAAGTCTTCCGGTACGGCGACCTCGCGGGGTGCTGTGTCCAGCTCGAGGGTGACCTCGACCTCGTCACCGCCTGCGACACCGGCCGCAGCCCGGTTCTCGGCGCTGACGCCGACCATGTACGCGCCGCCCATCACCGCGACCGTGCTGCGGTACGTGTGGCTGCCGATGGTCACCTGGACGGCCGGCTTCTTGCCCGCGCCGAAGGACTCGACGATCTCCGGCGGCACCTCGATGCCGACCTTGGTGGTCCCGATCAGGACGGTCCGGAACTTCATCCGAAGAACTCCTTCAGCGCGGCAGCCATCACGGCCGGGTCGACGTTGTGCTCCTGGCCGTCGAGCGTACGGTGACTGCCGTCCGCGAGACCGGCAACGACCGCCTGGTTCCCGTCGACCATCCACTGCCACGACGCCCCACCCGTGAGCACCCGCGTCGGCACGCTCACCTTGGCGACCGCGTCGACCGGCACCGAGTAGTCACCCATCACCGTCGCGTCGTACGCGAGTGTGTGCGCGATCGCCTCCTGCGCCGGCCACCACGGCGACTCCTTCGCCATCGCCACGAACTCCGGCGGCAGCCCCACAACCTCCGCCATGAAGTACTCCGCCGCCTTGTCCCGCCGCCCGGCCGCGACGAAGTCCCGGAAGATGTCGGCCAGGTTCGCGGGAGGCCGCGGCCGACCGCCGTCCAGCATGTACGGCGGCTCCCACAGCACCAGCCGCGAGATCGGACGCCCGGACGCCGTCGCGAGCAACGCCAGGGCCGCGCCGGACGACGTACCGTACAAGCTCGCCGATCCACCCGCCGCCGCGAAGATCGCGTCGAGGTCCTCGAACTCCCGCTCGACGGCGTACTCGGCCGCGTCGCCGGAGTCGCCGCGGCCGCGGCGGTCGTAGTTGTAGACGGTGAAGTTCTCCGCCAGCAGCGCGGCCAGCGGCGCGTTCGACATCCGGTCGACGGAGCCTCCGCAGACCAGGACGACCGCGGGTCCCGCGCCGAGCCGGTCGTAGGCGATCGTCGTACCGTCGGCCGAGGTGACCTTGTCCATTGGTGTTCTCCTAGCGCTCAAGGGGCCGCGATCCCGGCCTCACACCACTGCGTCGAACACCTCGCCCCGAGATCGACACGACCCCGGAGAAAGTTTCAGCAGGCGGCAGCGCGGTCGAGCAGCAGCGCTCGTTCCCGCTCGTTCCGGGTCAGCGAAGCGGCCCGCTCGAACTCCGCTCGCGCCTCGTCCAGCCGCCCGAGCTTGAACAGCAGATCACCGCGCACGCTCGGCAGCAGGTGGTAGTCCTTCAGCGCCGGCTCGTCGAGCAGCGCGTCGACCGCGACCAACCCGTTCTCCGGCCCGAACGCCATCGAGATCGCGACCGCGCGGTTCAGCTCGACCACGGGCGAGGGCACGACAGCAGCCAGTACGGCGTACAGGCCGGCGATCCGCGCCCAATCGGTGTCGTCCGCCTCGGCCGCTCGCGCGTGACAGGCGGCGATGGCGGCCTGCAGCAGGTACGGGCCGGGCTCGCCCTCCAGCGCCCACGCGCGGTCGATGCTCTCCAGCCCGCGGCGGATCAGCAGGCGGTCCCAGCGGCGGCGGTCCTGGTCCAGCAACAGGACCGGCTCGCCGTTCGGACCGACGCGGGCCTTCGCGCGGGACGACTGCAGTTCCATCAACGCGAGAAGGCCGTGCACCTCGGGCTCCTCCGGCATCAGCTGGGCGAGCAGCCGGCCGAGCCGGATCGCCTCGTTGCAGAGCGTCGGGCGCATCCAGTCGTCGCCTGTGGTCGCCGAGTAGCCCTCGTTGTAGATCAGGTAGACGACCTCGAGGACGGACCCGAGGCGGCTCAGCAGCTCCTCGCCGGTCGGGACCTCGAAGCCGACTTCGGCCTTGGCCAGGTTCTTCTTCGCGCGCACGATCCGCTGCGCGATCGTTGCCTCGGGCGCCAGGAACGCGCGGGCGATCTCGTCGGTCTTCAACCCGCCGAGCAGCCGCAGCGTCAGGCTCACGCGGGCGTCGGTGGTGATCACCGGGTGGCACGCGGTGAACACGAGCCGCAGCAGGTCGTCCTCGATGGTGTCCTCGAGGATCGCCTCCACGTCGTCCTCGACCGACTCACCGTCGATCTCCAGCTCGTGCCCCATCTCGGCGAGCTTGCGCTGGTAGGTCTCCTTGCGCCGGATCAGGTCGATCGCGCGCCGCTTGGCGATCGTCATCAGCCAGGCGCCCGGGTTCCGCGGTACGCCGGACTCGGGCCACTGCTCGAGCGCCGCGACCAGCGCGTCCTGCGCGAGCTCCTCCGCCAGCCCGACGTCGCGCACGATCCGCGCCACCCCGGCCACGATCCTGGCCGACTCGATCCGCCAGACCGCGTCGATCGCCCCGTGCGTGTCCGTCACCGTCACCCGACCGATAGAACAGCACGCAAGGGGTCAGAGCAAGCCAGTACGACGGGGAGCGGGCGTCCGGCGTACTCGGAAATCTTTTGGGTGGGTGTGTCGATCTGGTGGTGAGCCGGTCGACGTGAGAGTAAGTGATCGACCGATGAGCGAGGGAGTGGGCAGCAGATGCGTTTCATGATCATCAACAAGGCGGACGAGGCGAGCGAGGCCGGGCGGATGGTGAGCGACGAGATCGCCGCGAACGTCGGGGCGCTGGTCGACGACCTGTCGAAGGCGGGTGTGCTGCTGGTTGCCGAGGGCGTGCACCGGAGCGCGCTCGGGGCGCGGGTGAAGGTGAGTGGCGGCAAGCGGACCGTCACGGACGGGCCGTTCGCCGAGACCAAGGAGCTGATCGGCGGCATCATCATCGTCGAGGTCCGCAACGCCGACGAGGCGATCGAGTGGGCCGCCCGGCTGGCCGAGGCGCTCGACCAGGAGGTCGAGGTCCGCCGCGTCGTCGACGAAGCCGACTTCGGACCGGACTCGGACCTGTTCAGCTGACCGTCAGGACGTCCTTGGTCAGTTCGTAGAGCCGCTGGGCATTGGCGGGATCGAAGGTCGGCAGCGAAGGATCGACCGGCTTGTCGAGTGCGCGCAGGATGAGGCGCTCGGCGGGCTGGTCGTCCATCAGAGCGATGGTGCCGCGAATGCTGTCCTCCGGGGACTTCGCGAACACCTTCCCCAACGCGCGGGCCACCGTCCGGTGGGGCTGCGGCAGGTGATTGGTGCCGCTGTTGGTGTACCACGGGCGCAGCTGCAGGTACTTCGTCCGGCCGTCCGGATGGTTCTGCACGTAGTGCACCCCGAGCAGGTCGTTGGCGCGGCCGGCGCTGACCATCGCCTTCACCATGCCGTACTGCGAAGTGAACTGCGGGTCGGCCCAGTTCACCGCGCCCTTCGTGAGCCCGGTCGCGCCGATGCTGACGACGAGCGGCGTGTCGCCGCGCTCGAGCAGTTCGGTGAGCCGGTAACTCAGGATGAACCGGCTCACGTAGTACAGCGAGAAGACCCCCTCGAACCCATCGACCGTCTCGTGCCGCTTCACGAACGGCATCAGCTGGGTCAGCACCAACCCGTCCAACGCCTCGTGGCGCGCCTCGATCTCGGCGACGACCCGATGGTTCTCCGCAACCGAACGCAGGTCCGCGCGGACGAAGCCGGCCCGCTCCCCCGCGCCGATCGCCAAAGCGTCGGCAAGGAACTGCTCGCCGCGCGCCGGCGTACTGCCGATCACCGTCACCCGCGCCCCCTGCCGCAGGTGGTGCAGCGCGATCACGCGGCCCATCCCGGTCGTGCCGCCGGCTACTACGACGTTCTTCATCCCAGCCTCCATCCCTAAGTCATCGATCGATGACTTGCCCTGAGACTAAGCACCAGCGCGCTACCATGTCAACGATCGATGACTTGCACTCCACGGGGAGGACCGGATGGCGCACAAACGCGATCGTGAGGCGACCCGGGCCCGGCTGCTGGACTGCGCCCGCGTCCGCTTTGCCAGGGACGGGTACGACGGCGCGAGCGTGCGCGACGTCGCCGGGGACGTCGGCGTCGACCCGGCGCTGGTCTTCCGCTACTTCGGCTCGAAGTCGCAGCTCTTCACCGAGGCGATGGCCACCTCGACCGCGCCCGTGATCCTGCCCGACGGCCCACTCGACGAACTCCCGGCGAAACTCCTGCGCGACCTCGTCTTCGAGGACTGGGCCGAGTACGCCGGCGAGCACCCGCTCATCGCGATGCTCCGGTCAGCGGGCCACGAGGACATGCGCGACCGCGTCCGCGAGCAGGTCTGCAACGGCTACCTCGGCGTACTCAAAGAACTTGCTGACGGCAACGATGACGCCGAGCTCCGGACCGAGCTGTTCGCCGCGTGGCTGCTCGGCATCGGCATCCTCCGCACCGCCGTCGGCACCCCGACCCTCGCCAAGGCGACCGAGCAAGACCTGCTGCCCCACCTAGCCACCGTCGGCGAAGCCCTCTTCGGCCGCCCGATCCCTATCCCTGCAACGGATTAAGGCGTGTCACCCGTCGGGTGGTAGGCGCAGGCGTCGCGGAGGTCCTCGGTCGGACCAGGCGGCGGCGTGGCCGGGCGGTTCAGCTTGCCGGTGGGCGGAGTCGTCGGCGGCTGAGTGGTCGTGACCGGCTCGTGGTCGAGGGCCTTCTCGATGGTCTCGCGCAGGCCGTCGTAGTCGGGGTGCAGGTACTTCAGCTTCAGCTTCGACTGGTCCAGCGCGACGTTCGAGACCGTCCCGGACTTCACCTTCAACCCGAGCTGGACGAGAGCCGGAAGAAGCTCCTGCGGGATGTCGGTACGGAGCAGGTTCTTGCCCGCTTTCGCGATCGCCTGGTACTTCGTCACCAGCGTCTTCGGGTCGGCCGCGTCGACAATGCCCTTGATGGCGCAGCGCTGGCGGATCTGGCGCTGGTCGTCGTCGGCGCCGTACCGGCCGCGGGCGAACCAGAGCGCCTTGAAGCCGTCGAGGTGCTGGTTCGGGCCGGGTTCGATCCACTGGCCGGGCGGGATGTGCGAGCTCGAGATCCCGCCCATCGCTACCCGCTCGTTGACGTTCACGGTGATGCCGCCGAGCGCGTCGACGATCTGGTCGAAGCCCTGCAGGTTCACCTGCAGGTAGTAGTCGATGTCGAGCCCGGTCGCCTCGCCGACGGACTGCTTGACCACGTCCGCGCCCTCGTTGTCGGACGGGCCGAGGATGCCGGGGTGCGCCTCGGGGATGTTCTGGTACATCGCCGTCAGCATCCACTCCAGCCGGCCGGTCAGGCTGAGCCCTTCCTTGCCGAAGCCGTTCGGGTAGATCTTGTGCAGCGGCGAGTCCTTCGGGAACGGCATGAACGTCAGCTGCCGCGGCAGCGAGATCAGCGCGGTGTCCCCGGTCCTGGTGTCGATGCTCGCGACGATCACGGTGTCGGTCCGTACGCCGATCCGCCCCTTGCCGTCGTCACCACCGAGCAGCAGCAGGTTGACCCGCGGCTTGTCCTCCCACGGGTCCTTCACGTTCACCGTCTCCGGCCGGGTCGCGCTCTTGCTGTCGCCCTGCGAGACGAACACGTTGGTGACCAGATCGCGCTGCGCGAGCACACTCTGTACGCCGACCGCCGCCGGCGCGCTGATCGCGAAGCACAGCACCCCGACGAAGACCGCGCCGGCCGCCCGCCCGGCGGGCCCACCCGTTGCCGGACGCAACAACCGGTGCGAGGCGACGACCACGATCACCCAGCCGAGCGCCAGCGCACCGATCCCGATAGCGACCCCGAGCAACCGGTTCGGCACGACGCTGGACTCGACGACGTCGTCGCGGCGCCAGAACCCGACGTACAGACCGAAGCCGATCAGCCCGAGGGTCAGCGTGAGCACGAACGCGCCGATTCGCCGGCGGCCGCCGAGAATCAGCCCGCTTCCGGGCAGGAACGCGCTGATCAGCGTCAGACCGAGCGATTGCGGCACGGTTCTGGCCCGGCTGTGCCGCCCGTCGGGCGTGCCGGTGTCTGTCCCCTTCGCGCGGGTGGCGCGTGAACGACGACCCATGGTTCCCCTGTCGATGCCCCGTGGCCTGGGAAGCAGGTACCCAGGCCGCACACTTGGAAAGACGCTGGGCGGGATCGATCGGTTTACCTCGATGGAAAGTCTACTGGCTCACACGCCACCCGCGGGGGTTCTAGCGGGACAGGTTTCTGAACTTACGCGCCGACAGCGGCAGGAACACGGCCACCAGGAGTAGCGGCCAGATCACCGCGCCGGCCAGCGCGTGCTCACCGATCCACGACCCGGCCGAGCCGCCCGGGTTGTCGAACAGCGCGCGGGCCGCGGTCGCCGTCGACGACATCGGGTTCCACTGCGCGACCGCGCCGAGCCAGTCCGGCATCGTCGCGGTGTTCACGAACGCGCTCGACAGGAATCCCACGGGCCAGATCGCGACCTGGATCGCGGTCACCGACTCCGCGTTGCGCACCGACAGCCCGATGAAGATCCCGACCCACAGGAACGCGAACCGCAGCAGCAGAAGCAACCCGAACGCCGCCAGTGCTTCCAGCAGCGACCCGTGCCACCGCCAGCCGAGCGCGAGCCCGGTCGCGGCCAGCACGATCAACGTGACCACCGAGTCGAGCATGTCCGCGATGCACCGGCCCAGTACGACGGCCGCCGAGTTCATCGGCAGCGACCGGAACCGGTCCGTCACCCCCTTCGCCGCGTCGGTCGTGATCGCGGTCATCGTGCCCTCCAGCCCGAAGAGCATCGACAGCGCGAAGATCCCCGGCACCAGCAGTTCGTAGTACGACGTCCCGCCCGGCATCTCGATCGCTCCCCCGAGCAACGCGCCGAACATCAGCAGCATCAGCACCGGGAAGAACCAGCCGAAGATCACCACCCCGGGCTGCATCCGCCAGTGCAGCAACGTGCGCTGGGCGATCGTCCAGCCGTCGGCCAACGCCCACCTCATGCGGCCACCCCCGATCCGGTCAGGTGCAGGAACACTTCGTCCAGCGTCGGTCGTCTCAGCGTGATGTCCTCCGGTTCGATCTGTACGGCGTGCAGCGCGGTGGCGACTTCCACCAGCGCCTTCGTGCGGTCCCGGACCGGGATGCTGACCGTCAGGTCGTCGATCCGGACCTCTCCATCGGCGTACCGCTCGACGAGCGCCTGGACCTTCGGTACGTCGGCCGGGTCGGCCAGGACCAGGTCGAGCCAGTCGCCGCCGAGCTGCGCCTTCAGCTGATCAGGGGTGCCCTCGGCAACTACCCGCCCCTCCTTCAGCATCGAGATCCGGTCGGCGAGCTGGTCGGCCTCTTCCAGGTACTGCGTGGTGAGCAGCACCGTCGTACCGGATCTCACGAGGTCGCGGACCGCGGACCAGACCTCGCGCCGACCGGCCGGGTCCAGCCCGGTGGTCGGTTCGTCGACGAACAACAGCGCCGGGGCGACGATCAGGCTGGCCGCCAGATCGAGCCTTCGGCGCATGCCGCCGGAGTACTTGCTCGCGGCCTGGTCCGCGGCGCCTTGCAGGGAGAACCTCTCGAGCAACTCGTCGGCGCGGTTGTGAGCAGCTTTGCGCGACAAGTGGTTGAGCCGGCCGAACAGCACCAGGTTCTGCCGGCCGGTGAGGATCTCGTCGACCGCGGCGTACTGGCCGACGAGCCCGATCCGCTTTCTGACCTCCTGGCCCTGCCGGCGGACGTCGTACCCGGCGACGCTCGCCTGGCCGGAGTCCAGCTCCAGCAGCGTGGACAGGATCCGGACCGCGGTGGTCTTGCCGGCGCCGTTCGGGCCGAGCAGTCCCACCACCGACCCGGCCGTCACCTCGAGGTCGAACCCGTTCAGGCCCGCCCCCTCGGTGCCGCCGGGGTAGTTCTTGCGCACGTCGTCCGCGACGATCACGCGTTCTGCAGCCACTTCCACCTCGATCTTCGTTGTTACTTCGGTACGGCGTACCGTACACCGTACGACTCAGGTACGATCGGGTCAACGACGAGCGGTTGGAGTTTGTTCCCGGTGAGTGGAAAGAAGTCCGCGGCGCCCGATCCGGCGCGCAGCCTGGCCCTGCTCTGGGGCAGTCACAGCAAGCCCGGCCGCTCCGGGCTGACCGTCCGCGCGATCGTCGACACGGCGATCCAGCTGGCCGACGCCGCCGGGCTGGAGTCGGTGTCGATGCGCCTGGTCGCCGAGCAGCTGAAGGCGGGGACGATGTCGCTCTACACGCACGTCCCGGGCAAGGGCGAGCTGACCGACCTGATGTTCGACACCGTGTACGCCGAGCTGTACGCCGACGTCGACGAGCCGGCGCGGCAGCCCGGTGGGTGGCGGGCCGGGATGGAGTTCGTCGCGCGGCGGAACTGGGACGTGCTGATGGCGCATCCGTGGATCCACGAGGTTCCCGCCGTACGGAGTGCGCTCGGGCCGAACATCACGCTCAAGTACGAGGCGGAGCTGCGGCCGTTGGACGGGGTCGGGCTGGGTGATGTGGAGATGGACTCGGCGCTGGCGCTGGTTCTCACCCATGTGCTGGGGACCGCGCGGGCAGCCGCCGAGCACCTGCGGACCCAGCGCGAGAGCGGGCTGACGGATGAGGAGTGGTGGCTCACGACGGGGCCACTACTTGATCGGTACATGGCTGGGCTGGCTGATCGGTTCCCGGTCGCGGGGCGCGTTGGGACGGCGGCCGGCGAGCAGTTCCAGGCGGCGATGGACGCCGACCATGCGTTCCGGTTCGGGCTGGACCGGATCCTGGACGGGATCCAGCTGCTGATCGACCAGCGTTAAAGATCGCGCGCCCGCGCCCTGCGGGCGCGCGAGGAAAAGAGGAGGGCCCGGGGCGATCGGCTTCGGCTAGACCGGGATGTGGGCTCCGGTGATCGCGTCGGAGTCGATCAGGAAGCGGATGGCGGTGGCGATCCGGCTTGGTGGGGTCCAGTTGGTGGTGTCGGCGTTGGGCCGGGCCTCGCGGTTGGTGGGGGTGTCGATGGTGCCGGGGAGGATCGTGTTGACCCGGATGTGGTCGGCGGCGTACTCGACGGCCAGGGCGTCGGCGAAGGCGATCACGCCGGCCTTCGAGGTGATGTAGCCGGCCGCGCCGGAGAACGGTTTGAGCGCCGTTTGGCTCGACGTACAGACGATCGCACCGCCGCCGTTGGCGATCAGGTGCGGGACGGCTGCCTGGGTGATCAGGTAGAGCGGGCGGAGGTTGAGCGTCAGCTGGCGCTCGAAGTCCTCGACCGGGGTCTCGTGGACGCGCTTGCCGGAGGCGAAGCCGCCGACGAGGTTGACGAGCGCGTGCAGCGGGGCGCTCTCGTCGGAGGTCGCCAACGCGACGACGTCCGCAACTCCTGCCGGATCGGACAAGTCAGCAAGCACCGGAGCCAGCGACTCGTTGGTCCCCAGCGCGGCCAGCGACTTCTCACTGCGGCCCGGTACGACGACCCGCCAGCCGCCTTCGAGCAGCTCGGCCGTAACCGCTCCACCCAACCCACCGGTGCCCCCGGCAACAATCACAGTCCGCTTCACCACAGCAGCGTATTACGCGCACCCCGGTCGCGCTGCTCACGGCCGATCGGGGGTGGGGACTTGAAGGGCGGGAGGCCAGGCCGCTACTCAGGCAGCGCGAGGGTGCGGCCGGCGTCTCGGGCGGCCTTGATGGACCTGGTGAAGGTGTCCTTGAGTGCCGCGGCCTCGTCGGCGAAGCCCTGGACCACGGCAGTGTCGCCGGCTGGTTCAGTGCGAGCGAGCAGCTCGATGTAGCGGTCGCCGTCCTCCAGCGCGGCCTCCGCGCGAAGAGCGGCATCGGCGGAGCGCACGCGGTCGGCGTACTGCTCGAGCAGCTCGACCTTCCGCCGGATCGCACCCACCGACCGCGACAGCGCACGACGTTGAGGACCGAGTACGGCGTCCAGCTCGGCCGTCGCCATCCCGCGCGCGACCTCCTGCTGGCGCGCCCGGAGCACCGACTGCTCGTGCAGCACCTGACCGAGGTCCCACAACTGCTCCGGCAGGACCAGCTCGTTCTGCATCTCGTCGAGCATCCCGCGCCGGGTAACTGTTGCCTCAAGCACCGTTTTCACCGCGCGCTGCGCCCGGCCGAGCAGCTTGCCGGACGGCTCGTCGAAGTCCTCGGCCAGCAGGTACTTCCCATGCTGCAACCGGACCAGCTTGCGCCCGCGGTCCTCGACCGCGGATCGCACCGCGACCCCACCGGTCGCGACCACCGCGAGTGCGGCCAGCACGACGGATACCCACGCCGCGGCAGCGGTCGGCAGCGTGATCGCGAGGATGATCACCGCGAGGATCCACCCACCGACGCAGACGGCGAGCCAGACCAGCATCGTGCCGAACGTGTTGCCGGGTGCCTCCGACCACGACGTCCGCCGCTTCGGCCGCGGCTGGTCGGCGGGCACGAACAGCTCGGGCCTGCGATCGAACAGCCGGCGTACCTCGTTCGGCACGCCCGGCGCGAACACCGGATCCATCGCCACCTCCCAACCGTCGACGAACGACACTCAGCGTAGCCGCGAGCGCACTGTTTCGAGGCGGACACCCAGCCCGTCGAGTACCAGTTGCAATCCGAACTCGAACAACTGGTCCAGGTCGAAGTCGAAATCGAACCCCTCCCCCAGTCCCTGGAACCCCGGCAACCCATCAGCCAGTACGGCGAGCCGATCCGCCTGCCCCTCCGCCCACTCGTCGGCAGTCAGCCCGGTGTCCTGCTCGGCCAACGCCTCCGACTCCAGGTTCAGCGCGACCCCGCGCACGTACCCGAACACCGTGATCGCGGCGTACATCGCCGTACTCGGATCAACTCCGAAGCGGCCGACCGCTCGCAGTACGGCGTCCGTGTGCGACAGCAGGCTGGGCAGCAACTGCGGTCGCCCGATCGTGACCGCGCCCGGCAACCACAGATGCTTCCGGTACGCCGCCCACTGCAGCCGAGCGGCCGTCTCGATCCCCTCGCGCCAGCCGGCCGGTTCGCCCGGCGGGAACGGGAAATCCGCGATCGCCCGGTCGACCATCTGCAGCACCAGCACGTCCTTGCCGCCGACGTGCCGGTACAGGCCCATCGTCGACACACCCAACTCGCTCGCGATCCGCCGCATCGACAGCGCGGGCAGCCCTTCCGCGTCGGCGAGCACGATCGCGACCCGCACGACCTCGTCCCGGCTCAACGCGGGCTCATCGGACCGGACCGGCGTACGGCGGGCGGCCCCGACGACCGTGCCGACGCCGGGCCGGGAGTGAACGAGGCCTTCCTGCTGCAGCGTCGTCAGCGCCTTCGTCGCGGTCGCCATCGCAACGCCGTACTCGCGCATCAGCTCGCGCGTCGACGGCACGCGCTCACCCTGGCCGAGCTCGCCGGCACTGATCCGCGCCCGGATCCCGGCGGCGATCTGCTGGTACGGCGCTGTCATGCGTTCTCCCTGGGTGCCCTAGTGCACGTGGACTGTGGTTCAGCTGCTCAGGCATCGTGCTGCGTACACCGTACAGCGCACTACCTCCAGGGAGATGACGATGAAGGTACTGATCAGCGGAGCCGGCATCGCCGGACCGGCGCTCGCGTACTGGCTGCAGCGCGCGGGCTTCACCCCGACCGTGGTCGAGCTCGCGCCTGAGCCTCGGCCCGGCGGGCAGACGGTCGACGTTCGCGGCGTCGCGCGGGACGTCGTCGATCGGATGGGCGTGATGCCGGCGGTCAAGGCTCGACAGCTGCACGAGAAGGGGCTCGCTTATGTGCGCTCCAACGGCAAGCGCGCGGCCGCCCTGCCTGCTGAACTGCTCGACGGCGCCGGGCCGGTCGCGGAGATCGAGATCCTGCGCGGCGACCTGTCGGAGGTGCTGCTCGCGGCGACGCCGGACGTCGAGTACCTGTACGGCGACTCGATCAGCGGGCTGACGCAGACCGACGAGGGGGTCTGGGTTTCGTTCACGAGCGGTAAAACGCGAGAGTTCGATCTCGTCGTCGGCGCCGACGGCGTGCACTCGCGGGTCCGGGCGCTCGCCTTCGGACCGGAGGAGGAGTTCGTGCACCACCTCGGCGGCTACGGCTCGTACTTCACGATGCCGGCGCCGGAGGATCTCGACGGCTGGATGAAGATCCACACCGCGCCGGGCGGCCGCTGGGTCGGGCTGCGTCCGGACCACGATCCGCGGTTCGCTCGCGCGCTGCTCAGCTTCCGCTCGCCGGTTCTCAGCTACAACCGGCGCGACATCGAGGAGCAGAAAGCCCTGCTTGGCAAGACGTTCCAGGGCGCGGGCTGGTACACCGCCGAGATCCTCGACGGGATGGTTGCCGCCGACGACTTCTACTTCGACAGCACCAGCCGGGTCGTCGTACCGGAGTGGTCGCGCGGGCGGGTCGTGCTGGTCGGCGACGCCGGGTACTGCGGTTCACCGCTGGCCGGTTACGGTACGGCGATGTCGCTGGTCGGCGCTTACGTCCTGGCCGGGGAGTTGGTTGCCGACGGCGACCATCGGCGGGCGTTCGCGGCGTACCAGAAGGTGATGCGGGAGTACGTCGTCCAGCGCAGCGCGCTACCGCCGGGTGGGATCGCGCTCGCGATGCCTCGGACCGCGCTGGGGATCCGCGCCCGGGATCTGATGACCGCGACGATGACGTCCCGGCCGTTCCGCGGCGTACTGGCGAAGGCCGCCGCGGCACAGCCGGACGCGATCGAGCTCGCGGACTACGCCGGGCTCACTCCGGCCACTCGGACCCGAGGATGACGTCGACGAAGTTCGTCCGCTCGAAGCCGGGAACGAAGCGGTCGAGCACGTCGGCCTTCACGTTGCCGAACGTGGTCGCCGGGCGGTGCTTGATGCCCTCGGTGAACGCGTGCAGGATCTGGTTCTTGAAGTCCGGCCGGGGGTGCGCGGCGACGATCGCGGCGCGCTCCTCGGCGGTGATCCGGTCCAGGCCGAGACCCAGTACGTCGGCCTCGACGCCGCGGGTGACCAGCGCGATCTCGGGCTTCATGTGCACCGGGACCTCGGGGGTCGTGTGCAGCGCGATCGCCGTCCAGACCGTCGTCGCGTCCTCCTCGGCGATGCCGCGCGAGCGCAGGAAGTCGGCGGCCGCGTCGGCACCGTCGATCTCGAAGCGCTGCATCGAGTCGCGGTAGCCGGCGGTCAGGCCGAGGTCGTGGAACATCGCGCCGACGTACAGCAGTTCCGGGTCGTAGCTCAGGTCGCGACCGTGCAGCGCGCCGAACAGGTACACCCGGCGCGAGTGGTCGTAGACCAGGTCGTCGGTCACGTCGCGGACCAGCTCGGTCGCCTCGGTGGCGAGCTTGCTGTCCGGGATCTCGATCCCTGCGATCACTGTCGTCAGCTCCTTCATCGGTGGTTTTCCCCAGCCTGACGCGGGCGGGGCGGCCGGCGTACGGGCGATCCGGACGGGTGACCCACCGATCCGGACACGCATACTGCTGGGGTGGAGCGTGTTGTCGTGGTCGTTGTGTACGACGGGGTCCGGCTGCTCGACGTCACCGGGCCGCTCGAGGTGTTCGCGGTGGCGAACGAGCAGGGCGGCGGGACTTATCGGTCGGTGATCGCGTCGCCTGACGGCTCGGACGTGGTGGCGAACACGGGGACTCGGCTCGGGGTGGATGTGAGCCTGGCCGACGTCGATGCGCGGGGCGCGACGCTCGTCGTGCCGGGCGGGCCGAACTGGTTGCACACGATCAGCGACGCCGGATTGATCTCTGCTATTGGGCGGTTGTCGGAGCAGTCCGCTCGTACGGCGTCTGTGTGCGCCGGCGCCTTTGCGCTGGCGGCGGCCGGGCTGCTGGACGGGCGGCGGGCGACGACGCACTGGGAGCTGGCCGATCAGTTGGCGCTGCGGTTTCCGGCGGTGCACGTCGACAGTGATGCGATCTTCGTGCAGGACGGGCCGGTGATCACGTCCGCGGGGGTGACGTCGGGGATCGACCTGGCTTTGGCGTTGGTGGAGGCGGATCTCGGGGCTGCTGTTGCGCGACTGGTCGCCAAGCATCTGGTGGTGTTCCTGCAGCGGCCGGGTGGGCAGTCGCAGTTCAGCGTGCGGCTGAGCGCCGGGCAGGCGCGGCACGAGCTGGTCCGCGGCGTGCTCGACTCGATCACCACCGACCCGGCCGGCGACCACAGCCTGTCGGCTCTGGCCGGGCGGGCCGGGGTGAGCGAGCGGCACCTGACCCGGTTGTTCCACGACGAGGTCGGTACGACGCCGGGGCGTTTCGTCGAGAAGGTCCGGGTCGAGGCGGCGCAACACTTGCTGGAGGCAACGACTGGCCCGCTGGACGTGATCGCCCGGCGTACCGGCCTGGGTACGGCGGAGACGCTGCGGCGGGCCTTCACCCGGGTGCTGGGGATCAGCCCGGGTGCTTATCGGAATCGCTTCCACACCAGCGGGATCACCAGCGGTCCCAGTGCAGCACCTCGTCGCGGGGAACCCGCTTCGCGGGCTTGAACTCGGTACCGATCGTGTAGGCCAGCGGGATGAACGCGGCCAGCATCACTTCGTCGTACGGGACATTGAGGGCCTCGGCCATCTCGCGTTCGAGCGGGCCCTGCGCGGAGGTCCAGACCGTGCCGAGACCGCGGGCTCTCGCAGCGAGCATGAAGCTCCAGACCGCGGGGAGGATCGAGCCCCAGGTGTTGGCCTGGGCGCTGACCGGCGCGTGATCCGTGCGGCCCTCGACGGCCGGGATGACGAACGCGGGGACGCGGTGGATGTTGTCGAACAGGTAGCGCAGGCCGTCGAAGATGCCCTCCATCGAGCCCGGCTGGTGGTTCATCCGGCGCAGGTCGTCGGGCGTCAGCGGGAGGCCGGGATCGGCGACCAGGGCGCGGCGGTAGATGTCGGCGATCTTGGCACGCTGGGTTTCGTCGGTGACGACGAGGAAGTGCCAGCGCTGCCGGTTGCGGCCGGTCGGGGCCTGGGTCGCCAGGTCGATGCACTGCTCGATCAGCTCCCGCGGTACCGGGCGATCGAAGTCGAGCCGCTTCCGTACAGCGCGTGTGGTCGAGAGCAGCTGGTCGGGGGTGAGGTCGATAGTCATGTGTTCAACTGTAGGCCAGCAGACAATCTTGGTAGAGATGGTTTACTGTCTCGTGTGGCGGACAAACCGACGTACTTTCCTCAGCTGGTGGCTTCGCGGCCGGACATCGCTCTGTGCCGGGCGGCGACGCAGGTGATCCGGGCGGGCGAGGCACATGCGGCTTCACAGGGGCTCGGGGCTGGGCATCAGTTGGTGCTGAAGATGCTGTCGGAGGTGGGGCCGACGTCGCAGCAGGCGCTGAGCGAGGGATTGCGGATCGATCGCAGCGTGATGGTGACGATCTGCGACGAGCTGGAGCGGACCTCTTGTGTGCGCAGGGAGCGGAACCCGCAGGATCGGCGGTCGTATGCGGTGACGCTCACCGAGACTGGCCGGGCCCGGCTGAAGGAGGCGGACGCCGCCGTACCGGAGTTCCTGGATCGGACCTTCGAGCCGCTGAGTGCGGCCGAGCGGCGGCAACTGTCAGCGCTGCTCGGCAAACTGCTGGGGGTCTAGTCGAGCGGTGAGACCCAGTCGGGGTTGCGGCCGAGGAGGGCGAGCAGGGTCTCGAAGTCGTCGGCGTCGCCGGGGACCTTGACCGAGCGTTCGAACGCGGCACCCGGGCCGCGGCTGCTCTCGGTGTCAGGGATCCGGCGGGCGAGGCTGAGCGCCATCTCGAGCATGTCGACCGGCGGTTCGTACGGTACGTCGATCGCCCGCGCCAGATCCCACGCGTGCACCACGCAGTCGAGCTGGTGGAAGGTCAGCGCCACCCGCCGCGGGAACGTCCCGAACTCGCGCACCTCGATCGGCCGGTCCAGCGCCCCACCATCGGCGAACGCCTCCGCGACCTTTACGTTGGACCGCCGGTAGGCGCCGGCCGGGTTGTCCCCCAACCGACCGCCGTTCCAGGTCTGCACGGGAGCCGACCCGTTCGCCGCCGCGGCCGCGAACCCTTCGTTGTCACTCACGATGTGCCGCAGCAGCCCACGCACAGTCCAGTCAGGGCAAGGCGTCGGGAACCACAGCTGCTCAGCCCGAACCTGCATCACCACTTCGCCGAGCACCGCACCGGCCCGCCGATCCAGATCCCGGATGTCCATCCGCGCTCCCTCCGTCGACCTGCCCTGACCGAGCATAGGCCCGCCTCCACCGCGCCGCCGGAAACCCGGCGCGGATCCAGGGTTAACCCGCACACCCGCAGGCGTGGGACCCACCGACGCCGAATCGCTGCCGCGCGCCACCCCACGCACTTCCGGCCGCAGCGGCCTCAGCCCCTGGCAACCTCCCCGGCCGCATCGGCGCCGAGCTCCAGGGGACAGCAAACCTGTACGACGCACGCACACGTACGTCGTACAACAAACAAATGGAAGTCCGTGCGGAAAGTCAGCCGGCGACGACGCTGGTGGCGATGTCCTGGTCGACGTTGCGGCCGCCGTCGGGGTCGCTCGGCGGGGTGCCTGGGACCGACGTGACGGTGTCCTCGAGGCGGATCGGGTCCGGCAGGCGGCGGTAGTCGTTCACAGGCTCGCTCATCGGGACCTCCGGACTCGGCAGCGTGAACTCCAGTGTGCACCCGCGCGGGGTCCTACGATGTCCCCATGGGCTTCCAGATCGCCAACGAACCCGAGGCCGACCGCGTCCTCGACCAGTACCCGTTCGCCGTGCTCGTCGGGATGATGCTGGATCAGCAGTACGGCATGGAGCACGCGTTCCGCGGCGGCTGGAAGGTGCTGAGCCGGTTCGGCAACCTCGACCCGGCCGCGATCGCCGCCGCCGACCCCGAGGAGTTCAAGGCGCTCTGCAGTACGCCGCCCGCGATCCACCGCTTCCCGGGCTCGATGTCGGCCCGCCTCCAGGAGCTGGCGGCGCTGATCGAGTCCAAGTACGACGGCGACGTCACCCGCCTGTGGACCGAGCCCGACACCGGCAAGGAACTCCTCAAGCGGGTCCAGGAGCTCCCCGGCTTCGGCAAGCAGAAGGCCCAGATCTTCGTGGCCCTGCTCGCCAAGCAGCTCGGCATCAAGCCTGCCGGTTGGGAAGCCGCCGCCGGCGACTACGCCCTCGACGGCTACCGCTCGGTCGCCGACGTGGTCGACGCCGACTCCCTCCTCAAGGTCCGCGAGTACAAGCAGGCCAAGAAGGCCGCAGCCAAAGCCGCCGGCTGAACCTCAGCGTTGGGGTCTGGTTCGATACCGCCCCGGCGTCGTACCGATGATGCTGGTGAACGCCGCGATGAAGCTGCTGGGATTGGCCCATCCGCAGGCGGATGCGGTGTGCGTGGTGTCGTGGCCGTCGGCGAGCAGCACGAGCGCGTGGTAGACGCGTAGCTGCGTGCGCCACTCGTAGAACGTCATGCCGAGCTCGTCGCGGAACAGCCGGCTGAGAGTGCGGGTGCTGGCTCCGATCGTCTTCCCGAGTTCCGCCAGCGTGGAGTTGTCGGCCGGCGTCTCGTACAGCATCCGCGCGACCGCCTGCAGCCGGTCGTCGTGCGGCTCCGGCAAGTGCAGCGGCTGCTCGGGTGCTTCGCGGAGTTCGTCGACGAGGACCCTCATCAGACGAGAGCGCGCGGCACGGCTGTAGCCCGGTACGGCGTTGTCGTAGTTGCGGGGCCCGGTCAGGGCGAGCAGCACCTCGCGGGCGAGGCCGGAGGTCTGGAACACCGCAGGATGCTCCGGTACGAGCTTCGCGAGGGACGGCGGAAGAAAGACGATCCGCATGTCGGTGTCGCCGTGCGAGCGGCGGTAGTGCGTGAACCCGGCGGGAGTCCACGCGACCCGATTCGCGGGAACGATCGACGTACCGCGATCGGTGTGAACCGCCAGGACACCGCCGGCCGCATAGACCAGGTGCCCTCGCGCGTGCGACTGCACCGCGCTCGTCCCACCAGACGGCCACAGGTGTCGCCCGCCGGAGGGCCAGATCTGGGACGTCGCGCCGGCGGTCGAACGAGGTTGGCGGGGAACGGGCATCAGTTGGCATTTTAGCGGTAGCGAGCCACACCCCTGCTTGGTGAGACTTCATGCGACAGCTAGAGAAGGAGAAACGCATGACGACGTTCGTCCTCGTACCCGGAGCCTGGAAGGGCTCCTGGTCGTTCGAGACGGTGGTCCCGCTGCTGGAACGTGCCGGTCACGACGTCCACGCCCTGACCCTGACCGGCCTGCGGCCGGACGACGACCACGCGACGCTGGCAACCGCCAACCTCGACACGCACGCGTACGACGTGGTGCGGCACCTCGATCGCCACCAACTCACCGACGTGACGCTGGTCGGCCACAGCTACGCCGGCATGGTGATCGCCGCTGCCGCCGATCGAGCAGGCGGCCGGATCTCACGACTGGTGCACCTCGACGCCTACGTCCCGCGCGACGGCGAGTCGTGCTGGTCGTCGACGAACGACCACTTCCGGCACGTGTTCGCCACCGGCGCCGCAACCACCGGCTACGCCGTACAGCCGCCCGGCAACGGCGATCCCCGCCGCCGCCCCCATCCCCTGGCCGCGTTCCTGCAATCGATCAGGCTCACCGGCCAGTTCGCCCAGGTCCCCCGCAAGGAGTTCGTCTACTGCTCGGGCTGGGAAGACCGCACCCCGTTCGCCGAGCTCCGCACCCGACTCCAAGCAGATCCCGAGTGGCAGGTCCACGACCTCCCCACCGCCCACGACGCAATGCACGAGGCCCCCGAAGCCGTCGCCGCCCTCCTACTCAGCGACGCACCAGCCCACCAATCGCAGCAACCGTCTGCCCTGACTTAGGGCACACCCACCCCGGCCCGCTGTCCGTAAGCCGAGCCCCCAACGGATGCGACCCCGGATGCTCCAAGCACTCAGGCCAGGTCACCGGCAGCTCCAGCCGCCCCAGTTCCTCAAGCACGAACTCCTGCACCTGATCAGCCACATGCACCACCCGCTCGGCGTCCCCCATCCACCGCGGAGCCAGCAACCCAGTCCGCGACGGAGGTGCCGACAACATCCACAAGGACTCGTACGCCGAGTCGTCAGTCGCCGGCTCGTCCAACAACTCCAGCGTCACCCCACCCGTACCCGCCAGATCCCGAACCACCAGCCCTAACGCCTCCACCAACGACATCTCCACGCCGTCACTCTAGGTTCAGAGCTTGGTGGTGCGGGTTCTCCACAGCAGGTACACGAAGTACGGGGCGCCGATCATGGCGGTGAGTAGGCCGGCGGGGATTTGCGCGGGCGCGAGCAGGGTGCGGCCGAGGCTGTCGGCTACGGAGACCAGGACTGCGCCGAGGAAGGCTGCGACTGGGAGGAGGCGGGAGTGGCGGCCTCCGACGAGGGCTCGGGCGGCGTGGGGGGCGACCAGGCCTACGAAGCCGACTACGCCGATGGCTGAGACGGCGGCTGACGTCAACAAAGCGGAGGCTGCCAACGCCAGCAGGCGTGTGCGTTCGAGGCGTACGCCGAGGATTCTCGGGACGTCGTCGTCCAGGGACAGCAGGTCGAGTTCGCGGCGGGCGAGGACGACGACCGGGGTGAGGACGAGCAGGGCTGCGGTGACCGGGATGACCTGCGGAAGCGTGCGTCCGTACGTGCTGCCGGAGAGCCAGGTCATCGCCATCGTGATGTTCCACGGGTTCGTGTAGACGATGACGAAGGTGATGATCGCGGTCGTCGCCGAGCTGACGCCGACCCCGATCAGCACCAGCCGGTCGGAACTGAGCCCACCCCTCCAGGAGACCAGGTAGACCAGCGCGAAGGTGCCCAGCGCGGCCGCGGAGGCGACGCCGGACAGGAGCCAGATGCCGGCCGCCGGGACGAGCATCAGGGTGATGACGGCGCCGACGCCGGCACCGCCGGTGATGCCGAGAATCCCTGGCTCGGCAAGGGGATTGCGGCAGACGGCCTGCACGGTCGCACCAGCGATCGCGAGTGCGGCACCACAGAGCACGGCCGACAAGACCCGCGGGAAACGCTGGTCCAGGACGTACGTGATCGCCCGCCCGGAGCGCCCGTTGATCCAGTTCGCGATGTCACCGGTCCGCAGGAACGCATCCCCGGCGAGCATCGCGAACACCACTGCGCCGACGAGCAGCACAGCCAACACACCGACGACGATCCAGAACGTCCGCAGGCTGCGCAGCCCGGAGGACGCGCCGGACGGCGTACGGCTCGGGCCTGAGTCGCGGTACCGCCGCGCGAGCCACACCAGCACGATCGCGCCGACGAGCATCGTCATGATGCCGGTCGGAATCTCCACACCGGCCTGCCCGCCGAGCACAGCCCGCAGTACGACGTCCGCCGCGAGCACCACGAGGATCCCCGACAGCCCGGACAACGGCAGCAGTACGCGGTGCCGCATCAGCCCCGGCACCAGCGGCGCCACCAGTCGCACAAGCACCGGCGCGACCAGTCCCACAAAGCCAACCGGGCCGGCCACCGTCACAGCGGCCGCCGACAACATCACCGTGACGAGCGTGATGAGCACCCGCGTACGCCGTACGCGCACTCCCAACACCGATGCCGTGTCGTCGCCCAGCGACAGGATGTCGAGCCGCGACGCCAACCACAACGCGGCGATCAGACTGACCGCGACGATCGGCGCCATCTGGCCGACCGCGTCGAGATCGGTCTGGACAAGCGTCCCACTCCCCCACGCGAAGGTCCCGACCGTCTCCTCGCGCCGCAGCAGCATCAGCAACGTCGTCACCCCGGACAACGCCATCGCCACTGCGGACCCGGCGAGGATCAACCGAGTCGGTCCAGACGTCCCACCAGCAGACAGAGCAAGCACCAGTACGGCGGCCGCCAGCCCGCCCGCGAACGCGACACCGCCCGCCGGCAGCACCGGCAGGTTGATGCCGAACGCGGCGACGATCACGACCGCCAAGTAAGCACCCGCGTTGACGCCGAGCGTGTCCGGCGAAGCGAGCGGGTTGCGCGCGAGCGATTGCAGCCCCGCGCCGGCGACGCCGAGCGCAAGGCCGACCAGTACGCCGGCCAGCAGTCGCGGCAACCGCGACGCGACCAGGATGTTGGCCGAGTTGTCGGTGCCCTGACCGATCACCAGCCGGAGCAGGTCCCCGGCGCCGACCGACGAAGTCCCCTGCGTCAGGTGCACGCCGGCCAGTACGACGACCGCGGCCAGGGCGATGACGAACACCCCGGCGACGCGGATCCGTCGTACCGGCTGGAGGGCCTCGGCGACCTGGGGCCGCTCGGTGGTGAGCTGGGTCAAGAGGTGACTGCCTGCACCGTGGCGTCGATGAACTGCTCGGTCGACTTCGGTCCGCCGAACATCCAGATCCCGTCGGACAGGCGGTGCACGCTGCCCGCCTTCACGAACGGCAGGTTCTTCCAGATCGCGTTCTTCGACAGGTCGCCGCCGAACACGTCACCGCCGTCGGTCGTCGAGGCGATGTACAGGAAGCTGCCGTCGCCGAGCTTGGTCAGACCCTCGATGTCGGTCTGCGCCAGGCCGTAGTCGGGATCGCCCGCGCCGGTCCAGTTGTTCTTCAGGCCGAGCTCGCCGGCGACCGCACCGAGCAGCGAGCCGCTGGTGAACATCCGGATCGAGATCGTGCTGCCTTCCTTGTAGCCGTCTGCCATCGTGAAGCCCTCGCCGGCCTTGCCCGCGTCGGCGATCTTCTTCTTGCCGTCGGCAACCGCCTGGTCGAAGGCGGCGTTCGCCTCGGTGGCCTCCTTGGCCTTGCCGATCGCGGCACCGACCAGCTCCAGGTTCTTCTTCATCTGCGGGATCGCGTTCTTCGCGTCCGCACCCCGTACGACGAGAACCGGCGCGGCCTTCTCCAGCTGCGTGATCGTGTTCGCGGCCTCGTCGGTGGTGGTGATGATCAGATCGGGGTTGAGGGCAACGATCGCGTCGACGCTGGCCTCGCCGCGGGTCCCGACATCCTTGACCCCGGCATCGAGTTTCGCCGCGGTCACCCAGGTGGTGTAGCCCTTCACGTCGGCGACGCCGACCGGCTGGACGCCGAGGGTGATCAGGTTCTCGACCACGCCCCACTCCAGGCCGACGACCTTGGCCGCGGGCTTGGGCAGGTCGACCTTCTTGTTGCGGGCGTCGGTGACGGAGACCGGCTGGGCGGCGGCGGACTCGTTCGCCTGCGGCTCGGTCGGCTCGCTGGTGCCGCACGCGGTCAGCGCGAGCAGCAGGCTCGCGGCCAGGACGGTGACTCTTCTCATCGGGTCCTCAGATGTCTTGAAGGATGTGCCGGTGCAGGTGCCTGCCGACCGGCTGGGTGCTGATCCGCCCGGTGACCGGGTCGGTGCTGACGTCGATCCGGATCCCGTAGGTCTCGGTCAACGCGTCCGACTGCAGGACCTCGGCCGGCGTACCGGTCGCCCGGACCCGCCCTTGGTCGAGCAGAACGACCCGGTCGGCCACGTCGGCCGCCTGGTTCAGGTCGTGCAGTACGACGCCGACGGCCACGCCGTGCTCGTCGGCGAGATCGCGCATCAGGTCGAGGATCTCGATCTGGTAGCGCAGGTCGAGGAAGGTGGTCGGCTCGTCGAGCAGCAGGACGCCGGTGTCCTGCGCCAGACAGGTGGCGAGCCAGACGCGCTGCAGCTCACCACCGGAGAGTTCGTCGACGGCCCGCTCGGCCATCGAGGTGACGCCGGTGACGTCCATCGCGTGCTCGATCGCCGCATTGCCGTCCGGGTCGTCGTTGCGCCAGCGCCCGCGGTACGGGTGCCGGCCGTAGCCGACGACGTCCCGCACACTCACGCCGTTCGGGGTCGGCCGGGACTGCGAGAGCAACGTCACCTTCCGCGCGAAGTCCTTCTGCGACAGCGCGAGCGCGTCCTCGCCGTCGGCGAACCGCACGGTCCCCGCATCCGGCCTGTGCAACCGAGCCATCGCCCGCAGCAGCGTCGACTTCCCACTCCCGTTGGGCCCCACCAGCGCGGTCACCCCCGCCGGCTCGATCCCCAGCCCAGCGTCCTCCACCACCAACCGCCCGTGGTACCCCAGCCGCAACCCGGCGCCCGTCAGCCCCACCGACTCTCGCATGGCCGCAGGATAGCCTTACCTAACCCACCATGTCAGCTTCGCAGACGGTGATCGGGCGTTCACACAACGGCGCTCCAGGCGGGTCCGTCAGGAGAATTCGCCGAGCCTCCGAGCCGCCTTTTCGATACGGGTCAAGACGGCCGGCAGGACCTCGGCAGCATCGAGGAGTGCCATCGCGCTCCGGTTGATATCCATGGAACTGAGGATGTCGCTCGCAGCCAGCAGAGCCTGCGCACTGCGCACATCCACTCCGGCCTCGGAGGTCGACAACGTCCTCAGCACGTACTTCAGTTCATCGACAGTCTCTTGATTGGCGACGCCGGTCCTCTCCAACCGCTCCGCGATGGCGTCGAGTCGGTCCAGCGGCGGCGACGCGACCTGGGTGAGGATCTCCATCCACTCGTCGGGGTCTGGCAGTACAAGGCCGTTCAGCGGGGCAACCTCGGCGTCCTCATGTCCCACCTTCCACGCTCGCAGGAGATCCGGTGGATAGCGGTCCTCGTCACCGTCGATCTCGGTGTGGTGCGGATAGCAGAGCAACAAGAGGTTGGAGAACGAGTCACGAATCTCAGCCGGGATGTCGGGGCGGTAGCGAGGTCCGCGTGGCCTGACTCCGTAGATGTGGGCGATCTGGGCGTTCTTGCCGTAGACACCCGGACGAACCTCGTGGACGACCGGCAACCTGCATGCCGGCGCGTAGCAGCGACCATTGCTGAGAGCCCAGAGAGCAGCCTCGGTGGCGGTCCGGATCTTCTTCCGCTTGCCTGCACCCTCGGCCGGTGGCTCCGTAGCTGAACTCATCCGCGCAGCCTGCCACGCGACTCCGACAGTCGGCGGAGTCTGAGCCCAGCCCAAAGCAAGCCGTCACCCAAAAGCCGGCAGCAACCAGGGCACCCTCTCTGTTCTTTGCTCTCTTACAGCTTGGCGGCCAGGCGGGTGCCTTGTTCGATCGCTCGTTTGGCGTCGAGTTCGGCGGCTACGTCGGCGCCGCCGATTACGTGGACGGATTGGCCTTGGGCGCGGAGGTCGTTGGCGAGGTTGTTCACCGATTCTTGGCCGGCGCAGATGATGACGTTGTCGACTGCCAGAGTGCGGGGGTTCTCACGTTTGGGGCCGAAGGTTAGGTGGAGGCCTTCGTCGTCGATGCGTTCGTAGTTGACGGCTCGGAGTTGGACTACCTGCTTGTTCTTCAGGGCGGCTCGGTGGACCCAGCCGGTGGTTTTGCCTAGGCCGGTGCCGATTTTGCCGGGCTTGCGTTGGAGGAGGTAGACCTCTCTTGGGGAGGGGTCGGGGTGGGGTTTGGTGAGGCCGGCTCGGTCTTCTACTGGGTTGCCTACGCCCCACTCGGATTTCCACAGCGCCAGGTCGAGGGTGGGGGAATCGGTGGTGGTGAGGTATTCGGTGACGTCTACGCCGATGCCGCCGGCGCCTATGACGGCTACCGATCGGCCGACAGGGCGGCCTTCGCGGACCAGCTCGGCGTACGAGAGGACGCTGGGGTGGTCGATGCCGGGGATGGTCGGGATGCGCGGGACCACGCCGGTGGCGAGGATGATCTCGTCGAAGCCTGCAAGGTCTTCGACACTCGCTCGGTGGCCCAGGTGGAGTTTGACGCCGGTGAGGTCGAGGCGGCGGCGGTAGTAGCGGATCGTTTCGGCGAACTCCTCCTTCCCGGGGATGCGGCGGGCGATTCCGAACTGGCCGCCGATCTCGTGGTCGGCTTCGAAGAGTTCGACAGCGTGCCCGCGTTCGGCCGCGGTGACGGCAGCGGACAGCCCGGCGGGGCCGGCGCCTACGACGGCGATCTTCTTCGTACGGCGGGTTGGCAGCAACACCAATTCGGTCTCGCGGGCGGCGCGGGGGTTGACCATGCAACTGGCCGGCTTCTTGGCGAAGACGTGGTCGAGGCACGCCTGGTTGCAGGCGATGCAGACGTTGATCTCGTCGGCGCGGGCATCGGTTGCCTTGAGCACCCAATCCGGGTCGGCGAGGAACGGGCGGGCGAGGCTCACCAGGTCGGCGTCGCCGCGGGCGAGGACCTCCTCGGCGACCTGCGGGAGGTTGATCCGGTTCGAGGTGACGACCGGGATGTTCACGTGCGGCCGGAAGGCGGCGGTGACGGAGGTGAAGGCGGCGCGCGGGACCGACGTGACGATCGTCGGGACGCGGGCTTCGTGCCAGCCGATGCCGGTGTTGATGATCGACGCGCCGGCGGCTTCGATCTCCTTGCCTAGGGCAATGACCTCGGTCCAGGTCTGGCCGCCTTCGACGAGGTCGGCCATCGAGAGGCGGTAGATGATGAGGAACGACGGGCCGACGCGTTCCCGTGTCCGGCGGACGATCTCGACGGCGAGGCGGCGGCGGTTCTCCGGCGTACCGCCCCATCGGTCCGTACGCCGGTTGGTGCGCTCGGCAAGGAACTGGTTGATGAAGTAGCCCTCGGAGCCCATGATCTCGACGCCGTCGTACCCGGCCTCCTGCGCGAGCGCGGCGCAGTCGACGTACGCGTCGATCTGTTTGCGGACGCCTCGGTCGGACAGAGCGCGCGGGCGGAACGGGTTGATCGGGGCCTTCAGGCGGGACGCGGAGACGCTGAACGGGTGGTACGCGTAGCGCCCGGCGTGCAGGATCTGCAGCGCGATCCGGCCGCCCTCGGCGTGCACGGCGTCGGTGACGATCCGGTGCTGGCGCGCTTGCCGGCGATTGGTCAGCCGGGAGCCGAACGGCGTGAGCCAGCCGGTCCGGTTCGGGGCGTAGCCGCCGGTGACGATGAGGCCGACGCCGCCGCGCGCGCGTTCGGCGAAGTACGCCGCAAGCTTCGGCAGGTCGCGCGCCCGGTCCTCGAGACCGGTGTGCATCGAGCCCATGATCACGCGGTTGGGCAGCGTGACGTGCCCGAGGTCGAGCGGCGCGAGCAGCGTCGGGTACGGCGAACCGCCGGTCGCCGAGGGCGACGGGCCGGCCGAGTCCGGCGAACCCGTCGAGGGCACGGAGGAGTTCGAGGGCACGGAGTTCATCGGGGGCCTTCCGGTCGTAGGGCCTGGAGGACCTCGTCGCACCAGTCGGTGAACGACTGCTCGGCGCGGACTCCGCCGCGGAGCACGAGGTACTGGTGCAGTTCGCGTCCCGACAGCTTCGAGGGCTTCGGGAAGTCACGCTGCTGGATCGCCTGGTACGCCGCGAGCCGCGCGGCGTGCTCGTCGCGGTGGCGCTCGACCTCACGTCGTACGGCGTCGAGATCGCCGAGGGACGCGCCGCGCAGCTTCACGCCCAACTCGTCGCGCAGCACGGTCGGTTCGATCGGCTCGGCCAGCCAGCGGGTGAGCTCGGCGCCCCCCGCGTCGGCGACCCGGTAGACCTTCTTGTCCGGCCGGCCCTCCTGCGCGACGTCGGTGTGGGTGACCCAGCCGGCCTCTTCCATCCGCCGCAGCACCCGGTAGATCTGCTGGTGCGTCGCCGCCCAGAAGAACCCGATCGACCGGTCGAACCGGCGGGCCAGCTCGTACCCAGAACCCTCCCGCTCGCTGAGCGAGACCAGCAGCGCGTGCTCGAGCGCCATCGCGACCACCTCCTGATGCCGTCAGCGTACCTATGCAACTGGTTGCAGTGCACCTGATTGCAGCACAGGTCACAGCGGCGGAACACCCCGTACGGGAGAATGGTTGTTGCAACTGATTGCTGTTTTCGAGCCGAAGGACTAGCTGATGGACCACGCCCACCCGACCCGGACCACGCTGCCCGGGATCGGCACCCGCTACGACCTCGTCACCGAGGGCGGCAAGCACGTGTCGATCGTCGTCCACGAGGACGGCCGCCGGTTCCTGGGTTTCCACGATCCCGAGGACGACGACAACTGCACGAACTCGGTCCCGCTGGACCCGGCCGAGGCCGGCGCGCTGGCCCAGCTGCTGGTCCCGACGCCGATCGACCCGCTGCGCAACGACCTCGAGATCGACCTGGTCACCGAGCAGATCCCGATCACCAGCCGTTCGCCGTACTCGGGCCGGACGCTCGGCGACACGCAGGCCCGGACGCGGACCGGCGCCTCGATCGTGGCCGTACTCCGGCGGACCGGCGCGACGCCGTCGCCGACACCAGACTTCCGGTTCACGATCGGCGACACGCTCGTCGTGGTCGGTACGCGCGAAGGTGTGGACGCCGTCGCCGACCTGATCTCGGGAGGCTGATGTGCACGACATGACGATGCTGCTGATCGAGCTCGGTGCGGTGATCCTTGCCCTGGGCATCCTCGGCCGGATCGCCGGCCGGGTCGGCTTCTCGCCGATCCCGCTGTACCTGCTGGCCGGGCTCGCGTTCGGCCACGGCGGGCTGTTGCCGCTCGACGCGAGCGAGGAGTTCGTTGCCACCGGCGCCGAGATCGGCGTGATCCTGCTGCTGTTGCTGCTCGGGCTCGAGTACACAGCGGCTGATCTGGTCAGCACGCTGAAGACGCAGTACCTGTCCGGCGTCGTCGACTTCGTTCTGAACGCTTTGCCGGGTGCAGCCGTCGCGCTGATGCTCGGCTGGGGTCCGGTCGCCGCGGTCGCGCTGGCCGGTGTCACCTGGATCTCGTCGTCGGGCGTGATCGCGAAGGTGGTCGGGGATCTGGGCCGGCTGGGTAATCGCGAGACGCCGGTGATCCTCGGGATCCTGGTGCTCGAGGACCTGTCGATGGCCGTCTACCTGCCGATCCTGACCGCGCTGCTGGCCGGCGTCGGACTGGCCGGTGGGAGCATCACGCTGCTGATCTCGCTGGGCACGGTGAGCATCGTGCTGTTCGTCGCGCTGCGGTACGGGCGGGTGATCAGCCGGGCGGTCTCGTCCGACAACCCGGAGATGCTGCTGCTCGTCGTACTGGGTCTGACGCTGCTCGTCGCGGGCATCGCGGCGAAGCTGCAGGTGTCGGCGGCGGTCGGGGCGTTCCTGGTCGGGATCGCGCTCTCGGGCGAGGTCGCGCACGGTGCGCGGAACCTGCTGAGCCCGCTGCGGGACCTGTTCGCGGCGGTGTTCTTCGTGTTCTTCGGGTTGAGCACGGATCCGGCGGACATCCCGCCGGTGCTGGGTGTCGCGCTGGCGCTCGCGGTGTTCACCGGGCTGACGAAGGTTCTGACCGGCTGGTACGCCGCGAGGCGCGCGGGAATCAAGCCAGCTGGGCGTTGGCGAGCGGGCGGGACGTTGGTCGCGCGTGGGGAGTTCTCGATCGTGATCGCGGGGTTGGCGGTCGGGGTCGAGCCTCGGCTTGGGCCGCTGGCGACGGCGTACGTGCTGATCCTGGTGATCCTCGGGCCGATCGCCGCGCGGTACACGGAGCCGGTCGCGAAGAAGCTGTCCGGCCTGCGGAAGACCACGCCTGCCCCGCCGGCGATCCCCGCTGGTGGACCTGCCGAGGAGCGCCTGGACGACCCGGCCAACACCGGGAGCTGATCACCGCGGGTGGTTGGCGCGCTGGTTGACCTCGGCGAGCTCGACCGTCTGCTGGATGCGCCGGGCGCGCGTCTCGGGGCGCTTGGCGAGCGCGATCCACTCGAGGATCAGGCGCTTGGACGACGGCGGGAACTTCGCGAAGTGCGTGCCCGCTTGCTCGTTCCGGTCGAGCTCCGTCTGGAGGTCGGCCGGGACGACCAGGTTCTGCGCCTCGGCGAGCACGTCCCACACGCCGGTCGTCTTCGCCCGCTCGATCACCGCGGCACCCGCCGGCGCCATCAGGCCTTCCGCCGTGAGCCGGGCGACGCGCTCGCGGTTCACCTTGCTCCACGTGCTGCGCGGGTTCCGCGGGGTGAAGCACTGGTACGTCGTGGTGTCGTCGCGCTTGATCGTCTTGCTGTCCACCCACCCGAAGCACAACGCGTGCTCGACGGCCGCCACGTAATCCACCACGTCCTCGGCGCCTCGGCCGACCACGAGCCAGACGGCCCGCTCGCTCTGCCCGTGGTCCGAGAGCCAGCTCCGCCACTCGTCCACGTCCGCCAGCCGCACCGCCAGCTCGTCCGACATGTCCACCTTCGCCATCGTGCTGTTCATCTCCGGGGTCCTCTCCCTCGCCGTTGATCCCACTCTCCCGCAGATAAGTGCTCACCCAATGAGCACTTATCCGACGGACTTCGGAGGATGATCGCGGCATGGACGAGACACCGGACATCGAGCAGTACTCCGACGAGAGCCGCGCGGCACTCCGCCTGCGCACCGACGAGTTGATCGAGGGCCTGCGCGCCCATGCCGAGGTGCTGGTCGGTCTGCGCGGCGGCAGCGCCGAGAGCGAGGACCTGTTCACCGAGAACGAAGCCCTCGGGAAGCTGCTCGGCGCCTGGGACGACGCCGTGCTCGACCACACCGGGACCGTGGTGTCGTCCGGCGGGTACGACGAGGACGACGACCTCGACGACGAGCCGGAGGACGACGGACCTGTCGCCGTACTGTCGCTGATCACTCGGGTCGATCTCGGGGTCCGCGACACCGCCGAATTGCTGAACGCCGGCCGCGCGGCGCATCGGCGGCTTCAGCCGGAGGAGAGCGAGGCGGACGCGCTCGTCGCGATCGGCGACGAGGCGCAGGCGGTCTACGCGTTGCTGCACGAGGCGGGTGAGCCGTGGCTGGAACTGCCGGGGACCGGTCTGCTGGCGGCGACCCGCCTCTACGTCGAACCGGAGGACTACGCGCCTCCGGGCGACGAGGACGACGGCGACGACGCCAGCGCGGACGACGACTTCTCCGCCGAGGCGATGGTCGAGGAGGTCGCCGTCCCCGAGGGGACCCTGTTGTTCAGCGAGTCCTGGGCCTAGAACAAGGCGTCGCCGCGTTCTAGGTCGAGGAGTTGCTGTTTGCGGGTCAGGCCACCGCCGTACCCGGTGAGGCTGCCGGACGCGCCGATGACTCGGTGGCAGGGGACGATGATGCTGATCGGGTTCTTGCCGTTGGCGAGGCCGACTGCCCTCGAAGCCGTCAGCGGCTTGCCCAGGGCAACGGCCAGTTCGCCGTACGTCGTGGTGGTGCCGTACGGGATGTCGAGCAGCCCGGTCCAGACCTCTTGCTGGAAAGGCGTTCCGGCGGGAGCGAGCGGGACGTCGAAGGTGGTGCGGTCGCCGGCGAAGTACTCGGCCAGCTGGTGCACGACCTTGGGGAGGATCGAGTCGTCGCGGGTTCCAAAGGTCTCGATAGGAGGCCGGTGGCGATGCTGCTCCATGTAGAGACCGGCCAGTTCGTCGTCGGGCGTGCCGACGAGGGTGAGGTCGCCGATCGGGCTCTCGAGTACGGCGTACGGCATGTCAGGGCTTGGTGATGCGGTAGAGGACGTGCCGCTGCAGCCGGTGGCCGTCGGGCAGGCGCGGGTGGTCGAAGTCGCCGGGCTCGTCGTGGGTCATGCCGATCTTCTGCATCACGCGCTGGGACGGCAGGTTGGTCGTCGCGGTGAACGAGACGATCTCGTCCAGCCCGGCCGGGCCGAAGCCGTGGTCCAGCGCGGCCCGTGCCGCCTCGGGTGCATAACCGTTGCCCCAGGCATCCTTCGACAGCCGCCAGCCGATCTCGACGGCGGGCATGAAGTGCGCGTCGAACGACGGCCGCGACAGCCCGGTGAAGCCGATGAACTGCCCGGTCTCCTGGATCTCCACGGCCCACAGGCAGAAGCCCCAGGCGTCGTACTGCTTCATGATCCGGTCGACCAGTTCGTCGCTCGCCTCGCGGGTCGCCGGCGCCGGGAAGTGCTCCATCACCACCGGGTCGGCGTTCAGCGCGGCGAACGGCTCCCGGTCGGCGTCACGGAAGGGCCTGAGCAGGAGCCGGTCGGTCTTCAGGGTCTCGGTCATCTCACTCCGTCGGAATCTTGTTGATGGCATGGTCGCCCGTCGCCCACAGGTACTGGACGGCGTACGCACGCCAGGGGCGCCAGGCCCGGGCGTGCTCGATCAGCGGTTTGGGGGCCTCGGGCAACCCGAGGTCGCGGGCGGCGTACCGGATGCCCAGATCGCTGGCCACGAAGGCGTCCGGGTCACCGAGCGCGCGCATCGCGATCGACTCGACCGTCCACGGGCCGATCCCGGGCAGCGCGGCGAGCTGTGCGCGGGCCTCGTCCCAGTCGCTGCCGGCGCCGAGGTCGATCTCGCCGGCGGCGAGGGTCGCGATCAGCGTGGTCAACGTCGTACGGCGGGACTTCGGGAACGCCAGAGTCTCCGGATCGAGCCCGGCCAGTGCCTGCATCGTCGGGAACAAGTGCGTGAGCCCGCCGGCCGGGTCGTCGATCGGTTCGCCGTACGCCTGGACGAGACGGCTCGCGTGCGTCCGAGCAGCGGCCGTCGACACCTGCTGACCGAGCACAGCCCGTACGGCGAACTCCTCGCCGTCGACGGTCCGCGGCACGCGCCGGCCGGGCGCCTTCGCGATGAGCGGCGCGAGGAACGGATCCTCGGCGAGCAGTTCGTCGACCGCGATCGGGTCGGCGTCCAGGTCGAGCATGCGGCGGCAGCGGCTGATCGCGATCGCGAGATCGCGCTGGTCGGTCAGCGACAACTGACAGGCGATGTGATCGGGCATCGGGCGGAGCGAGACGACGCCGTGTCCGTGCGGGAGTCGCAGGGTGCGACGGTAGGCGCCGCCGTACCACTCCTCGACACCCGGTACGCCGGTGGCGATCAGGTGGCCGAACAGGTTGTCCGGAGTGAGCGGCGCGCGGAACGGGAGGCGCAGCGAGATCGTGCCCGGGGCTGTCGGGTGTGAGCCGCGCTTGGCCCGGCCGCGCAGCTCGCTCGGTGAGAGCGCGAAGACCTCCTGCACGGTCTCGTTGAACGTGCGCACGCTGGAGAACCCGGAGGCGAACGCGACGTCGGCCATCTGCAGGTCGCTGGTCTCGATCAGCATCCGCGCGGTCTGCGCGCGCTGGGCCCGCGCGAGGGCGAGCGGGCCGGCGCCGAGCTCGGCCTGGAGCTGGCGCTGGACCTGGCGGACGCTGTACCCGAGTTGGGTCGCGAGGCCCGGTACGCCGTCGCGGTCGACGACGCCGTCGCTGATCAAGCGCATCGCGCGGGCGACCAGGTCGGCGCGGTCGTTCCACTCCGGGGAGCCCGGGCTGGCGTCGGGGCGGCAGCGCTTGCAGGCGCGGAAGCCGGCCTGCTGGGCCGCGGCGGCGCTCGGGTAGAACCGCATGTTCTGCACCTTGGGCGGAACCACCGGGCAGCTCGGGCGGCAGTAGATCTTCGTGGTCAGGACGGCGGTGAAGAACCACCCGTCGAACCGCGCGTCCTTGGACTGGACCGCTCGCACGCACCGCTCGACACATTCGTACACCTCCCCAGCATCCCTGGTGGCGCCACCATCTCCTAGCGGTTTTACGCCATCAAGGTGGAGGGTCCGGTAGCGGGAAAACGACGGCAGGATCCGGCGGCGCGAAACCGCCAGCTTCCGGGGGCCGCGGCGGCTGAAGTGGAGGGGTAGCGACGGACAACCAGGAAGTTGATGATGATGAACGAGCTTGTGGGCAAGCGGGCGCTGGTGACCGGTGGGAGCCGTGGGATCGGCGCCGCCTCCGCGATCGCGCTGGCTGTGGCCGGCGCCGATGTGGCGATCACGTACCAGAGCGCGGCTGAGGACGCGGCCCGCGTGGTGAAGCAGATCGAGGCGGCTGGGCGGCGGGGGTTCGCGTTCCAGGCTGACGCTGCCGATGCGGCTGCTGTCGAGGAGACGGTCGCGCGGGCGGTCGACGCGTTGGGCGGGCTCGACGTGCTGGTGAACAACGCGGGCGTCGGTACGAGCGGTTTCATCTCGGACGTCGCCTTGGAGGAGCTCGATCGGGTTCTTTCGGTGAACGTGCGCGGGGTGTACGTCGCCGCGCGGGCTGCTGCTGCGCGGTTGTCGGACGGTGGGCGGATGATCCACGTCGGCAGCACGATCGCCGAGCGGAACGCCGGGCCGGGGATGACGCTGTACGCGCTGAGCAAGTCGGCGGTGGTCGGTCTCAGCAAGGGGCTGGCGCGAGACCTCGGTCCGCGAGGGATCACGTCGAACGTCGTACAGCCCGGCCCGACGGACACGGCGATGAACCCGGCCGACGGCCCGTACGCCGAGGCCCAGCGCGGTGCGCTGGCGCTGCCGCGTTTTGGCACGCCGGAGGAGGTCGCGGGCCTGATCGTCTACCTGGCCGGGCCGACCGCGGGATACATCACGGGGACGGAACTGACGATCGACGGCGGCCACGCGGCCTGAGCCGCAGACTGTGCGGGACGCCGGGCGGAGCCTGCCGCGGAGCGTGCAGCCGGCGGCGAAGCCTGCCGTCGGGGGCCGCCGCCCTCCCCCTCCCCCAGTCCCTGGTGGTGACACTGGCGGGGTATGTCGGTGGGGCCATTTAGCGTGACCGGATGAAGTTCTCGGTGACTTTTGGGGCTGTGGGGGACGGGCGGGATCCGCGTGGGCTGGCGGATCTCGCCCGGATTGCCGAGGACGCGGGGTGGGACGGGGTGTTTTTGGAGGACTACCTCGCCTATCAGGGGGATGTCTCGCTTCCGACGTACGACCCGTGGATCTGTCTGGCGGCGATGGCTTGTGCGACGAGCCGGGTGCGGTTGGGGACGACGGTGACGCCGCTCCCTCGCCGGCGGCCGTGGAAGGTTGCGGCTGAGGCGGTGGCGTTGGATCACCTGTCGGGTGGGCGGATGATTCTTGGCGTCGGGATCGGGGATCCTGCGGATCCGTTCCTCGGCGGGGTTGGCGAAACGACCGATCCGCGCGTGCTGGCGGAGATGCTCGACGAAGGCCTGCAGGTGATCGACGCGCTGTGGTCCGGTGAGGCTGTTCATCACCAGGGGAAGCACTATCAACTCGACGGCGCCCAACTGACCGCGCGCCCGCTCCAGCAGCCGAGGATCCCGATCTGGATCGGCGGCAACCTGCTCGTCCCCGCCGTACGCCGAAGAATCCTGCGATGGGACGGCTCCTGCGCCTACAAAGGCCCGACCACGGCGTCGCTCCCGATCCTTCCCGAGGACGTCCGAGCACTGAGAGCCGAACGAGGCAACGACTTCGACATCAAGGTCAGCGGCGGCGATCCACAGGAGTTCGCCGAAGCCGGCGCCACCTGGTGGGGCCGCTGGATCGCCCCCGGCCCTCGCGCCGACGCCGAGCAGATCCTCCGAGCCGGCCCACCAAAGCTCTGACATGCCGAACCACCCGACCTCGACGGGCCCCGACCTGATCATCATCCGAGGCAACTCCGCCGTCACGAGCTCAAGCCGATAACAGTGCCCGCCGGCAAGCTCCGCGAGTGGTATCACCATCTCGATCTGCTGGGCGTCGACGGCGAGGTCACCATCGACGGATCGCGCAGTTTGCAGGAGGTCCTGGGTGACCTGCTCGAGCGGATCGGCCCGCTCGTCTGCGAGCGGCGGGACCTTGATCCGGCGCGCTTCCTGTAGGCCGTTACCGAGAGCGAGGGGGTCGGCGGACTGTTGACAACGCAGGTTCGGGCGGGTGAGACTGCGGGGGAATTTTAACGTTCAAACGGTCGGCTGGTGAGGGGGTCCTGGTGGCTACGCTCAAGCAGGTCGCGGCGCACGCCGACGTTTCCGTGCAGACCGTTTCCAATGCGTTGAACGCTCCGCACCGGTTGCGGCCGGACACTCTCGAGCGGGTGACCCGGTCGATCGAACTGCTCAACTACCGTCCCAATCGTAACGCCCGATCGTTGCGGACGAGTGCTGTCGAGTTGATCGGGTACTGCGTGCCGAGCTGGCACGGTGGGCAGGCTCATCTGGTGATGGACCAGTTCCTGCACGCCTTGTGTGCGGCGGCGGAGACGACCGGGCGGCACATTTTGTTGTTCACGGCACCTGCCGGCGCGGACGGGATGTCGGTGTACGACGACCTGCACGCGCGGCGGCTGGTGGACGGGTTCGTGCTGTCGCAGACCGAGACGCACGATCCGCGGCACGGGTGGTTGAAGGACCAGCGGATTCCGTTCGTGTCGTTCGGGCGGGTGTGGAAGGAGTCCACGCAGCCTGGGCCGTACGTCGATGTCGACGGTGCCGGTGGGTGTGCGATGGCGACGCGGCACCTGTACGACGGTGGGCGGCGGCGGATCGGGTTCCTCGGGTGGCCGCGGACGTCGGGGCTGGCGGAGGACCGGCTCGCCGGCTGGCGTGATGCCTGCGTCGAGCTGGGGCTGCCGGTGGACGGGCTCGCGGTGCACTGCATGGAGGACACCTTCGACGAAGGCGCGCGTGGTGCCGCTTCGTTGCTCGACGCATCCGAACCTGTCGACGCGATTGTTGCCTTGAGCGACGTACTGGCGCTCGGTGCGTTGCGTGAACTGAACCGGCGTGGGCTGGCCGCCGGGACCGATGTCGCGCTCACTGGTTTTGACGACTCGCCGTTGGCGTCGGTCGTCTCCCCCGCGCTGACGACGTTGCGCCAGCCGATCGACCTGATCGCCAACGAACTGATCAACATCCTGACCGGCCCGGCCGACTCCGAGGAGCCGACCGAGCGCCTGCTGCAACCCGAACTGATCGTCAGGGGCAGCTCAGCCCCCGGCTGATGACGCGGCGCGAGAGAGTGCCGCGAGAAGGAGGAATCCTGTCATGGAACCCCGCCCGACAACCTCCCAACCACCCGGTCGTCGTCGAACCCGTACGGCGGGCGCCGGACTGATCGCCGCAGCTCTCCTGGTGAGTGTGGCGACGCAAGCCTCCGGCGCACCACCCACCGCAGACCCCGCGCTCACCGCGCTGCGCGCGGAGAGCGCGGGGAAGGGGGTAGGGGGAGCCGGCGCCCCCGACGCCACCGCAAGCGGGGCGAAGAGCGGCGCTGCCGCACCGGGCACCACCGCAAGCGGGGCGGAACTCTCTGAAAGCACTCGGCTCTCCGATCGGCGTTCGCTGGTGGTGGGCGATCGGGCCTATGCGATGGGTGACGAGAACGGCCTTTATCCCGCGACCGGTTGGCACACGCGCGGTGAGATGGGCGGCATCTGGTCGCAGCCGATCAAGTTGCTGGACGGGATCTGGTTCGGGGTCGACGGAGGCTGGCTCGGGAAGCAAGTTCCGGCGAGCAAGTACACCAGCGGCTACGGGTACCAGCGGATCGACTACGGGAACGGGGTTCAGCGGACGGACTTCGTGCCGGACGGGGTCCGCGCAACAGTCGTCGGGCTCACCTTCAAGTCGACGCAGGACAAGACCGTCAAGCTCGACGTCGACGCGCACTCCGAGCTGATGCCGGCCTACCCGTGGGGTGGGACGACGCCCAACGCCGGTCAGGCCAACCTCCCGGACACAGGCGCGTACGGCGATGGCGTGCTGAAGTTCCGGGATCAGGGGACCTCCCCGATCCCCAACGCGGAAGCCCATGACTACAACGCGCTCGTCGGCTCGTCGCTCAAGCCAACGGCACACACGCTCGGTGCCAACCACCGAGGCCCGCAGGACCCGGCCGTGGTCTGCCCGATGGACGGCACTCCCCCGGCGCGCTGTGACGACTCGGCGGTCGGCAAGGGCACCGGCGGGCGGCTCACGTACAGCGTGAAGCTGAAGGCCAACCAGAAGACCACCGTCTGGTTCGCCGTCGCCGGGTCGGACGAAGGACAACAGAAGGCCGAGCGCGAGTACAAGAAGGCGATCAGCAACCCCGAGAAGTTGCTCCAAGCAAAAACCAAGACTCGCGCCGAGATCGCCGGCCAGTCCGCCGTCGACCTGCCCGGTGACAAGCTGCTGCAGCAGAGTGTCGAGTGGAGCAAGCAGAACCTCGCCGACTCCGTCCAGGAGGCGCACGATCTGCAGATCCGTGACGTCAACGAGGGCAAGGCCTACCCGACCCCGGTCGGCACCGTCGACAGCGCTCGCTGGTTCGGCGCCGGGTTCCCGGACTACCCGTGGCTGTTCGCGACGGACGGCGAGTACACCTCGTACGCCGCGGTCGCGGCCGGTCAGTTCGACACGGTGAAGGCGCATCTCAAGTCCCTGCAGGAGATCAGCGATCTGCTGAACGACGGCAGCGGCAAGGTCGCGCACGAGATCGTGCCGACCGGTGACGTCTACTTTGGCTCGAACCAGAGTGCGGGCAACACCGACGAAACGGTGAAGTTCCCGAGCATCGTCGCGCTGCTGTGGCGCTGGACCGGCGACGACCGGTTCCGCGACCAGCTGTACGACTTCAGTGTGCGCAACCTCAAGTACGTGTACCGCGAGCTCGACAAGGACAACGACGGTTGGCTCGAAGGACTGGCCAATGTCGAGCGCAACGGTATGGGCGCCGAGAAGCTGGACAGCACCGTCTACCTGGCCCGCGGTCTGCGCGACCTCGCCGACCTCGCAGCGTCGAAGCGCGACAAGCAGACCCAGCAGTGGGCGACGGCGAAGGCCGACGACCTGGAGAAGCGGTTCGAGACCCAGTGGTGGGTGCAACAGGCCTTCGGGTACGCCGACTCGGTCGACGACCCGGCGGATCCGACGAACGACAACAAGCCGATCTTCCAGCGGCACTGGACCGGTGTCACCCCGATGGAGGCAGTGCTCACCAAGCCCGGCAAGCCGGATGCCCCGCTGGCCTCCGCCGAGCACGCGAAGATCGCGCTCGACCAGCGCGAGAAGGCTTGCTACACAGGCGAGTTCGGCCTGTTCCACACCGGCACCGGTCCGACCGCGGACGCGGCCGGCAACCCTGGCGCCTCCTGCGACAGCGTCGTGTCGGCGGTGAAGAGCGAGCGCGCGATCTTCTCGCTCAACACCTCGATCATGGCTGTTGCCGAGGGCAACTTCGGTCGGCTGGGCAAGAACCAGCAGCAGGTCTACACGACCGGCAACGCCCGGATCCAGCTCGACCCGAAGGTCTGGGAGACCCCCGGTGCGATGCCGGAGATCGCTCCCTCACCGGACGCGCCGGCGAACATCGATCGGCCGTTCACGGACCGCTCGATGGCGCTCCAGGCGTGGGGTGCGTACGGCGTCCTCTGGCCGGTCGTGCACCAGCAGCTCGGTGTGGACCCGGACCTGGGTCACGGCAAGCTGGTCGTCGTACCGCAGATTCCCGGCGGACAGCAGAAGGTGGCTGGCAGCAACATCAAGGTCGGACGCGGTGCGGTCGATGTGTCCGCACGCCTTGAAAACAAGGAGTTGCGGACCGATGTCAAGGTCAAGGGTGTGCACGCCGACGTCACGATCGGCGCCGTGCTGCCGGCCGGGGCGAAGGTCGCGAAGGTTTCGGTCGACGGCCGCGGTGCGTCGTACACGGTGGTGACTACCAGTCGAGGCACAGAGGTCCGGACCGCTGCGCACGGCTCCTCGACCAGCCTGAGGATCACGTTGAAGTAGTCAGGCGGACAATGAAGCTGGGCCCCTCAGAGTATGAGTCGGAGGGGCCCAGCAGAGCTGAAGGAAGGTGACGTCTCCAGCTTCCCGAAGCGGATCCGTGGAGTCCGGCAGACCCCGTCACCGGTCTACCTCGGTGGGGATCCCCACCGCAAGGGGCCTCGGTTTCCGTTCGACCCGCCGTTCCGGATGGAACAGCGTGTCGACCTTTCTACCGCCGTGACCACGTGCCGCACAACCCTTTCCCGAAAGCTGGTACGGCGAGTTCGCGACTTGCCGCGTGTCGTCCACAGTGTGTGCTCGCCCGTCCACAGAAACCGTTGCGGTTATGCACACCCCCTGTGCATAAGTCACTCCCAACGGAAGAACCGGGACGCCGCGGCAACACACGCGACGATCGCGACGAGCAGCGCGATCAGGCTGACCGTTCCCGGCCACTGCCCGGACCACGCGTCCTGCATGCTGGTCATCCCCGCGCCCATCGGTGTCACGTCGCGCAGCCAGCGGATCGACTCCGGCATCAGGTCGCCGGGCGTCCAGACCCCGGCGAAGAACATGCTCGGGAAGAGCAGCAGGTTGCCGATCACGCTGGCCGCCTTCGCGGTCGAAACCAGTCCGGCGATCAACAGTCCGATGCTCAACTGAGCGACCGAGTAGAGCAGCGCGGCGACCACGAAGGGCAACGGCGCACTCGGCAGCGCGGCGTCGAAGAAGACCGCGCCGGCTCCGAGGATCAGGACGATCACCAGCGCCGCGGCGGCCAGGTGCAGCAGCAGTTGCGCGACCAGCAGCTTGACCGGCTTGACCGGCGTGGTCGACATCCGCCGCAGGACGCCCTTCTCCCGGTAGCCGGCCAGGATCATCGGCAGCGTCGCGAACCCGAGCAGGCCGATGCCGATCCCGATCGCCATCGTGGGCAGGAAGCTGACCGGGATCCCGTCTCCGGGGGCCTCGTCACCGCCGATCAGCGAGAAGATCGTCAGCAGCGCGAGCGGCAGCACGAAGACGAAGAACAGTCCGGCGGGCTCGCGGACGAACAGCTTGGTCTCGATCCGGGTCAGGGTCAGGGTCTGGCTCATCAGTTCGCTCCTTCGAAGTTCTTGCCGGCGAGCAGCAGGAAGGCGTCGTCCAGCGTGGTCTGTTCGGTGTGCAGGTCGATCGGGGCCAGCCCGCGGGCCGCCAGTTCGGTGACCACGGCCACCAGGAGGTCATCGTTGCCCGAGACAACGAACCGGTCGTTGACGACGGTCACGGTCTTGACCGCGGGCAACGAGGTCAGCACGGTCTCGTCGGTCAGCGGCGCGGGCAGCCGGAAGCTGATCCGCTGCTCGGACCGGGCGGCGTCGATCAGGCCGGCCGGGGTGTCCAGCGCGACCACGCGACCGCCGTCGATGACGGCGATCCGGTCGCAGAGGTGCTCGGCCTCCTCCATGAAGTGGGTGACCAGGATGATCGTCACGCCGGTGTCGCGGATCTTGCGGACCAGCTCCCACGTGTCGCGCCGGGCCTGCGGGTCCAGGCCGGTGGTGAGCTCGTCGAGGATCGCGACCTTCGGGTTGCCGACCAGTGCGAGCGCGATCGAGAGCCGCTGCTTCTGGCCGCCGGACAGCTTGGCGAAGGCGGTGTTCTGCACCTTCGTCAGGCCGAGCTCGGCGAGCAGTTCGGCCGGGTCGCGCGGCGCCGGGTAGAACGAGGCGTACAGCTCGAGCGCCTCGCGGGCCTTGATCTTGTCGGGCAGTTCGCTCGACTGCAGCTGGACGCCGATCAGCGAGGTGATCTCGCCGCGGCTGCTGTGCGGGTCGAGGCCGGCGACGCGCACCGTGCCGCCGTCCGGCGTACGGAGTCCGGCGATCGACTCGACCGTGGTGGTCTTGCCGGCGCCGTTCGGGCCGAGGATGCCGAAGATCTCTCCGGGGTGGACGGTCAGCGAGACGTCGGCGACGGCAACGGTCGCGCCGTAGGTCTTGCGCAGGTTCTTGACGACGACCAGGTCGTCGAGGGTGTTTTCGGGCATGGCGAAGCCTTCCGTCGTACAGGTGAAGGTGAGAGTGAAGGGGTGGGAGGGATCAGCCCTTGGTCGGCCGGACGCCGAACGAGCGGATCATCAGGTAGCCGAAGTACAGGCCCAGGGCACTGACCGCCAGCACCCCCGGTACGGCGACCGCCAGCGAGGGTCGGTGGTAGCCGGTGTTGGCGAGCGCCTCGGCGAGCCACTGCGCGACCAGCAGGAACTCCGCGGCCGCGGCCGGGAGCAAGGTCACCGGCAGCAGCAGGAGACCCTTCCAGACACCGAAGCGCAGGAAGCTGATGCCGGTCAGCCAGCCCGCGACCTCGTGCGACAGGACCAGCAGGAAGAACTCGGTGAAGATCAGTCCGACCTGCGAGGACTTGGTGAACAGGTGCGGGTTGGCCAGGGCCTGCGTCCAGCCCTGCCAGGCGTAGATCACGTGCTCGATCTGGTAGACGACCACCCAGAGCACCGCCGTACAGGCCGCGGCTCCGACCAGGAAGATGCTCGCGGCCACCGACAGCATCTTGCGGGTGATGCCGAGCGAGACCATCAGCGTGAAAAAGGCCGGCGCCAGCGTGATGCCGACCGTCAGCGAGAAGTACTTCGGCGACTGGGTGCCGTAGTCCCAGATCGAGTGGTTGTCACCGTCGCTGACCAGCTGGACGAACATGCCGATCACCAGGAACGCCAGCACCATCACGGCCCAGTAGCCGCCGAGCATCGGCGTCATGCCGACGCGCATCGCGTGCAGCACCCGGAGCAGCCGCTGTCCCGAGGTGACGCCGTTCGGCAAGGTCGCGGCCGGGCTGGTGGTCGTGGCGGTCATCGGTTCCCCTCCTTCGAGGAGGTCGGTGCGGTCAGGTGGACGAACAGTTCCTGCAGGCCGACCGGCCCGACCTCGAGTCCGGCCGAGCGGGCCTTGGCCAGCAGGGCGTCGTCGAGATCGCCGAGCACGGTCACCGACTTGGTCCCGCCGAGCCGCTGCTCAGCCAGTACGGCGAGACCCGCGGTCAGCTCGTCGACAGCGGCCGCCGGTCCGACCAGCGAGGCTCCGCGGCCGCGGAGGGCATCCACCGGCGACTGCGTGACGAGCTTGCCCTGGTCGAGGATGACAACCTCTTCCAGCAGCGCGCTGACCTCGCTGACCAGGTGCGTCGACAGCAGGATCGTGCGCGGGACCTCGGTGTAGTCGGCCAGCAGTACGTCGTAGAACAGCTCCCGGGACGGCACGTCCATGCCCAGGTAGCTCTCGTCGAAGATCGTCAGCGGCGCCCGGCTGGCCATCCCGAGGATGACCCCCAGAGCAGACCGTTTGCCGCGGGAGAGCTTCTGGACCTTCTTGCCGGTCGGCACCTCGAACTTGTCCAGCAGCTCACCGGCCAGGTCCTGGTCCCAGTACGGCCGCAGGCTCGCGGCGTAGTCGAGGACCCGCTTGACCGGCACCTGGTCGACCAGGTCGCCGGACTCCCGGATCAGGCAGACCCGACTCGTCACGATGGCGTCCTCGTACGGCGTACGCGCCGCTCCGAGGTCGCCGCCGCTGATCAGGACCCGGCCTTCGTCGGGCTTGCGGAAACCGGCCAGGAGGGCGGCCAGCGTGCTCTTGCCGGATCCGTTGCGGCCCAGCAGGCCGTGGATCTTGCCCGGCGCCAGCCGGAGGTCGAGGCCGTCCACGGCGGGGACTCCGCCGAACCGGACAGTGAGATTCTCGGTCCGCACTTCCAGGGCGTTCACTGCTCCTCCTTCTGGATGTGCTGGACGATCTCGGTGAGCGGGACGCCGATCGCCTTCGCCTCGGCGATCATCGGGTCGACCACGCCGGAGAAGAACGCTTCCCGGCGGCCACCGCGCAACAGCTCGCGGGCGTTCGGACTGACGAACATCCCGATCCCGCGCTTCTTGTAGAGCACGCCCTCGTCGATCAGCTGGGCGAAGCCCTTGGCGGCGGTGGCGGGGTTGATCCGGTAGAAGGCGGCGTACTGGTTCGTCGACATGACCTGCTCGTCCTCGGCGAGAGCACCCGTGACGATGTCGTTCTTGATCTGCTCCGCGATCTGGAGATAGATCGGGCTGCGATCGTCGAACATCGTGGTCCCTCTTCTCTCCGGTCGTGGGCGACGTCAGGGTAGCGTGGTTCGTAGGTTCATTACTTGACTAATGAACCGTAGCACCGACGAACCCCCTGACGTCAAGCCCTGACCGTCAAGCCCCTCGCCGCTAGGCCGCTCCGGCTGCCGAGCTCTGCGCCTGGATCGCCTTCCGCAGCGCCGGCACGGGCGGACCCGCCAGCACGGCGAGCTGGGCGAGGCGGTCCTTGTGCTGCTTGCGCTGCGCTCTGGTCAGCACGTGCTTGAGCTCACCGGTGGACGCCAGTACGACGAGCGCGGCGTCGCGCGGGTCGACGCGGCTGACCAGACGGGCGGGCCGGAGCGTGTCCGTCGCCGCCTGCAGCAACTGCCGGCGTACCAGGGGCTGACGGAGAGAGATCCGCTCGGCGGGAAAGAAACCGAAGCGGCGGTAGCGCTCGACCTTGATCAGGTGGCGGCGCTCGAGCTCGTCACGGACCATCGGTACGGCCTGCCGGGCCTTGCGCTCGACCCAGTACTTCCAGCGCTTACGACCGCCGGTCTCGATCTGGGTGAGGACGCAGGCGGCGAGTGGGGACGAGGTCGCGCCGCTGGAGGCGACGACTCGGCCCTCCTGGTCGGCCAGCCGTCCGTCGAGCTGGAGGTCGATCAGCGCGGCGGCGCGCAGCATCAGGCCGAGGCGGGACTTGTTGGTGAGCTTGGCGGTCGTGGGGTTGAAAGCCAGCAGGTAAAGGCGTTCCGGCAGAGCGGGGTGCGTGCTCTTGTCGGCGGCAACTACCTGCTGGGGACGCTCCGGCTTGCGGATCGAACGAGCGTTCATGATTCCTCCTTGCGAGGGCGGCCCGGGCGGCGCATCTTGCCGACCTCGCCGGGCAGCCGGCCGGCGTCCGCGAGGGCGCGCCGGAGCAGGAACTCGATCTGGGCGTTGGTGCTGCGCAGCTCGTCGGAAGCCCAACGAGCCAGCGCGTCGTGCACCACGGGATCCAGCCGGAGCAGGATCTTCTTGCGTTCGGTCGCCATCGGAACTACTGGTACAGCGAGCCGGTGTTCACGACCGGCTGCGCGTCACGATCGCCGCACAGCACCACCAGCAGGTTGCTGACCATGGTTGCCTTGCGCTCCTCGTCGAGGTCGACGACGTTGTTCTCGGACAGCCGGTCCAGCGCCAACTCGACCATGCCGACCGCGCCCTCGACGATCCGGGCCCGGGCCGCCACGATCGCACCGGCCTGCTGGCGCCGCAGCATCGCCTGGGCGATCTCCGGCGCGTACGCCAGGTGGGTGATCCGGGACTCGATCACGTGCACGCCGGCCGCCTGGACGCGGACACCGATCTCGGTCGACAGGGTCTCGGTGATCTCGTCGGTGCTGTCGCGCAGCGACAGGCCACCGTCCTCGGTGTGCACGTCGTACGGGTAGGAGTTGGCGATGTGCCGGACCGCGGTCTCGGTCTGGATCGCGACGAACTCGACGAAGTCGTCCACCTCGAACAACGCCTGCGCGGTGTCCTCGACCTGCCAGACCACCACCGCGGCGATCTCGATCGGGTTGCCGTCGGCATCGTTGACCTTGGCAACGGCCGTCTCGTGGTTGCGGATCCTGGTGGAGACGGGCTGGCGGACCGAGATCGGGTTCACCCAGCGGAGGCCGTCGGTGCGAATCGTTCCGGCGTACCGGCCGAGGATCTGCAGCACGCGGGCCCGTCCGGGCGACACCGCGGTCAGGCCGGCTGCGAGGATCACGCCGGCGACGAACAGGACCGCCGAGACGATGATCAGCGCCAGGTTGCCCTGGCTGATCCCGAGGATGAACAGCACCACTGCTACGAGCACCAGCACGAACGACAGGCCCAGGATCGGCCAGCCGTTCAGGTCCCGCGCCGATCGCTCGGTCACCTTCGGCTTGGGCATTTCCACCATCACGTCAACGTCAGCAGTCATCGTTCAGCTCCTCCGGGATTCGATGTCTTGAAGGTAGCATAGTGATATCAGTTTTTGGAAGTGATGGGTTGGGCAGGTCGGGGCTGCGAGGGGACTACTTGAGGGGCCCCGGCGGGGAAAGCTGGGCGGGCAGGGTGGGGCCGCGAGGGGACTACTTGAAGGGCGTTGGGGTCAGCTGATGGGGCGGGCCAGGTCTGTGAGGGCCTGTTGCCAGGTGGTGGCGGCGGAGGCGGGGAGGGGGTCGATCGGGCCGTCGTGCCAGGCGTGGACGGGGCGGATGCCGTGCAGGGCGTTGAGGAGCCAGAGCTCGTCGACCTCGGCGAGGTCCTCGGGGCGGCGGGCGGTTTCGGCGACCTCGACACCTCTGGCGATAGCCAAGTCTCGGACCAGGTGAGCGGTGACCGACGGCAGGAACGCCCGGTCGGACGGCGGGAAGTGGAGGGTGTCGCCTTCCCACCAGGCCAGCGCCGAGTACGCCGCTTCGACGGCGATGCCGTCGGGGTCCATCAGCAGGACCTCGTCGGCGCCGCAGTCGGCGGCAGCCTCGGCCTTCAGCGCACCGAGTGCTGCGAGGTCAGGTCCTTTGACGAACGGCTGCGTCCGCGGATCGGCGCCGCTGTGCACGGCGATGCGGATCCGGCCGCCCTGAGTAGGGGCCGGACGCAACTGAACGGACAGACCCGATTCGGACAGCTCGAAGCGAGGGAACCACCGGCCGAAGCCAGGAAAGCGACCGACCTGATCGTCGAAGTACGCCTCAGCCCCGGACTCCCCCAGCGCGGCACACGACGAAGCGAATCGCTCGCGGTGCAGCGCCAGCCCCCGGACCTGCCCGTTGTGCACGAGAAACGAATCGGCGACCAGCACGGACTTCACCCCGACCTTCCCAGCGTTGCAGCGGCTTTCAGCACCATCTCGTCGTACTCGTCGTCAGGATCCGAGTCGAGCACGATCGCCCCGCCCGCGCCGATCACCGTCTCGTGCGGAGTCAGGACGGCGGTCCGGATCACCACGCTCAGATCGGCCCGTCCGTCGACCGTCAGGTAGCCGAGCGCACCGGAGTACACCCCACGCGCACTCGACTCCAGCGCGTCGAGGATCTCCATCGTGCGGATCTTCGGTGCCCCGGTCATCGATCCCGGCGGGAAGCACGCCCGTACGGCGGCCACCGCGTCCACACCGTCGCGCAGCTTGCCCCGCACAGTCGTGACGAGCTGGTGCACGGTTTGGTAGCTCTCGACAACCATCAGCTGCGGGACCTGGACGGTCCCCGGTTCGCTGACCCGGCCGAGGTCGTTGCGGATCAGGTCGACGATCATCAGGTTCTCGGCGCGGGTCTTCTCGTCCTCGGCCAGCGCCTTGGCGACCAGCTTGTCCTGCGCCGGGTCGTCCGAGCGCGGCGCGGTGCCCTTGATCGGCCGGCACTCCGCCCACCCGTCGCCGTCGACCGCGAGGAACCGCTCCGGCGACGAACTGGCGATCGCGAGTTCGCCGTACCGGAGGAAGGCCGAGTACGGCGCGGGATTGGTCGCGCGCTGCCACAGGTAGAAATCGAGCGGCTCCGGGACCGGTGGGAGGCGGACGCGGTTCGTCAGGCAGACCTCGTAGGTCTCGCCGGCTTCGAGCGCGGTCATGCAGGCGTCGATCCCGGCCAGGTACGTCGCGCGGTCCTGCTCCAGGTGCTGCTCGACGTCGAGCAGCGAGATCGCCGGCGGATCGACCCAGCCCATCCACCACGACGCGGCGGCCGACGACGCGGTCTCGAGCCAGGCAAGCGCCTCCGCATCGCCAGGCGCGTGGACGGCGACGAGGTACGAGCGGTCCCGGTCGTGGTCGATGACGACGAAGCGGTTGGCCCAGATCCACAGGGCGTCCGGAGTCTGCGCTTCGTACGCCGTGACGCCGCCGGTGAGGGACTTGAGCTCGTAGCCGAAGTAGCCGACGTACCCACCGTTGAAGACCTGGGAAAGCTCGGCCGGTCCGTCGGTCAGGCGGTCGGCGAGGCGGGCCTGAAGTTCGGTGAAGACATCCCCGTCGGAAACGTCCCGGACGATCACTTCCGCGTCCGGCCCGGCGCTCGTCCCGAGCACGGAGATCCGCCGCAGCGACCGGTCGGTGAGGCTGCCGTCGAGCCAGAACGCGACCGGCTCGGCGGCGAACAGCTCCCGGTAGACCGACTCGCCACCGAGTGCGTGATCGACCGAGCGAACGGACCAGGTCAGAGCGGGCACAGCAGAACGGTACCTACTGCTGCGGCCCAACGGTGAGTGGTCTCAGCTCAGCGCGAGGGTGGTCCGCATCGCGGTGATGCGGCGGATCGGGATCGCGACCTCGAGGCCGTCCCGGTCATGGGCGCGCTGGGCCATCCAGGCGGCGGCGTGCTCGCGCCGCTTCTCCGACGTACCGGGCAGGTAGAGCGCGCCGACCATCCGGCGGGCGTCGTCGATGCTGCGGACCGTGTACACGTACCGCTCGCGCTGGCTCTCCATCACGATGAAGCCGGCCTCGCGCAGCTGCTCCTTCAGCCCGGTGATCTCGCCACCCGCCGGGAACTGCGGCCGCGACCGCAGCCGTGTGGTGAGCCCGGTCAGCGTCCGCAGGTCACCGCGCCGCAGCGGCCGCACCGCCGGGATCGTCGCGGCGAGCACTCCCCCACGCCGCAGGACCCGAGCAGCCTCAGCCAGTACGTCGGGCAACGGCTGCAGCACCATCAGACCCATCGAGCAGGTCACGACGTCGAAGGCCTCGTTGGCGAACGGCAGGTGCAGCGCGTCGGCCTGCACCTTCGGACCGGGCGCGCCGTCGAGCTGGATCGCGTTGCTGTCGACGCCCACCACCCAGCGCCCGTACAGCTCCCGGGCGACCGGGCCGTTGCCGCAGGCGAGGTCCAGCACCCGCTTGGCCTCCCCCGACACGGCGCGGACGAGCCAGCGGTACGGCGTGTGGTCGCCTGCTACCGCCCGGGACAGCAGGGCTTCCGTACTGCCCGGGGTGGCGGAGTGGAACTCCCGCAGGTACCCGGGCCAGTCGATCTGGTTCTCTGACATCGCGGACAGACGTTACCCCGTGACCACTGCCCGTACATCATCGAGCGCAGGCAGTGGCCGCATTCTTGACGCAGGTCTGACCGGCTTGCCCGGATTCAGACCAGGGAGACGAAGATGTGCCCGGCGGTCTCGTCGCTGATCACACCGCCGGCGTCACGGCTGCCGACCAGGACACCCTCGGCGTCCAGCATCGAGTCGACCTCGCGGCCCGGCAGCGCGCCGGCCCGGCGCAGCACGGCCATCGCGAAGTCGTCGGTCTGCACGGGCTCGGCGATCCGTCGTACGAGCACGCGCACGGCCGCGCCGGTCGCCTGGTCGAGCACCTTGTCCAGCGGCTCGACACCGTCGCGGAACTCGCCGATCGGCGTCGCGAGGCTCTCCTTGTGCAGCTCCTCCAGGCCCGGGATCGGGTTGCCGTACGGCGACTCGGTCGGGTTGTCGAGGATCTTCATCAGCCGGAGCTCGACCGCGTCGCTCATCACGTGCTCCCAGCGGCAGGCCTCGGCGTGCACGTCCTCCCACTCGAGGCCGATCACGTCGACCAGCAGCCGCTCGGCCAGCCGATGCTTGCGCATCACCCGCGTGGCCTGCATGCGGCCGACGTCGGTGAGCTCCAGGTGGCGGTCGCCCTCGACCGTGACCAGCCCGTCGCGCTCCATCCGTGCCACCGTCTGACTGACCGTTGGCCCGGACTGGTGCAGGCGCTCGGCGATCCGCGCGCGCAGGGGCAGGATGCCCTCTTCTTCCAGTTCGTAGATGGTCCGCAGGTACATCTCGGTGGTATCGATCAGCTCGCTCACGACAACCATTCTCGCCTACCCAGGCAAGCCTTACCCAATCGGCGGGCCGATCCGGTCATTGAAGGTTCAAGCTCACTTCAAAGTTGTTCATCGGCAAGACTGGGCCGGATGACTGCGTTGATGTGGTTCAGACGTGATCTGAGGCTGACGGACAACCCCGCACTGCTCGACGCGGTGGCAGCGGGCGACGGCCAGGTGGCCGGATTGTTCGTGCTCGACCCGGCCCTGTGGGACGCGGCCGGCGACCCGCGCCGCGATCACCTGATCAGCTCGTTGAAGAGCCTGTCCGACGCGATGGGCGGCAAGCTCGTCGTACGGCGTGGAGATCCGGCGGACGTCGTACCGGCACTGGCCGCCGAGATCGGCGCGGCCAGTGTGCACGTCGCCCAGGACTACGGCCCGTACGGCGGCCGCCGGGACGCCGCGGTCGAGAAGGCGCTCGACTGCCCGCTCGTCGCGACCGGTTCGCCGTACGCCGTGGCGCCGGGCCGCGTGCTGAACGGTCAAGGCAACTCGTACCAGGTCTTCACGCCGTACTTCCGCGCCTGGCTCGAGCACGGCTGGCGGCAGCCGGTCGACGCGCCGGCGACCGTCGACTGGATCGGGAAGCGGAGTGACGCGCTGCCGAAGGTCTCGCTCGTCGAGGGGGCGGGCGAGGCCGCGGCACGCGAGCACTGGCAGGACTGGCTCGACGGCGTCGCGGCGTACGACGACGAGCGCGACCGGCCGGATCTCGACAGCACGTCGCGGATGTCGGTCCCGCTGAAGTACGGCGAGATCCACCCGCGCACGATGCTCGCCGACCTGGCCCGCCTGCGCAGCAAGGGCGCCGAGGCCTACCGGCGCGAGCTGGCCTGGCGCGAGTTCTGCGCGGACCTGCTCGCGCGGTACCCGGAAGCGGCCTGGAAGCCGCTGCGCTCCGAGTTCGCCAAGATGGCGTACGACGAACCGGACGACGCCTTCACCGCCTGGTGCGAGGGCCGGACCGGCTACCCGGTCGTCGACGCCGGGATGCGCCAGCTCGCGGAGTCCGGCTTCATGCACAACCGGATCCGGATGGTCGTCGCGTCCTTCCTGGTCAAGGATCTGCACGTGCACTGGAAGTACGGCGCGCGCTGGTTCATGGCGCGACTGCGCGACGGCGACCTCGCGTCGAACAGCCTGAACTGGCAGTGGGTCGCGGGCTGCGGCGCCGACGCCTCGCCGTACTTCCGGATCTTCAACCCGACCACGCAGGGCAAGAAGTTCGACCCCGACGGCGCCTACGTCCGGCGCTGGATCCCGGAGCTGGCCGGCATCGAGGGCAAGGCCGTCCACGAGCCCTGGCTGCTCGACGGCCACGACTACCTGGCGCCGATCGTCGACCACGCCGAGGCCCGCCAGGAGTCCCTGCGCCGCTACGACGCGATCAAGTAGTCCACCGAGGCCTTGACCGCGGGATCTCCTGTACCCCTATAGTGCTAGGTAACTAGATCAATGGGGTGACAGATGATTGAGTTCCACCTGGACGGGCGGTCGGGGGTCTCGCCGTACCAGCAGGTCGTGCAGCAGGTCCGCAACGCGTTGCGGCTCGGGCTGCTGCGCGAAGGAGATCAGCTACCGACGGTGAAGGACGTGGTCGCGAGCCTCGCGATCAACCCGAACACCGTCCTGAAGGCCTACCGCGAGCTGGAGCACGAAGGGCTCGTGGCAGCGCGACCGGGTCGCGGCACGTTCGTGACCCGGACCCTGACCGATCACAGCCTCGCCGCGCACGGCCCGCTCCGCGCGGACCTGCAGCGATGGTTGTCCAAGGCCCGTAAAGCGGGACTGGACGACGAGAGCATCGAGGCGTTGTTCAAGGCCACGTTTCGGTCCGCCGCTCAGGAGGACATAGCATGACCGCCGCTCTCAGGGCCCAAGGACTGGGCAAGAAGTACGGGCGCCGCTGGGCGCTGACCGACTGCACCCTCGACCTCCCGGCCGGCCGCGTCGTCGGCCTCGTCGGCCCGAACGGCGCCGGCAAGAGCACCTTGCTGAACCTCGCCGTCGGCATGCTCACCCCGACCGCCGGCAGCATCGAGGTGCTGGACGCGCCGCCCGGCGGGCCGCAGCTCGCCAAGGTCGGTTTCGTCGCCCAGGACACCCCGACGTACAGCAGGCTGTCGATCGCCGACCACCTCAAGCTCGGCGCGCACCTCAACCCGGGCTGGGACGATTCCCTTGCCCAGCAGCGGATCGAGCGTCTCGGGCTCGACCCGAAGCAGCGGGCCGGTCGACTGTCCGGTGGTCAGCGTGCGCAGCTCGCGCTCACGCTGGGCATCGCGAAACGGCCCGAGCTGCTGATCCTCGACGAGCCCGTCGCCGCGCTCGACCCGCTCGCCCGGCGCGAGTTCCTGCAGGATCTGATGGAGGCCGTCACCGAGCAGGAGCTGAGCGTCGTCCTGTCCTCGCACCTGGTCTCCGACGTCGAACGGTCCTGCGACTACCTGGTCGTCCTGGTCGACTCGCGAGTCCAGATCAGCGGCGACATCGAGACGCTGCTCGCCACGCACTACCGGCTGGTCGGTCCGCGGCGCGACGAGAAGTCGATGCCGCAGAACCAGTACGTGCTCTCGGCCAGCCACACCGATCGCCAGTCCACGTTCCTGATCCGCACCGACGAGCCGGTGCTCGACCCGGCGTGGTCGATCTCGCAGCTCACGCTCGAGGACATCGTGCTGGCCTACATGGGCCGCTCGGCGTCGACGAAACCCAAGTCCAACGACCGGCCCGTCCTGGAGGTGCAGCGATGATCTGGCTGACCTGGCGGCAGTTCCGCCTGCAGGCGTTGGTGGTCGTCGGCGCGATCGTGCTGCTCGGCGTCTTCCTCGCCGTGACCGGCCCCGGCCTGGTCGACACGTACAAGCTCAGGCCCGAGGAGTTCCTCAAGCAGATCCAGTTCGACCGGATCAACCAGTACCTGTACGTCGCCGGGCAGGCGCTCGTGTACGCCGCTCCCCCGGTGATCGGCGCCTTCTGGGGTGCGCCCCTGATCGCTCGTGAGCTCGAGGCCGGCACGCACCGGCTGGTCTGGAACCAGAGCATCACCCGGACCCGCTGGCTGGTCACGAAGCTGGCGGTCACCGGACTCGGCGCGATGGTCGTCACCGGTCTGCTCAGCCTCGCGGTGACGTGGTGGTCCGACCCGATCGACGACGCGATCGACTCGGGTCAGTCGGCGGGCATCTTCAACGTTCCCCGGCTGCTCCCCGCGGTCTTCGGCACGCGAGGGGTCGTGCCGATCGGCTACGCGGCGTTCGCCTTCGCGCTCGGAGTGGCTGTCGGGCTGCTCGTACGGCGCAGTGTGGTCGCGATCGCGATCACGCTGGCCGGGGTGATCGCGATCCAGATCCTGTCGCCGATCCTGATCCGGCCGCACCTGATGACGCCGGTCGAGACCAATGTGATTGTCACACCCGAGAACATGCGCGGGCTGCAGCTGTCAGGTCCGGAGGACAACGCGGTCGTGATGCGCGTCGAGGCGAAGATCCCGGGCGAGGGCAACTGGAAACTGTCGGAGCAGACGGTGAACTCCGCCGGGCAGGTTCAGAAGACCCTGCCGAGCTATCTCGCCGAGTGCGGGCCGCCTCCGCCGAACGCCACTCCGGAGGAGGCAAGCAGCCGGCAGCCGATGAGCGTCTGCTTCCAGCGTCTCGCCGACGACGGCTACAAGCAGCACATCAGCTACCACCCGGCCAGCCACTTCTGGGGACTGCAGTGGCGCGAGTTCGGGCTGTTCCTCCTGCTCGCTCTCGGCCTGACCGGCTTCAGCTTCTGGCGGATCCGGCGCGACCTGACCTGATCGACCACCGCACCAGCACAGCAAGCGCCAGTACGACGGCGGCGCCGACCGCCGATGCGGGCGGCAGGGTGAGGGCGAGCACGACACACCCCAGCAACCCGACGACACTGACGGCCCGGGGCCAGCGACGCTGGTCCCGGGGCTGGGTGAAGGCGGCCGCGTTCGCGACCGCGTAGTACAGCAGGACACCGAACGACGAGAAGCCGATCACACCGCGCAGGTCGACGGTCAGCACCAGGACTCCGACCACGACGGCGAGTGCCACCTCGGCGTGGTGCGGAACGCGGAAGCGTGGATGAACCGCCGCGAGCCAGCCCGGCAGGTCGCCGTTGCGGCCCATCGCCAAGGCGGTGCGGCTGATCCCCGCGATCAAGGCCAGCAACGCGCCCAGGCTGGCCAGGGCAGCGCCGATCCGGACGATCGGGACCGCCCAGGCGGCCTCGGCGGCGCGGACCGCGGTCACCAGCGGTGCGTTGGAGGCAGCGATCTCGGAGGCCCCCACGGACCTGAGCAGCATCAGGCCGATCAGAAGATAGATGCCTACGGCAATCAGTAGGGCGATCGAGACAGCGCGTGGGATGGTCCGGCTCGGGTCGCGGACCTCCTCCCCCATCGTCGCGATCCGGGCGTAGCCGGCGAAGGCGAAGAACAGCAGGCCGGCGGCCTGGAGAACGCCGTACACGCTGGTTCCGCCGGGCCACACTGGCGGGAGCGGATCGGTGCCGGACGAGGCTTGCAGGAGCACCAGGATCAGGGCGAGGACGGCCAGCGAGCAGGCGACGAGGACCCGGGTCAGGCGAGCGGTCCGGGTGACGCCGCGGTAGTTCACCGCCGCCAGCAGGATCACCGCGAGCAGCGCTACGCCGCGGCGCAGCCACCCGGGATCCGGGACCGCGTAGGTGGCGAAGGTCAGTGCCATGGCGGCGCACGAAGCGGTCTTCCCGAGGACGAAGGCGGAGCCTGCCAGGAAGCCGACGGTCGGTGAGAGCCGCTCGCGGCCGTAGACATAGGCGCCACCGGACACCGGGTACTGAGCCGCCAGCTGGGCCGAGGACGCTGCGTTGCAGTAGGCGACTGCGGCGGCGATCAGCAGGCCGACGAGCAGCGCGCCGCCGGCGGCCTGGGCGGCCGGCGCCCAGACCGCGAAGACGCCGGCCCCGATCATCGAGCCCAGCCCGATCACCACCGCGTCCGTCACCCCGAGCCCACGCACCAGCCCCGGCTGAGGCTGCGCCGGGGCAGACCTCCCAGACCCCGGGCGCGACTTCCCCGGGCCGGGCGCCGGGTCCGGCTTTCCCGGGCCGGACTCTCCCGGGTCCGGCTTCTGCTCGGTCGGGCTCATGACCGTGGGTCGCCGGCTCTCATCGCCGCGGCGATCTTCTGCTCGGCTTCGGCTACGACGGCGGCCGGGGCCTCCGGCATCAGGTCCGCCCAGAGCGGGAGCATTTCGCGACGGGCTTCGAGCATGCCGAGCGGGCGCGGGTAGAACCAGATGTGGAAGTGCGACGAGCCGTCGCCCCAGCGGTAGACGTGCACCCGAGCGATGTCGCCGAGCGCCAGGATGGCCCGTTCGATCCGGGCGACGACGCCGCCGTAGCTCGCGGCGACCCGGTCGGGCAGATCGGCGAACGAGTCGTGGTGCTCCCGCGTGGTCAGCCAGACGATGCCCGGGACGGTGACCTCGGTCGCCCGGCACAGCACCCAGTCCTCGTTCTGCCACAACGGCGGTTGGTGGCCGGACGCGGCCGGGTCGGCGATCCACGTACAGAGGCCGCACGGGTCTCCGCCGGGCTCACCGACCCGCGGCGGCTCGGGGATCACGCGCGGTCCGGGCGACCGGCGGGTGAGCGGTTCGGCGTACGGCAGTGTCATGGCGGTTCCCCTCGACGGCACGGTCAGGCAGATCTCCATGTAACGCCTATGTTGCAGAAATTGCAACAGCCCTGTTGCATCAGGGTTCGACCAGACCACGCAGGATCAGGTCCAGGGTCAGCCCACGGACCCGGGCCTTGGACCAGTGGTGCCGGCCGCGCATGTGCACGTAGGTCGTGGTCGCGCTCACCATCACGATCTCCGCGACGTCGTCGACCCGGCCGCGCGGATGCAGCGAGCCGTCGTCCGCGCCCTCACGCAGGAACCGCTCGAACGGCTCCAGGTAGACCACCGAGCCGTTGCGTTCCTGCTCGCGGTGGAAGACCAGGTCCGACGACATCATCAGCGGAAGATGCCGGTCCAGTACGTCGAACAAAGCGTTCAGCGCCTTGACCAGTCCCTGCCGGCCGGTCCCGGTGGCGGTCAGCACCGGCCACATCGCGTCGCGGTAGTCGGTCGCCAGCGCGTCGAGCAGCGAGTTCAGCAACGCCTCCACGGTGAAGCCCTGCCGCCACAGCGTGACCCGCGACCGGCCGACCTGCTCGGCCACCCGCTCCAGCGTGACGCCGTCCCAGCCGTGCTCGGCCAGCACCGCGACCGTCGCCGCCCGCAGCGTCTCGTCGACCGTGACCGTCATCGCGCCGAACTCCTCACTACCGGGCCTCTTGTGAAACACCGGCGTTGCATCCACGATGACTGTACCAAGGCACCAGGAGGTCCAGATGGAATCACGCACCGAGGTCCGTCTCCAGCTCACCGCGCCGGAGGCGACCGCGCTGACGGCACTGGCCGAAGGCGTTGCCGGGATCTGCGAGTCCCCGGTGACCGAGGAGCAGGCCGTGGTGGCCGCCCTCGAACTCGCCCTGCGCCGGTTGCTCGAGGACTTCGAGGTCCCGGACCCGGCGGCTCGAGCCCGAGCCCAGACCGCGCACGAGGAACTCCGGCGCGGCTGGGTCCGCGGCAACGCTTCGCTCTGACCTGCCTAGACGGCCTTCAGGATCGTCAGCAGGCGAGCGACCTCGGCTCCGACCGCGGTGCGGGCGGGGCCGAGGTACTTGCGGGTGTCGACGAGCTTCGGCTGGTCGGCGAGGATCTCGCGGACGACGCCGGTGAACACGTTGTTCAGGTGGGTCGCGATGTTCACCTTCGTCATCCCGGCCTCGACCGCGCGGGTCAGGTCCTCGTCGGCGACGCCCGAAGAACCGTGCAGCACAAGGGGAACCGGTACGGCGGCCCGCAGCTCACCGATCAGCGCGAAGTCCAGCTCGGCCGTCCGCTCGGTCATCGCGTGCGACGACCCGACCGCGACCGCGAGCGCGTCGACGCCGGTCGCCTCGGCGAACGCGAGCGCCTCGTCGGGCCGGGTCCGGGCGCCAGGCGCGTGCACGCCGTCCTTGCCGCCGACCTCACCGATCTCCGCCTCGACGAACACGCCGTGCTCGTGGCAGAACGCGGTCACCTCGCTGGTCGCGGCGACGTTGTCGGCGTACTCGAGCTTGGACGCGTCGAACATCACCGAGGTGAAGCCGAGCGACACCGCCTCGGTGACCAGGTCGCGATCCATCGCGTGGTCGAGGTGCACGACGACCGGCACGCTCGACGCGGCCGCGGCCGCCAGGGTGGCGACCCCGATCGGCTTGAGCGCGCCGTGGTACTTCACGGCGTTCTCGCTGATCTGCAGGATCACCGGCGCACCGACCTGCTCGGCCCCGGCGATCAGCGCGGTCGCGTGCTCCAGCTGGATCACGTTGAACGCGCCGACTCCACGGCCCGCCTGGGCTGCGGCCAGCACGACCTCGGCTCCGGACACCAACGGCATGAGCTTCTCCTATCGAACGACGACCTGCGGCTGCCACCGCCGGTACGCCGCAAGGTCGATGTCACCGGCAACCGGTGTGAGGACGGCGGCGGCCGACGCGGCCACCGCGGACTTGAGGACCGTCGGCCAGTCGGGTTGGGCCGACTCGGCGATCGCGGCAGCGACGACGGCGGTGCACGCATCCCCTGCACCAGTGGGGTTTCCGGCCACACGCTCGACCGGGTCCGCACGCCAAACGCCGGTCCGGCTCGCGGCGACCATGCCGCGCGGGCCGTCGGTGATCACGGCGGCGGTGGCCCCGAAGTCGACCAGTCGGCGAGCGCCGTCCTCGACGGACATGTCGTCACCGAGTGCTTCGTGCAGCTCGGCCGCGTTCGACCGAACGACAGCGCCTGCCTCGGCAGCGGCGAGCAAGGCCTGCCCGCCGGTGTCGATGACGGTCCGTACGTCGCGTTGCCACGCGAGCGTCGCGATCTCGGAGTACGCGTTGGCGGGCAGACCGGGCGGAAGACTGCCCGAACAAGCCAGTACGCCGAGGCGCTGCCACGGCATCCGCTCGGTCAGCGCCCGCCACTCGTCGGCGGCGACCGAAGGCCCGGCCTCGTTGAAGATCGTCGCGTCCCCGTCGACACCGTTGACGATGGCAACGGTCCGCCGGGTCTCGCCCTTGATCGGCGTGAGCAGTGAAGTCAGGCCGGCGTCGAAGAGCTCCTCGGCGACCTGCTCGCCGGTGACTCCGCCGACGAAGCCGAGCACCAGCACCGGGTGGCCGAGCGTCGCGGCGACCCGGGCGACGTTCACACCCTTGCCTCCGGCCCGCATCCGGACGTCACCGACGCGGTGACTGCCGCCGACCACGAGCTCGTCGACGGCGTACGTGACGTCGAGCGCCAGGTTGAGCGTGACGGTGCCGATCACGTGGTCTCGAGCCACTCGCCGCCGCGCATCACCTTCTGGACGGTGTAGTCGTCGTCGAGCACGACCAGGTCGGCACGCTTGCCGGTCTCGATGCCGCCGACGTTGTACCAGCCGAACGCCTCGGCCGGCGTCGTCGACGCCATCCGCGACGCGTCCACCAGCGAGACACCGGCGTTCACCGCGTTGCGGTAGGCAACATCCATCGTCAGCGTGCTGCCCGCGATCGAGTGCGAGCCCTGCGCGAGCGTGGCCAGTCCGTCCTTCACGTCGACCTCGAGGCTGCCCAGCATGTAGCGCCCGTTGGGCATGCCGGTCGCGACCATCGCGTCGGTGATCAGTGCGATCCGGTTCACCCCGGCGGCGGCCAGGGCGACGCGAACCACCTGCGGGTCCAGGTGCATGCCGTCGTTGATCACCTCGAGCAGCAGCCGCGGATCGTTGAGCGCGGCACCGACCGGACCGGGGTCGCGGTGGTGGAACGGCCGCATCCCGTTGAACAGGTGGGTCGCGACCGTCGCCCCGGCGTCCGCCCCGGCGATCATCTGCTCGTACGTCGCGTCGGTGTGCCCGAGCGCGGCGACCACACCCGCGTCGACGACCTGACGGATCGCGTCCAGCCCGTGCTCCAGCTCCGGCGCGATCGTCACCATCTTCACCGCGTCGCTGAGCACCTTGGCGACATCGCCCTCGACCGGGTCGCGCAGCAACGTCGGCTCGTGCGCGCCGCAACGCGCCGCGGAGAGGAACGGGCCCTCCAGGTGAACGCCCGCGATCACGCCGTCGGTGACCAGGTCGGCCAGGCACGCGGTCTGCGACACGAGCTCGTCGAGCGGCCCGGTGACCAGGCTGGCCATCGTCGTCGTGGTCCCGTGCCCGGCGTGGAAGGCCGCGACCTTGCGCGCCTCCTCGGGATCGGTCGTCGAGTACGTCGAACCGCCGCCGCCGTGGGTGTGGATGTCGACGAACCCGGGCACGACCGTGGTGTCGCCGAGGTCCTGCGGCCGCAGCCCGTCGGCCGGCATCCCCTCGGACCGGCGGCCGAAGGCGATGATGTCGCCGTCCTCGATCTGGATCCAGGCGCTCTCCAGGACGTCGTCCGGCGTCACCAGCCGGCCCACCCTGTACGTCGTCATTCGGTCTGCTCCCCGCTCTCGTCCACAGTCACTCGGTCCCAGGCCAGCAGCGCGGCGCCGAGACATCCGGCCTCCTCGCCGAGCTCCGCGGCGACGATCTCCGGCTCGCGCTGGAACGTCAGCCGCTCGTGCACCCCGGCGCGCAAGGGCGCGAGCAGGGTCTCCCCCGCGCCGACCAGTCCGCCGCCGATCGCGATCCGGGTCGGCGCGACCAGGGTCGTGTAGAGCACGAGCGCGTCGATCAGCGCGGCCAGCGCCTCCTCCCACACGATCGCGGCGTCGGGATCGCCTTCGGCCAGCAGCTCCAGGACCTCGCGGGCTCCGTCGACGACACGACCCGTGCGGGCGCCGTACCGGCGGGCGAGGGCGGCAGCGGAGGCGACCGTCTCCAGGCAGCCGTACTGGCCGCAGGCGCACAGCTCGGCGGCTTCGCCGTGCACGAACCGGGTGTGGCCGAGCTCACCGGCGTACCCGTCGCCGCTGACCAGCGAGCCGTCGACGACCATCGCGGCCGCGATGCCGGTGCCGAGCGGGAGGAAGAGTGAGTTCGTGGTGCCTCGGAGGGCGCCCTGGCGCAGCTCGGCGTAGCCGCCGGCGCGGACGTCGTGGGCGAGGTACACCTGGTGGTCGGGGCCGAGCGCGGCCTGGATCTCGGCGCGGACCGGGGTCTTCACCCAGAGCAGGTTCTCGGCGCTGACCGTGCCCTGCTCGGCATCGATGATGCCCGGTACGACGACGCCGACCGCGCGGACGTGGTGCCCGTCGGCGGCCGCCTTCTGGCTGAGCTCGACGACGGTTTGCAGCAGCGCGTCGAGCACGGCACGAGCACCAGCGTCCCGGGGCGTCGACCTGGTCTCCCGGTGCAGCACGGCACCGTCGGCGGCGACCAGGCCGCACTTCATCCGGGTTCCACCGAGATCGACGGCAACCACGACTTCACAGGGCTCCACGGAGCGCCATTATGCAGCGTTACCCGGGGGTTCGAACATCCGTGAGCAATTGATGGACAGGAATCGCCAGACCAGTTGGGTCAGTGGCCCGCCGCTTCGAGCGCTGCGACGGGCCCGTCGTACACGGTGTGTCGCGTCAGGCGCGCAGGCCGCGGTCGAAAGCCGCCACCAGGAAGGCGATCAGGTTCTCGGCCAACCTACTGGCGTCGTCGACGTCCTCGGTGCCCGGGGCTCGCGACAGCGCCTGCGACTGGTGCAGCGCGAGCAGACCGAGCATGTTGACGTAGCCGAACGCGACCGACTCGGGCGCCGCTCTCGGCAGCGCCGCCTGCAGTGCCGCCAGGTAGCGGGCCTCGACCGGATCCGCCTCCGTGGCGTACAGCTCACGGATCCGCCGGCTCGGGTCGAACGCGACCCGGCCGATGAACCGGGCCACGATCGCGCCCCGCTCGCCCCGGCGCAGGACGAGATCCAGCCCGGGCTCGATGAAGGCCCTGATCAGCTGCTCGGCGGTCGGGTGCCCGGTCGCCTCCAGCTGGTCGAGCCGGCGGCGCCGTTCGGTGTTGACCGGTGCCATCGCGCGCGCCACCGCGGCCCGGAGCAGGGCCTCCTTCGAACCGAAGTGGTAGTTCACCGCCGCGATGTTCGCAGCCGCGGCGACCGTGATCGCGCGCAGTGACGTTCCTTCGTAGCCGCCCTCGCCGAACCGCTGCTCGGCAATGTTGAGCAACCGTTCCCGGGTCGATTCCACGGGTGGTGTTTCCACAGAGTTCTCCTTCCCCCCGGCCACCGCTCGCGCAGGCACCCCACCTGCTCACGCGCCGTAGCCTGCAGTCAGCATAGTTCAAACGGACGTTTGAATGAGAGTGGTCGGACCAGTAAATCTGCGGGAACGCGGGAAAACCCTTCACTTTGCAGATCAACAGGCCTGATTCGGGCCATTCCGGGACTCCCCGTCCCACTGGGCGGACGGGGAGTTAGGGTCGGTGGGCATGAGTACGCACGAGGTGCTGCGGATCGAACGACGGTTCCGGGGCCCGGACAAGTCCGCCAACGGCGGCTACACGGCCGGTCTGCTCGGCACCCGCCTGGGCGGGTCCGACGACACCGTCCCGCAGGTCACCCTGCGGATGCCGCCGCCGCTCGAGACCGACCTCGACCTCACCTTCGCCGAGGGCAGCGCGTTCCTGCGGGCAGCCGACACGGTGGTCGCGGAGGCCGAGCCGGTGCCGGCCGATGTGCTCGGCGACTCGGCGATCGACCCGGTCCAGTACGACGAAGCGCAAGCCGCCGAAGCGTCGTACCGGGGACTGCAGAACCACCCCTTCCCTGGCTGCTACACCTGCGGCCCGGACAACCAGGACGGCCTGCGCCTGCGGCCCGGCCTGCTCGGCGACGGCCGGACCGCCTGCACCTGGACGCCGGCGGCTTCGCTGGCCGACGCTGACGGTGACCTGGTCGCACCCGTGCACCTGTGGGCGGCGCTCGACTGCCCTGGCGGCTGGAGCATCGACCTGGACGGACGGCCTTCGGTGCTGGGCCAGATGACCGCCTGCGTCGACGCGCAGCCGCAACTCGGCGAGCCCTGCGTGATCATGGGCCGCAACCTCGGCGAGTCCGGCCGCAAGACCTTCACCGCCACCACGCTGTACGACTCCGACGGACGGATCCTGGCGCGCGCTCGGCACACGTGGATCGCCGTCGACCCGTCGCTGTTCAACTAGCCGTCAGCACGAAGTTCGGCGACACCTGCCAGGCGATCGGGCGGCCGCCGTACGTGAAGGACGGCACGAGGAACCGGTACGCGTGCGACCCGCGCTGCGTCGCGGCGAACGTGTAGTCGCCCCAGCCGCTCTTCAGGTCGACCCACTTGAGATCCCGCCAGACGTTGCCGTCCCAGCGCTGCAGGGTGGACCGGACGTTCACCGCCGGCGACACGGAGATCCGAGCCCGCGCGGCTTGGCCCAGCTTGACTGTCGTGGCTGCGAACGACGCGACCACTCGTGGCCGGGTCAGCGTGTTCACCGACTTGCTGATCGCTCCCATGCCGAGGCTGCCGTCGGCGAAGTAGTCCGGTACGGCGACGCGGTACTCCCTGGTCCCCCACGCCACCGGCGCGAACCGGAACGCCCCGTCGGTCTGGACCGTGCCGACGACGTACCAGGGCGACGCCGCGTTCGCCCGTGCCTGCAGCGCGACCGTCCGGGGATGCTGACCAATCGGCCCCGACCAGCAGCCCTCCTTGTCGCACCGCCGTCCGGACCGCACGAACCACCCACTGATCACCGTCGCTTGCCCGTACGTCGTACTGGCCGGGATCGTGACGCTGTCCAGTGCGCCGCCGTCGACATCGAGGCTGGTCCACGCGGGCACGCCGGACCACTCGTTGTAGTCCCGGACGCCGACGTTGATCGGCGGTGCGTCCGGCGTCGTGAAGGTCGCCGTGGTCGCCGGTCCGGTCTGGGAGACCGCGGACCACTCGACGTAGTTCGGCTTGCTCGCGAACACCTGGTAGCGGTGCGGGCCGACCGCCAGGTCGAGCGCGTCGCCGGGGTTCGGGTCGACCGGATCGGGTCCGGAGTGCCACTTCATCGTGAAGGTGTTGCCGCCCGGTACGGCGGTCAGTTGGTCGATGTCGATGACCCCGCGCTGCAGGGTGTCGAAGGGAGCGGACAGACCGCCCGGACTGGTCGTCGAGGCCCCCGACGAGGTGACGGCCACCGACATCCGCACCGACGTACTGGCCAGGAAGTCGGAGACCGGTACGTCGACCTGGTTCGGTGCACCCGCAGCCGTCTCCGACGAGTGGGGCGCCGAGCCGCCCGGGTACGTCGCGATGATCCAGTTGGACCTGTCCCCCACCTCGTCCCACGTCACCCGGACGTGGGTGTGCGCGGCACTGGACCACGCGACCTTCACGTTGGTGGGCGCAGGGTCGGCGGCCGCGGCCGGGCTCACCAGGCCGAGTGTCAGGACCAGTCCGGCCACAGCTGTCAGCGCGACTCTTCGCACAGGACCCACCTCCCACGGATTACCGGTTACGAACTAGATGCAGGTGGGCAGGCGGAAGTTACCGATCGGCAGTGGGAGCGGGTGATATGCAGGGGGCATGGAGACGACGGACTACGACCTGATCGTGCTGGGCGCCGGAGCTGTCGGCGAGAACGCGGCCGATCGGGCGGTGCAGGGTGGGCTGACGGTCGCGCTGATCGAGAGCGAACTGGTCGGCGGCGAGTGCTCGTACTGGGCCTGCATGCCGTCGAAGGCGCTGCTCCGATCGGGCCAGGTCCTGCGGGCCGCGCAGCACGTCGGGGGCGCGGCTCAGGCCGTGACCGGCAAGCTCGACGTACAGGCTGTGCTGGACCGGCGGAACTCGTTCGCCAGCAACTGGGACGACGCCGGGCAGGTGAAGTGGGTCGACGGCGCCGGCATCACCCTGGTTCGCGGTCACGCGCGGCTGTCCGGCGTCAAGGAGGTCACGGTGACCGGGGCCGACGGCGGTACGACGGTGCTCACGGCCCGGCACGCGGTCCTGGTGTCGACCGGCTCGGACCCGGTGATCCCGGACATCGAGGGCCTGCACGAGTCCGAGCCCTGGGCCAGCCGGGAGGTCACCAGCGCCAAGTCGGTGCCGGACCGGATGGTGATCATCGGCGGTGGCACGGTCGCGGTCGAGATGGCTACGGCGTACGCCGGTTTCGGCACCGAGGTCACGGTGATCGCGCGTGGCAAGCTGCTGACCTCGCTGGAGCCGTTCGCGGGCGAGATGGTCGGCGACGCGTTGCGCGAGCTCGGCGCGACGGTGCTGACCGAGACCGGGACGAAGAGCGTCCGGCGGACCGACGGCACGGTGTCCGTGGAGACGTCGGACGGGAAGACGATCGAGGCCGACGAGCTCGTGGTCGCGACCGGGCGGCAGCCGCGGACCGACGACATCGGGCTGGAGACGATCGGGCTGACGCCGGGCGACTGGCTGCCGACCGACGACACCATGCTGGTCGAGGGATTCGACTGGCTGTACGCCGGTGGCGACGTGACGCATCGGGCGTTGTTCACCCACCAGGGCAAGTACCAGGCCCGCGCCGCCGGTGACGTGATCGCCGCTCGCGCGAACGGCAAGCCGGTGTCGGACAAGCCGTGGGGCACGCACGTCGCGACGGCCGACCACGAGGCCGTGCCACAGGTGACGTTCACGGATCCCGAGGTCGCCTCGATCGGGCACACGGAGAAGACCGCGCGCGAGGCCGGGTACAACACGCGGACGGTCGACTACGAGATCGGCAACGTGGCCGGCGCGAGCGTCCGGCAGGACGGCTACAAGGGCAAGGCGCGGATGATCGTGGACGAGGACCGCAAGGTGGTTCTCGGCGTCACGTTCGTCGGGCCGGAGGTCAGCGATCTCTTGCAGGCGGCGACGTTCGCGGTCGTCGGTGAGATCCCCTTGGACCGCCTCTGGCACGCCGTACCGGCGTACCCGACGGTGAACGAGATCTGGCTGCGGCTACTGGAGACGTACGGGCGTCCCTAGCGAGTGCGAGCTGCGTGCGCCCGGACCTTCGCGCGGTTGCCGCAGGTGGCCATCGAGCACCAGCGGCGGCGGCCGCGGGCGTCGAGGAAGAGCCAGCCGCAGGCGTCGCCCGGGCAGCGCCGGACGTAGGCCCGCGACGAGCCGGTGAGCAGGTCGGCGGCCAGCAGCGCCAGGTGATCCAGCGGGAGGTTGAGGTCCTCCGGCAGGTCCCAGTTGGCGCTCAGGCCGTGCAGGGTCGGCATCGGCAGCAGCCGCCGGTGCGCGGTGGCACGGGCGATCACCCGCTCCACCGCGGCGAACGACGACGTCGCGGTCGAGTCGGTCAGTACGTCGTACAGGTCGGCTCTGAACTCCAGCGCCGCCTCGAACCGCCGGGCCGCGTCGGTCGGGCGGCCGGCGGCCTGCTCGATCAGCCGGAAGACTCCGGCGTCGGAGAGCAGGCCGACGTACCCCGTCCAGATCACGAGCGTCTCGAAGCTGGTCAGCCACTCCGTGCGGGCCGGCCCACGGTCGGTCCAGTCCGACCGGGTGTTGAGGAAGTCCAGGACGGGATCCGCACCGACAGGTTTCGGCAGGACGACGCCCTGGACGAGCTCGAGGTGGGACGGCAGCGCGGACATCGGATCAGCGCGGGGTCTGCGTGGTCGTCGTCGGCACCGGGAGGCTGATGTTGCCGTTCTGCGGGATCACCATGAACTGGATCTTGCCCGACTCGATCGCGGTTTTCAGCAGGTAACCGTTCGAACCCAGCATCGCGACCTGCTGCTTGACCGACTGCAGCTCGACGTTGACCTGCTGGTTCTTCTGCTCCTGGGCCTGCTTGGCCAGCTCGGCGCGCTGCTTGGCCTCGAGCCCGTCGATGATGCCCTTGTCCAGCGGGTTCGGCTTCTGGATCGTGAACGACAGCTCGCCGCAGGCGTTGTTGCCCGTGTACGACGGGCCGCAGAAGTAGTCGCCACCGACGGCGGCCGGCAGCAGCCGGGTGAACTCCTTGGCCGCAGCGGTCTGGAAGGCGGACTTCTTCGCCTCGTTGTTGTAGAGCTCGGCCCAGTTGTAGTTCGTGCCGACGGCGGCCAGCGCACGGTCGATCTGCGGGCGGAAGTAGGACTGCAGCATGTCGTTCCAGCCGCTGTCCTCGTACGCCTCGGTCTTCAGGCCGATCCGCTCGTGGAACGACTGGAGCACGGCCTCCTCGCGGTTCAGCGTGAAGTAGACCTGAACGCGGACGCCGAGCCGGACGTTGTCCTTGCTGACGACGGTCACCTCGTCGGCGTTGTCGGTGTCCGCACCCGCGCCGCCGATGATGTACGAGCGCTGGTCGATCGGGTAGCTGTAGACCGTGTCACCGGGACCGATCAGCTGGTTGGTCGCGCCCGGCGGGATGATCGACTTGAACTTCTTGTCCTCGACCACGCCGCCGCCGTAGTGCAGGCCGATCTTGTTCGCGTCGGTGTCGGCGAAGTTGAACAGGTTGGCCAGCACGATGATCAGCAGGACGAGGACGACGCCTCCGCCGATCAGCTTGCCCGCGACGCCGCCCTTCTTCGTGACGGTGGTGGTCCCCAGCTTGGCCATCAGGTGTCGAGCTCCTTGCGTTCGGTCAGCCGCCGGATGTCGGCGAGCGTCAGATCTGCGGTGACCGCGACATCACGCGGTACCGACGGGTGGGAGCTGAGCGTACGCAGGCCCTGCTCCGCCGCCGCGACCGCCTTCTCGAGCGACCGGACCTCCTGCACCAGCGCCTTGGTCTCGCCGGTCAGTTCGATCACGGACCGCTCCGCGAGGGTGGCCCGGCGGTACGACGCCCACGCGAACCAGGCGGTTCCGACCAGCAGGATCAGTACGGGCAGTCCGAGCCTGAACACCATGCCTCCCATGGGACCACGAACCGCGTTCATCTGTCGGCGAAAACTGGTTGAACGCGCCCGGGTCGCGACGTAAGTTCTGAGTACACGCGAAGGGAGGTGGTCCTTGCATGATGTGCAACCGGACTCGTGAGGTGGCGGCGGTCTGACCGTCAACCACTAGCAGTAGGTGGGCTATGTGGTCAGGCAATTCAACGCCTGCCACCGGACCCGCAGGCAGCCAGGAAAGTCCGCCTGGCCCAGCGTTCGACCACCCGGTCGTGTCGATGGAAGTGTCTGCGGGTCTTTTTTATTCTGCCGGCGGGCAGTCCAGGCCCAAGGCTTCGCCGATCTCCCGGAGCTGAGCCTCGAAGTACGCGCCGGCGTCGTCGAGCGCCCAGTGCAGCTGGCCGAAGACCTCCATGCAGATCAGGCCGTAGAGCCGGGTCCAGTAGGTCAGCGACAGGTAGACCGCGCCCGGCGGCATCCCGTCGAAGAACTCCGACTTCTGGCAGAGCTGCTCGACCAGCTCCGGACCGAGCAGCTCCTCCGGCGGACTCGGGAACGGCTGCTGCCGGTAGACCTTCGCGACCAGGTCCTTGAACACGGCCCCGAACCGCATCGCCGCCTGATGGCTCGGCGTGAGCTCGTGGTCGTCGGCGCCCGGGTTCGGGACCGGCGCTCCGAACAGCAACCCGAACTCGGCCGGGTGCTCGAGCGCCCAGGTCCGGAGACCGCCGGCGACCAGGAACAGCTGCTCGCCCAGGTCGCCGCTCGTGTCGCGTTGGGCGATCAGGTACGCCGTCAGCTCGTCGTACAGATCGGCGATGACGGCGGAGATCAGGTCCTCGTGGCTCGCGAAGTACCGGTAGAGGGCCGGTGCGCTGAGGCCGAGCTCGCGGGCGACCGCGCGCAGCCCGACCGCGCTCGCGCCGCCGGCGACCAGCAGCTTGCGGGCGGCCGCCTTGATCTCGATCACCGTCGCGGCGCGCTGGCGATCCCGTCTCGTTTCCACGCTCATCTCCCTTGACAACTGCGTGAACACCGTTAACAGTTAACGGTGTTCACCATCGCGACCACTGTTCAATGTACGCCCTCGGGAGGGGTCCTGTGTTCGAGACGCTCGGACGGTTCACGTATCGGCGCCGTCGCCTGATCCTCGCCCTGACCAGCGTGTTCGTGCTGGCCGCCCTGGTCTGGGGCACGGGCGTCTTCGGCTCGCTGGCCAACGGCGGGTTCGAGGCCCCGAACACCGAGGCCGCCCGGGCGGTGAAGACGATCGAGCAGACCGTCGGCCGGACCGGGACCGACGTGATCGTGCTCTACCGCAGCTCCGAGCTGACGGTGGCCGATCCGGCCTACCGGCAGAGCGTCGAGAAGCACCTGAACGGCCTGCCGCGGGAGGACGTGGTCAGCAGTGCGACGTACTGGTCGACCAAGTCTCCGGCGTTCGTGGCCGACGACAAGCGCACGACGTACGCCGTACTGACGCTGGCCGGGGCCGATCCCGAGCAGCGACTCGAGTCGTTCCACAAGGTCGCCGACGCGGTCCGGGCGGCGCCCGCCGGGCTGGACGTGCAGGTCGGCGGCGAGACCGCGGTCTTCGACGAGGTGAACACGCAGACCGAGCACGACATCGTCCAGGCCGAGACGATCTCGCTGCCGATCGTGCTGGTGCTGCTCGTGGTGGTCTTCGGCGGTCTGGTCGCGGCGAGCCTGCCGCTGTTCGTCGGCGGGCTGTCGATCCTCGGCGCGTTCGTGGTGCTGCGCGGGCTGAGCCTGGTCACCGACGTGTCGGTGTTCTCGATCAACATCGTGACGATGATCGGCTTCGGGCTCGCGATCGACTACGCGTTGTTCGTGGTGACGCGGTTCCGCGAGCAGCTCGCGGCCGGCGACGACGTCGAGGCCGCGCTGGTCCGGACGATGGGTACGGCTGGGCGGACCGTCGCGTTCTCCGGGATCACTGTGGGGGTGGCGATCTCGAGCCTGGTGCTGTTCCCGGTGATGTTCCTGCGTTCGATGGCGTACGGCGGCGCGGCGGCCGTCGCGGTCGCGATGATCGCCGCGCTCACCGCGTTGCCGGCGCTGCTCGGCGTACTCGGGCATCGGGTCAACAAGCTGCGGCTGCCGGTCTTCCGGCGTCATGCCGGCGTCTCCGATCACGGCGCTTGGTACCGGCTCGCGCAGAACGTGATGCGGCGTCCGGTCCGGTACGTCGTCGTACTGGTGCCGTTGATGCTGGTGCTCGGGATTCCCTTCCTGCAGGCGCAACTGGGCGGGGTGGATCACCGGGCGCTGCCGGACGGGGCTTCGAGTCGTGAGGTGACCGAGACGTTGCAGCAGGACTTCGCGGGGGCGGGCGGATCCGACGTACTGGCGGCTGTGCGGTTCTCGTCGCCGCCTGCTGATGTTGCTGCTGCGTTGACTGGGTATGTCTCTGAGCTGCAGCGGGTCGGGGATGTGGAGAGCGTTCGGGTCGGCGGTTACGCCGACGGCGTGGCGTCGGTGATCGTGCACACGCACTACACGGCGCAGGAGTTGCCGGCGCGGGATGTCGTGCACGGGGTTCGTGCTGTGGCCGCGCCGCCGGGAACGTCTGTGGAGGTTGGTGGCGAAACCGCTGCGCTTGTTGACCTGCTGGATGTGTTGGCGGAGCGGGCGCCGTGGATGGCCGGGTTCATCGTGCTGATCACGTTCGTGCTGCTGTTCGTTGCCTTCGGCTCCTTGGTGCTGCCGGCCAAGGCGCTGCTGATGAACGTGCTGTCGCTGTCCGCGTCGTTCGGGGCGATGGTCTGGATCTTCCAGGACGGCAATCTGTCGGGGCTGCTCGACTTCACCCCGGCGGGGTTCCTCGACGCGACCAACCCGGTGCTGCTGTTCGCCGTACTGTTCGGGCTGTCGATGGACTACGAGGTGTTCCTGCTCAGCCGGATCCGCGAGGAGTACGACCGGACCGGCGACAACACGCAAGCGGTCGCGCTCGGGCTGCAGCGGACGGGCGGGATCATCACCAGCGCCGCGTTGCTGCTGATCATCGTGGTCGGCGCGTTCGCGACGTCGGGCATCGTGTTCGTGAAGATGATCGGCGTCGGGCTGGTGATCGCGATCCTGCTCGACGCGACCGTCGTACGGGCGTTGCTGGTGCCGGCGACGATGCGCCTGCTGGGCAAGGCGAACTGGTGGGCGCCGGCGCCGCTGGCGCGGTGGTGGCAGCGGCACGGCTTCCGGGAGGAGCCTGCCGCGGAGTCGCCGAAGGTCACGGTTGGAGCCGGAGCAGCTCCCAAGTAGTCCCCTGGCGGCGGTAGGCCAGCCGGTCGTGCAGGCGACCGGTTCGGCCTTGCCAGAACTCGAAGGCGGTCGGCTCGATCCGGTAGCCGCCCCAGAAGTACGGGGTGGCGATCTCGGTGCCCTCGGGCCACTGCCGTTCGTACGACGTGTACTGCAGGTCCAGCTCCTCGCGGGACTCGACCGGCTGGGACTGCTGCGAGGCCCAGGCACCCAGCTGCGAGCCGCGCGGGCGGCTGCCGAAGTACGCGTCGACCTCCTCGGCGGGGAGCTTGGTCGCGGTGCCCTCGACGCGGACCTGGCGTTCCATCGCGTGCCAGGGGAAGACCAGCGCGCACGCCGGATTGGCAGCGAGGTCGTCGGCCTTGCGGGACTGCTGGTTGGTGTAGAAGGCGAAGCCGCGCTCGTCCAGGCCCTTCAGCAGCACGGTCCGGGCCGAGGGTTTGCCGTCGGCATCGACGGTGGCGAGCACCATCGCGTTGGGCTCGGTCAGACCGGCCTCGGTCGCCTGAGCGAGCCAGAGGCCGAACTGCTTGATCGGATCGGCGTCGACCTGGTCCTCGAGCAGTTCACCGAGTCCGTAGGTCTGCCGCATCTCTGCTAGGTCCACACCGCTGAGACTAGTGCGGGCGGTCCTGGGAGCCGGGGAAGGTGTTGCCTGGCTGCCGGCCGGGGCGCTGGCCGGGCTGTTGGCCCGGCTGCTGGCCTGGCTGGTACTGGCCGGGCTGGTACTGGCTCGGTGGCTGCTGGCCGGGGTGGTACTGCCCCTGCGGCTGTTGGCCCGGCTGGAACTGCCCGGGCTGGTACTGACCCGGGTGGAGGCCGGGCTGGGCCTGGCTGTCCAGGTAGGCCCGCGGCATCTCCCGCTTCGAGTCGGTCACCATCCGCCGTAGACCGACCACCAGCAGCACGATCCCGAGCACCACCAGCGCGCCGTCCACCAGCAGGAGACCTCCTCCCCCGCGGTACCGTACGCCCGGCAGCTCGAACAGCTTGATCAGGTCGATCACCGACCTGATCGGCAGCACCTGGATGGCCGTCGCGGCGACCGTCATCAGCAGCCCCGCCCCGGCCATCACGCCCGCGCCGAACGAGCGGATCGACATCAGCCCGCCGAGCACCAGCCCGATGACGACCAGCAGCACCAGCCAGGGCAGCGTCTCGGACTGCGCGTCGTCGAACCGCTGCAGCCGCCGCGTGTACAGCTCGGTCCCGGCGTACGAGCCGAGTGCCACCGTCAACCAGCCGAGCAGGATCCCGGCCACCACGCCGATCAATGCTTTCGGGTTCATCTGTCGAGGGTAGGCGCCGAACCGGTCACAGATCTGTCCGCGCGGCGAGGCTGCGAACTATGCTGCCGGAGCGCCTATCCGAGACAAGGGAGTCACAGGCTGATGTCAGATCCGAAGACCGAAGTCCAGCACGGCCTCGAGGGAGTCGTCGCGTTCGACACTCAGATCGCCGAGCCGGACAAGGAAGGGTCGGCACTGCGCTACCGCGGCGTCGACATCGAGGATCTGGTCGGCCGCGTGCCGTTCGAGAACGTCTGGGGCCTGCTGGTCGACGGCGCCTTCACCCCCGGCCTGCCGCCGGCCGAGCCGTTCCCGCTGCCGGTGCACACCGGTGACGTCCGCGTCGACGTCCAGTCCGCGCTGGCGATGCTCGCTCCCGCCTGGGGTCTGCGGCCGCTGTACGACATCGACGACGTACAGGCCCGCGACGACCTGTCCCGCGCCGCGGTGATGGCGCTGTCGTACGTCGCCCAGGCCGCCCGCGGCATCGGTCAGCCGATGGTCCCGCAGCGCGAGGTCGACAAGGCCACCACGATCACCGAGCGGTTCATGATCCGCTGGCGCGGCGAGCCCGACCCCAAGCACGTGAAGGCCGTCGACGCGTACTGGACGTCGGCCGCCGAGCACGGCATGAACGCCTCGACCTTCACCGCCCGCGTGATCGCGTCCACTGGTGCGGACGTGGCCGCTGCGTTGTCCGGTGCCGTCGGCGCCATGTCCGGCCCGCTGCACGGCGGCGCGCCGGCCCGGGTGCTGACGATGATCGAGGGCGTCGAGAAGAGCGGCGACGCCCGCGCGTACGTGAAGGGCCTGCTCGACGACGGCGAACGCCTGATGGGCTTCGGCCACCGCGTCTACCGCGCCGAGGACCCGCGCGCCCGCGTCCTTCGCCGTACGGCCCGCGAACTCGACGCGCCGCGCTACGAGGTCGCCGAGGCCCTGGAGAAGGCCGCCCTCGCCGAACTCCGCGAACGCCGCCCGGACCGCGTCCTCGAGACGAACGTGGAGTTCTGGGCCGCGATCGTCCTGGACTTCGCCGAGGTCCCGCCGCACATGTTCACGTCGATGTTCACCTGCGCGCGGACCGCGGGCTGGAGCGCCCACGTGCTGGAGCAGAAGCGCACCGGCCGCCTGATCCGCCCGTCGGCCATCTACTCGGGCCCGGCAACGCGGCCCGCCACGGACATCGAAGGCTGGAAGGACACCTGGGCCTGAGCACCAGGCGCCGCCTGTGGATAACTTCGGTCGTCAGCGGCCCACCGCTTGTACCCTCAACATGGAAGAAGGGGGCGGCGGGCGGCGGCGCAGTCCCCGGCCCCGAGCAGTCATTCATCGCACCGGTCGGTCGTCGCTCGGCGACCGACCGGTGCGTTGTTTGTACTGTCGGCTGAAGTACGGAACGTCCGTGTAGCCAAGCGCCGCGGCTGTCTGCGTGACGGTCATGCCGCTCTCGGCCAGCAGTTGGTGGGCGCGATCGATCCTCGCCTGGATCAGGAACTGCGCCGGCGCTCGGCCGTGCTGGGACACGAACCGGCGGGTGAACTGTGCGCGGGACAGCGCGGCCGCCTGCGCCATCTCCGCGACCGACCAGTCTCTTCCGGGGTCCTGGCGGATCGCCTGCGCCACGTCGTCGACCGCTTGGTCGCCCGCGGTGCGCCCGGTGTCGTGCGCGGCTTCCCAGACGGTGGCAAGTAGTTGCTCCAGGCAAAGTTCCGCTTGTCTGGCGCCCAGCGCGTCCTGCCTCCTGTACGCCGCGTCGGCCGCCTTGGCCAGTGCACTGAGCAGCACGCGATCCTGCACCTCTCCCCACCGGGTCATCGGCACAACGTCTGCCGTACGCCAAGCCTTGTCCACCGGCTCGAAGTGCATGCCGAAGACCAGCAGCCGGCGCTTCGGATCGTGGCCTGCGGTCGGTGCGTCGCCCGGCGCGAACACCGCGCAGCTTCCCGGTGTCAGCTCCTTGACCCGGCCGTCCAGCTCGAGCCGGCCGATCCCGTCCAGCACGCACCACAGCAGGTGATCGCCGAGCGGCGGCGACACCCACGTCCAGCCCGGCTCGCACCGCCAGAAGGTCGGCGGCGAGAGCAGCCGCACGCTGCTCCGGAGCCCGATCGGTTGCGTCAAAAGTTCAACCTCTTGCGTCGTTCGTGCATCGCCGTTCGCGTTGTCGGCTTACAGACTAGAGGCAACGGAGGAGGCTGGGATGAGCGTTTCGTTCAAGGACGAGTTCGAGCGTGACGGGTACACGATGGCGCGCGGGCTGTTCGGTGCCGCGGAGGTCGAGCAGCTGCGCGAGCACTACATGGTGCTGCGCCGGCGCGACCGGTACGCCAACGACGTCGTCGGTGTCGACTCCGGCAACCGCGACCCGCTCAAGCGGTACCCGCGGATGGCGCAGATGCACCGCTGGGACGAGCTCTCGCTGCAGTGGATGATCGACGACCGCCTCGACCAGGTGATGACCGCGATCCTCGGGCGTTCGCCGTACGCCGTGCAGACGATGATCTACTTCAAGCCGCCGGGCTCACGCGGGCAGGCGCTGCACCAGGACAACTTCTACCTGAAGGCCGAGCCGGGCACGTGCGTGGCCGCGTGGATGGCGCTGGACCGCGTCGACGTCGCGAACGGGTGCCTTCAGGTCGTCCCCGGGAGTCACCGCTGGCCGATCCTGTGCACGGAGAAGGCGGACACGAAGGTCAGCTTCACCGACATCACCGTGCCGCTGCCCGCGCCGGCCGCCGCCGTACCGGTGGAGATGGAGGCGGGCGACGTGCTGTTCTTCCACGGCGCACTCGTCCACGGCAGCGCGCCGAACGTCACCGAGGACCGCTTCCGGCGCGCGCTGATCGGCCACTACATCCAGGGCGAGGCCGAGGCAGTCGCCGAGTACTACCACCCGGCGCTCCGGATGGACGGTACGGCGCTGGAGCTCGGCGTCTCGGAAGGCGGCGGCGCCTGCGGCGAGTGGGTCGAGACGGACAACGGGCCGGTCGCCGTACTGACAGGCACGGAGTCGACGACCCGCAAGCACGAGTAGCTCAGCGACCGAGGCGCTTCTCCTGGTCCCGCTCGTGCCGCAGGTAGAGCCCCGCAGCGGTCGACACGCTGGTGAACAACCAGGCCGCAACACCAGCGTCGTCGGCCACCCCGATGATCGGCAGCAGCTCAGGCAGTACGTCGATCGGCGACACCAGGTAGAGCACCGCAAACCCCCACAGAGCCATCCGGCTCGTCGGCAGCCCCGGGTACTCCCCTTGCCGCGCCGCCCGAATCAACCGAGGCAACGCCTTGGCCCGCTCGAACACGTCCCCCACCGGCTCCGGCTCCCCCCGCTCCCGCCGACGGCGCCGCACAACCTTCTTCCGCCAAACCCCCAGCCCGATCGCAGCCGCCCCCACCACGAGCAGCCCGACCCCAAGCCCCACCGCCGGCACACCGGCCACGTCACCGTCCCGGAAGACAAGCGTCACCAGCCCGATCAACGCGAGCAGCCCACCGAAGAACACCATCCAGCAACTCTAGGGCTCCGGCCCCTCACGGGCTGCTCCGCAGCGGGTCACAGCAGGCGATCCCGTACAGCGGTGATGTGAGTGTCCCGGGAGACCGGGCCGCCGAACCGCAGGCGGTCGTAGTCGGTGAACTCCGGTTCGAGCGCGTCCAGCTCATCCACCAGCGGCGCGAGCTGCACCGCGTCGGTCGTCCGGTCGATGGCCTGGACGAGCTCGCCCTTGCGCTGGATCGTCGTCGGCGTGACCGAGTGCAGACACACGTACTGGCCGCTGAGGTACGCCTCCCACTCCTCCTGACCCGTGGCGGGATCAGGCCAGTGCGCCACGAACCACTCGCGGACGTGCTCGAGCCCGACCTTCGCCGCCGGCTCGAACAGATCCGACGGCACCATCTCCGCGCCGTCCGAGCGCAGGTAGCTCGGCATCGGCAGCCGCCGGTCCAGCATCCAGCCCCGAACCTCGTCCACGTCGTGCCCGGTCTCCTCGCACAGCTCGCCCAGCACCCTGTACTGGCGGGTGACGTACGCGTCGTCCGCGGCCGTCATCGGGTGGGTGCCGTTGACCTCCAGGTACCGGTGTCGTACCGCCTCTTGACTCATGCCTGCACAGTAGGCCCGGGTTGCTTCGGCGTACGGCGAAGTGTGCGGGGACCGCGCCCGGCTTCCGTGTCCGGGATTTGGGGTGGGTGGAGGGGCGTGTCGGGGGTGTGGAAGACTGGAGAGTGCTGACAGCGTCGTCGGCGAGGAACCAGCCAGACGACGAAGGGACACCGCTGGTGACCAGCGACATTGTCATTCCCGCAGAGCTCAAGCCCGCCGACGGACGGTTCGGCGCCGGGCCGTCGAAGGTCCGGCCCGAGGCTGTTGCCGCGCTGGCGACCGAGGGCGCGAAGCTGCTCGGCACCTCGCACCGCCAGGCCCCGGTGAAGAACCTGGTCAAGCGCGTCCAGGACGGCGTCGCCGACCTGTTCAACCTGCCCGACGGGTACCAGGTCGTGCTCGGCAACGGCGGTTCGACCGCGTTCTGGGACATCGCAACGTTCGCGCTGATCCGGGAGAAGAGCCAGCACCTGAGCTTCGGTGAGTTCTCCTCGAAGTTCGCCAAGGCGTCCCAGCAGGCGCCGCACCTGGGTGAGCCGTCGGTGATCAAGGCCGACCCGGGCACCCGTCCGGTCGCGGTCGCCGAGGCCGGCGTCGACCTGTACGCCTGGCCGCACAACGAGACCTCCACCGGCGTGATGGCGCCGGTCAAGCGCGTCCAGGGTGCCGACGAGGGTGCGCTGGTCGCCGTCGACGCGACCTCCGGTGCCGGCGGTCTCCCGGTCGACCTGAACGAGGTCGACGCGTACTACTTCGCCCCGCAGAAGTGCTTCGCCTCCGACGGCGGCCTGTGGATCGCGATCCTGTCCCCCGCCGCGCTGGCGCGGGTCGAGGAGATCACCGCGAGCGGCCGCTGGATCCCGGCGTTCCTGGACCTCGCCACCGCTATCGACAACTCCAGCAAGAACCAGACGTACAACACGCCGTCGCTGTCCACGCTGTTCCTGATGGCCGAGCAGACCGACTGGATCAACAGCCAGGGCGGCCTGGAGTGGAGCGTCGCCCGCACCACCGACTCCAGCAACCGGCTGTACACGTGGGCCGAGAAGTCCGACTACGCGACGCCGTACGTCGAGGACGCCGACGCCCGCTCGCTGGTGATCGGCACGATCGACCTCGACGACTCCATCGACGCCGCCGCGGTCGCCAAGACCCTGCGCGCCAACGGCATCGTCGACACCGAGCCGTACCGCAAGCTGGGCCGCAACCAGCTCCGCGTCGCCATGTTCCCCGCCGTCGACCCCGACGACGTGGAGAAGCTCACCCAGGCCATCGACTTCACCGTCGACGCCCTGCGCTGACCTGTACGTCGAGGGGCCCCCGACCCTGTGGTCGGGGGCTTCTCGCATTCCTGCTGGGCAGATGAGCCGCAGCCCACTGCCGGCCCGCGGCGCTCGGCGGTGCGCTAGGCGACGGCCGCTGGGAACAGCAGATGTACGCCGATCTCCGCGTTCTACGACATCCGGCGCTGGACCACGGAGTACAAGAATCACCCGGGTGCTGCGGAACTCGACGCCGGTCCCCGCCGATCAACGCCATACTCGGCTGGTGGCCGATGACGAGCTGAACGTCGTACTGCCGACGCCCGACGACCTTCCGGCACTGCTGCTGAAGCTGGCGGTACCGCACGAGGACATCGATCCGCTGATCGCGCACCTGCCGGACAGGGATTCCCCGTCGTGGCGCGAGGTGGAGCGCTGCACCCGGTTGCTGGTGCGGGAACTCGGCAAGATCGCCGGTCCTCCCGTCGCGCCCGTGCTGCCGGCTGGGTCGGACATCCCGCCCGCGTACTTCCCCGTCTACGTCTTCCTGGCGGCGTACCCGCACATCACGGCGTTCCACCGCGACCGCGGAATCTCCGACGAGATCTCCTGGCGCACGTTGACCGACCTGGGCCGAGCCCTCGCCAACCATCGCTACTGGCACGGTGGAGGTGGTCTCGACGCCGAGTTGACGACCTGGCTGACGCTGCACTTCCGCGGGGAGATCTATCAGCTGGGCCGGCTGCAGTTCCAGCGGGTACGACTGGGGCAGCGCACCGGTCGCGCGGTCTCCGCCGCGGGGCTTCCTTTCGGACCAGGTGATCCGGCGCTGTCGGTCCATGTCCCCGCGTACTGCGGACCTCTCGGCGCCGAGGCCTGCTCGCGCTCTTTCACCGCCGCGCGGGTCTTCTTCGACCGTCATTTTCCCGGGAGAACCTACGGTGTCGCGGTCTGCAGGTCCTGGCTGCTGGACGAGCAACTCGGCGACTACCTCCCGGCCGACGCGAACATCCTGCAGTTCCAGCGGCGATTCCACGCCGTCTACCAGCCGGAGCCCGACGACGAGACGACCCTGCGCTTCGTCTTCGGCGGTCCTCGCTCCGATCGCGGCGCCCTTCCCCGTCGTACCGCCCTCGAACGAGCCGTCGTCGACCACCTGGACGCCGGCCGCCACTGGCACGGCGGCATGGGCTGGACGTTCGTCTGAGCAGTTCCCCGGCCCCAGGTGCTGACGCAGGCGGCGGCCGTGCGGGGGTGAGTTCGCCGGCCGGGTGGGTCAGGCCGCTCGGCGGCGGCCGTGGGGGTCTGGTGGGGGCTGGCCGGTGAGGCGGGCGTTTTCGGCCATGCGGTCCAGGCGTTCTCGGCGGCCTGGGGGGAAGGTGAAGAAGGTGATGATGATGGCGAAGAGGGCGGCGCCGATGAGGATCCAGCGGAGGTTGTGGGACTTCTTGGTGGTGCCGCCGGAGTCGGCTGCGTCGGCTGCGGGGGTTGGGGTTGCTTTGGGGGTGGTGGGGGTGGCGGCCGGTTTGCGGGACGGGACGGCTACGTCGTACACGGCGGAGGTCTTGCTGCCGATCAGGATCGAGTTGCCGGAGTCGCTGAGGCCGACCGACTCGCCTTGGGCGGTGGGGGTGGCGGCTCGGGCGATGACATTGGGTTCGTCGGACCACTCGACCGTCGCGACGTCGGTCATGCTGCGCAGGACGGCCTGGCTGCCGTCGGGGACGAAGACGCCGTCGGTGACGCCGGCGGGGGCGTCGGCGATCTTGCTCAGTTCGTTGGTGCCTTCGCGGGAGGCCTGCTCGGGGGCGGCGTAGATGCCGGCCTTGCCGGAGCTGACCTTGGTGACGAAGAACAGGCGGCGGGACTCGGGGTCGATCAGCAGCGTCTCGGCGTCGTGCGCGCCGTCGGGGTACTCGAAGTCGTAGCGGTGGAACCTCACGCTCTCGCTGTCCTCGAGGTTGCTCGGCTCGGGGATCGTGAAGACCTCGATCATGTCGCGGTTCTTCTTGTTGTCGCCGATGTCGGCGATGTAGATCGTGCCGTCGTGATCGACCGCGATCGCCTCGACGTCCTTGACCTGCGTCTTCAGTCCGAGCACGGCCCGGACCTTGCCCTCCTTGTCGACGCCGATCACCTCCGGCGTCTCGCCGGAGTCGTTCACCGTCCACCAGATGCCGTCGTAGTTCTGGCTCCTGGCCAGGCCAGAGGACTGGTCCACCCGGTCGTCCTTGATCGTGAACCGCTTCTTCGGCGCCGGCGGCGGATCTGCCTCGACCGAGGAACCGACCGCGGGCGCGATCAACCCGGCGGGGGCACCCGCGGAACCGGCCGCGCGGAGTCCGTCAGGTGCGAGACCGGTGCTCGCGAGGGCGGCAGCCGCGGAGGTCGCCGGAGTCGCAGCGTCGGCGGAGATGGCCGTGCCGGTCAGGCTGAGCAGGCTCGCCGCCGTCACGGTCAGGACTGTGCGCAGCAAGCTCACGACACCGCCTCGCGGTCGAGATCCTGGACCAGCGTCGCCAGGCGTGGCGTGACCTGCCACGCGCCGACGAGCTCCTCGTACTCCGCCCGGACCTCAGGCCCCGCGGTCGCTCCGGTCCGGGCGGCGCGCAGCAGCAGGTTCCGCGGCGTGTGCTCACTGTCCACGAACTGCACCACCTCCACCCGGTAGCCGACCTGTCGCAGCACCGCCGCACGCAACGAGTCCGTCAGCATGTCGGCGAGCCGCTCCCGAACGATGCCATACCTCGTCATCAAGGCGTAAGGCGCCGGTGGTACGACGCTCTTCAGCTGCTTTTGGATGTCGTGGTGGCAGCAAGGTGCCGCAAGGATCAGCGGCGCCTCCCAACCGACCGCCCGGGCGAGCGCGTCGTCGGTCGCGGTGTCGCAGGCGTGCAGAGCCAGTACGACGTCCGGCCGGACCTCCAGCGTCGCGTCCGCGATGGTCGCGTCGACGAACTGCAGGTGGTCCTGCCAGCCGAGCGCCGCCACCCGCTTGGTGTTGCGGGCGCGGGCCGCCGGGTTGTGGTCGATGCCGGTCATCCGGACGTCGTGGCCGGCTGCCGTCAGCAGGTGGTACGCCGCGAGCGTCAGGTACGCGTTGCCGCAGCCCAGGTCGACCACCTGCATCGGCCGGCCGGTCGCGATCCGGCCCGCCGCGATCGCCTCGTCGAGGGCCGGCGCGAGCAGCTTGCAGAACTCCTCGATCTGCTTGTACTTCGACTGCCGCGACGGCTTGACCTTGCCGTGGTGGTCGCTGATCCCGAGCTCGACCAGGAACGGCGCGGCCGGGTCCAGCACCCGCTGCTTGGTCCGGTCGTGGTCGGTCCACTGCTCGCGGCTCTCCTGCTCGCGGTGCAGCAGCAGCTTGCCCTTCTTCGTGTACCGCAGGCGCAGCGTCTCGCCGGTCGTCTCCACGTGCCAGTTCCCGTACGGCGTGCGCAGCAGCTCGTCGACCACCGCTCCCGCCTCCGCGCTGTCGGCCGGCGCGTTCCGCGTGTGCGACTGCCGCTCGTCGAACTCGGTGACCTGCAGGTGACGGCCGCCCTTGAGGTCGACGTACCGCAGCTCGACCCGGTGGTACGTCGGCGCTTCCGCACCCCGCCGCCGCCCGGATCCGATCGCGCGCACGAGGGTCTCCCGGCCGAGCAGGGCACCCCGGATCGCCCCCAGTGGCCCGGACTCGTCGTCCGTGACCTCCGGGTCCATGTCCGGGGTCGAGACCGGCTCCAGCTCGGTACGCATCGGGCCATTGTCGCCGACCGCTTCCTCGAGTCACAAAAGGGTCTCGTTCGGAGTGGGAGACGCAGGACGGGGACGAGTGTCCGGACGGGCACGAGAAGGGACTCACCGGCGCCCGCCTCAGGTGATCTTCTCGTCCTCGCCGAGGAGGCCGAGGGCTCTCAGGCGGGTGGCGATGCCGCCGGGCTGGCGGCCGAGGGCGACGACGAGCTCGTCCAGGGTGGCCTTCTCGTGCCACAGCTTGGTGAGCAGCTCCTCCTGGTCCTCGGTCCAGACGCGGAAGGCGTTCGGGTGGGCCTTGCGGGCCTCCTCGATCTTGCGGGTCATCGAGCGGGCGCTGATCACCTCCAGGGAACGGATCCGGAGCTGGCGGTGGCGACCGACCTCCTCGCCCTCGCGCCAGAAGACGACCACGCCGTCGTCGAAGGTCATCAGGTCGGCGGGGACGTCGCAGTAGTCGGCGTCCTCGAGCATCACTCGCAGCATGGTTCCTACCTCCAGGTGTGGTTGACGGTGCTTGCTCTCGTGAACAAGGTGCCGCGATCCCACGAGCTCCCGAGGACGACTTCGCAAGCTGTGGACAACCCACCGGCCAGAAACTGCAAAGAGATTTTGCAAAACCTCTTTGCAAACGCGTTCTGCAGTTCTACAGTCGGACCCATGAGTGAGGACAAGGACGAGATGGTCCAGCTGGACGGCAAGGTCCTGCGGGCCCTGGCCCACCCGATGCGCAACCGCATCGTCGGGCTGCTGCGGATCCACGGCCCGCAGACCGCCACCACGCTGGCCGGGCGGCTCGGGGTCAACACCGGCGCCACCAGCTACCACCTGCGCCAGCTGGACGAGGCCGGGCTGGTGGAGGAGGACGCGAGCCGCGGCAACGCCCGGGACCGGTGGTGGAAGGCATCGCACCAGGGGACGGACTTCGACGCCGCCTCGCTGCTGCAGACCGAGCCGGAGCTGACGATGGGCTTCCTGCACGGCGTCGGCCAGACCTACGCCGAGAACATGTTCCGCGCGATCAACGGCTGGCAGACGCTGGAGCCCGATTGGCGCGAGGCGACGATGCTGTCCGACTGGGCCTTCCACCTCACAGCGGAGCAGGCCAAGGCGCTGAACGAAGACCTCATCGCCGTGTTCGACAAGTACCGGACCGACCTGACCCAGCCGGCGCCCGAGGGCACCGAGAAGGTCACCGTCCAGATCCAGACCTTCCCCTGGGAGCACGAATGAGCACCCAGCAAGCCGGTACGCCGTACCGGGCGCCGCTGATCGCGTTCCTGATCGCCAACGTGGTGTCGATCTGCGGCACCCGCGTGAGCACGATCGCGATCCCCTGGTTCGTGCTGATGAGCACGGGGTCGCCGGTGAAGACCGGCGTGGTCGCGCTGGCGGAGATGCTGCCGCTGGTGCTCAGCAAGGCGCTCGGCGGTCCACTGATCGACCGGATCGGGCCGAAGCGGGTCAGCGTCACCACCGACACCGCCAGCCTGGTCGTCGTTGCGCTCATCCCGTTGCTGCATCACCTGCAGGCGTTGAGCTTTCCGGTCCTGCTGGTCCTGGTCGCTGTTGCGGGTGCACTGCGAGGCCCCGGGGATGCTGCCAAGGGCACGCTGATCCCGGACATCGCGGCTGCGGCCAAGACTCCGTTGGAGCGGGTGACCGGGCTGGAGAGTACGACGGAACGCCTCGCCGGGTTCATAGCGTTCGCGCTGGCCGGGGCGCTGATCGCGCTGGTGGGTGAGGCTAACGCGCTGATCATCGACGCGCTCTCGTTCGGGCTGTGTGCGCTGCTGATCCAGCGCTGGATCCCTGGGCGGCACCAAGCGGAAAAAGCCACAAGCGCGGACGAAACAGCCGAAGAGCAGCACAATGAGGGCAGCTACTTGGAGGACAGCAGCCGGACCGAGCGCGACTCCGTCGAGGGCAGCTACCTGGTGCGGCTGCGGGAGGGCTGGCGGTTCCTCAGGGGTGACAAGTTGCTGCTGTCGCTGATCATCATGATCGCTGTCACCAACCTCCTCGACGCGGCCTTCTCCGTGGTGCTCCTGCCCGTCTGGATCCGGGACCACGGCTACGGCCCCGAGCACTTCAGCCTCGTACTGGCCGTCTTCAGCCTGTCTGCCACTCTCTTCGCTCTGGTCGCCTCGGCGATCGGCGAGCGAGTCCCCCGCAAGCTGGTCTTCACCGCAGCGTTCCTGATCTGCGGCGCCCCCCGCTTCCTCGTCATGGCCTTCGACAGCCCGCTCTGGAGCCTGATGGTGGTCTGCGCCGTCGCCGGAGTCGGTGCGGGCTTCATCAACCCAGTACTCGGCGCTCTGTTCATCGAGCGGATCCCCCGCCCGCTCCTGGGCCGCGTCAACTCACTCGGCGACGCCCTGGCCTGGACCGGCGTACCGCTGGGCGGTGTAGTCGCCGGTGCCGCCATCGCCGGCATCGGCATGGCTCCCGCCCTGCTAGCCGCCGGTGCCGTCTACTTCATCGCCACCACATCACCACTCGTCTTCGGTCGCGGCGAGAACTGGGGCGGCCGGCAACCTAAGCAGATGAGTCCGGATCCTCAGGAAACAAAGGACCGTCAGGCGGCAACTGCGTCATCGCAGTCGTAGCCACACCGGGCTCGGCCTCGCGCCGCAGCCGGTCGCGCTCAGCACCGAGCAGACCGAGCAGCACGAGGTCGAGCAGCATCCCACCGACCGCGGCGAACTGCGTACCGGCGAACTGGAACACCTGAGTCACCAGCAGCGACACCAGTACGGCGAGCTCGAACAGCCGCACCGCCCGCGCCCGGTCGCGAGCCCGCAGCCGCAGCGCCCCTCGTACGGTGAAGGTGGCCGACAGCACGCTCCCAGCGGCCACCCCCAGTACGGGGAAGTCCGTCAGCAACTGCCCCCTGTCGAAGCGGATCCCAGCAGCGATCGCCGGAGCTCCCAACGCCTGCACCACCAGTACGCCGACAGCAACGGTCGGCGCGAGCGGATGCGTGGCCAGCCGGTCGAAGCCCCGCCGTACCGCCCGCCAGGCCGCATCAACAGGCGCAGCCAGCTCCACCTCGTCCGGCTCGACCGCAGCGAGCAGTGCGCGAGTCTCGCGACGCCCGAGAACGTCCGGCCCGACCTGGCGCAGCTGCTCCGACGCCTGAGCCAGCCGGCGCCGCGACAGCCCGCCGGCGACTCCCTCGACGGCGAGGTCGACCACGTTGGCCAACTGCTCGCGCGGGTCGATCGGCCGCCGGGTGGTGACGAACCGGCTGCCCAGCACGATCAGCACGAACACGACGTACACGATCGCGGCGGTGGGTTGGTAGAAGTAGTTGTTGTCCGACGTGACGAACTTGCCGACCTCGTCGATGAACAGGCCGAAGCCGATCCCGCCCACCAGAGCAGCGGCCGGCCGCACCACCGGACCGACGTACGCGAGCAGCAGGACGATGCTGACCAGCATCAGCAGGCCGCCGGGCAGCACGTGCGCGATGTGCAGGCCCTTGCCGCCGATCTGCGGGTAGCCACTGAGCTGCAGGATCAGCCGGGTGATCAGCACGGTCGCCACGCCGGACACCACGAACGTGGTCAGGTGCTCGCCGCTGCGGACGTTGCGGACCAGCCCCGCCCTCATCAAGTACGGCGACCGCGGTGTGCTCGTCATTGGCGGGACGTTACCGCGTGGGCGCTCCGCCCAGGGCAGGCCACGGACCTGCCGGACCAGCTGCGTCAGCGCGTGAGCGAGGCGACCACCACGATGGCGACAAGGGCCAGCAGTACGACAGAGGTGACGAGCCGTCGGGTCCGGGGGTCCACCGGCTCAGGCTAGTAGATGACCTCCGGGCGGCGTGACCAGCGGGTCGGGCCGGTGGACACCGCGGGGCTTGTAGCCGAGGGGCTCCGCGGTGCCGAGGTAGTCGGCGAGCAGCCAGATGATGGCCAGCCACATCTCGGTGCCCTGGAGCCCCGGGATCGCCCGGTCGTCGGTGCCGTCCGGCGCGAAGGCGAAACCCTCGCCGTCGACCCAGCGGTCCAGGATGCCGTCGAGGTACTCCCGGGCCCAGCGCTCGCCTTCGGCGCGTCCGTACGACGTCTGCTTGCCGGCCAGCCAGAGGGGGTGGATGACATCGAGCACGTTGCAGGAGTTGTAGCCGTCGACGGAGAAGGTCGCGCGGTCCTGGGCGTGGGTGAGCACGGTCTTGATCGCCTGCTCCGGGTACGGCAGCGGCAGGCCGAACTGGGCGTAGGTGCCGCGGGTCAGCCGGTAGAACCCGTTGACGACCTGCAGCCAGCCGTCGTCGGGGTGATGGTTGCCCCAGGCGCCGGTCGCCGGGTCGGCCCGGGTGGTCAGCCAGCCGAACGTGGTGAAGAACGTGTCGCCGGGGTTTTCGTTGTGGTCGTGGATGTTCCGGGCCATCGCGGTGCCCAGGGCATCGAGTCCGCTGCCGGAGCTCCAGGCCTGCCGTGCCCAGGGCAACGCGTCGAGCTTGGCCGGCAGGTCGGTGGGCAGGACGATCGGGTGCTCGAAGCTGCTGCCGAGGAGCTGCAGGGCGTAGCCGGCGCAGAGGATGTGGTAGCTGGCCGCGCCCTGGAGGACGTTGAGGCCGGTGAAGTCGGGCTTGTCGTCGCCGGCCAGGTCACCCGGTGCCATCAGACCCGTCGCCGGGTCCTGGCGGGAGCGGAGGCGGCGGATCAGGTCGTCGGTCGTGTGGCCTTCCGGCGTACGGCGGACGAGCAGGTCGGAGAGCTCGATGGCGTCGCACCACGGGCGGATCGCGGGCTCGGCGTCGACGCCGGGGCGGTCGATGAAGCGCTCGCCGTCGTACGAGCGGGCCAGGACGTCGCCGACCTGGTCACGCGCGCGGGCGGCGAAGGCGGCCAGGCGCTCGGGGAGGTCACCGACCGACTTGGAACTGGAGACCACCTTGGAGCTGTTGGAAGAGCGACGGTCGCGGAGGACGCGGGCCGGGTTGCCGGCGGCGATCGACCAGGCCGGGACGTCCTTGGTGACCACGGCGCCGGCGCCGATGATGCTGTGCGGGCCGATCGTGACGCCGTCCAGGACGATCGCGTTCGAGCCGATCCAGACGTCGTCACCGACGGTGATCCCGCGCGCGGTGTGCGGCTGGCGGAAGATCGGCTGGTCGGTCCGGTCGCTGCCGTGGTTGAAGGCCAGCAACGACGTGTGCGCGCCGATCCGGACCCCGTCGCCGATGGTGATCTTGCCGCGGACCACGGCGTACGGGTTGACCGTCGAGTCCGATCCGAGGCTGATCTCGCCGGTCACGTAGCTGTTCGCGGCCAGGTACGAACGCTCGCCCATGCGGAGTTCGTCACAGAAGACGGCCGCCGTCGACGCGATGTACACGTCGTCGGCGAGCTCGACCTTGCCGGCCAGGTCACGCTGCCGTTCGGCCTGCTCGGCACGCTCCTCGGCGGTGGCTCGGCGGGCGTACTCCCAGGGCAGGAAATCCAGGCGATCGACCATGGGATAACGCTATCCGCAACTCGTGACGCGCGCCTCACGACGGCCAGTCGCTGAGACGCGCTGCTACTCTCCGGAACATGTGGGGCGGGAGACACAGATGATCGACACCGGGTCCTCGGACGGCGAGCAGACCGCCGGCGACACCCCGGCCGGCGCTGCCGTACGCCCCGGCCGGCGGGTCACGATCAGCGACCTCGCCCGTCGCCTGGACATCTCGAAGGCCTCGGTCTCCTACGCACTGAACGGCCGGTCCGGCGTCAGCGAGGAGACCCGGCGGCGCGTGCTCGAGCTGGCCGAGGAGCTCGGTTTCCACCCGAACTCGGCCGCCGTCGCCCTGTCCGCGAGCCGGACCCGGACGATCGGCATCGTGATCGCCCGCGACCCCGCGCTGATCTCCACCGAAGCGTTCTACATGCGCACGCTGGTCGGCATCGAGCAGTACCTGAACGAGGTCGACTCGTCGCTGCTGCTGCGGCTGACCGGCGAGCACGGCGAGGACCTGGACGTCCTGCGACGCTGGAGCCGGCAGGGTCGGGTCGACGGGTTCATCCTGTTCGACGAGCACCACGAGGACCCGCGCATCGCGCTGCTGAAGGAGCTGGGCGTACCCAGCGTCGTGGTGAGCTCCAACGCACCGGACGACGGTGTCGGCCGGCTCATCAGCTCGCCGGAGGAGACCGTGGTGCTGCTGCTCGACCACCTGGTCGAGCTCGGTCACCGCGACATCGCCCACGTCAGCGGGCCGTTCCACTTCGTGCACGAGAAGCTCCGGGTGCAGTTGCTCCAGGAGCACGCCGTACGACGAGGTATCCGCGTCCGGCACTACGAGGGCAGCTACCGGTACGAGGACGGCGCCGAGATCACCCGCCAGGTGCTCACCGACAGCGACCGGCCGACCGCGCTGGTGCTCGGCAACGACCTGATGGCCGTGGCCGCGCTGCGGGTGGCCACCGAGCTCGGCACCGTCGTACCGGACGAGCTGTCGATCGTCGCGTGGGATGACTCACCTCTGTGCGAGCTCGCCCGGCCGGGGATCACCGCGGTCGACCAGCAGACGATGCAACGTGGTCGGGCTGCGGCCGACCTGCTGTTCCGGATCGCGGCCGGCGACCCGCGGCTGCATGTGGAGGCCCCCGGCGGGGTACTTCGGCCTCGGGAGTCCAGCGCTCGCGCGCCGTACTAGACCGAAACCGCAACACCACCGCAACCGCACCTTGCGCACTCGTGCGCGAAGCTGCCGATAACCCGCACCGGGTTCCGTTCTGGTCACGGAGCAGTAACGAACACGACCCGACTGAACCGGTTAGGGTTTACCAACTTAACCGGTTAGGCCACTATGGCCGGACCAGCCTCTGCTTCCCTGCCGGAGGCTCGATGGACGAGGGAGTCCGACGTGAAACTGCGTTCGCTTGTAGCCGCAGTAGCGGTGTCCGCCTTGGGAATCAGCCTGGCCGCGTGTGGTGGCAGCGACTCCGGTGATTCCTCCGGCGGTGGTGGCGGCGACGCCACGCTGACCTACTGGGCCAGCAACCAGGGCACCAGCCTGGACAACGACAAGCAGGTCCTGACCCCGGTACTGGAGAAGTTCACCCAGGAGACCGGCGTGAAGGTCAACCTGGAGGTGATCGGCTGGAACGACCTGCAGACCCGGATCCAGACCGCGATCACCTCCGGCCAGGCGCCGGACGTGGTGAACATCGGCAACACCTGGGCCGCGTCGCTGCAGGCGACCGACGCGTTCCTGCCGTTCGACGGTGACGCGATGACGGCGATCGGCGGGAAGGACAAGTTCGTGCCGACGGCTCTGGCGACCGGCGGCAAGGAAGGCACCGACCCGACCTCGGTCCCGCTCTACGGTCTGGCCTACGGCCTGTACTACAACAAGGCGATGTTCGCCGCGGCCGGCGTCCAGCCGCCGAAGACCTGGGAGGAAATGGTCACCGCGGCGCAGAAGCTGACCATCCCCGCCAAGAAGCAGTGGGGCATGGCGCTCGCGGCCGGCAGCTACACCGAGAACGTGCACTTCGCGTTCATCAACGGCGCGCAGAACAAGGCCGACTGGTTCGACAAGGACGGCAAGCCGACCTTCACCAGTGACGGCAACGTGCAGGGCGTCCTGCGGTACCTCGACCTGATGCAGAAGGACAAGGTCGCCAACCCGTCGAACGCCCAGTACGACAACGGCACCAAGTCGGTCAACGACTTCGCGACCAAGAAGGTCGCGATGGTGATCAACCAGAACAATGCCGACTCCTCGATCGTCGCCAACGGCATGAAGGCCGGCGAGTACGGCGTCGTACCGTTCCCCGCCCCGAGCGGTGGCGAGCAGGTCGCCAGCCACGTGGCCGGCATCAACCTGTCGATCTTCAAGAACACCAAGAACAAGGACGCCGCGCTGAAGTTCGTCAAGTACATGACGGACGCGCAGACCCAGACCACGCTGGGCAAGCCGTTCTCGTCGCTGCCGGTGCTGAAGGACGCGAAGCCGGTCTTCACCACCGACGCGGCCGAGGCGGCGACGTTCCAGGACGTCTACAACACCAAGTCCAAGCCGCTGCCGCTGGTGCCGGCCGAGGACCAGTTCGAGTCCACCGTGGGCAAGGCGATGAACAGCATGTTCGCCAAGATCGCCACCGGTGGGACCGTGTCCGCCGACGACGTCAAGGCGGCTCTGCAGACCGCCCAGGACCAGGTCGCCGCGGGCAGCTGACCGTGTGACCAGTGGCCCGGGCGACCTCGTCCGGGCCACTGACCGCGCACGTCCCATCAGCACTCAGAAAGACAGGAGGCGACCTCCAGGATGTCCGTCGCCACACAGGAAGCGACGCCGGCCGCCGCGAAGCCTGCGAAGAAGAAGTCCAAGCGCGGCCTCGAGCACCGGCCCGGTCTGAACCGGTGGCTTCCGTATCTGCTGCTGGCACCCGCGGTGCTGGCAGAACTGCTCATCCACATCATCCCGATGATCGTCGGGATCTGGATGAGCTTCGTGAAACTGACCAAGTTCTTCATCTCGAACTGGTCCGCGGCCCCCAGCGCCGGGCTCAACAACTACAAGGTCGCACTCGACTTCGACAACGCCGTCGGTGAGGGCCTGCTGAAGTCGTTCGGCGTCACGGTGGTCTTCTCGCTCGCCACCGTCGCCCTGTCCTGGGTGCTCGGGATGGCCGCGGCGGTCGCGCTGCAGCCGCCGTTCCGCGGCCGGGGCCTGCTCCGCACGATGTTCCTGGTGCCGTACGCACTGCCGGCGTACGCCGGGATCCTGACCTGGAACTTCATGCTGCAGCGCGACACCGGCGCGGTGAACCACGTGCTCGAGCAGCTGCACCTCAGCGACGGTACGACGTTCTGGCTGATCGGCGGCAACGCGCTGGTCTCCCTGATCGTGGTGGCGACCTGGAAGCTGTGGACGTTCGCCTTCCTCACGCTGATGGCCGGGCTGCAGTCCATCCCCGGCGATCTGTACGAGGCCGCCTCGGTGGACGGCGCCGGCAACATCCGGCAGTGGCGCAACATCACGCTGCCGTCGCTGCGGCCGGTCAACCTGGTGCTCGTGCTGGTGCTGTTCCTGTGGACGTTCAGCGACTTCAACACGCCGTACGTGCTGTTCGGTACGGCGCAACCGCCGGCCGGTGACCTGATCACGTTCCACATCTACAACGCGTCGTTCCTGACCTGGAACTTCGGCACCGGCGCCGCGATGTCCGTGCTGCTGCTGATCTTCCTGATGATCGTCACCGGCATCTACCTGTTCGTCACCGGAAGGAGGTCGCGTCGTGCGTGAGACCCAGGGATTCAAGGTCTACCGCGGGGTCGTACTGGTCGTGCTCGGCCTGTTCGTGCTGGTCCCGCTGTACGTCATGGTCACGTCGTCGCTCAAGCCGCTGAGGGACGTGCAGGGCGCGTTCACCTGGTGGCCGTCGAACCTGACCATCGACCCGTTCATCGACATGTGGAAGACCGTGCCGCTGGCCCGGTACTTCGTGAACAGCACGATCGTCTCGGTCGCCGCGACGGCGTTCTCTGTGGTGCTGGCGATCCTGGCCGCGTTCGCGGTGTCGCGGTTCAAGTTCCGCGGGCGGACGGTGTTCACCACCACGGTGCTGTCCACCCAGATGTTCCCCGGCGTGCTGTTCCTGCTGCCGTTGTTCTTGATCTTCGTGAACATCAACAACGGGCTCGGAGTGCAGTTGGTCGGGACGCGGCTCGGGCTGATCATCACCTACCTGACGTTCAGCCTGCCGTTCTCGATCTGGATGCTGGCCGGGTACTTCGACAGCATCCCGCGCGAGCTGGACGAGGCCGCGATGGTCGACGGGTGCGGTCCGATGGGCGCGCTCTGGCGCGTCGTACTGCCTGCCGCCCGGCCGGGTGTGATCGCGGTCGCGATCTACTCGTTCATGACGGCCTGGGGAGAAGTGCTGTTCGCATCGGTGATGACGACCGAGGCCAACCGGACGTTGTCGGTGGGCCTGCGGCAGTACTCGACCCAGACCAACATCTACTGGAACCAGATCATGGCAGCCGCCCTGGTCGTCAGCATCCCCGTGGTCATCGGCTTCCTCCTGGCCCAACGCCACTTCGTCGCCGGCGTCACCGCTGGGGCCGTGAAGTAGTCCCTCGTACGACGTTGCGCCCGGTCCCCTTCCTGGGGACCGGGCGCTTCGGTGTTCCGGCGCGTCGAGTTTGTGCCGATCGTTTGGTATTGGTTGCCGCAGGCATCGGCGTACGGTGGACAGCGGGGCAACCACTGGAGGGTACGACGTGAGCGTGCTGGACGGGATTCTGGACGGGGTCCGCGAGGATCTGGCCGGGCGGCAGCGGGAGACCTCGTTGGCGGAGTTGAAGGCGCGGGTCGCGGATCTGCCACCGGCGCTGGATCCGCTGCCGGGGTTTCGGGCGGACGGGGTGTCGATCATCGCCGAGGTCAAGCGGCGGAGTCCGAGCAAGGGCGACCTGGCTGGGATTCCTGATCCGGCCGGGCTGGCGGCGCAGTACGCCGATGGTGGTGCGGCGGCGATCAGCGTGCTGACTGAGCAGCGGCGGTTCGGCGGGTCGTTGGCCGACCTGACGGCGGTGCGCGAGCGTGTCGCCGTACCGGTGCTGCGTAAGGACTTCATCGTCGAGGAGTACCAGCTGTGGGAGGCCCGGGCGTTCGGTGCCGACCTTGCGCTGCTGATGGTTGTCTCGCTCGACGACGCTCTGCTCACCGACCTGATCGGGGTGTGCGGTGAGCTCGGACTGACGCCGCTGGTGGAGTCGCACACCGCCGACGAGTTGGAGCGGGCCGTTGGGACCGGTGCTCAGGTGCTGGGGGTCAACGCGCGGGATCTGACCACGCTGCAGGTGGATCGGGCCGTGTTCCGGAAGCTCGCCGGGCAGATCCCGGCGGATCGGGTGAAGGTGGCCGAGTCCGGGGTCGCCGGGCCGGAGGACGTCGCGGAGTACCGGGCGTGGGGTGCGGACGTCGTACTGGTCGGCGAGGCGCTGGTGAAGTCCGGCGACCCCGCCGACGCCGTACGGAAGTTCCGGGCTAGCTGAAGAGCTTTTCGCCCCAGTACGAACCAGCTGGTACGCCGCCTGGGCAGGCGAAGATGCCGGAGCCGACGTGGCGGATGTACTCGTTCATCACGTCGGAGCGGGCGAGCTGGTTCTGGATCGGGATGAACTGCTTGCGCGGGTCGCGCTGGTAGGCGAGGAAGAACAGCCCCGCGTCGAGGCGGCCGAGTCCGTCGGAGCCGTCGACGAAGTTGTAGCCGCGGCGGAGCAGCTCGGCACCGTTGTTGAACTGGGGATGGGCCAGGCGGATGTGCGCGTCGGTCGCGACCTTCGGTTCGCCGTCGGCGTTCTTGGCGGTGAAGTCGATCGCGTCGAACTCGTCGGACTTGCCCAGGGGTGCGCCGGTGCCCTTGCCGCGGCCGACGATGGTCTCCTGCTCGCTGAGCGAGGTGCGGTCCCAGGTCTCGATCGTCATCCGGATCCGGCGCGAGACCAGGTAGGAGCCGCCGACCATCCAGTCGGGGCCGTCCTCGGGCTGGACCCAGAGCTGTTCCTCGAGCTTGGCGGTGTCCTCGAGCTTCAGGTTGTTCGTGCCGTCCTTGAAACCGAACAGGTTGCGCGGCGTCGTCTGCGCGCGCGACGTCGACGACGTACGGCCGAAGCCGAGCTGGGAATAGCGCACGGCCGTGGTGCCGAAACCGATCCGGGCGAGGTTGCGGATCGCGTGCACGGCGACCTGCGGGTCGTCGGAGCAAGCCTGTACGGCGATGTCGCCGCCGCTGCGGGCGGGGTCGAGGTTGTCGCCGATGAAGTGCGGCAGGTCGACCAGCGCCTTCGGCCTGCGCGCTTTGAGACCGAAGCGGTCGTTGCCCTTGGCATCTTGGAAGAAGCTGGGGCCGAAGCCGATCGTCAGGGTGAGCCGGGCCGGGGGCAGGCCGACGGCTTCGCCGGTGTCCTCGGGCGGGGCTTCGGCGGGGCCGTTCACCGCGCCGTACTGGCCGATGTCGCGACCGGCGGTCATCAGCGCCGCGGCGGCGGTCCACTCCTTGAGGAGAGCGATGACGGCGTCGCGCTTGTCGGTGGTGACGTCGAAGGTCGCGAAGTGCAGGCGATCCTGGGCCGGGGTGATGATCCCGGCTTGGTGCGCGCCGTGGAACTCGACCGGCCCGGTGGTGTCGGCAGCCTGGGACTCTTCGCTGCTGAGGACGGAATGGGCGGCGTACCCGGCAACACCGGTGGCAACGGCGGCTCCCGCCGCACCGAACAGGCCGCGGCGGGAGATGCCCTTCTTCTGATCAGTCATTACTTCTTCGCGATCACTCCGGCGACCTTGCTGACCGGTTCGGCCAGCGCGTCGACCACGATGCCGAGCTGCTTCCGCTCGTCGGCGGTGGGCTGGTACGGCTTGAAGCCGTCGCCGACGCGGTACTTGTCGACGGCCGCGAAGACGGCCTTGAAGTTGGTGTCGAGCGTGGTGACCAGGGCGGCGTCGCGCTGCTGCAGCGCCGGGCGCAGGGCCTGGATCGCGGCCTGCGAGCCCTCGACGTTGGCCTGGAAGTCCCAGAGGTCGGTGTGGGAGTAGCGGTCCTCTTCACCGGTGATCTTGCCGGTGGCGACCTCGTCCAGCAGTTCCTTGGCGCCGTTGGCCAGCTGGAGCGGGTTCAGCTGGACGGTCTTGGCCTTGCTGACCACGGTCTTGACGTCCACGAGCAGCTGGTCGGCGTACTTGGCCATGCCCGCGGTGGTGTTCTTCTCCCACAGCGCCTGCTCGATGCGGTGGTAGCCGGTCCACTCCGTGCCCGGCTCGACGTCGTTCACGCGGGCGTCGATCTTCGGGTCCAGGTCGCCGAACGACTCCGCGACCGGCTCGATCCGCTCCCAGTAGGTGCGCGAGATCGGGAACAGCTCCTTGGCCTTGGCCACGTCGCCGGCCTTGACCGCGTTGACGAAGTCGGTGGTCTTCTCCTCCAGCGCGATCGCCTGGGAGTTCACGTAGCGCTGGTAGGAGACGGTGGCGTCCTTCAGCGCGGTGTCGGTGTCGACCTGCGCGGCCGCGTCGCCGGTGACCGTGAGGTCGCCGCGGATGCCGTCGCCGATCATGCCCGGCTTGCAGACCGCCTGGTACTTGCCGGTCGGCAGCTCCACGATCAGGTCGCGCTTGAGGCCCGGGCCGATGTTCTCGACCTCGCCCATCACGCGGTCGCCCTCGGCGTACACGTAGAACTCGGTGACCTTGTTGCCACCGTTCGAGACCGAGAACGTGCTGGTCCCGGACTTCACGTCCCGGCGGCTCAGGTCGCAGCCCTCGTCGGAAGCCTTCACCGCGACCGGACCGGTGTCGTCACCGGGCGCGGCCGCCGGAGTGTCCTCGGCACAGCCGGCGAGAGCGGCCAGCAGCAGTACGGCGCCGGCAGCGAGCCCTCGGCGGGTGGTGATCGGGTTCATGGCGTTCCTTGTCGACGGACGGGTCGTTCGGGCTGTGGTTCAGGCTTGGGCGGGGACCGCGGGCGGTGCCGGCGTGTGCTTGACCGGGCGGAGGTAGAGCACCAGCACCGGGACCAGGTAGAGCAGCCAGGCGGCCAGCTCGATCACGGTCGGGGACGGGTTGAAGTTGAAGATCCCCTTCAGCACCACGCCGTACCAGCTGTCCGGCGCAATGATGTGGGAGATGTCGAAGGCCAGCGTCTGCAGGCCGGGCAAGAGGTTGGCCTCCTGCAGGTCGTGGAAGCCGTAGGCGAAGATGCCGGCCGCCACCAGGATCAGCAGGGCGCCGGTCCAGTTGAAGAAGACGCCGAGGTTGATCTTGACCGCGCCGCGGTAGATGGCGAAGCCGAGGGCGACGGCGGTGGCCAGACCGAGCAGGACGCCGACGAACGGCGTCGCGGTGGTCGCCGTCGCCGCCGAGGCGTAGACGATGAAGGCGGTCTCGATGCCCTCGCGGAACACGGCGAGGAAGGCGAGCAGTACGACGGCGTACGGGCCGACCTCGAGGGCGGCGCCCATCCGGTCGCGCAGCTCCCTGGCGATGCTGCGGGAGGCCTTGCGCATCCAGAAGATCATCCAGGTGACGAAGCCGACCGCGACGATCGACATCACGCCGCCGATCGTCTCCTGGGTGGTGAAGGACTTGGCGGTCAGCGAGGTGATGAACTGCAGCAGGGCCCAGCCGGCGACCGCGACGGCGACCGCCGCGGCCACGCCGGCCCAGACCAGTTTCAGCCGGTCCTTGTGCCCTGACTTGACCAGGAAGGTGGCCAGAATGCTGACCACCAGGGATGCTTCCAGTCCCTCACGGAGTCCGATGAGGTAGTTGGCGAGCATGGCGGTACTCCTGGAGCTTAGGGTTGTCTAACCTTCGGAAGGTTAGCCTAAGAATTCCCATTCGCCCACTGTGTCGTACGCCGCACCGTGGCTCGGCCCCTCGCCCAGGCGCGACGAGATCAGCTGCAGGCTGTCCGCCCGCCAGGTCGGCCCCTGGTACTCGTCGAGCACCCGGACGTACCGCACCACATCCATCGGCTGACGCATCCTGGCCAGCGTCAGGTGCGGCGTGAACTTGCGCCCGTCGACGGTCACACCGGCCTTGTTGGCCGCCGAGCGCGTCGTCATCGCGAGGTGCTTGAGCGCCTCGCTCTCGTCCTGCACTCCCGTCCACAGCACCCGAGCATCCGGTACGCCGGGAAACGCGCCCGCCCGCCCCAGACTCAGGTCGAACGGCTTCTGCTTGGCGGCGGCCCGTTCCAGCCCGTCGCCCAACTCATCGGTCTTCCACTCCGGCACCTCACCCAGGAACGCGAGGGTGATGTGCCAGGTCTCGTCACTGGCCCACCGAACGTCCTCGTCCGGATGGGCCCTGCGCGGTTCCACGTACTCACTCAGATGCTCGACAACCTCCACCGGCGGCACAACAGCCACGAACAATCGCATGATCCAAGGATAGAGACTGCACACTGAGGTATGGATGAGCGGAAGCTGCCTTCTCCGTGCGTGGTGGTGCTGGTGGGGCCGGGGGCGGCGGGGAAGTCCTCGTGGGCGGCGGGGCGGTTCGCGGCGGAGCTTGTGGTGTCGAGTGATCGGCTGCGGGCGTTGGTGGGTGCCGGGGAGGACGACCTGGCAGCCAGTGCTGACGCGTTCGACCTGCTGGAGCAGGTGGTGCGGCAGCGGGTGGGGCGGCGGCTGACGACCGTGATCGACACCTTGGGGATGGATCGGGAGCGGCGGCTCGGGTGGTTGGCGTTGGCTCGGGAGCACGGGGTGCCGTGTGTGGCGGTGGCGTTCGATACGCCGGCGGCCGAGTGCCGACGGCGGAACCGGGAGCGGGCGAAGCGGATCCCGGCGGACGTGCTCACGGCGCAGTTGAAGACGTGGGGTGCGGTGAAGAAGGAGTTGCCGACCGACGGGTTCGACGAGGTGTTGCAGGCGGCGACCGACGTACGGGTCGTGCCGGAGACGTTCGTGCAGGCCGAGGCTGCCGTACGGCGGCAGGTCGAGGCGCCGCGGGGGTTGCGGTTCGGGCTGCAGGTGAGCAGCTACACGCACAAGGGCGGGCGGAAGACGACGGGTGAGTGGATCCGGCAGGTCGGCGTACGGGCTGAGGCCGCGGGGTTCGACGGGGTGTACGTGATGGATCACTTCCGGCAGATCCCGCAGGTGGGACGGGCCTGGGAGGACTTTCTGGAGAGTTGGACGACGGTCGCTTACCTGGCCGCGTGCACCGAGCGGGTTCGGTTGGGGACGTTGGTCAGTGGCATTACCTACCGGAACGTCGCGCATCTGGGGAAGATCGTTGCCACGTTGGATGTGCTGAGTGGTGGACGCGCGGTGTGCGGGGTCGGGCTGGGATGGTTCGAGGCCGAGCACAAGGCGTACGGGTGGGAGTTTCCGGCGGTCGGTGAGCGGTACGCGTTGCTCGAGGACGCGCTGCAGCTGCTGCCGACGATGTGGGGAGCGGGCAACAAACCCTTCAGGGGCAAGGTTCTCGACGTACCGGACACCACGTGCTACCCACGGCCTTTGCAGGAACGCGTGCCCTTGCTGGTGGGTGGAAGTGGGCCAAGGACCCTGCGGCTGGCGGCGCGGTACGCCGATGCGGCCAACGTGTTCGGCGGTGCTGATCAGGTGCGGGAGAAGGCGGAGTACCTGAAGAGCCGGCCGCGGCAGATCGAGCTCACCCACCTGTCGACGACGCTGATCGGCCGGGACCAGCGAGAGGTCGATGCCTTGGTCAACCAGTTGCGGCCACGCAACCAGGACCCGGCCAAGTACGCCGCGGCGGTGAACGCAGGCACGGTTGCCGACCAGGTCAGCCGCTTCCGCGAGCTCGCGGAAGCGGGTGCGGCCGAGGTGATGTTCAGCCTGCCCGACCTGGACGACGACCTCAGCCCGCTGGACACCGCGGGTGAGGTGATTGCTGCTTTCCGCTAGCTCTTCTCGAGCGGAAGGTTGAGCAGCGCGTTCTCGATCAGCTCGGGCAGCGCCGGGTGGATCCAGTACTGGCCTCGGGCCATCGTGTGAGCGTCGAGGCCGAAGCTCATCGCCTGGATGATCGGCTGGAGGATCGCGCTGGCCTGCGGGCCGATGATGTGGGCGCCGAGCAGCAGGCCTGTGGCGGGGTCGGCCAGGAGCTTGGCGAAGCCGGTGGTGTTCTCCATCGCCCAGCCGTAGGCGATGCCGGCGTAGTCGGCGCGGCCCACGACGTACTCGATCCCCTGCTCCTGCGCTTCTTCCTCGGTCAGGCCGACCGAAGCGATCTGCGGCGAGCCGAAAACGGCGGACGGGACGTACCGGTGGTCCGACTCGATCTGCTCGTCCGGGTGCAGCAGGTTGTGCTGTACGACGCGGGATTCGTGGTTCGCGACGTGCTTGAGCTGGTACTTCGACGAGAGGTCACCCAGCGCGTAGATGCCGTCGACGACCGTCCGCTGCTGGGCGTCGACGACGACACGCTCGTCCTCGTCCACCGTCACGCCGGTCGCGGCCGGGTCGAGCAGGTCGGAGTTCGGGCGGCGGCCGATCGCGACCAGGACTTCGTCGACGATGATCTCGTCGCGGCCGGCCGGGCTCAGGGTCTCCAGCCCGATCGAACCGTCCTCAAGCCGGCGGGCGCTGACCGTGTCGTGGTTCAGCCGTACGTCGTACGCCGCAGAAGCGAGCTCGGTGTACCGGGTCGCGATCTCGGTGTCCTCGTGGCGCAGCAGCAGGCCGGAGCGCGCGATCAGCGTGACCTCGACGCCGAGCGACGAGAACACGTGCGCGAACTCGGCGGCGACGAACCCGCTGCCGATGATCCCGAGCCGGGCCGGCAGCTCGCCGAGCCGCATGATCGTGTCGGACGTGTGGTAGCCGACCTCGGCCAGGCCGGGCACGTACGGGATGTTCGGGCGGCTGCCGGAGGCGAGCACGACGCGGTCGGCGGTGATCACCCGGACGGAGCCGTCCGCGGCGGTGACGGACAGCTCCTTCGTGCCGGTGAAGCGGCCGGTGCCGTGGTAGACGGTCACGTTGGCGTTGTCCGCGTGGTGCTCGCGGTACTCCTCGCCGCCGGCCGCGATCGGGTCGATCCGGCCGAAGATCCGGTCGCGGATCTCGGGCCAGCGGACGCCGGTCAGGTCCTCGTCGACCCCGAAGCGCGAGCTGTACGACGGGGTCTTGGCCAGGTCGGCGGTGTGCACGAACATCTTGGTCGGGATGCAGCCGACGTTCAGACAGGTCCCGCCGAAGGTGCCGCGCTCGACGATCGCCGTCTTCCAGTCCGCGAACCGCCCGTCGAGGATCGAGTTGCCCGAACCGGTACCGATGATCACCAAGTCGTAATGAGTCACCCCCTCATTCTGACGGAGTGCTCAAGCGACCTTGGGGTTGGTCTCGACGGTTGCCTTGTCGGCGAGGAGCTCGGTCTGCGGGAGGATCTCCAGGCGCGGCCTCGGGAGGAGGCGCGGCCGGATGGCCAGGCCCTGGCGGCGGGAGAAGTAGAGCACCGAGCCGACCGTGCCGAGGATGGTGAGTCCACCGCCCACGACCAGCGACCAGCGGGCGCCGAACTCCTGGCCGATCCAGCCGATGAACGGCGAGCCGATCGGCGTACCGCCCATCAGGACCGTCATGTAGAGCGCCATCACCCGGCCACGCATGGTCGGCTCGATGCCGAGCTGCATGGTCGCGTTGGCCGCGGTCAGCATCGTCAGCGCGGTGAACCCGACCAGCGGCAGCACCGCGGCGAAGGACAGGTACGTCGGCATCAGGCCGCTGACCACGTCCATCACGCCGAAGGCCAGCGCGGCGCCGATCACCAGTCGGCCCCTCGTCCGGACCCGCCGCGCCGCCAGCAGGGCGCCGATCAGCGAGCCGATGGCGAGGATCGAGCCGAGGATGCCGTACTCCCCCGCGCCCTTGTGGAACGCGCTGGTGGCCATCAGGGCCGACGTCATCTGGAAGTTCAGCCCGAAGGTCCCGGCGAAGAAGACCGCGACCAGCACCATCATCAGGTCCGGCCGGCGCCACAGGTAGCGCATGCCGTCGCGGATCATGCCCTTCTCGCGGCCGGCCATCTTCGGCGTGTGCAGCTCGTCGGGCACCATCAGCCACAGCGACAGGATCACCGCGGCGTAGCTGAAGCCGTTGATGATGATCACCGGACCGGTCCCGATCCAGGCGATCAGCAGGCCGGCCAGCCCAGGGCCGATCAGCCGGGCGGCGTTGAAGGACGCCGAGTTCAGTCCGACCGCGTTCTGCAGGTCGTCCTTGCCGACCATCTCGACCACGAAGGCCTGCCGGGTCGGGGCGTCGAAGGCGGTGCCGACGCCGAACAGGAAGGCCAGCGCGAAGACGTGCCACGCCTGGACCACCCCGGTGACGGCGAGCGTGCCGAGCACGAGCGCGACGGACCCCATCGCCAGCTGGGTGATGGTCAGGACCCGGCGCTTCGGGAAGCGGTCGGCCACCAGACCGGCGTACGGCGACAGCAGGAGGGCCGGCAGGAACTGCAAGCCGGTGACGATGCCCAGCGCCGTACCGGAGTGGGTCAGCTCGAGGACCAGCCAGTCCTGGGCGACCCGCTGCATCCAGGTGCCGGTGTTGGAGATGATCGCGCCGGAGGCGTAGAGACGGAAGTTGCGGACCTTGAAGGCCCGGAAGGTCGGGCTCACGAGCCCGCCAGTCGTTCGAGAACAGGTGCTGCCTTGCGCAGGATGTCGCGCTCCTCGGGAGTCAGTTTCTTCAGCTTGGTCTGCAGCCACTCGTCGCGGCGCCGGCGGTTGGCGCGCAGCAGGGCGTGGGCGGCGTCGGTCAGCTCGACCACGATCTGGCGCTTGTCGGTCGGGTGCGGACGGCGGACCAGCAGGCCCGCGTCCTCCATGTTCGACACGATCCGCGTCATCGACGGGGGCTTGACCTGCTCGTGCGCGGCCAGCTCACCGACCGTCATCGCGTCGTGCTTGCCGAGAGCACCGAGTACGCCGAGCTGGTTCGCGGTCAGGTCGTGCCCGTCCTCGCGCTGCCGCCGGATCTGCCGGGACAGCCGCAGGGTGGACGACCGCAACGCGCTGGCCAGCCCGACGTCGCTCTTCACCTGCTGGGCTACGACTTCGGGCATATCGTTAGCATAACTCATTACCTTTGCTAACGAAAAAGAGTTACGGAACATTCCACCCAGCGGTACGACACCGCCGGCGACTAGGGTGAGCCGCCATGGGGACTCCGGTCGAGCTGGTGAAGTACGAGCAGCGGTTCCGGCGGGCCGGGCTGCCGCTGTTCATCGAGGACTTCTCGCCGACGCACGACATCTTCGCCCGGGCCACGCCGGTGCTGGCGCTGGTCTTCCTCGCCGAGGTGCTCGGCGCGATCGAGCTGACCTGGCACTGGTGGGAGAACGCGCTGGCCGTGCTCGGCGGGCTGGCCGTCCTGATCGGCGGCTTCGGCCTGCTGAACCGGATGCGCGACCGCCCGTTCTGGTCGTTCCCGACCCGGTTCGGGACGCCCGAGCTGGCCGTGTTCGTGCTCCTGCCCGCGCTGCTGCCGGTGGTGTCGCACTTCCAGTGGAAGCAGTTCCTCGGCGTCGCGGTCAGCAACCTGGTCCTGCTCGGTCTCGTGTACGTCGTGGTCGGCTACGGCCTGATCGGTACGACGGTCTGGGGCGTACGACGGCTCGCAAGCGAGCTGGCCAACTCCGTCGCCAGCCTGATCCGGGCGCTGCCGCTGCTGCTCGTGTTCTCCCTGGTGCTGTTCGTGAACACCGAGATGTGGCAGGTCTTCGCGGGCATGCCGATCGCGTTCATCGTGCTCTCCGCGATCGCGTTCGCGCTGCTCAGCGACCTGTTCCTGGTCCTGCGCCTGCCCCAGGAGCTGGACCGGATCGAGCGCGACGCCGGCACCGGCCCGCCGCTGCGCCGGATCCAGCGGCTGAACCTGAGCATCAGCCTGGTGGTCCGGCAGTGGATGCAGGTCCTGGTGGTCAGCGCCGGCGTCGGCGCCTTCTTCGTTGCCTTCGGCATGCTCGCGATCAGCGAGAAGATCTACGGCGAGTGGGGCGTCGACACCGGCTCCTGGTCGTACACGTTCGACCTGCTCGGCCACCCGGTGCTGATCAGTGCGGCCCTGGTGAAGGTCGCGGTCGGGATCGCGAACTTCACCGGGCTGTACTACTCGATCTCACTGATGACGGACGCCACCTACCGCACCGAGTTCCTGGACAACGTCACCGACGAGCTCCGCGAGCTGTTCACCGCGCGGGCGGAGTACCTGGAACTGCGATCCCGAGTGCTTCCCGCAGAAAGTTGAGCTGGTGCCGCATCAGGCCCTCCGAGGTCGCCTCGTCCGTCGGCATGTGCGTCGCTCCGGACAGCGGTAGCACCTGGTGCGGGCGGCCTGCAGCCAGGAGTGCGGCTGACATGCGGAGCGTGTGGGCGGCCACCACGTTGTCGTCGGCCAGTCCGTGCACCAGCAGCAGCGGGCGGGTCAGCTGAGCTGCCTCCGGGAGGGGTGAGCTGCGGTCGTAGGCCTCGGCGTTCTCGTCCGGGTGGCCGAGGAAGCGCTCACGCCAGTGCGTGTCGTACAGCCTCGGGTCGCTCGGACCGGCACCGGCGACGGCGGCGTGGAACACGTCCGGCCGACGCAGTACGGCGATGGTCGACAGGATGCCGCCGTAGCTCCAGCCGGTGATGCCGACGCGGGTCAGGTCCAGGTCGGGGCAGTACTCCGCTGCTGCGTGCAGTGCGGTGACCTGGTCCTCCAGCGGCAGCGACAGGGTGTCGCCGTACACGGTCTTGTCCCAGGCCGGACCGCGGCCCGGCGTACCGCGACCGTCCGCGATGATCACGGCGAAGCCTGCCTCGGCGTACCACTGCGCGGTCGGTGAGAGTGGGGTGCTGGCGCGGACCGCGACCTGCAGCGCCGGACCGGCGTACGGGGTCATCAGGACGGGCAGCCTGGTCCCCGGCTCGTACCAGGTGGGCAGGACGAGTGCGGTCCGGAGCTGCAGGTCGCCGGCGCGCAGCCAGGTGATGCGTGGCTGCAGAGTCGGCCGCGCCGCCAGGGACTTGAGCTGGCGACCAGTACGTCGTACGGCGAACGCCTGGCCGGTCTCGGTGTTGGAGACGACCACACCGCCGGCTGCTGTGTGGACGCCTGGGCTGTTGGTCAGCTGGTGGAGTCCGGTGGGGTCGTGCAGCCACAGGTGACGCTCGGTCGGCTCGTCGTTGGCCTGGAAGAGGACTGCCTCGCCGGTGACGTCCAGGACCGCGCGGAGCTGGAGGCCCTCCGGAGTCACCGGCTGGCCGTCCACCAGGAGGCGGCGAGTGGAGGGGGTGTCGTCGGCGACGATCAGCTTGCCGGAGGCGGTCCTGGCCGGAGTGCCGGGCACGAGCTCGACCCAGGCGTCGTCGCGCTGCTCGTGGAGCACCGAGGTTTTGCCGGTGGTCGGATCGGCGGCCAGGACCTGCACGGTCTTCTGGTCGCGGGACTGGACGCTGAGCAGTACGCCGTGGGCGTCCCAGGCGGCTGTTGGCAGGTACTCGAAGTCGCCCGAGTCGATGTCGACGCGGCCGTCGTCGAGGTCGAGGACGTGCAGGGTGACCGCGGCGTTCGCCGTACCGGCTGCTGGGTAGGCGACCTCGCGGGGACGGCTCGCGGGGTTGGCCGGGTCGGCGATCCACCAGCGCTGGACCTGGGTCTGGTCGACCCGGGTGGCGAGCAGGCGGGTGCCGTCCGGCGACCACCAGTGGCCGCGGGTGCGGTGCATCGACTCGGAGGCGACGTGCTCGGCCAGGCCCCAGAAGACGTCGGGACCGTCGGCGGCGGCCAGCTGGCGATCGTTGCCGTCGGCAAGTTCCAGGACGTGCAGGCTGCCGTCGGTCACGTAGGCGACGCGGTGGCCGGTCGGGTCGAGCCGTGGGTCGACGACCGCGCCTGCGGTCTCGAGCGCGCGGAGCGCACCTGTCCCGAGGTCGAGGTGCCAGAGCTTGCCGCTGACCGGGAAGACGGCGACGGTCAGGGCCGTGTCGGTGGAGAAGGCGACGATGCCGCTGCTGCGTTCCCGGGTGCGTTCGCGGCGGATCTTCTCGGCCTCGGGGATCGGGCCGTCGGCGCCGAGCTGCTCGGGAGCGACCAGCAGGCGTTCCTCGTCGCCGTCCAGGATCCACAGGCAGCTGGTGCGATCCTCGGGGCCGCGAGTGCGGAGGAAGAGCACGCGCTCGCCGTCTGGAGAGGTGGCGAAGGCCTTCGGCAGGCCGAGGGTGAAGCGTTGGGTTCGGGCGGACTGGACGGGATAGGTCTCTAGATAGTCATCCATAACCGAGAGTCTTCGCGTCGTAGCAGCAACCGCGGAAAGGGGGATTTTTGCTGTGACATTTCTCGAATCGGAGAACCCGAAGACACCGTCAGTTTACCAACCCTCGCGATGTGGGTATCCACCGGGCCAAAGATGAGCAGGAACGACCGATGTGGGCGCGGTCGGCATCCACTGCAATGGACGGTATGAACAACGATCTGACCGCCCACCTGCGCACCGCGATCCGTGGCCCGGTGGTGACGCCCGACGACCCGGCCTGGGACGCCGAACGGCTCCCTTGGCACATGCTGGTACCGCAGCAGCCGGCCGCGATCGTGCACGTCAACGGGGTCGAGGACATCCAGGCGGCCGTCCGGGCCGCTCGCACGTACGGCGTGAAGGTCGCTGCCCAGCCACGCGGCCACGGTGCGACCGCCGACACCGCGACCGGCACGATCCTGCTCCGGTTCGACCGGCTGAAGGGGATCGAGCGGCGCGACGACGTCGTACGGGTCGAGCCCGGCGTGCAGTGGAGGGAGCTGAACGCCGCACTCGAAGGCACCGGCTACATCACGCTCCCGGGCAGCAACGGCGACACCAGTGTCGTCGGCTACTCGGTCGGCGGCGGGCTGAGCTGGTTCAGCCGCAAGTACGGGCAGGCCGCGCACCAGATCCGTGCGATCGACCTGGTCGATGCCGAAGGCAACCATCGGACGGTGACCGCAGAGAGCGACCCGGACCTGTTCTGGGCGGTCCGCGGGGGCGGCGGCGAGTTCGGCGTGGTCACCGCGCTGGAGCTGCAGCTGCTGACCGAGGAGCAGGTGTACGGCGGCCGACTGCTCTGGCCGACCGAGCACGGACGCGAACTGCTGCGGGCGTTCGCCGCGGTCGGCGACGACGCGCCGGACGAGCTGAGCGTGTGGGCCTGGATGCTGAACATGCCGGACGCCGACTTCGTCCCGGAGCCGATGCGCGGCCGCTGGTGGATCGCGATCGACGTCACCTTCCTCGGTGACGGCGACGACGCGGAGAAGCTGCTCTCACCCTTGTACGACGTGGCGGCGCCGACGTTCGGTGGGCTGGGCGTCGTACCGTTCGGGCAGGTCGGTGCGATCGCGCAGGAGCCCGAGGACCCGATGCCGGCGATCGGGCGGATCCGGCTGCTGAACGAGTTCGGCGGCGAGGCCGTCGACGCGCTGCTCGACCTCGTGCTGGACGGGCCGACGCCGATCGCGATGGTCGAGATCCGCCGGCTGGGTGGGGCGTTCGCCCGGCCGCGGGCCGGGGACGGATCCGCTGGGGTGATCGAGGAGCCGTACCTGCTGCTCGCCGGGGCGATCGCGATGGCGCCCGGTGACGCCGACGAGATCGAGAAGGCGTTCCACAGCTTGCACACGGGGATGGACCGCTTCCTGAGCGATCGGGTCCCGCCGAACCTGGCTACGGTCGAGCCGATCGAGCAGCTGTACCCGGCGGCCACGCTGGACCGCCTGCGCGAGATCAAGCGCAGAGTTGATGGGGACGACGTCATCCGCGGCAACCACCCACTGCTGTAACCCGTCGGCACCTACCAAGTTCCGGCCACCGATCGGGGGTTGGTACTTGGTAGGTGGTTGGTGATGGTCCTTCAGTTCATGGGTCCACGGCGTACCGCTCTGTCGCCGTGGGCCCATGGTTCGTCAGGCGGACTGCTGTTCCCTCGAGAGGCCGAGGGAGCGGGCGGCAGCTGCGGCCTCTCGTCGGGAGCCGGTGCCGAGACGGTCGAGGATGGCGGAGACGTGCCGGTCCACCGTTCGCACCGACAGCACCAGCTCGGCCGCGATCTGCGGATTGGTCAGTCCGTCGGTCAGCAGCACCAGTACGTCGAGTTGGCGGTCGGTCAGTCCACCAGGGTTCTTCCGCGTCCGCGCCTGCGCACCCCGCGGGATCCGCAACGCGCCCAGCTCCTTCAGCCGCCGCCGGACCAACGCTGCAGCGGGTACGGCGCCCATCCGGTCCAGGGTCTCCAGCGCCCGCAGCATCGGCTCGGTCTCACCGGAGTCGGCCAGCCGCAGCGCGTCCTCGTACGGATCAGCGTCACGCTGCCACCCCGGCGTACCGGGCAGCAGGTGCATCATCTGATCCACCACCGGTACGTCGCTCAACTGGTCGACGTGGTCCCGGACGGAGTCCAGCAGGTCGGTCTGCTCGTTCAGCCAGGCCCACTCGGCCAGGGCAAACGCGGCGTACCCCTGCCCGGCCAACGATCCCTGCTCCACCGCACGCTCCCACGCACCTACCACCAGCTTCTCGGCGTCCGGATCACCCCGCCGAGCCAGCAGCCGGCCAAGAGCCGAGTGGCTCATCACCGACATCATGCCGTCGTCGTCCACGTTCTCCAGCAGCTGCCGCAGCCGCTGCTCGGCCTCGTCCCACCGGCCGAGGCGCAGGTCCAGCAGCGCCTGGTGCACCTCCAGGTTGTACGCGTGCGAGCCGAAGCCGTGCTCGCGCACGAAGGCCAGCCCGTCCCGCAGGCACTCGGCCAGCTCGTCCCAGCGGTAGCCGCGGTACTGCATCTCGGCCAGGTTCGTGTAGCCGCGGGCAACGGCCTCGTAGTCCCCGGTCGACCTGGCCAGGTCGATACTCGTGCGCAGCTGGGTGAACCCGAACGGCGACCCGAGATCGCACCAGGCGATGCCCAGGTAGTTGTGGCAGAGCGCGTCGATGTCCGTCCGGCCCGCCTCGACCGCACGGTCGTGGGCCAGCTCCAGCGCCGGGATGGCCTCACGCGCAGCACCAGTGAGCACCATCAGCATCGCCTGGCCCGCAGCAGCCGACGCCTGCACGGCCGGTGAACCGGTGTACTCAGCGACCTCGACAGCGCGCTCTCCCGCCTTCACCGCAGCCGGAGTATCGCCAGCCATGTAGAGGAACCGGGACTGCCGCAGCAGAGTCTCGGCCAGCGCGGTCGACTCCCCCAGCTGCTCGAACAGCCGCACCGCCTCCTCGCCGGCCTCGACTGCCTCGCCGAACCGGTGCGCGATGTGCAGCTCCCAGGCGTAGGCGTCCAGCAGGTCGGCGCGATCAGCCAGCACCAGGCGGTCGGCGTACGGGAGCACTGCCTCCAGGTTGGTCAGCGCCTGCCGGTGCGACCCAGCTCGGCTGGCCTCCCGGGCTGCGAGCGGGGCATGCGCCAGCACAGTCTCGACATCCCCGGCCTCCACTGCGTGGTGGACCAGCCGGAAGCGCTGCCCTTCTGGGTAGGCCAGCATCACCTTGAGGACCCGGGCATTCAGGTAGCGCCGGCGTAGTGGCGGCAGCGCCTGCTCGATCGCCCGGCGGGCCAGCTCGTGGCGGAACGCGATCCGGTCCCCTGCTGTCTCCAGCAGGCCGATCTCCTCGGCCTCGCTCAGCCCGTCCGGTCCGGAGTCGAGCACAGTGTCGACGTACTGCAGCTCGACCGAGGAGGGGATCACAGAGAGCTGCTCGACAGCAGCCCGGCTCTCCTGCGACAGCCGGCGGATGCGAGACAGTACGGCGTCCACAACCGTTGCAGGGATGGTCTCCTCCGCTCCGGCGAGCACCTCGGTCAGGTAGAACGGGTTGCCCCCGGTCAGCACGTGGAGCTCGTCGGCGTCGCGCCCACTGCCGGCAGCGAGCGCACCGACCGCAGCACGCGACAGCGGAGCCAGCGGGATCCGCCGCATCGGTACGTCGGCCAGCGCACCGAGCCAAGCCCGCAGCGGGTGCCGGGTGTCGATGGTGTCCTCGCGGTAGGTCAGTACGACGACCGAGCCGGGCAGCTGGTCCAGCCGGCGTACGACGTACCGGAGGAGGTCGAGCGTCGCGTCGTCGGCCCAGTGCACGTCCTCGACGATCAGCACCGTCGGCCGCTCGAACTCCCGCAGTACGGCGTCGAAGACCAGGTCGGCCGGGACCGGCCGGTCCATCGGCCCGCCGGACCCGCGGAACGCGTCCCGGATCGGCTGCAGCAACGGCGGCACCAGGAAGTCGTCGCAGGAACCGATCAGGACCCGGCGCTCCGGACCGATCCGCCCGACCAGCTCGCGCACGAGCGTGGTCTTGCCGATCCCGGCCTCGCCGGTGACCAGCACCGTCGACCCGGTTCCGTGCGTGAGCACCTGGAGCAGCTCCTCGACCTGCTGCTCCCGTTCCCAGACGTGCGTCATTGTTCCCTGGCTCATTCCGAACCCCCGGCGGTAGCCGGCGACACGCCCCCGAGTCGCCGTGACCTCGACAGCCTAGCCACCGCGCGAGGGGCGGAACGCCGCTGTGGTTGAGACCTTGACGAGAATCAGCCAAGTTGCGGCCTGGTCTGCCCTTTCGGCCCGATCGGCCGGTCCCGCCGGGCATCCGTGACCTTGCCCGGCCCCTATCGTGCTGGGCCAGTGCGGCTTCGCAGGGAAGCACCGCACGCAGCGAAGGGGGCTTCATGCTGACTCGAACCGGAATCGGCCGAGCGGCGCGGACAGTGGTCGCGCTCGGCGCCGCCGCCGCGCTCACCGCCGGCGGCACCGTCACCGCGAGCGCCGCCTTGCCGAAGGTCACCGGCCCGACCCTGGCCGGCACCGCCAAGCCGACCTCCGCCAAGTACACGGCGCTCAACGGCGGGGTCACCGACGGCACGTACTGGTACAGCGTCGTGTCGGAGCACGCCAAGTCCGGCTCCAAGGTCTACGACTCCACCCAGCTGATCAAGACCAAGCTGTACGCCGCCAAGCCGACCAAGATCGCGACGTTCCGGATCCGCTCCGGTCACCACACGAACCTGCTCGGGCACGGCAACGACATCGCCTACAACGCCGACACCAACCGGCTGCTGATCCCCGCCTGGACCAACGACGACTCGGTCCAGGGCGAGACCCAGGCGCGGGCCGTCCGCATCATCAACCCCGGCACGCTGGCGATCGAGAAGACCATCAGGCTGCCGCACACGACGACCGGCCTGTGCTACGACGCGGTCAACAACCGGTACGCCGGCGGCGTACTGAACCAGTACTACGCCTACGACAGCGCGTTCGAGGAGACCGGGAAGTCGGCGAAGCTGGCGATGACCGGCCTCGGCCAGGGCATCGACTGCGACCAGAGCTACGTCTACGTCATCACCAGCCCGAAGGGCGCGCAGAAGACCAACCGCATCTTCGTCTACGACTGGTCGTTCAAGCTGGTGCGCACCTACGAGTACGCCTCCGGCTCGGAGAGCGAGCACCTCACCCACCAGCACGGCACCTACTACCTGGGCTTCAACATCGGCGCGGGCAAGCTCTACCGCCTCGACGGGTTCCAGTTCACGGTGACGTACGCCAAGAACGGTGGCACCGGGTCGATGGCGTCGACGGTCGTGCTCTACGACCGGTCGACGGCACTGCGCAAGAACACCTTCACCCGCGCCGGCTACACCTTCGCCGGCTGGACCGCGAAGCGGTCCATCGACGACAAGACCCGCTACCAGAACCCGAAGGACACCGGCAAGACCGGCTGGTACGCCGCCGGCCACCAGCCCTCGGGCTGGAAGGCGTACGTCTACAAGAACGGCGCGACCGTCCTGCACACCACCAAGCGCGGAGCCGTCGCGCTCACCGCGGTCTGGCGCAAGGCGTAACACCGCTCTGCTCCCCCGGCCCGCCTCGGGCCGGGGGACGCCGTCAGGTCAGCCAGTCGCCCAGCGGGCCGATCGCGAAGTAGACCACGAACAGCGCCGACACGATCCACATCAGCGGGTGCACCTGACGGGCCTTGCCACGGACCACCTTGAGCAGCGTGTAGGAGACGAACCCGGCGCCGATCCCGGCCGAGATCGAGTACGTGAACGGCATCAGGATGATGGTCAGGAACGCCGGGATCGCGACCTCGAGGTCGTCGAAGTCGATGCCCTTCACCTGGGTCATCATCAGGAACCCGACCAGCACCAGCGCCGGCGTCGCGGCCTCGTACGGGACCAGCGTGACCAGCGGCGCGACCACCATCGAGATCAGGAAGCAGATCCCGGTGACCACGCTGGCCAGTCCGGTCCGGGCTCCTTCGCCGACGCCCGAGGCGGACTCGATGTACGACGTGTTGCTGGACACCGACGCGGCACCACCGGCCGCCGCGGCGACGCTGTCGACGATCAGGATCCGCTGCGCGTTCGGCGGGTTGCCGTCGGCGTCGAGCAGGTTCGCCTCGGCGCCGATCGCGGTCATCGTGCCCATCGTGTCGAAGAAGTCGGCCAGCATCAGCGTGAAGATCAGCAGGATCGCCGACACCGCGCCGATCTGCGCGAACGAGCCGAACAGGTTGAACTCCCCGAGCAGGTCGAGGTTCGGCTTGCTGAACCAGTTGTCCGGCAGGGACGGCACGCTCAGCCCCCAGCCGCCGGGGTTGTCGGCGGTGCGGGCGCCGACGTCGGTGATCGCCTCGATGACGATCGCCAGCACGGTCGCGACCAGGATGCCGATCAGGATCGCGCCCTTCACCTTGCGGGCGTACAGCGTGACGATCAGGACCAGGCCGACGACGAAGATCAGGACCGGCCAGCCGCGCAGGCTGCCGCCGACGCCGAGCTCGACCGGCGGGCCGGTGGGCGCGGCCGGCCGTCGTACGAAACCGGCGTCGATCACGCCGATGAACGCGATGAACAGGCCGATGCCGACACTGATCGCGACCTTCAGCTGGCGTGGAACGGCTTCGAAGACGGCTTTGCGGAAGCCGGTCAGGACCAGGATCAAGATGATGATGCCCTCGAGCACGACCAGGCCCATCGCGTCGGCCCAGGTCATCTTCGAGGCGACCGAGTAGGCCAGAAAGGCGTTCAGGCCGAGTCCGGTGGCCAGTGCGAGCGGGAAGTTCGCGACCAGGCCCATCAGGATCGTGATCACACCCGCGATCAGCGCGGTGGCGACGGCGACCTTCGCGATCGAGGCGGTCGGGTCGGTGCCGCCGCCGACGTACTGGCCGGTGCTGTCCTTGACCGTGCCGATGATCAGCGGGTTCAGCACGACGATGTAGGCCATCGTGAAGAAGGTCACCAGTCCGCCGCGGATCTCCCGGGGGACGGTCGAGCCGCGATCGGTGATCTTGAAGAAGGAGTCCAGGAAACCGGGGCGGGAGGCAACAGCCGGGCGCTCGCTCATGACCGCATCGTGCCAGTTCCGGGCGGGCCTGCGCGAGCGATCCTGTCGAGCCGACGCGTTAAGGTGATGACGTGGCAGACGAGAAGGCGGCGCCGGCGCCGAAGAAGCGCAACGACCCGACCAGTCAGCTGGCCCGCGGCGAGCTGGTGCACGCCGAGGTCAAGCCGCTCGACCTGTCCGGCATCCCGACCGTGATCGCCGGGATCGTCGCCTGGGCGCTGGCGTTCGTGGTGGTGCTGATCTTCCACGACGACCTGAAGCGGTCCGGCGACGAGTGGTGGCTGTGGGTCACGGTCGCAGGCTTCGGGCTCGGCTGGATCGGCTTGGCGTACTGCAAGCGCCGCTGGTCGAGCATCCAGGCCGGGCACGGTGCCCCGGCCCACGAGGACTGAGTCAGTCCTTCTCCGCGACCTCTTCGACCTCGTCGTCCGACGTGGGCTCGGCGGCTGCCTCGACCTCGGTCTGTACGGCGTCCGCCTCGGCGACCTCGTCGTCGGCCTCGGCCGGCGTGAGGTCGGTCGACGTCGCGTCGGTCGGCATCGCCAGCTCGTCGTACCCGGTGGTGTCGAACGCGTGCTCGGTCGACGGGTGGTCCGGCGCGTCGATCACGACGTCCGAGTGCGCACCGCAGCCGTAGTCGTAGGCGACAACGCGTCCCTCGCCCGGAGCCATCTCGTTCGCGCACGCACCGAAGGCCTGACCGAGGCTGTCAGCCAGGCGGATCCAGTACCCGCAGGAGTTGCACTTGAACGGCACGGCCTGCGCGATCGGTGAGGCCGGGCCGAAGTCCCCGGCGTACCAGCGCTCGGCCGCGTCCTCACGGCCGGCCGGCGACAGCACCCGCTCGCGTCCCAGCCCGAGCTCCTCGACGACCGCGAGCACCTCGTCGGGCGCACCGGTGGTGTCGGTGTAGCCGGGCTCGAGCCGCGGGTCCTCCGGCAGCGTCGGGAACAGGTCGCCCGGCCGCAGGTCGCCCGGCTTGACGCGGTCCGACCACGGCACCCACTCGGGCGCGACGATCGCGACGTCGCCCGGCAGCATGACGACCTCGTTCACCGTGACGGTCTTGGCGCGGGACGCGCGGGTGACCGTGACCGCCCAGCGCCAGCCCTTGTAGCCGGGGTGGGCGGAGGCGAAGTAGTGGGTGACGAGCCGCTCGCCTTCGACCGAGTAGCCGAGGTGTTCCCCGACCTGCGCGGCGCCGGCTTCCTCGATCGCGGCGTCGCGGGCAGGTTCCACCGCCCCGACGCAGACGGCGTCGGGCTTGGCGCGGACCGGTTCCGGAGCTTTGACGGGAGTCACAGTCGGTCATTCTCGCATGCCGTACCAACGGAATCCGAACCGTGCCGCGCCTGCGGTCTGTCCCCCGCACAAGGCAGGATGGGTCCATGGAGACTCCCGACCCGACGAACACCGGTCCGACCGGTACGCCGGGCGCGGGCGATCACACGTCGAACAGCACCAAGAAGACTGCTGGTGAGCGGTTGGGGACGGCGGGGCAGCGGCTCGGGAGTGCGAGCAAGAAGGTCGGGCACGCCTCGAAGGTGGGCGCGACCGGGTTCGCCTCGATCTCGAAGAAGACCGCCGGGGTGACCGGGCGGATGGGCAAGGCGACCGGGCGGCGCATCTCGGGACTGACCGGCGCGCAAGGAGCTCGGGAGTCCGGGCTGTCGCGGCTGATCGAGCTCGGCGCGGTGAACGCCGCCGGTGACACTGCCTTCGCGGTCTCTCTGGCGGGCACCGTGTTCTTCGCCGTACCGAGTGAGCAGGCGCGCGACCGCGTCGCCCTGTTCCTGCTGCTGACGATGGCGCCGTTCGCGCTGATGGCTCCGCTGATCGGCCCGATCCTGGACCGCTTCCGGCACGGCCGCCGGTGGGCGATCGGCGCGACGCTCGGGCTGCGCGGCTTCCTCGTCTGGAGCCTGGCCGCGTCGATCCACGACAGCTCCACCTGGTTGTACCCGGCAGCGCTCGGGTGTCTCGTCGCTTCCAAGGCGTACGGCGTGACGCGCGCTTCCGCCGTACCGCGTCTGCTGCCGAAGGAGATCACCCTCGTCACGGCCAACTCGCGGATCTCCCTCGCGGGCGTCGCCGGGGCGACGGTCGGCGCGGGCATCGCGGGCGCGTTCGCCGCGATCGGGCCGGAGTGGTCGCTGCGCTGGGCAGCCGTCGTCTACACCGTCGGCCTGATCCTCGCGATCCGCCTGCCGAGCCGCGTGGACTCACCGGCCGGCGAGGAGATGACCGGCTCGGCCGGACGCGAGGCGCGTCGCCGCGCGATCACCGCGGCGGTCTCGCGGGGCATCCGGTGCAACCTCGGGCTGCGGTTCGTCTCCGGCTTCCTGACCATGTACCTGGCGTTCCTGCTGCGCGACAAACCGATCAGCGGGCTCGACGGCGTGGTCGCCGCCGGTGCGGTGATCGCGGCGGCCGGTATCGGCAACAGCCTGGGAACCCTCGCCGGATCGTTGCTCAAGGCAAGAAAACCCGAGGCCGTCGTACTCGTCGTGCTGCTCGCGGACGCCGCCATCGCGCTCACCGTCGCGATCCTCTACGGCTTCCCGACCCTGATCCTGCTCGGCCTGGTCGCCGGCCTGTGCAGCTCGCTCGGCAAGCTGTCCCTGGACGCGATGATCCAGCGCGACGTCCCCGAAACCGTCCGCACCTCGGTCTTCGCCCGCTCCGAAACCGTCCTCCAACTCTCCTGGGTGATCGGCGGCGGCTGTGGCATCGTCCTCCCGCTCATCCCCCGCCTCGGCTTCGGCTTCCTCGCCGCGGTCCTGCTGGTCGTGATCTTCCTGGTCGTCCGCCACAAGCCCGCCCCACAACCTCGTATGGCGAACAGCCCGTCGGCCCCTCGCACTCCAGCGCCGCACGCCGAGACCCGCCCGGTCCGCCGCCCCACGCCCGACGAGCCCGGCACCACCCGCACGGTGATGACCAGCCCCCAGGACCCCACCACCACGCGCATCAGCGAACGCCGAGCCCAGGGCCCCCGCACCGACACTCCCCACACGACCGAACCCACCGTCGAGCTCCGCATCAAACCGAAGCCCGAGCAGGCACCCGCCGCCGGCCGCTGGTGGAGCGGCCAGCCCGACGACGACGACACGGTCGCCGAGCCAGCCAAGTGGGCCGAAGAACCAACCGTAGAACGCACCGCCGAACAACCCGCCGCCGAACGACGTACGAACGACGAGACACGCGTCGAGCGGCGGACCGGACTGTTCCGGCGCCGCCGCTCGCGGTGAGGTTCTAGGCCTCAACCAACTTCTCTGTCTTCTTCTCAGCAGTTCCTCGGAGTACGAGGGTGATGGTGATCGCCGTGGCGATCAGCAGGACTGCTCCAACGACCGCCGCGGTGTTGAGGCTGTGATTGAAGGCGTGGCGGGCGGCCGCCAGTACGGCGTCGTGGAGCTGACCCGGGAGTTGGGCTGCGACGGCGGTGGCGGCAGGCAGACCTTCGCGGGCACCATCTGCGGCCGCAGCAGGAAGGCCAGCCGGCAACTGAAGGTCGGAGCGATACGCCGCCGTACCGATGCTCCCGAGGACGGCGATGCCGAGAGCGCCGCCGAACTCACTGCAGGTCTCCATCAGGGCGGACGCCGAGCCGGCTCGTTCGGGAGCGACAGCACCGACGACTGCTTCGGTGACCAGCGCCATCACCATCACCAGCCCGGCGGCGAGCAGCCCTGAGCCGGTGAGGAGGACCCACAACCCCGAGGTCACCTCGATCTGAGTGAGGACGATGAAGCCACCGGCCGACAGAAGGAAGGCACCGCCGAGAACGTTGGCCCGGTCCATCCGAGCCGCCAGGACAGTCGACAAAGGCGCGGCACCACCAACGGCAACCGACGGAACGAGCGCCCACAGAGCAGCCTTCAAGGGACTCAGCCCGAGAACCAACTGCAGGTACTGCGTCATGAAGACCGCGTTGCCCACCAGCGCGAGCATCCCGATCGTGTTCGCCGCGAGCGCCCCACTGAAGGCCCGGTTGCGGAACATCCCCAGCTCGACCATCGGGTACGCCGCAGTGCGCTGCCGCTGCAGGAACGCGGCCCCCATCAGCAGCCCGACCACGATCGAGATCACCGGCACCGTGTCGACCCCGTGCGCCGCGATCTCCTTGATCCCCCAGATCACCGGCAGCACCGCGGCCAGCGACAACACCGATCCCAACAGATCGAACCGCCCAAGAGCAGGCGCCTTGAACTCCGGCAGCAGCACCGGCGCGATCACCAGCAGCAGCACCATCGCGGGAGTGTTGATCAGGAACACCGAGCCCCACCAGAAGTGCTCGAGCAGCACCCCGCCGAGCACCGGCCCGAGCGAGATCCCGCCGAGCATCACCGCGCTCCAGAACGCGATCGCCTTCTGCCGCTGACCGGCGTCGTGGAACATGTTGCGGATCAGCGCCAGCGTCGACGGCATCAGCGTCGCACCACCGATCCCGAGGACGGCCCGCGCGGCGATCAACTGCTCCGGGGTCTGCGCGTACGCCGCCGCGACCGACGCCAAGCCGAACGCGACCGCGCCGATCAGGAGCAGCCGGCGCCGGCCGATCCGGTCGCCGAGCGCGCCCATCGTGATCAGCATCCCGGCCAGCACGAAGCCGTAGATGTCGAAGATCCACAGCTGCTCGGTCGCACTCACCCCGAGGTCGGCGGAGATGAACGGGACGGCGAAGTAGAGCACCGACACGTCCATCGAGACCAGCAGCAGCGGCAGCGCGAGCACCCCCAGCGCGATCCACTCCTTCCGGCCGGCGCGTTCGGTCATGACCCCTCCAGGTGATCTGCGTACGACGCACACTGTGTGCGCCATACGCAGACCATAGCCGCTATCTGTCTATGTTGTAAACAGATAGACTGCGGCCATGGAGATGAGCGAGCTCGAGCTGCCGAGGGTGCTGCAGCAGCTGTGGGGACTGGAAGGGCCGGCCCGGCCGGGGCCGAAGCCGACGTTCCACATCAGCGAGATCGGCGCGGCCGCGGTCCGGCTGGCCGACGCCGGCGGGCTCGGCGCGGTCTCGATGAGCAAGGTGGCCGCCGAGCTCGGCTTCACCACGATGTCGCTCTACCGGTACGTCGAGGCCAAGGACGACCTGTACGTCGTGATGCTGGACGAGGCGTTCGGTCAGCCGGCGCCGGTCGACGAGTCGCTCGGCTGGCGGGCGCGAATCACCGCCTGGGCCGAGCACTTCCGGGACGCGCTGGTGCGGCATCCGTGGGTGTTGCAGGTGCCGGTGTTCGAGCCCCCGCTGTCACCGCAGCAGCTGGACTGGATGGAGGCGGCGCTGCGGGCCTTCGAGGGCACACCGCTGACGCCGAACGATCAGCTGTCGTCGATGATGCTGGTCAACATCTACGTCCGCGGTACGGCGCAGCTGACCACGCACCTGCGGACCGACGACGGCGCCGACCAGCTCTACGGGCGGCGGCTCGCGATGCTGGCGACGCCGGAGCGGTACCCCACGATCGCGGCGAACCTGAAGCCCGGAGAGCTGGACGTCGACTACGCGGGCGACGACTTCCAGAACGGGCTGGACGTCGTCCTCGACGGCATCCAGCAACTGATCGAACGGCGCAAGAAGTAGGGGTCAGATGTCGAGGCGGTCGGCCACTCCGCGCAGTACCGTCGCGACCTGGCGGGCCGCTTTGCCGTCGGGGTGACGGCCGCGGCGGTAGCCCTCGCCGAGGTTGTCGAGCAGCTTGATCAGGTCCTCGACGACCAGCGACATCTCTTCCGGCTTCGGGCGCATCGCCTTGGCCACCGACGGCGGCGGGTCGATCAGCCGGACCTGCAGCGCCTGCTCACCCTTGCGGCCCTCGACGACGCCGAACTCGACCTTCTGGCCCGGTTTGAGGCTGGTCACTCCGGCCGGTAAAGCCTCCGCGCGCACGTAGACGTCCCCGCCCTCCTCCTTGCTGAGGAAGCCGAACCCCTTCTCGGAGTCATACCACTTGACCTTGCCAACAGGCACGGGAACCTCTTCGATGTCGATCGACGGAACAGGACGGAAAAGGGGACCGGACAGGCTGCCCGGGCCGGCTACCCAGCGTACGTGAACAGGGTTCGCCGCGCCTGTGGAAAACTACCTGATCAGGCACCGATTCCACACTCCCGGTCTCGTAATTCCGGGTCATCACCTGCTGCGACCGCGTCGCCGATGGAACGATCCCCCGGCGGCGCCGCTCACCGATACTTTTCGGGCTCCTTGAGCCGCTCGTTCATCGAGCCGGAACGGAAGCCGCGCGGATCGACCGCGGCCGCCAGGAAGCCTTCGGCGCGGACCAGTTCGACCAGTGCCGCACTGTCGACCGCGCCGAGCAGCGCGGCGTCGATCTCGATGCTCGCGGACTGGCCGAGGTCGCGGACGCGGACGTTCTGCACGCCGTACGGCGCCAAGTGCTCGCGGACGACCTGCTCGGCCCGGTCGACCCGGGCGAGCAGGTTCGGCGTGATCCGTACGCCGTACGCGATGCGGCTCGACAGGCAGGCCGCGGCCGGCTTGTCCGACGTCTCCAGACCCCAGCTGCGCGACGCCTCGCGGATCTGCGCCTTGGTCAGCCGCGCGTCCTTCAGCGGCGTGATCGCACCGCGCTCGAACGCCGCGCGGATGCCCGGCCGGAACCCGGCGATCGCGTCGTCGGCGTTCGTCCCGGTCGCGATCGCGGTAATGCCGAACTCGTCGGCGATCGGCTGCAGCGTCTCGACCAGCTCCGCCTTGCAGAAGTAGCACCGGTCGCCGGCGTTGGCCTGATAGCCCTCGCGGTCCATCTCGTGCGTGTGCGGCGTGACGTGCCGGACGCCGACACCGTCGGCAAAGCGCGCCGCGGGTTCCAGCTCCGCGACCGGGAGGCTCGGGCTGACCGCTGTCGCCGCGACCACGTTGGCCGGGCCGATCGCGCGGGCCGCGGCCGCCAGCAGGAAGGCCGAGTCGGCGCCGCCGCTGAACGCGACGACCAGACTCGGGTACGTCGCCAGGCGGGCCATCAGCGCCTCGAGCCGCTGCTCCAGCACGTACGCGTCGAGCCAGGCAGGGAACTCCGTCAGATCGTTCAGTACGACGTCCGCGCCGTACGCCCGCAGCTCGTCGGCGGTGAACGGCCCGGTCGCCACGCTCACCGCGACCGCTCCGGCCGCGTGGGCTCCGTCGATGTCGGCCGTGTGATCGCCGACGTAGATCGTCGCCTTGTGCTCGCGCAGCGCGATGCCCTTGTCGGCGCCGTGCAGGTCACCGACCGGCTCGTCGACGTCCAGGCCGAGGTGATCCAGGTGCAGCTTGACGCTCGGGGCGTACTTGGCCGAGACCACCATGGTCCGCCCACGCAGCGCGCGGATCGCGGCCAGCGATTCGGCGACGCCGGGCAGCGGCAGGCTCCCGGTGATCGCGTGCGCCGGGTAGACCTCGCGGTACCGCGCGACCATCGCGTCGACCTGGTCCTCGGGGAACCAGTGCGCCATCTCCCAGGTCAGCGGCGGCCCGAGCCGGCTCACCACCAGGTCGGTGTCGATCTCGGCGCCGGTCTCGGCGGCCAGCAGGTCCCAGACCGCCTGGATCCCCGGCCGCGAGTCGATCAGCGTCATGTCCAGATCGAACCCGACCACGAGTTCCGGTACGTCGGTAGTGGCGGCAGCGGACGGCATCTCGGCGGTTGACACACCCCAGATCCTACGTCGTCGGGCTCGCCGTCTCAGATGCCGAACCCGCTTCAAAGTCTACTAACTTAGTTGGAATATGGAGTTATGACCACTCAACTGACAGCACCCACCGTGACCGTCACCAAGGCCGGCAGCGCGATCGGGGCGGTGATCGGCGGCGTCCAGCTCGGCGGCGACCTGGACTCCGCGACCGTCGCCACGATTCGGCAGGCCCTGCTCACCCACAAGGTGATCTTCTTCCGCGACCAGCAGCACCTGGACGATGCCGGGCAGCTCGCGTTCGCCCGGCTTCTCGGTACGCCGACGCTGGCTCACCCGACCGCGAAGAGCGTCGAGGGCGCGAGCAGCGTGCTCCCGATCGACTCCGACTACAGCAAGGCGAACAGCTGGCACACCGACGTGACGTTCGTCGACCGGATCCCTGCGATCAGCCTGCTCCGGGCGGTCACACTTCCGGCGTACGGCGGGAACACGAGCTGGGCGAACACCGTCACGGCGTACGAGAGTCTGCCGGTCCCGCTCAAGGCGCTGGTCGACAAGCTCTGGGCGGTACACAGCAACGTGTACGACTACGCCGGGGCGCGCGACGAGACGCGGATCGGTGGGATCGACGTGAAGTTCCAGGAGTACCACGACCAGTTCGTCTCGCAGCTGTTCGAGACCGAGCACCCGGTGGTCCGCGTGCACCCGGAGACCGGCGAGCGGTCGCTCGTGCTCGGTCACTTCGTACGGCGCTTCGTCGGACTCAGCTCGGCCGAGACGACCCAGCTCTTCCAACTGCTGCAGAACCGGGTGACCAACCTCGACAACACCGTCCGCTGGCAGTGGCAGCCGGGTGACCTGGCGATCTGGGACAACCGCGCGACCCAGCACTTCGGCGTCGCGGACTACGACGACCAGCCGCGGCGGCTGCACCGGATCACGCTGGCCGGCGACGTCCCGGTGAGCGTCGACGGGGTCCGCAGTACGCCGCGAACGGGCGACGCGGCGCACTTCTCGTCGCTTGACATCTGAGTTGCCAGCGTCTGATCTCTTGACACCGAGGACAGATATGTAAACCCTGGGAGGCATGGACACCTTCGCCGATCGGACCAAGCGGCGCTTGCACGACGAGCTGCTCGACGCGGCGTACGACGTCCTGGTGGCCGGCGGCTACGACGGCCTGAAGATGGCCGAGGTCGGCCGCCGGGTCGGGGTGTCCCGGCAGACGGTCTACAACGAGTTCAAGGATCGGTGGGGCCTGCTGCAGGCGGTGGCGGCGCGGGAGACCGAGCGGTTCCTGGTCGAGGTCAACGCGGCGCTGAGCGAGCACGGCGACCCGATCGACGGGCTGCGGGCCGCGGTCGAGCGGGCGTTGACGCTGGCCGCGGACAACCCGCTGGTGAAGGCCGCGCTCGGCCAGCCGGGCTCGGACCAGGCCAGTCAGCTGCTGACCACACGGGGCCAGCAGGTGCTGGAGCTGAGCCACCAGCGGCTCGACGCGCACGTCCGGGAGCACTGGCCGGCGGTGCCGGCGCAGGACGCGACCACCTGTGTGGACATCGCGCTGCGCGTCGTACTGAGTCACATCGTGAACCCCGGCGCCGCGCCCGCGGTCGTCGCGTCCCAGGTGGCTCAGGTGCTGGGCCCGTTCCTCAGGAGGCAATGATGACCACCACGGCGAACCCCCTGCACCGCAAGGGTTTCAACTCGCTGCGCGAGGGCGGCTTCAACTGGGACGCCCTGCCGCTGCGGCTGTTCGACAAGGGCAACCGCAAGTTCTGGAACCCGCGTGACATCGACTTCAGCACCGACGCCGAGGACTGGCAGCGGCTGACGCCGAACGAGAAGGACAACGCGATGATGCTGTGCGCGCAGTTCATCGCCGGCGAGGAAGCGGTCACCGAGGACCTGCAGCCGTTCCTGCAGGCGATGGCCGCGGAGGGCCGGTTCGGCGACGAGATGTACCTGACCCAGTTCTGCTTCGAGGAGGCCAAGCACACCGCGGTCTTCCGGCTCTGGCTGGACGCGGTCGGCGTCACCGAGGACCTGCACCGGTACGTCGAGCACAACCCCGGCTACCGCGCGATCTTCTACGAAGCGTTGCCCGTGGCACTCAAGTCGCTGGCCGACGACCCGTCACCCGCCAACCAGGTCCGCGCCTCGGTCACGTACAACCACGTGGTGGAAGGCACTCTGGCCCTCACCGGCTACCACGCCTGGAACCTGCTCTGCACCGCCCGCGGCATCCTGCCCGGCATGCAGGAGCTGATCCGGCGCATCGGTGACGACGAGCGCCGCCACATGGCCTGGGGCACGTTCACCTGCCGCCGTCACGTCGCGGCCGACGAGTCCAACTGGAAGGTCGTCACCGACACGATGGAGGAACTGCTCCCGCACGCGCTCGTGCAGATCCAGTGGGCGCTGGAGAACTCCCCCGAGCTGCCGCCGGAGATCAACCCGACCGCCCTGATGACGTACGCCGGCGACCGCGCGACCCGACGCCTCGGAGCGATCGAGTCGGCGGTCGGCGCGGACGTGGCCGGGATCGACCTCGACTACTCCCCCGAGAAGCTCGAGGACGACTTCGGCGACGAGGACTCGGCCGCGCTGGCCGCTGTCCGGTGAAGAGCTACTACTGCCAGCGCAGCCAGCGCCAGTAGGCCGGTCAGCCAGGTCACGGCGGTAGTACCCAGGTGGTCGATTACACGGCCGCCTGTGAAGGCGCCCAGGGCGATGGCTCCGTTGAACACTCCCACCAGGAGTGCTGACGACGCCTCCGGAGCACTGGGCGCTGCGGCGTGGTTCCAGGCCTGCGTGGTGACTGTGGTGCCGCCGTACCCGAAGCCCCAGATCACCAGCAGGACAACGGCTCCGGGGACGGTGGTGCCGAGCAGTGGCATGGCGAGAACAGGCAGCGCGATCAGTGCGGCGATCAGACCGAGCATGACTCGGTAGGACTTGACCGAGCCGGCGACGAAGTTGCCGGTGACGCCTGCGACGCCGTACGCGAGCAGCAGGGTGCCGACCAGCGAGGGGCCGAGCCCGTCCAGCAGCGGGCGGATGTAGGTGTACGCCGAGAAGTGGGCGGTGACCACCAGCGCCACCAGGACGAGGCCTACTCGGACCTGCTTGATGCGCAGGGCTGCTGCGACGTCTGCGAGGCGTACGGCGGCTGCGGCGGGCAGGGGTGGGAGGAGGGCAGCGATAGCTCCGGCGAGGACCAGCGACAGGACGCCGATCGAGGCGAAGGCCCAGCGCCAGCCGACCAGCTCGCCGACGTACGCGGCGGCGGGGATGCCGAGCACGGAGGCGATGCCGATGCCGCTGAAGATCAGTGAGGTCGCCGGGCCGACCGACTGCTGCGGGACCAGCCGTGCGGCCAGGCCGACGGTCAGCAGCCAGACACCTCCCATCGAGACGCCGGTGACGACGCGAGCAGCGACCAGTACGCCGTACGTCGGTGACCACGCGGCGAGGAGGCTGGCACCGGCGAGCAGGAGCATCAGACCGACCAGCACGGTTCGGCGGTCCACCTTGCCCAGCAGCAGCGGCAGCACCGGTGAGGAGAGCGCTGCGACCAGGCCGGTCACTGTGAGGGTCAGACCGGCGGTGCCCTCGCTCACGCCGAGTGAGGCACTCATCGGGGTCAGCAGGCCGACCGGGAGCATCTCGGCGGTGACGACGGTGAACACGGTGACCGCCATCGTCACCGCGGCGGCCCAGCCGTCGGTCCGGGTCTCGTCGACGCACAGGGTTGTCATGGTTCCAGCCAACGGGACCTGCTGGACGGGAACAACGACGATGTGCTCATCCTTGGAGTAGTCACACTCATCGATCGAGGAGGCCGTCATCAGCCTGGAGCTCCGGGAGCTGGAGTGCTTCCTCGTGCTGGCCGAGGAGCTGCACTTCGGGCGGACGGCCGAGCGGCTCTACCTGACCCAGAGCCGGGTCAGCCAGCTGCTGCGTGCCCTCGAACGCCGGATCGGCGGCCGCCTGGTCGAGCGGACCAGCAGGCGGGTGTCGCTGACGCCGCTCGGGCAGGAGTTCCTCGAGTCACTGCGCCCGGCGTACGCGGCGTTGGAGCGGGTGGTCGCGAACACACAGGAGACGGCAGCCGGTGGTGGCGGGCAGCTGCGGATCGGGTTCCAGGGGACGGCGAACGACAACATCCTCGCGGCGGTCGCCGCCTTCCAGGAGGAGCACCCGTGCTGCCTGATCGAGGTGACCGAGCTGCCGCTGAACGATCCGTTCGGAGCGTTGCGGCGCGGTGAGGTCGACAGCGCGGTCGTACTGCTGCCGGTCGCCGAGGACGATCTCATCCTCGGGCCGATCTTCTCGGAGCAGCCGCAGACGCTGACCGTCTCGGTGAAGCACCCGCTGGCCGACCGATCGGTCCTGGACGTCGAGGACCTCGCCGGCCTGGTGCTGATCTCGGTCGCGCCGCCTGCTCCCGGGTACTGGCGTCAGGCGCAGGCGCCCACGCAGACACCGTCGGGTGCATTGGTCTGCCGCGGCCCCGAAATCCGAACCCTCCAAGAGGGCCTGTCGATGATCGCTGCCAACCGCGGCAGCATGCTGCTGTGCCGGCCGACCGCCGAGCAGAACCAGCGCACCGACATCGCGCACATCCCGATCACGGGTCTGCCCGACTCGGCGCTCGGCTTGGTCTGGCGGCGGGGCGAGGAGACGCCTTCGCTGAAGGCGTTCGCCGCTGGGCTACAGGGACCGGTAGAACGCTAGGTGGGCCTGGGCTGCGGCCTGCCAGGTGTAGGACCGGGCCAGCGCCTGGCCGGCTGCTCGGCGTTCAGGGTCGGTCGGAGTGGTGAGCGCGGCGGCCAGCTCGGCTGCGCTTGCGGCGTACGTCGCTGCTGATCCGAAGATCTCGTGGAAGACCGGCAGGTCGGAGACCACCAACGGGACGCCGGCAGCGAGGGCCTCCATCGGCGCGAGCCCGAAACCTTCTTTGACCGAAGGGAAAGCGAACGCCTCCGCGCCGGCGACCAAGGTGGGCAGCCGGTCGTCGTCCACCGGGCCGAGGACGATCGGCGCCACGCCCAGCTCGGCAGCCCGCCGGTCCCACGCCTCGCGATAGGGCCGGTAGTCGAACAGCGTCTCGCCACCCGCAATCACCAGCTGCACCGTCGGATCTTCAACCAGCGCAAAGGCCTCAAGTAGTTCCAGCGACCCCTTCCGCGGCTCGATCCCTCCCACAGTGACGAGATACCGCCCAAGCTGCTCCCGCCAGGCAGCCCTTCCCCGCTCACCTTTTGGCCCGCCCGCCGCGGCGAAGCGCTCAGCATCCACCCCGTTCGGAATAACCGTTGCCTTAAGCCCCCATCCTGCGGCCAGCTCGTCGGCCACCGCCGCCGACACGCACACATGCGCGTACGGCTCCACAATCGCCCGCTCATGACAAGCCACCAGTTCCGGCGTCGTGAACCGATCCAGATGATGCGCAGTCCGCACACACCGCCCAGCAGCATTCGCACTGATGCAGTCCTGCGCGTGCACCACGTCGTACGCCGTACCGTCGAACGCGTCCCGCAGTACGGCGATCGACCGCAGGATCCGCTCCCCCATCCCCTCGCCGTCCAGCTCGGGGAACGGGACGACCGACAGCGTCACCCGCGGATCGACCGCCCGGAAGAACGACGTGTCACCACCGCGGCCGAGCGACCAGACCGTCACGTCCTCGCCGGCCGCAGCCAGCGCCTCCGCGAGTGCGAGCGTGTGCACGACCCCGCCGCGCGGCTTGGTCGAGTAGCTGAGCAGGGCGATCCGCATCAGTAGACCTCCGGGCGGCGTTCGTCGAGGTGGTGCAGGACGCGGCGCGCGGTCTCGAGCTCGGCCCGTACATCGACGTCCGCGATCGCGATGCCCGCCTTCGACCAGGTCCGGGCCACGATGTCGCCGCCCGGGCCGACGATCTTCGACTGGCCGAGGAACCGCATCCCGCCGATCGAGCCGGTCAGGTTGGACGAGACCAGCACGACCTGGTTCTCGGCCGCGCGGGACCGGTCGTACAGGTCGAACAAGCGCGACTGGCGGTCCTCGTTCATCCGGGCGGCGCGGTTGGTGATGCTGGTCGGCCACGCGTTCAGGCAGGCGATCACCTCGGCGCCGCCGACGGCCAGCGCGCGAGCCGATTCGGGGAAGGTCTTGTCATAGTCGATCATCAGGCCGATCCGCCCGACCGGGGTGTCGAACGGCGTGAAACTGTTGCCCGCGGCATAGACCCCGCGCTCGGCCGGTGGCTGGTGCACCTTGCGGTGCCGGCCGAGTACGCCGTCGCCGGTGACGCAGAGCGCGGTGTTGTACCGGTCGTCGCCGTCGGCCTCGCAGAACCCGAAGCAGACCACCATCTCACCGGCCATCGCGATCACCTTGGAGATCAGCGGATCGTCGAGGCCGAGCGCGGGCGGGAGATCGGTGGCCGGTTGGTCAGGGCTGAGGTCGAGCAGGTAGCCGCCGAGCGCTGCATCCGGCAGCACCAGCAGCTGCACCTCTTCCCGCCGCCCGTGCCGGATCAACGCCTCGATCCGGGAGAGATCGAACTCGAGATCCCTGGTGAACCCGGCTGCCACGGCACCGATCTTCAGTCCCATCGGTCTCCCCTCCTCTCCCGCATGGTGGTCGTCAGGACCGGGCGAGTTCGGGGGCGCCGTAGGTTTCCGGGCGGCGGTCGCGGAGGTGGCCCATGGAGCGACGGGCCAGATCGAGAGACTCGGCGACGTCGAGCTCGGCGATCGCCATGCCCTCGGTGACGCCCGTGTCGGCGAGGATCTCGCCGCCGGGGTCGACCACCTTCGCACTCGCCACGAACCGCAGCGAGCCGAACATCCCGGACTGGTTGGCCGACAGCCAGACCACCTGGTTCTCCAGGGCTCTCGCCCGGTCGAACAGGTCGAAGCGCCGCTTCCAGCGGTCCTTCGCGAGGTCCGGGTCCGGGTTGGTCCGCGCGCCCGGCCAGGCGGACATACAGACGATCACCTCGGCACCGTCCAGTGCGAGCGATCGCGCCGCCTCCGGGAACGCCTTGTCGTAGCAAATCATCATCCCGAGCCGTCCGACCGGCGTATCGAACGCCTCGAACCGATCACCCGCCGCGTAGTGCGCGTCCTCGTGCAGCGGTTGATGCACCTTGCGGTGATGCCCGAGTACGCCGTCACCGCTGACGCAGACAGCGCTGTTGTAGATGAACCCACCGGCCGCTTCGGCGTACCCGACAGTGACGACCAGATCCCCCGCCAGCGCGACCAGCCGAGCGATCTCCGGGCCGTCGAGGTCGAAGGCCGGCGGCGGATCGGCGCTGCCGTCGAGGCTCAGCAGGTATCCGCCGAGCGCTCCCTCGGGCAGCGCCAGCAGTTGCACGCCTTCGGATCTGGCCTGTTCGATCAGCCCCGCGATGCGGGCGAAATCGGCCTCCAGGTCCCGGTCGAAGTTCGCGGCCACGGCCGCCATCCGCAGCATCATGCCGCTCCCATTCCGGTCACCCCGGCCGGCACGGCCACGGTGAGCTCCCCGTCGGGCCAGCGCAGTGAGACGCCCTGCCCGCTCGTCAGTTCACCGCAGACAGCACTGTCCGCCGGTCCGGCCGGTAGTTCCTGGTCTCCCGCCGTCAACATCGCGAACCCGGGGAAGCAGGTCAGCCAGTCCCCCATCGACGCCTCGTTCGGCTTCGGCACGTCGCCGACATCGAGCACGGCTGCGCACCCGCTGGCCTCGGCCAACATTCCCAACGTCCCCACAACGCCTGCCATCGAGACGTCCTTCGCCGCTGATGGTTGCGCCTTGCCGACCGCCGCGATCATCGTCCGCAGTTCGTCCGTACGCCGTCCGCTGGTCGAATCCCACTGTCGACCCGCATAGCCCGGCCGCCATCCACCGCCCAGGTCAGCCGTCAACCTGAGAGCCTCCCCTGGCCATCCACCTCCGCCCGGCACGGGTCGCTCCGCCCGGCCCAACGCCGTAACACTCAACGCCGCCGGCACACCGAACTGCGTGTGCCCGCCAAGCACCGGTACGCCGTACGCCGCCGCTGCCTTCCGCAACCCGCCGAGCACCCGAGCCGCGAACGCCGCGTCCCTGGCCCCCAACGCATCCAGCAACCCCACCGGCTCAGCCCCCATCGCCGCCAGATCGTTCACGTTGACGAGGACCGAACACCAGCCCGCCCACTCCGGATCCCGCTCCACCATCGCCGGCACAATCGCGTCACACGCCGCCACCAGATCACTCCCCGGCACGGGAGCCCCGTCGTCGCCGACGAACCCCTGCGGCCCGGTCCCTTCGAGCAAACCCCCCAGCTCAGCCTTGGTAGCCGCCACCAACTGAGCCACCCGCCCGATCGGCCACCGCATCAACACATGCGGCCGCCCAGCAACCTGCACTCCCCGAACGGTCTCCCACCCAAGCCGCTGGAAGAACCGATGGGCGCCGATCTGCACCGTCGCATCAAACCGAAGAGCCCCCGCGGCTTCAGCAAAAGCACAAGCCGCGCGCACGAGCGCCGCACCAACTCCCGTCGGCGCCGCCCGGCTGGCGCCGGGCGGCGCCGACGGGGAAAGGAGGGGAGAGGCGGAGGCGCCGCCCTGGCCGCAGCCTTCGGCGCGGCCGATGTGGCCGCGGGCCGGCGGAGAACCGGAGGCTGGCCGAGACCCGGCCAAACCGGGGGCCGGCGCAGGACCGGAGGCCGGCCGAGGCCTGGCCGAGCCGGGGGCCGTGACCAGGCGGCCGCCCTGCCACCAGCCGATGTCCGGGCCGGCGTTGGCCGGGCCGAGCCTGACGCCTCCTACTACCTGGCCGGTGTGGTCTCGGGCTACCAGGACGATTGTGCGGGGGTCCTCGTCGCGGTCGTCCAAGTCTGTTCCCTCGAAGAGGCCCTGGGACTCGACGAAGGCCGCGTGGCGGAGGTGGTGGTAGGCCTTCAGCGCCAGGCGGTCTGCTTGTTCGATCAGGAAAGGCGGCGGGGTCGGGCCAAGGAGGGCTTCTACATCCGCGGCTCGGCGGACGCCGGTCGACTGCTCGAGGACCTTCATGAGCCGGCTGCTGACAGCAAGCTGCAAGCACCGCAGGCCGCGCATCCTGCACCCTGGTCAGCGCCTCGCATCTCGGCAGCGGACAGGAGCGCGGCGACTCGGGTGGTGACCTCCTCGACCAACGCAGGCGAAGGCGGCAGTACGCCGTCAGCCCGCGCCAGCGTGCCGAGCATCGGGCGAAGGGGAACGACGAACGGATAGACCCCGCGCTCGATCAGCCGCCCGGCGCCGGCGACCAGCTCGTCCACGTCTTCGCCCAGACCGATCAGCAGGTACGTCGACACCCGGTTGCGCCCGAAGACCCGAACGGCCTCGTCCCACGCAGCGTCGTACTCGGCCAAAGGCACCGTCGACTTCCCCGGCATCCACCGCCGCCGGACCTCGTCGTCCAGCGACTCCACGTGGATCCCGATCGACGTCGCACCGGCGGCGCGCAGATCGGCAAGAACCGACAGATCCCCCGGCGGCTCGATCTGCACCTGGATCGGCAACCCCGGAACGGCCTGCAGGACGGCCTTCACGCACCGCACCAGGTTCCGCGCCCCACGATCACGCCCGGTCGTCGTACCGGTCGTCATCACCATCTGCTTGACGCCGTCCAGCCGCACGGCCGCCTCGGCGACCTCCGCGAGCTGGGCGGGCGTCTTCGCCGCGACCGTCGCCCCGGCGCGCAGCGACTCCTCGATCGAGCAGAAGCGGCAGCGCGTCGACTCGTCGTACCGGATGCACGTCTGCACGACCGTCGTGGCCAGCACGTCCTTTCCGTGCAGCAACGCGATCTGCTGGTACGGAACGCCGTCCACGGTCCGCAGGTCGTAGAACCGCGGCCGCTGGACGGGCTCGACCGACAACCCGAGCGACCGCCCCGATCGGAACACCTGCCCGTCCCGGACCTGATAGGGGCTGTCCGCAACGATCGGCAAAGTGGCGTTGGCACCGTCGACGACCAGGTGCCCGTCGTCGCTCGGCCCGGCCCCCTTGCTGCGGCGGACCGGCGCGTCCACCTGTACGCCGTACACGGCCATCTCGGCCCGCGCGGTCAACTGTCCTTCGGTGCCAACGCTCATCATCGACCCCTCAGAACATGTACGTCGAGTTGATGATCGAGCCCTTGCGCGCGTAGTGGATCAGCGCGTCCTGGACGTCGAGTGGGTGCGTCGGGATGACGCCCTCGATCAGGTCCTCCTCGCGGGCCCCGTGCAGCGACAGCCCGAAGCGGCAGCAGTAGACCTTGCCGCCCTCGGCGATGAACGTCTTCAGCGACTCGTTGATGTTGTGCTCGCCGGGGAAGGCCGAGTTGCCGGTGGTCGGGAAACCGCGCGTGGCCAGGCAGTTCAGCGAGCCCGGTCCGTAGAAGTAGATCGCCGACTCGAAGCCCTTGCGCTGCGCGCGGGTCGCCTGCAGGATCGCGACGAAGCTCACCGACGACTCGTGCGCGATGCCGTGCACGAGCGTGAAGTAGGTCTCGCCGTCCTCGGCCTGATAGTCGGGGAAGACCTTCGTGCCGCCGTAGATGCTGGAGCCCTGCGGCAGGGACGGGTGCGGGATCTCGTCCAGGCTCTTGGTCTCGAGCTCGGTCAGTTCGGGCATGGCTGTGCTCCTTGCTGGGTTGGGGAAAATCAGTCGTAGAGGTGGCTGAAGGTCCGGTGGAAGACGTGGTCGGCGAGTTCGCCGTCACCCATCGCGGCGCGCATCCGGGCGAGCTCGCCGGCGTGGTCGCCCCACGGCTGGTCACTGGCGAACAGCACCCGGTCGTGGCCGACGCCGCGGCGTTCGATCTCGGCGGCCAGCCAGCCCGGGGCGAAGCCGATCGCCCAGGACAGATCGGTGTAGACCTGCTTGCCGCTCTCGATCCAGTCGAAGAAGCGGGAGCCGATCAGCTTGATGTGCCCGCTCATCCCGCCGCCGAAGTGCACCAGGTGCAGCGCGACCTCGTCGGCGTACGTGTCGACCAGGTGGCCGACGTGATCGATGTCGGACGCGGCGCCCGGCGACGTGTGCACGTGGACGACCAGCCCGTACCGGCGTGCGGTCGCGAAGATCTCGTCGAGCTGCGGCCGTACGTCGTCACCGGTCGGGTGGCCGCCGAGCAGGAAGCTGATCTTCAACGCCTTCACTCCCGGCTCACCGGCGAGCGCGAGAGCTTTGGTCGTGTACGCCGAGTCCTGCGGCCGCGGTGACACCCACAGCCCGGCCCGGATCCGGTCGTCGCGGGCCGCGGCCTCGACGACCAGGTCGTTCAGCGCGAACGAGACCGCGACGTCCGGGACACCGTAGTTCGGAATCACCAGAGCGCGTTCGGTGCCTTCGGCATCGAGATCGGCCACCAGTTCATCGATCGTGGCGCGGGCGGTGACGTCGGGGTTGACCGGCGGGCCGCCGTAGAACGGGTACGCCGGCAGCTTGCCGAGGTGCCGGTGCGCGTCGGAGATCTTTGTCGACATGTCGCTCTCCTCAGGCCACGGTCCGCTGCGGCGGTACGCCGGCGATCCAGCGGACGCCGTACTGCATCCGGTGGGTGAGGATCCGCTCGGTCAGGTACGCCGCGTCGTCCGCGACGCCGCCGAACCGGCCGGAGCCCCAGGTGTGCTGCCAGGGCAGGCCGACGAAGTAGAGGCCGGGGACGCTGGTGACGCCGCGACGGTGGGTCGGGTAGCCGCGGCCGTCGAAGACGGGGACGCGGATCCAGGAGTCGTCGCGGCGGAAGCCGGTGCTCCAGATGACGGCTGAGATCCCTTGCAGGGTTAGGGATTCTGGGGTCTTCGATGGTTGCCAGAGCGGGTGGTAGCGCGGCTCTTCCGGGGCGTCCAGTCCTTTAGTGGCGATGAAGGCGTCGATGGAGTCCTTGATGCCCTCGGAGACCGCGTCGGCGTGGTCGAGGTTGGTCTGCAGGTCGTCGGCGAAGCGCAGCTCGCCGTCGATGTCGACCAAGCGGCCGTACAGCCGCATGCCTTCGAGCGCGAACTTCCGCAGGTCGATGTCGCGCCCGCCGTCGCGGCCGGTGACGTAGTGGTTCACCCGGAACCGCACGGCGTCGGCGTCGTCGAACTCGTCGATGCCCTTGGCGTAGTAGCCCATCCGGTCGAGCCAGGCGACGACGTCGAGGCCGCGGTAGAACCGCGCGACGCGTGGGGCACTGCCGGTGGCCAGGTGGACCGTTCGGCCGGCGAGGTGCAGGTCCTCGGCGATCTGGCAGCCGGACTGACCGGTGCCTACGACCACTACCTCGCCGGGCGGGAGCTGGTCGGGGTTCTTGTACTGCGAGGAGTGCAGTTGGTGGACCGAGGGCGGTAGCCTCTCCGCGATTCGGGGGATCCTGGGTCGCTGGTAGGGGCCTGTCGCCACGACTACTTGGTCTGTGGTGAGGGTGCCGGCCGAGGTTGTGATGCGAAAGCCCTGGTCCGGCCTCTCGTCGAGCGATGTCGCGCGGACGCCTTCCACCAGTGGTACGTCGTACGAGTGGACGTAGTTCTCCAGGTAGGTGACGATCTCGTCGCGCACCATGAAGCCGTCCGGCGACGGACCGGCGTACGGGAAGCCCGGGAGGCGGCACTGCCAGTTCGGGGTGACCAGGCAGAAGGAGTCCCAGCGCCGTTCGCGCCACTCGCTGCCGACCCGGTCGGCCTCCAGCACCAGGTGGTCCACGCCCTGCCGGGTCAGGTGCCAGCTGGTCGCCAGCCCGGCCTGCCCGCCGCCGACCACGACGACCGACCGGTGCGTTCCGTCGACGATCTGCGCCATCCGAGCTCCCGAGGTGGTTCCGACTGGATGACATCCAGTGAAGAACTCCCCGATTGCCCCACGATTGCCCCCGGAACAAACTCAGGTTTCCGAACCACCCACCGGTGTTTCGGGTGGGTAACCAGGAATCAGTTGGTGAGACCCAACAGTTCTACCGACTTCTCGCGCATCTCGATCTTGCGGATCTTGCCGGTGATCGTCATCGGGAAGTCGTCGACGAGCAGGACGTAGCGCGGGATCTTGTAGTGGGCCAGCTTGCCGGTGGCGAACTCGCGGACGGCGTCGGCGTCGAGCTCCGGGGCGCCGTCCTTGAGCTTGATCCAGGCACACAGCTCCTCGCCGTACTTGGCGTCGGGGACGCCGACCACCTGGACGTCGGCGATCGACGGGTGGGTGTAGAGGAACTCCTCGATCTCGCGCGGGTACACGTTCTCGCCGCCGCGGATGACCATGTCCTTGATCCGGCCGACGATGTTCACGTAGCCGTCGTCGCGCATCGTCGCGAGGTCGCCGGTGTGCATCCAGCGGGCCCGGTCGATCGCCTCGGCGGTCTTCTCCGCGTCGTCCCAGTAGCCGAGCATCACCGAGTAGCCGCGGGTGCACAGCTCGCCCGGCTCACCGCGCGGTACGACGAGGCCGGTAGCGGGATCGATCAGCTTCACCTCGACGTGCGGCATCACCTGCCCGACGGTCGACGTACGGCGGTCGAGGTCGTCGTCGCGGCGGGTCTGTGTGGAGACGGGCGACGTCTCGGTCATGCCGTAGCAGATCGCGACCTCGGCCATGTGCATGTCGGCGACGCAGCGCTTCATCACCTCGATCGGGCACGGCGACCCGGCCATCACGCCGGTCCGCAACGAGGTCAGGTCGTAGTCGGCGAAGTCCGGCAGCCCGAGCTCGGCGATGAACATCGTCGGTACGCCGTACAAGCCCGTGCAGCGCTCGTCCTGAACGGCTTTCAGCGTCGCCGCCGGGTCGAAGGCCGGCGCCGGGATCACCATGCACGCGCCGTGCGTGGTGCAACCGAGGTTGGCCATCACCATGCCGAAGCAGTGGTAGAAGGGCACCGGGATGCAGAGCCGGTCGTCGGCGGTGAAGCCGATCAGCTCGGTGACGAAGTAGCCGTTGTTCAGAATGTTGTGGTGCGAAAGCGTTGCACCCTTGGGGAAACCGGTCGTGCCTGACGTGTACTGGATGTTGATCGCGTCGTCGAAGGCCAGCGACGCCTCGCGCTCGGCGAGCTGCTCGTCGGTCGTCCCGCCGGCCGCGTCGACCACGGCGTCCCAGTCCGGCGTACCGATGTAGATGGTGTCCTCGAGCGCCGCGCAGTCGCCGCGGACCTCGTCGACCATCGCCCGGTAGTCGCTGGTCTTGAACTCGGTCGCCGAGATCAGCAGCCGGACGCCGGACTGGTTCAGCGCGTACGACAGCTCGTGCGTCCGGTACGCCGGGTTGATGTTCACCAGGATCGCGCCGATCGTCGCCGTCGCGTACTGCGTGATCGTCCACTCGGCGCAGTTCGGCGCCCAGATCCCGACCCGGTCGCCCTTGCGGATCCCGCGCGCCATCAGGCCCTTCGCGAAGGTGTCGACGGCAACCCCGAACTCGGCGTACGTCCAGCGCCGGCCGGAGGCGACCTCGACCAGCGACTCCTTACCGCCGTACGTCGCGACGGTCCGGCGCAGGTTCGCGCCGATCGTCTCGCCCAGCAACGGAACCTCGGACATCCCGGACGCGTACGACGGCAGGCTCATGGCGCCATCGTGACTCGCGAGTAGGCGTCCGACAACCCCGGCGGCCTGTCGCGTGGCGCGGGCGAACACGTGTTCGAGTGAAGGCGAACAGGGTGTGGACGGCAAGCAATGTCATGACCAACTCTGCGTCATCGCCGGTCGCAGAGCGTGAAGATCTGCTTACGCTGGTCGGAGAGAGGTGTGAGGCCATGGGCTGGTCGCTGGATCGACATGCCCGCAGCGAGCGTCCGCCCGGACGTACGGCCGAGGCGGCGCAGCGGACCGCTGCGGTCCACGAGCGTGTCCGGCTGCTGGAGGGCGTGCTGGCCTCGGCACTGGCCGAGCAGGTCCGGTGTACCGACCTGCAGACCCTCAAGCGGGCACCGCGCCGCGCACCCCCGCGAGTGGCAGTGGCGGATCTGCAGCCGCACCCGGGCCCGGTGTGGGCGGCGTTCCTGCCGAGCCCACCAGGCCCGTTCGCGAGCTGGGTCGGTGGCAACAGGCGGTACGCCCGGCGATTGCGCGACGCCGAGGACAGGTTCGCCGAGGCCATCGAGCGGCACCGGCTGGCCGAGGAGGCCCGGCAACTGCGGGTCGCCCGGGCGGTCCGGGAGCAGGCGGACCAGCAGCGCCGGCTGGACGAGGCGACTGCCGAGCAGCACACCCGCGTCGACGAGTACGAGCGGTGCGTGCGCGCCAAGGACCGGCGGGCGGTCAGACGGTACTTCCAGAAGGCACTGGACCGTACGCCGGAGCCGCTCGACTTCCCACGGCACCGGCGGGCCGGTTACGTGCCGGAGTCGACGCTGCTGGCGCTGGAGTGGGACCTGCCGGACATCGGGGTGATCCCGCCAGCAGTTGCCTACCGCTACGACGAGGCGTCCGACGCCGTGCTCGCCGTACCGCGGGAGGAGCGGGAGCTGCGGCTGCTCTACCAGCAGCTCGTCTCGCAGTGTGCACTGCGAGCGCTGCACCTGGTCTTCGCACACGACCGGTACGGCGTGGTGGACACCGTCGTCTTCAACGGGATGGTCGAGGCTGTCGACGCCGCGACCGGGCGGACGGTCCGGCCGTGCCTGATCACCTTGCGGGCCACGCGGGAGCAGTTCACGTCGCTGGTGCTCGACCAGCTGGACCCGGTCGCCTGTGTCCGGCACTACTTCGGCGCGGAGGTTTCCCGGCACCCGGAGGAGCTGCAGCCGGTGGAGCCCGTGCTGGAGTTCGACCTGACCGACCCGCGCACCGTGGAGGCGATCGATGTAGTCAGTGAGCTCGACACCCGGCCGAACCTGCTGGAGCTCAGCCCTGAGGAGTTCGAGCACCTGGTGCACAACCTGCTGAGCCGGATGGGGCTGGAGACGCGACTGTTCCGCCGTGGCAACGACGGTGGGATCGACTGCGTGGCGTACGACCCGCGGCCGATCACCGGGGGCAAGTTCGTCGTACAGGCCAAGCTCTACACGCGGACCGTGCCGCCCAGCGCCGTACGGGACCTGTTCGGCACCGTGGTCGATGCCGGGGCGACGAAGGGGATCCTGGTCACCACCAGCGGGTTCGGCCCGTCCAGCTACCAGTTCGCAAACGGCAAGCCGCTGCAGCTGATCGACGGGACCGGGCTGCTCGCGCTGTGCCACCAGCACGACATCCCGGCCCGCATCGTCCCCCGGGCTAGCTGATGGGTGACTCGTACACGTACAGCTCTGTGCCGTTGGCCTCTTCGCCGTCGTCCGGGGCGGTGAACAGGCGGAGCTTCTTGTCCGCGACCTCCAGCGCCACCGGGTTGCGGGTCGCGCTGTGCCCGGCCGAGGAGAACGCCGGGAACGGGATCTCGTGCAGGATCCGGTTGTCGTCCTTCAGGTCGATCAGGGCCAGCCCGCCGAGCTCGTAGCCGCCGCCGGTCGCCGTCGGCAGTCCGGTGACCCCGCCGCAGAGCTGCTTGCTCCGGCTCACGTAGTCACAGTCCTGGTAGTCCAGCAGGTGGCTCTGGTTCGGCTGGGCGTCCAGCTGCTTGCCGGAGGCCGTCCACTCGTACAGGGTTCGCGAGCCCCAGCTGACCCCGTGCACCAGGCCGGTACGGCGGTCGCGGACGACTCCCCCGACGTGGTCACGGACGCGGAACTGCTCGGTGACCCGGTAGGTCTTCGGGTTCACCTTGTAGACGATCGCCTTGCTGTCCGGCCGGTACTCCGCGGCCGGCACCCACACGTTCTCGCCGTCGAAGTCGATGCCGCCCGGGTGGTAGACCGTGCCCTCACCGAGCCGGATGTCCTTCTTCAGCCGGCCCTGCCGGTCGATCACGAACAGGTGCCCGATGCCCTTGCCCGGGCTCCGATCGTACCCGTCCACAGGCACCGGGTACTTCACCGGCGCCTCCAGCACCTCGACGCTGGACAGGTAGATCAGGTCGCCGACCAGCGCGAAGCCCTGCGGGTGGTACGTCGGGAACTTCAGCGGGATCTTGGCCACCTGCGTCCACGGCGTACTGCGGGTGGTGGCCTCGAACGCTCTGGCGACCTGGTCGTCGCGTCCGTTCGCCTCCGCCCCGGCAGTGGTCAGTCCGACGAGCAGTGCACCCGCCATGACGGTGGCGAGCAAGGTCTTGCGGCGCATGGTGTCTCCCTGGGCGGTCTGGTGGTCCGGGCAGCTTGTGCCCGGCCGGAGAAGGTCCGGCCGACACCAGCTGACCAGAGGCTGTGCGCCGGGTGAAGTGTCAGACTGCACGCATGGACACTGGGATCACCGTCACCGGGACCGGTCAGGCCACCGCGCCGGCCGATCTGCTGCGCCTCACGCTCAGCGTCGGGCAGGACGCACCTGACGTCGCCGACGCCGTGGCACAGGTTGCCGAGAAGACCGCTTCCGTCATGGCTGCCCTGCTGGCCGAGGGCGTCGAGGCGGGCGACATCGCCACCAGTTCCGTGTCCGTGCACCCGCAGTACGGCGAGACGATGACCGTGACCGGGTACCGGGCCTCGCACTCGATGGCGGTGACCACGCGCGACCTGACCGGCTTCGGCCGGCTGCTGAACGCCGCGGTCGCTGCCGTGGGCAACAGCCTAGGACTGGACTTCCTGCAGTTCGACGTGGCCGACAAGGCCGCGCTGGTCGACAAGGCCCGCCAGCTGGCGTTCCAGCAGGCGCGGCAGAAGGCCCAGCAGCTGGCGGAGCTGACCGGCCAGTCGATCGGCGGGATCGCGGCGGTCAGCGAGAACCAGGGATACGTGCCGATGCGGGAGATGTCGGCCAAGGCCGCCAGCACGGGCGGTTACGCCGCCGACATGGGAGTCAGCCCCGGTGAGCAGACCGTCGACGTCACCGTCGAGGTCCGCTGGAACTGGGCCTGAGTTCTAGGGGGTGTCTGGTAATTCCCCGCCGTAGCGAGCAGGTGCTCGGTGCGGTAGCTCGGTGTGCGGGAGACGAGCGTGGCGATGCGCAGCATCGTGAGCTTGGCTCCCGTGCAGCGAGATGCCGCACCGAGTGCCGCGCAGTAGGCGGGGAATTACCAGACACCCCCTTCGTCTCAAAAGTAGACAGTTGGCCCAGATGTCGGTCTGGTCAGCCATAGTTCTCCCATGTACGCACCGGCGCCGCTTCGACGACAACTGAACCGTTCGGGTCTGTTGATGCTCGGCCCTGCCTTCGTGGCGGCCGTCGCGTACGTGGATCCGGGCAACTTCGCGACCAACATCGCCGCGGGAGCGACGTACGGGTACCTGCTGTGCTGGGTGGTCGTCGGGGCCAACCTGATGGCCGTCCTCGTGCAGTACCTCGCGGCCAAGGCGAGCATCGCGACCGGGAAGACATTGCCGCAACTGTGCCGGGAGCACTTCCGGGCTACGACGTCACGTGGGTTGTGGGCGCAGGCTGAGTTGGTGGCGATCGCGACCGACCTGGCTGAGGTGGTCGGTGGGGCGATCGCGCTGAACCTGCTGTTCGGCGTACCGCTGCTGCTGGGCGGTGCGATTACCGGGGCTGTCTCGTTCGGATTGCTGATCTATCAGTCGAAACGCGGGCAGCGGCCGTTCGAGGCGGCGATCATCGGGCTGCTGGCCGTCGTCCTGGTCGGGTTCGTGGTGTCGACGATCCAGTCGGAGCCGTCGGCGTCCGGCGTGATCGGCGGGATGGTGCCGCGGCTCGACGGGACGGAATCGCTCGTCCTGGCGGCCGGGATGCTCGGCGCGACGGTGATGCCGCACGCGATCTGGCTGCACGGCGCGCTCGTCACCGACCGGCACTGGAAGTCCATCCGCTCAGCCGCGGGCAAGCAGCGTGTACTGCGAGCCACCCGCATCGACGTCGCCGTGGCGATGGCACTGGCCGGCGCGGTCAACCTCGCGATGGTCGTTCTGGCCGCGGCCGCGCTGAGCGGATCAGGCGCTGACTCACTCGATGCAGCCCACGCGGCGATCGGCGACCGGCTCGGTCAGCTGCCCGCGCTGCTGTTCGCGCTGGCTCTGCTGGCGAGCGGTTTCGCGTCGTCCTCGGTCGGCACCTACGCCGGATCGGTCATCCTGGAAGGGTTCTGGCAGCGGCACGTCCCGCTCGCCGTACGCCGCCTGATCACGCTGCTCCCGGCGCTGATCATCCTCGCGATCGGCATCGACCCCAGCCGCGCGCTGGTCGTTTCGCAGGTCGTGCTGAGCTTCGGGATCCCGTGCGCGCTGTGGCCGTTGGTGAAGTTGACGGCAACACGGCGCATCATGGGCAGCCTGGTCAACCGGTTGCCGACTACTCTCACCGCATGTCTGGTCGCCACCGCCGTCTCGGTCCTCAACGTCGTACTGATTGTGCTGACGCTGCGAGGCTGACATGACCGCGTCGTTCGTGGTGAGCGACGTGCACGGGCACCCGGACAAGCTGGCCGCCTCGCTGCTGGAGGCCGAGCTGGTCGACGCCGAGGGCAACTGGTCCGGCCGGGACGCGCGGCTGTGGCTGCTCGGCGACTTCTTCGACCGCGGCCCGGACGGCATCGGCGTACTGCGCCTGGTGCAACGCCTGAGCGCGCAGGCTTCGCAGGGCACCGGCGAGGTCCGGATGCTGCTCGGCAACCACGAGATCCTCGCGCTGGGCATGCACAAGTTCGGCGACGAGGCAGTGCCGCACGACGGGATCACGCTGCGCAGCTTCGAGCGCAGCTGGGCGCTGAACGGCGGCATCGACCGCGACCAGGAGCTGCTCACCGACGAAGACGTCGACTGGCTGCTCGACCAGCCGATGCTCGGGCTGGACGCCGGGCACCTGCTGATGCACTCCGACACCGCGGAGTACGTCGAGTGGGGTAGCACGATCGACGAGATCAACGCGGCCGCGCGGGCCGACCTGCACAGCGACGACATCACCGTGTGGTGGGAGATCTGGCGCCGGATGACCTCGCGCTACGCGTTCCGCGGGCCGGAAGGGCCGGAGCTTGCACAGACCCTGCTGCACCACCTGGGCGGCGAGCGGATCGTGCACGGGCACAGCATCGTCGCCGACCAGATGGGCATCGACCCCGCCTGGGTCACCGGCCCGCTGCTGTACTGCGACGACCTCGTGCTCGGCATCGACGCCGGGACCTTCGACGGCGGGCCGTCGCTGGTGGTCGAGCTCGAACCACTGGGCGACTCCGGGGAATGAATCCGGCCGCCGCCGGGGTTGCTCCTTCGAGGACGTATTTGCCTGCGGAGAGCGGAGACCCAGATGTCGGACAAGCCGGTCAAGATCCCTGGCCCGGACCACCCGATCACGGTGGAGAAGAACCCGGACCGCGTGCTGGTCAAGGTGGCCGGCCAGGTGCTGGCGGACACCCGTGGCGCGCTGTCGCTGCAGGAGTCGACGTACCCGGCCGTGCAGTACGTCCCGCGCGGTGACGTCGACCTGAAGCTGCTCGAGCGCACCGACCACACGACGTACTGCCCGTACAAGGGCGACGCGGCGTACTACAGCATCCCGGCGCTCGGCGAGGCCGGCGTGAACGCGGTGTGGACCTACGAGCAGCCGTACGACGCGGTGACCGACATCAAGGACCACGTCGCGTTCTACGCCGACCGGGTCGAGCTGGAGATCATCGCGGACTGAGGAATTCTCTTACGACGGGCGCCAACAGCTCGGGCGGTACGACGTGGTGCTGGCCCTCCAGCTCGGCGTACTGCCCGTTCGGCAACGACTTGGCGACCAGCCGGGCGGCGTCGACCATGAACGGCGGGCTGACGCTGCCGCACAGCGCCAGCGCCGGTTGGCTGACGTGCGCGAGCTTGTCGACCGGTACGGCGCCGCCGGGTGCGCTGTCCATCACCGCGAAGTCGTGAAGGATGGTCGGCGCCAGCTCCGCGAGGCCGTTCGACGCCGCCCACTCCTTGGCGGCGTCCTCCGGCATGCCCGTCATCTGCAGGAACTCCGTGACGGCCAGCAGGTTCTGACCCTCCGCAATGAGCCGTTCAACGACGACCGCGCTCTCGTCGGACTGCTGCTGCGCCTCGGCGTCGTCCGGGCTGTACGGCGGCTCGTGCAGCACGACCTTGCTGATCGGCAGGCCGGCCGCCGCGGCCTCGACGAGTAGGCCCGCACCGGACGAGTGCCCGTAGACCGCGGCCGTCCCACCGAGTCCGGTGATCAGTGCGGCGAGGTCCTCGACCTCGCGGGCGACGGCGTACGGGCTGGTGTTGCCGCTGTCGCCTCGGCCGCGCCGGTCGTACGAGACGACGGTGAAGTCGGGCTCCAGCGCCTGGGCCAGCGGCCGGGTGACGCTGCGGTCGCAGAGTGCGCCGCCGATCAGGATCAGTGGCGTGCCGCGGCCGGAGCGCTCGTAGGCGATCCGGGTGCCGTCGGCGGATACAACGTTCTCCATCGGTTCCTCCCTGAGTCTGTCGACCGGTACGTCGGAGCCGACGAAATTTGCTCGACATGACCCGCCGATTGCGCTTCACTGCGGGCGATGACTGAGCTCACGCGCGTTGACGAGTACTTGCATGCGGTTCCGCTGTCCGGTGCGACCGGTGAGCAGATCGGACCGTTCACCCTCTTCCGGACGACCACCATCTGGCCGTACTACGCCCGCCCGCTGCCCGGCGGCAGTGTGGTCGAGCAGGCCGACGTGGAGCGGGTGCGGGAGCGGTGCACCGAGCTGGACCTGCCGCTGAGCTTCGAGTGGGTCGTGGAGACCTGCCCGTCGCTCGGACCGGCTGCTGAGGCGGCTGGGCTGACTGTGGTCCAGTACCCGTTGCTGGTGCTCGAGCGCGCGGACTTCAAGCCAGTCGAGACCGCTGCGCGGTGCGAGATCCTGCCCAATGACCTGGAGCTGCTGCGGCAGGCCCGGGCCGTGGCGAACGTCGGCTTCGGCACCCCGGGCACCGAGGTCGGTGAGGCCGGCGTCGCCGAGCGGGACGCGTACGAGGTCTCGGACGAGACGGCGACCGCGCTGCTCGAGCGGGCGGAGGCCGGGGTCTCGGTGACCGCTGCAGCTTTCGGCGACGACGGGATGCTGGCGTCCGGCGTACACCAGCCGGTCGGTACGACGTCGGAGATCGTCGGAGTCGCAACCCTCCCGTCCGCCCGCCGCCAGGGCCTCGGCGCCGCGGTCACCAGCTGCCTGGTCGAGCACGCCTTCGCGAACGGCGTCGAGCTGGTCCTCCTGTCCGCCCAGAACGACGCGGTCGCCGCCGTCTACGAGCGCGTCGGCTTCCGCCGCATCGGCCACGCCGGCGGCGCTGAGTGAGTCTTGGCACGACCGAGTCACGCCTGGTCGTGCTGCGGGGCAACTCCGGCTCCGGCAAGTCGACGACCGCCCGGCAGCTGCGCGCGCGACTGGGACGTGGCACGGCGATCGTCGAGCAGGACCAGATCCGCCGGGTGCTGCTGTGGGAGAAGGACACCCCCGGCAACGCCGCGATCGACCTGATCGGGCTGAACGCCCGGTACTGCCTCGACCGTGGCTTCGACGTGATCGTCGAGGGCATCCTGAGCGCCGACCGGTACGGCGACATGCTGCGTGGGCTGACCGCCGACCACCGCGGGACGACCGCGCACTACTACTTCGACATCCCGTTCGAGGAGACGCTGGTCCGGCACGCGACCCGGTCCTGGGCGGCGAACGTGGCGCCGGAGTCGATGCGCGAGTGGTACGAGGCCCGCGACCTGCTGGCCGGGGTGGACCAGCACGTGTTCGACGAGCACCAGGACCTGGACGCCGTACTGGCCAGGATCCTGAAGGACCTCGGTCTGCCGCCGGACCTGCCCGCCGATCCGGGAGCGACCTCGTTCGGTCGGTGAAGATTTAGGCCGCGAGTCGTCCGGGCTGGACCGGTGGCCGTACCGTGGGAGGGATGAGCAACACCGAGCGGACCCGCCCCCGTACCCTCGCCGAGGCACTGCGGAGTTGGGACGACGCTGCTCTCGGGCACCTGCTGCGGCACCGGCCCGACCTGGCGACGCCGATCCCTGCCGACACCGGCCAGCTGGCGGCGAGAGCGACCACCAACGCCTCCGCCGCCCGCGCGATCAACCGCTTGGACGAGTTCGGCGTCGACCTGCTGGAAGCGCTGTCGGCGCTGCCCGAGCCGGTGGACGTCGCCGGACTCGCCGCAGGCGTCGGCCAGGCTGTGGAGATCGTCCAGCCCCGAGTGATCGAGCTGCTGGCGCTGGCACTGGTCTGGGGCACCGAGGACGACCTGCGCCCGATCCGAGCCGTGCACGAGCTGCTCGGCCCGACCCCTGCTGGGCTGGGTCCTGTCACGACCCGGCACTTCGGCGACCTGGACAAGCTGATCGAGGAAGCCGGTCCGGAGGCGCGCGAGGTGCTGGCCAAGCTCACCTGGGGTCCTCCGACCGGCACGGTCGAGAAGGCCGAGCGCCCGGTGACCATCGCCTCGGCGAAGAGCCCGGTGGAGCAGCTGCTCGCCCGCGGGCTCGTCGTACCGAAGGACCCGACGACCGTCGTACTGCCTCGGCAGATCGGTCTGCATCTGCGGGGTGGGCGGGTGCTGCCGTCGACCCGGCCGACTCCGCCGCCGCTGGACGGCAAGCAGGTGTCGGCGTCGATCGCCGACCGGGCTGCTGCTGGTGCTGCGCTCGATCTGGTCCGGCTGGTCGACCGAGCGCTGGAGCAGCTGGGGACTGAGCCGCCGCCCGTACTGCGGACCGGTGGCATCGGAGTCCGTGAGCTGCGTTCGCTCGCTGGGCGGATCGGTGTGGAGGAGCAGACCGCCGGCGCTGTGCTGGAGATCGCGTACGCCGCTGGGCTGGTCGCCGCCGTCGAGGTCGGCTCCAGCGACATGTGGCTGCCGACTGGTGCGTACGACGACTGGCTGGAGCTCGACACCGCACACCGGTGGGCTCAGCTGGTCATCGCTTGGCACACCGGCCTGCGGGCGATCGGTCTGATCGGCCGGCGCGACAGCGGCGGTGCGACGGCTGCTGCACGCGAGCGACTGGTCAACGCGCTGGCGCCTGACTTGGAGCGGCTGCTGGCGCCGGAGGTGCGCCAGCTGACGCTGGAGGCGCTGGCTGAGGCAGGAACGGGTTCAGCGCCGGCGACCGAGTCGGTGGTGACGTGGGTGGCGTGGCACCGGCCGCGGCGCGGTGGGCAGTTCCGGGACGACCTGGTCGAGTGGACGCTGACGGAGGCCGCGCTGCTCGGCCTGACTGGGCTTGGCTCGCTGGGCGTTCACGCGCGGCCGTTGCTGGGCGAGGAGCCGACTGCTGACGATTTGGCCGCGGCGATCGAGCCGATGGTGCCCGCGCCGGTGACGGAGTTCCTGCTGCAGGCTGACCTGACCGCTGTGGCGCCCGGGCCGTTGGTGCGCGCCGTACAGGATGATCTGGCGGCCATGGCTGATGCCGAGTCGCACGGTGGTGGTGGGGTCTTCCGCTTCAGTGAGAGCTCGGTACGGCGTGCGTTCGACATGGGCCGGACCAGCGACCAGCTGCACAAGTGGCTGGCCGAGCACTCGCGCACTCCGGTGCCGCAGCCGCTGACCTACCTGATCGACGACGTCGCGCGGCGGCACGGCGTACTGCGGATCGGTACGGCGACGACGTACCTGCGCTGCGACGACGAGGACGTGCTGACGCATCTCCTCAACTCGAACCTGCCCGGAGTGCGGTTCCGCCGGCTCGCGCCGACGGTCGTCGTCTCGCCCTCGCCGCCGGACATGGTCCTGGCTCGCCTGCGCGAAGCGGGCCTGGCGCCGCTGGCCGAGACCTTCGACGGTGTCGTCCAGATCAGTACGGCGACCGCGCGCCGCGGTGACGCGCCACGTCGTCGTACCAGCCGGGACTTCGTCGACACCCCCACCGAGCTCACCGAGGACCAGGTCAAGGCCGTCATCGAGAAGGTCCGCAACGGCGACCGCCTCGCCGCCGAACGCCCCGAGGACGCCGGCCAGGAACCCAGCGCTCCGGCCGAGACCATCAGCATCCTCACCAACGCGGCAGAGTCCAACAGCCGCACGTGGATCTCGTACGTCGACCACAACGGCAACGCCTCAGAACGCGTCGTCGAACCGGTCCGCGTCGCCGACGGCTGGCTCACCGCCTACGACGACGGCGCCGACCAGCCCCGCACCTACGCCCTCCACCGCATCGCCACCGCCCGCCCGGTCTGATCCGGCACCGGCGCAGCCGGTAGCCGTCCGGGGGCCGGGCTCCCCTCGCCACCCCCCGTAGTAACCGGTGAAGCCCGCGGCGGGGTGGGGGCAGGTGGGTTGCTAGTGACGCCGTCAGAACAGGGCGTCCTGCTCGATCTCCGGTGGTGGCAACGCTTCTACGGCTTCGAGCGGGACGGTGAGCTCGGCGTCGGGTTGAGCTCGTTGCAAGGACCAGCCGGCCAGCAGGTGGGTGTCCAGCAACACCAGCCCAGCCGACGTACGCAGGTAGACATCTGCACCGATGGTGCAGGCGATCTCTCCGCTCAGCGTGCTGCCTGCAGTCGGTGACCGCAGAGCAGTGTCGGGGTGGAGTCCACCAGCAGGCAGGCCGTACGTCGTGGTGTGGTCGCGGATCGGTGACTCGCAGCGGGTCTGACCCTCCGGCCACGACAGTTCACCTGCTCGACTGACCAGGTCGGTCAGAGCGGCTGTGCGCTCAGCACCAGTCACCGGACGGCCGCGGGCAGCGCGCTTGCGAGTGGTGGAGACGCGATCCGGCAAACCCAGCGTGGTCATCAGCAGGTTCTCGATGCGCCGAGCGCCGAGCAGCGAGCCGCTGGAGATGAACGTCGACGACAACGCGCCCTGCTCCAGCAGCCGCGCCTCCCCGCGCTCGGTCGCCGTGATGCCGACCTTCACCACACTCCCGTGGTGCGCGAGATAGACCGAGAACGACCGCGGATCGTCCAGCCGCGTATCAGCGGCGATCGAGTTCGACCGTTCCATCGCCTGACAGTCCGGGCACTGCGGACTCCGACTCGCCGGCTCCAGAACCGTCGAGGTCGAGCACGCCAACCGCCGCCCCGACCGCCAGATCCCGATGCATCGCCGATCCGACCCGAACACGAACGCCAACCCGGTCCCGAGCACCAGCGGACTGACCTTCCCCGTGGCCCACTCCAGCTGCGCTTCCCCACCACTCCACAGCAGCCCAGTCACCCGCATGCGCGAAAGCTACAGCAGCCCTCCGACAACCTCAGGACACCGGCGCGAGCAGCAACCCGGTGATCGCGTCAGTCAGCCCAGTCGCCAGCCGAGACCAGGTCGGACTAGGCGTCGGCACACCCTCAGCAACAGCCCGCTCGTACTCAGCACACGTGTGCACGATCAGGTGCCGAGCCATGTCACCCCGCTCAGCCCGCACGTTCGCCGGTACGGCGGGCAGACACGTGTTGAGCCCGTTCCGCACCTGCTGGAGCTGCGGCGACGTCATCGCCTCCTCGACGATGATCTGCCGCAGCGCAGGGTCGGTCATCACCTGCGCACCGAACCGCGCGTACCAGGTCGGCGTACTCAACGTCCCCAGGTACTCCGGGTTCGGCCGGACCATGCACCCCACCCAGTCCCGCAGCTGCGGCTCGGCCGGCAGCTCGGCCAGCATCCGCGCACGGATCTGCTCGATCGGCTCGCTGTGCCGCCGTACGACGGCCCGCACGAGGTCGGCCTTGGTGCCGAAGTGGTAGCCGACCGCCGTGTTGTTGCCCTGGCCGGCCGCCTCGCTGATCTGCCGGTTGGAGACCGCGCCGACGCCGTGCTCGGCGAACAACCGCTCGGCGGCGGCCAGGATCAGCTCGCGTGTCTGCTGCGCCCGGACTGCCATCGCCCCACCCTGCCCCACCTGTTCGCCGGTTGTGGCATCAGATTGCCGATTCACTTGCTTTAAGTCAACTGACTGACTTACCGTTAGTTGTATTCCGCAACCAAACATCCCCGCCCGGAGGCTCCTGCATGTCCGCTGTCCCTGCCGCGCCGCGCCCCAACGCGGTGGTCGCCGCGCTGGCCTGCGCCGGCATCACGGTCTCGCTGATGCAGACCCTGATCATCCCGCTGGTCCCGCAGCTCCCGGCGCTGCTGCACGCCACCCCGAGCGACGCCACCTGGGCGATCACCGCTACGCTGCTGGCCGGTGCGATCGCGACGCCGATGATCGGTCGCCTCGGTGACATGTACGGCAAGCGCCGGATGCTGCTGCTCAGCCTGAGCATGCTGGTGATCGGTTCGGTCATCGGCGCGCTGAGCGACTCGCTGACCCCGATGATCGTGGCCCGCACGCTGCAGGGCCTGTCCGCCGGCGTCATCCCGCTCGGCATCAGCATCATGCGCGACGAGCTGCCGTCGGACCGGCTCGGCACGTCCATCGCACTGATGAGCGCCTCACTGGGCATCGGCAGCGCACTGGGTCTGCCGGCGGCGGCACTGATCGCCGAGTACACCAACTGGCACGTGCTGTTCTGGACGGCGGCAGCAGCAGGCGCAGTGGTCCTCGTCGTGGTCGTCTCACTCGTGCCGGAGTCCTCCGTACGGACTGGAGGCCGCTTCGACGCGCTCGGCGCAGTCGGACTGTCCGTCGGGCTGTTCTGCCTGCTGCTGGCGATCTCGAAGGGCGCTGACTGGGGTTGGGGCAGCGGACTGACCGACGGTCTGTTCGCGGCCGCCGTACTGGTCCTGGTGCTGTGGGGCTGGTACGAGCTGCGTGCCAAGCAGCCGCTGGTCGACCTGCGGACCACCGCGCGTCGCCAGGTACTGCTGACCAACATCGCCTCGGCAGTGTTCGGCTTCGCGATGTTCGCCATGTCCCTGGTACTCCCCCAGCTGCTGCAGCTGCCGAAGGCCACCGGGTACGGGCTGGGCCGCTCGATGCTCGCCGTCGGCCTGGTCCTGGCGCCGTCCGGCCTGGTGATGATGGCGACGGCTCCTCTGTCCGCCAAGATCTCCCGCACCCGCGGCCCGAAGGTCACGCTGATGCTCGGCGCGGTGATCGTCGCGCTCGGCTACGGCCTGGGCATCGTCATGATGTCGGCGGTCTGGCAGCTGGTCGTGATCGCCTCGGTGATCGGCGCCGGCATCGGTCTCGCGTACGGCGCGATGCCGGGCCTCATCATGGCCGCCGTACCGGTCTCCGAGACAGCAGCGGCGAACAGCCTGAACACGCTGATGCGGTCCATCGGTACGTCGGTCTCCAGCGCCGTCGCCGGGCTGGTGCTCGCGCAGGTGACCATCTCGTTCGGCGGGTTCCAGGTGCCGTCGCAGAACGGGTTCCGCCTGATCCTGGCGATCGGCTGCGGGGCGTCGCTGCTGGCGCTGGCGATCGCGGCGTTCCTGCCCAAGCACACGCCGCCGGTGGTGCAGCCGGCCGTCGTACCGGGGGCTCTGGAAGCTGACCCTGTCGGCTGATTTGCGGGACGAGGCACAATGGAGGGTCGGGCAGGGTGTCCTGCCCGGCTCATCCGTCTGACGGGAGATGTTGCGTGACCGACGGACCGTTGATCGTGCAGTCCGACAAGACCCTGCTGCTGGAGACCGCGCACCCGGACGCGAACGACTGCCGCAAGGCGATCGCGCCGTTCTCGGAGCTGGAGCGGGCACCGGAGCACGTGCACACCTACCGGCTGACTCCGCTCGGCCTGTGGAACGCACGGGCCGCCGGGCACGACGCGGAGCAGGTGATCGACGTCCTGCTGCGCTACAGCCGCTACCCGGTCCCGCACTCGCTGCTGGTCGACATCGCCGAGACGCTCGACCGGTACGGCCGGCTGCGGCTCGAGAAGCACCCCGACCACGGGCTGGTCCTGGTCACGACGGACCGGCCGGTGCTGGAGGAGGTGCTGCGCTCGGCCAAGATCAAGCCGCTGCTGGGCGACCGGATCGACGACGACACCGTGCTGGTGCACCCGTCCGAGCGTGGCCACCTGAAGCAGACCCTGCTGAAGCTGGGCTGGCCCGCCGAGGACCTGGCCGGGTACGTCGACGGTGAGAAGCACAAGATCGACCTGGTCACCGACGGCTGGGAGATGCGGCCGTACCAGCAGCAGGCCGTCGACTCGTTCTGGCACGGCGGCTCCGGCGTCGTCGTCCTGCCCTGTGGGGCCGGCAAGACGATCGTCGGCGCGGCCGCGATGGCCCAGGCCTCGGCCACCACGCTGATCCTGGTCACCAACACGGTCTCCGCGCGGCAGTGGAAGGACGAGCTGCTCAAGCGGACCAGCCTGACCGAGGAGGAGATCGGCGAGTACTCCGGCGCGCGCAAGGAGATCCGGCCGGTCACCATCGCGACGTACCAGGTGATGACGACCCGGCGGAAGGGCGTCTACTCGCACCTGGAGGTGTTCGACGCCCGCGACTGGGGCCTGATCGTGTACGACGAGGTGCACCTACTGCCGGCTCCGATCTTCCGGATGACCGCGGACCTGCAGACCCGGCGGCGGATCGGCCTGACCGCGACGCTGGTCCGCGAGGACGGCCGCGAGGGCGACGTGTTCTCGCTGATCGGCCCGAAGCGGTACGACGCACCGTGGAAGGACATCGAGGCGCAGGGCTGGATCGCACCGGCCGACTGCGTCGAGGTGCGGGTCGACCTGGAGCAGACCGAGCGGTTCGTCTACGCGACGGCCGAGCCGGAGGACCGGTACCGGCTGGCCGCGTCGACCCCGGCGAAGTCCCGGCTGGTCCGGCGGATCGCCGACCACCACAAGGGCGAGCCGATGCTGGTGATCGGCCAGTACATCGACCAGCTGGACGAGCTCGGCGAGCGGCTGGAGTGCCCGGTGATCAAGGGCGAGACGACGGTCAAGGAGCGCCAGCGGCTGTTCCAGGCGTTCCGGACCGGCGAGATCGACCGCCTGGTGGTCAGCAAGGTCGCCAACTTCTCCATCGACCTGCCCGAGGCCTCGGTCGCCGTACAGGTGTCCGGGACTTTCGGGTCACGTCAGGAGGAGGCCCAGCGCCTCGGTCGCGTCCTGCGCCCGAAGGGTGATGGTCGTACGGCGCGCTTCTACTCGATCGTCGCCCGCGACACCGTCGACGCCGAGTTCGCCGCCCACCGCCAGCGCTTCCTGGCCGAGCAGGGCTACGCGTACACGATCGTGGACGCGGAGAACCTCTTCGCCTAAAGCAAGTCGTCGCAAGGAATCAAAGGGCACGGAACGCGTTTGAGGTAAGGACCCATGGAGCGGTCGCCGGTCGCGGCGGCCGCTGCGTCCTTCCAGTGGTCCCGGCCGATCAGCACCGGGTAGCCGGCGAAGCCGTTGAAGCCCGCCCGGGCCAGCGCTGCAGGGCCGGGCGGTGAGGCGGCTACTACTCGTTCGAGGACGGCCGGGCCGACCTCGGGGCGGTCGACCATGTGGAAGAGGGCTGTCTGGGCTTCGGTCTGCTCGGCCCAGGCGAAGCCGGCTTTGACCGAGTGGGACAGGCCGTCGGACCAGTCCGGCGACGGTACGACGGTGACGTCCTCCCCGGAGAGCAGGGCGACCACGTCGGGCGCAGCTGCTCCGACGACCACGCCGATCGGCCCGCAGCCGGCCGCTCGGAGAGTGGCGACGGTGGTCACGACCCACGGCGTACCGTCGGCCGCGCGCATCAGACCGCCCGGCATCCCGAGCCTGGTCCCGGCGCCGGCGGCCAGCAGGACGCCCACCAGTTCTCCCATCCGGACAGTGTGGACTGTGATCTACGAGTCATCCAGGAATTGACCCGCCACCGGCGTGGGTTGCACCCCAGGAGAGGGGGTGACGGACCGGTAGCGGACCGTGGCTCGGGGGTTGCCCAGGGCAACATCAGGGGTCGAGCCTGGGCCATTCCGGAGGCTTCGACCGGTACCGTCGAAAAGTATGGGAACACAGGCACTGGAGCCCGTCGGGCTGGGGGAACGCCACCGTTCTGCGGGCCCGGTGGTCTGGCGAGTGGTCCGGGAAGCAGTCCTGCTGGCGACGCTCTTCCTGGTCTACACAGCGGGCCGGCAGATCGCCGCCAAGCACACCGGCTCGGCCTTCGACCACGCCGACCAGGTGCTGTCGCTCCAGCGTTGGCTGCACCTGCCGAGCGAGTCAGCACTCCAGCAGCACGCCCTCCAGGTCCCCCACCTGGTCGAGGGCGCCAACCTGTACTACGCCTCCGTCCACGCGCCGCTCACCGCGGTTGTCCTGCTCTGGTTGAGCATCTGGCGGCCCACGGCGTACCCGCGGGTGCGCTGGACGATGGTGTCGGTCACCGCCCTCGCCCTGATCGGCCACATCGCTTACCCGCTGGCGCCGCCGCGGATGATGCCCGGCTTCGTCGACACCGGGCTGCGGTTCGGTCAGTCGGTCTACGGACCGGACCACTCCGACGGCGTGGCGAACCAGTTCGCCGCGATGCCGAGCCTGCACGTCGGCTGGGCCGCACTGATCGCGCTGTCGATGATTCTGATCACCCGCACGAAGTGGCGCTGGCTGTGGCTGCTGCACCCGATCATCACGTTCGGCGTGGTGGTAGTGACAGCGAACCACTACTGGATGGACGGGATCGTCGTCCTGGTGCTGCTGGCGGTCAGTCTGCCGTTGCTGCTGCGACCCGGGCTGCGCGCCGCTGGTAATTCGGTACCGCGGGCGGTGGCCGTCAAGTAACGTGGCCTGGCTTCCTTTCGGAGCCAAGCCCTGACCCCGTCGACCGCTTTGCGGAGGTTCTGTCATGCCCCCCGACGATCCCACTCTCGACGACGAGCGCTCCTACCTCGCCACCTCCCGCGCCGCGCTCGCGGTGATGCGGGCGAAGACCGGCTCGCTGGAGATCGCCAGCGCGGACCCGGTGAACACCGAGTTCCTCAAGCAGGCGATCTGGCGGCGGATGAAGGAGCTCGAGGACGACCCGGACGTGCCGCTGTTCTTCGGCCGGCTGGACTACCTGGAGCCCGCGCCGGAGACCTTCCACATCGGCCGCCGGCACGTGAACGACGAGGCCGGCGAGCCGCTGGTGGTCGACTGGCGGGCCGAGATCTCGGTGCCGTTCTACCGGGCCAGCAAGACCGAGCCGATGGGCGTCGGCACCCGTCGGCGGTTCGGGTTCACGCACGGCGAGATGACGGCGTTCGAGGACGAGGACCTCACGTCGGTCACCGCCGTCGAGGAGCACAGCGACATCCTGGACGCGGAGATCGAGCGTCCGCGCTCCGGCCCGATGCGCGACATCGTGGCGACCATCCAGCCCGAGCAGGACGTGATCGTCCGGGCCGGTGTCGAGCAGACCATCTGCGTCCAGGGCGCGCCGGGCACCGGGAAGACCGCCGTCGGCCTGCACCGCGCGGCGTACCTGCTCTACGCGTACCGCGACCAGCTGAGCCGGGCGGGCGTCCTGGTGGTCGGGCCGAACGCGAGCTTCCTGCGCTACATCGGCGACGTGCTCCCGGCGCTCGGTGAGATCGAGGCGAAGCAGACCACCGTCGAGGAGATGGTCGCCCGGGTGAAGATCGCCGGGCCGGGTCCGGCGCCGGTCGACGTGCTCAAGGGCGACGCCCGGATGGCCGAGGTACTGCACCGGGCGGTCTGGTCGGGCATCCAGCTGCCGAAGGAGTCGCTGGTCGTGCCGCGCGGCTCGCACCGATGGCGCGTTCCGGCGTACGAGGCGGAAGAGCTGGTCACCGAGCTGCGCACGAGAGGCATCCGGTACGGCGCCGGGCGCGGCATGCTGCCGCAGCGGCTCGCGCACGCCGTACTGCTGCGGATGGAAGCTGCTGGGGACTCACCTGACGACCGGGTGCAGGACGCGGTCGCGCGGAGCCGTCCGGTGAAGCAGTACGCCGAGGTGCTGTGGCCGGCGGTTGATCCGGTGAAGCTGCTGTTCCGGCTGTTCACTGATGCTGAGCTGCTGGCCTCGCATGCCGACGGAGTACTCACCGAGGAGGAGCAGCGGCTGCTGCTGTGGGAGAAGGCGCCGCGCTCGGCGGGGGCCGCCAAGTGGTCGGTCGCCGATGCCACGCTGATCGACGAGATCGCCGACCTGGTCGACCGGACGCCGAGCCTCGGTCACGTCGTACTGGACGAGGCGCAGGACCTGTCCGCCATGCAGCTGCGAGCTGTCGGGCGCCGCTGCTCGACCGGCTCGATGACTGTGCTCGGGGACATCGCGCAGGGCACCACGCCGTGGGCCACACCGTCGTGGGACGAGGCGCTGACCCACCTGGGCAAGTCCGGCGCCCACACGGAGGAGCTGACGGCCGGCTTCCGTGTGCCTGGTCAGGTGATCGAGTACGCCGCTCGCCTGCTGCCGCAGATCGCGCCGCATCTCACTCCGCCGACCGCCGTACGACGTGCACGCGGTGAGCTGACCATCACCCGAGTCGCCGACAGCCTCGCCGCTGCTGTCTCCACGGTCGCCGAGGTGTCGGAGCGCTTGGGCTCGATCGGCCTGATCGTCCCCGACGCGCAGGTCGCCGACACCCGAAAAGCCCTGCAGGACAAGGGCATCACCTTCGCCGTCCTCGGCGACGAGGACGACGTCGAGACCCACCTCGACGTCGTCCCAGCCAGCCTGGCGAAGGGCCTCGAGTTCGACCACGTAGTCCTCCTGGAACCCGCCGCAATCGTCGCCGGCGAAGCCGACGAACGCACAGGCCTCCGGCGCTTGTACGTCTGCCTCACCCGCGCGGTCACCTCCCTGGCAGTCCTCCACGCCGAGGATCTCCCAACGGTGCTGACTACTTGAGCACTCGCGCCCACGGGAAGCGCGACGCGCAGGCGGGTGCGCATGGGCGCAGGATCCGCACACTTGAGCACTCGCGCCCACGCGAAGCGCGACGCGCAGGCGGGTGCGCACGGGCGCAGGATCCGCACACGGCAGGCGCACGCGCGAAGCGCGTAGCGCTCGGGGGCGCGCCGTTCCCCTTCCCCTCCTCTTAGAAACCTCTCGAACCGCCTGAGCGGCGGGAGGAGCGGCGGCTGCTGCCGCCTCCGCTGGAGCGGGTTCGGGAGGAGAAGGAGCGGCGGCGGGAGCTGCCGGAGCTCCAGCCTCCTCCGTCGGAGTCGTCGGAGTTGGAGCTGGAGGACCAGCTGCCGATCGAGCTGCCGATGTCCGACGTGGCTCGGCTGAACCGGGCGCCGGCTCGGCGGGAGGCCCAGCGGGATCGCATCTCCTGACCGGCTCGGCGGGCGTCCTCATCCGGGAACCACCAGCGGTGCCCGTCACCCCGCGACCAGTAGCCGTCCATGTACGACGCCAGCTCCTCCCCCAGCGTCCAGTACGGCCGAGCCCGGTCCCGCACGGTCACCATCCGGATGTCCGGCTGCTCGTTCGCCGCCAGCCGGGCAGCACACGCGTCGCAGACATCCACACCCCGCTCCCGACCACCCTCAGGCGTCCAGTTCGCTGTACCGGTACTAGGCCCGTGCCGCGGGTCGAAGAAGCACGGCGCCGTCGGCTCCGGCATCGGCTTGCCAGCCCGTACGGCGTCCAAGCACAGCAGCCCGTACCGAGCCGACCCGAGCAGCGTCGCCACCGCCTCGGTATCGCTGTCCCCCGAAGCCTCGTCCAGCCGGTGCCGCGCCTTCTCCACCGTGTCGAGCACATCCTTCGACAGCTTCGACTGCTGCGGGTCCGACGTCGTCGGCAGCCCGGACACGTGCTGCGACAGCGCGATGATCTCCTCGTTCAGCAGCGGCTTGGAGATCTCCAGGTGCGCCTGCTCCTCCTTGCGGCGAGCCCTCCGAGCACCCAGCGTCGTGACACCCCACCACAGCCCGCCCAGCCCGGCAGCACCACCGGCCCACGGCGCAGCGTCGATGTAGAACGGCTTGTTGATCTCCTGCCCCCGCTGGATGAACCGCTCGAGCATCTCCTCGTAGTCCGGCGCACAGCAGTCCACCGCCTGGTCGACCGCACTCCCCACGTGGTACGTCGGCCCTTTGTCGGCGCGCTGCACCGCATGGAACCCACGCCCGGCCGACTCCGACCGCGCATCAATCAGTACGGCGTACACACCTTCCACACCGACCCGGTCGTACAACTGGTCGGCGATCTCCTCGCCCTCCCACGCCAGCCGGGCGGTGGTGGAGAAGCTGGAGCTCGGAGCAACGTTCAGCGCACTGGCCGGGATCACGGCGATGCGCATCGGTGCGGCTGACGCCTTGGCCGCGGCGTCGAGCTTGGATGTCTCCGAAGCGGTCAGCTTCTTCACCCCCGGATCGACCCAGAGCCCGGGCGAACCAAGGGCCGCGGCGACCTGGTCCATGTAGAGGCCGGCCTTCTCCATCGCCCTCCGCTTGTCCCCCGCCGTGTCGGGCGGGGTGTAGCGGTAGGTCGGCCTGGTCCTGGTCGAGCTGGGCTTACCAGGGGTCGGCTTGGTCGCGCTGGGCTTGCCAGGCGTCGGCGTCGGGGTGGCGGCGTGTGCGGCAGCCACCGGAAGAGCGGTCAGGGCAACTACGGCCAGGAGCAGCGGCAGGCGGACGTCGTACCGGGTGTGCTTGCGGGGCGGGTTCATCGGGCTCCTCCCGAGAGGCGGGCTTGGCAGGCGGCGCAGACAGGGACCTCGCGGGCCTTGCCGCCCTGCGGCGTGTACATCCAGTCCGTCACGGAGGTCCCGTGCGACGAGTCGAAGAAGCAGTGCGCGCGACGGGCAGGCTTCGGCGTACCGGCAACTAGCGCCTGGGCGCAGGCAAGCCGCCACCGCCCGTACTCGACCGTGCCCCGCACCGACCGCAGCTGCTCGTCAGTGGGTTCAGAGTCGACCACGCGCCCGGCGTCGGCGTACGCATCCATCGCCGCCTGCACATCTGCTCCCGTGTCCACGCCGTCCAGACGCACGTCGGCGGCATCCAGTTCCTCGCCGAAGCGCGTCACGTCCTCCCGCGCCAGTGCCTGCCGCTCCTCCAGGCTGTCGGCCTCATCAGGCAGTACGTCGTACGACGGCCGGTAGAGCGCAGGCCCTTCATCCTTACCGGGCCGACGCTTCCACCACCGAAGTCCCAGGAAGCCGGCGACGGCCAGGACCACCAGCACGAGCAGCACGATCAACCAGACCGGGAAGCTGCCCTGGCTCTTCGGGACATCCATCTGGTCGAGCACACCGTTCAACGTGCCGACCGGGTCGGACCGACTGTGCTTCCCCAGCTCGTCGGTGAGGATCTCCGCGATCGGAGTGTCCACCCCGACCGCACTCCCCCACACGATCGATCCGCCGAACACGACCAGGTAGACGCCGTCCTGCCGTTGCAGGTCCACCACCTGGTCGACGTAGGCCCGCGCAGCCTGCTCACGCGTCCCGGTGGTCGCCAGCGAAGCCGCCGGCACCACAGCGATCAGGATGGACCGGTCCTGCCCCTCCACCCGCTCAGTGAGCCGCTGGGCCTCCTTGTCGGGGACCAGGGCTCGCTGCGTCGGGTCGACGTACACCGGACTGCTGTCCCACCCCTGGACGACGGTGCTGGGACCGGTCAGAGGCGTGGTGAGCAGGAGCAAGCCAGCCAGAAAACGCATGCGCGCTAGCTTGCCCCACCCGGGGTCCTAGTAGATCGACAGGGCCGCCAGCCTCACCTTTCCACGGGACTGGGTGATCCTCACGCGGACCTGATCGGTGGTCACCGGGCTGTCCAGCGCGAGGATCCGTTTGTAGCCGACGGCACCGAACGTGGCGACCTGCTTCCAGCCTCCCTGCTCACGCACCTCAACCACACCGGCCTCGATCTGCTGGCCGTAGCGGATGTCCTCACCCAACGACACTCGCCGAACCGTTGCCTTCTTCGGCAGCTGGACGGTCACCGTGCCGGTGCCTTCGCCGCTGACCCGCGCACCCCGAGCCAGATCGCGCGGCATGTCAGCAGCGAGCTGGGCTCGCCACTCCGCCAGCCGGGTGACGTCCTGGTCGTCCAGCCGTCCCTGCCGGTCCGGTGGGATGTTGAGCAGCAGCACGGAGTTCCGGCCGACCGACTTGTAGTAGATGTCAGTCAGCTGCTCCACCGAACGCGGCGACTGCTCCGGGTGGTGGAACCAGCCCTCCCGGATCGACACGTCCGACTCGGCCGGCCACCAGGCCAGCTGGGTCGCACCAGCGTCCCGCCCAGCCAGCAGGGCCTTCCGGCTGCCCTGGTCGGCAGCGGCGTACCCAAGTGCGTAGTCAGGCGAGCCGTTCGGCTTGGTGATCGTCGGTACGACGCTGAACTCGTCCGGCCGGGCCAGACCGGACTCGTTGCCGACCCACCGCACGTCCGGCCCGCTGACGGCGATCGTCGCCTGCGGAGCGAGCTTGCGGATCAGCTCGTACCAGCTGGGGAAGTCGTAGGTCTCCACCTTGTCCGGTGGGATCCGGCCCTGTGCTCCGTCGAACCAGACCTCGTCGACCTGCCCGTACTCGGTCAGCAGCTCGTACAGCTGGTTCAGCATGTAGGCGCCGTAGTCCGACGCGGTCAGCGTGTACTGCGGCAGGTCCTGCCCGGTCCGGTCGTCGCCTGGCACCAGAGTCGGAATGGTCCGCGGGGTGTGCGCGCTGCCGTTGGCGTAGACGCCGTCCAGGTACTGGTTCTCGTCCGCCGGTGACAGGTACAGCCCGACCTTCAGCCCGTACTTGCGCATCGACTTCACGAACGCCGCGACCACATCGCCCTGACCGCCCTGCCACGAGCTGGACGCGACGCTGTGGTCGCTGTAGCGCGACGGGTAGAGCAGGAACCCGTCGTGGTGCTTCACGGTGAGGATGGCGAGCTTGAAGCCCGAGTCCCGCAGCGTGCGCGCCCACTGGTCGGTGTCCAGCCCGGTCGGTTGGAACAGGTTGGGATCCTCGTCGCCGTGTCCCCACTCCAGCCCGGTGAAGGTGTTCACCCCGAAGTGCAGGAACGCCGTCTGCTCCATCCGCTGCCAGTCCACCTGCCGCGGCTCCGGCCGGATCGCCGACGCCTTGGCCACCAGGGACGTCACGCACTCCCCCTCCGCCACCGGCATCGTCTGCGCGGGCTTCAGCTTGCCCACCACACACGGCAACGCCTTCAGCCCAGCCGACGGCTCGCCGAAGTAGCTGCTGACACCCACCCCGTACGCCGTACCGTGCCCACCGGTCAGCCACCGGATCTCCTCCACCTGGCTGCTCGCCACATCCACACTGACCGCAGTCGCCCCAGGCGCGATCAACACACTGACCTTGCCCTCCTCAACCGCCAACCCCAAGTAGTGGTAGGCGACACCTTCCTTCACCGCCGCGGCCGGCAACCTCACCTCGGTCGTCTTCCCACCCGCCCGCAACTCCACCGACTGCTTGCCCCGAGCAACCAACTGCACCCCACCGAGCGCGATCAGCTCAGTCCCACGATCGAGCAGGTCAGGCGACACCACGGTCTCCGCCAGCACCCCACCGTCCAGCTCCCCACGCCAGCTGACGCCACCACCACTCAGCTTCAGCCGCCCAGGCTCGGTGATCCTCCCGCCGGCAACCGCCAGCTGTGACGCCTTCTCACCAAGCCCCGGCTGATACTGCCCCTGACTGATCGTCCCCTCGAAGCCGACGCTCACCTTCGCCGTCGACCCCACCGGCTTCGCCAGCCGCAGGTCGCCCGGGTTGAACGCCCCACTGAACGTCGCCAGCCGCACCTGCCGGACCGAGCCCGCCAGACCGCGCTGCAGCGCCGACGGGTGCACCTCGTTGCCCAGACCGATCTCCGCACCCGCATCGGGGTGCCAGGTCGCCGTACCGGCCGTGCTGACGGCAGGCGGGAGCTGCTGCCCGTCCAGGAACGCGTGCAGCGTCGCACCGCCGCCGTCGACCTCGTAGGCCAGCGCCAGCACGTGCTGCTCCCCAGCACTCGGCACAGGCACCGACTGGACGACGTCCTGCCACTCGCCGTTGACCTCAGAGCTGAAACCGTACTGGAGGTTGCTGCCGCTGTACCGCCCGAAGATCGCGCCACCGACAGCAGTCACCGTCGCCAGACTGGTCTGCGTCGCCGCCGGCGTGAAGGCCGTCTCGACCAGGAACGAGCGCTGCACCGAGCCGCCGCTGATCGGCGTACTGGACTGGAACCGTACGCCGTCAGCCCCACCCGCGAGCACCAGCCCGCGCGCCGGGTCCTGCGCCTCCGCGCCGCTGCGACGGGTCAGCGTGCCACCCATCACCTCGCCGGTCGCTGCCGTGTAGGTGTTGCCGCTCGAGAACGAACCTCCGAACGACACATCGAGCACATCGGGATCAGCTGCCACAGCGGGCACGGTACTCACCACTCCGATCAGCAGGGACAACGCCAGGAGGATCCGCATGCCTCTCACCTACTTCGCGTCGACGGTGATCTCGGCGGCGGTCCCGAACGGGTTCCCGCTCGCCTCGCTGAGCTGGACCAGCCGCACGTACCGGGCGGTCGTCGCCGCGACCGGCACCCACTTGGCGTCCGGGCTGTTGCCGAACGTGCCCTTCGACGCCGGCTGGCCCCAGCTGACGCCGTCGGTGCTCAGGTAGATCTCGTAGTCGGCGATCCGGCCGTTGGTCCCGTTCTGCCGCGTCAGGTAGGTGACCGCACAGACCGACTTGGCGCTGCCCAGGTCCAGCTGGATCTCGTGCGGCGGCTGCGGCTGACGCGCCGACCACTCCGTGTGCCAGAACGTCGCCGGGTTGCCGTCGATGGCGTTGACGGCCCGGCCGTCCTCACCAGCGGTCTCCTCGCTGTCCACGAACTTCACCGCGACCGGACTTGTCGCAGCAGGCACACAGCTCAGCCGTACGCCGGCTGTCGTGCTCAGCCGGTGCTTCGCACCGCTCTGCCTGTACGACGTGGTCGCGCCGAGCGCCGCCGTACCGGCTGGTGCGTCAGCCGGTGGGGTCGCGGTGAACGTCGCCGTGAAGCTGCCGCCTGCCTGGATTGCGTTGGTGGACCGGCTGGCCGGGGTGATGCTCCAGCCGGCCGGAGCCGTTGGGCGCACGGTGACGTCGGTCGCGCGGTCCTTGGCGGTCACGGTGACCGTCAGCTGCGCAGTGGAACCCGACACGACCGTCTGGCGATCGACGGAGGCAACAGCACGCAGTACAGGCTTGAGCGTCAGCGGAGTCGCCTGGTGGCCGTCGGGGATCTGCTGGATCAGACCGCCATCACGATCAAGTGTGGCGACCATGCGGGTGATCGCGTTGACCAGTGTGATCCGGCTGCCCGACTTGGCGAGCTGCCAGCGCTGCAGGCGGTTGGTGCTGTCGCAGGACTGTGCGGTGATCGGTGTGCCCGGCTGCAGCGGGGTGTTGAGGTAGCGAACGCCGACACGGGACTCGGCGCAGCGGCCGGTCGCCAGGTTGGTCAGCGTGTAGTAGCCGTCGGTGGTGGGCGTGACGTCCCAGGCGGACTCGGCGCTCTCCAGCTTCAGCTGGGCGCCCTCCGTGGCTGCCGCGCCGAGGTAGTCGCGGCCGGCGGACAGCGAGTAGGTGCCGGCGGCAACCGGCGTACGGTCGACGTTGCCGAAGCCCGGCGCGCGGCCGACGGCATCGGCGCGGGCGGTGAAGGCGGCGTACGTCGGGTCGGGCTTGACCTTGCTCCAGGTGGCCTGCGCGACCAGACGCAGCGGCATCCGGACCTCGGCCTCGATCTCGTTCTCGGTGTTGCCGGAGCCGTTGTCCGGCCAGAGCGAGACCTTCGCGCCGGTCACACCGTTGCTACTGGCAAGCGTTTCGCCCTCGAAGCGCAGCGGCGTCCAGTTGGAGTCGTAGAGCTGCTGGGCGTTGGTCTTGAAGCCGCCGCGCACGTTGTAGAGGGCGTACGCCGAGTTCATCACCTTGCGCCCCTCGGCGATCAGCTTGCTCGGCTTCACGCCGCCGCTGAGCCAGTGCTCGACGACGATGTCCTTGTCGAGCGGCACGGTCGCGGCGTCGGTGATGCCGTCGTTCCAGATCCGCAGGGTCTTGTCCTGGGCCTTCACGTGCGCGTTGACCCGGTTGATGAAGTCGACGAACGCGTCCTGCGGGACGGCGTCCGGGCCGAACTTAGCTCGCGCGTACTCGAGGAGCTGCGGGTACTTGGCGTAGTCCGAGCCGAGCATGTACTCGTCGGCCCCCATGTGCCAGTACGGCGTACGGAACGTCTTCAGGTTCTCGTCGATGATCGCGGTGAGGAAGTCGAACGACTCGGGCTTGGTGATGTCGAGCCGGCTGACCTGCTTGGCGCCGGTGTTGTCGGTCAGCTGCAGGTCCGGCCGGTTGCGGATCCACGGCTCGATGTGGCCGGGCGAATTGACCTCCGGCACGATCGTCACGTGGTACTTGTCCGCCAGCCGTTGCAGGGCAGCGATCTGGGGCTTCGTGTAGTACCCCCACTCGACGGACTCCGGGTGGACGTCACTCTTCACCTTCAGCTCGACCCACAACTGGTTGAGCTTCAGGTAGGCCGCGTCCTTCACCAACCGCTCGAACCACGCGGTCGAGACGTTGATCAGGCACGCACACACACCGACCCCACGCTCGGCGTACGCCGGTACGTCGACCACGCGCCCCGCCGGCACGCTCTTCCCCTTCAACAACTGCAGGACAGTCCGCGTCCCGTAGAACACCCCCGCGTCGGTCTTCGCGGTGATCGCAATCGTCTTCCCCACCGAAAGCTCATACCCCTCGGCACCAAGCTCGGTCCTGCGGGAGTCAACAGCCAGCACGATGTCGCCGGTCTTCGCCTTCCCTCCAACCACAGGCAACCGCTGGCCGACAACCTCCCGAGCATCCTCAACAAAAGTTGTTGCTTCAGTCCGAGCAGAGTTGGCAACCACTCGACTCTTCTTACCCAAGGTGTACTGCCCAGCAGTCGACTGCCAGCCGGACAGAGCAGGCAGTACCTGCGGAACGCTCTTCACTTCAACCGCTTGTGCTGGAGCAGTCAGGGCGGTGACTGCCAGGAGTGCGACCAGTAGAAGGCGGATGGTGGGCTGCGGGCGGTGCAGCTTCATCGGTGGGGCTCCTCAGCGGCGGCGGGTGGTGTGGCGGGGGCTGATGGTTTGGGTTAGTTCGATGGAGTGGGCTGCCTGGGCGGACGTGAGCTGGGCTACCCGGATGTACAGGCAGTCGGTGACGACCAGTTGGGAGTGGCGGGCGGCCAGGCCTCCGCTGCGGAAGGAGGTTTCCAGCACCGCGGTGGCGAGGACCTCGTCAGCTACCGACGCCAAGGGCGAGCGGGGGTCGCTGGTGATGGCTATGACCTTGGCGCCTCGGTCCCTGGCGAGCTCTACCGGCTCCATGACCTCGGTGGTGGAACCGGAGTGCGAGATGGCGACCACGGCATCTGCGGCAGTCAGCAAGGCTGCTGAGGTCGCAGCGCCGTGCACCTCCGGCCAAGCACGCACCTGTACGCCGATGCGGAACAGCCGCATCTCCAGCTCGGCGGCGATCGTGGAACTACCACCCACGCCGTACACGTCGATCCGGCGCGCACCAGCCAGCACGTGCGCGGCCCGGTCGAGCGCCTCCAGGTCCAACTGGTCGACGGTCTGCGTGATCGCCCGGATGTCCGCGTTGGCGACCACCGTGGCGACCCGTCCGACCGTGTCGTCGTCGTTGATCAACGGCCCGAGGTCCGTACTCCACCCAGGCACCTCCGCCCGCCCCAGCTGCGCAGCGAGCGCGATCCGCAGCTGCTGGTGACTGGACAACCCCACAGCCTGCGCGAACCGCGTCACACTCGCCTGCGACACTCCCGCCCGCTCAGCCAGCGCGGCGGTCGACAGCTCAGCGGCAACAGCCGGCTGAGCCAGCACGAAGTCCGCGACCAGTCGCAGGGCACCGGTCAGTCGGGGCAGCGTCGCCCGCACCCGGTCGGCGATATCCGGACCGGCACCGACCGCAGAGTGTTCCGTCGACATGAAACAACCATTCATCGAAGGGCGGGTTCGATGAATGGTTGCGTCAGAGTCGGGCAGGTGTCAAGGGATCAGTCCGCCAAAACCCCCACGACCTCGTCAGCGGACTCCAGGTGCTCGACCTCCTGCAGCTGCGGGTTCCGCCGCAACTGCAGCACCAGCCCGAGCACGATCAACCCCAGTACGGCGGCGATCGGCGGCAGGAACTCGACGCCGACCAGGTTGATCACCACCCCGCCGATGATCGCCGAGAGCCCGGCGCCCAGGTAGATCGCCGACGCGTTCAGCGCGAGCAGCAGCCCACCGCCGGACGCCATCTCCAGCAGCAGGTTCTGGATCGGTGGGTTGAACGCCCAGGTGAACACGCTCCACACGAACAGCGCGACCGCAGCCCCACCAACATTCACCGCGGTCAGCGACAACGACCCGATCACCACCACGAACCCGACCATGGTCACCGTCAGAGTCCGCAGACTCCCGAACCGGTCCGTCGCCCGCCCACCAAGCCAGTTCCCCAGTACGGCGCCCAGCCCATAGACCAGCAGCAGCACGCCGACCACTCCACCGTGCAGGTGAGCAGTCTTGTCGAGCAGCGGCACCACGTAGATGTAGACACTCATCGTCCCGAGTACGCCGAGCACAGTCATCACCAGCACGGTCTGCACCCGCCGGTCCGCCACACCAGCGAACCGCTCCTTCAGACTCACCGCAGGCGGCGCATCCACCCGCGGCAGCGCCAGCCGCACAGCCACAGCGAACAGCGCAGCAACCACAGCGATCAGGGCAAACACCCCGCGATACCCCAGCGGCCCACCAAGCAGACTGCCCGCCGGTACGCCGAGCACCAGCGCGAACGTCAGCCCACCGAACACCACAGCAACAGCCCTACCTCGCTCACTGGGCGGCAGAAACCCTGTGGCGAACAGCGTCGCCGCCGGCGTGTACGCCGCGGCCCCGAAGGCCGCCACCACCCGCCCGACGATCAGCAGCGGGTACGTCGTCGCCACCGCCGCGATCACATTCCCCAGCGCGGCCAGCAGCAGCGCGGCGATCAGCAGCGTCCGGCGCTCCCAGCGGCCGGTCAGCGTGGACAGCAGCGGCGCACCGACGGCGTACGAGAGCGCGAACGCCGTCGCGAGCTGCCCCGCGGCGGTCAGCGAGACGTGCAGCTCGGAACTGACCGACGGCAGTACTCCGGACACGACGTACGCGCTGGTCCCGACGGCGAAGGCCCCGCCGGCCAGCAGGTAGATGCGTGCGGACATCAGCAAACCCCTCCAAGTCGAATGATTCGATGTCGATCGTACTACGATCTTCATCGAACTTCGATAGGGGTCGTACTATGGCACCGTGAGCATCTCGAAGCAACTGCCGCAGCCCGACCGCGGCGAGATCCGCGTGGACGCCGTGCTGCAGGCCCTGGGCGAGCCGGTCCGGCTGATCATCGTCCGCGCGCTGGCCGGCGCCCCCGAAGGCATCGCCTGCGGAGAGCTGGAGCTGCCGGTGACCGCCTCGACCCGCGCTCACCACCTGCGCACGCTGCGCGAGTCCGGCGTCCTCACCACCCGCACCGAGGGCACCCGACGGATCAGCAGCCTCCGCCGCGAGGACCTCGACGCCCTCTACCCCGGCCTGCTCGACGGCGTACTCGCCGCCGAGCAGTAGTCCGCTAACGCATCAGGGCGTCACAGGAACGAACTTGGTGAAGCTGGTCCGCAGGTAGCCGCTGCCGGACGGGTTGGACACCGTGACGTGCCCAGCCGTGCCCGCGGCGAACTGGAAGCGCCCGAGCAGCATCCACTGCATGCCACCACTCCGCTGGTCGATGTCCTTGGACGCCGTGCCAGTGGCGTGGGTGACGACGTAGTGCGCGGCCGCGGTGCTGTTGGTGTGGTTCGGAACCCAGGCATACACGTCGTACTGGCCGGCACTGGGCAGGTTGGGCCGCCAGTCCGCGGTCCGGCCGACGCCGTTCGAGGCCCTGGTCGGCGAGGTGAGCCAGCCGGGGATGCTGGACGGCGCCCAGACCCCTGTCTCGGTGTAGGCGGTGGTGTCGTCGACCCCGACGATCGCCATCGGCAGCGGCGTCACCGACACCGACGCCGACGCGGACTCGTTGCCCGACAGGTCAACCGTCCGCACCTGCAGGCTGTGCGGGACGTTGTTGGCCAGGTCCGGCACCGGGATGCCCTGGGCCACCAGACCGGGGTTGCCGATGTTGCCGACCGGCTCGTCGGTGTTCACCAGCTGCCCGTCCGCGTAGAGGTTGTAGCCGAGCAGGTCGACCTCGGGGTTCTGCGTCCAGTAGAGAACGGCCTGACCGTTGGCAGCCTCCCCCACCAATCCGGCGGGTGCAGTAGGCGCCTGGTGATCAGCAGGTACGTCGACAGCGACCGGTGTGGAGGCAGGCGACTCGTTGCCCGACCGGTCGACCGCTGTGACCGACACCTGATAGGTCTGCCCGGCCACCAGCTCGTGCAGCTCGTACGACCCCCGCCGTACCGGGTTGGCAGTCTGCAGACGCCCATCCAGGTAGACGTTGTGGCCGACCACGTCAGCACCGCTCACCGGTGTCCACTGCAGATTCAGTACGGCGTCGCCCGTGGCCGGTGTGGTTTGGACGGACTCGGTCACGTTGGCCGGAGTCGCCGGAGCCACCGCGTCCGGAGCAGGCGCCGGAACGAACTTCACCGCATCCGCCCGCAGGTAGCCCTCGTCCCCGACGTCCTTGCCGAGCTCGACCCACCCCGCAGTACCCGCAGCGAACTGGTAGTTGCCCAGTCGCACCCACCGGTCGACACCCACCGACTCGGGCGGATCCACCGGACTGCTCAAACCGCTGCTGCTGTTGACCGTGTAGCGCGCCTCGAGGGCGTTGAGCGAGTTGCCCGGCACCCACGCGTACACGTCGTACCGGCCGGCTGCAGGGAGCTGCGGAGTCCAGCGGGCCGCGCTGCTCGAGGTGGACGAGTAGCGGGTGTCGCTACCGCTCCAGCCCTTCACCGTGGTCGTGCTCGCCCACGTCCCGGTCTCGGTGTAGCCGGCGCCGCCGTTGTCGACCTGGACCGTCGGAACGAACTTCGCCGCGTCGGCGCGCAGCGTGCCGACCGCTCCGGCGTTGTTGACCAGCTGGACCTTCTGCCCAGCACCCGGTGTCATCGCGTACGAGCCGAGATCGATCCACTGCTGCCCGGCGGTCTGCTGGTTCACCACGACGTTGCTGGTGCCGCCGTCGTGCGTGACGGCGTACCGGGCCGCAGTACTGCCGGTGCGAATGAAGTCTGGGTTCCACGCGTACACCTGGTAGGTCTGCGCGCTCGGCAGCGTCGGAGTCCAGCTGGCTGTCGCTCCGGTCGGCGCAGCGCGCCGGGTCAGCTTGTCCTGGTAGCCGTAGGCGTCGTTGGCCGCCGACCAGGTGCCTGTCTCCGCGTAGCCCGAGTCGCCGTTGTCCACCAGCACAGCGCCCGTCGCGACGTCATCCGGCACGCTGATCGGCTTGTAGTAGCGGAAGTAGTCCCAGGTGGTCTCAGCCGGCAGGTGCGTCTCGTCCACAGGCTCCGTGTAGCCGAGCGTGGTGAGCCAGACGTTCTGCAGGGCGTGCGGGCCGGGGTAGGCCAGCGTCCGGACCAGCAGGCCGTCGACGTAGAACTTGATTGCTGACGGCAACCACTCGTAGCCGTAGGTGTGGTAGCCGTCGGCCGAGTTCGGCCCGGCGTACACGCCGCCCGGGTTCCCGATGTGCTGCGGCACGGTCCAGTGCGTGTGGTGCTGGATGCTGTTCGGCGCGTGCGAGTCGATCTCGAACCCGTCGATCTCGTTGAACCGGTTGTTCGGCCCCTTGTACGCCGGGGTGTCCGGCACGTAGTCGGACAGCCCCATCTGCCAGAAGGCCGAGTGCCAGCCCTTCTCACCCCACAGCTGGGCGCGGGTCTCGTAGTACCCGTAGCCGAAGGTCTTCTTCGAGATGATGCCGCCGCAGGTGTAGTCCTTGCCGGCCAGGCTCTCCTTGCGCAGGGCGATGTGCATCGTGCCGGAGCCGACGCTGACGTTCGCCGGCTTGTTCGCGCAGATCGCCTTGGCGCCGTCGCGGCGGTACCAGTCGGCGTCATTCAGGGCCGACCCGGCGAACTCGTCGGACCAGCTCAATTGGTAGCCGGCGGGCACGTCATCGGGCCCCGGTGGTGGATCGGCGGCGGCCGGTCCAGCGGTCACGGCAGTCACCAGACAGCCGGACACCAGGGCCAGAGCAGCCAGTAGGCGGGCAGGACGACGAAGGGTCATGGGGAACTCCCAACGGGTTCAGGCGGTGGCTCGACCCTAGAACGCGTTGGGATTGAAGTCCATAGTACGGATGCTTAATCCGCACTGTGCATCACCAGTTGGTGACCGAGCCGTCCCGCCGGTGCAGTCGCGGGATCGTCGTGGTCTCCGGCGCGGTCGCCCGGGACAGATCGGCGGTGATCCCGAGCCCAGGCGCGTCCGAGGCCGTCAGGCGTCCCGGCTCGGCGACGATCGTGGAGGTGAAGGCGCCGAGCGGAGCCGTCGCGCGCTGGGCCTGCTCCTGCACGCTGACGTTCGGGAGCGCGGTGTTGAAGTGCGTCGAGGCCGCCGTACAGAGCGCGCCGATCGAGTTGTGCAGCGCCAGCTGGACGTGGTGCGTCTCGCAGAGCGCGGCGATCTTGCGCCCTTCGGTGATCCCGGTGTGTCCCAGGTCGATCCGGGCGTGGTCGATCAGCTCCTCCTCGACCAGCTGGCGGAACTCCCACTTCGTGCACAGCTGCTCCCCTGCGGCGATCGGTACGCCGGTACGCCCGCGCAGTGACCGGTACGCCGACAGGTGCTCGCTGCGCAGCGGATCCTCGACGAAGAACGGCCGGACCGGCTCCAGCTCGCGGCACAGCTGCACCGCCTCGGCCAGGTCGAGCCTGGTGTGCGCGTCGACCAGCAGCTCGATGTCGTCGCCCAGTCCGGCCCGCAGCTCCTGCATCAGCTCGACGGTCCACCGGACCGCGCGCCGGGCGTCGTACTCGGGCTCGTTCGGGTCCCAAGCGGTCAGCCGGAGATGCCGCCACCCCTGCTCAGCCAGCTCGCTGGCGTGATTGAGCACGTCGTCCATACTGCCGCCACGGACATGCGCGTACGCCGGTACGTAGTCCCGCGACCGACCGCCCAGCAACGCGTGCACCGGTACGCCGAGCGACTGGCCCCGCAGGTCCCACAGCGCGATGTCGATGCCGGCCAGTACCGACGCGTGGTGCCGGTCCGACGGGAAGAACACCGACCGGAACCCGAGCTGCCAGATGTGCTCGATCCGGGTCGCGTCGACCCCGACCAGCAGCTGGCGGAGATCCTCGACCAGTCCGGCAGCCGCACGCTCGCGGCCGCGCATGCCGACCTCGCCGATACCGGTCAGGCCGTCGTCGGTGCGGACCACCGCGGTCAGGAGCGGCCAGTCGTCCGCAGCGGGCAGGGACACCAGGTCGAGCTGCTCGATCTTCATGCCTTCACCCCATCACACCAGCTGCGAGCCGCTGGACCGGTCACCCCCACGTCGACCGCGAACAGGTGGCCGCTGCCCGCCGGTGGATCGGCCAGGCCCAGCGACGCAGTGGTGATCACCAGAGTGCTGCCCTGGAAGCAGACCGCCGTCGGCCGCGGCACTGGCAGCTCCACGGTCGCCAGGAGCTCACCTGTCGGCGCGTACCGGCGTACCTCGCTCGCATCCCACACCGCCACCCACACACAGCCCTCGTCGTCCAGCACCAGCCCGTCCGGATTGCCACCGTCCACCTGTACGACGGTGCGCCGCACACCTGTCGATACGTCGATGGCCTCCAGCAGCCGGTGCGGCAGTGTGTCGACGAAGAACATCGTCCGGCCGTCCGGAGTGAAGTCGATGCCGTTGGCCACGGTCAGCCCGGCCAGCACTCGTCGTACGGACCCGTCCGGGTCCAGCCGGAACAGTCCGGCGCGCGGTGCTCGCGGAATCGCCTGTGAGCCCGCCCAGAAGCTCCCGTCCGGATGGCAGGCGCCGTCGTTCATCTGGTCCTGCCCGCTGGTCAGCCCGGTCACCAGCGGCGTCGTCGTACCGTCCTCTGCCAGCCGGGCGAACCCGTCCTTCACCGCGAGCACCCAGCCCGCCCCTGGCTCAGCACACGGCACGGCGACGCCAACCGGCCCACCGACGTCGTACGTCCGGCTCACCCCAAGCACTCCGCCTTCCAGCCGACCGCAGTGCACCCGCCCCGCCTGGATGTCCACCCAGACCAGCTCACCGGTCCTCGCGTCCAGCCGGGGCGATTCGCCTTGCACGTAAGAGGTTGTGGAGATCTGGTCAGCTCTTGACCGCACCCGCGATCCCCTCGACGAACGTCTTCTGCAGGAACAGGAACACCACGACGATCGGGATCACGCTGATGCAGGCCGCGGCCGCCAGTCCGGTCCAGTCGGTGGTGTCCTGCCCGTGGAACCCGTACATGCCGACGCCGAGCGTGCGCAGGTCCGGGTTGCCGAGCGTGAAGACCAGTGGGATGAAGAACGCGTTCCAGGCGCCGATGAAGTTCATCAGCGCGACGGTGCCGAGCACCGGCTTGGCCAGCGGCAGCATCACCCGCCAGTACGTCCGCAGGTAGCCGGCGCCGTCCATCCGCGCCGCCTCCTCCAGCTCCTTGGGGATCCCGCTGAAGAACCCCATGAACAGCAGCACCGGTACGACGAGCGCCGGCCCGGCCTGCGCCAGCGCCGCCCCCAGCAGCCCGTTGCCCAGGCCGAGCCCGTTCACCACGACGAAGGTCGGGATGATCGTGTAGCCGTGCGGGATGAACATCGTGGCGATCAGTACGCCGACCAGCACCTTGCGCCCCGGCAGCCCGGGCCGCGACAACGCGTACCCGGCGGCCGAGGCGACCAGCAGGACCAGGACGACGACGGCGATCGAGAACGTGATCGTGTTCGCCGTGTACGTGCTGAACTTCGCCGTCGTCCAGGCCCGCTTGAAGTTGTCCAGCGTCGCGTCGTCGGGCAGCAGCGACAGTCCGCCGATCAGCATCTCGCGCGGTGTCTTGAAGGCCGCCGAGATCATCCAGACGAACGGGTAGACCCAGATCAGGCACAACGGGATCAGCAGCAGGTGCCAGACGTTGCGCCGTACGAGCCGGTTCATGCCTTGCCCCCGCTCAGCCGGCGCCGCAGGAAAGGTGCCTGCAGCAACGTGATGACCAGGGTCAGCAGACCGAACACGACACCGGCCGCCGAAGCGAACCCGTACCGCGGAGCCTGCAGCGACGGATCGAACGCGTACCGGTAGATGTAGGTCGGTACGACGTCCGTCGCGTAATCCGGTCCACCCTCGGTCACCGCGCGGACCAGGTCGAACGTGTTCAAGCTGCGCTGGAACACGAGCAGCAGGATCACGATCGCGATCGGTGTGACGACCGGCAGCGTGACGAACCGCAGCGATCGCCAGAAGCCGGCGCCGTCGATCGCGGCCGCCTCCTGCAGGTCCTTCGGCACGGTCTGCAACGCGGCCAGCCAGTAGATCAGCGTGATCCCGAATCCCTTCCACACATCGATCGACAGCAGCGTCGGCAGCGCGGTCGACGTACTGCCGAGGAAGTTCACCGGTTGGTCGACCAGGCCGGTGTCGAGCAGGATGCGGTTCACCAGACCGCCGGCCGGGTCGAGCAGGATCGCGATCACGATGCCGATCACCGCGGTGGTCGCGACCACCGGCAGGAACAGCACCAACCGGTACAGGTTGCGGAACCGCAGCCAGCTGCTGTTCAGCAGGATCGCCAGCACCAGGGCCAGCGGCATCTCGATGAAGATCGCGGCCAGCGAGAACGCGAACGAGTGCCAGAACGCCCGCCAGAAGGCTTCCGACTGCAGCACCTCACGGAAGTTCGCCAGCCCGACCCACTCGGTCGGTGACCCGACGCCGTCCCAGTCGAAGAACGAGTACCACCAGCTGGCGATCATCGGCCAGATCGTGAACCCACCGAACAGCAGCACCAGCGGAATCAGGAACACGTAGCTCCACAGGTGCCGGCGGAACCGGCCGGGCCGTCGTACCGGCCTCGGTTGGTCCGGCGCCCGCACCGCCGGACGCTCGACCGTCGTGGTCATCGGTCAGCCTCCCGGGGTGAAGTCCTTCAGCGGGTCCCAGCCCGCGAAGGTCAGGTCCTTGGCCGAGCCGGTCTTGCCCTTGGTCTTCAGGTCGGCCGTGGTCTGGTCCAGGAAGGTCTGCAGCTGCTGGTCCAGCTTGGCGGCCGCCGGCGCGAACGGCTGGTTCTTGATGATCGAGCTGAACGCCGCGTCGGTGGACTTGAGGTCGGGCTTGGCCGCGAGGGCGTCGGTGATCGCCTTGCCGCCGGCACTGGCCAGCCCCGGGTTCGGTGCGCGACGCATGGTCTCCTGGGCGACCTTCAGGATCGCGGCCTGGTCCGGGTTCTTCTCCGCGTCGGCCTTCCAGGCACCCTCGAGCGCGGTCAGCGTCCCGAACTTCTTGTAGTACGCGCTGTGGAAGGCGTCCGAGGACAGGAAGTCCATCACCTTCCAGCTCTCCGCCTTGTGCTTGGACTGCGCCGACATCGACCACAGCGGGCTGAACGACTTGCTCAGCGGCAGGTACGCGCCGCGGCCGGCGTCCGGAACCGGCAGACCGGTGATGCCCATCTTGATCTCGGGCGCGAGCTTGCGGACCTCGGCGACGTGCCACGGCGGCGTCGGGTACATCGCGAGCCGACCGGCCGCGAACTCCTTGAACGCGCGGCTGCCGTCCCAGCTCTCCCAACCCGGCATCATCACCTTCGCGGCCTGCATCCGCCGGTGCAGCTCGACGGCCTCGACCAGACCCGGGCTCGCGGTGGCCGGCTTACCGGTCCGCAGGTCGATGCCGCTGGCGGGTACGGAGTACGGGACTGCGGTGTCGGCGAGCATCTCGACCGCGAGTGCCTTGGCCGCGGTCGGTGCGTAGCCGAACGACTTGCCCTGGCCGTCGGCGGTGATCTTGGTGGCCATCCGCTCGAGCTCGGACCAGGTCTTCGGCGGCGCGTTGAAGCCGGACTTCTTCAGCAGGTCCTCGTTGTAGAGGAAGACCCGCAGCGTCGACCACGGACCCCAGACCAGCGGCAGGCTCATCAGCTTGCCGTCGCGATGCAGCCCGGACGTGGCCGGGTCCATGCTGCCCTTCGGGAAGCGGGCCAGGAAGTCCGGCGTGACGAACTCGTCCAGCGGCGCGACCCAGCCGCGGGCCGCCATCCGGTCCATGCCGTCGTCCTGCGCGCGGAACAGGTCCGGCGCATTGCCCTGCTGGAACATCAGCTCGACCGCGTTCAGCTGCTGGTCGGACGGGTTCTCCAGCACCTTGACGACGATCCCGGGGTTGGCCTTCTCGAACTCGTCGAACTGCTGCCGGTAGAACTCACTGGCACCGGGCGGGTCCGGGACCAGCGCGACGGTGACGGTGACCTGGCCGGCGCTGCCCTCCGGGTCCGGACTGCCGCCGACGAGGTTGCAGCCCGACAGGGCTAGCGCCACCGCGCAAGTCAGCACGGTGAGAGCTGGGCGGATCTTCATGATCGGCTCCGTTGGTCGAGGCGCCGGGTCGGCGCGGAGATCTGGTGATCTGCTGGGCCGTGGTGCCCCAGCTGCGAGTTGATGGCGTCGGCGGTCTCCACCACGAGCCGGGACAGCTCCTGCTCCCGGGTGGCGAGGTCGACGACGCTGGACGGGCCGGACAGTGACAGTGCGGCGACCACTCGGCCGGAGCGGTCGCGCAGGGGTGCTGCCAGGCAGGACCGGCTGAGCGACAGCTCCTCGGTCTCGGTCGAGTAGCCCTGCCAGGCGACCTGGCCGAGCGCGGTGTCGAGTACGGCGTGGTCGGTGATGGTGCGTGGCGTGTAGCGCTCCAGCTCCCCGAGCAGCTCCCGGCGTCCGTCGACGTCGAGCAGCAGGCACTTGCCGAGCGCGGTGGCGTGCAGCGGGTTGCGCCGACCGGTGAGCGCGAACGCCCTCGGCGCGAGCCGCCCCTCGAAGTTGCACAGGTAGAAGGCCTCGCGCCCACGCCGTACGGCGACGTTGGCGCCCAGACCGGTCGCCGCAGCGAGCGACTGGGCCGGCTGCCGAGCGGCGTGGTGCACGGGATGCCCGTTCACCGCGACGCCGGCCAAGGTGATCAGGTCGGCGCCGAGCCGGTACTGGCCGTCGGCGTCGCGCTCGACGAACGCGGCCTGCTCCAGGGTGCTGAGCAGTCGCGAGGCGGTGGACTGGCGCAGGCCGGTGAGGTGCGCGACCTCCGTGACCCGCAGGGTGCCGGCGCTGCTGCCGCCGAACGATCGCAGGACGGCCACGGCGCGCTCGACGCTCTGGTTCGTCCCGGCTTCGGTGGCCACTGTGCACTCCTGAGGTTTCACTCCTGAATGATGGACGTTGTCATCCACCATGTGGCAGCCTTACGCACATGATGGATCTCGTCAAGCGTCTGCCGGATGCCGAATGCTGAACAGTGAGGAGCCCGTCGTGCCGCCCACCGTCCGAGGTCTGGTGCCGATCCTGGCCACGCCCTTCCTGCCCGACGGCAGCCTCGACCTGCCGAGCCTGCGTCGGCTGACCGAGTTCCAGCTCGCCGCCGGAGTCGACGGCGTCGCCGTGCTCGGGATGGCCAGCGAGGCCTTCGCCCTGACCGCCGAAGAGCGCAGGACGATCACCCGGGAGGTCGCCGGTGTGGTCGGCGGAGCGGTCCCGCTGGTCGTCGGTGTCGCGGCTACCTCGACGGTGACCGCCGTCGAGCAGGCCGAGGCCGCCGCGATCGGTGGGGCGAACGCCGTCATGGTGCTGCCGCCGTTCATGGTCGCGCCGAGTCCGGCGCAGCTGCCCGACTTCTACGCGACAGTGGCCGCGGTCGGCGTCGAGGTGATGGTGCAGGACGCTCCCGGCGCGACCGGTGTGGCCATGTCGCCGCAGCTGATCGCCGAGCTCGGCCGGCTGACCGGAGTGACGTCGGTGAAGGTCGAAGCGCCTCCGACCGCGCCGAAGGTGGCTGCGGTCGTGGACCGGATCGACGAGCCGGGCTTCGTCGTACTGGGTGGGCAGAACGCGCAGTTCCTGCTCGACGAGTTAGCGGCCGGTGCTGTCGGCTCGATGCCTGCCTGTGAGATCCCCGATCGGCTGGCACCGGTCTTCACAGCCTGGCTGGCTGGGCAGTACGACGAAGCGCGGGCACTGTTCGAGCCGCTGCTTCCGCTGCTGGTGTTCGGCCTGCAGTCCGGTATCGCCTGGGCCGTCCACAAGGAGGTGCTGGTCCGTCGCGGGCTGATCGACCACGCCGCCGTAAGGGTCCCGGCCCGCGACCTGGACGACCGGACCCGAGCCGGTCTCACTGCGATACTCGACCGGCTGGACCTACCTGCCGTCACCACCTCATCTGCTCCGCTGACTGGGATCCGCTGATGCCGAAGATCACCGACGTAGAGGTCTTCCCGCTCGTACTGGCCGGGCCGGACGCTCCCCCGCGGCACTACAGCACCAAGCCGCCGTGGCCGAGCATCTACGCGTCGTCCCGCGAAGCCCTGCTGGTGAAGCTGACCGCCGACGACGGCTCGGTCGGCTGGGGCGAGGCGCTGGCCCCGGTGGCTCCGGAGGTTCCCGCCAAGATCATCGAGCTTCTGCTGACGCCCGCGCTGCTTGGTGCCGACCCGACTCGAGTACGGCCGCTGGTGACCTCGCTGCGCGCGCTGATGCGGGAGCGGGGGCACCTGGGTGGGCACCAGGGCGATGCGGTCGCGGCGATCGACGTGGCTCTGTGGGACCTGGCCGGGCGGATCGCCGGCGTACCTGTGCATCAGTTGCTCGGCGGTGCGCAGCGGGACGTCGTACCGACTTACGTGTCCGGGCTGCAAGGGGCGACGGACAGCGAGCGGGTCGCACACGCGCAGGACTGGGTGGCACAAGGTGTGCGGCAGGTGAAGATCGGACTCGGCCACGGAGTCCGCGAGGACCTGGCGACTGTCGAGGCTCTGCGCGCTGTCCACGACGACCTGCAGATCGCCGTGGACCTCCACGGCGTATACGACGTCGCGCAGTCGGTCCGGCTCGGCCGCGGGCTGGACAGCCTCGGCGCCTGGTTCCTGGAGGCGCCGGTCGGGTTCGAGGACGTGGCCGGGCATGCGGAGATCGCCCGGCGGATCGACACCCCGGTGGCGATCGGCGAGAGCCTGCGGCACCGGCAGGAGTTCCGGCCGTGGCTGGAGGGCAAGGCCGCCTCGATCCTGCAGCCCGACGTGGGCCGGACCGGGATCACCGAACTGGTGGACCTGGCCGCCGTTGCCGACACGTGGTTCACGCCGCTGGCGCCGCACCACTCGTCGGGGCTCGGCGTGGTGATGGCTGCGAGCATCCACGCCTCTGCTGTGGTTGGGAATCTGCTCGCGTACGAGTTCCACCCGACGCTGTTCGGCCCGGTGAACGACGTCCTGGTGACACCGATCGAGGTCGGCACCCGCGGGTTCGCCGTACCGGCCGGGCCGGGGCTCGGGATCGAGGTCGACGAGGACGCCGTGCGCGCGGCGAGCGTCCGATGAGCCGCCGCGCCCTGGTGATCGGCGCCACCACTCCGATCGGCACGGCGATCGTGGCGGCACTGGTCGCGGACGGTTGCCGGGTCGCGGGAGCTTCGCTGGAGGACCATGACGGACTCGAGCTCCACTTCGCGGCTGACTGCTCCCAGCCGGAGGTAGCGACCGCTGTGGTCGACCAGGTGGCGGAGCAATTCGGCGGGCTGGACGTGCTGGTCACCGCGGCCGGGCAGATGCCTTTGGCACCGGCGCATCGGACCAGCGACGAGCAGTGGACCGGCGCATTGGCCAACACGCTGGACACCGTCTTCTTCCCGGTCCGCGCCGCACTGCCTTACCTGCTGGACAGTACGGCGGCCGCCATCGTCGCCGTCTCGTCGGTGAACACACTGGTCGGCGCTCCCTGGGCCGCGGCGTACACGGCGGCGAAGGGCGGCGTCGACGCACTCGTCCGGCAGCTCGCTGTCGAGTATGGCGGCCGCGGCGTACGGGTGAACGCGGTGGCGCCGGGCATGGTCGGCGGTCCTGCACTGCCCGACGCTGCGGCCGGGTACCCGATCGGCCGGACCATCGAGGCCCGGGAGGTCGCCGACGCCGTGGCCTTCCTGGCCGGGCCGAAGGCGTCCGGGATCACCGGAGTCGTCCTGCCCGTCGACGGTGGGCTGTCCGTGCTTTCGCCTGCTGTGGTTGGACGGGCGGACCTGCAAGCCAGGCTGCGGGAGAGCTGATGCCTGAGGTGGAGCTGACCGGCCGCAGTGCGCCGCTGTACCGGTGGCTCGACTGGCCACTCCGGCTGGCTCTGGTCACGTTGCTGTGGTGTCTGGGTGTCGCTGCAGGTCTCGTGCTGGCCGGAGTCGCACCGGCCACGATCGCTGCCCACCAGGTGCTGGCCGACTACCGAGACGAGCCTGAGGTGCGCCCCTGGGCAGCCTTCTGGTCCAGCTGGCGCTCGTGGCTGGGCCGAGGGCAACTAGTACTCGGACTCCCGCTGGCCACCGTGTGGGTGCTGGCCTTCTACCTGGTCGCCGCACGGCAGACCGTCTGGGCGGTGCCGCTCTCGGTCGTCCTGCTCGGCTACCTGGTCACGCTGTGGCTGCTTCCGCCGGTCCTGCTCACCGCTAGGACGCCGAGAGCCTCAGAGGCCTGGCTGCTCACTGTCCACCTGGCCTGGCGCCGGCCGGTGCTGCCGCTGGCCGTCTTCGCCGCGCTCGTCGTGGCGGCGATCGGCACTTGGTACGTCGTACCGGCTGCGCTGGTGTTCGGGCCGGCGATGGCCGCCTTGGCCGCCGTACTGGTCAGCTCACGGCGGCTGACGCGTGATAGCCCAGACCCGACGAGATCTGGTCCGCCTGCTCGATGACCTGCATCGCCAGGGACTCCTCGCGGGTCGGCAGGTCCATCGCCGACAGCGGACCCGAGACCGAGAGCGCCGCCACGATGGCACCGGTCCGGTCCCGGATCGGCGCGGCCAGGCAGGCCCGGCCGAAGGCGAGCTCCTCCAGCTCCAGCGCGTAGCCGCGTTCGCGCACCTGGCGCAGGATCTTCTCCAGCTCGTCCGGCTCGGTCACGGTGTGCGGGGTGTAGCGCGCGAGGGTGCCGCCGAGCAGCTCCTCCCACTCCGGCCTCGGCAGCTCGCTGATCAGCGCCTTGCCCATCGCGGTCGAGTGCAGCGGACCGGTCCGGCCGACCAGCGTGGAGGACCGCCCAGCAGCGCGGCCTTCGAAGTGACACAGGTAGAACAGCTCGGCACCACGCCGCTCGGCGACATTGGCGCCCAGACCGAGGTCGGCGGCCAGGTTCTGCGCGACCTGACGCGACTGCTGGTGCACAGGCATCTCGTTCAGGCCGATGCCCGCCAGCGTGATCACCTTCGGGCCGACCCCGTACAGCCCGCTGCGCTGGTCGTAGGCCAGGAAGCCCAGCGCGACCAACGCACCGACCAGCCGGGAGACCGTGGACTGGCCCAGCCCGGTCGCCTCGACCAGCTCCGACACCCGGCGCTGCGGGTGCGCCTCGGTGAACTCGGACAGCAGTGACAGCGCCCGCTCGACACTCTGCGTTCCCGGCCCGGCCTCACGGCCGATCGCACGTGCCACGGGGGTCACCTCTCAGACTGCTGGACTTTGGTTCTCTCATCCGCATCGTAGATGGCACAGGTCCCGCATTCCATCACCTCGCGGGCCCGCCGGTGTCCGGAGCTGTGGCCTGAGTTGTGCCCCGAGTTGTGCACAGCTGCCGCTGGACCTGTGCGCGGCTGTGACAGACGGCTGGCAGACTGTGGCGGTGGTGGCCCTGCGCGAGCGATGGAACGAGCCGATTCCCGGCTCCGAGGCGTTGGCCGACGATCTGATCGCCAGGTACGTCGGACGCAACCGCCGCGCCTACCGCGACCACTACCTCGACGCGGTGCTGTCGTCGCTGGACAACCTGCTGCAGCTGAGCACCGACCCCACCTCCGTCCGGCTGGCCGCCTGGTTCCACCGGGCGGTGCACGAGCCGGGCGGCGATCCCAGCGAGGACGCCGAAGCCTCAGCCCGGTTGGCCGAGCAGCTGCTCCCGCAGTACGGCGTAGCTCCGATCCGCATCGCCGAGGTCGCCCGGCTGGTCCGCCTGACCGGTGAACTGGCCACTCCCCCGACCGACTCGTACGCACCACCCCGTCGCGACGCGAACGGCGATGTCCTGCTGGACGCCGTGAACTCCGTCCTCGCCACCGACCCGAGCCGCTACGCCGCCCACGCTGCCGAGCTACGCCGCGACGCAGGCGAGCGGACCATCGCCATGGCCCGCCGGTACGACGAAGTGCGCGCCCTGCTCGACGGCCACCTCTACCGGACCCAGCTGGCCCGACAACGCATGGGCGCGATCGCCAGGGTCAACCTGGAGACCGAGCTGGCCGGCCTCGACAGCGAACTCCCTGCGCCGTGGCGTGGCTGGCAGCAGGCCGCACTGGCAGCAGCTGCGACCTTCGGCGCGATCGCCGCCGTCGTGGTGGCCATCGCCGCGGCCGGTGCTCCCTGGCAGGTCCCGGTGGTCGACGTCGAGTCCGGTTGGCCTCCGATCGGTCTGGCTGTCTTCTCCTTCTTCTCCGCGCCACTGCTCTTCCGCAGCGCGCGCAGCAATACCCAGCGCGCCAAGCTCATCTCCGGCACGGTCATCGCCGTCGCCACGACCGGACTGCTCGTCGCGTGGGCGCAGGTCCCGACGACCAACCCCGCTGTCGGTGTGGGCCTCCGGATCCCGCTGCTGATCTCCGCACTGATCCTGCTGCTCGTGGCCGGCGCCGCCGCGATGGTCGCCTCCCTGCTGCGGACCAGAGCCGCCCGCTACACCCCGACCCGGAACGTCGGCCAGCAACTCGCCTGGCTGGCTGTGCCCGGCGTGATCGCCCTGACCCTGCTGCTGATCGTGCAGCCGCTCTCCAGGAACTACGTGCTCGAGTCCAACGAGCGAGTGGAAGGCTCAGCGCCGCCGGCTGGTGCTGCGCCGCGCTCAGTACTCGACGGCCGGGTCGCCTGGGTTAGCCGGGCGCTGACCGGAGCAGGAGCCGAGGAGGCCGTCAGTACGCCGTACGGGATCGCTGTGCCGCGGCAGACCGGTTCGGTCGAGATGCTGGACGCTGCGACGGGTGAGCTGCGCTGGCGGTACAGCCGGTCCGACTCGGACGAGAAGCCGAACATCGCGGCGACCGGCGACGGGCGGTACGTGCTGGCCGAGTTCACCGACATCGGGTACCTGCTGCTCGACGCCGAGACCGGCCGACGCCAAGCGGCCTGGCCGGGGCGGACCAGGGACCACGCGATCGTCCAGGCCGACCCGCTGCTCACCCGGCAGGAGGTGGGCAAGGGCTCGGACACGCTCCGCGGCGTGGACCCGGACGGTAACGAGCGCTGGTCCTACGAGCCCGGCCGCTGTACGTCGGTCGAAGCGGCGGCCACCGCCGACGCCGTGGTCGCGTTCCTCGGGCACAGCTGCGACGACCAGCCGGACGACATCGTCGGGCTGGACCTGAAGAGCGGCAAGGAGCTGTGGAGCAAGTCGCCGAGCAACCTGTTCCGCCGCTCGGTCGTGGTGGCCGGACTGGTGATCGTGGCCGAGCAGGGCGAGGAGGCGAACGCGCCTGGTGCGCTGGTCGCTGTCGAGCCGCGCACTGGTGAGATCAAGTGGCGCTGGCCGGTGCCACGCACCTGGTCCTGCCGGACGTTCCTCAGTCCGGCCGGCAAGCAGCTGGTCGTCGTGGACTGCCCTGGCCCGGACACCCGGCAGAACAACAAGACCGTCGTCACCGCGATCGACGCCGCCAGCGGCCGGACCGCCTGGCAGACCACAGCGCCCGTCAGCCCGCGTGCTCGAGTGGCCGTCACCGAGGACGCCCGGGTGGTCTCACTGGCCCGCGGCTTCGACGGCTGCTACGCCAACAGCATCAGTCGCACCGGCCTGCGCCGGACCCGTCTGCCCGAGGGCATCTCCTGCAGCCGGGACATCCGGGCTGTGGGCAACCTGCTGCTGACCTCGGGCAACAGCAGCATCATCGCCCTGCGCTGAACGGACTCAGCCCGCTGAGCCAGCCGCGATCCGCTGGGGCCGGCTAGGCCAGCTGGGACTCCGCGGAGGCCAGCAGCTCGACCACGCGGGTGCCGAAGGCCGCGTCGATCTGGTGCGACTCACCGGACTCGGCCGCAGCGACCAGCTCCGACGCGGCGATCGCGAAGGCGTCGACCGACGAGGTCTCCGTCGGCGGCAGCAGCGCCGTACCGGTCTCGCCCCAGATGCCGGTCTCGAAGTTGCTGCCGGCCGGTGGCGCGGACAGCGACAAGCTCGCCGTACTGGTCGCGCCGGACTCGTGGGTCAGCACCAGGTGGACCAGATCGCCCTCGCCTCCGGCAGCCTGCAGCGACTCGATCGGCCCGAGCATGGCGCTCAGGTTGGACAGTGCGTGCGGCCCGACGTCCCAGAGCGCTCCGCGCTGCTCGCGACGCCACTTGGACTCGCTGTACGGATTGCCAGGCGCGTCCAGCGACGCGAGCATCCGGGCCCAGCCCCCCTTCCAGCCGCCGCGCTCGCGCACCTCGGCGAAGAACGACCGCAGCTCCGGCTGGAACCGCCCGGTGAAGAAGACCACCGACGCGATGCCTTCGTTGGCCACCTCGTCGGCCAGCGCCCGGGCGTCGTCCAGCGAGTCCGCCACCGGCTTGTCCAGCAGCAGGTGCTTGCCAACAGCCGCCGCCTCCAGCGCCATCGTGGCCTGCACGCGCGGCGGTACGGCGAAGGCCACCGCATCGACGACCTCGAGTAACTCTGCGTAGTCGTCGTACCCGGTCGTCCCGAGGTCTGTAGCCAACGCGTTCGCGCGGCCGGCGTCGCGTCCCCAGACGCCCACCAGCTCGACGCCTTCGGTGGCCCGCAGACCGGGTCCGTGCGTCCGCCGGGCCCAGGGACCGGTGCCGACCAAGCCGAACCGCATGCTGTTCTCCCTTTCGAGACCCGCCCGGCTCGGGCAGCGGTCTGGTGACGAGCCGATATCGCTTTGGCCACGACCCTAACCGTGGACCCCGGATCGGTCGGTCCGGGGTACTTCGGAGTGCCAGACTCCATAACCATGGACCTGCGCGACCAGTGGAATCGCCTGCTGCCGCACGCGCAGCCGCTGGGCGAAGACCTGCTGGCTCGTTACGCAGAGTCGCATCGCCACTATCACGACCAGCGGCACCTGTCCGAGATGCTCACCACGATCGACGAGCTGGCCGCCGTGGCCGACGACGCCGACGCGGTCCGGCTGGCCGCCTGGTTCCACGACGCGATCTACGACCCGCAGGCCGAGCCCGGCGAGAACGAAGAGGTCTCGGCGCAGCTGGCCGAGCTCGAGCTGGCGGCGTACGGCGTGGACGCGGAGAAGGTCGGCGAGATCGGCCGGCTGATCCGGCTGACCGCCCGGCACGACTGCGAGCCCGACGACGCCAACGGCGCGGTGCTCTGCGACGCCGACCTGCGCATCCTCAGCCTGGACGCCGAGCGGTACGACGAGTACGCGGTCGGGATCCGGGCCGAGTACGAGCACATCGCCGACCGGGACTTCGCCCGCGGCCGGATGACCTTCCTGCAGAACCTGGCCGAGACCCCGCTCTACGCGACCAGCCACGGCCGCGAGCACTGGGAGAAGGCCGCCCACGCGAACCTCGACCGCGAGGTCACCCGCTGGGCGCCCAAGGCGGCCCGGCCGATCTCCGGTCTGATCCCGATGGTCTACCTGGGGGCAGCGCTCGGGGTGGTGATCGCCGCCTCGGTCCTGCTCGGCCGTGGCCTCGGCGCCGCCGCCCACTGGCCGGTCGCCCCGGACGAGTCCACCGGCTTCCCGGTCTGGGCACCGATCGCCGGTACGGCGGTCGCGGCCGGACTGGCCTGCGCCTGGTTCCGGCGGGCCCAGCCGAAGCTGATCACGATCCCGGCGATCGTCTTCTGCGCTGTCGGCGTCGCCGCCATCGGCGTCTGCTGGTGGCGCTGGCCGGCCACCGCACCCGGTGCCGCGATGAGCGAGCGCTGGCCGTACCTGATGCTCGCCTCGGTCGCTCTGCTGATCGCCGGAGCCCTGCTGGCTCTGGCCCGGCGCCTCCGACTGGCTCCGCCGTACGCCGTGGCTCCGCCGCGAGCACTGGGCCTCGGCGTGACCGTCGTCTGCGCCGGCGTGCTCGCCTGGATCATGGTGTCCGCCGGTGAGCCCTTCGTGCAGGCCCGGCTGGAGACGGCGAACACGGTGAGCACCACCGCGACCATGCCGGCCGGCGTACTGCCGGTGCAGCTCGACGGCGAGCTCGCCTGGAGCCGGGAGGTCCCGGCCACCGGTGCGATCGCCGGGACCGTCGGTGGGGTCGCCGAGCTCCGTCCGGACGGTGTGGTGATGTCCGACGCGACCACTGGGCAGATCCGCTGGCGCTACTCCCGGGCCGACGTCGTCGACGCCGCCTCCAACGGCTCCCGCGGCCTCCTGGTCTCCAGCGACGGCCGGACGATCGCCGCCCACCTCCCGTACGGCAGTAACCGCGCACCCAGCGGGATCGACCTGCCGACGTACGCCGTACTGGATGCTGACACCGGCGACGTCCTCACCGAGGTCCACACCGACGGGACCGCACTGGCCGTCGACAGGAATCAGCTGCTCGTCGCCGAGGGCAAGTACGTCGTGGCGCACGGCGTGAGCAACCCGACCCACTGGCGGACCAGACTGCAGTGCGCGGTGACGCAGGGCGTGCTGCTGGCCGACCAAGCCGTGGTGGTCGACGCCTGCGGCGGCAACGGCGCGGAGGTTCGCGGCCTCGACCTGAGCAACGGCGAGCTGAAGTGGGACGTCGACCTGGGCATCCAGTTCGAGCTGAGCGCCGAGCTGGACCCGTCCACCTGGATCGGCGACCTGGTCGCCGTACCGGACACCCGCGAGGTCTCCGGCCTGGTCTGGACCAGCGACGCCGGCGGGACCCTGCACCAGTGGTCGGTCGACGTCGGCGAGGGCCGGATGCTGTGGACCACGCCAGTGCCCGGTACGCCGAGGCCACGGCTCGGTACGGCGTCCTGCGACGCGCAGCTCGCCGCGACCCACACCACGATCGTCCTGGTGACCTGCAGGACCAGCACCGAGCCCGGTGAGCCGCAGACGTACGACGTGTCGGCCGCGAGCCCAGCGGACGGTACGCCGCAGTGGCACCACCTGCTGGAGGTCCCGCCGAAGCTGCAGCACCCGTCGTTCCCCCGGGACGGCTTCGGCCTGCTGCCGGACGGCCGCGTGGTCACACTGATGCCGCAGGCGAACGGCGTCTGCTCCCCGGTCATGGTCGGCACCACCGGTGTCCAGCCCTGGCCGATCGTCGCCAGCCCCGACGCAGCCAAGGCCTCCGAGCGCGACAAGGTCACCTGCGACAAGCCCGCCGTCGCTGTCGCGGGCGGTCGCCCGATCTTCAGCGACGGCGTCCGCCTCTTCGCCATGAACTGATGAACGCGGCGGCTGTTGTCGACGCGCTCGGGTCACACGCGGACCCGGCGGCGCACCCCCAGCGCCACTACCACGGCGACGGCGGCGTGCTCGGGGTCCGGATGGGCACGGTGTTCGAGGTCGCGAAGAGCTTCACCGAGCTGCCGCTGAGCGAGGTGGACCGGCTGCTCGACTTCGCGCCGTACGAGCCGCGGATGGCGGCGTTCTGCGTGCTCGACTTCAAGGCCCGCAAGGCGAGACTGCCGGCGGACGAGCGCGCGGCGGCGTACGAGTTGTATCTGCGTCGGCACGACCGAATCGACGCCTGGGACATGGTCGACCGGTCGGCGCCGCGCGTCGTCGGCGGCTACTTGCTCGATCGGCCGCGGGATCCGCTGTTCGAGCTGGCGCGGTCCGAGGACCCGTTGCGTCGTCGTACGGCGATGACCGCGCCGCTCGGCTTCGTCGGCTCGGGGCGGCCGCAGGACCTCGCCGATGTGTTCGCGCTGGCCTTGATCCTCGCCGGTGACACCGATCCGGTGGTCTCCAAACCGGTCGGGATCGCCTTGAAGTACGCGGGTCTGCGGGACGAGTCAGCACTGCTGGGGTTCCTCGACCAGCACGCTCAGGTCCTTCAGCGACCTGCGCTCCGGTACGCCGTGGAGAAGCTCGATGCGGGCGTACGCAAGGCCTATCTCGCCTAGGGAATTCCTTTGCCCCCGGCACGGTTGATCCCTATCGTGATGACCATGTTCCGCGCGGATTCTGCTGCGTACCTGTCGGCCCTGGGCCTGACGGGCGCTGTCGCGTGGACTCTGGCGTCAGCGGATTCAGATCTGTGCACCGGCGCGCGAAGCCGACCCTCCTCCTGCTGAAGCAGGACCCGCGGAGGAGGGTGGCACGGCAACCGGCCCCCTCCCTCGCAGCACTTCTTGCTGTGCGGTGAAGTCGTGGCCGGGGGTCCTGGCTCTCGTCGAATCTTCTGACCAGCAAGGGGAAACTTCATCATGGCCAAGAGCCAGTTCGTGCGGACCAAGCCGCACCTGAACATCGGAACCATGGGTCACGTCGACCATGGCAAGACCACGCTGACCGCCGCGATCACCAAGGTGCTCGCCGAGCGCGACCCGAGCCTGAACTCGTTCGTCGCCTTCGACGGGATCGACCGGGCGCCCGAGGAGGTCCAGCGCGGGATCACCATCAACATCTCGCACGTCGAGTACGAGACCGCCACCCGGCACTACGCGCACGTGGACATGCCGGGCCACGCCGACTACGTGAAGAACATGATCACCGGTGCCGCCCAGGTGGACGCCGCGATCCTGGTCGTGTCGGCGCAGGACGGCGCCATGCCGCAGACCCGTGAGCACGTGCTGCTCGCGCAACGCGTCGGGGTTCCGTACCTGGTGGTCGCGCTGAACAAGGCGGACGCCGTCGACGACCCCGAACTGCTCGACCTGGTCGAGCTGGAGGTCCGGGAGCTGCTGTCGGAGTACGGCTTCCCGGGCGACGAGGTGCCGGTGGTGCGCGTCTCCGGACTGCGTGCTCTCGAGGGCGACCCGCACTGGTCGGCCTCGGTGGGCGAGCTGCTGGACGCCGTCGACAGCTACGTGCCGACACCGGACCGTGAGCTGGGCGAGCCGTTCCTGATGCCGATCGAGAACGTGCTCACCATCAGCGGTCGCGGCACCGTCGTCACCGGCGCCGTCGAGCGCGGCGCGCTGAAGATCGGCGAGGCCGTCGAGGTGGTCGGGCTCGGTCCGACGGTCGTCAGTACGGCGATCGGCATGGAGACGTTCGGCAAGTCGCTGGAGTCCGCGGAGGCGGGCGACAACGCGGCGATCCTGCTGCGTGGCGTGAAGCGCGACGAGGTCCGTCGCGGTCAGGTCGTCGCCCTGCCAGGCAGTGTGACGCCGCACCGGAAGTTCCGGGCGACGCTGCACGCGCTGTCGACCGCCGAGGGCGGCCGGCACAGCCCGTTCGGCGCGGAGTACCGGCCGCAGTTCTACATCCGGACCACCGACGTGGACGGTGGCATCGACCTGGGCGAGATCGCCCTGGTGATGCCCGGTGACACGATCGAGCTGGGTGTCGAGCTGGCCAAGCCGGTCGCGCTGAACGTCGGCCTCGGCTTCGCCGTCCGCGAGGGCGGCCACACCGTCGCCGCCGGCACAGTCACCGAACTGCTCGATTGAAGAGAGGGTGCCTCGGGCTAGCCGCCCGGGGCACCTTTTCGGTTGTCCTCCGCCGCCCCAAGTAGTTGCGGCGAAGCAGTCACGGCTCCCGACTCGACTGCTCCGACTTCCTGTGTCTGAGCCCCGACTCGATCAGCCGCCGAACCAGCACCCGGCTGGCGACCGGCGTAGCACCCGCGGCCACCATGTCGTCGTACTTGTCCGACGGGACGTCGTAGTGATCGCGGTCGAACCCCCGCGCAGGGATGCCGACCTTGCGGGCGAACGCGTGCAGTTCGTCGTACGACTCGTCGCTGACCAGGTGCGACCAGACCCGGTCCCAGCCCGGCCAGACCGGTGGGTCGATCAGGATCACGCGGTCGTCTCCTTGGCGTCCTGGGCGTCGAGCAGGTTGCGCCACGCCTTCACGAAGCGCGAGTTCACGTACGCCTTCGTCCACGAGCCGTCTTGCCGCACCGACGACCCGACGTGGAACCTGCGCACACCGGCTTGGTAGAGCCACGGCACATGCTCCGGCTGCAGCGAGCCGCCCGCCATCATCACCCCGGCCACCGACGGATCGGCCTTGGCCAACGCGGTCAGCTCATCCAGCCCGTGCCGTACGCCGAGCGAAGAGCCCGCGGTCAGCACCGTGTCGAGCCCCGGCAACGTCCGCAGCGCCCGCCAGGCAGGCCGCTGCTCCAGCACGTTGTCGATCGCCCGGTGGAACGTCCACGGCGTACCGGTGAACGTACTGACCAGCGCAGCCGTCGACTCGACGTCGACCTCGTTGTCCGCCGTCAGAAACCCCAGCACGAACCCGTCCGCGCCGGCACCGAGGTACGACTGAGCCATCGCGGTCAGCCTGTTCAGCTCCGCGCCACTCACCGCGAACGAGTCACTCAACCGCAACATCACCCGCAACGGCAGATCCGTCACCCGCCGAATCGCGCTCACCGTCGACACCGACGGACTCAACCCGTCCGCCTCCATCGACGCGCACAACTCCAGCCGGTCCGCCCCACCCTCCTGAGCCGCCTCCGCATCCGCCGGATGCAACGCGATCACCTCGAGCAACGACCCCATGGACACCATCATCCAGGACAGCCGCGGGGAATTAGCTGTTGCACTACCCACGGGTCTTCTGTATCGTTTTTCTAGAACGATACAGAAGATCGATGCAGAAGGGTGTGGGAGATGTCGCCGGGAGTGACACTGAAGACCGTGGCGCAGGCCGTCGGGGTGTCGCCGTCGACTGTCTCGAACGCCTACAACAAGCCGGACCAGCTGTCGGCCGCGTTGCGGGAGCGGATCCTCAGCACGGCGCAGGAGCTGGGGTACGCCGGGCCGGATGCTTCGGCGCGGGCGTTGCGGAGCGGGAAGGCGGGGGCGGTCGGGGTGCTGTTCACCGACAAGCTCGCCTACGCGTTCTCGGACCCGTACGCCGTGGGCTTCCTGGCCGGGCTCGCCGAGGTGGCCGAGGAGTTCGCGACCAGCTTGCTGCTGATGCCGCTGAGCTCGTCGGACATCCAGGGCGGGACGAACGCCGTGCAGCAGGCGGCGATCGACGCGGCGGCGATCTTCTGCGTCGCGGGCGGGCACCCCGCGCTGGACATCCTGCGGCAGCGGGGCGTCGCGATGGTGTCGACCGATCGGGGTGACCACCCGGACCTGTCGTGGGTCGCGATCGACGAGGTCGAGGCCGCGGCGAAGCTCGGCAAGCACCTGGCGCGACTCGGGCACCGCGACATCGTCGTACTGGTCGACAACGCCGAGGCGGCCGGGACGCGGGCGGTCGAGATGACGCTTGACGAGGTCGGGTACACCGACTGCGAGCTGCGGATCCGCGGCCTGCAGAAGGAGATGCCGGACGCGCGGATCCGGCTGGTCTCGGGCGGGCACAACGCGTTCAGCTCCGGGGTGATCGGGGCCGAGTGGGTGCTCGACTCGCAGGAGCGGCCGACCGCGATCGTCGGGCTGAGCGACGTACTGGCGCTCGGTGCGATGGAGGCGATGAAGGCCCGCGGACTGGTGCCCGGACGGGACCTGACCGTGGCCGGCTTCGACGACATCCCGCAGGCCGAGACGGCCGGGCTGACGACGATCCGCCAGCCGATCAAGGACAAGGGCCGGGCGGTCGGGCGCGTGCTGCTCGATCCGTCGGTCGAAGAGCGCCAGATCCTGCTGCCGACCGAACTGGTCGTTCGCGCCAGCAGCGGGCCCGCTCCGCGCAACTGAACCTCACCCCCACCTGATCCACCGACGGCCGATCGGCCGCCGGACACTCCACCACGCTCTTTCGAAGGGAGCACATCATGTTCATCGCCGGAAACACCGCCGTGGAGAACGCGCGGTCGCTGTCCCAGTCCGCCCTTCCCGACGCTCCCCAGCAGCCCCACGAGCCGCGCCGCGCCTTCAACCTGCGCAGCCGCTTCGTCGCCGTACTCCGTACGGCGGCCGACCGCGAACTCCGCCTCGCCAACCGCCTCGACCCCCACTGCGAGCCGGTCACCCACTGACCCTCCACGCCGGCCAGCCCGGTCCCCCGCCCCACATCCGACCCCGACGTCCATTTGGTGGGTCAACCCGTCAAAGACCCCGTTGGCCTACCGAATTCCGGTGGGCCAACGGGCAACTTCATGGGTTGACCCACCAAATGCCCTCAGGGCGAAGGGGATGGCGGGTTGATGGGTTTGGCCTTGGTGGTTGGGGATGTCGGGAGGGCGTGAGCTGTGGACTTCGGTTTGTCGGTGGGGTCTGGCACTCTGAAGGGCGATGAGTGAGCCGAGGATCCTGCTGACCGCTCGCGCGCTGGTGCTTCACGACCTGGCCGCGCGGGGATTCGACGACGCCGCGATGGTGTCCGCGCTCGAGGACGCGGTCGCCGAGCGGCAGTGGTGGCTCGACCAGTGGCCGGACGGCGCCGAGCACATCGCCGGCCTGGTCGCGCAGGACGTGCAGGACCGGCTCACCGACTCCGGTGTCCGCTGGCCGCGCTGCACCGCCTGCGACGACCTCAACGATCACGAGCTCCGGATCGAACCAGAGCTCGGCCCCGACCCGCACTGGGTCTGCGAAAGAGCGGGCATCTCGGTCTCTCGACTAGGTCAGCTCACCTAGCAGCTCAGCGCGTCCACTCCGGCATGTGCTGGGCCAGGTAGCGACTCCCGTACGAACCGTGCGGCAGGATCTCCCGGATCCGATCCAGATCGGCCGAGGTCAGCTCCACCGCGACAGCCCCGGCGTTCTCCTCGACCCGCCCGACCTTGCGCGTCCCCGGGATCGGCACGATGTCGTCGCCCTGCGCCAGCAACCACGCCAGCGCCAGCTGCGTCACCGTGATCCCCTTGCTCTGCGCGAACGCCTTCAACTCCCCCACCGCGGCGACGTTCGCGTCGTAGTTCTTGCCCTGCCACCGATCGTCGAACCGCCGCATGTCCGACTCCGGGTACTCACCGGCCGGCCGCACGTCGCCGGTCAGGAACCCACGCCCGAGCGGCGAGTACGGCACGAACCCGATCCCGAGCTCCCGTACGACGGGCAGCACGGTGTCCTCGACCATCCGCTCGAACAGCGAGTACTCGGTCTGCAGCACCGACACCGGCTGCACCGCGTGCGCGCGCCGGATCGTCTCCGGCCCGGCCTCGCTGAGCCCGAAGTACCGGACCTTGCCCGCCTGGATCAGCTCGCCGACGACCCCGGCGACCTCCTCGATCGGCACCTCCGGGTCGGGCCGGTGCTGGTAGAAGACGTCCAGGTAGTCGGTGCCGAGGTATCGCAGGCTGTTCTCCGCGACCTGCCGGATGTTCTCCGGCCGGCTGTTCAGCACCTCGCCCTCCCACTGGTTCTTCGTCATGTCGAAGCCGAACTTGGTGGCCAGCACCACCTCGTCGCGGAAGCCCTTCACCCCCTCCCCGAGCAGCTGCTCGTTGCTGCCGGTCCCGTTGCCGTACAGCTCGGCGGTGTCGAAGAAGGTGATCCCGAGCTCGTACGCCCGCCGGATCGTGGCCAGGCCACCTTCGGGGTCGGCGTCGCCGTACGCCATCGTCATGCCCATCGTGCCGAGCCCCAGGGCGGAGACGGTCAGGCCCTGCCGGCCCAGTGTGCGCTGCTGCATGTCACTGCTCCTCATCCAGAAACAAACCAGTTGGTTTCTCGACCATAGAGCCGCTCTCCGCGAAAAGCAAACGAACCAGTTTGTTTTTGCTAGACTCGACCCCATGGGAGACGGACAGGCCACCAGGCGGCGCATCCTCGAGGCCGCCACCGCGGAGTTCGCCGAGCACGGCATCGCCGGCGCGCGGGTCGACCGGATCGCGGCGAACGCGAAGGCGAACAAGGCGCAGCTCTACGCCTACTACGGCAACAAGGACGCCCTGTTCGACGTCGTCCTGGCAGAGCACGTCGGCTCGAACCTCGACCAGGTCCCCCTGACCGCGCATGACCTGCCCGGGTACGCCGTACGCCTGTACGACGCCTACGTCGCACACCCCGAGCTGACCCGGCTGGCGACGTGGTCGCGGCTCGAGCGGACGCCGACCGGCGATCTGTTCGGCGCCTGGGAGGGCCACGACAAGGACAAACTGGCCGCGATCGAGACGGCTCAGCGCGACGGCCACGTCGTCGCCGACCTGACTCCGCTCGACGTGCACGCGCTGCTCATCTCGCTCTCGACCACCTGGGCCGCCGCGAGCCTCACCCACGCAGCCGGCCCGGAGGATCCCGCCGAGGTGCACGACCGTCGCCGAGCAGCCCTGGCCGCGACCGTCCGGAGGGCGCTGACTCCCTAGGGTCGAGCCAGGGATTTACCTGGTGCCGCTACATGTAGACAGGCTACTACTGTGGCGGCATGAAGCTTCTCCGTGCCGTCGCCGTCCTGCACGCTGCCGCCGTCTGCGCGCAGCCGCTGCTCGCCGGCCTCTACCTGAACGGCGAAGGCAGCGCGATCCCCATCCATGAGGCGGTGGGCCTGACCGCCGCCGCGCTCTGCCTGGTTCAGCTGGTGCTGACCTGGCTCACCACTCGGCTGGCCTGGCCGTCGCTGCTGACCGGTGCGGTGCTCGCCGGCGAGGCACTGATGATCCATGCGGGCTACGGCCGGGACCTGGCGGTCCACGTCCCGCTGGGCATGGCAGTCGTTGCGGGCGGCGTCTCGCTCGCCGTCTGGGCAGTACGTCGTACGGCGGTGGCCGCATGAAGCAGGAAGTCTCCAAGCGACCCCGGGTCACGTTGTGGATGCTGCGGATCGTCCTGCTGCTGCACGCCGGGCTGGTGATCGCCCAGCCGGTGCTGGCCGGGTACTTCCTGTCCGGCGAGGCCGACGCGATGGACGCCCACGGACCGATCGGGTCGACGGTGTGGATGGTCGCGATGCTGCAGTTCGTGGTCGCGGTCCTCTACTGGCGACCAGGGCACGGCCGGCTCTGGCCGGCGCTCGTCACGATCCTGCTGTTCCTCGCCGAGATGACCCAGATGGTCTTCGGCTACCTGCAGAACTTCGCCGTCCACGTGCCGCTCGGTACGGCGATCGTCGTCACCGTCGTCGCCCTGACGATCTGGTCCTTCCGTCAGGAGATTGCTCGATGAGGTTGTCCCGCCGCGGGTTCCTGGGAGTAGCCGGCGCCGCCACGCTGGCCGGCTGCGGCCTGGACCCGTCACCCGGTCAGACCGCCGAGCTGCTCACCAGCGCCGTACCGCTGCCGGAGGCCTTCCAGGTCCCGCTGCCGATCCCTCCGGTGAAGCGACCGGTTCGCAGCGACGCCAAGGCCGACTACTACCGCGTCGTACAGCGCAAGACGTCGCTGGAGATCCTGCCTGGGCTGCGGACCGAGGTGCTCGGGTATGACGGGTTGCTGCCCGGGCCGACGTTCGACGTACGGAGTGGGCGGACCAGTGTGGTCGAGCAGGTCAACCAGCTCGACGTACCGACCGTCGTACACCTCCACGGTGGGCACACCCCGGCCAGCAGCGACGGCTGGCCGCTGGACCTGCTGATGCCGAACGGCCAGCACCACGACCACGCAGGGCATCACGGGATGACAGGCGGCGACGTGAAGACCGGCAGCCGGAGCTACACGTTCCCGAACAGCCAGCGGGCCGCCACACTCTGGTACACGACCACCGGATGGACTACACCGCTCCGCAGGTCTACCGCGGGCTGTTCGGCCTGCACCTGATCCGGGACGCCGAAGAGGACGCGCTTCCTTTGCCTGCAGGCGATCGGGAGATCCCGCTGGTGCTGGCGGACCGGTCGTTCAACGAGGACGGGTCGTTCCGCTACCCGGCACTGAAGGACGGGCCGGGCGTGGAGCCGCGGTACATGGAGGGAGTGATCGGCGACGTCCAGCTGGTCAACGGCGCACCCTGGCCGGTGCTGGAGGTGGACACCGCCCGCTACCGCTTCCGCATCCTCAACGCGGCCAACGCGCGCCGGTACGAGCTGGAGCTCGACGGGCCGGCCCGGTTCGTCCAGATCGGCAGCGACGGCGGCCTGCTCGGCGCACCGGTCGAGCACGAGACGCTGGTGATCGCGCCGGCCGAGCGGTTCGACGTCGTCGTCGACTTCTCCCAGTACGCCGTCGGCACGACTGTCACGCTGAAGAACAAACTCGGCACAGGTCGAGCCGCCGAGGTGATGCGATTTGTCGTTGCCCGCAAGGCGGTTGACGACAGCAACGTTCCGGCCAAGCTCTCGTCGTACCGCCAAACACCTGAACCCAAAGGCCTGGTACGGCGCAAGTGGCGCTTCCGCCGCGGCACGGCCGGCGAGCACAAGGGCTGGACCATCAACGGCAGACCCTTCGACCCCGAGGTGATGCAGGCGACGGTGAAACTCGACCAGTACGAGCTGTGGTCGTTCGTTACCGATGTGCACCACCCCGTTCACGTGCACCTGGCGCCCTTCCAGGTCCTCCGTCGCGGTGGAGGCGCGCCCAGCCCGTACGACGCCGGCTGGAAGGACACCGTCGACGTCCGCCCGGCCGAGGTCGTCGACGTTCTGGTCCGCTTCACCGCCCACCAAGGCAAGTACCTGATCCACTGCCACAACCTCGAGCACGAAGACATGGCCATGATGGCCGCCTTCGCTACGGTCGACTGATCAGCCGGTACGCGAGGGCGACCGTCCAGGCGAAGCCGGTCACGACCGCGAGTCGCTGGAACAGCCCGGCGACGTCGACGAACGGCTCGGTCTGCGCGAAGCCGCTGCTGGCCAGCAGGAAGCAGACCACGAAAGCCGTTGCACTGAGCAACGAATAGATCAGCCAACGGCGGCTCCCGCCTCTGGCGAGTACCACCTGGGCCGCGGCCAGAGCGAGGAATCCGGGGAGGGAGAAGCCGTCGTGCAGGGCGCCGCTGGTCGTGTACTCCGGGAGGACAGCGGGCGTGCCGATCGGATACCCGCTGACCGGATCGGTGACGAAGAGTCCGGCGCCGACGAGGGCGATCCCCCAGACGGCGATCAGGACCGCGCCGACTCGGCCTGCGGCTGCTCGCCAGAGGCCGACGGCGAAGGCGATCGTCAACGCGCCGCAGAGCAAGAAGTTGACGGTCTGGGTCCAGCCGGTGGGGCCGAGCGCGAGTGAACTGACCGGGTGCCGGAAGAAGTCGTAGCCGTCACGGGTCCACCCCTCACTCAGGAAGACAGCGACGAACAGCGGGCCGGCGACCAGACCGCAGGCCAGCAACAAGCGGTCCACCCGGGAGCGAGCAGACCGTGGGCGGGCGAGTGTCATCAGCGCTCGCCGCGATTGGCTGACGCTGCGACCTCGGCGCGCAGCGCCGGGCGGTCGACGGCGAGCAGGTCGAGGACGCGGGAAATCCTGCCCAGCTTGGTGTCGAGTACGCCGACGAACATGTGGGCGGCGGTGATTCGACCGCCGCCGAGTTCGGGGGACGCCTCCATGGCGCGCTTCAGGAGTTTGACCGTGGACTCGCCGATGCGGGGTTTGCGGGCGGGGTCTGGCGTTGCCGAGGGCAACTGTGCGACGTCGATCCGGACGCCGGCGACGGCGAGGCTCTGTTCCCACTCGCGATCCAGGGCAGCCCGTACGGCGTCGCGCGTCAGCCCGGCGGCGGCGAGCAGCCGGGCGGTCGCCGTACCGTCCAAAGCGGCCAGCGCCAGCAGGACGTGCTCGGGCTCGATCGTCGACGAACCGTCGTGCTGCGCCTCCTGGCGCGCTCCGCGAACCAGGACCGCGCGGACATCCTTGGCAGCAGTGTTCATCAGCGCCTCCTCAGGGCGACACCCGCGGCGATCAGCCGCTTGGCGTGTTTCTTGTGCACGGCCTGCCGGGTGACCCCCAGCACCTCGGCCACGTCGGACCAGCTCCAGCCGGTCCGCATCGCCTGCTCCACCTGGCTGTCCTCCAGCCGATCGGCCAGCCGCCGCAACGCGACGACCGCCGCCAGCCCGGCACCGGGATCTTCCGGATCCACCAACTCGTCCATCTAAGCAACCTAGGTTGACAGTCCCTGGATGTCAACCGGAGTTGCTAAAACCTCACCCTTGACCTCCGCGAATCCCAGCTCTATATTCAACACATCGGTTGATCAAGGAATTGGTTGATAAAGATGGAGTACGACGAAGCAGCACTCGACCGGGCCTTTCTGGCCCTGGCCGACCCGGTCCGGCGGTCGCTGATCGCCCGGCTGTCCCGCGGTCCGGCGACGGTGAACGAGCTCGCCGAGCCGTTCCCGATCACGCTCCAGGCGGTCTCCCGGCACATCTCCGTGCTGGAGTCCGCCGGGCTGATCACCCGGACCCGCGACGGCCAGCGCCGGCCGTGCCACCTCGCCCCGAGCGCCCTCGAGCAGCTGACCAGCTGGATCGACCAGTACCGACTGACCACCGAGCGCCGGTTCCGCGCAATCGACGCCGTCCTCGAAACCGTGAAGGAGCAGGACCAGTGAGCGACACGATCATCAACGCGCCCGCGAACACCCCGTTCATCGAGGTGCTCCGCGACTTCGACGCCACCCCGGCACAGCTGTTCAAGGTCTCCACCGACCCGAACCTGGTCTCGCAGTGGCTCGGCCCGAACGACCTGCAGATGGAGGTCGTCGAGTACGACGTCCGCCCGGGCGGCCGCTACCGCTACCTCCACCGCGACGCCGACGGCAACGAGTACGCCTTCCGCGGCGTCTTCCACGCGATCGAGCCCGGCGCGATGGTGATCCAGACCTTCGAGTTCGAGAGCTTCCCGGGCGAGGTCAGCCTGGAGAAGGCGACCTACACCGCGACCGAGAAGGGCGTGCAGCTGCGGGTCTGGTCGGTGTTCCCGTCGATCGAGGCCCGCGACGGCATGGTCGCGAGCGGCATGGAACGCGGCCTGAACGAGGGGCTGGACAACCTGACCGCCCTGGTCGCGAAGGAGACCGGCCGATGAGCCCGGTCGTCGTCGACATCACCGTCTCGCTGGACGGGTACGTCACCGGGCCGAACGCCGGCCCGGGCAACGGCCTCGGCGACGACGGCGAGGCGCTGCACGGCTGGGTCTTCGACGGCAACGACGACGACCGGGCCGTGCTCGACCGGAGCTTCGCCGAGACCGGCTCGGTGGTGCAGGGGCGCGGGCTCTTCGACGTGATCGACGCCCCGGACGGCTGGAGCGACGAGATGGGGTACGGCGCGAAGCCCACCGGCGAGGTGAACCCGCCGATCTTCGTCGTCACCCATGAGGCTCCCGCCCAGACCCGGCTCGGCGACCGCTTCACGTTCGTCACCGACCTCGCCGACGCGATCGACCAGGCCCGCAAGGCCGCGGGCGACAAGGAGACGGTGGTGATGGGAGGCGGCGAGATCTGCCACGCGGTCCTCGCGGCCGGCCTGGCCGACGTACTCCGCCTGCACGTTGCGCCCGTCGTACTGGGCGGTGGGACGCGGTTGTACCCAGCGGGCGACGCACCGAGAGTCGACCTGGACCTGACCAGCGCGATCTCGACGCCCCAGGCCCAGCACCTCACGTACGCCGTACGGAAGAAGGAGTGAGCTACTGCGGCTGGGCTGGGTGATCCGCGACGACGGTGCGGCTGCCGGGTTCTACCTCGGTGAAGCCTGCATCCTGTACGACGGGGAGGTTGCTGCGGAGCAACTGCTTCCACTGGGTGGGTGTGGCTGTCCGGACTGCCAGGTGGAAGTCGTCGGCGAGCCAGGCCTTGCGGGCGGTGTCCGACAAGGCCCACCAGGTCAGGTGGGCGGCGTGGCCTACCTGGGCCATGGTCTTGCCGGTGGACATCTCTAGGGTCGGGTTGACCCACAGCGTCGGCACTCCAGGCGACACGGCCGGTAGCTCGTCGTCTTCCAGGTCGGTGCCGGTGACCTGCAACTTCGAGAGGTCCTTCGGTACTTCGTCCAGCGGTACGGGTGGGAAGACTCTGACTTCGGCAGTTCCTCCGGTGATGGTGATCCCCGGGAGCGCCTCCGCTCGGCGCCACTCGATACCTCGCGCCCGGCGTACGACCTTGCGGATGCGGGCGTCCTGCCAGGCGTGCATCGCCTCGGCCCACTCGCCCTCGCCGGTCGAGCGCTCGTCGGCCAGGATCGCCAGTACGGCGCGCGCCGCGGTCTCCAGCGCGTCCGTCTGGGCCGGCCGGTCGTTCTTCTCCACGTGCAGCACCAGCGTCAGCACGTACTCCACATCACTCACCCGCGCGAGTCTGCCAGGCCGCCGTGAACGCTCAGCGGACACCCGGCGCCCAGCCCGCGAGTGCCTCCGATCCGGCCCGAGGCGACAGTTGTAAGGTCGGCGTCATGCGGCAGTACTTGGAGCTCCTCGACCACGTTCTCACCCACGGTGTCGAGAAGGGCGACCGCACCGGCACCGGCACGCTGAGCGTGTTCGGGCACCAGACCCGGTACGACCTGAGCGCGGGATTCCCGGCAGTGACCACCAAGAAGCTGCACCTGAAGTCCGTGGTCGGCGAGCTGATCTGGTTCCTCAGCGGCTCGACGAACGTGAAGTGGATGCAGGAGAACGGCATCTCGATCTGGGACGAGTGGGCCGACGAGAACGGCGAGCTCGGCCCGGTCTACGGCTACCAGTGGCGCTCCTGGCCGACGCCGGACGGCCGGCACGTCGACCAGATCAGCGGCGTGATCGAGGCGATCAAGAAGAACCCGGACTCCCGCCGCCACCTGGTCAGCGCCTGGAACGTGTCGGAGCTGGAGAACATGGCGCTGCCGCCGTGCCACACGATGTTCCAGTTCTACGTCGCCGAGGGGAAGCTGTCCTGCCAGCTGTACCAGCGCTCGGCCGACATCTTTCTGGGCGTCCCGTTCAACATCGCGTCGTACGCGCTGCTGACCCACATGGTCGCGCAGCAGACCGGGCTTGAGGTCGGTGACTTCGTGCACACGCTCGGCGACGCACACCTCTACCTGAACCACCTCGATCAGGCCAAGCTGCAGCTCACCCGCGCACCGCGCCCGCTGCCGACCCTCGAGCTGGCCCGGCGTGAATCGATCAACGACTACGAGATCGCGGACGTCGTCCTGACCGGCTACGACCCGCACCCGGGGATCAAGGCGCCGATCGCGGTATGAGCGTCGTCCTGATCGCGGCCGTCGGCCGCAACGGCGTGATCGGCCGTGACAACGACCTGCCCTGGCGGATCCGCGAGGACCTGCAGCACTTCAAGCAGCTCACCCTCGGCCACACGCTGGTGATGGGCCGCAAGACCTACGACTCCATCGGCCGCCCGCTGCCGGGCCGCCGTACCGTCGTCATCACTCGGCAGCCCGACTGGTCCGCAGAAGGTGTCGAGGTCGTCCACACCATCGACGACGCCCTCAAGCTTGCTGATGGCAACGACATCTACGTGGCCGGCGGCGGCGAGATCTACCGTCTGGCGCTCCCGTACGCCGACCGACTGGAGCTCACCGAGGTCGACCAGGCCCCCGAAGGCGACGTCACCTTCCCCGCGATCGACCCCGCCGCCTGGACCGAGACCGCCCGCGACCCCCGCGAAGGCTTCACGTTCGTCAGCTACCTGCGGTCCTGACCGTTTAGCTGCGCTGACAACGAACCCGCAACGCCTGGCCCCAACGGACCGGGAACCGCGTAGATTGTGTGCGCGTCACGGAGTGTGTGACAGGGGACGCGGGCGCGGGCCCGTGGCAGGCCACCGGAGGGGAACGACGATGACCGAAGCCGACAACACCGCGGGGACACCGGCAGCAGGGGCGGGAGCGGGTGCCGCACAGGCCCAGCCGGCCGTGTCGCCGCTGCAGCCGCCGACCGCGACCGCACCGGGACTGATACTCACCGCACCGGCGCCGACACAGGCGGTGGCCGCGACGGCCGCGCCGAGCATGGCGCCGGCGGTCGACCCGGCCGCGCTGCCGGGGCTGGACTCGAAGGTCGACACCTTCCTCACCTCGCTGATGACGGCCGCGCCGCGCTCGCCGGAGTTCGCCGCCAAGGCGACCGACGTCCGCAGCATGGGTGACGCCGACATCCGGCACGCCGCCGAGAGCTCGAACCGGCTGCTCCAGTCGCCGGTCAAGGCGCTGACCAGCGGCGGTCTGGCCGAGGGCTCGACGGTCGGCAAGACGCTGCTGGAGCTTCGCCGTACGGTCGAGAACCTCGACCCGAAGGAAGCCACCGGGCCGAAGAAGCTGCTCGGGATGATCCCGTTCGGCGACAAGATCGAGGACTACTTCCGCAAGTACCAGAGCGCGCAGAGCCACCTCGAGGGCATCCTGCACTCGCTGCGCAACGGCCAGGACGAGCTCGGCAAGGACAACGCCGCGCTGAACCTGGAGAAGCAGCAGCTCTGGGACGCGATGGGCCGGCTGAACCAGTACGTGTACGTCGCCGAGCGGCTGGACGCTCGGCTGTCGGCGACGATCGCCGAGCTGGACGTGACCGACCCGGACAAGGCCAAGGCGCTGCGCGAGGACGTGCTGTTCTACGTCCGCCAGAAGCACCAGGACCTGCTCGTCCAGCTGGCCGTGTCGATCCAGAACTACCTGGCCATCGACATCGTGATCAGGAACAACATCGAGCTGATCAAGGGCGTCGACCGGGCCTCCACCACGACCGTCTCGGCACTCCGTACGGCGGTCATCGTGGCGCAGGCGCTGGGCAACCAGAAGCTCGTGCTGGACCAGATCACGGCGCTGAACACGACCACCAGCGGGATGATCGAGCGCACCTCGCAGATGCTGCGGGACAACTCGGTCGCGATCCAGCAGCAGGCCGCCTCGGCGACCATCGGGCTGCCGCAGCTGCAGGCGGCGTTCGCCAACATCTACGCCACGATGGACGCGATCGACACCTTCAAGGTGGAGGCGCTGGACAGCATGGCCGCCACCATCGGCACGCTGGAGAGCGAGGTGACCAAGTCCCGCAGCTACCTGGACCGGGTCGCCCAGCAGGACCAGCGCGTGATCCAGGGCAGCCTCGACCTCGGTCGCTGAGCCATTCGGTACTAGCGGGGGGACGGGACGGACTGCATGGCGCTGGGTGACTTCTTCGCGCGGCTCACGGGCCGCAAGGCGGAGCCCGAGCCTGCCCCGACCCCTCGTGCACCGACCACCGACGACCTGCTCGCCGCGCTGGTCCGGGTCGAGCAACTGGTCGCGGACGGCGCCGTACCGGCCGTGGTCGCGTCGCGGGTCAACCGGGTGGTCCGGATCGTGCGGGAGACCATCCCGCGGCTCGGCAACCTCGGCGGCAGCATGCAGGCGTACTCGGTGATGGCCACGGCGACGGACTACCTGCCGGAGGCCATCGGCGGGTACCTGCGGCTCCCGCGGCAGTGGGCCGACAGCCGTCCGGTGGACCGCGGCAAGACGTCGCTGATGCTGCTGATCGACCAGCTGGACCTGCTGGGGGCGACGATGGACAAGGTGTTCGACGCGGTGAACCGGGCCGACGCGGCCGCGCTGGTCGCGCACGGCAGGTTCCTGCAGGAGAAGTTCGGTACCGGGTCGACCGGTGGCAGTCTCGCCCTGGGTGAGACGCCGTCCAGTCCGGCGCCAGACGTCCCGCCAGGTGCGGGCCCATTGCAACCACCGCCAGGACGAGGAGGGGCATGAGCAGCGCGGGGGGTACTTCGCTGAAGGACGCACTGGCCGGTCTGCTGACCGTTGCCGCACGTGCGGGAGTGGCTGAGACCGCTGCGCGAGCAGAGGCGCTCTCACTCGCCGCCGCGCTGGCCGAGTCGGCTCAGGGTGCTTCGGCGGACTGGGCTGCGGTGACGCCGGGTGCGACCACCCAGGACTTCTTCGACGCTGCAGTACGCGGCAGGAGATGGCGTGGCTCGCCGACTGCTGTGCTGAGTGAGCTGGTCGCGCAGAGCTCGCCGGAGAAGGTCCAGTACGCCGAAGCGCTGGCTGAGGTGGCGTCGGCCGCCTGCTCGCTCGGTGAGCCGACCATGCGGGTCATCGGCAACGCGTCGGTCGCCGCAGCCGCGCAGCTGCAGGCGGCGGGAGCCCGGCCGCTGCAGGTGGCAGGCCACACACCGCCGCCGAGCGCTGGTGCTCAGCAGGCAGTCCCCCAGGCGGCGGCTCAGGTGGAGGAGGCTCCCGTACCCGAGCGGTCGGTGGAGGAGCTGCTGGCTGAGCTGGACGAGCTGACCGGGTTGGAGAAGGTCAAGCGGGAGGTGCACCGGCAGGTCGCCGTACTGCGGGTGGAAAAGCTGCGGACCGATGCCGGCCTGAAGAGCCCGACGATCACCCGGCACCTCGTCTTCGTGGGGAACCCGGGGACCGGCAAGACCACGGTGGCCCGGCTGGTCAGCGGGATCTACAAGGCGCTGGGACTGCTCTCGAAGGGCCAGCTGATCGAGGTCGACCGGTCCGAGCTCGTCGCCGGGTACCTGGGGCAGACGGCAACGAAGACGGCCGAGGTGGTCGCGTCGGCGGCCGGTGGCGTGCTGTTCATCGACGAGGCGTACAGCCTGACCTCCGGCGACCAGGGCACCGACCAGTACGGGCGGGAGGCGGTCGACACCCTGGTGAAGGAGATGGAGGACCGCCGCGACGACCTGGTCGTCATCGTCGCCGGGTACCCCGAACCGATGGAGACGTTCATCGCCGCGAACCCCGGACTGGCCAGCCGGTTCAGGACCACGATCGGCTTCGAGGACTACACCGACGCCGAGCTCACCGACATCCTGACCGGCCTGGCCGAGGCCGCTGACTACGAGCTGACCCCGGAGGCGCTGGAGCACTTCCAGGTGGTCCTGTCGTCGACGGCGCGGAACCGCTCGTTCGGCAACGGCCGGTTCGCCCGCAACACGCTGGAGGCCGCGATCGGCCGGCACGCCTGGCGCCTGCGCGACGTGACGGCACCCACGACCGACCAGCTGCGTCAGATCCTGGCCGAGGACCTCACCGACGAGGACCTCCACCCACCTGCGGCGCCCAGCACTTCTGAGGTTGGAACAGAGCTGGTCAGTGAAGAGCTGCCCGAGCAAGGAGAACAGGCGTGACCCAGACAGTCAGTGCGCCCCCGGCGACCTGGTCGCCGCCGGCCACGCCCGCTGCCCCGAGCGGCGCGCCACAGCAGGCACCAGGGCCCCGCAAGCCACACGGCCTGCTCAACGTCTTCTTCTACGGCACGCCGGGCCGCATGCGCGCCCTGCTCATCCTGTCCGCGGTGATCGCGGTGCTGTTCGGTCTGGCCGCCGCGCAGGGGTTCCGCCAGTCCGACGGCGCCCTGAAGCGGGCCGAGGCCAACACCGCCCAGCTGGTCCGGGTCCAGGCGATCCACACCAACCTGGTCGCGGCCAACGCCGACGCCACCAACGCCTTCCTGGTCGGTGGCCTCGAGCCGCCGGCCCAGCGCCAGCACTTCGTCGACTCGCTCGCGACGGCCTCCAAGCTGATCGCCCAGGCCTCGACCGCGCAGCCCGCCGACCAGACCGTGCTCGGCGCGCTCAACGCGACGCTGCTCACCTACGCCGGCGAGATCGAGCAGGCCCGGACCAACAACCGGCAGGGCCTGCCGATCGGCTCGCAGTATCTGAAGGACGCCAACGCGACCCTGCAGAACGAATCGCTCCCCCTGCTCAACGCGCTGGTCTCGGCCAACGAGGACCGCGTCGACACCGAGTTCGACGGGGTCGGCGGCGGCAACGTCTGGCTGATCGTCGGAGGGATCATCAGCCTCGCCGTCCTGGTGCTGACGATGGTGTGGCTGGCCAAGCGCACCCACCGGTACCTGAACGTCCCGGTCGCCGCAGGCGCCGTGCTGGTGCTGCTGACGATGGTGGTCGGCGGCGCCGGCCTGGCCGGTGCGAGCAGCTCGGCGAAGGACACCTTCGCCGACGAGTACTCCGACGCACTGGTGCTGGCGCGGGCGCGGATCGCGGCGTACGACGCGAAGTCGAACGAGAGCCTGACCCTGATCGCCCGCGGCTCCGGCGCGGACTTCGAGAAGGCCTGGAAGGCGGCGTCCGACCAGGTGGACGAGCAGCTCGCCACGATCGGGTCAGGCGCCGGGAACGCAGCCAGCGCGTGGGAGGAGTACAAGATCGCCCACGTCGCGATCCGCAAGGCCGACGACAGCGGCAAGTGGGACGCCGCCGTGGACCAGGCGATCGGTACCGGGCCGAACACGGCGACCGCGCCGTTCACGAACTTCGACAAGTCCTCGACCTCGAAGCTCGCCGACGCCAGCGACGCGGCGCAGGCGCAGCTCGCCGACGCGCGCGGCTCGCTGCCACCGATCGGCTGGCTCGGCCTGCCGATCGGGATCCTCGCCGCACTGCTCGCCGCCTGGGGCCTGTCCCAGCGTCTGGGGGAATACCGATGAAGAAGCAGCTGATCGCCGCCGGCAGCACCGTCGCGCTGCTCGCTCTGGCCGCGTGCGGTTCGGGCGACTACGCGGCCACCGAGATCCCGCCGGACCCGGCCGCCCCGACCACTACGGCGCCGCCGCCGCCCGGACCGACCTGCACGAACAACCTGCGGGACGAGCTGCGCTCCTACGCGCCGACCGGTGCATTGCCGGCGCCGGGCAGCCAGATGCCGGTCGGCTCGAAGATGGCCGACATCGAGCACCGCGGCAGACTGCGGGCCGGGATCTCGGCCGACAGCCTGAACCTGGGCTCACGCAACCCGATCAGCGGCGCGATCGAGGGCTTCGACATCGACATGATCCGCGAGGTCGCGCGGGCGATCTTCGGCGACCCGAACAAGGTCGAGCTGGTGGTGATCTCCAGCCCGCAACGCATCCCGGTGCTGCAGAACAAGAACTCCGACATCGACATCGTCGCCCGGAACATGACGATCAACTGCGCGCGCTGGCAGCAGATCGCGTTCTCGGCCGAGTACTACCGGTCGGGCCAGAAGACGCTCGTGCAGCGCGACTCGCCCGCCAAGAGCCTGGCCGACCTGCGTGGCAAGACGGTCTGCGCGCCGGCCGGCTCGACCAGCCTGGACAACCTGAACAAGTACAAGGACCGCGGCGTCAAGGCGATCACCGCCGACACCGACACCGGGTGCCTGGTGCTGTTCCAGCAGGGCAAGGCGGACGGGATCACGGGGGACGACACCGTGCTGGCCGGCGAGGCCGCGCAGGACCCGTACGCGCGGATCATTCAGGACGAGCGGATCAGCGACGAGCCGTACGGGCTGGGCATGTCGAAGGACGACAAGGACTTCGTCCAGTTCGTCAACGGCGTGCTCGCCCAGATGAAGGCCGAAGGGCGCTGGAAGGCGTCGTACGACAAGTGGCTCGCTCCGACGCTCGGCCCGGCGCCGACGCCGCCGGTGGCCCTGTACGGCAGGGGCTGATGACCGTTCGTACGCCGACCGCCGTCGCGCCGGCACCACCGGGCAGGATCGGCAGCAGCATCCCGGCAACGGAGCTGCTGGCGTTCCTCGACGCGCTCGGGAGCTGGCGGGACCGGCGGCGGGCCGAGCTGGACGAGCTCGACCAGGCCGCCCTGCACGCCGCCGATGCCGACGCGCTGAGCGCGGACGTCGTGCTCAGCATGGCGGTCTGGAAGGCGGTCTCGGACCGGTACGAGCTGATCCTGCTGACCTGGGACTCCGGGCGGGTCGGCGCGACCGAGACCGAGCGGATCTCGACGCTGATCTGGGGCGGGCTCGACACCACCTCGGGGGCCGGTGGCGCCGGCGGGTCGCTGGCCGTTTCGTTGCCTGAGGCATGCACTTTGTCGGACGCGCTGGCGGCGACGCTACGGGCCAAGCTCGCGCTGGAGCCCGGCGACGCGGATCTGGCGGCGCGGCTGCGGCAGCTGCGGGCACAGGTCGAGCGGATCAACGACCTGGTCACGCGGGAGCCCGCGGCGAGCCGGAACGATGCGATCGCGAAGCACCACGACCTGGATCGGCGCGTGACCGACCTGACCGAGCGGTCCAAGCGGGGCGCTGATGTCGGTGGGCTGATCGGGCCGCTGGAGATCGACGCGGCACTGGCCGAGCGGGACCTCATCGTCGGGTCGGCGACTCGGCGGGAGCGGGCTGCTGACGTGGCGCGGGCGCGGACCTTGCGGACCGAGCTGGAGGCACAGGGGACGGCAGTGCGTGCGTTGGCCGACCAGTGCGTCGCCGCGGTCACGCCGGCGCCGCGGCTCGGCGTACCGAATGTGGCTGCTCTTGGAGCCGTGCCGAACACGCCTGCTGAGCTGGACAAGTACCTGAAGCGGCTGGACGCCGTACGGCGTGCGCTCGGGCAGGCGCAGTCGGCGTACGGCGCTGCGCTGGCGCGGCGGGACGAGCTGGCTGCTCGGCTGGACGCGTACCAGGTGAAGGCGGGCAGTGTCGCTCGCACACCGGGAACTACGGAGGACCTGGCCGAGCTGTACCGGCGAGGACGGGAAGTACTGAAGGCGGAGCCAGTGGATCTGGTCCGGCTGGCCGCGCTGACCGCGGCGTACCAGACCTACTTGGACAACAGTGTCGGAGGGACAACATGACCTGCACCCAGCCGGGATGCACCGGCACCATCGCCGACGGCTACTGCGATGTCTGCGGCTCACCTGCAGCAGTAGCTGTCACCACTAACAGTGGCACGGCTGGGCTGGGCGCACCTGCTGCAGCCGGCGCCTGCCAGCAGCCTGGCTGCGACGGCACGGTTGTCGACGGGTACTGCGATGTCTGCGGCACACCTGGCGGTGCCGGCGGTAGTAGTACGAGCGCTGCGGCCGAGCCGATCAGCTCGCCTTCGACAGTGTCTCGGGCTTCCAACCGGTTGGCGTCCACTCCCCTGGGGTCGGCTCGGGCGCAGGCGGCCGGGTCGAAGCTGACGCGCCGGCTTGGCACCTCGTCCACCCGGTTGCGCGGAGCCCGCTTGGGCGCCGGTCTGACCAGCGTGCCGTCGATCCCGCCGATCGACGCGAGCAAGGCGATCCTGAAGAACCCGATGGTCCCCGAGGACCGCAGGAACTGCCCGAACTGCGGGAACGCGGTCGGTCGAGGGCGTGACGGCCAGCCGGGACGCACCGAGGGCTTCTGCCCGAAGTGCCGCAGCCCGTTCTCGTTCTCGCCGAAGCTGCAGCCGGGCGACCTGGTCGGCGGGCAGTACAAGGTCGCGGGCTGTCTCGCGCACGGCGGTTTCGGCTGGATCTACATGGCCCAGGACCAGAACGTGTCCAACCGGTGGGTCGTGCTCAAGGGCCTGCTGAACTCCGAGGACCCCGACGCGGTCGCCGCGGCGATCGCCGAGCAGCAGTTCCTGGCCCGGGTCGAGCACCCGCTGATCGTCGAGATCTACAACTTCGTCACCCACGACGGCGCCGGCTACATCGTCATGGAGTACGTCGGCGGCACGTCGTTGAAGACCCTGCTCAAGCAGCGCATGCAGGCCAACAACGGCCGGTACGACGCCCTGCCCGTCGACCAGGCGATCGCCTACCTGCTGGAGATCCTGCCCGCGTTCTCCTACCTGCACGACCTCGAACTGGTCTACTGCGACTTCAAGCCGGACAACATCATCCAGGTCGGCGACGCCGTGAAGCTGATCGACCTGGGCGGCGTCCGGCAGATCGACGACATGGACTCCGCGATCTACGGCACGGTCGGCTACCAGGCCCCCGAGGTCCCGGAGGTCGGTACGTCGATCGCCTCGGACATCTACACGCTCGGCCGCACGCTGACGGTGCTGGCGATGGAGTTCCGCGGCTACCAGTCGACGTACCTCTCCTCGCTGCCGCCGGTGTCCGACGTCCCGCTGTTCCAGGAGTTCGACTCCTTCTACCGCCTGCTGCTCAAGGCGTGCGCGAAGGACCCGGCCGACCGCTTCGTCTCCGCCGACGAGCTGCGGGTGCAGCTGCTCGGCGTACTGCGGGAGGTGGTCGCTGCCAAGCAGCCGTACGGCGCTGCGCAGCACTCCACCTCCTCCCTGCTCTTCGGCAGCCCAGGTGACCGGGCGACCGGCCTCGGTGAGGCTGCGCTGCCGTGGCAGCGCCTCCCCTCGATGCTGCCCGACGACAGCGACAAGATGGCCAACTGGCTGAAGACGGTCAGCGTGCAGGACCCGCTGCAGCGGCTGGAGGCGGTGGCCAACGCACCGGAGCAGACTCCGCAGACACTGCTGGAGTTCGCTCAAGCCGCCCTGGACGTCGGCCAGTACGAACTGGTCGACACTGCCGTCGCCGACCTGCTGAAGCTGGACCCGTGGGAGTGGCGCGCGGTCTGGATGGCCGGACTGGTCGCCCTGGCCCGCAAGGACTCGGCCAGCGCGCAGTCGGCGTTCAACGCGGTCTACGGCCAGGTGCCCGGCGAGCTGGCGCCGAAGCTGGCGCTGGCGGAGTCGTGCCGGCTCAGCGGCGAGTACGACGTGGCCGAGGGGCTCTACCTGACCTGCGCCCGCACGGACGCCAACTACATCGCCCCGTCGGCCTTCGGGCTGGCGGCGATCCGGTCGGAGCGTGGCGACCTCGACGGAGCGGTCGCGGCACTCGACCTGGTCCCGCCGACCAGTGGCGCGTACATCCGGGCTCGCCGGATGCGAGCCGGTCTGCTGGCAGGATCGGGGCGTGGACTGGGCGCACTGGCCGAGGCCATGGGCAGTATCGACGACCTGACGATCGACCCGGTGGACCGGGCGAACCTGTCGGCGAGCGTGTTCCGGACGGCGCTGGACGTCGTCCTGGCCAACGGCCCGGACCCGCAGGTGGTGATCTCGCAGCGCGCCGCGACCGAGTCGGACCTGCGCGCCGGCCTGGAGTCGGCCTACCGTGAGCTGGCCGGCCACGCCACCAGCCGGGAGGAACGGATCGCCCTGGTCGACCTGGCCAACGAGGTTCGAGGATGGACGCTGCGATGACGAGTACGACCCGGACGGTTTGCCCGAGCTGCGGCGAACCGGTCTCCGACGCCGACCTGTACTGCGAGAGCTGCGGCGCCGAGCTGCAGCCCGGCGCGGCACCGAGCACTCCGGCGCTGGACACCGACACCGAGCCGACGATCGAGCTGCACACCGGTGCCCCGGCCGAGGCGTTCACGCCCGGGCCGTGCCGCTCCTGCGGCGGCACGGTCAGTGCCGACGGCTACTGCGAGACCTGCGGTACGAAGGCCAGCAAGCCGCGTGACCACTTCAGCGAGCAGCCCGCACCCTGGGTCGCCGCGGTCTGCGACCGAGGCATCCGGCACAGCCGCAACGAGGACGCCGTGGCCATCGCTGCCGACCCGGAGCCGGGCAGCCGGGCTCTGCTGGTCGTCTGCGACGGCGTGAGCTCCTCGCTCGACTCGGACGTGGCCAGCCTGGCCGCGGCCCGCGCCGCACGCGACGTACTGGCCGCAGGTCACGCGCAGGGCATGGGCACGGAGTCGTCACGCGAGGCGGCGGTCATTGCCCGGCTCAACGCGGCCGCTGACGCCGCGAGCGACGCCGTACTGGAGAACACGAGTCCGGACAGCCCGAACCCGGCGTCCTGCACGTTCGTCGCCACCGTGCTCGAGGCGGGCCTGCTGGTGGCCGGCGTGGTCGGCGACAGCCGGGCGTACTGGTTCCCGGACAACGCCGAGGCTGTCGGGCTCACCGTGGACGACTCCTGGGCCGCCGAGCTGATCGCCACCGGCGTACCGCGGCACGAGGCCGAGACCGGTCCGCAGGCACACGCGATCACCCGCTGGCTGGGCAAGGACGCCCCTGACCACACACCGCGAACGACCACGCTCCGGGTGGACGGTCCGGGCTGGCTGCTGGTCTGCTCGGACGGGCTGTGGAACTACTGCTCCGAAGCGGCACCGCTGGCCGACCTGGTCCGTCAGACCGCTGCGGCCCACGGTGGCGAGCCGCTGGCCACCTCGTCCGCACTGGTCGACTGGGCGAACGCCCAGGGCGGCCAGGACAACATCACCGTCGCGCTCGCGCGCCTCCCCTGATTTCGCCGGAACGAAAGGAACCCCACGAGATGGCCGAGTTCTCCGCCACCGTCTACCAGAACGAGTTCCTGCCCGACGGCGGCACCGACGTGCACGCGATCGTCACGGTCGACTGCGCCGGCGCCGGTACCGCGGGCCAGTCCGGCGGCGGTGACGTCGGCGAGATCATCATCGTCGACACGTCGGGCTCGATGGGCGCCGAGGGCGTCCGCGCCGCCGCGTACGCCGCGCAGACCGCGATCGACCAGATCCTCGACGGGGTCTGGTTCGCGGTGATCTCCGGCAACGACCGGGCCCAGCTCGCCTTCCCGCCGTCGGCCGAGCCGGTGATGGTCCGGATGGACGCCTACACCCGGCAGGCCGCCAAGGAGGCCGTGTCCCGGTTCTACGCCGACGGCGGGACCGCGATGGGGACCTGGCTGCGGCTGGCCGCGCGGGTCTTCGCGACCGTGCCGTCGCTGTCGCAGAAGCACGCGATCCTGCTCACCGACGGCGAGAACCAGCACGAGACGCCGGAGGCGCTGACCGCGACGATCCAGGCGGTCACCGGCCAGTTCCAGTGCGACTGCCGCGGCGTCGGGGTGGCCTGGCAGGTCGACGAGGTCCGCCGGATCGCCACCGCCCTGCTCGGAACGGTCGACATCATCCCGGCCCCGGAGCAGCTGGCGGCCGAGTTCCAGAAGCTGATCCAGCAGGCGATGAGCAAGGGCGTCGCCTCCGCCGACCTGCGGGTGTGGGCGCCGCAGGGTGCGCAGGTGCTGTTCGTCCGCCAGGTCGCGCCGACCGTGGACGACCTGACCGCCCGGCGTACCGAGGTCAACGCGCTGACCAGCTCCTACCCGACCGGCTCGTGGGGTGACGAGTCCCGCGACTACCACGTCGCCGTACGGCTTGCGGCCAAGGGCATCGGGCAGGAACAGCTCGCCGCCCGGGTCCAGCTGGCCATCGGCGACCAGGTGCTCGCCCAGGGCCTGGTCAAGGCGCTGTGGTCGGCCGACGAGGCTCTGACCACCCGGATCAGCCCGGAGGTCGCCCACTACACCGGGCAGACCGAGCTGGCCGACGCGATCCAGGAGGGCCTGGCGGCGAAGGCGGCCGGCGACACCGCGACCGCGACCACCAAGCTCGGCCGGGCCGTCCAGCTCGCGGCCCAGACCGGCAACGAGGAGGCCACCTCGCGACTGCGCAAGGTGGTCGACATCGAGGACCAGGACACCGGCACCGTGCGGCTCAAGCGCACGGTCGAGAAGGTGGACGAGATGGCCCTCGACACGGCCTCCACCAAGACGACCCGGGTGAAGAAATGAGCGCAGTGACGTGCCCGAGCGGGCACCCGTCCACCTCGACCGACTACTGCGACGTCTGCGGGCTGCCGATCGGAGCAGCGGCCACACCGGCCGCTGCCGCCGTACCGGCTCCTGCTGTCGCGGCGCCTGCTCCGGCGGCTCCGACGACTCAGGCCTGTCCGAACTGCAGCGAGTCCGCTGCCGTGGACGCGCTGTTCTGCGAGTCCTGCGGCTACGACTTCACCACCGGCACGATGCCCCGGCCGGCTTCGTCGCTGGACCTCGGACCGAGTACGGCGCAGCCGCCGTTGCCGCCTGCTCCGCAGGAGGTTGCGGAGTGGGTCGTCGAGCGCTGGGTCGACCCGGACTGGTACGCCGTCCAGCAGAGCGACGACCCGTGCCCGTCCCCGGGCCTGCCGGTCGTCGTACCGCTGACCGAGAAGAGCGTGCTGGTCGGTCGGCCGTCACGCAGTCGCGGGATCAGCCCGGAGGTCGACTGCGGTGACGACACCGGCGTCAGCCGCCGCCAGGCCCAGCTGACCACCGACGGCCAGCGCTGGTGGGTCGAGGACCTGCAGTCCTCCAACGGCACCTTCGTCGGACCCGCCTCGGGCCCGCTGCCCGAGGACCCGGTCCCGCCGGGTCAGCGCCGCGAGCTCAACGCCGACGACCGCATCTACGTCGGCGCCTGGACCCGGCTGGTCGTCCGCAAGGCCACACCGGAAGAGCAGGCCGGGCAGGCCTAGACCCGGGTCCACGCGAGCGCGGGCCGGAAGCAGAGCCACTCGATCAGGGCGGTGCCGAGGACGATCGGTACCGCCCAGGTCCAGGGGTGGTCAGCGACGCTGACGACCAGGATCGCTGTCCACAAAGCGATCCAGCCGCCGCCGTACCCGCGCAGGACGCCGCGGTACCAGAGGCCGCCGGGCGCCTCCGCCGAGCGCTGGCCGAGGTACACGAACAGGTACGACGCCAGCGAGATCGGCCAGAACATCCACAGCCCGGCCCAGTCGTACGGGACCATCACCAGCGCCGACAGGCAGACCAGGGCGACCAGCCAGTGGTAGACCTCGCCGACCCAGTTGAGCCCTCTGCGCCGCAGCGTCACCACGATCGCGAACGGCCCGGCCACGATCGCCAGTGCCCCCGTCGCCACGTGCAGAATCAGCGCGATGTCGCGCATCGTCCACCCTCAACCCCGCCCCGATCAGACCCGAAGGTCTCTGACATGTCAGGGAGCATAGGGCGCGTCCGCCCGGCCGTCTGCCCCTCGGAACAACTTTTCCGAGGGGCAGCTCCGGTCAGGCGATCGGGTAGCTGGCGACCATCCGGACCGCGTGGTTGCGGTAGCCCTGCCGCTCGAAGCTCGCGGCCATCGGGCGGTTGGTCAGATCGGTGTCGGCGCGGATCCGCTCGGCCCCGGTCCCGGCGAGGATGTGGGTCCCCTCGGCGAGCAGGTCGTCGCTGTAGCCGTGCCCACGCTGCTCGGGCAGTACGCCGACGTACCCGATCACCGGGCCGCCGTTGTTGGCCGACGGGAGAATGAAGCCGACCAGCGCCCCGGCGTCGTCGTACGCGAGACGCCACCAGTCCCGCTCGCCCGGCATCTCCTTGTAGATCGCGAGGTCCTCCTTGGCCGACGCCTCGGCGCTGCCGCGCGCGACGGCCCGCGCGGTCGAGGCGTCCAGGCTGCCCTCGATCACCCGGACGAAGACGTCGAGGAACGCGTCGTCGTCGGCCGGCTCGAAGCGCAGCCGCGTCGACCGGGCCGGCAGCCCGTACGACGGGAGCCACTCGTACCGCAGCCGCTCGGTCAGCTCGGACAGTCCCGCCTGCGCGGCCGCCGCGAGCCGCGGCTCCAGGGCGGCGACGATCTCGGGCTGCTCGCGCCAGCCGTTCGGCACGAAGATGTGGTACTCCGGCTGCTCGGCGCCGGCCGGCATCGACTCGAGGCCGTGCCGGATCAGCTCGGCCCAGACCGGGACGGGATCGCCGTCGCCGGCGTAGTACAGGCCGTCGACGCTGAACGGGTGGTCGAACTGCGGCATCCCCCACCAGACGGCGAGGGCGATGATGCGGCCGTCCTGCTCGACGACCCAGGTCCAGTTGTCGCGGTAGTAGCCGACGCCGACGTACTCGTCGTACCGCTCACGGGTGACGGTGTTGACCGACTGGTCGGCGATCAGGGTGTGAATGGTGTCGAGATCGGGCTCGACGATGGTGCGGATGGTCACGGTACCTCCGGAAAGAGGCGCGGGCTCCGCTCAGTGCGAGCTGGACGAGCGGACCGGACGCGCCGTGGAACACGTAAGAGTGGTCATCGGTCGCTCCTTTCGCTCGAGTCGTTCTCGCAGCCAGAACACTAGGGCCGGCCGGGGTCATAGTCCACCGGTTAACCACAGGTGGGATGTACGACGGCCGGTTGGACCGGGAAGCCTCCTGCCCATGCGAACCTCCTCCGTGAAGGTCCTCAGCGCCGTCGTCGCCGTGCTCGCCTCGGTCCTCCTGGGCTTCAGCACCGCCACCGCGGCTCCCGCCCCGCCCACCCTGTACGCCGTACCGCAGCTCGCCGCGATCCCGGACTGCGATCTCAGCTCGCTCCCCGCCGAGGCCTCCGACACGCTCGGTCTGATCCACTCCGGCGGCCCGTTCCCGTACGACCAGGACGGCACCGTCTTCCAGAACCGGGAGGGCATCCTGCCGGACGAGTCCACCGGCTACTACCACGAGTACACCGTCAAGACGCCCGGCTCCCCCGACCGCGGCGCCCGCCGGCTGATCGGCGGCGGCACCACCACCGACCCGGCCTTCGTCTACTACACCGCCGACCACTACGCCTCGTTCTGCCTGGTCGACGAAAACGCCTGAGAGCTTGTCCGTCGTCTTTGAGAGAATCTCCCGGTGACGATCACGGGTGTGTTGCGAGGCCAGTTCGAGCTGACCTGGTCCCTGTTCGAGTACCACTTGGACCGGCTGGTCCCGGAGGATCTGCTCTGGGAGCCGGCCGGGCTCAACTGGACCGTGCGGCCGGACGCGGCCGGGATCTGGCGGCCGGACTGGGCCGACGACGAGCTCGACCCGATCCCGGTGCCGACGGTCGGCTGGCTGACCTGGCACATCGGCTGGTGGTGGACCACCGCGCTGGCCCACGCCCGCCAGACCGTGCCGCCGCACCGCACCGACGTCCCGTGGCCGGGCACGCTGCTCGGCACGCGCGACTGGATGCACCACCTGCGGGACGAGTGGTCCGTCGTACTGGAGGACTCGTCGCGGCTCACGCTTCCGGTGGCCTTCCCCTGGCCACCGGAAGCGGGCCGGACGGTGGCGGACATGTACGGGTGGGTGAACGCGGAGCTGATGAAGAACGCCGCGGAGATCGGGCAGCTGCGTTTGCTGCGCGCCGCCCAGAGCTGACCACAGTTGTCCACTGGGACAAGGGCTTCCTGATCGCTCTAGTCTCGCCGTGACCGCCCCTAACGGAAGGACCTCCATGGCCCGCCTGCGTACCGTCTTGTCCACAGTGCTTGTCGCCGCCGCTCTGTCCACCTCCAGCTCGGTTGCCCTGGGCAACGCCGGCGACCCGGTGTCGATGACCAGCGGCTTCTACGTCGACCCGAGCTCGAACCCTGCCGTCTGGGTGCGCAACAACCCGTCGCACGCCGACGCCGCGCTGATCCGGAGCCGGATCGCCGAGCAGGCCGGTGGGCGCTGGTTCGGGAACTGGTCCGGCGACATCCGCGCGGCCGTCTCGGCGTACACGTCGGCCGCGGACGCCGCCGACAAGCTGCCGATCCTGGTCGCGTACAACATCCCGGGGCGCGACTGCGGCAGTCACTCCGGTGGTGGCGCCGGGTCGCCGGCGGCGTACAGGACGTGGATCAGCGCGTTCGCGGCGGGGATCGGGAACCGGCCGGCGGTGGTGGTGATCGAGCCTGACGCGCTCGCGCAGCTCGACTGTGTCCCGGCCGCGGAGAAGAAGACGCGGACCGATCTGCTCAAGTACGCCGTCAACGAGCTGGCCGCGAAGGCGCCGAACACCTGGGCCTACATGGACGGCGGCAACGCGACCTGGATCGACGCGGCCGAGATGGCGCGGCGGCTGAAGCTGGTGGAGGTCGGCAAGATCCGCGGATTCGCGCTGAACACGTCGAACTACTACCCGACCGCCGACTCGGTGGCCAAGGGCAACGCGATCCGCGGTGCGCTCGGCAGCAACGCGCAGTTCGTCGTCGACACCAGCCGCAACGGCAACGGCTCCAACGGCGAGTGGTGCAACCCGGCCGGCCGCAAGCTCGGCGAGACCTCGCGCGACGGAAGCCATCTCTCCGGCACGCTCGACATGCTGCTGTGGCTCAAGGTCCCCGGCGACTCCGACGGCGACTGCGGCATCGGCGCGGGCATCCCGGCCGGCACCTTCTCCCCGGTCCTGGCCAAGAAACTGATCACCGGCTGAGCACAGCAAAGCGGTCCCGGGCTGGGACCCGGGACCGCTTCGTTTGCTACTGGTACTGCGAGGAACTTCCGGTCAGAAGTCCATGCCGCCCATGTCGGGGGCACCGCCCGGGGCGGCACCGGCCTTCTCGGGCTTGTCGGCGATGACTGCCTCGGTGGTGAGGAACAGAGCCGCGATCGAAGCCGCGTTCTGCAGCGCCGAACGCGTGACCTTGGCCGGGTCGATGATCCCGGTCTTGATCAGGTCGACGTACTCACCGGTCGCGGCGTTCAGGCCGTGACCCGGCTCGAGGTTGCGGACCTTCTCCACCACGACGCCACCCTCGAGGCCGGCGTTGACGGCGATCTGCTTGAGCGGGGCCTCGACGGCCGACCGCACGATCGCGGCACCGGTCGCCTCGTCACCCTCGAGCTCCAGCTTCTCGAACGCGATCACCGACGCCTGGAGCAGCGCGACGCCACCTCCGGCGACGATGCCCTCCTCGACGGCCGCCTTCGCGTTGCGAACGGCGTCCTCGATGCGGTGCTTGCGCTCCTTCAGCTCGACCTCGGTGGCCGCGCCGACCTTGATCACCGCGACGCCACCGGCCAGCTTGGCCAGCCGCTCCTGCAGCTTCTCGCGGTCGTAGTCGGAGTCCGACTTCTCGATCTCGGCGCGGATCTGGTTGACCCGGCCCTGGATCGAGTCGGCGTCGCCGACGCCCTCGACGATGGTGGTCTCGTCCTTGGTGACGACGACCTTGCGGGCCTGGCCGAGCAGCTCCAGGTCCACGGTGTCGAGCTTGAGGCCGACCTCCTCGGAGATGACCTGACCACCGGTGAGGATGGCGATGTCACCGAGCATGGCCTTGCGGCGGTCACCGAAGCCCGGCGCCTTGACGGCGACGGTCTTGAAGGTGCCCTTGATCTTGTTCACGACCAGGGTCGCCAGCGCCTCACCCTCGAGGTCCTCGGCGATGATCGCCAGCGGCTTGCCGGTCTGCATGACCTTCTCGAGCACCGGGACGAGGTCCTTGATGCTGGAGATCTTGCTGTTCACCACGAGGATGTACGGGTCGTCGAGGACCGCTTCCATCCGCTCGGTGTCGGTCACGAAGTACGGCGAGATGTAGCCCTTGTCGAAGCGCATGCCCTCGGTGAGCTCGAGCTCCAGACCGAAGGTGTTGCTCTCCTCGACGGTGATGACACCTTCCTTGCCGACCTTGTCCATCGCCTCGGCGATGATCTGGCCGACCTGGGTGTCCGCCGCCGAGATCGAGGCGGTGGCCGCGATCTGCTCGCGGGTCTCGACCGGCTTGGCCAGCGCGAGCAGCTGCTCGCTGACGGCCTCGACAGCCTTCTCGATGCCCTTCTTCAGGCCCATCGGGTTGGCGCCGGCGGCGACGTTGCGCAGACCCTCGCGCACGAGCGCCTGGGCCAGCACGGTCGCGGTGGTGGTGCCGTCACCCGCGACGTCGTCGGTCTTCTTGGCAACTTCCTTGACGAGCTCGGCCCCGATCTTCTCGTACGGGTCCTCGAGCTCGATCTCCTTGGCGATCGAGACACCGTCGTTGGTGATCGTGGGGGCGCCCCACTTCTTCTCCAGAACGACGTTGCGGCCCTTGGGGCCAAGCGTCACCTTGACGGCGTCGGCGAGGGTGTTCATTCCCCGCTCGAGGCCGCGGCGCGCCTCTTCGTTGAACGAAATCAGCTTGGGCATTCTCCGCGAGTCCTCCCGCGTCGAGTTTCTGGTGGTTCAGCCGGCCGGATGCCCGCGACGGACGGTACCGAGGTCGTCGCGGTCACGTCCCGCCTGACTCCGGCACCTCATCGAGGCCGTCTTCTAACAGCTCCCAGCAGGCACGAGCGTTATCACTCTCGCCCACTGAGTGCTAACCAAGTATTAGCACTCGACCCAACCGAGTGCAAGCCAGCCGACCGCGGCGGGCGGCCCCTCGAGGCCTGTCCCAGGCTCAGTTCTCCCACTGGGCGATCAGGTACTTCGGGGCGTTCAGGCGCCACGCCTCGGTGAGCAGTTCCCCGACCTCCTCGTCGTCGGCGAGCTCGAGGGTGACCTCCAGCCAGCCGAAGCGGCCGGACTCCCACCAGGACGCGTAGACCTCCGGGTTCTCGGCGATCAGCGCCTGCTGCTCCTCACGGAAGGCCTTCACGAACAGCTTGGACTCGTCCTCCGACAGGTACGCGAAACCCTTCTTGCGCACCTTGAAGGCCGGCTGCCCCGCCCAGCCCTCGTGCTCCTCCACCCCTGGCAACCGCAGCGCCAGTTTCTGCACCGCTTCCGCGTCCATCCACTCACGCTAACCCCGGCCGCCGACAGTTCCGGTCCATAAGTCGTCAGGGGCGCTCGACCAGGGTTCCCGGGGTCCGGTCAGGGGCCGGTCGGTACCGATCCTGATGTGCGGGAGGGTCCCCGGGCGGCACAGTTGTGGACATGACGAACAACACCGCACCCTTCCAGAACCTGTCCGGCAAGACCCTCCGCCGTTCGCGCGACCAGCGGATGCTGTCCGGTGTCTCCGGCGGCATCGCGGAGTACCTGAACATCGACGCCACCCTGGTCCGCCTGGGCATCGTCGCGCTGACCCTGCTCACCGGTGGCACCGCGCTGATCGGGTACGTGATCGCCTGGGTCGTGATGCCGGAGTCCGACGGCAAGGCCGTCTGGCAGAGCGCCCAGCAGGCCGCTCAGCAGAACCACCAGCCGCAGCCGCAGACCACGCCGGAGGGCGACATCGCCGCCCGCATCTACGACGACAAGCCGCCGGCCGCCTGACCCAGCTGCAGCAGTAACAGCACTCCGTCGACCGCGCGTGGGACCGCGGTGCCGTCAACTGCCCGGGCTCCGAGGAGCCCGGGCTTCGGCATTTCCGGCGACCGCGCTGCCACACTGCTGCAGTGCAGACCGATGCCGGCGTCACCCGCTGCCCGCAGTGCGCCCAGCAGATCCGCGTCGACCCCGGCTACGTGACCTGGTGCGACCAGTGCGACTGGAACGTCGACCCGACCGGGCAGGACCGCAAGTCCCCTGCCTGGCGCCGCAAACTCGAGCACCAGCTGGCCGACACCCTCTACCGCGAGCTGGAGACCGGTCGGGTCCACCGACCCGGGTGGGACTTGGCCCGCGTCACGGCGTACCTACTGTCTGCTGTCCTGCTGGTGCTTCCGCTGGTCGCGCTGGTTGGTGGAGTCGCTCTGCTGGTGTTCTACCGCCCGCTCTGGCTCAGCATCCCGCTCGCGGCGATCGCCATCGTGATCGGCCTGATGCTGCGCCCCCGCGCCGCCCGCCTCGACCCCGACGCGCAGGTGGTCCACCGCGAGGAGGCGCCGGTCCTGTTCAGGCTGCTGGACGAGATCGCGGCGAGCATCGGCACTCCGCGGGTCGCCGCGGTCGCTCTGGACGCCGAGCCGAACGTCTGCTTCATCCGGGTCGGCTGGCGCTTCCGTCCGGTCATCGGGCTGGGCCTGCCGCTCTGGACCGGGCTGCGCCCGCAGGAGCGGGTGGCTGTGCTGGCTCACGAGCTCGGCCACGGCAAGAACGGCGACGCCCGGCACGGCTGGGTGGTCGGTGCGGCCGAGTCGGTGCTGGAGCAGCTGGAAGAGGCGTTCACCGAGCAGCCGTACGACGAGTACAAGCTGGACGCGGCCCACGCGATGGATACCGACACGTCGGTCGGTCACCTCACCAGGCTGATCAACGGCACGGTCGGTCCGGTCATCCGCGGCTACGCCTGGCTGCTGGATCGGGTGAGCCTGCGGGGCAACCAGCGGGCGGAGTACCTGGCGGACCGCACGTCCGGTGAGGTCGCCGGCTCCGAGGCCGCGGCCTCGGCGCTGGAGCGGACTCTGCTGGCCGACTCGTCGTACCGGGCGCTGGAGCGAGCCCTGCGCTTCGAAAAGGACCTGCCACCACTGGAGGCCGTACGACGTGCTGTGACCGAGACGCCGAAGCGGGAGATCGAGCGGCGGCTGCGGATGAGCCGGCTGCGCGAGACGCGGACCGACTCCAGCCACCCGCCGACGTACCTGCGGACGAAGCTCATCCGCACCCGCCCAGCTACCAGCGCCCGCGTCGTACTGGGACTGAGCGACAGCCACACGATCGACCGCGAGCTGGCGCCTGCTGCCGAGCGGGTGCTGAAGGACCTGCGGGCCGAGTTGCGCTAGACCTTCTGCGTGGCGCGGCGGGTCATGGTGGCTACGGCGATGTCGGGGTGGTCGGCGAAGACCCCGTCGATGCCGGTGGCGGCGAAGGCCCTCAGCTCGGCGGCCAGGTCCATGCCGGTCGGCAGGAAGCGGCGCTCGGCGCGGAACGTCCAGACCTGGACCTTGAGGCCGGCGCGGTGCGCCTGGTCGACCAGCTGGGTCGGCTCGCCCAGGGAGCCGTCGGAGCGGCGTGGGATGACCAGGTCCTTGTGCGGCGCCAGCACGTCGGCGTACGTCGAGATCTCGCGCAGCCCGGCCGGTGCGGTCAGGTCGGTGAAGGTCCGGTCGTCGCCGAAGCGCAGGAAGTCGTTCGGTGTGCCTTCGGAGTCGACCAGCTGGACCAGCGGCACGTCCGTCATCACGGCCAGGCGGCGCAGGCTGGTCGGTTCGAAGGACTGCACCATCGCCTCACCACGCCGTACGCCGAGCGTGGTCAGCCGTTCGGCCAGCAGCTCCTCCAGCGGCAGCCCGAGCCGACGGAAGTACGCCGGGTGCTTGATCTCCGGGATCACCCCGATCGGTCGGCCGAGCCGGGCCGACTCCTGCCGGGCCAGCGCGACCACGTCGTCGAAGGTGGCGATCGCCTCGCGGCCGTCGTACGCGGTGTTGGCCGCGCGCAGGGCGGGCATCCGCTCCCGGGCGCGCAGCGTGCGCAGCTCGGCGTACGTGAAGTCCTCGACGAACCAGCCGGTGACGGCCTCCCCGTCGACGATCTTGGTGATCCGGCGATCGGCGAACACCGCGTGGTCGGCGACGTCCGTCGTCCCGGAGATCTCGTTCTCGTGCCGGGCCACCAGGACGCCGTCCAGCGTGGCGACCAGGTCCGGCTCCAGGTAGTCGGCGCCGAGCGCCGCGGCCAGGCGGTACGCCGCCGGCGTGTGTTCCGGGCGGTACCCGCTCGCTCCCCGATGCGCGATGACCAGCATGTGATCCAGGACAGGCGGCCGAGGTGGCCTTCGGGGAACTGGTTGCCCAACGCAAGATGAAGCTCTCCCGAGGTCGCGGGGGCCGGTTAAACCACATGCAATTTGTCGGTGGCCAGGCCTAGCCTGAAACGGTTATGAAACAACTTCCTCTCGCCGATCCCGGCACTCCGGATCACCGTTCCGCCGCGCGCTACCTGTTCTGGGTGGCCCGCGGCCAGAAGGCCACGCTCCTGGGCGGCATGACCTTCGGCATGCTCTGGATGGGCGCGCAGGCGTTCGTCCCGGCGATCCTGGGCAAGGCCATCGACGAGGGCATCGCCGGCGGTGACGTCGACCGGCTGCTGCAGTGGACGGCGCTGCTGTTCGCGGTCGGCGTGGTGCAGGCGCTGGCCGGCATCATGCGGCACCGGTTCGCGGTGTCGAACTGGCTGAGCGGCGCCTACCGCACGGTCCAGGTGATCACCCGCAAGTCGGCCGACCTCGGTGCCACGCTGCCGAAGAACCTGGCCACCGGTGAGGTGGTCAGCATCGGCGCCGGCGACCTGGCCTACATCGGGAACCTGCTGGAGATCTCGGCCCGGTTCAGCGGCGCGATCGTCGCCTTCGTCGTGGTCGCGGTCATCCTGCTCACCACCTCGACCACGCTCGGCCTGGTCGTGCTGATCGGCGTACCGCTGATGCTGTTCGCGCTCGGCCCGATGCTGCGTCCGCTGCACCAGCGCCAGTCCGCGCAGCGCGAGGCCGTCGGCGAGCTGAACTCACTGGGCTCCGACATCGTGTCCGGTCTGCGCGTGCTGCGCGGCATCGGCGGCGAGGAGTCCTTCTCCAAGCGGTACCGCGCCGAGTCGCAGCGGGTCCGTGGCGCCGGCGTGAAGGTGGCCGGTATCCAGTCCGTGCTGGACGCGGCGCAGGTGTTCCTGCCGGGCATCTTCGTGGTCAGCGTGGTGGGCCTCGGTGCGCACTTCGCCGTCCGCGGCGACCTGAGCGCGGGCAGCCTGGTCGCCTTCTACGGGTACGCGACCTTCCTGGTCCTGCCGCTGCGGACGGCGACCGAGATGGCCAACGCGCTGATGCGTGCGCTCGTCGCCAGCCGCCGGATCATCCGCGTGCTCGAGCTGACCCCCGACGTCGCCGACCCCACCGAGCCGGTCCGCCTGCCCGACGGCGGAGACCTGGTCGACCCGGTCTCCGGCATCCGGGTGCGCCACGGACGCCTCACCGCGATCGTCTCCGCCGAGTCCGACCAGGCAGCGGTCATCGCCGACGTCCTGGGCCGGTACGACGACGCCAGCGAGGTCCGGTACGGCGGAGTGACGCTGGCGAGCGCCACCCGGGCCGACGTCCGGCAGCGCATCCTGGTCAGCGACACCGGCTCCCAGCTGTTCACCGGCGTACTGCGCGAGGAGCTGGACCCGACCGGCCGAGCGACCGACGACGAGCTGATGGCGGCGATCCGGACCGCGTCGGCCGAGGACGTGCTGGTCGCACTGGCCGACGGACTCGACGCGGACGTGGAGGAGAAGGGCCGGTCGTTCTCAGGCGGCCAGCGCCAGCGGCTCGTCCTGGTCCGTGCACTGCTCGCCGACCCGTCGGTGCTGGTGCTGGTGGAGCCCACGTCCGCAGTGGACGCGCACACCGAGGCCCGGATCGCCGAACGGCTCCGGGAGCACCGGCAGGGCCGCAGCACCGTCGTACTGACGTCCAGTCCGCTGCTGCTCGACCGGGTCGACGAGGTGATCTTCGTTGCCGAGGGCCGGGTCGTCGCGACCGGTCAGCACCGGCAGCTGCTGGAGACCGAACCGCAGTACCGCAGGACAGTCACCCGCCAGACCGAGGAAGAGGAGGTGCTCGCGTGAAGCGGATCCTGCCCGTCGCAGACTCCGCACAGGTCCGCCGGCATGCCCGTCGGCTGGCCCGACGGCACCCGCGCGCTCTGCTGATCGCGCTCGGCCTGCACGGCGTGGCGGCAGTCACCGGCCTGGCCACGCCCCGGCTGATCGGTGAGCTGGTCGAGGACGTCCAGCGCGGTACGACGGCCGCCGCCGTCAACAAGGTGATCGTCGTGATCGCCGTGTTCGTGGTGGCGCAGTCGCTGCTCACCCGCTGGGCCCGGTACCGGTCGTTCGCGCTCGGCGAGCAGGTGCTGGCCGAGCTGCGTGAGGACTTCGTCGACGACGCGCTGGCGCTGCCGATCGGCACGGTCGAGCGGGCCGGCACCGGCGACCTGCTGTCGCGTACGTCGCGCGACGTGGACACGCTGTCGAGGACCGTGCGGTTCGCCGTACCGGAGACGATCATCGCGTTCGTCACCGTGCTGTTCACCGTCGCGGCCGCGATGCTGGTCGGTGTCTGGGTGCTGGTGCCGCTGCTCGCGATGGTGCCGGTGCTGTGGGTCAGCACCAAGTGGTACCTGCGCCGCGCCAAGGACGGGTACCTGCGGGAGAACGCGGCGTACGCGCAGATGACCAGCTCGCTCGCCGAGACGGTCGAGGGTGCTCGGACGGTCGAGGCGCTGCGCCGGTACGAGGCGCGCGTGCGCCAGGGCGACCGCGACATTCGCGGCTCGTACGACGCCGAGCGGTACACGTTGTTCCTGCGCACGATCTACTTCCCGGTGGTCGAGGTCGGGTACCTGGTGCCCATCGTCGGCACGCTGCTGTTCGGCGGCTGGCTGCACATCAACGGCCACGTCTCGCTGGGTGCTGTCACGGCTGCCGTGCTCTACGCCAGCCAGCTGATCGACCCGGTCGACCGGCTGATCTCCTGGCTGGACGAGCTGCAGTCCGGTGGCGCCGCGCTGGCCCGCCTGCTCGGTATCACCGACGTACCGGACGACCGCACGCCGTCCGGCGAGGAGCCGGCCGGTGAGCTGGTCGAGGCTCGCGATGTGCGGTTCTCCTACGTCGACGGTCGCGACGTGCTGCACGGCGTCGACCTGACCGTCCAGCCGGGCGAGCGGATCGCGATGGTCGGACCGTCCGGCGCGGGCAAGTCGACGCTCGGGCGGCTGATCGCGGGCATCCACCCGCCGCGGACCGGTTCGGTCAGCGTCGGCGGGGTCGGCATGACCGACCTGCCGCTGGACGAGCTGCGCCGGCAGGTCGCGCTGGTCACCCAGGAACACCACGTGTTCGTCGGCACCCTGCGGGACAACCTGTCGATGGCGTCACCCGACGCCACCGACGAGACCCTGCTGGAGGCACTGGACGCCGTCGACGCGCGCGAGTGGACCGAGGCGTTGCCGGACGGGCTGGACACGCGGGTCGGGTCGGGGCAGTTCGCGTTGACTCCGGCGCAGGCACAGCAGTTGGCGCTGGCGCGCCTGGTGCTGGCGGATCCGCACACGCTGGTGCTGGACGAGGCGACCTCGCTGATCGACCCGCGGGCCGCTCGGCACATGGAGCGCTCGCTGGCCGCCGTACTGGAAGGGCGGACGGTGATCGCGATCGCCCACCGGCTCTACACGGCGCACGATGCCGACCGGGTCGCTGTCGTCGAGGACGGGAAGATCAGCGAGCTGGGCAGCCATGACGAGCTGGTCGCCCGGGACGGTTCGTACGCCGCGCTGTGGAAGTCCTGGCACGGCTGAGCTACGACGAAAGGCCCGCTCCTGGTGTGGAGCGGGCCTTTCGTGCTTTCTAGCGTCGGGTCCTGCTGATCCGCAGGACGGCGGAATCGACATGGGGTGGTGGGGTGAAAGCCTTGCGGGGAAGGCGAATTCCGATCGAAGCGTCGTAGTGCCGGGTCCAGCGTGCGGCTCCGGGGGCGCGGCCTTCGACCCACCGGTTCACCACCTGCCGCTGCAGCACGAGATCGGCCGACACCAGGCGCGAACCTGGGGCCAGCAGTCTCTTCAGCAGCGCGGTGGAGACCCCGTACGGCGGGCTCGAGACCACCCGGAACGGCCGGGTCGGCAACCGCAGATCGGCGGCGTCGACCCGGACCACCTTGACCTCGCTGAACCGTAGGCGCAGCTTGTCGGCCCGGCCGGGATGGAGTTCCACGGCAACGACCTCGGCGCCTGCTCGGACCAGTGGTCCGGTCAACGCACCGAGTCCGGCCCCTACGTCGAGGACGAGGTCACCGGGACGAACCCCGGCAGCGTCGACGACGCGTTGGGCCCAACGACTATCGAGCGGATGCCATCCCCAGGCACCCCTCGCCTGCCCGGAGGCGGGCACGACGGACCATCACGAAGTACGTAATCATGCGGGCGAGCTTAGAGCGCCAGGTGTCCTGTGCTCAAAGGGTTTTCACAGTGCTTTCGGCGCCGAGGTCAGCCGCTCGACGGTGGCGGTCGTCCGGCGCTCGGCCAGCTCCAGCCGCCGGCGCAAGCTGTCGGACAGGTCCGCCTTCGCGAGCTCCCGGCGTACGTCGAGCACGCGGACCGGGAGCGTGTCGGTCATCAGCAGCGGCGCGTACTCCGGCGACGCGGCGGTCCATCGGTCGCCGTCACGCCTGAAGGTGAACTTGACCAGCAGGCCCTCGGCCTTCGGCGCGTTCGGGGCGCGGTGCGCGGCGACCAGGTTGCCGAGGCCGTAGACGACCCACTTGCCGTTGAGCTGCTGGATCGGCTGGACGACGTGCGCGTGGTGGCCGAGGATCAGGTCAATGTTGCTGTCGGCAAGCAAATCGGCGGCGATCGTGCGCTGGTCCTGGCTCACGGCGCTGGAGTACTCGTCGCCCCAGTGACAGCTGACCACGACGATCTGCGCGCCGGCATCACGCGCCGTGCGGGCCATCGCCTTGATCCGGGTCGGATCGAGCTTGCCGGCCCGCCAGGTCTCGCCGTTCGGGTACGGCATGCCATTGAAGCCGTAGGTGTAGCTGAGCAGCGCGACCTTGACGCCCTTCACGTCCACGATCGTGGGCGTCTCGGCCTCCTGCGGCGTACGGGCTGTGCCCGTGTGCTTCAGTCCGGCCTGGTCGAGGATGCGCAGCGTGCGGTCGATGCCGGAGGCACCTTTGTCGAAGCTGTGGTTGCTGGCGGTCGAGCAGGCGTCGTATCCGGTCTTCTTCAGTGCGGGGACGATCTGCGGCGGGCCTTGGAAGAGCGGGTAACCGGAGTACGGCGAACCGATTGGTGTTTCCAGGTGACAGACGGCGAGGTCGGCGCTCTGGACGAGTGGCTTGACGCCGCTGAGCAAGGGCGCGAAGTCCCACTGGCCGTCGCGGCCGTCCTGGCGGGCTGTGGTCCAGAGGCGTTCGTGCAGGAGGACGTCGCCGGTTGCTACCAGGGTGATCTCCTGCGGGCCGGTTGGCGGTGGGGCGCCTGGGCCTGATCCGGTGCCGGTCGGCGTACTGCCCGGACCTTCGGCGCCCGGCACGTCCGCACAGCCTGCGGCCACGACCAACAAAACCCCCACCGCCAGCAAACGACGCACAGCTCGCATTTCCTTGCCCCCAGGTCTCCACCGGAAAAGGTGGACACCTGACAGACGACGTGACGAGCGGAAAGGTTGATTCCCGGTATAACTATCCCGTGGGGTTTCCGACGCCGTGGAGGAAGAACAAGCCGATGGTGGACCTGAAGACACCGGCCGAGATCGACGCGATGCGTGCAGCCGGGCAGGTGGTCGCGTCGGCTCTCACCACGGTGAAGAAGGCCGCGGCCGTCGGCGTCTCCCTGCTCGAGCTGGACGAGCTCGCCCGCGACGTCCTGCGGTCGGCCGGCGCGGTCTCGCTCTTCGACGGGTACCAGCCGGGCTTCGCGACGTTGCCGTTCAGCGGCGTCATCTGTACGTCGGTCAACGACGGCGTGCTGCACGGACTGCCGACCGACCAGCGCTTGCAGGACGGTGACCTGCTGAACGTCGACTGCGGCGCATCGGTCGACGGCTGGTGCGCCGATTCCGCCACCAGCTTCGTCGTCGGTACGCCGCGCGCGGAGGACCTCGAGCTGATCGCCACCACCGAACGAGCCCTCGCCGCGGGTATCGCGGCCGCCGTACCGGGTGCTCGCCTCGGTGATGTCGGCGCGGCCATCGGCGCCGTCGGCCTGGAAGCCGGGGTCGGCACCAACCTCGACTTCGGCGGCCACGGCATCGGCCGCCGCATGCACGAGGAACCCCACATCCCCAACGGCGGCCGCCCCGGCCGAGGCCTCAAACTCCGCCCCGGCCACGTCCTCGCGATCGAGCCGTGGTTCTGGCACGGCCCCGGTTCCACCTACGCCATCGACCCCGACGGTTGGACGCTCCGCTCGGCCGACGGCACCCGAGGAGCCCACGCCGAACACACCGTCGCCATCACCGACGATGGACCGAAGGTCCTCACCCTCCGCCACTAGCCGAGCCGATCGCCGCAGGCCGGCACTCCCACGGTGCGCGACCTCGAGCACCACACTCCTGCGACCGCCCGGTGAGCTCCAGGACGCGCCCGAGCTCCGGGTCCAGCCCCCTCCGCTGACTTCCTTCAGAACAAGGGCTGTTGGTCCGGCTCTGGGATGACCGGTGGGACTGGCGCGCGGTGGCGGCGGGTGGTGGAGGTGTTGAAGGGGGCTGGGCTCGAGCGACGACTGCGGAAGCGGGCGGTGGGTTCGCCCCAGCCGGAGGAGGAGCCTTGGCCTGCGGCTTCGACGACGTTCTGGGAGTTGCGGTGGGACGACGTACCGAAGCCGTGTTTCTCCAGCAGGGGGCGGACCTTGGACTCGAAGGCGTTGCGGTAGCTGGGGGCGGCGTTGGGGCCGTGCGCATAGAGGGATTCGTAGCGCTTGACCAGCTCGGGGTGGTCTTCGGCCAGCCACTTCATGAACCACGGTTTGACGCCAGGGCGTAGGTGGAGGACGAGAGTAGTGACGCCAGTTGCGCCGGCGTCGGCCAACTGGCCGAACAGGTAGTCGAGGTGTTCGGCAGAGTCGGTCAACCAGGGCAAGACAGGCGCGACCATGACACCGCACGGGAGGTCGGCCTCGCGCACAGCGCGGATCAGGTCGAGGCGACCACGGACAGACGGTACGCCGGGCTCGAGTCGGCGACGTAACTCTTCGTCGGCCAGCGCCAGCGAAACGCCGATCCCGACCGGGACCTGCTCGGCCGCTTGCTGCAGCAGTGGCAGGTCGCGGCGGAGCAGCGTCCCCTTGGTCAGGATCGACAGCGGCGTACCGGAATCGGCCAGCGCCGAGATGATCCCGGGCAGCAACCGGTACCGCCCCTCGGCGCGCTGGTACGGATCCGTATTGGTGCCCAGGGCAACTTGTTCACCACCCCAGGACGGCCGGGCCAGCTCCTTGCGCAGGACGTCGGCGACGTTCGTCTTCACCACGATCTGCCGGTCGAAGTCCAGCCCCTCGTCCAGCTCGAGGTACTTGTGCGTCGGCCGGGCGAAGCAGTACCGACACGCATGAGTGCAGCCGCGGTACGGATTCACCGTCCAGTTGAAGGGCAGCCCCGTCCCCGGCACCGAGTTCAGCGCCGATCGCGCGAGCACCTCGTGGAACGTCACGCCCTGGAACTCCGGCGTCGTCACCGACCGGACCAGGCCCGCGATCGAGCCCAGCCCCGGCAACGTCCCGGGAGCCTCCGCGTCGAGTTGCTGACCTGCCCACCTCATGGAGTACAGTCGAACACATGTTCGCCCAGCTTTCAAATCATTCCCGGAAGGCCGCCACGTTGTCCCGCGCCCACTCCCGGTAGGGCTTGGCCTGCCGCCCGGTCACCTCCTGCACGACAGGCGACGGCTCGGCGGCATGCTCGGCCATCATCCGGAAGCCGTCCACCAGCCACTCGGCCGACTCGGCACCCATGAACGGCGCCCACGCCGCCACGGCCTCCTCGTGCGTCAGCTCCTCGAACCGCAGTTCCCGCCCGAGCGCCTCCCCGATCAGCGCGACCTCCTGCGGCTGCGTCAGCTGCTCCGGCCCACTCATCCCGAGCTTCTGCCCGGTGTAGCTCTCGTCCTGCAGTACGACGCTCGCCACCGCCGCGATGTCACCGAGGTCGATCGGCAACTGCACCGCCCCGGCGTACGGACCGCGTACGACGCCCTCGGCCTTGATCGAGGGCGCCCAGTCGAGCGTGTTGTTCATGAACTGCCCGGGCCGCAGATGCACGAACTCGAACCCGCCGTCCTCGATCGCGCGCTCGACCTTGTAGTAGTGCCAGCTCTCCGGCTCCCCCATCGCCTCGTACTCGGCAGGCTCACCCGACAGCACGACCACCCGCCGCACGCCGGCCTTCTGCGCCGCCGTCACGAACTCGTCGACGTACGCCGGAAGCGGCGCGAGGTACACCGTGTCGACTCCGTCGAGCGCCGCGGGCAGCGTCGCGGGCTTGCCCAGGTACCCACGCGCCACCTCGACACCGGACGGCAGCGCTGCCTTCGCCGGATTGTTCGTCAGCGCCCGGACGTCCTGAACGCCCGCCGCCACCAACTCGTCCACCAGCAGCCGCCCGACACTGCCCGTCGCACCCGTCACCAAGATCGTCATTTCCCCAGTCCCAACACCTCGGAAGCAATTCTCGTAGGGTATACGACAATTGGCTCTCATAGGATGCGGCGACGGGAAGAGGTGCGACATGACGGTGCAGCACAGCGGCGGCGGTCCGGCCGCGCGCACGCTCGCGTTGCTCTGGCGGAAGACCGCGCCGGCCCAGGAAAGGGCTCGCGGCCGCAAGCCCACATTGCAGCTGGACACCGTGGTCGACACCGCTGTCGCACTGGCGGACGAGCGTGGCATCGCCGCCGCCTCGATGGGCAACGTCGCGAAGGCCCTCGGCGTCGGGACCATGACGCTCTACACCTACGTGCCGTCCAAGGAGGAGCTGCTCGACCTGATGATCGATCAGGTCCTGCTCGAACGCCCACTGCCCGGCCCCGGCGAGGACCGCCCGGCCGACTGGCGTGCGCAGGTCGAGCTGTACTCCGACGAGACCCGCGCGCTGTACTCCCGCCACCCCTGGCTCGGCCGCGTCTCCACGATCCGCCCGCCGGTCGGCCCCGGCATGCTGGCCGCGCGCGAGTACCTGCTGTCCACCATGTTCGCGCTGGGCCTGCCACCGGCTCGCGCCAACCTCGCCGCCCTCGCGATCGCGACGTACGTCGACTCCGCCGCCGGCGGCGAGGCCGAGAGCGACCTGCTCGAGCGCTCCACCGGCCAGACCCACGACGCCTGGTGGCACGAGCGCGGCGACCTCTGGGAGAACTACTTCGACGTCGACCGCTACCCGACGATGACCGCGGTCTGGAACGACGGCGAAGGCGGCGGTACGTCGTACGGCGACGGCACCCGCGAGGTCACCACCCAGGCCTACCGCTTCGGCCTCGACCACCTGCTCGACGGCATCGCCGCGAGCAAGTAGCCGGACCACCCATGCCGTAGCGTTTGGGCAGCTTTGAGCTGGAGGGGCTGGGCAATGGGTAGCGAGAACTTCCGGGTGGATCTGCAGGGTGTCGTCGACCTGCTGAGTCACCACCTGTACAGCAGTCCGCGGGTCTACCTGCGGGAGCTGCTGCAGAACGCCGTGGACGCGGTGACGGCGCGACGGGCCGTGGACGCAGCGGCGCCGGGCACGATCGGGATCGTCGTCGACGGGCAGCGGCTGAGCATCAGCGACAGCGGGATCGGGCTGCGGCCGGACGAGGTGCGCGAGCTGCTGGCGACGATCGGGCGGAGCTCGAAGCGCGACGAGATCGGGTTCGCGCGGACCGAGTTCCTCGGGCAGTTCGGGATCGGGCTGCTGTCGGCGTTCATGGTGGCCGACGAGATCGAGGTCGTGACCAGGCCGGCCGACGGGCCGACCACGCGCTGGAACGGTACGGCGGACGGCCGCTACACGATCACCGAGGCGGCGGACCGCGAAGCGGTCGGTACGACGGTGACGCTGCAGGCCCGTCGCGGTGCCGAGCAGTGGTTCAAGGCCGCGACGGTGATCGAGCTGGTCAAGCTGTTCGGAGCCCTGCTGCCGTTGGAGATCACGGTCAACGGCGAGCGGGTCACCGACGGCGTGGCGCCCTGGGAGGGCAACGGCCGGGCCGACCTGGTCGGCTACGCGCAGGACCACCTCGGCTTCACGCCGTTCGACGTGATCCCGCTGAACAACCCGGCCGCCGGACTGACCGGTGTCGCCTACGTTCTGCCCTTCGCGGCCAACCCTGCCGAGCGGGCCACCCACCGCGTCTATCTGAAGCGGATGCTGCTGGCCGAAGGCGTCGAGGGGCTGCTGCCGGACTGGGCATTCTTCGTCCGCGCGGTGATCGACACCTCCGAGCTGCGGCCCACCGCGAGCCGGGAGGCCCTGTTCGACGACGGCCACCTGGAGACCACCAGGGAGGCGCTGGGTGAGCAGCTGCGCGGCTGGATGGTCCGGCTCGGCAGCACCGACCCGCAGAAGCTGGACCGGTTCCTGGGGATTCATCAGCTCGGTGTGAAGGCCCTGGCCCTGCACGACGACGAGATGCTCCGCCTGGTGCACCGCTGGCTCCGCTTCGAGACCAACCACGGCCGGATGACCGCTGCCGAGCTGCAGGAGCGCAAGAGCGAGATCCGGTACGTCGGGACGATCGAGGAGTTCCGCCAGCTCGCAGCGGTCGCCTCGGCGCAGGACCTGACCATCGTCAACGCCGGCTACACCTACGACGCGGAGTTGCTGCACCGGCTGCCCGACGTCGTACCCGACCTGGTCACCAGCAGGTTCGACCCGACCGAGCTGAGCACCAGCTTCGACGGTCTGGACCCGCAGACCGAGCTGCAGCTGCGTCCGTTCGTCCAGCTGGCCCAGGAGGCGCTGGACGCGGTCGGCTGCGAGGTGGTCGTCCGTGCGTTCGACCCGGCGTCACTGTCGGCCATCTACCTCGTGGACCGGTCCGCACAGTTCGCCAGCGAGCTGCGCGCGACCAGAGAGCGCACCGACGCGCTCTGGTCGGAGGTGCTCGGCGCACTCGACACCAACGACGACAGCCGTCCCCAGCTCGTGCTGAACCACCGCAGCCCGCTCGTACGACGGATGGCCGCGCTGGCCGACCCGGAGCTCGCCCGGCTCGCTGTGGAAGGCCTGTACGGGCACGCGCTGATGCTCGGCTACCACCCGATCGGCCCGGCGGATTCCGCGCTGGTGAACCGGTCGTTCCTCGGTCTGCTCGACCAGGCCGTCCCTACTGCGGAGGACCCGACGCGATGACAGACGACCTGGTCGACCGCCTGCACCAGGCCCAGCAGACGCCGTACGGCAAGGCCCGGGCCGCGATGCTGGAGGACGTGGTCCGCCGGGCCGACGCCGAGGGCGCCGAGGACCTGGCGTTCTTCGCACGGCTCAGCCTGGTGACGGCGTACGTGATGGGTGGGGAGCCGCGGAAGTCGCTGGTGCCGTTCGCGCGCTGCGTGGCGGACTGGGACGCCGACCCGGCCAAGTACCAGGAGCACTCGCACCTGTTCCTGTGGTGCTTCAAGTACGCGCCGAACACGCTGACCAAGTTCCCCGAGGTCCCGCTCGACCGGACGTACGCCGTACTGGACGACATGGAGCGGCGCTGGCGGGTCGGTGGGCACAGTCCGCACGCCGTGCACCAGCACCGCTGGCAGGTGGCGGCACACATCGGTGACGACGAGACAGCGGCCGAGCAGTTCCGGCTCTGGTCGACCTCACCGCGCGACGACCTGTCGGACTGCATCGGCTGCGACCCGACGAGCAAGGTGCTGCACCTGACGACTACTGGCCAGACTGCTGAGGCAGTGGCGCTGTCGGTCGGTGTACTGGACGGGCAGCTGACCTGCAATGAGCAGCCGCAGCAGATGCTCACCACACTGCTGCCTGCCTACGTTGCTGAGGGCATGTACACCGAGGCCGTCGACGCGCACCGGCGGGCGTACCGGATCCTGCGCAACCAGCCCGGTGAACTGAGCGCGTACGCCGACCACATCCGCTTCTGCGCACGCACCGGGAACCTGCCGCGTGCTGTCGAGCTGATCGAGCGGCACCTGCCGGACCTGGCCGACTCCCCCAGCCCGCTCGCCACCATGGACTTCGCGGCCGCCGCATCGCATGCGCTGAGTCGCGTGGACCTGCGGATCCGTCGGTCGTCCAGCGAGGACGTGGCCTCTGGGCAGCTCGCGGAAGAGCTGGCCCAGCAGGCGCTGGCGCTGGCCGCGCAGTTCGACGAGCGGAACGGGACGAAGCGGCAGAGCGAGAACGTGAGCGCTGTCCTGGCCGCGGAGCCGTGGGTCGACTACCTGCCGCTGTCGGAGACGGCCCGCAAGGCTCACCAGCGGGCGCAGGTGGCGGCTCCTGTTGTCCCGGAGGCGCCGCTGCCGGAGGGTGTCGGAGGGGTCTGGCTAGACCGGGCCGAGGAGGCCTGGCAGACGGACCGTCGGACGGAGGCGATCGCTGCGTGGGCGGCGTTCGAGCAGGAGATCCCGGAGGGTGACCGTACGCCGCTGGACCAGGCCCGGGTGCTCGACGGGCGCGGATTGGTTGCCTCGAACAACGAAGACGTCGAGCTCGCGCTGGAGTCGTGGCGAGAGGCGCTGACCGTCTACGCGGAGCTGGGCGAGGACGTCCGAGTACTGCGTGACCGCGGGCGGATCGGCCGGGTGCTGTGCGACGCCGGGCAGCTGGACGAGGGGCTGGCCACTGGCGAAGCCCCGCTGCGGCAGCTGATCGAGGAGGACGAGCCGCGACGCCGTGGCGGGTGGCAGTACTCGCTGGCGACGATGCTGGCTCAGGCCGGTCGCAGTGAGGAGGCGCTGGCCGAGCTGTCGGTACTCCGGACCCGTCCGGACACTGACCCGGATCTGCAGTCGGGCGCTGGAATCCTGCAGTGCAACCTGCTGCTGCAGCTGGAGCGGCTGGACGAGGCCGAAGAGGCTGCAACCGCTGGGACTGCGACGCGGGAACAGATGCCGCGCTCGTTCGCCTACCGTCAGCGCGGGTGGATCCGGCTCGCACTGCAGCGCCCGGCCGAGGCGGTCGGCGATCTGGAAGAGGCGATCGCACTGGCGACCGGTACGCCGGACAGCGAGGTGCACCTGGCGATCTGCCGGCTGGAGCTCGCCAAGTCGTACCTGTTCAGCGGTCGCGCGCTGGAGGCGGCTGAGACCGCCGAAGAGGCGTTGCCCTCGCTGCACGACCCGGAACTGGCTGGCCTGCTCGGCGACGTACGCGGCGTACTGGCTGATGCGTATAGGGCGCTGGGCGAGCTGGAGTCGGCTCTGACACAGACGCGGGCGCTGCTGGCGGAGGCCCCGGCTGACGCGCACCCGTACTGGCTTGCGCAGACCAAGCAGGACGAGGGGAGCCTGCTCGAGCGGCTCGACCGCGACAAGGAGGCTGTGGACGCGTTCGTGGCTGCGGCGGCGTACTTCGAGGCCTCTGAGCAGCCGCTGGAATACGTCCAGGCTCTGCGACTTGCTGGGCAGTCCGCTCGCTACTCCGGTGACTTCGCTCAGGTCCGCGAGCTGCTGGACCGCGCCGAGCCCGTGCTGGAGGCGCTGCCGTCAGCTGACGAGCAGGTGCTCTTCCAGCAGGCAGGCCTCCACTGGGACCGGGCCATCCTGGCTCTGCAGCTGGGCGAGGTGGCGGTGTTGGTCGCCGAGGCCACCCGTGCGGCAGAGGCCTACGAGCGCGGTGGCTACGAGGATCAGCACCTCAACGCCCAGCTCCTGCTTGCTGAGCACGCCAGTAGCGATGAGACCGCGCTGCAGCAGGTCTTCAGCACCTTGCCGACCAGTCACCCTCACTACCACCGGGCCGGCTACCTGCTGGCGGACCGGCTGCGTCAGCTGGACCGGCACCAGGAAGCGGACGCGTTGGAGGCCCAGCTCAGCCAGGTGGGGTGAATCCGGGGTTCGGGGGCGTGCAACCTTCGGCGACCGTTCTGCCTCTTGTCCGGTATGCAGGCTGACGCTGGGGTTGTGGAGGTTCGGGTGATGGAGGGACGCACCCGCGCCGATTTCGAGGCCTACGTCTCCGCTCGGTACGGCGCGTTGCTGGGCCTGGCCTACCTGCTGACGCAGGACCGCGGCCTGGCCGAGGACCTGGTGCAGACCACGCTGACCAGGTGCTGGCTGTCCTGGCGCAAGGTGCAGGCCGAGGACCCGACGGCGTACGTGCGCCGGGTGATGGTCAACACCCACACCGAGTGGTGGCGCCGGCGGCGGGGTGGCAAGGAGGTGCCGACCGACGACCTGACGGCGGTCGCGCCGACGGCGTACGGGGGTTCGGTGCGTCTGGTCGAGCACTCCGACCTGATGCAGGCGCTGCGGCGACTGCCGAAGCGGATGTGCGCCGCCGTTGTCCTGCGGTACTTCGAAGACCTGTCCGAGGCCGAGACGGCCGACGTACTGGGCTGCTCGATCGGGACGGTGAAGAGCCAGACCCACCGGGCACTGACCAAGCTGCGCGTCGACCTCGCCTCCCAAGAGACCACGGAGACCCGATGAACACCGACGAACTGCGCACGATGCTCAAGGAAGCCGGGCGGCCGGTCGCCTCCCCTGGCGACCCGGTGCCGGTCATCCGCCACCGCGCCCGGCGCCGCCGCCGCAACCAGGCCGTCGCAGCTGTTGCCTGTACGGCGGTTGTGGTCGCCGGTGTGATCGGCGCGGTGGACCTGTGGCCGGGCGACTCGGTTGAGCCGGCTGGACCTGTCGCCACGGACCTCCCGTCGCTCGGCGATCCCCCGCCGGAGGTCGGCGACCGGAAGCTGCTGTCCGACCCGGCGCCGCACCACGAGGTCGAGTCCAACGGCGGGCTCTACCTGGGTCTCGACGGGCTCCGGAGCAACGACCTGGTCCGGATCCGGTTGCTCTGCCCGACGGCCAGCGGGCCCGACCCGGTGATGCTGGAGGTGTCGCTGACCGGGTACACCGAGCAGCAGCTCGACCCGCCGCCGACTCCGCCGGGCGACGCGGTGGCCGGTGCTCGCGAGGTGCCGTGCGTTGGGTCGGTCACGAGCACCGACTTCGTCGTACCGGCTGCTTGGCCGCGGTACGGCGTCGCACAGGTGGACATGAAGCCCAACGAGACCCGCAGCGTAATGATGGAGGTCGCGGCGTACCGGTAGCCGCTGGAACTGACCTCGTCGCCCACCACCTCTCAAGTACCAGCCCCCGAGCGGTGGTTGGTACTTGAAAGGCACAGGCGACCGCCGGTCTCGTCTTTCAAGTACCAGCCCCCGACCGATGGCCGGTACTTGAAAGGCACAGGCGACCACCGGCCTCGTCTTTCAAGTACCAACCCTCGAGCGGTGGCTGGTACCTGAGAGGTGTTGGCGGCTGCCGGCCTTGTCTTTCAAGTACCAGCCCCCGATCGGTGGCTGGTACTTGTGAGGTGATGGGTGGTTGGTGTTCGAGAGGTACAGGCGGGTGGCGAGGACCCTGGCGCGGTTAGCGTGGCGGGGTGACTCAGGTGATCGTGCTGAACGGTGGGTCGAGCTCGGGGAAGTCTCGGCTCGCGCGGGAGCTGCAGAAGGTGCTGCCGGGGGCTTGGTTGAGTTTGAGCGTCGACGACCTGGTCGACGCGATGCCGCCTGCGCTGGTGGACGGCGGGGACGGGATCGGCTTCGGCGACCAGGGCGAGGTATCGGTCGGCGACGACTTCCGCGCACTGGAAACCGCGTGGATGGCAGGGATCGCGGCGATGGTGCGCGCAGGAGCGAGGATCGTGCTCGACGACGTGTTCCTCAGCGGCGCCCAGTCACAGGCGCGCGTACGCACTCAGCTCGAAGGCCTGGACGTCCTCTGGGTAGGCGTCCGCTGCGCCCCCGAGATCGCCGCCGCACGCGAGCTCGCCCGCGGCGACCGCACACCAGGCATGGCAGAACTCCAGGCACACGTCGTCCACGAAGGTGTGTACTACGACCTGGAAGTCGACACCGGTACGACGGAGTCGCCGGAGTGCGCCCGCGCCATCGCGGCGCGGGTCACCTCCTAGCGAACTACTCCCACTCGATGGTGCCCGGCGGCTTGCTGGTGATGTCGAGGGTGACCCGGTTGATCTCGTCGACCTCGTTGGTGATGCGGGTGGAGATCTTCTCGAGCACCTCGTACGGCAGACGCGCCCAGTCGGCGGTCATCGCGTCCTCGCTGGTGACCGGACGCAGCACGACCGGGTGGCCGTACGTGCGGCCGTCGCCCTGGACGCCGACCGAGCGGACGTCGGCGAGCAGCACGACCGGGAACTGCCAGATGTCGCGGTCCAGACCGGCGGCGGTCAGTTCGGTGCGGGCGATCAGGTCGGCGGCGCGGAGGATCTCCAGCCGGTCCTTGGTCACCTCGCCGACGATCCGGATGCCGAGGCCCGGGCCTGGGAACGGGTGCCGGTAGACCATCGTCTCGGGCAGGCCGAGCGCGACGCCGAGCTCGCGGACCTCGTCCTTGAACAGCGTCCGCAGCGGCTCGATCAGCGAGAACTGCAGGTCGTCCGGCAGCCCGCCGACGTTGTGGTGCGACTTGATGTTCGCAGCACCCGTCCCGCCGCCGGACTCGACGACGTCCGGGTAGAGCGTGCCCTGGACCAGGAACTCGATGTGCCGCTCGGCGTCCAGCTTGCGCGCGGTCGCCTCGAAGGTCCGGATGAACTCCCGGCCGATGATCTTGCGCTTCTGCTCCGGGTCGGTGACGCCGGCCAGCGCGGTCAGGAACTGGTCCTCGGCGTCGACCATCTCCAGCCGGGTCCCGGTCGCGGCGACGAAGTCCTTCTCGATCTGGTCGGACTCACCGGCGCGCTGCAGCCCGTGGTCGACGTACACGCAGGTCAACTGGTCGCCGATCGCCTTGCTGACCAGAGCGGCGGCGACCGCGGAGTCCACACCGCCGGACAGCGCGCACAGCACCTGCTTGTCACCGACCTGCTTGCGGATCAGCTCGACCTGCTCGTCCACGACGTTGCTGGTCGTCCAGTCGCCGGTGCAGCCCGCGATGTCGTACAGGAAGTGCTCCAGCACGGCCTGCCCGGCCTGCGAGTGCAGGACCTCCGGGTGCCACTGGACACCGGCCAGCTTGCGGTCCAGGTCCTCGAAGGCCGCGACCGGCGCACCGCCCGACGCAGCCAGTACGGCGAAGCCCGCCGGCGGCGCGTGCACGGCGTCGCCGTGCGACATCCAGACGTTCAGGTCCTCGGGAATCCCGGCCAGCAGCGTGCCGCCCTCGCTCACCGTGACCGGCGTCCGGCCGAACTCGCGCAGCCCGGTCTTGCGGACGTCGCCGCCCAGCGTCTGCGCCATCGCCTGGAACCCGTAGCAGATCCCGAACGCCGGGACGCCTGCGTCGAACAGCGACGAGTCCACCCGCGGTGCGCCCTCGGCGTACACCGACTGCGGCCCGCCGGACAGGATGATCGCCTTCGGCTTGCGCTCGAGCATCTCCTCGACGGCCATCGAGTGCGGCACGATCTCGGAGTACACCTTCGCCTCGCGCACCCGGCGGGCGATCAGCTGCGCGTACTGCGCCCCGAAGTCGACAACGAGAACCAGGTCATGATCAGTCACGCCTAGAGGGTATCGGTGCAGGTCAGCCGGGCTGTAATCGCGCCGGTGAACCACCCGGCGGCCGCCGACGTGAAGGACCGCTGGTCCAGCTGCCCGGCACCGGCCGGGATCCGTCCGAGAACCGGTACGCCGGTGGTCGCGGGCAGGTCGTCGGCGTTGCACTGCTCGGCCAGATCCGGCTCGTCGGGCCAGGAGCCGATGACCAGGCCGGCGATCGGGAGCTGCCGCGTGCGCAGCGCCTCGACTGTCAGGCCGGTGTGGTTCAGCGTGCCGAGTCCGGCACGGCAGACCACGACGAACGCGAACGGGACGGTCAGCAGCGCGGCCAGGTCCGCCAGGTCGTGGCCGTCCTCGTCCAGCCCGACCAGCACTCCCCCGGCGCCTTCGACCAGTACGAGGTCGTGGTCGGCGGCCAGGTCGTCGATCGCCTTCGCGTGGGTGTCGATGGAGGGCAGCGCGAGTCCCTGACGGCGACCAGCCGTCGTGGGAGCGAGCGGGTCGAGCAGCCGGACTCCCTCGTGCAGGTCGGTCAGGCCGGTGAGGCGCTGGATGTCCTGCAGGTCGCCCGGCTCGTCGGCAGTCACACCTGTCTGCGCGGGCTTCATCACCGCGACGCTGCCGGGTGCAGTGGCAGCCAGTGCAGCGGTGACGACGGTCTTGCCGACCCCGGTGTCGGTCCCGGTGACGATGAGGACGGTCACGAGACCTCCTGGATAGCTGTGGTGATGGTGTGGCAGGCGTGGTCGAGTTCTGCGGCTGTCAGCCCGGCCCGAGCGGTCAGACGGAGACGGCTGATGCCGTCCGGCACCGAGGGCGGTCGGAAACTGCCCACCCGTACGCCGTCCGCCAGGCAGAGCTCGGCAGCCCGGACCGCCTCGCGTGGTCCAGGCATCGGCACGGAGACGACCGCTCCGGCCGACGGCGTCACGCCGCACTCGTCAGCCAGCCGGCGAGCAGTCGCGTGGATGGAGTCCGGTCGGGTCGGCTCGTCGGTGAGGATCCGCAGCGCGGCCAGGGCTGCCGCGCAGGCTGCTGGGTTCAGGCCGGTGTCGAAGATGAAGGAGCGGGCCCGGTTGACCAGGTGCTCGCGCAGCACGGCCGGGCCGAGCACTACTCCGCCTTGGCTGGCCAGTGCCTTCGACAGCGTGACAGTGACGACGACGTGGTCCAGCCCGGCCAGCTCGGTCGCTGCAACAGAGCCGCGCCCACCGCCGGTGACACCCAGCCCGTGCGCCTCGTCGACCAGCAGGACCGCCTCGTGCTCCAAAGCTGTGGCGGCGAGTGCGGTCAGCGGGGCGGCGTCGCCGAGCACGCTGTAGACGGACTCGACCAGGACGAGCGCGCGCGGTTCGTTGCGGTTGGCAAGGGCTTTGCCGACCGCCTCGACGTCGTTGTGCGGCACGATCTCGACCCGCGAGCGGGACAGCCGACAGGCATCGACGAGCGAGGCATGGACGTGGGCGTCGGAAACCACCAGCGTCTCGGCGCCACCCAGCGCGGTGACGACGCCGAGGTTCGCCAGGTACCCGGAGGAGAAGGCCAGCCCGGCAGCGTGCCCGGTGTAGGAAGCCAGGGCCGACTCCAGCTCGGCGTGCAGCGCCGTGGTGCCTGTGACCAAGCGGGACGCGGTCGCGCCGGCACCCCACTCACGGACGGCGGCCACCGCGGCCTCCACCACCCGAGGATCGCGAGCCAACCCCAAGTAGTCGTTGCCCGCCAGGTCGACCAGATCCTCACCGGAGTCCCGCGGCCGCAGCCGACGAGTCAGCCCGCGGGCATCCCGGTCCGCGGCGAGCGGCGACAGCCACCGCGCGAGCAGCCCGTCACCGCGCGCTTCACCATCCGGCAGCATCAGTTGCCCTCGGCAATTGCTTCGGTGATCGCGGTGGTGATCGTCGCGATCTCCTCGTCCGTGCACACGTACGGCGGCATCGTGTACACCAGATCGCGGAACGGCCGCACCCACACGCCCCGCCGCAGTACAGCCTCAGTCATCCGCGGCAGGTCGACCGGCCCACTCAGCTGGACCACGCCAACAGCACCAAGCACCCGAACGTCCTTCACCCCCGGCAACGAAGCAGCCGGAGCCAGACCAGCAGACAGCCCGGCAGAGATCCGGGAGACCTCAGCAGACCAGTCGGACGCCAGCAGCAGGTCGATGCTCGCCAGGGCGACCGCACAGGCCAGCGGGTTCGCCATGAAGGTCGGTCCGTGCATCAGCGCACCACCAGGGCCGCCCGACACCGTCCGCGCGACGTCCGTCGTACAGAGGGTGGCTGCCATCGACAGGTAGCCGCCGGTCAGCGCCTTGCCGACGCAGAGGATGTCCGGGTCGACTCCGGCGTGCTCGGACGCGAACAGCGTGCCGGTACGGCCGAAGCCCGTAGCGATCTCGTCCAGGATCAGCAGGAACCCGTACTCGTCCGCCAGCTCACGCAGCAGCCGCAGGCAGGCCGGGCTGTACGGGTACATGCCACCGGCGCCCTGCAGGATCGGCTCGACGACGATCGCCGCCACCTCGTCCCGGTACTGCGCCGCCAGCGCACGCATCACCTCGGCCCAGGCCAAGTACTCCGGGTCGTCAGCAGGCCGGTCGAACCCGGCCGGAGGCTGCGGACCGAACACCTGCTCCTTCAGCGCGCCGGTGAACAGCGAGTGCATCCCATTGATCGGGTCGCACACGCTCATCGGCGCGAACGTGTCGCCGTGGTACCCGCCACGCACGGTCAGCATCCTCGTACGGCCCCGGAAGCCGCGCGCGACCTGGTACTGCAGCGCCAGCTTCAGTGCGACCTCGACGGACACCGAGCCGGAGTCGCAGAAGAACACGTGCCGCAGCGGCTCCGGCGTGATCTCGACCAGCCGCTCCCCCAGCCGGACCGCCGGCTCGTGCGTGAGGCCGCCGAACATCACATGGCTGAACGAGTCGATCTGCTCCCGCAGTGCCGCGTCCAGCACCGGGTTCCGGTAGCCGTGGATCATGCACCACCACGACGCCATCGCGTCGATCGCCTCGACCGAACCACCGGCACCGTCGTCCAGCGTCAGCCGTACGCCGGAAGCACCGGTGACCAGCCGCGTCGGCGACGGCTCGGTCAGCGAGGCGTACGGGTGCCACAGCAGCGCCGCGTCCTGCTTCAGCAGGTCATCCATGGATCTCACCGTGCACCGAGCAGCGGGCGGTCCAGCCCATCGGGTGCACCTGCACCACCATCCGCCGCCGGCACTGATCGCAGTACCGCGGCGGCTCCATCGACAACGCCGTACGGCAGCTCTCGTGGCCGCCGTCGGTCAGCTCCTGGCCACAGTGGCCGCAGTACACGAGCGTCATAGCGTCTTCTGGAGTTCCTTCACCGGCATCTTCAGCTCGGCCAGCAGGTCCAGGTCCGCCGTCGCCGGACGGCCAAGGGTGGTCAGGTAGTTGCCGACGATGACCGCGTTGATGCCGCCGAGCAGGCCCTCGCGGGTGCCCAGGTCGCCCAGGGTCAGCTCGCGGCCCCCGGCGTACCGCAGGATCGTCTTCGGCATCGCCAGCCGGAACGCGGCGATGGTGCGCAGCGCGTCCTTGCCATCCATCACCTCCATGTCACCGAACGGCGTGCCCGGCCGCGGGTTCAGGAAGTTCAGCGGGACCTCGTGCGGCTCCAGCTCGGCCAGCTGGGCGGCCAGCTCGGCCCGCTGCTCCAGCGTCTCGCCCATCCCGACCAGGCCGCCGCAGCACAGCTCCATGCCGGACTCCTTGACCATCACGCAGGTCTCCCAGCGCTCCTCGAAGGAGTGCGTGGTGACCACGTCGCCGAAGTACGAGCGGGCCGACTCGAGGTTGTGGTTGTAGCGGTGCACGCCCATCGCGCGCAGCTCGTCGACCTGCTCCTGGCTGAGCATGCCGAGCGAGCAGGCGATGTTGATGTCGACCTCGGCGTTGATCGCCTCGATGCCGGCCTTCACCTGGGACATCAGCCGCGCGTCAGGACCGCGTACGGCGGCCACGATGCAGAACTCGCTCGCACCGGTCTTGGCCGTCTCCTTGGCCGCCTCGACCAGCTCGGGGATGTTCAGCCAGACCGCGCGGACCGGCGAGGTGAACTGACCGGACTGGGAGCAGAAGTGGCAGTCCTCGGGGCAGCCGCCGGTCTTCAGGGAGATGATCCCCTCGACCTCGACCTCCTCACCGCACCACTTCACCCGGACGTCGTGGGCCAGCGCCAGCAGATCGGCCAGCTGGTCGTCCGGCGACCGCAGCACCTCCACCAGTTGCTCCTGGTTCAGACCGACACCACGGCCAAGGACCTGCTCACGGGCGACGTCGAGGATCATGCGGGTCACAGTAGGCCAGCCATGCCGATCCGCACTGCGAGGGGCGTCACGCCGACCGTCAGAAAGGCCGGAAAAGTTTTTGGAGAACCTCGTAACCCCTTGTGGGCGGGCTCGTTGATGTGTGCAGAGGCGGTCACCGCAAGGAGACCGCCGCTCCGAAACCCAGAGTATTACGAACAGCACGCAGAGTGATCACATTCATTCGCAGCAGCTCGAAACTCCAGGATTCGGATGTAGAGTGGGGTTCATGAGCTCGGGTCGCCAGCTGTGGTTGGTGACCCGATCCCAAAGCGCCGGGCGCCTCACCCCGGCTTGAGTGGGTCCCTCGGGAAACGATTTGGGCGGAAACGTTCCCGAGGGACCTGCTCCCTTTTACGGCACTAATTCACTAACCCTCAGCCGCGGAATTCACCGCAACTGAGGGTTTTTCACATTGTCGTGGCGTTACGGTTTCGTCACAGCCTGCTGGTTGGTGATGCCGACAATGGGCAAACGCAACGCACCCGGAGCATCAGCCGGTACGACGGGCCGCTCGGGCACCACCGCCGCCACCCGCTCGTACGGCGTACCGACCGCCGGCCGCGGATCGTCCTGACCCTTGTTCGGCCAGAACGCGAGCGCCCGCTCCGCCTGCGCCGTGATCGTCAGCGACGGGTTCACGCCCAGGTTCGCCGAGATCGTCGACCCGTCCACGATGTGCAACCCGTCGTACCCGTAGATCCGCTGGTACGCGTCGACCACACCCGTCTCGGCCGAGTCGCCGATCGCGCAGCCGCCGATGAAGTGCGCCGTCATCGGCACGTTGAACGGCTCCCCGATCGTGCCGCCCGGCGTCCCGCGCATGATCGTCGCCATCCGCCGGACCACCTGGTTCGCGACCGGGATCCAGGACGGGTTCGGGGCGCCGTGCCCCTGCTTCGACGTCAGCCGCCAGCGGCCGAACCGGTCCCGCTTGCCGAACGTCGTGATCGAGTTGTCCGCGGTCTGCATCACCAGCGCGATCACGGTCCGCTCCGACCAGTGCTTCAGGTCGTACAGGCGGCGGATGTTCTTCCGCTGCACGCCCAACTCCCGCAGCCAGGTCCGCCAGCGCGGCTTGTCGCCGTCGCCGTCGGTCAGCACGGTCTGCAGCAGCGACATCGCGTTGCTGCCCTTGCCGTACCGGACCGGCTCGATGTGGGTGATCTCGTCGGGGTGGAACGACGACGTGATCGCGACGCCGCGGCTGTAGTCCACCGACCGGTCCCCGGCGATTGCCCCCAGCAACGATTCGGAGTTCGTCCGGGTCAGGACACCGATCCGTTCCGACACCTTCGGCAGCTTGCCCTCGTCGCGCAGCCGGTGCAGCAGCTTCGCCGTCCCGAGCGCGGACGCCGCGAAGACGACCTGCTCGGCGGTGAACCTGCGCGTGAGCTTGCGGTTCGACGTACGGCGGGTCTCGACCGCGTAGCCACCGCCGGGCAGCGGCTCGACCGACGTCACCGTGGTCATCGGGAAGACCTGGGCGCCGGCCTTCTCGGCCAGGTAGAGGTAGTTCTTGGTCAGCGTGTTCTTCGCGTTGTGCCGGCAGCCGGTCATGCACTCGCCACAGTCGATGCAGCCGCTCCGCCGCGGCCCGGCGCCACCGAAGTACGGGTCCTCGACCTCGACCCCGGGCTCGCCGAAGAACACCCCGACCGGCGTCGGGTGGAAGGTGTCCCCCACGCCCAGGTCGTCGGCGACCTGCTTCATCACCTCGTCGGCCGGCGTGAAGTGCGGGTACGTCGTGACGCCCAGCATCCGCTTGGCCTGGTCGTAGTACGGCGCCAGCTCGGACTTCCAGTCGGTGATGTGCGCCCACTGGCGGTCGGTGTAGAAGGCCGGCAGCGGTTCGTACAGGGTGTTGGCGTAGACGAGGCTGCCGCCGCCGACGCCCGCGCCGGACAGGATGATCACGTCCCGCAGCGCGCTGATCCGCTGGATCCCGTACCAGCCGAGCTTCGGGGCGAACAGGAACCGGTTCTTGTCCCACGAGTTCTTCGCGAACCCGGCGTCGTCGAACCGCGCGCCCGCCTCCAGGACGGCGACCTTGTAGCCCTTCTCGGTCAGCCGGAGCGCGCTCACGCTGCCGCCGAAGCCGGAGCCGATGATCACGACGTCGTGGTCGAAGCTCATGTCAGGCCCGGCCCAGCTTCTTGAGGAGCCGCAGCGCGGTCGTCATCACTTCGGCGTACGTCTCGTCGCTGAGGCCGTGCGAGGGCGCGATCGGCACCACCCGCTGGGTCGCGATCGCCTGCGGGTCGACGTACCGGCGGATGCCCTCGACGCCCTGGCGGCGGCCGAGGCCGGACGACCGCATGCCGCCCATCGGGGTGTCGATCGAGCCGAAGGTGGCGGCGTAGCCCTCGTTGACGTTGACCGTGCCGGCCACCAGCTGGGCGGCGATCGCGCGGCCGCGGCGGCCGTCGCGCGTCCAGACGCTGGCGTTCAGCCCGTACTCGCCCTCGTTGGCCCGCTCGATCGCCTCGGACTCGTCGGAGAACCGGTAGAGCGACACGACCGGCCCGAAGGTCTCGTTGTCGAAGCACTCCATCTCGGGCGTCACGCCGGACAGCACGGTCGGCTCGTAGAACAGCGGGCCGAGATCCGGCCGGGCCTTGCCGCCGGCCAGGACGACGGCGCCCTTGTCGCGGGCGTCGTCGACGTGCCGGCTGACCGTCTCGAGCTGCGCCTTGGAGATCAGCGAGCCCATGTCGACGTCCCAGCCGGTGCCGGCCGAGACCTTCAGCTTCTTCACCCGGTCGAGGAACGCGGTCACGAACGCGTCGTAGATCTGGTCGGCGACGTACAGGCGTTCCATCGAGACGCAGAGCTGGCCGCCGCTGTTGAAGCAGGCCCGGACAGCGCCCTCGGCGGCGCGGTGCACGTCGGCGTCGCGCAGTACGAGCATCGGGTTCTTGCCGCCGAGCTCGAGGCTGGCGCCGATCAGCCGCTCGCCGGCCTGCTTGGCGACCAGGCGGCCGGTCTTGGTGGAGCCGGTGAAGCAGACGTAGTCGACGTTCTGGATGATCGCGCCGCCGACGGTCGGGCCGTCGCCGTTCACGACCTGCCAGGCGTCGCGCGGCAGACCGGCCTCGTACAGCAGCTCGACCGCCCGCAACGCGGTCAGCGGGGTCTGGCTGTCCGGCTTGAGCACGACCGCGTTCCCGGCCAGTACGGCGGGCAGACCGTCGGACATCGCCATCGTCAGCGGGTAGTTCCAGGGCGAGATGATCCCGACGACACCCTTCGGTACGAACCGCTGCTCGGCCCGGGTCAACACCGGGAACATGCCGAGTTTGCGCTGCGGCCCGAGCAGCTCGGCCGCCTTGCGGGCGTAGTACCGGGCGGTCAGCGCGACGTGCGCGACCTCCTCGAACGCCTGCTTGCGGGCCTTGCCGGACTCCAGGATGACCAGGTCGACCAGCTCGTGGCGGTGGTCCAGCACGAGGTCGTGGTAGCGCAGCAGGATCGCGGCGCGGTCGGCCAGCGCCGTGCCCTTCCAGCTGCGCTGCGTACGCCGGGCGGAGCGGATCGCGGCGACCACGTCGTCCGCACTGGACAGCGGCAGCTCGGCGACCGGTTGCCCGGTGGCCGGCGCGTACGACGTACGGGTACCCGCCGTGGCCCGCAGCAGCCCGGTCAGCCGCCGGACGACCGACTGGTCGGTGGCCCAGGACGCGGTCGGGTCCAGCTCGGGGTCCGCGGGGATCGAGGTCTGCTCGCTCATCTCCCCAGGCTACCTGTGGGTAATCAGATGTGTCAGTACCGCGCCAGTGGCACGGACTCACGGGGTCGGGGTGAGGTGGATCACTGCGGTTGGCACTAAGGTGATCCGTTGAGTCAGCGAAGGGGTGGAACGTCAAGATGGTGGACAGCGGGGGGCTTTGGACGCCTCCTGAGGACGAGCTCGGTGAGGCGCTGCAGACCGCCCAGGTGCTGATCGAGGAGGGCCGCGCCGACGAGGCCGGGCCCTACCAGCAACGGGTGATCGAGCTGGCCCGGGAGCGGGCCAGTGACCGGCCGGACCACTACGAGGCCAAGCACCTGATGGCGGCCACGCAGTACGAGCTTGCGGGCTCGCTGAACGCCTCAGGTCACCACGAGGAGGCGCTGGCCGCGCTGCACGAGGCTCAGCTGGGCTACACCGAGCTGAGCGACGCCGGCGTACTGGATGCGACCTCGTTCCTGGCTGACGTCCGCGCCCGACGTGCGATGACCCAGGCCCACCGCGGCTGGGGCGCTACCGCCGTACTGGAGATGGACGGCGCCGTGATCGCGTACGGCCAGCTCGTCGGCGGTCCGGACAGCCTGCACCACCAGCCCGACTTCGCCCGGGTGCTGGCGATGAACGCCCTGATCCTGCGCCGGTACGGCGACCCGGATCTCGCGGTGGCCTCTGCCGACGCCGCCGTACAGCTGTTCCTGCAGCTGGCCGGTCAGATCAACGAGAGCGCGCAGTCGCTGTCGTACGCGCGCTACCTCTGCTCGGCGACGGCGGTCTCGGCCGACATCCACGCCGCGGAGAGCCGGCTCGACCTGGCCCTGGAGGCCGACGAGATCGGACTCAGTACGGCGGACACGCTCGCCGACTCCGAGTCGGCGACCGACCTGCGCACGCTGGTCGCGGCGCTCGCGCGCAAGGGCCGCCACCTGAACCAGGTCGGTCGGGTCCTGGAGGGCGAGAACTGCCTGCGGACCGCATTCGCCACCGACGAAGAGGCCGCGCAGCGCGTCGTGGACGAGCTGGACCGCGGCATCCCGCCGTCGCTGCGGACCGCGCTGGAGACGGCCGAGATCAAGCTCGGGCCGTTCGAGCAGTACTACCGGCTGCTGGCGCTGAGCGAGCCCGCGCCGGGGATGACGCTGGCGACCGTGTCTGGCCGGACCGACCCGGAGTCGGCCTGCGTCCGCGCCACCGAGCTGGCCGAGCTGGTCCGCCCGCTGCTCGCGCACGACGCGGAGACCGCGCTGACGCTCGGTCTGGAGGCGCACTACCTGTTCGCGATCTCGTCGGAGCGCGAGTCGCAGCGGATGCGGTACGAGACCAGCACGTACGCGCCGATCTGGGCGCGACTGCTGCTGGACATCTCCGAGGCGTACCACGCGGCCGGTCAGACCGAGATGGCACTCGACCTCGCCGGCTGGAGTGCGGAGGTCGCGACGGCGCTGATCCCGTTCACCACCAGCAACGTCGAGGTCGCCGACCTGGCCGGCTCCTGCTACCGCCACCACGGCGACCTGCTGGCCGCCAAGGGCGACTTCCTGGCCTCACAACACGCCCACGAGGCCGCCGCCCAGCTCCAGATCTAGGCCTGGAGCTGCTCGGGCCCGAACCGTTGACCGGGTGCTGCGCCGGGCGCACTCTGGCGCCAAGGGGGCGAGGGCCATGGACGTCGTCGAGATGCATCGCCGGGCTGGTGCGGAGTTCGTTCGGCAGGTGGAGAGTGTCAAGCCCGACCAGTGGGACGGGCCGACGCCGTGCGCCGACTGGGACGTGCGAACGCTGGTGAATCACGTGGTCGGCGAAGAGCGGTGGACGGTCCCGTTGCTCGCCGGGCGAACCATCGCGGACGTCGGCCAGGCGCTGGACGGCGATCTGCTCGGCGAGGATCCGGCCGCTGCCGCGGCCAGTGCCGCGACCGAGGCACAGGCGGCGACGGCCGATCCGGTGCCGACCGTCCATCTCTCGTACGGCGACGAGGACACCACCGAGTACCTCCGCCAACTGATCGCCGATCTGCTGGTCCACGGCTGGGACCTCGCGGTGGCAATCGAGTCCACGCCCCAGCTGGACCCCGAGCTGGTCACCGAGGTTGCTGCGTGGTTCGAGCAGCGAGAAGCCATGTACCGGGACGGCGGTGCGATCGCCGCCCGCGTCCCGAGCGGCCCCGACCCGGTGGACCGCCTGCTCGGCGCTTTCGGCCGGGACGCGTCGTGGACGCCCGGTGGCGCCGTGCCGTCCTGACCCGCCGGGCAGGGCTCAGTTCCTGCGAGGCGCCGGCGCTGGACCTAGGCCTGCAGCGCTCCGACGAACAGACCGGCCTCTGCCTCGGTCATGCCGGTCTCGCTGACCACCAGAGCAGTGGCCTGGTGCAGGTCACCGTTGGCCTTGAGGGCTCGGGTGCGCTCGGCCAGGTTCGTACCGGGCATGCGGACGACCGGCGTACCGGTGACCGGCGGCACGAAGCGGCCGAGCCGGATGTCGTCGACCACTTCCTTGGCGTGCTTGAGCTCGGAGTTGGTCCGATCCATCACGTACTTGACCGCGAAGACGCTCTTGCGCGTGGTCAGCAGGAACCTGACCTGGTCGACGTCCTCGGGGGCCAGTTGCGCCCGCGCAGCGGCGAGGGCGACGTTGTCGGCTTCGGTGCGGCGGCTGAACAGTCCCATAGCTCAATCCTTCCAGAACCACCCAACCCGCGAGCAGCCGCCGCAGGTGTCTCACCTCACGAACGGCGAGTCCACGCCTCAACCAGCAAGAACCCTCAGAATGTGCGGCCAGACCTGTACGCCGAACGCCCGGTCGGCCTCGTCGCTGCCACCCCGAGCCATCTGCTGCCCGGCGTTCTTCGGCTGCTCGCCCGGCAGGATCAGCCGGTGCCCGGCCTGCTCCGACACCAGCACCTCGGTGACCAACGATCCCCGCTGGGCCACCAGGTGCTCGGCGAACTCCGTCGACGGCCAGACCTTGTCGTCGCCACCGGCCAACAGCAACAGCTCACCGCGGAACCGCTCGGCCGGGATCTCCGCTTGCTTCGCCTCGGCCGGGAACGTCCGCAAGCGGTGCCGGTAGCCGTCGACGTACGCGGGCGGATCGTCGTCCGGCTCCCAGTCCAGGTCGAACGGGACGAACGGCAGCGGCTTGCCCTGCCAGGTCCAGTGCGAGGTCTGTACGCCGTCCTCGATCCAGGCCCAGACGTGCGCGGACGGCGACAGCGCGACGACCCCGTCGATCCGGTCGTCCACGGTGCCGAGCAGCAGGGCCGCCTCGGCACCGAACGAACTGCCTATCACGACCAGCCGGTCGTTGCGGGCCGCCAGCTCGTCCAGCGGGAACGACTCCAGCGGAATCTCGCTGACCCGCGCGTCGAACCACTTCGGCGCGAGAACGTCGTACCCGGCGGCTTCCAGGATCCGCGCCCGCCCGGCATCCGGCGTACCGCTCGAGCCGTGCAGCAGCAGGACGCCGGTACTCAACCTACGACGACCTCGACCCGCTGGAACTCCTTGAGCTCCGTGTAGCCCGTGGTCGCCATGGCGCGCTTGAGGGCGCCGACGAGGTTCATCGTGCCGTCGGGGACCCAGGACGGGCCGAACAGGATCTGCTCCATCGTGCCGGTGACGCCGACCTCGACGCGCTCTCCGCGCGGGAGGTCCGCGTGCCACGCCTCGGCGCCCCAGTGGAAACCGCCGCCGGGGGCGTCGCTCGCGCGGGCCAGTGGCGAACCGACCATCACCGCGTCGGCGCCGCAGGCGATCGCCTTCGCGACGTCGCCGGACCGGCCGACCGAGCCGTCGGCGATGACGTGCACGTACCGGCCGCCGGACTCGTCCATGTAGTCCCGGCGAGCAGCAGCAACGTCGGCGACCGCGGACGCCATCGGCACCGCGACGCCGAGCACCTTGCGGGTCGTGTGCGCGGCGCCACCACCGAAGCCGACCAGTACGCCGGCAGCGCCGGTCCGCATCAGGTGCAGCGCGGCCTGGTGGGTCGCGCAACCGCCGACGATCACCGGGACGTCGAGGTCGTAGATGAACTGCTTCAGGTTCAGCGGCTCGGCCTGGCCGGAGACGTGCTCGGCCGAGACCGTCGTACCGCGGATGACGAACAGGTCGACGCCCGAGTCCACCACGTGCTTGGCGAACTGCTTGGTCCGCTGCGGCGACAGCGCGCCGGCCACGGTGACCCCGGAGTCGCGGATCTCCTGCACGCGCTGGGAGATCAGCTCGGGCTTGATCGGCGCCGAGTAGATCTCCTGCAGCCGGGTGGTCGCCTGCTCACGGCCGAGGGTGACGATCTCCTCGAGCAGCGAGGTCGGGTCCTCGAACCGCGTCCACAGGCCTTCCAGGTTCAGCACCCCGAGACCGCCGGCCTTGCCGATCGCGATCGCGGTGGCCGGCGACATCACCGAGTCCATCGGCGCCGCCAGGATCGGCAGCTCGAACCGGTACGCGTCGATCTGCCAGGCGACCGAGACCTCCTCGGGGTCCCGGGTCCGGCGCGACGGCACGATCGCGATGTCGTCGAACGCGTACGCCTGCCGGCCGCGCTTGGCCCGGCCGATCTCGATCTCGGTCATCTGGTGGTCTTCCTTACGGGTTGCAGGCGGAGGTCAGCGGCCGGAGTAGTTCGGCGCCTCGACCGTCATCTGGATGTCGTGCGGGTGCGACTCCTGCAGGCCGGCCGAGGTGATCCGGACGAAGCGGCCCTTGTCCTGGAGCTCGGCGACGGTGCGGGCGCCGGTGTACCACATCGACTGGCGCAGGCCACCGATCAGCTGGTGCGCGACCGCGGCGAGCGGGCCCCGGTACGGGACCTGGCCCTCGACGCCCTCGGCGATCAGCTTCTCGTCGCTGCCGACGTCGCTCTGGAAGTACCGGTCCTTGGAGTACGACTTGCGCAGGCCGCCGGACTGCATCGCGCCCAGCGAACCCATCCCGCGGTAGGCCTTGAACTGCTTGCCGTTGATGAACACCAGGTCGCCCGGCGACTCCTCGCAGCCGGCCAGCAGCGAGCCCAGCATCACGGTGTCCGCACCGGCGACGAGCGCCTTGGCGATGTCACCGGAGTACTGCAGGCCGCCGTCGCCGATCACCGGGACGCCGGCCGGCTTGCAGGCCAGCGACGCCTCGTAGATCGCGGTCACCTGCGGGACGCCGACGCCGGACACGACGCGCGTCGTACAGATCGAGCCCGGTCCGACGCCGACCTTCACGCCGTCCGCGCCGGCGTCGACCAGCGCCTGGGCACCGGCCCGGGTGCCGACGTTGCCGCCGACGACGTCGACGCCGCGGGTGGCCGGGTCGGCCTTGAGCTTGCGGATGATCTCCAACTGGGACTGGGAGTGACCGTGCGCGGTGTCCACCACGAGCAGGTCCACGCCGGCCTCGACGAGCGTCATCGCGCGCTTGTACGCCTCGCCGAAGAAGCCGATCGCGCCACCGACGCGCAGCCGGCCGGTCTCGTCCTTGGTGGACAGCGGGAACTGGTCGCGCTTGACGAAGTCCTTCAGCGTGATCAGCCCGGTCAGCTTGCCGGCGTCGTCGACCAGCGGCAGCTTCTCCACCTTGTGCTTGCTCAGCAGCGCCATCGCATCGTCCGCGGAGATGCCCTGCTTGCCCAGGATCAGCGGCTGCTTGGTCATCACCTCGCGGACCGGGCGGTCCTGGCTGGTCTCGAAGCGCATGTCGCGGTTGGTGACGATGCCGACCAGGACGCCGGCGTCGTCGACGACCGGGACACCGGAGATCCGGTACTGCCCGCAGAGCGCGTCGGCCTCGCCGATGGTCGCGTCCGGGCCGATCGTGATCGGCTGCGCGATCATGCCGGACTCCGAGCGCTTGACCAGGTCGACCTGCTGGGCCTGGTCCTCGATCGAGAGGTTGCGGTGCAGCACGCCCAGGCCACCCTGGCGGGCCATCGCGATCGCCATCCGGGCCTCGGTGACGGTGTCCATCGCGCTGGACAGCAGCGGGATGTTGACCTCGATGTTGCGGCTGACCCGGGACCTGGTGACCGCCTCCGACGGGATCACGTCGGACTCGTTGGGCTGCAGCAGCACGTCGTCGAAGGTCAGACCGAGTACGGCGAACTTGTCGGGAACTCCGGAGGGGGTGATGTCCATGAGGGTTGCAGGCACCTTTGCACGGCGAGAACGGGACACCATGGTATGCCGCCCGGCGCCGTCGCCCTGCATCGGTCCCGCCGTGCTGTGGACAACCGCGAGCCGCCGGGGAACTCCCCGGCCCCCGACCTGGCGACGGCGCCGGACAGATCCGCTCGCCGGCGCTCCCCCCGCCTGACCCCGGTCCCGCCTCCTACGAGGGGGACCGGGTCGGGCAGGCTCAGCGGCCGGTGGGGTGGTTCAGGACCCAGAGGATCTGCCGGAGCGTCACCGGGTTCATCGAGCCGTGGGCCCGTTCGAACGCGGCGTGCTTGCCCTCGACGTACTGGCCGTTCGAGTGCTTGCCCTTGGCGTACTGCTGCTTGACCCAGCCCAGCGAGTACTGGCCGTTGGAGTGCTTGGCGTTCGCCTGCAGCTGCTTGTTCACGTACTGCTCGAGGCGGGTCGGCTCGACCGGCGTCTCGGGCGGCAGGGCCGGCTTGGTGTCGTCGGCCGGCTTGGAGTCACCCGCGGGCTTGGAGTCGTCGGCCGGCTGGTCCGCCGGCTTGGAGTCCGTCGAACCGCCGGTCTGGTCGCCCGTCCCGTCGGTCTGGTCACCGGCCGGCTGGTCCTCCGGCTTGCTGTCGTCCTTGCTGTCGCCGGACTCCGGCTGCTGGGTCTCGCCGTCGCCGACACTGGTCTGGCCGCCCGGCGCACCGGTCTCGCCAGAGCCTTCGCTCGGCACCGTGGTCGCGTCCGAACCCGGCGTCTCGCCGGACTCGCCGGTCTGGCCGTTGCCGCCGTCGTCCGTCGGCTCGGTGGTCGGCGGCGGGTCGGTCGTCTCGGTCGGCGGCGGGTCGCTCGGCGTAGTCGGCGGCGGCTCGGTCGGCTCGTCCACCGGTGTGGTCGGCGGCGGGTCGCTCGGCTTGTCCGTCGGCTCGTCGATCGGCTCGTCCACCGGAGTGGTCGGCTTGTCGACCGGCTTGTCGTCGACCGGCTGGACTGGCGGCAGCAACGGGTCGCGCGTACCAGCCTTGATGTCCACCCGCGGCGGCTGCGGCCGCGCCAGCGGCGGCTTCAGCTGAACCGTGTCGAGGTCCTGCATCAGGATGGTTCCCAGCGGGTCGTTCAGCCGCTGCTCGGCCTTGCGCTCCTCGACCTCGCGCTGCTGCTTGATCCGGTCCTTGTAGTCCTTGTTGACCTTGACGATCTGGGACTTGTCCAGCAGCGGTGATCCGTCGAGCTTCTCCTGCGGGAAGCTGGTCTGCGGCCGCAGCTGCTCGACGACCTTCTCGACGATCTTCTCGTACGGCGCCAGCGGGTCGCCGTTGACGGCGGCCGCGACTCCCGACACCGACAGCGCCGCCACCGCGGCGACACCGACGGCAAGACCGCGGGCGGCGATCTTGCGGGTGAACTGATCGGAGACCGGGTTCAGGGCCGCGCAGCGGGCCAGGAAGCTCTCCGGGTCGTCGATCGTCTCCACCGGGAGCTCGCCCTCGACCTCCACCGCCAGCCGTAGATCGGCCAGCAGCTTCAGGGTCGGGTCGTGCTCGCCCGCCTCCCACGCGGACTCCCCACCGGCTGCGAGCAGGTCGAGCAGCGCATCATCGGCTTCGATCGCGTCTAAATCAAAGCGCTCAGCCATGTCGCTCCTCCCCTGCTCCTCTTTCCTGCTTTGCCTCATGCCCCACAAACCCCCTGAGCGTGTTCAACGCCCGATGCTGTGCGACCCTCACCGCCCCCGGTGTCATCCCCAGTGCCCGGCCGGTCTCCTCGGCTGACATCCCCGCTACCACCCGGAGCCGCAGGATCTCCCGCAGTTTCTCCGGCAATCTTTCCAGCAGGCCCACGATGTGCTGGACCTCGGAGTGTCTGACCGCGTGCTCCTCCGGCGTCGGGGACTCGTCGGCCCCGTCCGGCAGGTCCGGCGTCGACACGTCGGCGACCGCGAACGCGCGCTGGGCGTCGGCGACCTTGCGGGCCGCGATCCCGTACACGAACGCCTCGAACGGCCGGCCCTCGTCGCGGTAGCGCCCGAGCGCCCCGAACACCGCTACGCAGACCTCCTGCGCGACGTCGTCGACCATGTCGGCCCCGCCCGGATAGGTCCACAGGCGGGAGCGCACGTAACGGTGTGCGACCGCGCGCACCCTCGTGAGCAGATCGTTCAGAGCCCCCGGATCCCCACCCGCCGCCTGCGCGGCCAGATCCCTGAGCTCGACCCGGTCGTGGGTGTGCGGCATTTGTACCTCGGTCACCCCTCGCCCCCTCGTGTCGGACCGGTCAGCCTGCAAGATGCTACGGCCCGGACGCCCCCCTGCCTAGTGGCAATACGTGATCACTGAGCATTTTTCATTACAACCTGTCACTACTCCCGGGTATCCACAGGATGGACGACCTCGGCGGCCGGAAAAGAGAACTGCCCGGCGGGTCCGAGGACCTGCCGGGCAGTTCGGGTACTACGGGTGGTGCGAGGAATCAGTGACCGTGGCCGTGGCCGTGACCGGCCGCCGCGGGCTCTTCTTCCTCGGGCTTGTCGACGACCAGGGTCTCCGTGGTGAGGAGCAGGGCCGCGATCGAGCCGGCGTTGGCCAGCGCGGAACGGGTCACCTTGACCGGGTCGAGAACACCCTGCGCGAGCAGGTCGCCGTACTCACCGGTGGCGGCGTTGAAGCCGCTGCCGACCTCGAGCTCGGCCACCTTGGCGGTCACGACGTAACCCTCGTAACCACCGTTCTCGGCGATCCAGCGCAGCGGCTCGACCACCGACTTGCGAACGATCCGGACCCCGGCGAGCTCGTCGCCCTCCAGGCCCAGGCCGTCGGCCAGCACCGAGGCGGCGTGGACGAGAGCGGAGCCGCCACCGGCGACAATGCCCTCCTCGATCGCCGCACGGGTCGCCGAGACGGCGTCCTCGATGCGGTGCTTCTTCTCCTTGAGCTCGACCTCGGTGGCCGCGCCGACCTTGATCACGCAGACGCCACCGGCCAGCTTGGCCAGTCGCTCCTGCAGCTTCTCGCGGTCCCAGTCGGAGTCGGTGCGCTCGATCTCGGCCTTGATCTGGTTGACCCGGGACTCGATCTCGTCGGACTTGCCGGCGCCCTCGACAACGGTGGTGTTGTCCTTGCTCACGACGATCCGCCGCGCGGTGCCGAGCACCTCGAGGCCGACCTGGTCGAGCTTGAGCCCGACCTCGGGAGCGATCACCTGCGCGCCGGTCAGCGCGGCCAGGTCCTCCAGCATCGCCTTGCGGCGGTCACCGAAGCCCGGCGCCTTGACGGCGACGGAGGTGAAGTTGCCACGGATCTTGTTGACCACCAGGGTCGACAGGGCCTCGGCCTCGACGTCCTCGGCGATGATCAGCAGCGTCTTGCCGGACTGCACGACCTTCTCCAGCAGCGGGAGCAGGTCCGCGACCGCGGAGATCTTGTTCTGGCTGATCAGGATGTACGGGTCGTCCAGCACCGCTTCGCCGGCCTCGGCGTCGGTGATGAAGTAGGGCGAGATGAAGCCCTTGTCGAACTGCATGCCCTCGGTGAACTCGAGCTCGGTGCCGAAGGTGTTCGACTCCTCGACGGTGATCACACCGTCCTTGCCGACCTTGTCGAAAGCGTCCGCGATCAGACCGCCGATCTCGGCGTCCCGGGCGGAGATGGTGGCGACGTGGGCCATGTCGCCCTTGTTGTCGACCGGACGCGCGGTCTCGATCAGCCGGGCGGAGACAGCCTCGACGGCGGCCTCGATGCCCTTCTTCAGGCCCATCGGGTTGACCCCGGCCGCGACGGCCCGCAGGCCCTCGTGCACGAGCGCCTGGGCCAGCACCGTGGCGGTGGTGGTCCCGTCACCGGCGACGTCGTTCGTCTTGGTGGCGACCTCCTTGGCCAGCTGCGCGCCGAGGTTCTCGAACGGGTCGTCCAGCTCGACCTCACGGGCGACGGTGACACCGTCGTTGGTGATGGTCGGGGCGCCCCACTTCTTGTCCAGCACGACGTAGCGGCCCTTGGGCCCCAGCGTCACCTTCACCGTGTTCGCGAGCTTGTCGACGCCACGCTCCAGGGCGCGCCGCGCGTTCTCGTCGAACTCGAGGATCTTCGGCATGGAAAAACCAGTCCCTCTCTGAATTCTTGCGTTCAATGGCCCAGCCGGTTCTGGACCGACTCCGCCCCGGCGCCGGTGTTCGGCACCGGGGCGGTGTCAGTCAGAAACTCTGAGCAGTCGTCACTTGCTGACGACGGCGAGGATGTCGCGGGCGCCCAGGATCAGGTAGTCCTGGCCGTCGTACTTGACCTCGGTGCCGCCGTACTTGGAGTAGATGACCTTGTCGCCGACGGCGACGTCCAGCGGGACGCGGTTGCCGTTGTCGTCGATGCGGCCGGGGCCGGTGGCGAGGACCTCGCCCTCCTGCGGCTTCTCCTTGGCGGTGTCCGGGATCACCAGGCCGGACTTCGTGGTCTGCTCGGCTTCGAGCGGCGCAACGAGGACACGGTCCTCGAGCGGCTTGATCGTGACCGACACTTGCTGACCTCCACGGTCGAGTTCTTGATGATTCACAGTGCGTCAGGACGGCCGTCCCGCCGCCTGCCGTCGCGGGGGTCAGGGGCCGGGGCCGCTGGCACCCTCCTAGGGAGAGTGCCAACACCGAATCTAGGCCGCGATTAGCACTCGGTCAACTCGAGTGCCAGAAATAGGCCACCGGCGAACATCACGAACCGGACGGTGGCTCAACCTTCGGCCGGGTCCAGGTCGTCTCAGCGGTACAGGACGCCGACCGATCGGGGTCCCTCGGGAGGGAGCACCACCATGTCCGTTCTCACCAAGCTCCGGCGGGCGGCCACGGCCCGCAGGGTCGCCGTCGTCGCCACCGCCGCCGCGGTCGCCGCCGTACCGCTGACCGTCGTCGCCTCCAGCGCGTCGGCCGGGACGCAGGCGCTGACCCAGTGCCAGCAGGTCCTCGACAAGACCGTCAACTCGGCCGGCTGGACCGTCCCGTTGCTGTCGATCTGGGAGGAGGGCAGCAGCAACTGCAACCTCAAGTACGGCGACAACCCGTTCCGTGACCCGCGCTACGACACCGGTGACCCGGAGCGGGCCATCAAGACGCTGCAGCGGAACCTGAACTACTGCTACGGCTCCAAGCTCACCGTCGACGGGCGCTACGGCAGCAAGACCAAGGCGGCGGTCGCGGCGGTCCAGCGCCGGCACAAGATCACCGCGGACGGGGTCTACGGCCCGCAGACCCGCTCGGCGATGAACTGGCGGCTGTGGAACCCGAAGCTGGGCCTGTCGAGCGAGCTCTGCTACAGCCCGCTGTAACCCTTCCCGCACTTTCTGCGATCGAGCACTGGGCCTGGGCGGTCCGACGTGGGACCGTTCTGAGTGGAGCGACCACCAGTTCGAGGAGCCCAGATGAAACTCCCCCTCGCGTTGAAGAAGCCGTCGGGCAAGGCCCTGGTCGCGATCGCCGTACTGGTGGTCAGTCCGATCGTCGTGGGAGTGGCTGCCGCTGGTGGCCACTCCGCCACGGACACTCCGCAGGCAGCAGGTGCACCGGCAGCCGCGACAGCACCCGAGCCGGCGCCCGGTGAAGTGGCCGGGCCGACCGGCGACCTCGGCGTACGGGCTGCTGCTGCGGCGGCTGCACTCGAGCAGTGCCGGAGTGCCCGGCTCGTGTCGGTCGGCAACGGGTGGGGCGTACCGGCGCCGTCGGTGTGGGAGAGCAGCAGCACCCGCTGCAACCTGATGTACGGCGACGACCCGCAGCGCGGCAACGAGCGGTTCGGCGACCCGGACACCGCCATCCGCACGCTCCAGCGGAACCTGAACTACTGCTACGGCTCGAAGCTCACCGTCGACGGTGTCTACGGCAGCAACACCCGCGCGATCGTCAAGCAGGTGCAGAAGCGCCACAAACTCGCCGCGGACGGCATCTACGGCCCGCAGACCCGTTCGGCGATGAACTGGCGGCTCTACCACTCGGCCAAGGGCATCTGGAGCAGCGGCTGCTACAGCTCGCTGTGAGTGCTCAGCGCAGAATGAGCGCGTGACACCCCACTCGATCACCACACTGCTCACCCCACCGGGATCCGAGGTCCTGGCGGAGGCCTGTGCGTCCTTCACTCCCGGCGGCGAGCTGCAGCTGGTCGAGAAGCTCCGCCGCCGGTACGACGCGGCGGTGGTCACCGCAGCGGTCACGCAGGCGTCGCTGCGGCACCGGGCGGTCGCCAAGTTCGGCGCGGACGACGCGGCCCGGATGTACTTCACCCCGGACGGGCTGGAGCAGTCGACGCGGACCGCTGTCGCCGGGCACCGCTCGGCCCGGATCGCTTCGGCACTGCCTGGTGCTTCGGTCATCGACCTGGGCTGTGGGATCGGCGGCGACCTCATCAGCGCGGCGCGGGCCGGCCTGCGCGTCACCGGCGTCGAGCGCGACCCGGCGACAGCCGCGGCGGCTGCGGCCAACCTGTCGGCACTGGGCTTGTCCGGTGAGGTGTTGCTGGGCGATGCGGAGAAGCAGGACCTGTCGCCGTACGAGGTGGTGTTCGCCGACCCGGCGCGACGGGCGGACGGGAGGCGGGTGTTCGACCACAACGCCTACTCGCCGCCCTGGTCGTTCATCAGCTCGCTGCTGGAGGGCACGGCGTGCGTGAAGGTCGCACCAGGGATCCCGCACGACGCCGTACCGGAGGGGGTCGAGGCGGAGTGGGTGAGCGACGCCGGCGAGGTCAAGGAGGCCGCGCTGTGGTCCGGCAAGCTGTACGGCGGTGCCGCGCGTCGGGCGACGCTGCTGCCGGGTGGCGCTTCGGTTGCTGACGCACCTGAGGCTGAGGTCGGGCCGGTCGGTCAGTACATCTACGAGCCGGACGGCGCTGTGGTGCGGGCCGGTCTGGTCACGGCGGTCGCAGCCGAGGTCAGCGGCTGGCTGCTGGACCCGCGGATCGCCTACGTGACCGGGCCTTTCCTGGTGGAGACGGCCTTGGCGTCGGCGTACGAGGTGATCGAGACGCTGCCGTACAAGGAGAAGGCGCTGAAGTCGTGGGTGCGGACCAACGACATCGGGACGCTGGAGATCAAGAAGCGCGGCGTCGACATGGATCCGGCGGTACTACGGAAGAAGCTCGCACCGAAGGGCTCGCAGTCCGCGACGCTGATCGTCACGCGGATCGGCCGGGACGCTGTCGCGTACTCGTGCCGGCGACCGAGCTGACTTGCGCTCGCGCAGTATTCGAACATATACTCGAACACGAGAGCGGGCCCCCGGGAAGCCTGCCGACGGGCGAGGTGCTGCGCTCGTTGCCGACGACTCCCGGGGGTCCGCCACTAATCCGCCGACCTCGCCCACCTGCGATCGCCGCCAATCACGACCGGGCCGCGAGCGGCGCACTGGCCGGCAGGAAGCGGAACGAGATCGCCTCCATCAGGCGGGCGTGCTTGGTGTTGTGGAAGGCCGCGACCCGCCATCGGCCGTCATCTTCGCGGACCAACAAGTAGGTCTGCACCTTCGCCGGCTTCGCGGGCTTCTTCTTGGCGACGTCGCCCCGGGTGACCACGATCGCGGTGTGCTCGCCGTACAGCCGCAGGTCGAGCACCTCGGAGTACAGCTTCGTCCCCTTCAGGAACTTGCCGAACAGCGCCTCGTGCGAGGCCACGATATCGGCCCGACCCGCGTAGACGGTGCCGACGAACGTGACGTACGTGGCGTCCGCGGTGAAGTTCTCGCCGTACGCCGTCGCGTCACCGCGGTCCCAGCTCTCCCCCAGCCGGTCCAGCACCTGGCGAACCTCGGCCTCGATCAACGTGTCGGTCATGATAGCTTCTCCCAGTCAGTAGTTGCATCACGTAAGTATCTGCACTGATGCAGATACTAGCCGAGGAGAGACCGCCGATGTCAACCAGGAAAGAGTCCAGCGCGTTGTTCCGGCGCTACCTGAGCTCGATGGTGCTGCACAGCCTGACGAGCGCCGAGGCCGCCGGGCTCAACGCGACCGACTACTTCACGCTGAACCTGCTCGACCTGGAAGGAGCCCTGACCTCCGGGGAGCTGGCGACCCGGACCGGCCTGACGACCGGCGCCACCACGCGGCTGATCGACCGGCTGGAGAAGGGCGGACACGTCCGGCGGGTCCACGACCCGGCCGACCGCCGCAAGGTGATCGTCGAGATGGCCGAGGCCCCGGAAGGCGTCGCCCGGGCCGTCGCGGGCGCGCGCCGGCGGCTCGGCGCGGTGATCACCAGTTACCCGCCCGAGCAGCAGGCGGTCCTGTTCGACTACTTCGCCCGCGCCGCCACGGCGTACCAGGAATCGACGCAGGAGCTGGTCGAGCAGCGCAACAGCTGATGGCGTCCGGGCCAGGAGCCCGGACGCCGGCCAGCCGATCGGTCAGTTGTCCTTTGCGGGCCAGGGGGAATTGGCCGGGCGCAAGGCGTCGAAGCCTTCGCCGTTGAGTGCTGCCCAGGCGGCCAGTGAACCCATGACCAGGATCGGGTTGTGCAGGTCGCCGGCCAGGGCTGCCTTGACGACGTCCTCGAGTGGTGCCCAGACCGTCTCCATGTCGGCTTCCTCGTGCAAGCGGTCGTACACCTCCTCGGCCGGCGAGAGGTCGCGTGCGAGGAAGATCCGTACCGCCTCGGTCGTCAAGCCAGGCGAGGTGAACGCGTCCACGAGGATCCGCCAGTCGGCGGCCTTGGTCGAGGCCTCCTCCCACAGCTCCCGCTCGGCGCCGAGCCGGTAGGCCTCACCCTGTACGTCGAGCAGCCCGGCCGGCGGCTCGAGCAGGCGGTAGCCGACCGGGTGGCGGTACTGGCGGACCAGCAGCATCCGGTGGTCCTCGTCGAGCGCGACCACGCCGACCGCACCCGGGTGCACGACCACGTCACGAGTGAACGGCTCACCACCCGCCGGCGGGACCACCTGGTCCCGCCGTACGGAAATCACCCGCCCGGTCGCGTGCACCGTCTCCGAGGAGCTCACCTCCCAGGAGGTCGGCACATCAGCCAGCCCAGCCCCGAACCGCAGCTCAGCAGCTCCCGCTCCGTCGCCGGACCCCGAGGGGCCTGGCGTCCCGGCGTCGGTCATCGGGCCTTGGCCTTGGCGGCGCCGGCCTTGACCGGCTCCTTGGCCTCGGCGGCCTTGGCGGCGGCCGGGACCTCCTCGACCGGCAGACGCGACTCGCGCTGGCGGACCAACGCCGCGGCGATCAGGCCGGAGAACAGCGGGTGCGGCTTGGTCGGCCGGGACCGCAGCTCAGGGTGCGCCTGGGTCGCGACGAAGAACGGGTGCTTGTCCTTGTCCAGCTCGATGAACTCGACCAGCTCGTTGTCCGGCGACAGCCCGGAGAACACCAGCCCGGCGTTCTCCAGCTTGTCGCGGTACGCGTTGTTGACCTCGTAGCGGTGCCGGTGCCGCTCCTGCACCGACGGAGCGCCGTACAGGTCGCGGACGATCGAGCCGTCGGCCAGGTTCGCCGGGTAGAGGCCGAGACGCATCGTGCCGCCGAGGTCACCGGAGCCGGAGACGATGTGCTTCTGCTCCTCCATCGTCGCCACCACCGGCTGCGTGGCGTCCGGGTCGAACTCGCTGGAGTTCGCGTCGACCAGCCCGGCCAGGTCGCGGGCGACCTCGATCACCATGCACTGCAGCCCCAGGCACAGCCCGAGGATCGGGATGCCGGCCTCGCGGGCGTACCGGATCGCGCCGATCTTGCCCTCGATGCCCCGCACGCCGAACCCACCGGGGATGCAGACCGCGTCCACGTCACCGAGCAGCTTCGCGGCCGCCTCCGGAGTCGCGGCCTCGTCGGAGGCGACCCAGCGCAGGTTCACCTTGGCGTCGTTGTCGAACCCGCCCGCGCGCAGTGCCTCGGCGACCGACAGGTACGCGTCCGGCAGGTCGATGTACTTGCCGACCAACGCGACGGTGACCTGGTCCTTCGGGTGGTGCACGACCCGCAGCAGCTCGTCCCAGCGGGTCCAGTCGACGTCGCGGAACGGCAGGTTCAGCCGCCGTACGACGTACGCGTCGAGCGCCTCGCTGTGCAGCACCTTCGGGATGTCGTAGATGCTCGGCGAGTCGACGGCGGCCACCACGGCCTCCACGTCGACGTCGCACATCAGCGAGATCTTGCGCTTGACCGCGTCCGGGATCGGCCGGTCGGCGCGGCAGACGATCGCGTCGGGCTGGATACCGATCGAGCGCAGCGCGGCGACCGAGTGCTGGGTCGGCTTGGTCTTCAGCTCACCGCTGGGCGCCATGTAGGGCACCAGCGAAATGTGCAGGAAGAAGACGTTGTCGCGGCCGACGTCGTGCCGGACCTGGCGGGCCGCCTCGAGGAACGGCAGCGACTCGATGTCACCGACCGTGCCGCCGATCTCGTGCAGCACCACGTCGACGTCCGGGCCGGCCATCGCCAGCATCCGGTCCTTGATCTCATTGGTGATGTGCGGGATGACCTGGACGGTGTCGCCCAGGTACTCGCCGCGGCGCTCCTTGGCGATCACCGAGCTGTAGATCTGCCCGGTGGTCACGTTGGCGACCTGCGACAGGTCGCGGTCGAGGAAGCGTTCGTAGTGCCCGATGTCCAGGTCGGTCTCGGCGCCGTCGTTGGTGACGAACACCTCGCCGTGCTGGAACGGGTTCATCGTGCCGGGATCCACGTTGAGGTACGGATCCAGCTTCTGCATGGTCACCCGGATGCCCCGTGCCGTCAGCAGACTGCCGAGGCTGGACGCTGTCAGCCCCTTGCCGAGACTGGAGGCGACGCCGCCGGTGACGAATACGTGCTTGGTCTGCTGGGAATTCGAAGCCCTGTCCACGGGCCTTCAGCCTACCTGCTGTCAAGCAGTGGTCGCGACGAGCCCCGCGTAGATGTCCAGAAGATTCTTCGCGACAGCGTCCTCGTCCGGCCATCCGGCGGCCAACTGGAGGCCCTCCGCCCGCCGTAAAGCGGCCTCTTCCGGCTCGGAAAGAAGTTTCCGTACGCCGTCCGCGAGCCCGCGCGTGTCGCCGGGAAAAGCCAGGATCGCTGCGTCACCGACCAACTCCGGTACGCCGCCGACCGCGGTCGCCACCGCCGGTACGCCGACCTGCAGCGCCTCCTGCAGCACCAGCGCCCGGGCTTCCCAGTGCGACGTGAGCAGGAAAACGTCGGCCGCGCCGAGCAGGTCAGCGACGTCGCTGCGGTGCCCGAGCAGGCGGACCGGCAGGCTCTCGGCGTCGATCCGGGCTTGCAGGTTCTCCCGCAGCGGCCCGTCGCCGACCACGGCGAACACCACGCCCGGTTCGGTCTTCGCCACCTCGGACGCTACGGACAGCAGCGTCGGGTAGTCCTTCTGCGGCGCCAGCCGGCCCACGGTGAGCACCAGCGGCGCGTCACCGATCCCCAGCTCCTCCCGGACGGCAGCGGACGGCGTACTGACCTCTGGCATCGCTGGAGCCGCGACGGGCGCGAGCCGGGCCTGGCGGGCTCCTAAGCGTCGGGCGAGGTCAACCAGGTCAGTGGACGCACCGAGCGTCAAGTCGGCGCCACGGGCCACTAGGCGCTGTCCCAGCCGCATCACGAGGCCACGAGGGCCCGGCGCGATCACCGCGTTGTGCCAGGTGACCACCAGAGGCCGCAGGTGGGACCGGTCGCGCAGTGCGGCCATGCCGGCCCGGTACCCGTGCGCGTGGACCACGTCGGAGCCACGCAGGCCCACCGCGGTCGGGACGACTGTGGCGTCACCGAAGTCGAAGTGCTCGGCTGTACCCGGCGGTGCGCAGACCACGACCTCGTGACCGGCTGCCAGGTAGCGCGGGACCAGTGAGGCGACGTGCTGACCGATCCCGCCACGCGACTCCGCCAGCAGCAGGCCGATCCTCATTGCTTCTCCTCCACCACGGTTGGGACGCCCCGGCGCAGCAGCGCACGGGCATCCGGACGGTCAACCAGTACGGCGACCACGGCGTACACGATCACGACAGCCAGACCGGACAGTACGGCGAACAGCAGCGCACTCCCCCAGCCTCCGTCGTCAGCAGGCAGCGACACGGCCCAGCCGGCCGCACCGGCCAGAGCAGCGCCGGCCACAGCAGCAACGGTCGCCCGGGACAGCCCTTGCAGCACACCAGCTCCAGCAAGGCGCTGCAACACCACGAGCAGGACAACCGCGCCGGCGAGCATGCCCACGGACATGGCAGCGGCCAGAGCCGGTACGGCGTCCCACTCCAGCGTCAGAATCAGTCCGGCGATCGCTACGAGCAGCCAGGCGCCACCGGTGACCAGTGCCACCGAGCGGCCCAAGTGCCGCGCGTAGAGGATCCGGCCGACGTGCATGAGCACGGCGAAGCCGATGATCGCCGGGGCGAACCAGACCAGGCCGTTGGCCAGTGACGTCGCCTGCGCCTCCTGCACGCGGCCGTCGTTGTAGGCGAAGATGCGGGCGACCGGAACCGCCGTACCGACCAGCAGCGCGGCACCTGCTCCCCCGGCGAGCATGACGGCCCGGGTGGACGTTGCGGCGTACAGGTCGAAGGCCGGCTCGTCCTTGGACTCGAAAGCCGCTGCCAGGCGCGGGAAGACCGCAGTGGTGATCGGCACCGCAAGTACGGCGTACGGGAGCAGGTAGACCGCGTTGGCCCAGGTGTAGACGGCGATGCTGCCCGGTACGCCGCGGTGGTTGGCCAGCCAGGTGGTGACGAGGAAGGCGAGCTGCTGCGCGACCAGTACGGCGAGGCCTGCTGCTGCGAGCTTCCGCAGTACCGGGCCGACACCTGGATCCAGCCGGAGCGTCGGCCGGATCGGCAAGCGCAGCAGGAGCATCGGGACGAGCACGGTCAGCGCCAGGGCCAGTACGCCGGCAGTGGTGCCCCAGGCGAGCAGGTCGGCCGCACCGCGCGACGCCTGGTCGGCCACGGGCGCTTCGACCGCGAAGACGAAGTAGGTCCCGACGACGACCAGGCTGGAGATCAGCGGCGCGATCGCACCGGCCGCAAAACGCTTGTGGGACTGGAGAACCGCCGTCGCGACCACGGCGATCGCGTAACCGAAGATCTGCGGCACGAAGATCACCAGCATGCGCGTGGCCGTCGCGCTGGAGGCGCAGTCGTCGGAGTCCAGCATCGCCGACGTGTACTGCGACGCCAGAAGCCAAGCCAGCAAGGCGAACGGCGCGAGCAGCACCAGGGACCAGGTCAGCAGCGCACCGATGATCCGGCCTTGGGCGGCCTTGTCGCCGCGGGACACCGGCCCGGCCAGGACCGGGATCACCGCACCGGCGAGCGCACCGCCGACAACCACCTCGAAGAGCACGTTGGGCAGCTGGTTGGCCGTGGCGTAAGCCTCAGCCAGACACCCGGCGCCGACCGTCTTCGAGAAGACCAACCAACGACCGAAGCCGACCACACGCGCCAGCACCGTGACACCCGCGACCAGAAGTGCGGCGCGAGCGATCCGGCCCCCGGCGCTCACCGGGATCGAGCCGGCGAGACCGACCCGCTCACCGGGGCCGTCGGCCCCACTGGTCGATCTTGTCGAGCGTCGGGTTCCCGGCGATCACCTTGGTGAAGCTGACCTTCTCGCTGGCCAGGTTGAGCGCGACGACCGCACCCAGCGCCAGCACCTTCAGCGGTCGCGGCAGTGACGCCGCCAGCGCCGTACCGGTGATGGCACCCAGTCCGTTGGCGCCGCAGTCACCCAGCATCGACCGCTCGCCGAGGTCCGACGGAGCCGAGGCGACAGCCGCACCGACGACCGCACCGGCAGGACCACCGGCGACCGGTGCGCTCACCGCCGCAAGAGCTTTCAGTGCCCGCCCGGGACGCAGGTCGAGCAGGTTCGCGAGGTTCGCCGTACCGGCGATCAAGGCGCCGTCGGCAACGATCTCCGCGACCGCGCCGACGCCCTTCGAGCTGCGCGGCAACAACGCGGCGGCAGCCAGTCCGGCCGCACCGACGCCGAGGATCTTCACCGCGCCGCTGGTCACCTCGCCGCGCTTCAACGCCGACAGGTGACCCCGAAACCCCTTGGTTTCCGTGGCTCCCGCGAGATCGTCGTACGCGCCGACAGCACCCGACACCGACCCGGCCAGCAACGCGGCGGCCTTGACCCGGCCACTGCCGGACCCGGCGGCGACACCGGCCAGCGCACCCAGTACGGCGATCGGTCCCTCGAGCAACGTGACCGTCTCGCCGCGGTGGTTCGTCCGCTCGAACGGCGCCCGTTGCTCCTTCGGCAACTTCGCCGCGGCACGCTCCAGCCCCGCGGTGGCCGCGGCCGCGACGACCGCTCCGAGCAGACCCATCAGTTCTCCTTCGCCTGCACCGCGGACGGCGCCACACCGTTCTTCGCGTCGACCCCGCCGTACTGGCCGGCCTTGCCGCCGGCCTGCTCGACCAGGGCGAAGACGACCGTGGCCTGGCCGCTCGGCATGTTCGCGACGTCGACCGAGGAGACGATCTTGGTGGCGTCGTTGTCGCCGCGCAAGGCCTTCAGCATGCCGCCGTTCTGCGCGGTGTCCGGCGTCCCCGCGACGACCGCGCCGGAGCTGCCCAGGTCGAGGCCTTCGACGAAGTCGACGATGTCGGCGTACGACGAGTTGTCGGGAAGCGGCGTCGGCGGCTTGGCGGCGACCACGACGACCAGGTTGGCCCGGTCCTTCGGGGTCGGCTTCACCGAGAGCAGCTTGGAGTCCGACAGCCCGCTGAGGATCTTGGTCGACTCGGCGTCGACGGTCTTGGTGTTGTCGTGGGCGAGCACGCCGCGGGCCAGGATCAGGCCGGCCCGCTGGTAGGTGTTGCTGTCGGCCGGGAAGGTGATGTCCGGCGTGACGAGCTCGTTCACCAGCGGCTCGATCAGCTGACGCTGGCCCGGGTCGAGCATCTTGCTGTCCAGCGCGACGCGGGTGGTGACCTGGGCGCCGGCCTTCTCCAGCGACTCCTGCAGCGCGTTGGTCATGTCGCCGTCGGCGCCGGGCGCGGTGACGATCGCGACCTTCTGCGTCGACAGCTTGGCGTCGGTCAGCCCCGCGGTCACCTTCGCGACGTAGTCGTCGCGGTACTTGTCCAGCGACTTGGCCTGGATCGCGTCCGCCCGCGCCTGCTCCAGCGCTGTCCGGTCCCGTTCGGCCTGGTCCGCGACGACCTGCGACGCGGTGCCCTTCAGCGGTCCGGCACCGAGTACCACGCCGGCTCCGAGGGCGAAGAAGATCGCCACGATCGAGACGATGTGGTAGCGAAAGTCGATCACGTGAACAGCTCCCGGATGTGGAAGTAGATTTCGTTCCAGCGCGCCCGCAGGATCGACCAGAGCACGTCGTCGGCCCCGATGGCGACCATCGCCACCGCGAGCACGAACAGCCCGGACGCGATCAGCGCGACCATCTGGAAGGTGGAGACGCGACTGCGGTAGAGCCGGCCGACACCCTTGGCGTCCACCAGCTTCGCACCGACCCGCAACCGGGTGATGAACGTGCTGGCCATCCCGGCGCGTCCCTTGTCCAGGAACTCGATCAGCGAGTTGTGCGTACCGACCGCGACGATCAGCGACGCACCCTTGGAATCGGCCAGCAGCATCGCGACGTCCTCGCTGGTCCCGGCCGCCGGGAACTCGATCGAGTCCACCCCGAGCCGCTCCAGCCGCTCCGAGCCCGGCGCGCGGCCGTCCCGGTAGGCGTGCACGACCACTTCGGCGCCGCACTTCAGCGTCTCGTCCTTGACCGAGTCCATGTCGCCGACGATCAGGTCGGGGACGTAGCCGTTCTCGACCAGAGCGTCGGCGCCGCCGTCGACGCCGATCAGGACCGGGCGGTACTCACGGATGTACGGCCGCAGCGCGACCAGGTCCTCGCGGTAGTCGTAACCCCGGACGACGATCAGCACGTGCTTGCCGTCCATCGCAGTGTGCACGGCCGGTACGCCGACGCCGTCGAGCAGCAGGTCCCGCTCGCGGCGCAGGTACTCCAACGTGTTGGCGGTGAACGCCTCGAGCTGGGTCGACAGGCCCGCGCGGGCGTCGTCCATCAGCTGCGCGACGGTCTGGCTGTCCTGGACGACACCCTTGGCGACCACTTCCTCGCCGCGGTACAGCTCGCCCTCGTGCAGCCGGACCCGCTCGCCCTCGTGCAGGACCGAGAAGACCTCACGGCCGATCCCGTCGACCAGCGGGATGCCCGCCTCGACCAGGATCTCGGGGCCCAGGTTCGGGTAGCGGCCGCTGATCGAGTCGGCGACGTTCACCACCGCGGCGACCTGGCAGTCGACCAGCGCCTCGGCGCTGACCCGGTCCAGGTCGACATGGTCGATGATCGCGATCTCTCCCGGCTTCAGCCGTTTGGTGAGATCCTTGGTACGGCGGTCCAGCCGAACCACTCCGGCAATCCCGGGCAGCTCAGCGGGGCGTGCTCTTCGCAGGCTGGGCAGTTTCATCGCCCTCTCATCCTGCCATGTCAAGAGTGTCCTCCCGACCTTTTACCGGCCGGAAGGGAGCATTCATCGACAAGTACCCGGGTGACGCAGCGTTAAATCATTCCTTTGAAGGAGCGCTCAGCGCTTCTTCTTGCGCGGCTTCGTACGACGCTCCGCAGCCAAGGCGAGCAGTTCCTCGGCGTGCGCCTGGGCGGCGTCGGAGTTCTCCAGGCCGGCCATCATCCGGGACAGCTCCTTCAGCCGGGCGTCGTCGTCGAGCGCGACCAGTCCGCTGGTGGTGACCGAACCGTCGTCACTCTTCAGTACGACGGCGTGACGGTCCGCGAACGCGGCCACCTGCGGCAGGTGGGTGACGACGATGACCTGCGCCTTCTCCGCCAGCCGGGCCAGCCGCTTGCCGACCTCGACCGCGGCCCGGCCACCGATCCCGGCGTCGATCTCGTCGAACACCAGCGTCGGCACCGGGTGGGTGTCGGACAGGATCACCTCGAGCGCCAGCATCACGCGCGACAGCTCACCGCCGGACGCCGCCTTCTGCAGCGGGCGGGCCGGGCTGCCCGGGTTCGCCGCGAAGCAGAACTCGATCTCGTCCGCGCCGTACGGGCCCGGCGTCGTCTCGTGCACCTCGACGGTCAGCGTCGCGTGGGGCATCGCCAGCCCGCTCAGCTCCTCCGACACCGCGACTCCGAGCCGCGCGGCCGCTTCCCGGCGGGCCGCACCGATCGTGCCGCCCAGCTCCGCCAGCTGGGCCTGCAGCTCGCCGCGCTCGGCGGTCAGCTGCTCGACCCGCTCGTCGCTGCCGTCCAACTCGATCAGGCGCTCGGCGGACCGCTTGGTCCACGCGATCACCTCGTCGACCGTGCCCTCGACATCGCCGTACTTGCGCACCAGACCGGTCAGCAGGCTGCGCCGCTCGCTGACGACTGCCAGCCGCGCCGGGTCGGTGTCGACGTCCGCGACGTACGACGAAAGCTCGCCGGCCAGGTCCGCGGCCAGGTAGCCCAGCTCGCCGGCCCGGTCGGCCAGCTCGGCCAGCTTCGGGTCGTGCTCGCGCTCACCGTCGAGCACCTGCTTGGCCAGCGACAGCAGGCCCAGTACGTCGCCCGGCCGGGTCGCGTCCAGGTCCTCCGACGCGAGCGCCTCGCCGGCAGTCGTTGCCGCGGTCCGCAGGCCGTCGGCGTACGCGAGCCTGCCCTCCTCGGCGGCCAGCTCCACGTCCTCACCGGGCAGCGGCTCCGCCTTGGCGATCTCGTCCAGCCCGAAGCGCAGCAGGTCCGCCTCGGCCAGCCGGTCGCGCTGCCGGGTCGTCAGCTCGGTCAGCTCGGCCTCGACCTCGCGGTGCCGCCGGTACGCCGTCGTGTACTCGCCGAGCGGAGCCAGCACCGGCTTGCCCGCGAAAGTGTCCAGCGTCTCGCGCTGCCGGGCCGGCTGCAGCAGCCGCCACTGGTCGGCCTGGCCGTGGATCGCGACCAGGTCACCGGAGACCTCGGCCAGCACTGAGACCGGCACCGACGCGCCACCGAGGAACGCCCGGGAGCGGCCCTCCGACGACAGCTCGCGCGCGATCAGCAGCTCGTCGTCGTCCAGCTCGCCGCCGCGGTCCTCGGCCTGCTGCACGATCGAGCGCGGCACGTTGCTCGCCCGCCCCTCGACCCGCGCCCGCCGTACGCCGTGCCGGACCAGGCCGCTGTCGGCGCGGCCGCCGAGCAGCATGTTCACCCCGGTCACGACCATCGTCTTGCCCGCGCCGGTCTCGCCGGTGACCGCGGTGAAGCCCGGGTCGAGCTCCAAAGTGGCGTCCTCGATCACGCCCAAGCCGGTGATTCGAATCTCCGAGAGCATGGTGACTCAGGTCTCCTCTTGTGCACTTCTCTTGCGGCGGTGTTCGGCGGCGCCACGCCAGCCCAGCACCGGGAGGTCGAACTTCGCGACCAGCCGGTCGGTGAACGGCGCCTCGTGCGCCCGGGCCAGCCGGACCGGGGTCTTGCCGCGACGGACCTGGATCCGGGCACCCGGTGGCACCTCGACCATCCGCCGGCCGTCGCACCACAGCACCCCGCGACCGTGCCAGGCCGCGACCAGCTCGACCATCAGCTGCGAGTTCGGCGCGACGACGATCGGCCGGGAGAACAGGGCGTGCGCGCTGATCGGGACCAGCAAGATCGCCTCGACGTCCGGCCAGACGATCGGCCCACCCGCGGAGAACGCGTACGCCGTACTGCCGGTCGGTGTCGCCAGCACGACCCCGTCGCAGCCCCAGCGGGACAGCGGACGGCCGTCGACCTCGACCAGCACCTCGAGCATCTTCTCGCGGGCGGCCTTCTCGACGCTCGCCTCGTTCAGCGCCCAGGTGTCGAAGATCAGGTCGTCCCCGACGTACACGTCGACGGCGAGCGTCATCCGCTCCTCGACCGTGTAGCTGCGGTCGACCACGACCTCGACGATCCGCTCCAGGTCCTCCACCTCGGCCTCGGCCAGGAAGCCGACGTGGCCCAGGTTGACGCCGAGCACCGGCGTCCCGTGCGGGCGGGCCAGCTCGGCGCCGCGCAGGATCGAACCGTCGCCGCCGAGCACGATGATCAGCTCGACACCTTGGGCCGCCTGGTCGGTGTCTTCGGCGATCTCCACCGGGTGCAGGTCGAGCTCCGCGGCCTCCGCGCCGACCAGCCGGACGATGATGCCCGCCTCGGTCAGCAGCCGGTGCGTCTGCCGGGCGACGTCGACGGCCTGGTCGCGGCCGGTGTGCGTGACCAGCAGGACGCGCCGCGGCTCGGTGACGACCGGCTCAACCACGCGGGGCCTGCTTTCTGCTCACTGGGGACCGTTCTGAACGGCTTCCTGGAGCATCGTCTCATCGAGAGGCGGTGCGGAACGCCGTATCCACAGGAAGTACTCCACATTTCCGGACGGACCGGGCAGCGGGCTGGCCGCGACGCCCTCGACGCCCCAGCCGAGGTCGGCCGCCTTCGCGGCGACTCCGCGGACGGAGTCGGCGCGCAGCTCGGGGTCGCGGACGACGCCACCCTTGCCGAGACGTTCCTTGCCGACCTCGAACTGCGGCTTCACCATCAGCACCAGGTCGCCGTCGGACTTGACCACGCCGAGCAGCGCCGGCATCACCAGGGTGAGCGAGATGAAGCTGAGGTCGCTGACGACCAGATCGACCGGGTCGCCGCCGATCGCTTCGAGGGTGAGTGTGCGGACGTTGGTCCGGTCCATCACGGTCACGCGGTCGTCGGTCTGCAGGGCCCAGACGAGCTGGCCGTAGCCGACGTCGACGGCGATCACGCTCGCGGCGTCGTTGCGCAGCAGTACGTCGGTGAAGCCGCCCGTCGACGCGCCTGCGTCGAGAGCGCGCCGGCCTTTGACCTGTACGCCGGTGAACGCCTCCAGGGCACCGATCAGCTTGTGCGCGCCGCGGCTCGCGTAGCCCGGGTCGTCGGTCTCGGACGTGTCGACGAGGATCGCCGCGTCCGCTCCCACGCCGGTGGCGGGCTTGGTCGCGACGGTGCCCGCGACCTTCACCTTCCCGGCCGCGACCAGCTCACTCGCATGCTCGCGGGATCGAGCCAGCCCACGCCGTACCAGCTCCGCATCGAGCCGAGACCGCTTGACGCCTCCCTTGGCCACGCGTCCCTTCCCGGTCAGCCCCGGTCGCCCGGTTCGGCGTCCGCCTCCACCAACGCCGCCTGCAACCGCTCGTGCAGCTCGGCGTACACCTCCGCATGCTCGCCCACCGGCAGCTCCCGCAACCCGTCGAGCCGAGCCATCGTCTCCTCCACCAACGGATGCACACCGTCTTCGTCGGCTTCGTACGAACGCTCCGCAGACGCCGAGCTGACCTCGCCCCGCGCCTCTTCGTAGTCACTCTGCCCGATGGGCTCCCGCACCGGAGCAGGCTCCTGCAGGGGCGAACCATCCGACGACACCTGCTGGAACCCAGGCACCACAGGAGGTGCAGGGCGCGGCTGGACAGGTGTGCCGTCTGCTGAGACCTGCTGGAAGCCTTCTACTGCGGGCGGCGCAGGGCGCGGCGCTGGCGGCTGCACAGGCTCCGCCACCGGCGTACCGTCCGCTGACACCTGTTGGAAACCAGGTACTGACGGCGGCGTCGGGCGCGGCTGGACAGGGGTGCCGTCTGCTGAGACCTGCTGGAAGCCGGGCACCGCGGGCGGTGCTGGCCTTGGGGTGTACGCCGCAGGTGCTGCGGGGCTTGGCGCAGGTGCTGGCTGGGACTTGGCGGCTTCTTCGGCCTCCAGCTCCGCCATCAACTCAGCTTCAGCTCGCCGTTCAGCTTCTTCTGCTTCCAGCTCGGCCTGGAACTCGGCTTCCGCCAAGCGCTCGGCCTCAGCACGCGCAGACTCCTCCAGCGAGGCCGCGAAGGTCTGCTCGGTGTCCTCGGGCTCCGGCTCGGTGTCGTAGTCGGGCGCCGGGCGCTCGGTCGGCTCAGGATCGAACCCAGGCTCGACGTCGGGGTCGAACGCGGGCGAAACCTGCTCACCGGGGTGTTCGGTCACGTCACGCCTTCTTCGCCGGAGCCTTCTTGGCGGTCTTCTTCGCAGCCGTCTTCTTGGCAGCAGCCTTCTTGGCCGGCGCCTTCGTCGAGGCGACCTTCTTCGCAGGCACCTTCTTCACCGGCGGCTTGCTCGTCTTCCGCGGCGCGAGCGCATCACCAGCAGCCCCACCACCAGCCGCAGCCGGGCGCGCGGCAGCGGCAACGGTGCTCGAAGCAGCGGCAGCAGCCGCACGCGCCTCGACGAGCTCCTTCTCGAGCTTGTCCACCCGCCGGCTCAGCCCGCCGACCTCCTCCTGACGCACGAACCCGAGCCGCGACACCGCGCCCTCGACCTCGTTCGCCACGATCGCCTGCAGCAGCTGGCGGTTGCTCTTGCTGGTAGCAACGATCTCGTCGGCGAGGTCGGTGACCTTGGTGGTCAGCCCGGACGTCAGCGCGTCGGCCCCCGTCTGCTGCAGCAGCGCTTTCGCCGCCTGTTGCGCCCGCTGCCGAGTCACCTCGGTCAGCCCGTTCGCCAGCTGTACGTAGCCGCGCAGTGCGTCCATCACCATGTCTGCCTCCTCGCGTCGTCCCCGCAACGGTATCGCGCCACTCGCGTTACACCACCCCGGACGCCCTCCGCCACCCCGATCACCCGGCCGGAACCCCGCACCTCGAACAGCAATCCGGGACCTGGAACACCGAATAGCGTGTCCCAGGTCCCGGTTTCGTGTTCAAGGTCCCCAGCGCGGAGCCGGAGCTACTTGTCCAGCCCCACCCGGTGCAGTGCCGCGTCGATGGCGATCGTGCCCAGCGCCGGTCCCGGCTTCGGCAACGGCCGCCTGCCGCGACCGACCGCCTTCGCCGCCGGCTTGGCCTTCCCGGCCGGCTCGTCGGTCGCCGTCCAGACCGCCGACAGGATCGCCCGCAGCCCGTCGTACGGCTCCCCTTCGCCCTTGATCGCCACCGCACCGTTCACAACCTCGGCCGTCCATCCGCCACAGGTGTGCTTGGCCCCGTCGACCGCAACGCCCGGCTGCTTCCGCCCCAGCGCGCTCAGATCAGCAGCGATGTACGTCGGCCGCTCGTTCTTCGGCGCCCGCGCCAAGTCGTGCGCGTCATGCACCCCGGTGGCCACCCACAGACTCGCGATCCCGACCGCATGCGCCCCGGCGATGTCCGAGTCGAGCCGGTCCCCGATCATCAACGGGTTCTTCGCCTTCAACCGCTCGATGCTCGTCTCCAGCAACGGCGGCTCAGGCTTCCCGGCCACCACCGGATCCACCTCGACCGCGGCGCGAATCGCCTGCACCAGCGTCCCGTTCCCCGGCGCCATCCCGCCTGCCGTGGGAATCGTCAGGTCAAGATTCGTCGCGTACCACTTCGCGCCCTCGTTGATCGCGTGCGCACCGTCGGCGAGCATCACCCAGCTCACGTCCGGGTGGAACCCCTGCGCCACCGCGACCGGTTGCGCGTCGCTCGACCGGACGGGCTTCATCCCGTACTCCTCGAGCGCCGTCGTCAGCCCCTCGCCACCGACCACGAGCACCGGCGACCCCTTCGGGAACTCCTCCGAGATCAGCTTCGCCGCGGCCTGCGCCGACGTGACGACGTCCTCCGCGATCACGTCCAGCCCGAACGACGCGAGGTGCTCGGCAACCACCGAGGCCGGCCGGCTCGCGTTGTTGGTGATGTACCCGATCCGCAGCCCGTCCTTGGCGGCCTTCCGGAGGTTCTCCGGCGCGTCCGGGACCGGGTCCGGCCCGACGTAGACGACGCCGTCGAGATCCAGCAGCGCCACGTCGTACGCACTGGCGAGCGGTTCGTCACAAGCGGACAGTGGTGCTGGTGATTCGCGCTTGTCAGTCATCGGTCCCCCCGTACGATGCCGCCCATGTCTGATGCCACCCTGCGCCTCGATCCGTTGCGGGCCTGGCGGTTCGTCGCAGGCAAGGTGAGTGCGCTCGGCGCGGTCACGTCGCCGCCGTACGACGTGCTGGAACCGGCTCTGGTCCGGCGGCTGACTGACTCTGATCTGCACAACATGGTGAGGCTCATCCTTCCACGCGACCCCGACCTCGGTTCCAGCCGGTACGACGGTGCCGCGCGGCGCCTGGTCGACTGGCAGGAGGCCGGGGTCGTCATCCAGGACAGCAGGCCCGCCCTCTACGTCTACGAGCAGCAGTTCCGGGGTGCTGTGCTCTGCGGACTGGTCGGCGCACTCGCCCTCGATCCGGAGCGCCGGGTGGTGCTTCCGCACGAGGACGTGATGCCGCAGTGGGTCGACGACCGCTTCGAACTGATGACGGCCACCGACGCGGATCTGGAGCCGATCCTGCTCGCGTACGGGGGTGGTGGGGCGGCCAGTGACGCCGTCGACGCGGCCCGGTCGGGCCACCCGTGGCTGGTGGCCGACACCGAGAACGGCGCGCACCACCGCATCTGGCGGATCGACGACCCCGAGCAGCTGGCCATGATCGCCGCGGAGCTGGCCACGCACGAGGCGCTGATCGCCGACGGCCACCACCGGTACGCCGCGTACCTGGAGCGCGCCCGGCGCGAGCCACACCGCCCGGGCACGGCAGTAGGCCTCGCCATGCTGGTCGACAACGACAGGCACCCGCTGACCCTCGACCCGATCCACCGGCTCGTGCCAGGCCTGTCGCTGGAGACAGTGGCCCGCCGTACGCCGGAGAGCTGGGAGGTGCTCCCCGGACGCGTCGACGGCGTACCGGACCGGGTGGCTGTGTCCGACGGGACCTCCTGGGTCACACTGCGCTCTACTGCCCACCGGATCGAGCCGACGGTGGCACTGCTGCACGAGGAGCTGCTGCCCGCGTGGGGCATTCCGGCAGACGACGTGACCTTCCACCACGCGCTCAGCGACGTACTGGCACTGGCTGGGCCGACACAGGCCGCTGTCGAGCTCGTAGCTCCCCGGCTGGACCAGGTGCTGCAGTCAGCCGTTCGCGGCATCGTGCTGCCGCAGAAGGCGACGTCCTTCGGCCCGAAGCCGCGCGTCGGCCTGCTGTTCCGCACGCTCGACTAGAGAATCCTCCAGGCCGAGCCTCGAACGCTGGAGGATCGTCCCTCCCGATCCCGGGTCCCGCGCTGCTTGAGTTGCCGTCATGCACATCACCGTGCCGGCACGAACCGGCCGAGCCGTCGAGCTCAAGCGCGGTACGTCGCTCCGGATCACCGACGTTGCCGGGCAGCAGGTCGGTGACCTCTTCGCCTTCGCCGCCGACGAGTACCTGAGCGCATCACACACCCGTACGGCGACCAGCAGACTCTTCCCCGCGATCGGCGAATCGTTCGTCACGAACCGCCGCCGCCCGATCCTCACCCTCACCACCGACACCTCGCCCGGCGAGCACGACCTGCTGATCGCCGCCTGCGACCCGGCCCGGTACGCCGCGCTCGGCGTACCGCATCACCCGTCCTGCGCGGAGAACCTGACCCGCGCGCTCGCCGGCCTCGGCTACACGACGCCCGTCGTACCCCAGCCGGTGAACGTGTTCATGCGCGTTCCCGTCACGCCCGACGGCAGCTTGAAGTGGTTGCCCGCGGCAACTTCAGCCGGTGACTCGATCACCGTCCGGGCCGAGCTCGACTGCGTCGTCGTGCTCTCGGCCTGCCCGCAGGACCTGACCGTGATCAACGGATCAGGCCCGACCGATCTCGCTCTCGACGTCCTGGAGGACCTTCGATGACCGCCCATCCCGCCTTGTCCCCCGCCGTTCTCGGCCCGCTCCAGCTCCCGAACCGCCTGGCCGTCGCACCGATGACCCGTACGTCGGCAACGCCCGAGGGCGTCCCGACGCCGGAGATGGCCGAGTACTACGGCTCCTTCGCGGCCGGCGGTTTCGGCCTGGTCGTCACCGAGGGCACGTACACGGATCGCCTGTACAGCCAGGCGTATCTCAACCAGCCAGGCCTCGTCACCGCCGAGCACGTCGAGGGCTGGCGCGAGGTGACGAGCCAGGTCCACGCCAACGGCGGCCGCATCGTCGCCCAGCTGATGCACGCCGGCGCGATCTCCCAGGGCAACCCGTACGCCGAGGGCACGGTCGGCCCGTCCGCGATCCAGCCGCTCGGCGAGATGATGCCGGACTACGGCGGCCGCGGCCCGTGGCCGGTCCCGCGCGAGCTGACGCCGGCGGACCTCGACCTGGTCGTCGACGGCTTCGTGACGGCCGCGCTCAACGCTCTCGCCGCCGGGTTCGACGGCGTCGAGCTGCACGGCGCGAACGGCTACCTGCTCGACCAGTTCCTCACCGACTACACGAACCAGCGGACCGACTCGTACGGCGGTTCGGTGTCCAACCGCGTCCGGCTGATCGCACGCATCACAGCCGCTGTCGTGGAGGCCGTGCCCGCGTCGTTCGTCGTCGGCGTCCGGCTGTCGCAGACCAAGGTGAACGATCTCATCCACCGTTGGGCCGGTGGAGCTGCCGACGCCGCAGTGATCTTCCCGGCGGTCGCCGACGCCGGAGCGTCGTACCTGCACATCGCCAGCGAGGGGCGGAACTGGATCGACACTGCTCGGCTTGCAGGAGGCCAGACCATCACCGGCCTGGCTCGTCGGCTCACCGGTCTGCCGGTGGTCGTCAACGGCGGCATGCACAACCCGGACCAGGCCGCTCAGGTCCTGGACGACGGCCACGCGGACCTGCTGGCGATCGCCCGGGGCGCACTGGCCAACCCGGACCTGCCGCGGCGCCTGGCGGAGGGGCGTGAGCTGGCGACGTTCGACCGGACGATGCTGCACCCCGCGGTCACGCTGGCGAACGCCCAGGCGTGGCAGGCTGTCAGGTCATGACCTGGCACGACGGAGCAGCAGCGGTGGCAGCACTCACGTTCGACGTGGACGCCGAGTCCCCGGTGCTTGCCCGTGGCGGCCAGTACGCCGAGCACCTCACCACGATGTCGCACCAGTCGTACGGGCCGGACGTCGGCGTACCGAGGATCCTGGACCTGCTGGACGACCTGTCCGTACCGGCGACGTTCTTCGTCCCTGGCTGGGTAGCAGAGCAGCGACCCGCTCTGGCGGCGTCGATCGTCGAGCGCGGGCACGAGGTGGCTCACCACTCGTACAGCCACTGCCCGCCGACCTCGCTGACGCCAGCTGAGGAGCGGGCCGACTTCGAGCGGGCGCTGGCCGTGTTCGATGCCCAGGGCATCACCGTGAGCGGGCACCGGGCAGCACTGTGGGAGGCGAGTCGGCAGACGCCTGCACTCGTGGCAGAGCACGGCCTGCTCTACGACTCGTCGCTGATGGGTGACGACCGGCCCTACCTGCTGGAGGCAGGCGGTGTGGTCGAGCTGCCGGTGCACTGGTCGCTGGACGACTGGGAGCAGTACGCGTATCTGCCGGCACCAGAGATCGGCTCGGTGATCGAGTCGCCGCGTAAGGTGCTCGAGCTGTGGAAGGCGGAGCTGGACGGGATGCGCGTTTACCGCTGCCTGTTCACGCTGTGCCTGCATCCGTTCCTGTCCGGGCGGCCCGGGCGGCTGCTCGCACTGCGCGAACTGATCGAGTACGCCTTGTCCTGTGGGGATGTGAGCTTCATGAGGTGCCGCGACCTCGCCGTACGGGCTGCTGCGGACGAGTCGTTGACGGTCCGGCCGGTGTCGCTGCCGGCCGTCGACCCGGCGGTCTACCCCTGAGACAGCTCGTCGGCTTCCAGGGCGAGGTAGAGGTCGACTCGGTCCTCGGTCCGGGCGGCGTCGCGGCCGGTGAGCTCGGTGATCTTGGCCAGCCGGTTCCGGAGGGTGTTGACGTGGACGTAGAGGGCGGCGGCGGTTGCGGCGTACTGGCCGTCGTACTGGAGGAAGGCGCGGAGCGTGCTCTCCAGACCGGCGTCCCGTCTGCGGTCGTAGTCGCGTAGCGGCTGCAGTACGCCGGCGGCGAAGCTGCGCAGGGTCTCTGGGTCCTGGAGGCCGAGCAGCACGCGGTGGGTGCCCAGCTCGTTGAAGGTGGCTACTGACTGGCCTGGGCGGCGTCTGAGCACCTGGCAGGCCTTGCGGGCCTGGACGAGTGGCTCGCGGAGGAGGTGCGCCGTGGGGGCTGGTTCGCCGAGGCCGATGACTACGCGCTGGTCCGGGAAGCGCTTGGTGATGGCCTGGCGGAGTTCGTCCGCCAGTTCGCGCGTCTCCTGGTGGGGGCGTTGCAGTACGGCGACGACGTCCTGGCTGCCGCCTGCGACGACTACTGCGAGGCTGCGGTCTAGGAAGAACGCTCCGACTGTCTCCGAGAGGCCGGGCAGGGTCGCGTCGCTGTCGGCGAACGCCGTGACGAGGACCAGTAGTTCGCCGTACGGGTCTACGCCGAAGGCGCGCAGCCGGTCCGGGACCTCGGCGGCGCGCTGCGCTCCGGACAGGATCATGTCGAGCAGCTCACTGGCGAACCGCAGCTCGATCGCCTGGACTGCCTGCTGCTTCGCTACCTCCAGGCTCAGGAACCGGGCGGCCTGGTCGAGGGCATCCTGTTCGGCCCGGCTCAGCTCGGTGACTGGCTTCAGGCAGAGCAGTGCGGCGTCGGTGTCGCCTACAGCGCCGACCAGGAAGACGGTCGCCTTGCCGTGCTCGCCGCCGAGGTCGATCTCCAGCGGCGGTGGGTGCCGAGTCAGGCCGTCAGCAGCCAGGCGCAGCTGCTCCGGCGACAGCGTCGTACCGGCTGACGCCAGCGGACGCGCCATCCGGTCGACGACGGCGAGGGGAAGGTCGTGCTCTCTCCTGAGCACAGCCAGTACGCCGGACGCGCCTGCGCCGTGCGAGATCGCCTGCGCCAGCGCGTCGCCTCGCCTGACCAGGTCAACCAGGGCTTCGCGGCGCTGGTCAGCCTGGGTTGCCGAGGCGGCTTGGGTGACGGCGGTGAACGGGACGTCGACGGAGATCTGCAGGAGGGGTAGTCCGTGCTGCTCGCAGGCCTGGATCAGGTCTGTCGGCGTCTGCGGTGTCTCCGTGCGCAGGCCGAAGACGATGCCCGCGGCTCCTGCTCGGTGGACGGCCTCGACGAACGCGCTGGGGGTCGTCTCAGGCAGCCAGAGGCCGTTGGTGAGGACGATCTCACCTTCACGCAGGTACGGCGAGGGGTCGGGCAGTTCGGTGTTGTGGACCCAGAGCGCCTCGCGCGTGAGCGCACCGTCGGTCCCGGTGACGAGCAGGTCGAGCTCCAGCGAGGTGTCCTGCAGGAGCCCGGCCAGTGTCAGCACGGTCTGAATGTACCGAAACGACAAACGGCCCGGGCGGACGGTGATCACTCACCATCCACCCGGGCCGTTCACCCGTGCTGTTGCTCAGTCCTTCTTGTCCTCGTCGACCTCAACCTCGCCGTCGAGCGCGTCGTCGACAATCACGTCGTCCTCCGCGTCGTCGTCCTGGTCGTCATCGTCCGCGTCGACGTCGGCCGGGGCCTGGTCGCTCACGGCCGTGAGGTCGTCGCCCTCGTCGTCCGCGTCGTCGTCCTGGTCGAGGTCGTCGCCGTCCTCGTCGGTGTCGACCTCGTCGACGTCGTCCGAGTCGTCGTCGTCCGCGTCGGCTTCGTCGATGACCTCGATGATCGTGTCTTCGTCGTCCTCGTCGTCGAGGTCGGTGAAGCTCAGGCCCTCGAGCTCAGCGGCGCGCTCGGCAGCACCCGTCGAACCGTCCTGGTCGGAACCGGCAGCGCGGTGGAACCAGATCAGCGCGTCCTCGTCCCGGCCGGCCTCGGCCAGCGCGTCGGCGTACGCGTACCGCAGGCGCGGCAGCCAGTCGGCGCGCGTCCGCTTGTTCAGCTCGGGTACATCGAGAGTCTGGATCGCCGCAGCCGTCTGGCCCATGTCACGCCGGGCCCCGGCCGCCACGATCAGCATCTCGATCTGCGTGGACTCCTCGAGCTGCAGCACGATCGGCTCCCGCGACAGCGCGAGCGCCTTCTCCGGCCGGCCGAGCGCGCGCTCGCAGTCGGCCATCATCGCCATGACCTCGTGGTTGCCGGTCATCCGCCGTACCGCACGGAATTCCGTCAGCGCCTCGTCGTAATGCTCAGCCAGGTACGCCGTGATGGCGACCGCCTCGCGGACACCACCCAGGCGTGCCGCCAGCCGGCGCGCAACCCGGGCGTGCTGGTACGCGAGCTCGGGCTGGTCGTCCAGGAACTGTCCGGAAGCGACCAGGTGCTGGGCGACCAGGTCGGCCAGGCTGCGCGGCAACGACCGCAGCTCCGCCTTGACCCCACGGTCGAGCTCCGCACCGGTGATCCCGGCCGGGATCGCCGGGTCGTCGCGCCGCGGACCAGCCTTCTCTTCCTCACGCCGGTCGTCCCGCCGGTTGTCGCGGCCCCGGACGTCTCGACGTCCCGCAACCCGCTCATCCCGCCGAGGCCCACCGGTCCCGCGCTGATCACGCCCACCACGCTCCGGCCGCTGGAACCCGCCGGACCGCGCACCGCCCCGGTCTCCACCAGAACGCTCGCCACCGCGCGAGGCTCCACGGTCGTCGCGCTGGAAACCGCCCGAGCGCTCTCCACCACGCGCCGCACCGCGGTCGTCGCGCTGATATCCACCGGACCGCTCGCCACCGCGAGCCGCACCGCGGTCATCCCGCTGGTACCCGCTGCGGTCGTCCCGCTGCTGGAACCCACCAGAACGCTCTCCACCACGCGAGGCCCCGCGATCGTCGCGCTGCTGGAACCCGCCGGAACGCTCTCCACCACGCGAAGCGCCACGGTCGTCCCGCTGGTAACCGCCGGACCGCTCGCCACTCCGCGAAGGGCCACGGTCGTCCCGCTGCTGGAACCCACCAGAACGCTCTCCGCCGCGCGAAGCGCCGCGGTCGTCGCGCTGGTAACCGCCGGTCGGGCGCTCAGAGCGTCCACCAGAACGGTCGTCGCGGCGGAAGCCGCCCTCACGGGCGCCGCCACGGTCGTCACGCGAACCGCCGCGGTCGTCCCGGGAAGCACCCCGGTTGTCGCCGCCTGCGCGGTACCCACCGCGGTCGTCTCTCGAGCCGCCACGGTCGTCGCGCTGTCCTCCGCGCGGACCGGCCGGCCCGTCTTCACGGCGGTCGCGACGGAATCCGTCCTCGTCACGCCGGCCGGGACGTCCACCGCTGCGTGAGTCACCGGAGAGCTGTCCCTTGAAGGGGTCGCGCTCAGCCTTGTCGTCCCCGCGGGACCCAGCGAAGCCTCGCCGGTTGTCACCGTCACGGGAAGGTCCACCGTCACGGGAAGGTCCACCGGTACGAGGAGCGCCCCCACTGCGGGGTGCTCCACCCGTACGAGGAGCTCCGCCCGAACGCGGCGCACCACCACTCCGCGGTCCACCAGCGCGGGGACCGTCGCCACGACCCGATGCACCCCGGTAGCCGGAGCCACCGGAAGAGCCCGAACCGCTGGATCCTCCCGAGCTGCCGGCGCCGGACCGACCACGGCCAGTGGAGTCGGAACGCCCACCGCCTGCCCGACCGGGACGGCCGGCTCCACCGGACGAACCACGGCGATCACCCGAGCCGGGACGGGGGTTACGAGGTGGCGTAGCCACGGTGACTCCTAACGGTCGTGCGTAGGTGTTGCGCTCAGACAGACAAAAATACAGGGTCGTACGAACAGCTCCGGACCCCCCACAAAATGCTAAGGGCCACCCCGGTGTGGGGTGGCCCTTAACAGTGTGAATGTCCGGCGACGTCCTACTCTCCCACGACCTCCCGGTCGCAGTACCATCGGCGCTGAAGGGCTTAACTTCCAGGTTCGGAATGGAGACTGGGTGTTTCCCCGAC